>JAHJHR010000002.1 GCA_018823745.1 Alphaproteobacteria bacterium
AAACAAAGCATATTAACAGATCCCCCATCACCCTCGCGGACAACAGGAAACCCATTCGTAAGCATCAGATGCATAATGGACGGACAGCAACCAATCAGCCGCCGCCCACGCATCCCTTCCAATATTCACTTGTCAAAGAGCGACACAATTACACCCGGCGAACAAGCGCCGGTCGCGCTAAGCGGTTTGTAATGGTGTATCCGGTTGTCGACAGGCCGTCGAACCGGAGAACGAAATCTAGAGATCAAAGTGTTCCTTTGCAAGAACTTTTTTCTCCAGGCCACCGCGCCGTTCCGTTTCCGGCGGCGCCATCGTGCGGCGGGGCGGAGATATAGAAGGGTGGGTTTGGCTTGTCTAGGTGTTTTTTCGCTAATGTTCACAAGAGTGTCATTCTTCCCTGCCTCCGCCGCCCCCTGTTCGGCAGGCTGAGCCGGGGCCGGCCCGGGGCCGGCAAGGAGAGCGGTATTTTCCTACAATTTGAGACATGATCTCGTTTGCCTACGGTGTATAGTAGGCGCGAAGACGCATTGCCGGGGACGGCGGCCTTAAAAAGCTGCCGGGCGATCGCAGAATTGAAGGGGAGACCACCGGCGTATGCCTATGCAGACATTTCGACCAGCTCTTATCGCCCTTGTGGCAGGTACCGGTCTTACGCTGGCGGGCTGTCAGTTAAACCCTCTCGGCAACGAGAACACGGTGAGCACCTCCTCGACGGCGGCGGGCGACAAGCGCGACGGCAAGAGCAATGCGGCCCCCGCCTTCTCGCAGTTCAGCGATGTGCCGGTGCCGGCGAATGCGCGCATGGATCTCGACAAGACCATTATTCTGGGCGCCGAGGATGGCTGGATCGGCCGGCTGGCGCTGGATGCCAATTACCCGCTGACCGAGATGTATGCCTTCTACGAGCGGGAAATGCCGAAATTCGCCTGGGACCGGATCACCGTGGTGCGCTCCTCCGTCACCACCATGACCTATTCGCGCGGCGCCCGGATCGCCACCATCACGCTGCAGCCGCGCGGCGCCGGGGCGGCCATCATCGACTTCACGGTCTCGCCGCAGCGTATTTCGCGCTGACGCCTCTGGCGCTTCCACGGTTTGCCCTCCCGCCTGCTGCGGCGACATGGCATTTTCTTCGAGCCCGATGTAACCGAACGGCCGGGCCAAACGAAGTGACGGATGCGTGATAGAAAATAATGCCGATGCCGAGCTGGCTGCCCTGTGGGCGCGCGCGCACAAAGGGGACGATGTCGCCTACCGCGCCGCGCTCGGCCTGATCGTCGTGCGGCTGCGCGGCTATTTCCGGCGGCGACTGGCGGCGATGCCGGATGAAGTCGAGGATCTGGTGCAGGAAACGCTGCTGGCGCTGCATGTGAAACGTGGAACGTACGACCCTGCGCTGCCCTTGGCCAATTGGGTCTTCGCCATTGCCGGACACAAGCTGACCGATCTGTGGCGGCGGCGCGGCCGGCGCGAGGCGCTGCACGATCCCTATGAGGATGTGGCGGAGAGTCTGGCGGCCGAGGCGACGGAGGAATTTCCCGCACGACGTGATCTCGGCATGCTGCTGGAGACATTGCCGGCGGCGCAGCGCACGGCGATCCGGCTGATGAAGATCGAAGGCCTGACCGCGACCGAGGCGGCGCAACGCAGCGGCGTTTCGGCCTCGGCCCTCAAGGTGCAAGTCCATCGCGGCCTGAAAAAGCTGGCGGCGTTGGCGAGAGAGGATAGATGAAGACCGACGAGCTGGTAGATCTTCTGGCCCAGGGCGCAGGCCCTGCCCCCCGCGCACCTCTCGCGCGGCGGTTCGGCGTCGTGCTGCCGGCCGGGCTGGCGCTCGGCATCATCGCCTCGGTCGCCGGACTGGGATTGATGCCGCCGTTCATGTGGGGCGATCCGGCCTTCTGGATCAAGCTGGGCTATGCGGCGGCGCTGTGTGCCGCCTGCGTCTGGCTGGCCAGCCGGCTGGCCCGGCCCGGCGCGCCCTTCGGCAAGGCCGCCTGGACGCTCGGCGCGGTCGCGGCGGCGATGGGGCTGGCCGGCGTCGCGGCCCTGCTGGCGACGCCGCCGGAGCTGCGCCTGGCCTATCTGTTCGGCAATTCCGTGCTGCGCTGCCCCTGGGCGATCCTGGCGCTGTCGATGCCAACCCTGATCGGCACCTTATGGGCGTTGCGCGACATGGCCCCCACCCGGCCCCGGCTGACCGGCCTGGCCGCCGGCCTGCTGGCCGGCGGGACCGGTGCGGCGGCCTATGCGCTGGCCTGCGACGAGACCTCGCTGACCTTCATCTCGCTCTGGTATTCGCTGGGAATCGGCCTGGCCGGCGCAGTCGGCAGTGCCCTCGGCCCGCGTTTCCTGCGCTGGTAAAAAATTTTCCCGCGCCTTGTAACCATCTCTCAAGGCCAGGCGAATAGGAGTGTGACCGGCGGCGCGAAGCCGACCGGACAACCCTATTCGGAGGCCGTCCCATGTCATTTTCCCCCTCGAACACTTCCCGTTTGCGCCGCCACGCCATCGCTGTCGCCATTGCCGTCCTGATGCCCTTCGCCGCCGCCAATGCCGCCGATGAGCATTATGTGAAGGACGGTGCCGCCGTCGGCGGCTACGACGTCGTCGCCTATCACACCGTCGGCAAGCCGACCCAGGGCAGCAACCAGTATGCCGCAAAATATCAGGGGGTGATGTGGCACTTCGCCTCCGCCGCTAACCGCGACTTGTTTGTCGCCAGCCCGGCGAAATATGCGCCGGCCTATGGCGGTTGGTGCTCGGCGGGCGCCAGCAAAGGCAAGAAGGTCGTCACCAAGCCGGAATTGTGGGCGGTGGTTGATGGCCAGCTTTACCTGAACAGCTCGGAAGCCGCGCACACCAAGCTTTTCCTGGCCGACACCCAGACCGTCATCCGCAAGGGCGAATCCAACTGGAAGCAGATCTACGCCACGGAAGCCGACAAGCTGTAAGCCCGGCTTCCCCTCCTGTCAGGATCCTCTGGCCCGGCGCTCCCCGGGCCAGTTCTTTTTACAGGATTCCCAGCTCGCGCAGCTCGGCCAGCATTTCCGGCGGCAAATCGGGCTCGCCGCCGGCACTGCCGCCGCGCCGGTCGGCGGGCGCGTCGGCCGGCTCCAGATAGCGCCAGCCCTGCATCGGACGGTGCGGCTGGAACTCGGTTTCGACCAGTTCCGGATCGAGCACGAGGCCGCATTTGCGCGTGCCTTCCACCGGGTCGATCACCTCGTCGAAGCCGATAATGCGCTGGCGCACCCGGATGAAGCCCTTGATCACCCAATAGAGCGAGCCGCCCTCCAGCACCTCCTCGGCGCGGCGCGGCCAGTTGCGCGTGACATGGCGCAGCCGTGGCGTCTCGCCAATGGCCAGCTGCTGCGCCCGGCGTTGGTCCTGCCAGTCACGCAGCTCCTGGATTTCGTCAACGCCGACGCAGAGTTTCAGCAGATGCAGGCTCATCCGAGGCTCAGCCTTCCCAGCGCCACCCACCAGAGATAATCCAGCGGGATCAGGATCACCCAGGTCAGCAGCATCAGCGGCAGCGTGACCCGCGCGGCATCGCGCACCGACACCCCGCCTACCTGCAGCGCCACCAGCACGGGTGGCACCTGATAGGGCAGCACCAGCGTCGAGAAGCCCACCACCTGCAGCATCAGCACCGTTTCCAGCGACATGCCGGTCGCGGCCGAGATATCGCCTGCGATGGGCGACAGGATGGCCGGGATGCCCGGCATGGTCGCCAGCATCCCCAGCACCATGCCGACACCGGACAGAGCCGCGAAATTATAGGCATCCGCCCCTTGCTCCAGATGCACGGCGTTGAGCAGCAGATGCGAGAGCGAATCCCCGACCCCGCTGGAGGCAACCAGCGCGCCCAGCCCCAATATGCCGGCGACATAGAACAGCGGCCCCATCTGCACATCGGTGCGGAAGCCCTGCGGCGTGACAATGGCAATCATCGGCAGCAGGCAGGCAACACCCGCCGCCAGCGATATCCAGGCCGGCGAGATACCGTGCAGCGTGTCCGTGACGAAGAAGGCCAGCGCAATGCCCAGGATGATGGCGAGGCTGCGCTCTTCCCCCGACATCGGCGTATGTTGCGCCGGCGGTTCCAGATCGACGCGCACCTCATCAGGGAAGATGCGGCAGATCAGCAGCACCAGGAACAGCGATTTCAGCGCCCCCAGCACCGGGAAATGCAGCAGCAGATAGTCGAAATAGGTGATGACGATGCCATGATAGGCCTCCGCCGCACCGGCCAGCACGTTGTTCGGCACATTGGCCGGCAGGATCGCCGCCGGCCCCAGGAAACTGCCCAGCGCCACCGCCACCATCATGCCGGTGCGCCCCTTGCTGCCGGGCGCGAAGCCCAGCCGGTCGGCCAGCGCCAGGAAGATCGGCACCAGCAGCAGCACCCGTCCCATGGTCGAGGGCATCAGGAAGGCCAGCGCCAGGCAGACCAGCACGACGCCGGAGATGACCCGGAAATAGGAGCCCGCGAGCCGCCCGACCAGCAATTCCGCGATGCGCCGTCCCAGACCGGTCTTCTGCACGGCGGCGGCGATGATCAGCCCGCCGAAGACCAGCCAGAGCGCCCCGGCGGCAAAGCCGGAGAAGATCACCGGCGCGGGCGCCACCTTGAAGATCATCGCCAGCAGGAAGAAGCACACCGCCGTCAGATATTCCGGCAGCGCCCCGGTGGCCCAGAAGCCGATGGCGAAGACGGTCAGCGCAGCGGCGGCGGAGAAGCCGGCGGGCGCACCCTCCGGCACCGGCAGGAACAGCACCAGCAGGGCCACCGCCATGACCAGCAGGGCCGGCAGCCGGCCCTTCAGGCTTGCCAGAGCCATGGTCACGACGCCTTCTTGGCGGCGATCGCCTTCGCGACCTTGGAGGCCGGCGGACGGCCCAGCGCGTCGGAGATGAAGAAAGCGGTCTCCACCAGCGCATCAAGATCAATGCCGGTGTCGATGCCCAGCCCGTTCAGCATATAGACCACATCCTCGGTCGCGACATTGCCGCTGGCCCCCTTGGCATAGGGGCAGCCGCCCAGCCCGGCGACGGAACTGTCGATGACCGACACCCCCTCCTCCAGTGCCGCATAGATATTCGCCAGCGCCTGGCCGTAAGTGTCGTGGAAATGTACGGCCAGCTTATCCATCGGAATGTCGGACGCCACGATGCGCAGCATCGCCCCGGCCTTGCCCGGCGTACCGGTGCCAATGGTATCGCCCAGCGACACCTCGTAGCAGCCCATGGCAAAGAGAGAACGGGCGACCGAGGCGACAGCCTCCGGCGCTATCTCGCCCTCATAGGGGCAGCCGAGCACGCAGGAGATATAGCCGCGCACCCGAATGTCATTCTGCAAAGCTGTCTCGACGACCGGGCGGAAGCGTTCCAGGCTTTCGGCGATGGAGCAGTTGATGTTCCGCTGGGAAAAGCTCTCGGAGGCGGCACCAAACACCGCGATCTCCATGACCCCGGCAGCCAGCGCCCCTTCCAGGCCCTTCAGATTGGGCACAAGCACGGGGTAAACGGTGCCGGGCTTCTTGGAGATGCCGGCCAGCACCTCGGCGGTGTCGGCCATCTGCATCACCCATTTCGGCGAGACGAAGCTGCCGGATTCGACCACTTTCAGGCCGGCGGCGCTCAGCCGGTCGATCAGCGCGATCTTCACCGCCGCCGGAATGATCTGCGCCTCGTTCTGCAGGCCATCGCGCGGACCGACCTCGACGATCTTCACGCGGCTGGGTAATGCCATGGGGCTCGTCCCTGTCTACGGAATGCTTTTGCCGCACTGTAGCGACAAGCCCGCCCCACCGACCACACTGAATCTGCCGGGGCTGTTATGCCGTCGGAAAGGGCGTCGGCCGCCTATGCCCGCTCGAAGCTGAGCAGTTCGGCGCCGTCTTCGACCAGATCGCCGACCTGATAATGGATTTCCGAAACCGTGCCTTTGGCGGGGGCGGCGATGGTGTGTTCCATCTTCATCGCCTCCATGACGATCAGAGCGGCCCCCTTCTCCACCGATGCACCGGCCTCGATCAGCACCTGCACGATCTTGCCCGGCATCGGCGCGGTGAAGCGTGCCCCCTGCCCCTCGGCCATCGCCTCGGCGGCGAGCAGCGGGTCGATCAGGGAAAGCCGCCGGCTCGGCAAGCCGCCGCCGGGAAATACGGTGAGGTCCAGCCCGTCGCGGATCACCGTCGCCAGACGGCGCACGCCATCCAGCGTGACGATCATGTCGCCGCTGGCCCCGGCCGCGACCGTGGCATCGAGGCTGTCGCCCGGCAGATCGAGGCGATAGCCCTCGCGGCGGAAATGCAGGGTGACGGCACGCTCGGCCTCACCATCCATGAAACGCAGCGTATGGTGAGAATCATCGTTCAGCCGCCAGCCCGTCACGGCATGCCAGGGCGATGACGGATCGCCCGACGCGGCAGCGGCTTCACAGGCGGCGCGCTGGCGGTCGGCCATGAAGGCCAGGGCGGCCAGCGCCAGATGCGTGTCCTCCACCGGCTGGCCGGGCGGCAGCAGATCGGCCTCATGCTCGGCGATGAAGCCGGTATGGACCTCCCCGGCGGCGAAAGCCGGATGGCCGGCGAGGGCGGCCAGGAAATCGATATTGGTGGTGAAGCCGGCCAGTTTCGTCTCGCGCAGCGCCTGGCACAGCCGGGCCAGTGCCGCCGTGCGGTCAGGGCCGTGGACGATCAGCTTGGCGATCATCGGATCGTAATGGACGGAAACGATATCGCCCTCGCGCACGCCGGTATCGACGCGTACCGACTCACTCTCCGCCGGGAAGCGCAGCGCCGCCAGCCTTCCGGTCTGGGGTACGAAATCGCGCGCCGGGTCTTCGGCATAGAGCCGGACCTCGAAGGCATGGCCGTCAATGCGAAGCTGGCCCTGGCTCAGCGGAAGGGGCTCGCCCGAGGCGATTCGCAGCTGCCACTCGACCAGATCAAGGCCGGTGATCATCTCTGTCACCGGATGCTCGACCTGCAGGCGGGTGTTCATCTCCATGAAGAAGAAATCACCGCCGGCATCGACGATGAATTCCACCGTGCCCGCCCCGACATAGCCGATAGCCTTGGCTGCCGCGACGGCGGCATCGCCCATTTCGCGCCGGCGTTCTGCGGTCATGCCGGGCGCCGGGGCTTCCTCGATCACCTTCTGGTGGCGGCGCTGGACCGAGCAGTCGCGCTCAAACAGCGACACGCAATTGCCCTGGCTGTCGGCAAAGACCTGGATTTCGATGTGGCGCGGGCGGATCAGGTATTTCTCGATCAGCACTTGTTCATCGCCGAAAGAGGCCGCCGCCTCGCGCTTGGCCGAGGCGAGCTGGCCGGCGAAGTCGGCCGGATTCTCGACCACCTTCATGCCCTTGCCGCCGCCACCCGCCGAGGCCTTGATCAGCACCGGATAGCCAATGCGGTTGGCCTGGCGCTCCAGGAAGGCGGCATCCTGCTTGTCACCGTGATAGCCCGGCACCAGCGGCACCCCGGCTTTTTCCATCAGCTGCTTGGCGGCCGATTTGGAGCCCATCGCCTCGATGGCGCTGGCCGGTGGACCGACGAAGAGGATACCCGCTGCGGCACAGGCCTTGGCGAAACCGGCATTCTCCGACAGGAAGCCATAGCCGGGATGGATGGCATCCGCCCCTGCCTTGCGCGCCACCTCTATAAGAGTATCGATCTTCAGATAAGAGTCACGCGCCGGCGCCGGGCCGATGGGCCAGGCCTCGTCGCAGCTGGCGACATGCAGGCTGTCGGCATCGGCCTCGGAATAGACCGCGATGGTGCGGATCCCAAGACGGCGGGCCGTACGGGCGACGCGGCAGGCGATCTCGCCGCGATTGGCGATCAGCAGACTGGCAATTTTCATTCAAGCACCCAGTTGGGCGTACGCTTTTCCAGGAAGGCGGCCAGCCCCTCCTTGCCTTCCGGGGTGGCGCGGATGCGGGCGATGCGGGCGGCGGTATCGCGGCGCAGATTGCCGTCGAGTTCCTTGCCTTCCACGGCAGCGATCAGTTCCTTCGCAGCGCGGGTGGCCATCGGGCTGGCCTTCAGCAATTCGGCCACGATGGCGTCGACCGTGGAATCCAGATCGCCAGCCGGCACGACCTCATGCACCAGGCCGATGCGCCGGGCGGTTTCGGCGTCGAAGCGTTCGCCGGTCAGGAAATAGCGCCGCGCCTGACGGGTGCCGATGGCGCGCATCACATAGGGGCTGATGGCCGCCGGGATGATCCCCAGCTTGACCTCCGACAAAGCGAATTTCGCGGTATCGACCGCAATCGCGATGTCGCAGCAGGCGACCAGGCCGACGCCGCCGCCCATCGCGGCCCCCTGCACGCGCCCGACCACCGGCATCGGCAGGCTGTCCAGCGCCTCGACCATCTCGGTCAGGGCGATGGCGTCGGTGAAATTCTCCCGCTCGCCATGCGACGCCATGCGCTGCATCCAGCCGAGATCGGCCCCGGCGGAAAAGCTCTTGCCCTCCGAGGCCAGGATCAGCAGGCGGATCGAGCTATCTTCCGCGATCCGCTTCAGCTGTGCCGTCATCTCGGTGATCAGCGTGTCGTCGAAGGCGTTATGGATATCCGGCCGGTTGAGGCGCAGCACCGCCACGCCATCCGGCCGCTTGTCGAAAAGCAGGGTGGGATCGGCCATGGCGGGCTGCCTTCCAGTTACGTCGGTCAGGATTCGTAATGCGCGGCAACCAGCCGGTCGAGCAGGCGGACGCCAAAGCCGGACGCCCCCTTCGGCACGATCGGCTTGTCCTTATAGGCCCAGGCGACACCGGCGATGTCCAGATGCACCCAGGGCACATCATTGGTGAAGCGCTTCAGGAACATGGCGGCGGTGACAGAGCCGCCGGGCCGGCCGCCGACATTCTTCATATCGGCCGAATCGGTGTTCAGTTCCTTGTCATAGGCATCGCCCAGCGGCATGCGCCAGACAGTCTCGCCCATTTCCCTGCCACAGGCGGAAAGCTGGTCGGCCAAGCCGTCATCGCCGGTGAACATGCCGGCATGCTCATGGCCCAGCGCCACGATGATCGCGCCGGTCAACGTGGCCAGATCAATCATGAAGCGCGGCTTGAAGCGGTCCTGGCAGTACCACAGGCAATCGGCCAGCACGAGGCGGCCTTCGGCGTCGGTGTTGATGACCTCGATGGTCTGGCCCGACATCGAGGTGACGATGTCACCCGGCCGCTGGGCATTGCCGTCCGGCATGTTCTCGACCAGCCCGACGATACCGATGACATTCGCCTTCGCCTTGCGGCCGGCCAGCGCCTTCATCAGCCCGATGACGGTGCCGGAGCCGCCCATATCCCACTTCATCTCTTCCATGCCGCCGGCCGGCTTGATCGAGATGCCGCCGGTGTCGAAGGTCACGCCCTTGCCGATGAAGGCCAAAGGCGGCTCCTTCGATTTCGGGGCGCCCTTCCACTGCATGATGACCATCTTCGGCTCGCGCACGCTGCCCTGGGCGACGCCCAGCAGCGCGCCCATGCCCAGCTTCTTCATTTCCTTCTGGCCCAGCACCTGGACCTCGACACCCAGCTCACTCAACCCCTCGGCCACCGCCGCCAGGGTTTCGGGGTAGATGATGTTGCCCGGCTCGGACACCACATCGCGGGTCAGGAAAACGCCCTCGGCGACAGCCTCCAGATCGGCGAACAGCTTTTTCGCCGTCGATGCCTGCTCGACCAGCACCGTCAGCTTCTTCAGCGTCGGCTTATCGTCAGCCTTTTCCTTGGTGCGGTATTTGTCGAAGCGATAGCTGCGCAGCAGCGCGCCATAGCCGGCATGCGCCGCCGCTATCGCCAGCGCCTCAGACTTGCCTTCCGCCGCTTCGAGCCAGATCGTGGCCTCCGTATCGCCGCTGCCGGCCAGGGCCGCATAGACGTTGCCGCCCATTTCCTCCGCCCAGCCCGGCGCCATATCCTCCGGCTTGCCCATGCCGTAGAGCAGGATGCGCGAGGCATCAACGCCATAGGGCGCCAGGATCAGCAGGGTCTTGTGCGCCTTGCCGGTGAAGCGGCTGGCTTCCAGTGCCCGCGTCAGCGCGCCCCCGGTCCGCAGATCGAGATCGGCGGCCACAGCGCCGAATTTCCGGTCCTCCATCACACCGACGACAAGAGCGCCCTTCTTGGGCAGTTCGGGCTTCGCGAAACCGATCTTCATGATATTCCCCTGAACAGGCGTGACAGAGTTAACGATATGAGGCGTCTATAGCACAGGCTGGACGGGCATAGCAGCCCCGGGATCGTCCGAAGCCCGGTACGCGCCATGAAGAAAAGCAGCGAAAAGCCTTTACGCAAAGGGTAAACTCGGATACCCCGACCGTCATGAGCCCCTCGTGACTCCCGAAGCCTGAGGCTGAAATCGGAAGCATGTTCCGCCGCATCGACCGCTATATCGTCCGGCAGCTCGTCGTCGCCATCATCTATGTGCTGATCTGCCTGACGGCGGCCATCTGGCTGACGCAGTCGCTGCGCCTGATCGACCTGATCGTCAATCGCGGCCTGCCGATCAGCACCTTCCTCTATTTGACCGTGCTGCTGCTGCCGCAATTCCTGGCGCTGGTAACACCCATCGCCTGTTTCTCGGCCATCCTGTTCACCTATAACCGGATGATCGGCGATTCCGAGATGGTGGTGCTGTTCGGCGCCGGCATCGGGCCGACATCGCTGGCCCGCCCGGCGATCATCACCGCCATCGGGGTGACGGCGGTTGGCTATGCGCTGATGCTGTATTTCATGCCGGCCGCCTATCGCGACTTCAAGGACATGCAGTTCGAGGTGCGGAACAATTACTCCAACGTGCTGCTGCGCGAAGGCGTGTTCACCAGCATGGGCGACAGGCTGACTGTCTATATCCGGCGCCAGACCAGCGAGGGGCAGCTTTTCGGCATTCTGATCCATGATGGCCGCAACCCCGACAGCCCGGAGACGCTGATCGCCGAGCAGGGCGCGCTGGTAGTGACCGAAACCGGGCCGCGCGTCGTGCTGATCAATGGCAACCGGCAAGCCCGCGACGAGCAGAACCGCCTGACCACGCTGTATTTCGACCGCTATACGGTGGAGATCGGCAATATCCAGCAGGAATATGCCGGGCGCTGGCGTGAGCCGCGGGAGCGCTTCCTGCATGAATTGCTGGCGCCGAGCAATGACCCCGAGGATATCCGCCTGCGTAACAGGCTGATGACCGAGGCGCATAACCGCATCGCCAGCCCGCTGCTCAGTCTCAGCTTCGCGATGATCGGCCTGGCCTGCCTGTTCAGCGGTGAATTCTCGCGCCGCGGGCGGCCCTACAAGATACTGACGGCGGTCGTGCTGGTCTTCACCTGTCAGGCGCTGTTCCTGGGCAGCATGACGCTGGCCGCGCGGATTCCGTCCGCCGCCGGGCTGATGTATGCCTGCGTTGTGATACCGATCATTGGCAGCCTCTATGCCCTGCTGCGGCGGCGGCGCAAACCGCCGGCAACAGTAGAGGCAGTTGCGACATGAGCATGGGGATGAATATCGATTTCGGGCGGACCCGCCTGTCTTTCACCCTGTCCTGGTATCTGGCCCGGCATTTCCTGGTGCTGGTGGGGGGTGTGTTCCTCGGCATTCTCGCCATCGTCTTCATCGCCGATACCATTGAATTGCTGCGCCGCTCGGCCGCGCATGACGATGTCGGCTTCCGCACCATCATCATCATGGCGCTGCTGAAACAGCCGAACATGGCGCAGATCATCCTGCCCTTCGTGGTGCTGTTCGCCGGGCTGCTGTCGTTTACCCGGCTGACCCGCTCCCAGGAGCTGGTGGTCGCCCGCGCCGCCGGCATATCTGTCTGGCAGTTCCTGGCACCGGCGCTGATCTGCGCCCTGTTGATCGGCGGCTTCCGGGTGACGCTGTTCAACCCCTTCGCCTCGATCCTGACGGCCCGCTATGAGTTCCTGGAAAGCACCAATCTGGGCTGGAGCAACAACCTCCTGTCGGTCACCGATGCTGGCCTCTGGCTGCGCCAGTCGACCGATACCGGCTCCTCCATCCTGCATGCTGGCGGCGTCGATCCGGCAACCCAGGTGTTCCGGGGCATCATCGTCTTCATGTTTGACAGGAACGAGCAGTTCAGCGGGCGGATCGATGCCGCCCAGGCCAGGCTGGAGCCCGGCACCTGGGTGTTCGAGAGCGTCGTCATCAAGGAAGGCGATGAGGCGCCGCAACAGCGCGAGACCTATCGCCTGCCGACCGATCTGACGCTGGAAAACCTTCAGGAGAGCTTCGCCGCGCCCGAAACCATGTCGTTCTGGGATCTGCCGCGCTTCATCAAGGTGCTGGAAGATGCCGGCTTCTCGGCGCAGCGGCACAGGCTCTATCTGCATTCCCTGCTCGCCAGCCCGTTTCTTTTGTGCGCGATGGTGCTGATCGCGGCAACCTTCTCGCTGCGGTTGACGCGGCGCGGTGGTACGCTGACAGTGGCGTCGGGGGGATTATTCGCGGGCTTCCTTTTGTATTTTTGCTCAGATCTTGTCTATGCCCTTGGTCTGTCGGGGCGAATTCCTGTAGAGCTGTCTGCCTGGACGCCGGCCGTGGTCAGTCTTCTGCTTGGCATATCGCTGCTCTTCCACCTTGAGGATGGTTAAGTCTTGCTGCAGCTTTTCGTTTACCCGCTGGCGCTGCTGTTCGGCTTGACGGCTTTGGCCTCGGCTGCCGTTGCGCAGCAACCGGCCGCGGCGGAACAGCCGCAGGACCCGCCCGTTCTGCTGACGGCAGACGAGCTGAGCTATGACGAAGAGCTGATGACCGTCACGGCGCGTGGCAATGTGGAAGTGTCGCAGGCGAACCGCGTCGTCACTGCCGATCTGGTCACCTACAACCAGCGCACCGATACGGTGACCGCGACCGGCAACGTCATCCTGCTGGAACCGACCGGCGAGGTCGCCTTCGCCGATTACGCCGAGCTGCAGGGCGAGATGAAGGACGGCTTCATCGACCAGCTTCGGGTGCTGATGACCGATAATTCGCGCCTCGCCGCAAACAGCGCGCGGCGCGTCGGCGGCAACCGCAAGGAAATGAGCCGCGTTGTCTATTCACCCTGCGATCTGTGCAAGACTGACCCGACCCGGGCGCCGCTGTGGCAGATCAAGGCCCGCGAGGTGGTGCATGACGAGGTGGCGAAGGATCTGATCTATCGCGACGCGGTCATGGAAATTGCCGGCATCCCGGTCGCCTATACCCCGTATTTCAGCCATCCCGACCCGACTGTCGACCGACGCAGCGGCGTACTGGTGCCGCGCCTGGGGTATTCGGATGATCTCGGCGCCGTTGTCGGCGTGCCCTACTACTATACGTTCTCACCGCAGAGCGACATGACGGTTGAACCGATCTTCATGTCCGATGAAGGCAGCCTGCTGCTCGGCGAATACCGGCAGCGCTTCTCCAACGGCCAGATCACGCTGGGCGGCAGTTTCGGTCTGGTGGAGGATCGCGAAGTCGGCCGCAGGACCGGCGAAAAGGTTCTCCAGGGCCATATCGACAGCACCGGCGTGTTTCATCTGACGGATCGCTGGCGGGCCGGCTTCGATATCGAGCATGTCAGCAACCGCACCTATCTGGAGCGCTACAATCTCGACAACAAGGACGTGCTGACCAGCCGGCTCTATGCCGAGCGTTTCGCGCCGACGGCCTATACCTCCATCGCCAGCTATCGCTTCCAGGGCCTGCGGTCCTACGATGTCTCCGAACAGACGCCGCTGGTGGCCCCCTATATGCAGCACCGCGTGCTGACCCCGAATATGGGGAATCTGGGGGGGTATTTCTCCTTCGACGCCACCGCCCTGTCACTGACCCGCGACATTGGCACCGACAGCCACCGCGCCTCGCTCGTCTCGGGCTATCATCTGCCCTATTACGCCCCGTCGGGTGAGATATACAGCCTGGCGGCCACGCTTCAGACCGATGTCTACCAGACCCAGGATCTGGTCGATCCACTGAACCCGAACCGGAATTACGATGGCACGAGCGGCCGCATCTTCCCGCAGCTCGCTCTGGGCTGGCGCTACCCCTTCGTGCGCAGCGGCGGGTCGGTGCAGCAGATGATCGAACCGATCACCAGCCTGGTCATCAGCCCGAATGGCAGTAACCCCGAGGATATCTCCAACGAAGACAGCCAGGCGCTGATCTTCGATTCGACCAATCTGTTCCGCACCAACCGGTTTTCCGGTGTCGACCGGGTTTCCAGCGGCACCCGCGTCGATTACGGCGTGAATTTCGGCCTGTATGGCGACAAGGGCGGCACCTCCACCTTGTTCCTCGGGCAGAGCTACCGGCTGCGCGACGACGACACCTATGCGCGCGGCACCGGGCTGGAGGATAATCTGTCCGACTATGTCGGGCGGCTGCTGGTCTCCCCAAGCTCCTATTTCGATCTGGTCTACCGCTTCCGGCTCGACAATGAGACGCTGGACTTCACCCGCAACGAGGTCTCGCTCTATGCCGGGCCGTCGCGCTTCCGGGTCAATCTGAATTACCTGAAACTGCCGCAGCAGGCCGAAACAGTCGATTTCGGCGATCGCGAGCAGATATCGGCCGGCTTCATCGCACAGCTTGACCGCTACTGGCGCTTCGGTTCGCGCGCCGTGCGTGAAATGGGCGATGATTCCGGCATGCGCGATGTCCAGGCGACCCTGGCCTATGCCGATGAATGCTTCCTGCTCGGCGTCACCTATCGCCGGGAATTCACCAGCGATATCGGACTGGAACCGGATAATTCGATCTTCTTCCGAATCGAGTTCAAGAATCTGGGTGCGATCGGCGATAATCAGGGTCTGTTCTGACCGCCAGCGGCAACGCCAGCCATTTTCCTATATACGGCGACTTGCACCGGATCAGCCGGAAGGGTACCTCTCCTGTCATGACCTATACACACATTCTGCCGCCTTCGCTGCGTACCGGCCTCCTGGCCGCCCTGATGCTGTTGACGAGTGTGATCGCCAGCCAACCGGCTGTGGCACAAGGCACAGCGCTGCGCATTGCCGCCGTGGTCAATGACGAGATTATCTCCGTCCTCGATCTCGACATCCGGATATCGCTGACGATCTTCGGCGCCGGCATGCCGAACAATCAGGAAACCCGGCAGAGGCTGGCGGCACAGGTGTTGCGCGGCCTGATCGACGAGCGCCTGCAGATGCAGGAGGCCCGCCGGCTGAACATCACCGTCAGCGAGGCCGAGATAAACGAGGCTATCCGCCGGATCGAAGGCCAGAACCGGATGCAGCCCGGCTCGCTGCTTCAATCCCTGAGGCAGCAGGGCATCCCGCCGCAGACGCTGAACCAGCAGATCACCGCCACTCTGTCCTGGCGGCGCGTGGTCTCGCGGCGCTTCGTCGGCGCCGCCGAAGTCAGCGACGAGGAAATCAACGAGCAGCTGGCCCAGCTTGAATCCCAGCGCGGCAAGCCGGAAAGCCTGGTGAAGGAAATCCTGCTGCCGGTCGATTCGCCGGAACGCGAGGACGAGGTTCGCGCCTTCGCCGAACGCATGCTGCTGCAATTGCGCGATGGTGCCAGCTTCGAAGGTCTGGCCCAGCAATTCAGCCAGAGTGCTTCGGCCCGTACCGGCGGCGATATCGGGTGGATTGCGGCGGAAGAGCTGGACGAGCCATTGTCCCAGGCGCTCAACGCGCTGCAGCCGGGACAGGTTTCCAGCCCGGTGCGCACCGTGCTCGGCTATTACCTGCTGAAGCTGGAGGATCGCCGCATCCGCGCGCAGGCCCCGCCCTCCGAGGCGCGCGTCACCCTGACCCAGATGCCCCTGCCCGTGCTGGCCGATACCCCGCCGGAGCAGGTCGATGAGATTGCCTCGAAAATGCGTATGGCGATTCCCCAGGCCAATGCCTGCGGCGCGCTGGAATCCGTCGCCGCGCAGTTCAAGGCGCCGGCACCGCTGGATCTGGGCACGCTGCGCCAGGGTGATCTGTCGCCGCTGATCCAGCGCGCCATTGCCAATCTGGAAGTCGGCCAGGCCAGCGACAGCGTTGCCCTGCCCGGCGGCGCGGCGCTGATCGTGCTGTGCGGTCGCGAAGCCACCATCAGCGATTTGCCCTCGCGGCCGGAAATCCGCCAGCGTCTGGAGAATGAGAAGCTGGAGGTGCTGGCCCGCCGGTTGATGCGTGACCTGCGCCGCGCCGCCTTCGTCGATATCCGCATCTGAGGCCGGCATGGCGGTATCCCTGCCGCTGGCGCTGACCATGGGCGAACCCGCCGGCATCGGCGGGGAAATCGCCCTGAAAGCCTGGCTGAACCGCACACCGGAACTGCCCTGCTTCTTCCTGATCGACGATCCGGCGCGCCTGACCGCTTTGGCCGGAATGCTGGGATATGCGGTGCCGATTGCGTCGATAGACTCGCCGATGCAGGCGACAGATGTGTTTGCCAGCGCCCTGCCGGTTCTGCCGGAGACTCTGGCCACGCCGGTGGCCTATGGCCGGCCGGACATCGCCAATGCGGCGGCAGTGATCCGGTCCATCGACCGCGCCGTGGCGCTGGTGCAGCGCGGCGAGGCCGGCGCCGTCGTGACCAATCCGATCCAGAAGCAGACACTCTACGAAGCCGGGTTCCGGCATCCCGGCCATACCGAATATCTGGCCGAACTGGCCGGCCCCGGCACCCAGCCGGTGATGATGCTGGCCTGCCGGCAGCTGAAGGTGGTGCCGGTGACCATTCATGTCGCTCTGGCCCGCGTGCCGGGCCTGCTGACCCTGGACGCCATTATCAGCGTCGGGCGGATCACGGCGGCAGCGCTGGCGCGGGATTTCGGCATTCCCGCCCCCCGGCTGGCAATTGCCGGGCTGAATCCGCATGCCGGCGAGGCCGGCACCATCGGCCGCGAGGATGTCGAGATCATCGCCCCGGCGGTCGAAGCCCTGCGGGCCGAGGGCATTGATGCGCGCGGTCCGCTCTCCGCCGATACGATGTTCCATGCCGAAGCCCGAGAGACCTATGACGCGGCGCTGTGCATGTATCACGACCAGGCACTGATCCCGATCAAGACGCTGGATTTCCACGGCGGTGTGAATGTGACGCTGGGCCTGCCCTTCGTGCGCACCTCGCCCGATCACGGCACCGCCCTGGCCATTGCCGGCACCGGCACGGCGAACGAGGCCAGCCTGCGCGAAGCGCTGATCCTCGCCGGCGAGATGGCGGCCCGGCGTCTCCATGCCCTGCGTCTTCATGGATGACATCCAGGCGGCCATTGCCGCCCTGCCGCCGCTGCGCGAGGTCATCGCCAGCAACGAGCTGGCGGCGAAGAAGCAGCTTGGCCAGAATTTCCTGCTCGATTTGAACCTGACCGGCCGGATCGCGCGCAGCGCCGGCGATCTGGCGAGTGGCACCACAATCGAGATCGGCCCCGGCCCCGGCGGGCTGACCCGCGCCTTGCTGCTGGCCGGCGCCACACGGCTTGTCGCCATTGAACGCGACCAGCGCTGTATCGTGGCGTTGCAGCCGCTGGTCGAGGCCGCCGCCGGCCGGCTGACGGTGATCGAGGCGGATGCGCTGGAAATTGATATCACCAGCCTGGGCCCGGCGCCGCACCGTATCGCCGCCAATCTGCCCTACAACATCGCCACGGCGCTGCTGATGCGCTGGCTTGACCGGCTGGACACGCTGGACGGGCTGACCCTGATGTTCCAGAAGGAAGTCGGCGACCGGCTGCGCGCCAAACCGGGTGGCGATGCCTATGGCCGGCTGTCAGTCATCACGCAATGGCTGTGCGAGGCCTCGGCGGTGTTCGACATACCGCCGCGCGCCTTCACTCCGGCGCCCAAGGTGGTCTCCACCGTCATCCGGCTGGTCCCGCGCCCCAAGCCGCTGGCCCCAGCCCGCAAGGCCACGCTGGAACGGGTGACAGCCGCCGCCTTCGGCCAGCGCCGCAAGATGCTGCGCCAGAGCCTGAAGACACTCGGCATCGACCCGCTGCCTTTGCTGGCGGCCACCGGCATCGACCCGACCGGTAGAGCCGAGCAGCTCACCATCCAGCAATTCTGCGCCCTGGCCGAAGCCGTGGACGCAGCCGCAGCCTAAACGCCGATGATCTCGACCTGGCCGGTCCCCAGATGATACAGGCCACCGACGACGTTGATCTCGCCCCGCTCGGCATAATGCGACAGCAGCGGCGCTGCGGTGCGCAGGCGTTCGACATTCTCGCGGACATTCTCGATGATCGACGCCGCCGCCATCTCGGCCGGGGGCAGCATGCCCTTTTCCGCCTTCACGCGCTCGACCGCGGGCAGCACTTGGGCGACCAGCTTCGGCAGGCTGCCGGGCAGCACTGTCGCGTTCCTCGCCACCTCGACGGCGGCGCTCAAGGCGCCGCAGCTCGTATGACCCAACACCATGATCAGCGAGGCGCCCAGAAACTCGACGCCATATTCGATGGTCGCCAGCGAATCGACGGTCACGTAATTGCCCGCAACCCGCGTGACGAACAGATCGCCCGGCCGCTGGTCGAAGGCGAATTCCGGGGTGATCCGCGAATCGGCGCAGCTCAGGATGATCGCAAAAGGGGACTGCCCGGTGGTCAGCGCCGCCCGGCCCGGCACATAGCTCAGCGCATTCGGCTGGTTGGCGACATAGCGCGCATTGCCGGCCATCAGGCTGTTCAGCGCCTCGCTCGCATTCAGCCGGGAGGTCGGACGCGCGCCGGACGCCGCCAGGCTGGAGCGCGGCAGCCCCGCCATCAACCCCAGCCCCGCCCCGCCCAGAGCCCCGAGAATCGCCTTGCGGCGCGACAGAATGAAATGAGTGCTCATGGTTATTCCTCCTCAATAAGGATACCCAAATAATCATAACGCATGATGCTGCGCGGTATAATTTTAAATTAACGCAGGCCGGCATTCGTCTTTACCCAGCTTGCGGTCTTCTCTCTGCCGGGACTAAGCTGCCCTCCTTTCCTCCACTCGGCAAACGGACAGGTTTCATGAGCAGACAAGCGGCGATCGCGGATGCGGTGGCACAACTCGACAATGGCGTTTTCCTGAAGGATCTGGCGCGCCGGGTGGCGATTCCGACCGAGAGCCAGAATCCGGAGCGCAAGGATGCGCTGCTCGCCTATCTGACGGACGAGATGCAGCCGACGCTGGAAGCCATCGGCTTCACCTGCCGCATCGTGCCGAACCCGGTGTCGCATGGCGGGCCGTTCCTGATCGCCCAGCGTATCGAGGGCGCCGATCTGCCGACCGTGCTGTCCTACGGCCATGGCGATGTGATCCGGGGGCTGGAGGATCAGTGGCGTGACGGCATCACCCCCTGGGAGCTGAAGCAGGAGGGCGACAAGCTCTACGGGCGCGGCACGGCCGACAATAAGGGCCAGCATTCGATCAACATCCAGGCGCTGAAATCGGTGATCGAGACACGCGGCAGCCTGGGCTTCAACTGCAAGCTGCTGATCGAGACCGGCGAGGAGACCGGCTCCCCCGGCCTGCGCCTTCTGTGCGAGCAGGAGAGCGAGGCGCTGTCCGCCGATCTGCTGCTGGCCTCCGACGGGCCGCGCTTGCAGCCGGGCCGGCCGACGATCTTCCTGGGCGCGCGCGGCAATTTCAATTTCGACATGTGGCTGGAGCTGCGCGAGGGCGCGCATCATTCCGGCAATTGGGGCGGGCTGCTGGCCGATCCCGGCGTGATCCTGTCGCATGCCATCGCCTCGATCTGCTCGCCGACCGGCAAGATTCTGGTTGATGGCTTCCTGCCGACGCCGATCCCCAATTCGGTGCGCGTCGCTCTGGCCGACTGCACCGTCGATGGCGGCGAGGACGGCCCGGCCGTCGATGAATGGTGGGGTGAGCCGGGCATGACCCCGGCTGAGCGCGTCTATGGCTGGAACAGCTTCGACGTGCTGGCCTTCAAGACCGGCAATCCGGAGCGCCCGGTCAACGCCATCCCGCCCTCGGCCAAGGCGCATTGCCAGATCCGCTTCGTGGTCGGCAGCGATCCGGAGAATTTCCTTCCCTCCTTGCGCAAGCATCTGGATGCGCGCGGCTTCCCGATGATCCAGCTGGCCCCCAGCCGTGACGCCTATTTCCAGGCCACGAGGCTGGACCCGGAAGACCCGTGGGTGAAATGGGCGGTCGGCTCGATCCAGTCCACTTTGGGCGTGAAGCCGGCGATCCTGCCCAATCTCGGCGGCTCGCTGCCGAACGACATCTTCACCGAGGTGCTGAAGCTGCCGACCGTGTGGGTGCCGCATTCCTACGCCTCCTGCTCCCAGCACGCGCCGGACGAGCACGCCCTGCTGCCGATCATCCGCGAAGGCCTGCAGATGATGGCCGGCCTGTTCTGGGATCTCGGCGAAGGCACCGGCGTTCCGGCCAAACGGGCGGCGTAACAGCCGCTCCTCTTTCCCTTGCCATGCCCGGGCTTGCCCTGGGCATGGCAGCCCGTCTTGTCTCCCGCGCCGGCTTCGGGCTATCAATGCCCGACCGTGCTCACGTGCCCGCTTGGCGGAACCGGTAGACGCAGCAGACTTAAAATCTGTTTTCCGTATGGAAGTGCCGGTTCGAGTCCGGCAGCGGGCACCATTTCTCTCGATTGTCGCCGAAATGGCGACAATCTGTTTCCCTGAACCCGGATTGTGTCCCTCGGTGAAGAGCGTATCTTCAGCGGCAACGGGCGACGTCGTGCCGCCCCCCGATCCGATATGGAGGGTTTGAGAGATGTCGAACACACACACTGTCGCCTATGCCGCCCTTATTACCCGGCTGTCGCTGGGCCTCATGTATCTGTCGCATGGCCTGCTGAAGCTGCTGGTC
The DNA here is from genome assembly GCA_018823745.1 of Alphaproteobacteria bacterium. Lineage (GTDB taxonomy): Bacteria > Pseudomonadota > Alphaproteobacteria > Oceanibaculales > Oceanibaculaceae > Oceanibaculum. The sequence continues at coordinate 20,799 of JAHJHR010000002.1, forward strand.
TTCACCCCGGCCGGGACGGCGAAGTTCTTCGTGTCGCTGGGCCTGCCGGAAGCTCTTGGCTATTTGACGATCCTGGCAGAGGTCGGCGGCGGGTTGCTGCTGATCCTGGGCGTCGGCACAAGGGTCGTGTCGGCTGCGCTGATCCCGGCCCTGCTGGGCGCACTGTTCCTGGTCCATGCCGATAAGGGCTGGCTGTTCTCCGCCCCGGGTGGTGGCTGGGAATACCCGGCCTTCCTGATCGCAACCTCGGTTGTGGCCATCCTGCTGGGCAATGGCGCCTATGCGCTGGCCGACCGGGTGCCGGTCTTGCAGCGGGTCCGCCTCGCCTCGTAAACCGGCGACAGACACGCAATGACAGGGCGGGTCGCAAGGCCCGCCCTTTTGCTTTGAGGATCGATCATGATTTACCCCGCGATCTTCGTTTCCCATGGCTCGCCGATGCTGGCGCTCCAGGACGGGCCGGCGCATCGCTTCCTGAAGGCCTATGGCCAGCAGATCGGCACACCCGCTGCCATTCTCTGCGTCTCGGCGCATTGGGAGCAGAAGCAGCCCACCGTGGCGACCACGGCGGAGCCGGAAACCATCCATGATTTCGGCGGCTTCCCGCAGGCGCTGTTCGATATCCGCTATCCTGCCCCCGGCGCGCCGGAGACTGCCGCGCGGGCGCAGGCATTGCTGCGCGACGCCGGCTTCGAGGCCGGCGCGGATCCGCTTCGCGGGCTCGATCACGGGGCCTGGGTGCCGCTGCATCTGATGTATCCGGAGGCCGATGTGCCGGTCTTCCAGGTCTCGGTCCAGACTGGGCATGGCCCCGAGCATCACCTGAAACTGGGCGCTGCCTTGCGGCCGCTCCGCGCGGAGGGCGTGCTGGTCCTCGGCTCCGGCAGTCTGACGCATAATCTGCGCGCCTTCTTCACACAGGACAGGTCCGGGCCAGCGCCGGGCTGGGTCACCGGCTTTGTCGACTGGACCGAGCAGGCGCTGGCCGAGGGCCGCACCGCCGATCTGCTGGCCTATCGCAGCCTGGCGCCCCATGCGGTGCAAAACCACCCGACGGAGGAGCATTTCCTGCCGCTTTTCGCCGCCATGGGCGCCAGCGATACGGGCATCGGCCGTCGTGTCCATCACAGCATCGACAGCGCCGTGCTGGCGATGGATGTGTATGAATTTGACTGACGCCTAGCCGGCGCTTTGCGCGATCAGGCTCTTGCGGCTTTCCAGCATGTCGGTGAAGGCGGCGACGAAGCGGTCGATATCGGCATCCTCCATCGGCAGTGACAAATTGATCATGCCGCGCCGGGCGATGTACTGGCCCTTGGCCAGCAGGTCGAAATGCAGCAGGTCGCGCAGCGCCTTCGGCATGGCGGCGACATCGGCGGGCCGGCGGATCGGACCGGCGGTCGCGTGCAGGCACATCATCGAGCCCTGGCCGGTCACCTGCACCGGCAGGTTCAGCCGCTCGGCGGCGGCGTTCAGGCGCTGGCGCAGCTTGTCGCCGCGCCGGTTCAGCAGGGTGGCCGCCTTCGGGCTATATATCTGGGTCAGCCCGGCCAGCCCGGCCGCCATGGTCAGGATATTGTTGTTGAAGGTGCCGGCATGCGACCAGGCATCGGCGCGGCGCGGGTCGAACCGGTCCATGATATCGGCCCGGCCGCCAAACGCGCCGAAGGTCAGCCCGCCGCCGAGATACTTGCCAAGCGTCACCAGATCCGGCGTCAGCCCGAGCACACCATGCAGCCCGCCGGGTGCCAGGCGCGAGGTCATGACCTCGTCGAACACCAGCAGCGCGCCGGTCTTTTCCGTGGCAGCGCGCAAAGCCTGCAGAAATTCCGGCGTGGCCGGGATGCAGCCGCCGGAGCCCAGCATCGGCTCGACGATGACAGCGGCCAGGCTGGCCCCTTCCTGCTCGATCAGGGCGACCGCCCCCTCGATGTCGTTGTAGTCCGCCATCACCATCGGGAAGGGCGCGTTCAGCGGGTTCGGCCCGGCGAAATACAGCACCCCGCCATGATAGCCGCCCCGGAAGGCCATCACCTTCTCGCGCCCTGTCGCCCCCCGCGCCGCCGACAAGGCGAAGAGATTGGCCTCGGTCCCGGAATTGCAGAACCGGATGCGCTCGACCGCCGGGAAGCGCTCGCACAGCGCAGCGGCAAAGCTGGCTTCCAGCAGATTGGGGCCGCCCAGCACGATGCCTTCCGACAGCGCCGCCTCGACCGCGCCCTGGATGATCGGGTTGGAATGGCCGTACAGGCCGGCCGTGTATTCGACCAGAAAGTCGGTGTATTCGTGATCGTCGGCGTCCCAGACCCGGCAACCCTCGCCGCGCGACAGGGTCAGCGGAAACGGGCCGTAGAACAGCACGGTGCGGGTATTGCCGCCGGGCATCACCTCGGCGGCACGGGCATGCAGGCGCTGGCTGGCCGGGTTGGCGGCGACGAAGCGTTCCTCCGCCTCGCGCAGCGCCGCCTCCAGGGTGATGTTGGTGCCGGTCGCGAGACTCATGGGAAGCTCCCTTTATTCCGGTGATTGCCCGTAGCGCATCCGTCCGAAGCGTTCCAGCACCGCCGCCATCTCCGCATCCGACAGGAGGTTGGGCTGGCCGATCTGCAGCGCCCGCCAATATTGCGCGGCCAGCGTCTCAACCTCAACGGCAAGATCGAGGGCCTGGCCGATACTTGCCTCCAGACAGATCATGCCGTGATTGCCCAGCAGGCAGGCCTTGCGACCCTCCAGCGCCGCCACCGCATGGTCGGACAGCGCCTGCGTACCGAAGGTGGCATAGGGGGCGCAGCGGATATCCGCTGCGCCGGCCACCGCCACCATGTAGTGAAAGGCCGGTATGCCCTTGCCGAGACAGGCCAGGGTGGTCGCAAATATCGAATGCGTGTGCAGGATCGCCCCGGCATCGGGCCGGGCCTTCATGATGTCCAGATGGAAGCGCCACTCGCTGGAGGGAAGGCGCGGGCCGGTGGGCGTGCCATCCCAGTCCAGTGCCACGATATCGGCAGGCTGCATCGCCTCATAAGCCAGGCTGGACGGCGTAACCAGCAGCCCGGACCCGTCCGGCAGGCGGATGCTGGCATTGCCGGATTTGCCCTGGTTGATGCCCAGCCCGTTCATCTTCCGGCAGGCATCGATCAGCGCCTGCCTCAGACCCTGCTCGGTCATTCCCCGGCCGCCTTCAGCCGGCGTTCGGGAAACAGCGCCAGCAGCCCCTCGGTGCTGGCCTCGGCGATGCCGCGCTCGGTGATCAGGCCGGTGACCAGCCGCGCCGGTGTCACGTCGAAGGCCGGGTTGGCGACGGCGCTGCCCTGCGGGGTGATCCGCACCGGCAGCACGCTACCCTCCTCACTCTGGCCCCAGATATGGGTGACCTCCCGCCCGTCGCGTTCCTCGATGGGAATAGCAGCGCCGTCGGGCAGCGACCAGTCGATGGTCGGCGACGGCAGGGCGACATAAAAGGGCACGCTATTGTCCCGCGCCGCCAGCGCCTTCAGATAAGTGCCGATCTTGTTGCACACATCGCCATTCGCGGTGGTCCGGTCGGTGCCGACGATCACCATGTCGACATCGCCGCGCTGCATCAGATGGCCGCCGGCATTATCGGCGATCACCGTATGCGGCACGCCGTGATTGACCATCTCCCACGCCGTGAGGCTGGCGCCCTGGTTGCGCGGCCTTGTCTCATCGACCCAGACATGGACCGGGATACCGGCATCATGCGCCTGGTAGATCGGTGATGTCGCCGTGCCCCAATCCACCGTCGCCAGCCAGCCGGCATTGCAATGGGTCAGGATATTCACCGGCCTGCCGGGTCGCGCCAGTTTCTCGATCATGCCAAGCCCGTGACGGCCGATGGCGTGGTTCATCGCCACATCTTCCTCGGCGATATGGCCCGCCCGCTCGAAAGCGGCGGCAGCGCGCGCCGCTTCCGGCAGCGGGGTGAGGACGGATTTCATATCCTCCAGCGCCCAGCGCAGATTGATTGCCGTCGGCCGGGTCGCCGCCAGCACATCGCACGCCTTGGCCAGTGCCACATCCGAGGCCTCGCGGCGCAGTGCGAGCCACACCCCATAGGCCGCCGTGGCGCCGATCAGCGGCGCGCCGCGCACCAGCATGGCGCGGATCGCCAGCGCGGCTTCCTCCAGCGTTTCCAGCCGGACAAGCGCGAAATCATGCGGCAGGCGCGTCTGGTCGATGATCTCGACCGCCGATCCGTCCTGCGTCACGCGGATCGGCCGCATCGGCACGCCTTGAACCCGCATGGTATTTCTCCCTCTGTTCCGGCTGCATCATAGGGTAAATGAATTCACCCGTGCAGGCTTGCGCGAGATTGCTATACTCCGTCCGCCTGTTTTTCCCTGACGCAACGTGAAGAAATCCCATGATCCCGCGCTATTCCCGCCCGGCCATGACCGCCATCTGGGCGCCCGAGAACCGTTTCCGCATCTGGTTCGAGATCGAGGCGCACGCCACCGACGCGCTGGCCGAGCTGGGCGTGGTACCGAAGGAAGCCGCCAAGGCGATCTGGGAGCGCGGGCGCGGCAAGGTCGACCCCGCCCGCATCGACGAGATCGAGCGCGAGGTGAAGCATGACGTCATCGCCTTCCTGACCAACCTGGCCGAGCATGTCGGTGAGGAAGCCCGCTTCGTCCATCAGGGCATGACCTCCTCCGACGTGCTGGACACCTGCCTGTCGGTGCAGCTGGCCGAGGCGACGGATATCCTGCTGGAGGATATCGACCAGCTGCTGGCCGCGCTGAAGCGCCGGGCCTATGAATACAAGGATGTGGTCTGCATGGGCCGCAGCCACGGCATCCATGCCGAGCCGGTGACCTTCGGGCTGAAGCTGGCCACCTTCTATGCCGAGTTCAAGCGCAACCGCGACCGGCTGGCCGCCGCGCGCGAGGAGATCGCCACCTGTGCGATTTCCGGCGCGGTCGGCACCTTCGCCAATATCGACCCGCGCGTCGAAGCCCATGTCGCCAAGCAGCTGGGGCTGAAAATCGAGCCGATCTCCACCCAGGTGATCCCGCGCGACCGGCATGCGATGTATTTCGCCACGCTGGGCGTGATCGCCAGCTCCATCGAGCATCTGGCCATCGAGATCCGCCATCTGCAACGCACCGAAGTGCGCGAGGCGGAGGAGTATTTCTCGCCCGGCCAGAAGGGCAGCTCGGCGATGCCGCACAAGCGCAACCCGGTGCTGACCGAGAATCTGACCGGCCTCGCCCGGCTGGTGCGCGGCATGGCGATCCCGGCGATGGAGAATGTCGCCCTGTGGCACGAGCGCGACATCAGCCATTCCTCGGTGGAACGAATGATCGCCCCCGATGCCACGGTGACGCTGGATTTCGCACTCGCGCGCCTGACCGGCGTGATCGACAAGCTGGTGGTCTATCCCGACGCCATCGACAAGAATCTGAACCAGCTGGGCGGGCTGGTGTTCTCGCAGCGCGTACTGCTGGCGCTAACGCAAGCCGGGGCCAGCCGCGAGGATTCCTACCGCCTCGTGCAGCGCAACGCCATGCAGGTCTGGGAAAAGGGCGCCAACTTCCTCGATTTGCTGAAGGCCGATGCCGATGTGACGGCGAAGCTGTCCCCCTCCACCCTCGAGACGCTGTTCGACATGGGCTACCACACCAAGCATGTCGACACGATCTTCGCCCGGGTGTTTGGGGAGTAAGGGATATCCTCCAAAGTGTCACCCCCGGCCTTGTGCCGGGGGTCCATGGTTCCGCTTACTGGATGTTGGTCGAGTAGGCTGAAGTTTGGATTCCTGGGACAAGCCCGGGAATGACGGGGGGAGTAGTGTCTTACTCCGTCGTCACCTGCTGCTGGGCGGTGACGAGCAATTCGTCCATCTGCTTCAAAATCTCGCGGTCGGTCATCTCGATTCCGGCAGCCTTGAAATCGGTCAGCAGCTTCTGCACTACATCGTCATGGCCGGGCTTCTCGAAATCGGATTCGACGACGCTCTTGGCGTAGTCGTCGGCAGCCGTGCCGGTTTCGCCCATCAGCTCGGCCGCCCAGAGACCGAGCAGCCGGTTGCGGCGAACGACGATCTTGAAGCGAAGCTCCGCATCATGCTTGAACTTGTTCTCGAAGGCCTGTTCGCGGTCACTGAAGGACGACATGCGCTTTCTCCGAAGTCATTTATGGTCATAGGACGCGGTCTCATGCCGCTCTCCCCATATAGGAGCATGCCCCGGCTTTCGCCAACCGGCATTGATACGAATCAACCTCTAAAATCCTTATCGGGATCGCCATTATGTGTACCGTCGTTCTGCTGCATCGCCCCGGTCATGACTGGCCCGTCCTGATCGCCGCCAACCGCGACGAGATGGCGGGGCGTCCCTGGCAGCCACCCGCCCGGCACTGGACGGACAGGCCGGAAGTCGTGGCCGGGCTGGATGTTCTGGCCGGCGGCAGCTGGCTCGGGTTGAACGATCATGGCGTCGTCGCCGCGATGCTGAACCGCGTCGGCTCGCTGGGGCCGGCGCCCGGCAAGCGCAGCCGGGGCGAATTGGTGCTGGAGGCGCTGGATCATGCCGATGCGGCCGCCGCGGCCGATGCGCTGGCCTTCCTGGACCCGGCCGCCTACCGCCCGTTCAACATGCTGCTGGCCGATAGCGAAGGCGCCTTCTGGGTGCGCAGCCTGGGCGAGGCGAGCCACAAGATCGACATCACCATCGTCGCGCCCGGCCTGCATATGCTGACCGCCCATGATCTGGATGACCCGCAGAGCGCGCGCATCCTGCACCACAAGCCGCGTTTCGAGGCAGCAACCGCGCCCAACCCGGATACCGGCGACTGGCAGGACTGGCAGGCCCTGATGGCCAGCACCGAGCATGAGGAAAGCGCCGGCCCGCGCGGCGCCATGACGATCCATGGCGAGGGCGGCTTCGGCACCGTCTCTGCCTCGCTGATCGCCCTGCCCCGCCCCCGGATCGAGAAAACCGGGCGGCCTGTCTGGCTGTTTTCCGCCGGTGCGCCCAACACCGCCGCCTTCGCCCCGGTCGTGCTGGAATAAGGATATTCAGTTGCGTTGTTTCGTCAGGCTCTTCCTGCTATAGGGTGGCGATAGCGGCGCCGCCCCTCTGGGGATAGTCAGGAATGTCGCTGATGCCCGGTTCCCGGGCTGTCTTTCTTCTTCGAGGTTCGCCAGCATGGCCAGACGCAGACGCATCTATGAGGGCAAGGCCAAGGTCCTGTTCGAGGGACCAGAGCCCGGCACGCTCGTCCAGTACTTCAAGGATGATGCAACCGCCTTCAACAACCAGAAGCACGGCGTCATCACCGGCAAGGGCGTGCTGAACAACCGCATCTCGGAATATCTGATGCTGCGGCTGGCCGAGATCGGTATTCCGACGCATTTCGTGCGCCGCCTGAACATGCGCGAGCAGCTGGTGCGTGAGGTCGAGATCATCCCGATCGAGGTCGTGGTCCGCAACATCGCCGCCGGCTCGCTGGTGAAGCGCTTCGGCGTGCCTGAGGGGCAGACCCTGCCGCGCTCGCTGGTCGAGTATTATTACAAATCCGACGCGCTGGGCGACCCGATGATCTCGGAAGAGCACATCACCGCCTTCGGCTGGTCGACGACGCAGGAGATCGACGACATTCTGGCGCTGTCGCTGCGGGTGAATGATTTCCTGACCGGCCTGTTCCTCGGCATCGGCCTGCGGCTGGTCGATTTCAAGCTGGAATTCGGGCGCTTCTACACCGAAGAAGAAATGCGCATCGTCCTGGCCGACGAGATCAGCCCGGACAACATGCGGCTGTGGGACGTCAAGACCAACGAGAAGCTGGACAAGGACCGCTTCCGCCAGGATCTCGGCGGGGTGAAGGAAGCCTATCAGGAAGTCGCCCGTCGCCTCGGCATTCTGCCGGAGGGTGGGCCGACCGACATGAAGGGCCCGAAGGTCATGCAGTAAGCGGGCATTGCCCGTTTTCCATTCCCGTGATCAGGACAGGAAGAGTTTCGTGAAGGCCAAGATTCACATCACCCTGAAGAATGGCGTGCTCGACCCGCAGGGCAAGGCGATCGGGCATGCGCTGGGTTCGCTCGGCTTCTCCGGCGTCGACGAGGTCCGCCAGGGCAAGTACATCGAACTCGATCTGGCGGAAACCGACCCCGCCAAGGCGAAAGCCGCCGTCGACGAGATGTGCAAGAAGCTGCTCGCCAATACGGTGATCGAGAATTACACCGTCGAGGTTGTCGGCTAAGGCCAGTGGCGCAACGCCGCCCCCCGACGAGCCATGAGGAGCGCCTGGCCGCGCTCTACCGCCCCCGTTTGCAGGAATACGGCGCCGGCCCCGATGCGCAGGGCTGGCCGTCCAGCTTTGAGCAGAAGGTCCGCTTCGCCGCTCTTGCGGGCATTGGCATCGGGCCGACCGATTCGGTACTCGATGTCGGCTGCGGCCTCGGCGATTTCGTCGATCATCTGGCCGAACAGGATTTCCAGGGCAGCTATACCGGCATCGACCTCCTGCCGGAGATGATCGAGGGCGCGCGGGCGCGTGAGCACCCGCCCACCATCGGCACCCGGTTCGAGGTCGCCGATCTGGCACAGGACCCGCAGCGCTGGCAGGCCGATATCGTCATCGCCAGCGGCATCTTCGTCGTCATGACCGAGGCGGAGGCCCACCAGACCATCGCCACCTTGTTCCAGGCCTGCCGCCGGGCCGTTGCCTTCACCTCGCTGTCGCGCTGGGACCCGACCGAGAATATCGAGGGCTATCTGCGCCTCGACCCGGCCGAAACGCTGAATTACTGCCGCACGCTGACGCCGCGCGTGCTGCTGCGCCACGAATATTTCCTGACCGATTTCACGATGTACCTGTTTCGGGACTAACCCATGGCCGCATTCTCCCCGCACGCCCCCATCCGGTCTTGCCTTTCGAGCGCGCTGGGCATAGGTTCGGCTTCGTTTTCGGACCCCATCGCATAAGGGGGCGGCCGCTCCATGAAATCCGCTGTCATCATCTTCCCCGGCACCAACCGCGAGCAGGATATCCGCGTCGCGTTGCGCCAGGCTTCCGGCATCGATCCGCTGATGATCTTCCATCTGGAAACCAGCCTGCCCGATGTCGATCTGATCGTGCTGCCGGGCGGCTTCGCGCATGGTGATTACCTGCGCTGCGGCGCCATGGCCGCGCGCTCGCCCATCGTCCAGGACGTGGTCGCCAAGGCGAAGCGCGGCGTCCCGGTGCTGGGTGTGTGCAACGGCTTCCAGGTGCTGACCGAGACCGGGCTGCTGCCCGGCGCGCTGATGCGCAACGCCGATCTGAAATTCGTCTGCCGCAATGTCGATCTGCGCGTCGAGACCAGCCAGTCGATCTTCACCAGCGGCCTGGCCGAGGGTGAGGTGATGAACGTGCCGGTGGCCCATCACGACGGCAATTACTTCGCCGATGAGGCGACGCTGGACCGGCTGGAAAGCGAGGGCCGCGTGGCCTTCCGCTATTGCGCCCCGGATGGCGCGGTCGATGGCACCGGCAACCCGAACGGGTCGACCCGCAACATCGCCGGCATCTTCAACGAGACCAAGACCGTCCTGGGCATGATGCCGCATCCGGAGGACGCCGTGGACCCGCTGCATGGCGGCATTGGCGGGCGCGGGCTGTTCGACGGCATCGTGCGCGCGCTATCCTGATTTCTTCACACTGCTTCATGGGAACCCATCTGGCATGACCGCATCAGAGGCCAGCCGGCGGAACATCGCCATTACCCCCGAGATCGTCGCCGAACACGGCCTGACGACCGAGGAATACGCCCGCGTCCTGAAGATCATGGGCCGCGAGCCGACGATCACCGAACTGGGCATCTTCTCGGTGATGTGGAGCGAGCATTGCTCCTACAAATCCTCGCGCATCTGGCTGAAGACGCTGCCGATCACCGGCCCGCGCGTCATCCAGGGCCCGGGCGAGAATGCCGGCGTGGTCGATATCGGCGACGGGCAGGCCGCGATCTTCAAGATCGAGAGCCACAACCACCCCTCCTTCATCGAGCCCTATCAGGGAGCGGCGACCGGCGTTGGCGGCATCCTGCGTGACGTCTTCACCATGGGCGCCCGGCCCATTGCCAATCTGAACGCGCTGCGCTTCGGTGATCCCAGCCATCCGAAGACCCGGCATCTGGTCTCCGGCGTGGTGTCGGGCATTGGCGGCTACGGCAATTCGGTCGGCGTGCCGACGGTCGGCGGCGAGACCAATTTCGACCCGTCCTACAATGGCAATATCCTGGTCAATGCGATGACCGTGGGCCTGGCCCGCACCGACCGCATCTTCTATTCCAAGGCGGCGGGCATCGGCAATCCGGTGGTCTATGTCGGCGCCAAGACCGGGCGCGACGGCATCCATGGCGCCACCATGGCCTCGGCCGAATTCACCGATGACAGTGAGGAGAAGCGCCCGACCGTTCAGGTTGGCGATCCCTTCACTGAGAAGCTGCTGATCGAGGCCTGCCTGGAGCTGATGGCCGAGGACGCCATTGTCGCGATCCAGGATATGGGTGCGGCCGGCCTCACCTCCTCCTCGGTCGAGATGGCCTCCAAGGGCGTGCTGGGCATCGAGCTGGATCTCGACCTGGTGCCGATCCGCGAGACCGGCATGACGCCCTACGAGATCATGCTGTCCGAAAGCCAGGAGCGCATGCTGATCGTCCTGAAGCCGGAGGCGGAAGCCAAGGCCAAGGCGATCTTCGAGAAATGGGAACTGGATTTCGCCGTCATCGGACGGCTGACCGACAGCGGCAACCTCGTGCTGAAGATGCATGGCGAGGTCTATGCCGATCTGCCAGTCGCGCCACTGGTCGACGAAGCCCCGCTTTATGACCGTCCGCATGTGCCGACGCCACTGCCGGCACCTGTTTCAGCCGACAGCCTGAGCGTCGATATCGGTGTCACTGACGCGCTGGCGCAGATGATGGGCGGGCCGCACCTCTCCAGCCGGCGCTGGATCTGGGAGCAGTATGACCATCTGGTCATGGGCAACACCATACAGCGTCCGGGCGGCGATTCGGCCGTGGTCCGCATTGAGGGGACCAGCAAGGGCATCGCTGTGACCACCGATTGCACGCCGCGCTATTGCTATGCCCATCCGGAAACCGGCGGCGCGCAGGCCGTGGCGGAAAGCTGGCGCAACCTGACCGCCGTGGGGGCGGAGCCGATTGCCGTCACCAATAATCTGAATTTCGGCAACCCGCAGCGCCCGGAGATCATGGGCCAACTGGTCGGCTGCATCAAAGGCATGGGCGATGCCTGCCGGGCGCTGGATTACCCGGTCGTTTCCGGCAATGTGTCGCTCTACAACGAGACCAATGGCAAGGGCATCCTGCCGACCCCGGTAATCGGTGGTGTTGGGCTGCTGGACGACATCACCCGCCACGCCACCCTGGCGCTGCGAAAGGCCGGCGAGACGCTGGTGCTGATCGGCGACCATGCCGGCTGGCTGGGCTCCTCGCTCTATCTGCAGGAGATCGAGAAGCGGCGCGAGGGCGCGCCGCCGCCGGTCGATCTAACCGCCGAGCGCCGCAATGGCGATTTCATCCGCGCCCGCATCCGTGCCGGCGAATTGACCACCGTGCATGATCTGTCGGATGGCGGTCTATTGGTCGCCGTCGCCGAAATGGCGATGGCCGGCGGCCTGGGCGCCACGCTGGAAACCACGTTGACCGGCAAGGCGCTGACCGCCTGGTGCTTCGGCGAGGACCAGGGCTGCTATGTCGTCGCCACCGCCGATCCGCAATCCCTGCTGGACGCCGCCAAGGCAGCCGGCGTGCCGGCGGCGCGCATCGGCAGTGTGGGCGGGGCCGAATTGACAGTGGCGGGTGCCGGTGCCATATCGGTTGCAGGCCTGCGCAAGGCCCATGAAGGCTGGTTCCCGGCCTATATGGCGTCGCAGGCGCAGAACGCGTAAGCTGACGGCCGGAAACCAAGGAGAATACCGGATGCCGATGGACCTGGGCGAAATCGAGCGGATGATCAAGCAGGCGCTGCCCGATGCCAAGGTAACGATTGAGGATTTGCGGGGCGATGGCGACCATTACGCCGCCCATGTCATCTCCGCTTCCTTCGTCGGCAAGAGCCGGGTGCAGCAGCACCAGATGGTCTATCAGGCCCTGCAGGGCCGGATGGGCAACGAGTTGCATGCTCTGGCGCTTCAGACCTCCTTGCCGGACGCCTGAGGATTCACTGAGGCCGGGATCGTCCCGGCCGGAAAGCTTGAGGATCGTTAATCATGGACGCATCAGTACGCGACCGCATCCAGGGCGAGATTGAGACCAGCAATGTCGTGGTCTTCATGAAAGGCACGCCGACCTTCCCGCAATGCGGTTTCTCGGCCACCGTCGTGCAGGTGCTGAACCATCTGGGCGTCGACTACAAGGGCGTGAATGTGCTGGAGGATCCGTCGATCCGCCAGGGCATCAAGGATTTCAGCAACTGGCCGACCATTCCCCAGCTCTATGTAAAGGGCGAATTCGTCGGCGGCTGCGACATCATCCGCGAGATGTATGAAACCGGCGAGCTGATCGAACTGCTGAACACCCGCGGCATCGCCGTCGCGGTCGAGTAAGCCACACCTAACGATACACTGCCGAAAAGGCCGCTCGAAAGGGCGGCCTTTTTCGTGACCCCTCAGCTTGCATGATGCAAGTTTCTATGCTTGCATTATGCAAGCTGAGGGAGAGACCAATGGCCCGTACCGATTTCTCGCGCATGCGCTGCCCGATCGCGCGGTCCATGGAAGTGCTGGGCGAGCGCTGGGCCATACTGGTGCTGCGCGAGGCGTTCTACGGCACCACGCGCTTCGATGATTTTTCCCGCAATCTCGGCATCGCCTCCAACATCCTCAGCGCCCGGCTGGGCAAGCTGGTCGATAATGGCGTGCTGCAGCGCGTGCCGGCCGCGACGGGCGGACGCCATGAATACCGGCTGACCGAGAAGGGCCGCGATTTCTTTCCCGCCTATCTGGCGCTGAAGCGCTGGGGCGACCGCTGGATGGGCAACCCGGAAGGCCCGGTGACCGTGCTGGTCGAGGCCGATACCGGGCGGGAAATAACCTCCCCGCCCCTGCTGGACAGCGCCGGCGCGCCGCTGGAACTGGACCGGGTGCGCATCCTGCCCGGCCCCGGTGCCGGTCCTGCCATGCGCCAGCGCTTCGGTGACAAGGCATGACCGCCACTATCGAGGTGGCACCCCGCGAGACAACCAACGCGATCCTGCGCCGCATCCTGGTGCTGGCCACGCCGACCGGATTCCTGGCAGTGCTGCAGGTCGTCGCGCAGTTGCTGGAAACCTGGCTGGCGGCCCGGCAGGGCACGGCGGCACTGGCCGGCTGGGCCGTGGTCCTGCCCTTCTCGCTGCTGATGCAGCAGATGTCGGCCGGGGCCATGGGCGGCGGCGTGGTCTCCGCCATCGCCCGGGCGCTGGGCGGCAACCGCACGCAGGAAGCCTCGGCGCTGGTGCTGCATGCCGCGCTGATTGCCACGCTGGGCGGCGGCATATTCGCCCTGACGCTGGCCTGTTTCCCCTACACCATCCTCGGACTGATTGCCGGGCCGGTGGCAGCGGAGGCGGCCGCCCCCTATGCGATCTGGCTGTTCGGCGCAGGCGCGATCCCGCTCTGGCTCGCCAATACGCTGGCCTCGGTCCTGCGCGGCGGCGGTCGGCACGGGCTGGCGGCCCGTGTGCTGACGCTGGGCTATATCGTCTACCCGCCTTTCGCCTGGCTGCTGGCGGAGCCTTTCGGCATGGGTCTGGCGGGCATTGGTGCAGCCTTCGCGCTGGTCTTCTGGGCGTCGGCGCTGGCGATGATCGTCACCGTGCTACGCGGCGGCGCCGGCTTCGTGCCGAGCCTGCGCATCCGCCCGTCCGGCGCGCTGTTCCATCGCATCCTCTCGGTCGGGCTGGTGGCCTGCGCACTGGCCTCGGTCGCCAATCTGACGACCATTCTGGTGACGGCGCAGATCGCTGGCTTCGGCCCGGCCGCCGTGGCCGCCTATGGCATCGCCGCCCGGCTGGAATTCCTGATGATCCCGCTGGCCTTCGGCGTCGGCTCCGCTCTGACGGCGCTGGTCGGCCGGGCGGTCGGGGCGGGTGACTGGGAGACCGCACGGCGCATCGCCTGGACCGGCGGCTTGCTCGCCTTCGCCCTGGCCAGCGCCGCCGGGCTGGCCGTCGCCCTGGCGCCGTACAGCTTCGCCAGCACCTTCAGCGATGACGCCGCTGTCATCGACATTGCGACGCGCGGGCTTGCCTATACCGGTTTCGGCTTTGGCGGGTTCGGGCTGGGCATGGCGCTGTATTTCGCCTCGATGGGGGCCGGACGGATGCGCTGGGCCGTGGCCGCCGCGTTCTCGCGCATCAGCATCGCCGTGGGCGGCGGCTGGGTCTTCGCCACGATCGGCGGCATGGGGCTGGAAGGCTATTTCCTCGGCGTCGCGCTGGGCATCACCGCCTATGGGCTGGTGACCGCGCTGGGCGTTCGCCGGAGCACATGGCCCGGTAAAGGGTAACAAGGCGGGTCTGACGCCCTATATGGAAGGACGGGGTGGGGCAGGAACAAGAGTTAGGAAACGCTTTGCGACCATGCCTGATGTCGATTCCCCTGATTGCCGGCCTGTTGCTTGCCGGCATCCCTTTGGCTGAAGCCGAGACGCGCGGCCGGGACACGATCTATCGTCTGCAGGAAGAGTATCGCGCGCGCGACCAGAATCTGGAGCGCGAGCGGCAGGAACGCGACCGGGTGCTGCGCCGCTATGACGACAAGATCGGCGAAAGCCGGCGCCTGCAACAGGATGACCTCCAGCGCCAGCTGGAACGCAACCGGATATCAGAGGAAATCCGCCGGGGTTCCGACCGGCCGTCTATCCCCAGCCCGCTGGAGGATTCCGGCCGGCGACTGCAGGACCAGCAGATGCTGCAGGACAGGCTGGACCGGCGCGACCGCTTCGAGCGGCAAAGATTGCTGATGGAGCGCTGAGGCTCAGGCCGCCAGTATCTGCGCCTCGCGCTGGATCCAGCCGCCGCCCAGCACACGCTCGCCTTCGTAGAACACACAGGCCTGCCCCGGCGATACGCCGAATTCCGGCGTCTCGAAGACCACCCGCAACCCCGCCGCCTCGGCATGAACCCGGGCCGGGATCGGCGCCATGGCGCTGCGCAGCTTCACCTGTACCGCCAGCCCGTCCTCCGGCAGGGCATCGCCCAGCCAGTTGACCTCGCCCAGCAGCACGCCCGGCTTCGCCAATGCGGCCTTGGGACCGACCACGACGCGGTGCCGGTCCGGATCAATGCGCACAACATAGAGCGCATCGGTGGAGTCTACCCGCCCGCCAATGCCCAGCCCCTTGCGCTGGCCGATGGTGTAGTGGATGACGCCCTCATGCCGGCCCAGCACAGCGCCGTCCAGATCGACGATCTCGCCCGGCTCCACGGCACCGGGGCGCAGCTTCTGCACCACCTCACCATAGCGCCCGGTCGGCACGAAGCAGATATCCTGGCTGTCCGGCTTGTCCGCCACCTCCAGCCCGAAGCGCAGGGCATGCGCACGCACCGCCGGCTTCTCCAGGCCGCCCAGCGGGAAGCGCAGGTAATCCAGCTGGTCGGGCGTGGTGGCGAACAGGAAATAGCTCTGGTCGCGATTGGGATCGACAGCGCGGCGCAGTTCCGGCCCGGCCGGCCCCATCGCGCGCTGCACGTAATGACCGGTCGCCAGCACATCGCCGCCGAGATCGCGGGCGGTCTGCAGCAAATCGCGGAATTTGACGCGCTGGTTGCAGCGCACGCAGGGAATCGGCGTCTCGCCACGCAGATAGGAATCGGCGAAATCGTCGATCACTGCCTGGCGGAAATTGCTTTCGTAATCCAGCACGTAATGCGGCACGCCCAGCCGGTCGCAAACCTGGCGGGCGTCATAGATATCCTGCCCGGCACAGCACGCGCCCTTCTTCTGCAGGGCCATGCCGTGATCATAGAGCTGGAGCGTGATGCCGATCACCTCATAGCCCTGCTCATGCAGCAGCGCCGCGGTGACGGAGCTGTCCACCCCGCCCGACATCGCCACCACCACGCGGGTCTCCGCCGGCGTCTTATCGATCCCGAGAGAATTCATGGCTGGAATATAATCTATTCCGCGTTCCGGGTCACCGCATCCAGCCCCATCTGCCAGAAGCCGACTTCGAGGCGGGTCGCTTCGGTGAAGGTGCGGGACAGGCTGGGAATCCGGGCTTCGGAGCCGCGGCTGGCGAAGAGGCGTTCCAGCGTGGCGATGCTGGCCTCGGCGACGGCGACGTAATCCGGGCCGGAATAGGTCTCGATCCAGTCCCGATAGGGATTGCCGTCCAGCACCGTGCGGGCATCGGCCTTCAGGGCCAGCGCGATCTCGGCATAGCCGACGACACAGGGAGCCAGCGCCACCTGAAGGTCGAGGATGTCGCCGGCCATGCCGCGTTCCAGCACATAGCGGGTATAGGCCATGCAGGCCGGGTCTTCCGGCAGGGCCACCACATCGGCCTCGCCCATGCCCCAGCCGGCGCAATAGCGCAGATGCAGGGAGGTTTCGGCCAGGATATGGCCGACCGCATCATTGGCGGCGCGCATATCCTCCAGCGTCTCGGATTTATAGACCGCCAGCGCATAGGCGCGGGCGAAATGGATCAGGAACAGGTAATCCTGCCCCAGATAATATTTGAACGCCGGCAGCGGCAGGCTGCCATCGCCCAGGCCGCGCACGAAATCATGCCCGACATAATCCTGCCAGGGCTGGCCGGCGGCTTCGCGCAGCCGGGCAAACAAGCTGCCCTGCGGGGCGCTGAGAAGAATGGGATCGGCCATCCCTAGCCCATCAGATTGTTGGTGCCGGAGGGCAGCCGGACGGTCAGCCCGTCCAGATCCTCGGTCATGACGATCTGGCAGCCCAGCCGCGAGGTCTTGGTCAGGCCGAAGGCGAGGTCGAGCATATCCTCCTCATCCTCGCTGACCGGCTTCAGGCGGTCGTAATCGGATGGCTCGACGATCACATGGCAGGTCGAGCAGGCGAGCGAACCCTCGCACGCGCCCTCGATATCGATGCGGTTGCGATGCGCGATCTCCAGCACCGACAGGCCGATCGGGGCCTCCACCTCGTGCCGCGTCCCATCGGGATCGATGAACACCATCTTCGGCATACTGCCACCTTCACGCTTTTTGACTGTTCTGAATTGGGAGGCCGGTTTATCAGCCGTTCCCGATGGACGCAACGCCTGGCTCAAGCCGCCCGGTCGGATTTTCGCCGCCGGGCAATATCACCCCAGGCGGCGAGGAAGCGATCTATGTCGGCCTGCGTGCTGCGCCAGCCCAGGCTGATGCGGATGGCGCTGCCAGACACCGCGTCGGGCTGCTGCATGGCGATCATCACATGAGAGGCCGCCACCTTGCCCGAGGAGCAGGCGGAACCGGCGCTGACCGCAATGCCAGCCAGATCCAGCGCCATGACCAGAGTCTCCGCCTTCATGCCCGACAGGGCGATGCAGGAGGTGTTGGGCAGGCGCTCGCGATCTGCGCCCAGGATCACCGCATCCGGCGTTAACGCCCTTACCCCTGCTTCCAGCGCATCGCGCCATTCGGCCAGCGCCGGCAGGCCGCCGGTTGAGGCCAGCGCCGCAGCACCAAAGCCGGCGATGCCCGGCATGTTCTCCGTGCCGCCGCGCATCCGGCGTTCCTGCCCGCCGCCGCGCTGCTGCGCCACAACATCAAGCCCGGCGGCGATATACAGCGCGCCGACGCCCGGTGGCCCACCGATCTTATGCGCCGAGAGCGACAGGAAATCGACCGCGAGGCTGGCAACATCGACCGGTATCTTCCCCGCCGCCTGGATTGCGTCGCAATGGATCAGCGCGCCGTGGCGGTGGGCAATATCGGCGGCGGCGGCAACCGGCTGAATAATGCCGGTCTCGTTATTTGCCAGCATCAGCGAGACGATGGCCGGGCGGTCATCTTCCCGCAGCATCGCCTCCAGCGCCGCCAGATCGATGATGCCATCGCGGGTGACCGGAATTGCGGCGGCATCCGGGTGCACGGCACGCACGGAATCATGCTCGATGGCGGAATACAGGATGCGCGGCCGGCCACTGCCCAGCAGGGCCAGCGCATTCGCCTCGGTGCCGCCGCTGGTGAAGACAAGCCGCGTCGGATCGGCGCCGATCAAAGCGGCAACCGAGCGCCGGGCATCTTCCACCCGCTTGCGTGCCGCCCTGCCGGCGGCGTGGATCGAAGAGGGATTGCCGCCCTCCTCCATCATCGCCACCATCGCGGCAATCGCCTCCGGGCGGATCGGCGCGGTCGCGTTGTAGTCGAGATAGACACGCTGCGGCATGGTTATTCCGCCGCCGCCCCAAGCCCGGCACCCGCGCCTGAGGCGGGCAACAGCCGGCTGCTCCCGAGGATGCGGTTTGCCACCACATCCTCCAGCGTCACCGAGCTAAGGTAGAGATGGATCTGGTTGCCCAGTTCCTCCCACAGATCATGCGTCGCGCAGCGGCTTTTATTGGCCGTGCAGCCGGCCGGCGATCCCGGCGCGCAGCGCGTGGCCCGGATCGGCTCGTCAACTGCAAGAATGATGTCGGAGATGCGGGTCTCGCCGGATTTACGCGCCAGGAGATAGCCGCCGCCGGGGCCGCGCACGCTGCGCACCAGCCCGCCGCGCCGCAGCTTGGCGAAAAGCTGTTCGAGATAGGAGAGAGAGATTTCCTGACGCTCGGCGATATCGGCCAGCGCAATCGGGCGGTTCTGTCCCGTCGCGGCCAGATCGACCATCGCCATCACGGCATAGCGGCCCTTGGTGCTCAGTCTCATCACATGCCCCCCGTCAATTGCCGTCGCGGGACGCGACATGGGTGTGACCATTCTTGGCAGGCGGCGGCGTATGCGCGCCTTCCAGTTCGGCCAAACGGGTCTTCAGCGCCGCGACCTCGCCCAGCAGACCGTCCAGCGCGCGAGCCACCGGGTCCGGCATGTCCACCGAAGTACCATAGGCGCAAAAATCGCTGTCCTGCTGCTTGGCCCGGCTGATCGCCACCTGGGCCGGAATGCCGACAACGGTGACGCCCGGCGCCACATCCTTCAGCACAACGGCATTGGCGCCGACACGGGCACCCCGGCCAACGGTCAGCGGGCCCAGCACCTGCGCACCGGAACCGACGATCACGCCATCCTCCAGCGTCGGGTGGCGCTTGCCCTGATGCAGCGAGGTACCGCCCAGGGTGACACCCTGATACAGCGTGACATCGTCACCAACCTGCGCCGTCTCACCAATCACCACGCCCATGCCGTGATCGACGAAAAAACGCCGCCCGATGGTGGCCCCGGGGTGAATTTCGATGCCGGTGAGAACCCGGCCGACATGCGACAGGAAGCGGCCCAGCAGATACCACTGCCGGCGCCAGGCGGCGTTTGCCAGCCGATGCAGCAGCAGCGCGTGGAAACCGGGATAGCACAACACCACCTCGATCCGCGACTTGGCCGCCGGATCGCGCGCCATGATTGCAGCGATGTCTTCACCGAGTTTCTTGAACATAGACCACCCTGCCATGATATAGTCTTGACCCCGTCAGCATGGTTGCGCAGTCCCTCTGGGACGCAGCATCCTGTGGCGGCGCTTTGGATATAAGATGACCGAGTCCCACGATCAAGTTTAGCGTGCCCGATACCCGGAGAGTTTCGCCGAATACCCAAGCCGGCGACTGGGAAATCAATTTGCACGAACGCTTCCAGGAAGAGGCCAGACACTAGATGCCCGAGGTTATTTTCAACGGCCCCGAAGGACGGCTTGAGGGCCGCTACCAGCACGGCAAGCAGCCTAACGCCCCGATTGCCCTGATGCTGCACCCGCATCCGCAGCATGGCGGGACGATGAACAACAAGATCGTCTATTCGCTGTTCCAGACCTATGTGTCGCGTGGATTTTCGGTGCTGCGGTTCAATTTCCGCGGCGTCGGCCGCTCGCAGGGTGTCTATGACCGCGGCGAGGGCGAATTGTCGGATGCCGCCTCGGCGCTGGACTGGCTGCAGACCTACAACCCGAATGCCGGGCAGTGCTGGATCGCCGGATTTTCCTTCGGCGCCTGGATCGGCATGCAGCTGCTGATGCGCCGGCCGGAGATCAGCGGCTTCATCTCCATCGCCCCGCCGGCGAATAATTTCGACTTCACCTTCCTCGCCCCCTGCCCGGCCTCCGGCCTGGTGGTGCAGGGCACGGCCGATGACATCGTGCCGCAGGAATCAGTGAAGAAGCTGGTCGACAAGCTGTCACACCAGCGCGGCATCACCATCGATTACAAGCTGGTCGAGGGCGCCAACCACTTCTTCACCGGCCGCATCGACGAGATGATCGGCCATGTCGATACCTATCTCGACAAGGCCCTGGTGACGGCGGAGGCGTAAGCCGCCGCCGTCCTTCTCTCAATCCGACTGGCCGGACCCGATGGGCTGCGGCAGCAGGGCGGGATCAACGCCTGCCCCCTGGCTCTCCGGGAACCCCTTGACCGAGCCCATGCGCTCGGCATCGCGCTTCACCGCCGGCTCGCTCTGCATATACAGCGCGACCAGTTCGGCCAGGGATTCCAGCGCACTTTCATGGATGCGCTCATAGCCATGCGAGGCGTCGATGCCAAAGGTCAGCAGCGCGGTGCGGATATCGTTGCCGGCCTCGACCGCCGCCGCCCCGTCACAGCGGTAATAGCGGAACACATCGCGCTGATGCGGGATTGCGTGATCCTTCGCCAGGTCGATCAGCTTGTGCGTCAGGTGATAATCAAACGGGCCGGTCTGGTCCTTCATGGCGATGGTCACGCCGGTCTCGCGCGAATTCTGGCCCGGTGCGGTCGTGCCATTGTCAATGCTGACCAGCTCAGCCACATCGCCATGCAGCACGGCGGATGCGCCTGACCCCACCTCCTCGGAGATGGTGAACAGCAGATGGCAGTCGACCGGCAGTTCCAGCTTGTTGTCGACCATCGCCTTGGCTGCCGCCAGCATGACCGCCGCTCCCGCCTTGTCGTCCAGATGGCGCGAGACGATGTAGCCGCTGTCGAGGAATTCGGCTTGCGGGTCGATGGCGACATAATCGCCGATATTCACCCCCAGCTTCTCCAGATCCTCGCGGCTGTCTGACTTCGCGTCGATGCGCAGCTCGACATAGTCCCAACCGATCGGCAGCTTGTCGATTTCGGTGTTGAAGGTATGGCCCGACGCCTTCAGGGGCAGGATCGTGCCGCGATAGGCGCCCTCATCGGTGAACAGGGTGACGCGCGCGCCTTCAGCGAAGCGCGCTGACCAATGGCCGATCATCACCAGCTCCAGTCGGCCATTCGGCTTCAGGTTCTTCACCATCGCACCCAGAGTGTCGAGATGGCTGACGATGGCGCGGTCGGGACTGGTCTGGCGGCCGCGCATATCGGCCCGGATGGCCCCGCGCCGCGTCAGCTCATAGTCGATACCCAGCTTCTCCAGTTCACGGCTGGCGAACAGGGCGACCTGGTCGGTGAAGCCGCTGGGGCTGGGAATGCAGAGCAGTTCCGACAGAATGCCCTTCAGATAGCCCATGTCGATGGTCGGCTTGATCATGCTTTGCCCTATGGTTTCGTATTCGGTGCCTCTGACGGAGGCAATTGACTACCGCAGATCCTTCGGTGGCCAGCGGTCGATAGCGGTCTGCGGGAACAGCAGGTCGATGAAGCGTTCCGCCGTCGGCTGCGGCTCGTGATTGGCCAGGCCGGGCCGCTCATTGGCCTCGATGATCGCATAATCCGGCTGGTCCGGCCGAGGCACGATGAAATCCATGCCGACGACCGGAATATCGATCACCCGCGCCGCCTTCACCGCCGCCTCGACAAGGCGTGGATGCAGCCGATCAGTGACATCATGGATGGTGCCGCCGGTGTGCAGATTGGCCGTCTTTCGCACCGTCAGGCTCTCGCCTTCAGGCAGGATGCTGTCCAGCTCGTAACCGCCCATGGCGACGCAGCGTTCCGTCTCGGTATCCATCGGGATGCTGCTTTCGCCGCCCGTGGCGGATGCCCGGCGCCGGCTCAGCTTCGCAATCAGCTGTGCGACCGTATCCTGACCGGTGCCGATGACGCTGGGCGGGCGACGGATCGCGGCGGCAACCAGCTTGAAGCCGATGACGATCAGCCGCAGATCGTCGCCCTTCACCAATTCCTCGATCAGCACCGTGTCGCAGGTGCGGCGGGCCATCTCGATGGCGCTTTTCAGCTCCTCGACCCCGCGCACATCGACGCTGATGCCCCGGCCCTGCTCGCCCCGGGCCGGCTTCACGACGACAGAGCCATGCTTCTTCAGGAAGGCAATATCGGCCTCGGC
Organism: Alphaproteobacteria bacterium; assembly: GCA_018823745.1. Taxonomy (GTDB): domain Bacteria; phylum Pseudomonadota; class Alphaproteobacteria; order Oceanibaculales; family Oceanibaculaceae; genus Oceanibaculum. The sequence continues at coordinate 43,160 of JAHJHR010000002.1, forward strand.
ATCGCCCGCAGTGCGCTGCTCGGGCACGCGCAGGCCTTCCTTTTCCATCAGCCGGCGGGTCACCGCCTTGTCGTCGCAGCGGCTCATGGCGACGGCGCTGGTCAGCTCCGACAGGCTTTCCCGGCTGGTGATCGAGCGCCCGCCATGGGTCAGCCGGAAGAAGCCGCCCTCGGCATCCAGCACCTCGACGCCAATGCCGCGCCGCCTTGCCTCGTCGACCAACAGCAGGGCATAGGGATTCAGCTTTTCCTCGACCGGCGGGCCGACGAACAGGCGTTCATTGATCGTGTTCTTGGTCTTCACCGCAAAGACCGGCACGCGCTGGAAGCCCAGCTTCTCATACAGCGCGATGGCCTGCGCATTGTCGTGCATGACCGACAGATCCATATAGGCCCGGCTGCGCGCCGCGTAATGCTCCGCCAGATGGCGCACCATCGCCTCGCCAACGCCAGGATAGGGTGCTTGCGGATCAACCGCGAGGCTCCACAGGCTGCTGCCGTTCTCCGGGTCCTTGAAGGCATTCACATGGTCGATGCCGGTGACGGCGGCGATGACCTTGCCGGTCGCCATATCCTCGGCCACCAGGAAGGTCAGGTGCTTCTTCATCCGGTTCGACCACAGGAAGGACGGCTCCACCTGCACCATGCCGCGTGCGGCATAGATGTCGTTCACCGCCTGGGCATCGGCCAGAGTGCGCAGCCGGCGCACGGCAAAACCCTTCGGCCGCCGCCGGGCGGAACGATAGCCCGACATCTGCAGCCGGTAAGTATGCGACGGGTCCAGGAACAGCGCTTGCGGCGCCTTGGCCAGCAGCACATGAGGTTCATGCACATAGAAGGCGATGTCGCGCCGGCCGGCCGGCTCCTCGCGCAGCACCTCCACCAGCGCCTCGGCATCGGTGAAGGTATGGGCGAAGATCAGCTGGCCCCAGCCGCAATCGATGCTGACATTGCTGGGCCAGTCCTCGCCCTGGCGGCGCTCGCCCTGGCGGTTTGATTCGCGGACGCTGACGGCGGTATGGCGCTGCAGCCTCTCGGAGACATTGCGCGGCCGGCGCTGGGCCGGGGTGCGGGCGGTGGCGTGCATCGAACTTCCCTCTCCTGTGCGCGGCTTAGACACCGTGCGACTGCAACCACAATTCCAGCAGGGCGCATTGCCACAGCTTGGAGCCGCGCAACGGCGTCAGATGCGCGTCGGGATCGGCCAGCAGCGTCTCGACATAGGCCGGGTTGAACAGCTGACGCTCGCGGGCGCGCGGCGAGGTCAGGGCATCGCGCACCAGATCGAGAAACGGACCGCGCAGATATTTCAGCGCCGGCACCGGGAAATACCCCTTCGGCCGGTCGATCACTGAAGCCGGGATCACCTTGCGCGCGGCTTCCTTCAGCACATATTTGCCGTCGCCCTCGACCTTCATCTCCGGCGGGATGCGGGCTGCCAGCTCGACCAGCTCGTGGTCCAGGAACGGCACGCGTGCCTCCAGCCCCCAGGCCATGGTCATATTGTCGACCCGCTTAACCGGATCATCGACCAGCATGATCGTGGTATCCAGCCGCAGCGCCTTGTCGACCGCCGTATCGGCGCCGGCCTCCGCCATGTGGCGGGTGACGAAATCCAGGCTGGCATTGCCGTTCACGAAGCGCGGATCGACCGCCTCGGCGAATTCCGCATGGGTGCGGTCGAAGAAGACGCGGGAATAATCGGCCACGGCATCATTGCTGGTCATCAGCGGCGGATACCAGTGATAGCCGGCAAACACCTCATCCGCCCCCTGGCCGCTCTGCACCACCTTCACATGCTTGGCGACCTCCTGCGACAGCAGGTAGAAGCCGATGGCGTCATGGCTGACCATCGGTTCGGCCATGGCGTGGATGCAATTCGCCAGCTCCGGCAAGGCGCGGGAGGAATCGACGAAAAGCTGGTGATGCTCGGTGCCGAAATGCTTGGCCACGATATCGGAATACTGGAACTCGTCGCCGCGCTCCTCGCCCACTGTCTCGAAGCCGACGGAGAAGGTCTTCAGATCCTGCTGGCCCAGCTTGGCGAGCAAGCCCACCACCAGGCTGGAATCCAGCCCGCCGGACAGCAGCACGCCGACCGGCACATCGGCCACCAGCCGGCGCTTCACCGCCAGGGTCAGCGCGTCCAGCGTCTTTTCCTGCCAATCCTCGAAGCTCAGATTGGCTTCGTCGGAGCGGCGCACGAATTCCGGCGCCCAGTAGCGCTCTTCCTTCCGGCTGCCATCCGCCTCAATCACCATCACCGTTGCCGGCGGCAGCTTGCGGATGCCCTTCAGGATCGTATAGGGGGCCGGCACGACGGCATGGAAGCTCATGTAGTGATGCAGCGCCGTGCGGTCGATATCGGTGTCCAGCGCCTCGCCCGTGGCCTTGGCGGCGGCAATCAGCGCCGGCAGGGCGGAGGCGAAGCGGAAACTCTTGTCGGTCGCGGCATAGTAGAACGGCTTGATGCCCAGCCGGTCGCGCGCCAGGGTCACGCGGCCGGTATCGCGCTCGACAGCGGCGAAGGCGAACATGCCATGGAAGCGCTTCACGCAATCCGGGCCCCAGGCGTGGAAGGCCTTCAGAACCACCTCGGTATCGCCGGTGGAGAAGAAGCGGTAGCCCTTGGCCTCCAGCTCGGCCATCAGCTCGCGGTAATTATAGATGATACCATTGAAGACGATGGTGATGCCCAGCTCGTTATCGACCATCGGCTGCTGCGCGCGCTCCGTCAGGTCGATGATCTTCAGCCGGCGGTGGCCAAGCGCCACGCGTCCCTGCAGAAAGATACCCTCGCCATCCGGCCCCCGGGGGGCCAGGGCCTCGGTCATCGCGGCCACGGCGGCGCTGGAGGCGGGTCGATTGTCGAACCGGATTTCACCGGCAATGCCACACATCTATCTCTTCTCCGTCTTGTTCCTGCCCCTAGAAACGCATGACGGCGGGCGAAGTTCTGCGATTCTCCAAATAGCCGGCATATTGCTGAACGATAGAACAAACAAGAATTGCCGGAAATCGCATCTCTGCGTCCGTCATCAATTTTTCATGGAGTAATGGATTTGATCTCTGTGATCGAAAGGATCGCCCGATGCGGCCCTGTGCTGCGCAGGATTACCCGCGAGCGAGCGACCGCCTATATCATTACCTAGGTAGGAAATCCGCCAATTCAAGAAAAAGATCAGGTGCTGGCGGGTAATTGGGTGAAACGCCACCCCCTCCTTCGTCACCCTCGGGCTTGACCCGAGGGTCCATCTGTCCGTGCGGTTCGCTCGGTCAATGGATAGTCGGGTCAAGCCCGACTATGACGAAAGAGAAAGGGAATCCTTCGCGCCCTCAAACCGCCTTCAGCAGGACATGGCGCTTCTTGCCGGCGGACAACTTGATCACCCCATCGGCCAGGTCGGCGAGCGACAGCGTGGCGTTCTCGTCGGCGATGGCGGCATCGTTCAGCCGGGCGCCACCGCCCTTGATCAGGCGGCGGGCCTCACCGTTGGAGGCGGCCAGCCCGGCGATGCGAAGCGCCTCATAGACCGGCAGGCCGCCAGCGAGCTGGGCCTGCGCGATCTCGACGGTCGGCAGCCCCTCGGCACTCGCGCCTTCCTCGAAGGTGCGGCGCGCGGTCTCGGCGGCCTCATTGGCGGCGTCCTCGCCATGGCACAGGCGCGTCGCCTCGAAGGCCAGCACCTTCTTGGCGTCGTTGATCTCCGCCCCAACCAGCGCCTCCAGCCGGGCGATCTCGTCGAGGGGCAATTCGGTGAACAGGCGCAGGAAGCGGCCGACATCGGCGTCTTCGGTGTTGCGCCAGAACTGCCAGAAATCATAGGCCGACAGCCGGTCATCATTCAGCCAGACCGCGCCATTGGCGGTCTTGCCCATCTTCGCGCCCGAGGCGGTGGTGATCAGCGGCGAGGTCAGGCCGTAAAGCTGGGCCTCCTCGACCCGGCGGCCCAGTTCGATGCCGTTCACGATATTGCCCCACTGGTCGGAGCCGCCCATCTGCAGCTGCACGCCGCCGCGCCGCCACAGCTCCACGAAATCGTAGGCCTGCAGGATCATGTAGTTGAATTCGAGGAAGCTCAGCGATTGCTCGCGGTCCAGCCGAATCTTCACCGATTCGAAGCTCAGCATCCGGTTGATCGAGAAATGCCGGCCGTAATCGCGCAGGAAGGAGATGTATTCCAGCTTGTCCAGCCAGTCGGCATTATTGACCATCACCGCGTCGGTCGGGCCGTCGCCGAAGGTGAGGTACTTGCCGAAGACACGCTTGATACCCGCCAGATTGCGCGCGATATCCTCGTCCGACAGCAGCTTGCGCGCCTCGTCACGGAAGGACGGATCGCCGATCCGCGAAGTGCCGCCACCCATCAGCACGACCGGCTTGTGCCCGGCTTTCTGCAACCGGCGCAGCATCATGATCTGCACCAGCGAGCCGACATGCAGGCTGTCCGCCGTCGCGTCGAAGCCGATATAGCCCGGCACCGGCACGCCTTTCGCCATCACGCCATCAAGCGCATCCAGATCGGTGCACTGATGCATGTAGCCGCGCTCGACGATGCTGCGGACGAATTCGGACTTCGGACTGGTCATGGCATGGCTCGCCGGTCAGGGGAGGAGTGGAGCGGCGGTTTAGCACAGGCTTGTGCACCGGGACAATCGCCGCAGGATGCGCTTGCTGGTTCTACCGCTTCAGCCGGTCACGCAGCTGCCAGTACCAGTAGACGCCCTGCGCCACCAGCGGGCCGACCGGGCCGCCGGCCATGGTCAGGCCGAAAGCCTCGAACAGGCGATAGGTCTGGTCGCCTTCCGCGATGGCCTTCGCCACCGTCTCGCCGCCGGCCGTGGTCGAGCACATGCCATGCCCGCCAAAACCTGTATTCACCCAGACACCGGGCTGCATCTGCGCGATCAGCGGCATCTTGTGCGTGGTGTAGCCCATGGTGCCGGGCCAGGACACGGCCGGTTTCACGCCGGCAAGCTGCGGATAGACCTTCAGCAGGTCGCCCATCATCAGGGCGTCGAGATTCTTCGGCTGGGTCACGGCGCTGATGCGCCCGCCCCACAGGATGCTGGTATCCGGCAGGGCCCGGTAATAATCCGGCGCGAAGCGGTTATCGGCGACGGCATGGTTGCCCCGGATCGCCGTCTTCAGCCGGTCACCCAGCGGCTCGGTCAGCATCACATAGGTGCCGATCGGCAGGATGGAGAGCCGCAGGCGCGGCAGCAGCCAGCCCATATAGCCGCTGGCGCAGAACACCACCTGATTGGCCGTGACCACGCCCTGCGGCGTGGTGATGCGCTTCACATCGCCTTTCAGGTCCAGGCCGGTCGCCTCGGTATCCTCGAAGATGCGCACGCCCAGCGATTCCGCCGCCGCAGCGGTGCCGCGCGTGAAGTTCAGCGAATGGAAGTGGAAGGAATTCGGATTATAGACGGCGTCGTAATAGCGCTTCGAGAGATAAAGTTCGCGGATCTTCGCGCGCGGCCAGAATTCCAGCGCCGTGCCAAAGGTCTCGTTCATGAAGGCAATGTTGCGTTTCAGCTCCTTCGGCCGGTCGAACCAGGAGATGTTCAGCTTGCCCGGCACCAGAGGGCCGCAGGGCATCGCATACTGGGCAATGCGGCGGCGGATCACCTCCATCGCTTCCACGGTCAGGCCATAGAGGGACTTGGCCTTCTCCACGCCGACCGTGTCGATCAACGCTGCCGGGGAGCGCGAATAGCCGGGGGAGACGAAGCCGCCATTGCGCCCCGACGCGCCATAGCCGACCTGCCGGCTTTCCAGCACCACGACATTGGTGATGCCCCGCTCCGCCAGCCCCAGGGCAGTGGCAAGGCCGGCCATGCCGCCGCCGATGATGCAGATATCGGCGGATACCTCGCCATTCAGCGCCGGGCGGCGGCGATCATCGGCGAGGGTGCGGCTGTAATAGCTGTCGACATAGGTCTGGTTCATGGCCGGCAGATTATCCGAAGCCGCCCCCCTTGGGGAAGCCGGGTTGCGCATCCGGCCCTATCGCCGTTAGATGACAGCCATACGGAAAAGGAGGGTTCATGCCCGTGCTGACCGCAATCGGCCTGATGAGCGGCACCTCGCTGGATGGGATAGACGCTGCCCTGCTGCGCAGCGATGGCGAAGCAATGCTGGAGGTTGGACCTGCCCTGACCCTGCCCTATGAGCCGGCTTTCCGGCAGCGCCTGCGCGCGATCCTGGGCGCCCCTGCCGGGGCCGATATCGCCGGGGTCGAGCGCGAGATGACGCTGCTGCACGCCCAGGCTGTCGCCCGGCTGCTGGCCGAGGCCGAAATTGCGGCCGACCAGATCGACCTGATCGGCTTTCATGGCCACACCATCCTGCACCAGCCGGCACAGGGCCGTCCGGGAGAGGGCCGGACCCGGCAGATCGGCGATGGCGCGCTGCTGGCGCGCGAAACCGGCATCGCCGTGGTGACTGATTTCCGCAGCGCCGATGTCGCCGCTGGCGGCGAGGGTGCGCCGCTGGTGCCGGTGTTTCATGCCGCGCTGACCACCGAGATTCCCCGGCCGGTCGCCATTCTGAACCTTGGCGGCGTCGGCAATGTCACCTGGATAGGCCCAGAGGGCGGGTTGCTGGCCTTCGACACCGGGCCGGGCAATGCCCTGCTGGATGACTGGGTGCAGCGCCACAGCGACCAGCTTTACGACGAATCCGGGCGGCTGGCCCGCGCCGGCACGCCGGATATGGTGCGCATCGACACTGTGCTGGAAGGCCCCTATTTCGCCCGGCGCCCGCCGAAATCGCTGGATCGTGATGATTTCTCCGCCGATCTGGCAGAAGGCCTCGGCCCGGAGGACGGCGCTGCGACGCTGACCGCGCTGACCATCGCCTGCGTCGTAAAGTCAGCCGCGTGGTTCCCAGAGCCGGCGGCCCTGTGGGTGGTCACCGGCGGCGGGCGGCATAATACGCTGATGATGGAAGGTCTAGCCGCCGGGCTGGGCGTGCCGATCCGCAGCATGGAGGATATCGGCTGGGACGGCGATGCCGTCGAGGCCCAGGCCTTCGCCTATCTGGCAATCCGTCAGCAGGCCGGCCTGCCGATCAGCTTTCCCGGCACCACTGGCGTACTGCAGCCGATGACCGGCGGAATCCTACATCAACCTGCCTAGCCGCGCGGCTGCTGTGGGCGCTGCACCACCGGTCCCAGATTCTGGATGACTTGTCGCGCATCGAAGGATTTGGGATCGTCCTTAGGCGCCTGCCCCTTGTAGAGCAGGATATCGGCGTAACCCTGATAGCGGCTCTGGGCATAGGTCTGCGGGCTGTAGCTCATGCCGTACCCCATGCCATAGCCGAAACCGCTGTGCCGACGGCGAGATCCGTACATGCCATAGCTGCCGGGCCAAGGATCATAAGAGGTATAATACTGGGTATCGCGCTCGATATCCTTGTCGACCATGACGAAATGGTCGCCCTCATTCAGCAGCGTCAGTTCGGCGGCGCGGTACAGCATGTAATTCTCGACCGTCTCGCGATTGGTCACCTGGTTGCCGACGAAGGTGATGCGATAGCGGTTGCCCTCGATCTGCTGCTCGGAAAAGCCGGTGGAACTTCCCTGCTGGCGGGGCTGATAAGCGGTCGGCTGAGCGCAGGCTGCCAGCAGCACAAGCAGCGCCCCCACCGCAATGAGCCTTGCCGGGGTCTTGACGCCCACAGGCATTGCTACTGGCAAAGACAGAGCACGCATATCGTTTCACTCCCTTGACGCCCGATGCGAGGCATTCGCATCACACTCTATAGATAGTGACTTGGACTTTCCTGTGACAGAGGGAAGATCAATGCACAAGGAAAGGTCACAATCCGCGTCTAACCTAACGGTCAGACTTCCCCTTTTCCGTCACGCGAGTATTGCCATGCCCCTCACTGCCCGTCCTGTCATCCTGCTCGCCGCCGCCCTGCTGCTGGGGGGAGGCGTCGCCCTTGGCGGCTTCGCCATCGGCACGGGCTTCACCGAAAGCCGGCTTGGCGACCGATACGTGACCATGAAGGGCTTGGCGGAACGCGATGTCGGGGCCGATCTGGCGCTGTGGCCGCTGCGCTTCACGGCGACTGGCAATGACCTGGCCAACGTCCAGCGCAAGATCGATGGCGATGTGGCGGCGGTGACCGAGTTCCTGACCGCCAGCGGCCTGCCTGCCGAGGCTGTCGAGCGCCAGCGCCTGGAAGTCACCGATATCGAGGCCAATCCCTACCGGCCGGAAGGCGTGCGCGACCGCTTCATCATCGCCCAGACGCTGCTGGTGCGTACCACCGATGTCGACAAGATCGTCGATCTGTCGCGCCGGGTCGGTGAGCTGGTCAGCCGGGGCGTGATCCTGGGCGAAGGCGTGGTGCCGCGCTATGTCTTCACCCGGCTGAACGACGTGAAGCCCGAGATGATCGCCGAGGCGACGCGCAATGCCCGTGAGGGTGCGGCGCAGTTCGCCGCCGATTCCGGCTCCACCGTCGGGTCGATCCGTCGCGCCAGCCAGGGCGTCTTCCAGATCCTGCCGCGCGACGATGGCATGCCCTTCGACGAATCCGCTTCGGTGGAAAAGAAGATCCGCATCGTCTCGACCATCGATTATTATCTGGCGGATTAACTCCCTATTGCACCACCGCGACCGCCATGGATTAGTCTGTTCCTGACATCCAAAGGAGCAGATTCATGGCCCTCGATTTCATGTCTCTTGAACACTGGCTGGCCTTCGTTGCGGCGGCCGCGGTGCTTCTGGCGATTCCCGGCCCGACCATCCTGCTGGTGATCTCCTACGCGCTGGGCCATGGCAGGCGCGCGACCGCAGCCACGGTCTCCGGCGTGGCGCTGGGCGATTTCACGGCAATGACCGCCTCGATGCTGGGGCTGGGCGTGCTGCTCGCCACCTCAGCAGAATTGTTCACCGTGCTGAAATGGGTTGGTGCGGCCTATCTCATCTATCTCGGCATCAAGCTGTGGCGCGCACCGGTATCGGAAGCAGGGCCGGTCGGCATTGATGAGAGGGTGAAGCCCTGGCGCATCTTCCTGCATACCTATGCGGTGACGGCGCTGAACCCCAAGAGCATCGTCTTCTTCGTCGCTTTCCTGCCGCAGTTCCTGATCGCCAGCCTGCCCATCCTGCCGCAGATGGTGGTGTTCGAGATCACCTTCCTGGTGCTGGCGACGCTGAACGCCCTGACCTATGCGCTGATGGCCCAGGCCGCACGCCGGACCATCCGACGGCCTGCTGTGCAGCGTGGCGTGAACCGTGTCGGCGGCTCTCTGCTCATCGGCGCCGGCATCATGACCGCCGCCTGGCGTAAGACGGGATAAAGCAAAAGGCCCGCAGCGATAACTGCGGGCCTTTTTCGTTTCAGGCTGTCGCCGCTTAGGCGACGCTGAGCCGCACGTCGATATTGCCCTTGGTGGCGTGCGAATACGGGCACACCACATGCGCCTTGTGCATCAGCCCCTCGGCGGTCTTGCTGTCGAGGCCCGGAATGGCGATGGCCAGCGCGACATCGATGCCGAAACCCTCGCCGTCATCGCGCGCGCCGATGCCGACCGTGGCGGTGACAGTGGTGTCTTCCGGCAGCTTCACCTTCTCCTTGCCGGCGACGAATTTCAGCGCACCCAGGAAACAGGCCGAATAGCCGGCAGCGAAAAGCTGCTCCGGGTTGGTGCCGTCACCGCCCCCGCCGCCGAGTTCCTTCGGAGTCGAGAGTTTCACGGCCAGCGTGCCGTCCTTGGTGGCGGACTTGCCATCGCGACCGCCGGTGGCGGTGGCTTCGGTCGAATACAGAACCTTCATGATGCGTACTCCTCTGTGTGTGATCGGTAGGGGTGAGCTGTTTCTGGAGACAAGCTTACTGCGGAGTTTTAAATTGTGCAACATTTAATTTTTCACAATCTATTTACTCACAACGCTTGCATACACAGGGCTTCATCCCTTATCTGGGGATGAAGCCGGTATCAGTAGAAACGCGGGAAAGGGCAGAATGGGTCAGAACAGCACCCCGGAAGGCAAGACCGGGAAGAAAGACCCAAAGAATGCAGGCTATCTGGCGCTCAGTGCGCAGCTCTGCTTTGCCGCCTATTCGACGGCGCATGCCTTCAACCGGCTGTACCGGTCCCTGCTGGTCAGCCTGGGGCTGACCTATCCGCAATATCTGGTCATGCTGGTGTTGTGGGAGCGCGACGGCCTGACCGTGAAGGATATCGGCGACCGGCTGTTCCTGGATTCCGGCACGCTGACACCGCTGCTGAAGCGGCTGGACAGCGCCGGTCTCATCACCCGCACCCGCGATCCCGGCGATGAGCGACAGGTGCTGGTCCGCCTGACCGAGGCCGGCCAGGCATTGCGGAAAAAGGCCGAGGCCATTCCGCCGGAAGTCGCCAGCGCCGCCGAGCGGTCACCGGCCGAATTAAAGGCGCTGAAGGACGATCTGGTCGCCCTGCGCGACACGCTCAACGCCCATATCGGTACGCTCTAGGCGGAAAGCAGAGCCGGCTCCGCACATGCCGGCCCCAATATGACCGGATGAAGCTGACGATGGGCAATAAGCCAGTCGACGAAATCCTCCGCCTCAAGGGGGCGCGCGAAGAAATACCCCTGGGCCTCGTCACATTTCATCTCGACCAGTACCTCGGCAGCCATGGCCGTCTCCACGCCTTCTGCGACGACCCGGTAGCCCAGATCCTGAGACAGGCTGATCAGGGACCGAACCAGACTGCGCTCCCGCTCACAATCCTCGATGCCACGCATGAAGGCCCGGTCGACCTTGACGACCTGCGCCGGTAGTTGCTGAAGATAGGCAAGGCTGCTGTAGCCGGTGCCAAAATCGTCGATCGCCAGACAAACCCCCACCGCCCTGAGCGCCTGCAACTGGGTCCGGGCATAGTCGGATTTCTGCATCATCGCGCTTTCGGTCACTTCCAGTTCCAGCTTGCCGGGCTGGACATGGTGCCCGGCCAGGCAGGCCTTCACCCGCTCGACAAAATCGCTTTCCAGCAAATTGATCGCAGAGATATTGACCGACAGGCTGATATCCATCCCCCTGGCCTGCCAGCGAGAAAGCTGGGAAAGCGCCGTATCGAGCACCCAGTCAGTGATCGGCTTTGACAGCCGGCTTTGCTCGACCACAGGGATGAATTCGTCCGGTGCAATCGCGCCGAGCCGGGGGTGGGCCCAGCGCAACAGCGCCTCCGCACCAACACACTGGCCTGTCGCCAGATCGATCCTCGGCTGAAAGACCAGCCGCAACTGGCCGGGCTGCGCAAGTGCCGCGCCGAAATCGTTGAGCAGGTCGAACCGGCGGCGGTGCATCTGGTCCATGGCCGGGGAATACACGCTGATCTGCGTTTCCGAGGACCGGGCATCCTGGGCAGCGCTGTTCGCTGCGCGCAGGATGTTGTCAGGCGTCATCCGCCCCGTCACGAAGGGCGCCACGCCGAGGGCCGCCGTCAGGAGAAAGCGGAACTGCGAGTTCTCCCGCAGATGCGCCATCGTCGCGCCCAACAGCTCCAGATAGGCGTCCTGCTCCATTTCCTCGGGCGCCAGAATGGCGAACTGAGTGGTCGAGACATGATAGATGGGGCGCTTGCGGATCATGGAATCGCGGATGACCTGAGCCGTTTCCTTCACGATTTCGTCGATGAAGGAGATGCCCATGGCCCTGACGCCGCGGCTGATCTGATCGGTATGCGCGATATCGATCAGGACCAGCACCCGCGGTTCTTCCGGATGGGTCTCTGCCAGTTTCTCCATATCCTCAAGAAACTGCAGGCGGTTGGGCAGGCCGCTCAACTGGTCAACGCGACCGAGGGAATATTCAAGCTCGAACTGCGACATCACCATTCCCGCGAGATCGCTCAGCGCGGCCAGATCCGCCGGCTTTGCCTGCCTGGGCTGGGTATCGAGCACGCAGAGCGAACCAAGGCCATAGCCCTCCCGGGTCACCAGCGGCGCCCCTGCGTAAAATCGTATGCCGGACCGTGCCAGAAGGCTGTCGGCATAACAGGGATCGGCGAGAAGATCGGGAACCACCACCATGCCCGTGCTTTCGGCGACCGCCGCACACGGCGCGCCGTCACGGGGGATAGAGCTATGCTCCACACCAACACGGGATTTGAACCATTGCCGGTCCTGGTCGGTCAGCGACACGGCCGCAATCGGCGCCTGGAAAATATGGCTCGCCATGCGGGTAATGCGATCAAAGCCCTCGCTGGGCTGGGTATCCAGCACATGAAGCTGATGCAGGGCGTTCAGGCGTGCTTCTTCGTTGCTCAGCATGGTGATCCCTTTGTCTGCGCCGAGAAGAACACAAAATCCCTAATAATTTTCTAATTAATCCGACCTATTCGGCGGAGAGGTTTTCGCTTCAGGTGTTCCGCACGCGCTCTTCAGGCCGTCCAGAAACTAGGCGGCGCAAGGAATTGACAAGTCCCGCGACGGGAGAATAGTCATAAGCAATTGAATATAAAGAAAAAGCACCTTGCCACCGGAACTTTGTGGCCGATGGGGCGTTGAAGCCACTGCACGCCTCATTCTACTGTTTCAGACAAGGACAGGCGCACGCAGGCAGGGACCAGGGAGCTTCACCGGCATGAATGACGCAAGCGCGCCCAGCCCCTATTGCGGCCCTGCCCCCGTTCCCGCCGATCTGTGGAGCGCCTGGAATCTGGACCCCGTGCTGCTGGCCGTGCTGGGACTCGGCACTGTCGCCCTGGCTTTGGCGCGCGCACCGCAACGGCGGCTCTATCTGGCGGCAGCGCTGGTGGTGCTCATACTCGCCTTTGTCACGCCGCTCTGCGCTCTGGCGACGGCGTTGTTTTCCGCCCGGGTTCTGCATCATGTGCTGCTGGTCGCCTTCGCCGCGCCCCTGCTGGCGATGGTCATCCTGCCCAAGGCATCGCGCCCCCAGACCAGCCTGTCCCTGCCCTTCATCGCGCATCTGGCGTTACTCTGGGTCTGGCATGCGCCGACGCCCTATGCCTGGGCGCTGACGGGAACCGCGCCATACTGGCTGATGGAACTCAGCCTTCTCGGCTCTGCTGTCTGGCTGTGGCGTGAGATACTGCACCCCGGCCGGGCTACCGGCACGGTGCTTGCCGGCCTGCTGGGAACGGTGGTGCAGATGGGCTTCCTGGGGGCGCTTCTGACCTTTGCGAAGCAGCCGCTTTTCGCGGCGCATTCCCAGACCACCGGGGCCTATGGACTGACGGCGCTGGAAGACCAGCAGCTTGCCGGGCTGCTGATGTGGGTGCCGGCGGCGCTGCCCTATATGGCCGTCGGCCTGTGGCATCTGCGGAATGTGCTGCGGGAAACCGAAGCCACAGAAGAAACTTCTCCGTGATCGTCTGGTTCAAATTCATCCATATTGCGGCCATCGCCATCTGGGCCGCCGGGCTGATCTGCCTGCCCGGCCTGTATGTCCAGCGCGCCCATGTGACGGGCAAGGACCAGCTTTACCGGCTCCAGCGGATGGTGCGCTTTGCCTATGTCAGGCTGATTTCGCCGGCCGCCTTCGTCGCCATTGCCACCGGCACCGGGCTGATCTTCCTGCAGGCGGTCTTCACGCCCTGGTTTTCAGCCAAGCTGGGCCTCGTCGCCAGCCTGGTCATCGTGCATGCGCTGACTGGTCTGGTCATCATCAGGCTGTTCCGCGACGGTGAGATCTATCCCGTCTGGCGCTTCATCGCCGTCACGATCCTGACCCTGGCGATTGTCACCGGCATCCTGTTCCTGGTGCTGGTCAAGCCGGCGCTGCATTTGCCATTTCCTGCGGTGTTGGGCGAACCGGGGGCTCTGCAGCGCCTGATCGGCGACCTCAATCCTTGGCCGAGACCATGAGACCGACCCCGTGATGGAAGATCAGCTTTCCCCCATGCCAGCCGGCCAGCCCGGTCAGCACGGCTGCCAGGCCCGACAGCATCAACCCGTGTGGCAGGACTGCCGTTTCATCGGCCAGCCGCAGGCCCCAATTGGCCCCGGCGACCGACAGCAGCATCATCGCGGCGATGGCATGCGTCCAGCTGGCGACGCGCGCCCGGATGCCGGAAACCAGCAGCAATTCCGCCGTCCCGGCTACCCCGGCCACCACGCCAGATGCGAAGGCGAAGCCGGCGGACCAGAGGCCGGCCCTGATCCAGAAAGGATCGGCGCTCCACCAGTAGAAGATGTCCGCCCCCAGGGTGGCCATTACCAGGGCGATGGGGAAATGCACGCTCATCGCATGCAGCGGATGCCCGGCAATCGCCACGGCGGAGGTAATATCCTGCTCGCCCACCGCTGCCGTGACCGGATTCTTCTTGTCGCCCGTCTCGTCCATCAGATGTCTCCCTCTCCTGCCCTAACGCGCTGCGGACAGGCCCAGTTCCGCCAACCCTGGATGATTGCTGTACCACTGGCGCTGTCCGGCTGTGCCGGCAATCTGTCGGCACTGGACCCGGCCGGCCCGGTATCACAGTCCATCGCCGAGCTCTGGTGGGCCATGCTGCTGGTCGGCGCGCTGATCTTCGTTCTGGTCATGGCACTGGTGCTCCTGACGATGCTGCGGCCGGGATTCGGCAGTTCCCTGTCGCCGAAGGGCTGGATCATTGCCGGTGGACTGATGCTGCCGATACCGGTGATTACGCTGCTGATCGTCTACGCGCTGATGCAGGGCGAGCGGCTTCTGCCGCTGGGCGGGGCCTTTTCCGATACGCTGCGGATCGAAGCCCGGGCGCGGCAATGGAACTGGGAATTCCATTATCCGGATTCCCCGGGTGCTCCCTTCAGCACCGATGTCCTTCACATACCGGTCGGGCGCGCCATCGACATCGTGGCGACCAGCGAGGATGTGATCCACAGCTTCTGGGTGCCCCGGCTGGGCGGCAAGATCGACGCCACGCCGGGCCATGCGGCCGTATTGCGGCTGCGCGCCGACCAAAGCGGCAGCTTCGGCGGGCTCTGCGCCGAATATTGCGGCACCGGCCACACCATCATGCGTTTCACCGTCGAAGCGCATGAACCGGCGGAGTACGAGCGCGTGATGCAAAGCCTCTCAGCGACGGGCACCCAGAGGGGGCAGGCGCAATGACCGGCACACCGGAGCAGCCAACCTCACCGATCCGGCTGCACAAGCAGCTGAGCGCCATATGGGACACTCCGCCGGGGCTGGGGCGGCTCGGGGCGGTGAACCATACGATCCTGGGGCAGCGTTTCATCATCGCCGCCCTGATCTTCTTCGCGATTGGCGGATTGCTGGCGATGCTGATCCGCACCCAGCTTGCCTCGGGCGCCAGCCCGTTCATGGATGCGGAGCTGTATGCGCAGGTCTTCACCATGCACGGGACGATCATGATGTTCCTGTTCGCGATCCCGCTGTTCGAGGGCATCGCGATCTATCTGCTGCCCAAGCTGCTGGGCGCGCGGGACCTCGCCTTCCCCCGCCTCACCGCCTATGGCTTCTGGTGCTATATCTTCGGCGGCACGATGCTGATCGTCGCCCTGATCGCCGGGGTCGCGCCCGACAGCGGCTGGTTCATGTATACGCCGCTTTCCTCCAGCACCTATTCGCCGGGCATCAACGCCGATGTCTGGCTGCTGGGGATCACCTTTGTCGAGATTTCCGCTGTCTCCGCCGCCGTAGAGATCATGGTCAGCGTGCTGAAGGTCCGGGCGCCCGGCATGTCGCTCGACCGGATGCCGATCTTCGCCTGGTACCTGCTGGTCGTCGCGGCAATGATGCTGATCGGCTTTCCGCCGCTGATCCTGGGATCGATCCTGCTGGAGCTGGAGCGCGCCTTCGGCCTGCCCTTCTTCGATCCGACGCGCGGCGGCGACCCGCTGCTCTGGCAGCATCTGTTCTGGCTGTTCGGCCATCCTGAGGTCTACATCATCTTCCTGCCGGCGGCGGGCGTCATCTCGACGCTGATACCGGTCTTCGCCGGGCGGGCACTGACCGGCTACAGGACCATCGTGGTGGCGATCATCGCGCTGGCCTTCCTGTCCTTCGGCCTTTGGGTCCATCACATGTACACCGTGGGGATTCCGCATCTGGCGCTGGGCTTCTTCTCGGCCGCCAGCGCCATGGCAGCGGTGCCGACGGCGATCCAGGTCTTCGCCTGGCTGGCCACCCTGTCGCATGGAAGGCCGCGCCTGACCGTGCCGATGCTGCATATATTCGGCTTCTTCTTCGTCTTCATCATGGGCGGGCTGACCGGGGTCATGCTGGCGATGGTGCCCTTCGACTGGCAGGCCCATGACACGCATTTCGTCGTCGCCCATCTGCATTACGTGCTGGTCGGCGGCTTCATCTTCCCGATGCTGGCCGGGCTGTATTACTGGCTGCCGCATGCCACCGGAAGGCTGGCGGTGCATAACCTGTCCGTTCCCGCCTTCTGGCTGGTCTTCGGCGGCTTCAACATAACCTTCTTCATCATGCATCTGACGGGGCTGCGCGGCATGCCCCGGCGGATTCACGCCTATCCGGCCGATGCTGGCTGGGAGGTCCTGAACCTGATTTCCTCCATGGGCAGCTTCATCATGACCATCGGCTTCGCGCTGATCGTCGTCGATGTCTTCCTGCAAATCCGTTTCGGGCGTCGCTTCCGCCGCGATCCCTGGAAATCGGCGACGCTGGAATGGGCCATGCCGACGCCGCCGCCCTCCTATAATTTCGCCGCCCTGCCGAAGGTGGAGCGCCGCGCTGACGGGCTGAAGCCGCAGGAAATCGGCCCGCAACTGGCCGCCGGACACGGTTATCTCGGCTTCGTGCGGCAGGGCCGGATGGAGACCCTCGGCGTCTCGATGCTGACCGGCAAGGCGGAGCAGGTGATCATCCTGCCCGGCCAGACCAATCTGCCGCTCTATACCGCGCTGGCGACCGGCTGCTTCTTCCTGGCCATGCTGTTCAAGCAGTATTGGGCGGTGCCGATAGCCCTGCTGGCGATGCTGGCGCTGTTCCTGCTGTGGACCCGCGTTACCGGGCAGCGCAGCGATACAGGCAGCCTGCCCATCGGCATGGGGGAAAGCGTGCCCCCGCATGCCGAATGCGACGAGGCGCCGTCCTGGTGGGCAATGCGCTTCATCCTGACGGCCAATGCGACGCTCTATGCCTCGCTGCTGTTCGGCGGACTATTCCTCTGGGTTTCCGCGCCGAACTGGCCACCTGCCGATCTGCCGGCGCTGGGAATCGTCCTTCCCGTGCTGACCGCGCTGGCGCTGCTGACCGGCGTGGCAAGCGGCAGGCGCGCCGTCTCGCACTACGATAACCGATCCGCCGGCTGGCTGGTGCTATGCGGGCTTGCCCAGGCGATTTCCTGCGCCCTGCTGGTCTGGCTTGCCCTGACGGCCATACCGGCACCAACCGGGCATGCGCTGTCGGCCACCAGCTTCGTGATCCTGCTCTACGCAGCCCTGCATTGCTTTCTGGCCACCGTCTTTGCCGGATATGGCCTGTGGCGGATCAAGGCCGGCTATGTCTCCCCGGCCCGGCTGCTCGACCTGCGCATCGGCCGGCTCTGGCAGGATTACACCGCCATCGCCGGGCTGATCGCCCTGGTTTTCGTCGCGGCGATCACGCGGTTGGCAGCCGAGGGGAGCCTGTCATGATCGCCCTGAAGCAACCGGCGACCACCCTGCTGGTCGCTACCGGATTCATCATCTGGAGCGTCGCCTTCATCGCGCTGTATGGGGGCAATGCGGTCGGCTGCCGGCTGGGCTGGTCCGAGATCGAGCTGGCCGGCGGCATAACCCTGCAGCGGCTGATGCTGGTCGGCCTCTATGCCCTCAGCCTGGCCGCGATCCTGCTGTTTTCCCTGTGGATGCACCGGCGCTACAGAAGTGCCGGTCGCACCAGCGAGGCCACGGATTTCATCTACCGCGTCGCGCGCGATGGGGGCGTGGCCGCCGTGGCAGCCACGCTGTTCTGCTTCACTCTCGTCTTCTGGCTGTCGCCCTGCTGAGTCAGCGGAACATCATCACCGGGACCAGGCAGGAGCGGACCATTTCCGCCGTGGTGCTGCCGATGATCAGCGTGCGGATGCGGGAATGGCCGTAGGCGCCCATGACCAGCAGGTCGATGTTTTCAGCCGCGACCGTGCTGGCGATGACGCTGTCCGGCTGGCCGGGCTCGATCCGGGCGGTGACGGCATGGCCGGCCTCGCGCAGCTGCGCCTCGGCCTGGGCCAGCTTCGCCTTTGCGTCCTCGGTCGGCTGGCCGACCATCAGCAGCAGGCATTCCAGCCCGGTGAACAGTGCCCCCTTGGCGATATGGGCGACGGCCTTTTGGGTGCTTGGCCCGCCATCATAGGCGATGAGGTATTTCTTCACCGGCTTGAAGGCGCGTGAGGCAACCAGCACCGGCTTGTGCGAGGACCGCACCACGCGCTCCAGGTTGGAGCCGAGATGCAGCGTCGCAAAATCCGCTGCCTCGCCGCGCTTGCCGATCAGGATCAGATCGGCCTGTGGCTCGAATTCCTGAACGGTCTCCAGCAGATCGCCATTGCGCAGCTTGGTCGTCACCTCGGTGATGCCGGCCTGCAGCAACCGGGCCTTGGCTTCTTCGAGAATCATCCGGCCTCGCTTCTGCGCCAGCTTGGCCTGCTGCTCATCCAGCCCGGCCAGTTCGGCCAGCAGCGTGTCGCGCGCCTCGATATTCAGATTGCCGCTGAAATCGGCGGGCATGCTGGAAACATTGCGCCGGCCCAGCACATGCAGGATGTCTACGGAAGCCTTGGTCCGCTCCGCCACCCAGGCCGTGTGATCGCACACGCTTTGCGTATAGGACGAGCCGTCGATCAGAGCGATCAGCTTGGTCATGGTCGTTCCTTCCTCAATGCCCCATAAGGCGTTCGAGCGCCCCGGGCTTATCGTGAATGCCGAGCTTGTCGACAATCGTCTCGCTGGCCGTGTTCAGGCCGATCAACTCGACCTCGGCCCCCTCACGCCGGAATTTTAGGACAACCATGTCCACCGCGGCCACGCTGGAGATGTCCCAGATATGCGCGCGGCTGACATCGATGGTGACTTTTTCCAGCGCTTCCTTGAAATCGAAGGCGGCGGTGAAATCCTCGACCGAGGCGAAGAACACTTGGCCTTCCACGATATAGGTGCGCGCCGCACCATCCTCGGACAGCGTCGAGGTGACGCGGAAGATCTGCGCGATCTTCCAGGCGAAGAAGATGCCCGACAGCAGCACGCCGACCAGCACGCCGATGGCGAGGTTATGCGTCGCCACCACGACCACCACGGTCGCCAGCATGACGATGCTGGAACTGCGCGGATGGTCCTTCAGATTGCGGATCGAGACCCAGGAGAAGGTGCCGATCGACACCATGATCATGATCGCGACCAGCGCCGCCATCGGGATCTGCTTCACCCAGTCGCCCAGCACCACGATCATGAACAAAAGGAAGATACCGGCGCAGAAGCAGGACAACCTCCCGCGCCCGCCCGACTTCACATTGATGATCGACTGGCCGATCATCGCGCAGCCCGCCATGCCGCCAATAAAGCCGGTCGCCGTATTGGCGATGCCCTGGCCGATGCATTCGCGGCGCTTGTCGCTGGGGGTATCGGTCAGCTCATCGACGATGGAGGCGGTCATCAGCGATTCCAGCAGGCCGACGCCGGCGATGCCCGCCGAATAGGGCAGGATGATCCACAGCGTCTCCAGCGTCAGCGGAATGTCGGGGATCAGGAAGAACGGCAGGGTCGAGGGCAGCTCGCCCATGTCGCCGACCGTGCGCACCTCCAGCCCCAGCCCGATGGACAGCGCCGTCAGCACCAGGATGCAGATCAGCGGCGATGGCACGATTTTGGTCAGGCGCGGGAACAGGTAGATGATGGCCAGCCCGCCGGCGACCATCACATAGGTCAGCCAGGGCACGCCGATCAGCTCCGGAAGCTGCGCCATGAAGATCAGGATCGCCAGCGCGTTCACGAAGCCGGTCATCACCGAGCGCGAGACGAAGCGCATGACGAAATTCAGCTTCAGGATGCCGGCGGCGATCTGGATCAGCCCGGCCAGCACGGTGGCAGCCAGCAGATACTCCAACCCGTAATTCTTCACCAGCGTGACCATCAGCACGGCGGTCGCAGCGGTGGCCGCCGAGATCATGCCCGGCCGGCCGCCGACAATCGCAATGATGACGGCAATCGAGAAGGAGGCGTAAAGCCCGATTTTCGGATCGACGCCGGCGATGATCGAAAAGGCGATGGCCTCCGGAATCAGCGCCAGGGCAACCACCAGGCCGGCGAGGATATCGCCGCGGATATTGCCGAGCCATTCATGGCGCAGCCGGCCGATAAAATCAAAATTCAACGGAGGTCTCCGGACAAGGACAGGCCGTGGTGGGCCAGCCGACAATCAAATGGGGGATTTAAAGACGAAACGTATCGTGTCGCAGGAAACGGCAGACCCGCTTTGCCGGGCGCCATCGGCACAGGCGATGGCGTGCCGCGCAGGGCGGCAAGGGCAAGATGCTATGGGCGGGTCGTAAGTTACATTGGCCTGAAGCTACTTTAGATACGTCTGAATGAGATAATGCTGCAACGCAGCAAACAAGATTTACCTGTTGGGAGAACTTTATGCAACCTGACAGTGCGAGCCAATTACCTGAAGGACGGCGCAAGGCACACCCACTGAGTGCCTTGCGCCGATAGACTATTCCGCCGCCTGCTTCTTTGCGGCCGGAGTAAGTTCCAAATTGTTCAGCTTTTCCCACAGCTGGGCGACCGCCGTGTGGTCAGCGCCGGCGCCGAGATCGGCATAGGCCTTCTGCCACAGCTCGACGCAGGCATCGCCGAAGGGCGCCTGGATGCCGGTCTGGTGGGCGAGGTCCAGCGCCGTGCGCAGATCCTTTTCCATCAGGCCGAGGCCGAAGCCGGAATTGAACTGCCGGGACAGCACATATTGTTTCAGTTTCTTCTCGGTCGAATTGTTCCGGCCGGTGGAGGCGTTCAGCACATCAACCATGGCGTCCGGCGACAGGCCGAAGCGCGCGCCGATCTGCAACGCCTCGATGGAGGCGATCAGCCCGGCGGCCGAGACGTAGTTGTTCAGCGCCTTCATGGCATGGCCGGAGCCGAGCGGCCCGGTCTCGAACAGGCTCTGCCCCATCTTTTCCAGCAAGGGCCGGCAGCGCGCGATCGCGGCCTTGTCCTCGCCGCCGATCATGATCGCCAGCGTGCCATCCTTGGCGCGCGGCACACCGCCCGATACCGGGGCATCGACCAGCGCCAGACCCAGCTTCACCAGATCCTCGCCCAGTTCACGCGTGCCGATGGGGGCGGAGGAACTCATATCCAGCACGACGCTGCCTTTGGCCAGCGCCGGAGCAACCGCGTCCAGCACGACCTTGCGGACGATCTTGCCGTCCGGCAGCATGGTGATGACAACATCGCTGGCCTTGGCGAGAACAGCCATATCGGCGGTGGCGCTGGTCTTGAACTCGGCCGCGAAGCGATCCGCCACGCCGGGCGCGGCATCGGCGACGGTCAGGCTGTAGCCAGCTTCGGCGAGGCGGCGGGCCATCGGCCAGCCCATCTGGCCGAGGCCGATAAATCCGATACGATCCATTTCTTCGTTTCCCCCTGATTATGGAATGATGACCTGGCGGATGGACACGCCATCGGCCAGACGGTCGAAGGCGGCATTAATCCCCTCCAACCCTTCAATTCGCTCTGACAGCAGCCGGTCGACCGGCAGGCGACCGCGCCGGAACATCTCGATATAGCGCGGAATATCGCGCAGCGGCACGCAACCGCCGACATAGCTGCCCTTCAGCGTGCGCTCCTCGGCGACCAGCACGACCGGCGACAGGCTCATGCTCTTGGTCGGATTGGCGAGGCCGGCGGTAACCGTCATGCCGCCGCGCTTGGTGATTTTGTAGGCCAGCTCCAGCGCCGGGACCGAGCCCGCCATCTCGAAGGCGTAATCGACGCCGCCTTTGGTGGCTTCCCTGACCTTCTCGACGATATCGGCATCTTTGGCGTTGAAGGCATCCGTCGCGCCCAGCTGGCGCGCCATGTCCAGCTTGGACTCCAGCAGGTCGATGGCGACAATCTGCTCCGCCCCGCACAGGATGGCCCCCAGCAGGGAATTCAGGCCGACACCGCCCAGCCCGATTACCGCCGCCTTGGTGCCCGGCTTCATCTGCGCCGTATTCACCACGGCACCGACGCCGGTCAGCACCGCGCAGCCGAACAGGGCCGCCTGCTCCCAGGGCAGTTCCTTGTCGATCTTGACGACAGAGCTGCGCGACAGCACGGCATATTCGGCGAAGGCCGAGACGCCGACATGGTGGTTCACGTCATGGCCGTGACCGTCATGCAGTCGGTGCCCGCCGGACAGCAGCGCGCCCTTGCCATTCGCCGCCGCGCCTGGCTCGCACAGGGCTGGCCGGCCTTCGGCACAGGGCAGGCAATGGCCGCAGGACGGCACGAAGACCATGACGACGTGATCGCCCTTCTGCAAATCCTCGACGCCCGGCCCGCATTCCAGCACCTCGCCGGCGGCCTCATGGCCCAGCGCCATCGGCATCGGGCGCGGCCGGTCGCCATTGATCACCGACAGATCGGAATGACACAGCCCGGCGGCACGCACCCGGACCAGGATTTCGCCCGCCCCCGGCGGGTCCAGCTGCAAAGTCTCGATATGCAGCGGACGGCTCTCCGCATAGGGGCGTGGCAGCCCGATCTCATGCAGCACGGCGGCTTTCATCTGCATGGCACCCTCCCTTGGTCGTTACCTGTTCTTGCTTGGGGGCGATCATAGACCAGCCCCGGCAGGGCAAGGGTCAGAAAAAAGGCATGCCCCGCCTTCACTTGAAGGGCTATTGGCGCAACAGGGCTGTCCTGAGACGCTGCAGCAGCCCGGGCCGTGGGGGCACAGGCGGCTCGTCCGCCCTGTCATTACCATCCACCGTAACGGGCCGGCGGCGCAGCCGGGCGACCAGCGTCGCCAGGCGGCCGCTCAGCCCCGGCGGCAACAGGTGCAGCTTGCCCGGCTCCAGCACCAGACCGACCTCGGTGATCTGCTCGTCCTGGATCGCGCGGATCACCAGCTCCACCGTGCCAATGGCCACCCGGTCACCGATACTGGGGGAGTTCGGCAGAAGATTGGCCAGAAGCTGGCCAACAGTTAGATCGCGCTGCTGGCGGTTGACCGGCAAATCATACTCATCGGCCAGGCTGCCCATCTTCTTCGTGCCCGCGAAGACGAAATCGCCCAGCCGGACCTCGCGCCGTGCGTAGCCACGCCGGCCGGAGAACAGCTTGTCGGCGGCCAGCGCCTCTTCCGGCGGGCAGAGCAGAAGCACGTAGTCGCCGGGATACAGTGCCTCGATCTTGTATTTCGGCACCACTGATCCGTCACGCAGCACCACGATCAGGCGGACACGCGGTGGCAGCTGGATGTTGCGGAACGGCTTGCTGACCGCGGTCGCCGTCTCGGTCAACCGATAGCCGACCAGATCGCGGTCAATCTGGGGCGACAGATCGAGATCGACGCGGCCTTCCGCCTCGCTGACCGGCGGCAGTTCCAGATTCAGCCGGCGGGCGACCAGCGGTATGGTCCAGCCCTGCAGCAGCAGCGACAGCAGCACCACGATGAAGGTGACGTTGAAATACTGCATCGCGTTGTCCAGGCCACCCAGGACCGGGATGATCGCGAGGAAGATCGGCACCGCGCCCCGCAACCCGACCCAGGAGATGAACAGCTTTTCCTCCCGCGTGAAGCTGAAGGGCAGCAGGCAGATAAAGGTGGCGATCGGCCGGGCGATGAAGATCAGCACCAGCGCGATGATGGTGCCCGGAACGATATCCTCGACCAGCGAACTTGGGGTCACCAGCAGGCCGAGGATCAGGAACATGACGATCTGGCTGATCCAGGCCATTCCGTCATGGAACCGGCGGATCAGCTGATTGGCGCGCAGCCGGCGGTTGCCAGCCACGATGCCTGCCAGATAGACCGCCAGGAAGCCACTGCCACCGGTTACCTGCGTCAGGCCGAACATGGCGCAGGCCGCCGCGATAACAAAGACCGGGTAGAGGCCGGGGGCAAGATCCAGCCGGTTCACCAGCACTGCCAGCAACAAGCCGCCGCCAATGCCGAAGACAGCGCCCAGCCCAAGCTGCAGCAGGAAGCTGTGCAGCACGGTGAAGGTGATGTCACCACCGCCGGCCACCACCAGCTCCACCAGCGTGATCGTCAGGAACACCGCCATCGGGTCGTTGACGCCGGATTCGACCTCCAGCGTCGCCCCCAGCCGGCGCCGCAGCTCCATACCGCGTTGATGCAGCAACAGGAACACGGCCGCCGCGTCGGTCGAGGCGACGATGGCGCCGGTCAGCAATCCGGCCAGCGGGCTGAGGTCGAGCAGGAAGATCGCGGCACCGCCGGTAATCGCTGCCGTCAGCAGGACGCCCAGGCTGGCCAGTACCGAGGCCGGTCCCCAGGCAACGCGAATCGAGCGCAGCGGGGTGCGCAAGCCACCATCGAACAGGATGATCGCCAGCGCCAGGCTGCCGATGAGATAGGCGCTTTCGAAATTGTCGAATTGCACCCCCAGCCCGTCCTCGCCGGCCACCATGCCGAGCCCCAGGAAGACCAGCAGCAGGGGCGCGCCAATACGCGACGACAGCATTCCGGCAAGGATGCTGACAAGCAACAGGGCGCTGCCCAACAAGATCAGTTGGTTGGCAATATCCATCGGCACCGGCACAACGAAAAATAGGATCACGACGCCAGGGCGCGCCGCAGCTCCGTCATTATTGACGACAGAGTCGCCAATAACAAAGCTTTGCGACGGAATAATGGTGGAAGGAGCTACGGCGAATTGACAGCCGGCGGCAGATCACCGCACTGTGCCACTGAGGAATATCAATCGCCTGGGTCGCATAATGGGGGGCTGCTTGCCCCCATAAGAATCACGCGCCTTTACTATATGCCTTGCTTCATGATCGGGCAAAATGGCTCAATTGCTGCTTATTGACGATGACGCGCTGGTCCGGTCGACCCTGCGCCAGATTCTCGAACGCGCCGGTCACACCGTGCTGGAAGCCAGCAATGGCGGCGAGGGGCTGACTCGGCTCGCCGGACAGGCCATCGACCTGATGATCACCGACATCATCATGCCGGAGAAGGAAGGCGTCGAAACCATCGTCGAGACCCGCAAGCGCCATCCGACGCTGCCGATCATCGCCATTTCCGGCGGGGGCAGGACCAAGAACATGGATTTCCTGGACGTCGCCCGTCAGGTCGGCGCCACCGAAACCCTGGCCAAGCCGTTTCGCCCGCAGATTCTGGTCGAGCTTGTGGCGAAGTTGCTGACGAAGTCGCCCTGAACCTGCCAGAAAAGCGCCCCTTAACTTGCTGGCGGCGCGTATAAATCCCTCACCTCGAAGCGCCGTATCCCCCGCAGCTCGTTTACCGGCTCGGCAATGATCGGCCCGTCGATGTAATCGACACCGGCGCTGACAGCGACGCTGGCCAGGCTGACCGTCGGGCAATGGCGAAGATAGGTCCGCAAGCCGGCCTCATTCGCCCGCTCGATGAATTTCTCGATCTTGCGGGTGATCACGGCTTCCTTTTGCTGGTAGTCGTTCAGTGCCCCGCCGACGCCAAACACGCCCATCCCCTTCAGGCTGGACAGGTTCACATCTTCCAGTGAATCCCGCAGCAGCACCGCCCGGCCATAGGGTTTCAATGCCGCAATCACCGGGGCGATTTGCGATTGCCAGACACCGGCGGGGGCGCCGACGAGTTCCCAGACGATAAAGCGGCGCATCTCTGCCGATGCCATCCGGCAGATCGACAGGTAATTCTGCAGCCGCGTCGTCGCGTTCAATGTGGTGTGGTGCACCGGCACGCAGACCACGCTGCGCAGGTTCTGCGCCAGGGAGGTGCGCAGCGCCGCAAGCGCGCTCAACAACACCACACGATCAATCATCGCCACCAGGGCAGGATCACTGTCCGGCGGCAGGATTTCCGATGGCGCCAGCAGCACCCCGCCTTCCGCAACCATCAGTTCGAACCAATAGGCGGAAACGACCTGCTTGGTCGCATGCCAGGCCGGAATGAAGTGATAATCGATCTGCTGGCCAGTCGACAGGGTCGCCCCGGTTGACACTTGCGGACCGCCCACTCCCGGGCCGCTCTTCACAGCAGGGGAGCCGATGGTCTCCCCTGCACGCGGAGCCGGATTGATCGGCGGAAAGAAACCCAAATCCGATTCGGATGAGACACGCGGCACGCTGTCCAGGAAGGAGGCCGGGGCCGACCTGGGGGCAGCATCCGCCGCCATGGCCTCCGCAAAACGCTGGCCGAGAACCGGCGTCGTCAGTGGCACAAAAGCCTCGCCCTCGATTTTGCCCAGATTCGCCGCCAGTTGCCGGGCCCGCTCCTCCGGGCTGAAATTCTGGCCCAGCCGCGCCATCAGACGATCCTCCAGCCCCTGGAAGACATCCAGCCTGGCCCCGGTTTCAGCCGGCGCTGCCGGCAAAGGGGCGGCAGCCGGCTGGCCGCCCGGCATCCGGGTCCCGGCGACCGGGCGCTCCATCGCTGCGCGCGCGGATGAATAGGGCATGCCCTCTGTCAGGACTTGCTTCAACGGGTCAAGCGCATCGACCGTTCGAAAGGTAATGGCATTTTGCGGATCGACGAAGGCATAGCACAGGCAATGCTCCACCATGCCGCTGTCTTCACCGACGATAGTGGAGAGCACCTCTTCCGTGACCAGTTGGGCCCGTCTCCGTGCCTCTCGCGGATCGCCGCGCAGGAACATGACAAGGCAGTCGCCACCGTATTTGATCGCGATGTCGCCCTTGCCGAGATGACGCTTGGTGGCGGTATCGCAGAGTTTCAGGATGCTGCTATGCGCCGCCGCCCAGCGGTCGCCCAGGCGCAGACGGATTTCCGACAGGCTAAGAATGAAAAGACGCTCATGCGCGACCATCGGCCGGGCGCTGAACATCTGTACCAGGTCTGCCTGAAGCTGTTCAAAGCTGCGGACATCTCCGGCGGCATCCTGTTCGCCCGTCAGATTCTGAAGCAACCCTGAGAAGCTGTTGCGCTCGAACCCGTTCTGGACCTCAGTGCCGTCTTCCGTAACGAAAAGTTGTTTCAGCTTTTTCCAGGCACTCAAGGAAGTCTCCCCATATACAGGGATAGATGTAATGAGTATTGCCCGGAAACCCTATCTCTTTCGCTGTAAATAACCTGTTAACGGCGATAAATAATCATCCTGCCTCAGGCGGCCTCGCCGGGGCGGTCCAGACCCAGCCCCTCGATCAGCTTTTCGATGTCGCTGCGCGGAATATCCTTGGTGATGAAGACGATCCGGCTGCGCCGGTCCTCGCTGGGCCAGGCATCCAGCCAGGCGACCGGATGGAAGATGTGCTGCACGCCATGGATGACAGCCGGCTGATCAGGCCGGTCGGCGATGTTCAGGATACCCTTCACCCGCAGCAGATTGGCCCCGCGCGTCGCGATCAGCAATTCCACGAACAGGCTGAACGCCATTGCATCGATGGGCTGGTCGATAACGATGCAGAAGGCACTGACATGATCGTCATGGCGGTTCACATCGGGATGTGAATGGTCATGCCCGTGATGGTCATGATCATGGTCATGGTCATGGTCATGAGCATGAGAATCGGCATAGGCCTCCTCCTTCAGCCAGCGCAGCACGTCGGGCGCTTTGCGGGTGGGGTCGTACAGCCCGGCATTGAACAGGGCGTCCGGCTCGATTTCCCCCTGCATCGCGTGCAGATGCGGCGCACCAGGGTTCAGCGTTTTCAGCCGCGCCTCCAGCGCTGCCAGGTCGCGCATCGAGGCCGGGTCCTTCACCAGATCGGTCTTGGTGATGACAAGCCGGTCGGCAACCGCCGCCTGTTTCACCGCTTCCAGGTGATTATCCAGCGTCGCCTCGCCATTCACCGCATCGACCACGGTAATGACCCCGTCCAGCCGGTAATAGCTGGCCAGCATCGGATCGGTCATCAGCGTGTGCAGGATCGGCGCGGGGTCGGCCAGGCCAGTGGTCTCGATAACCAGCCGCCGGAAGCTGGGGATTTCCTGCTTGGCACGCTTGATGTGCAGATCGCGCAGCGTGGTCACCAGATCGCCGCGCACGGTGCAGCACAGGCAACCGCTGCTCAGCTCGATCATGTTCTCGCTGCTCTTCTCGACCAGCAGATGATCCAGCCCGACCTCGCCGAACTCGTTGATGACGACGGCGGTGTCGGCCATGCCGGGATGGCGCAGCAGCTTTGACAGCAAAGTGGTCTTGCCGCTGCCAAGGAAGCCGGTCAGGACGGAGACGGGGATCGAGGAAGACATGGGAACCTGCAGGCTGAAGGGTGATTGAGTTACTGTATAACACCATCATCGGGCGGTTGATGCCACCCTATCGCATAACCGGTTTGTGCCGGCAATTTCTGGCATTTGCGCGCCGGCTTCGTATAGTCCCTCCTCAAACTCAAGGAGAAGCCGGATGACCGATGCCCCCCGCCAATTGCCCCAGGACAGCGAATTGTTCCTCGACCATATCGCGCATTTCGTGCCGGATATGGACGCGGCCGGGGCGGCGCTGGAGCGGCTGGGCTATATCCTCACCCCCTTTACCGCACAGCAGAACAGCCTGAAGCCGGGCGATGCCCCGGTGCCCGCCGGCACCGCCAACCGGCTGGTGATGCTTCGTCGAGGCTATCTGGAATTCCTGACCGCCGTTGTCGACACGCCGCTGGCGCAGCAGCTTCAGGACGCGGTGAAGCGCTATGTCGGCGTTCACCTGCTGGCCTTTGCCGTCGGCGATGCGCAGGCCGCCTGGGAGCGGCTGGCAGCGACCGGCTTCGCGCCGACGCCGCTGGTGCATCTGGAACGCGCGGTCGGCCTGCCCCAGGGCGGCAGCAAGAATGCGAAATTCTCCGTCGTGCGGGTTCCCCCCGGGACCATGCCGGAAGGCCGCATCCAGATCCTCACCCATCACACGGAAAGCATCGTCTGGCAGGAACGCTGGATGGCGCATCCGAACCGCATCGTCGCCCTGACCGATATCCTGCTGGCGGTTGCCGATCCGCAGGAAGCCGCCCAGCGCTTCGCCCGCTTCCTGGACCGCAAGGCGGAACAGGACAGCGCCGGGCGCTGGCATCTGGCAACCGACCGCGGTGTGCTGACCTTTGTGACGCCGGCGAGCGTGCCCGGCCTACTGCCGGGAATGCCAGAGCGGCCCGCCCCCTTCATCGCAGCCTATGGGCTGGAAAGCGCCGATCTGGATGTCAGCGAGCGGCATTTCCGCGAAGCCGGGGCAGCAATCGAGCGGCTGGACGACCGGCGTCTGCGCCTCGATCTGCCTGCCGCGCTGGGCGGCACGCAGATCGTCTGCGCCCCCGGTGCGATCATGCCCTGGCGCGACTAGGCCGCGGCGCGTTCCTGCCGTTTCGAATCGACATACTGCCAGCCGGCCACCAGCGCAAAGAAGCACAGCCCGATGGCCGAGCTGGTGAGCCCTGGCATCAGCAGCCCCGCCGCTGCCGGCAGCAACAGCGCGCGCTGGAGCCAGTTCAGGGGCAGCAGGAAATGCCCCTCCAGGATCAGATTGACCGAGACCACGCCGACAAACGCCATGGCTGAGACCATCGCGACATAGGGCAGCGTGCTGTCGATGCCGAGAATCTCCGGGTGAATCGCGAACAGGAAGGGCAGCAGGAAGCCCGGCAGGCCCAGCCGCATGCCGATGAAGCCGGTCCTGAAATAGGACGCGCCGGCGATCTTTGCCGCAATCAGCGAGGCCACCGCCACCGGCGGCGTGATCGACGAGATATTGGCGAAATAGAACACGAACATATGCGCCGCCAGCAGCGGCACGCCGACCTGGATCAGCGCCGGTGCACCCAGCAGGGCGACCAGGATATACGCCGCCGAGGTCGGCAGGCCGAGCCCGAAGGCAAGGCAGGAGACCGCCGCGATCAGCAGCAGCGGCCACAATTCCCCGCCGGCCATGTCGAGCATGGCGAAGGACAGTTTCTGGGCGAAGCCGGTGACGACGAGGATATCGACCAGCACGCCGATCACCGCCACCACGATAGCGACCTGTGCGCCGCGCAACGCACCGGAATAGGCAATCCGCCCGAGCAGTTGGGCGGTATGAACCAGCCGGCCGGTCACGCCGTCCCAGTTGATCACCCAGTCGCGCAGGATCGACAACCCGATCAGGATGCCGGTCGCCTCGATGGCAATGGCGCCCGGCGACATGCCGGAGATCAGCACCACCACCAGATAGGTCGTGGCGATATAGAAAGGCAGATTGCGCAGGGTTGCTTTCAGGAAGGGTTCCGGCAGGAATTCCTTGCCCAGCTCCTCCGCCCGGTCGCGCACGTCGATGTTGCGCTTGATGGCGCGGATATGCACGGCAACCATCAGGTAGCCGTAATAGATCAGCGCCGGGAACACCGCCGCCTTCACGATCTCGACATAGGGAATGCCGGTGATGCCGACGATCAGGAAGGCCGCCAGACCCATGATCGGCGGGGTGATCTGCCCGCCGGTCGAGGCCACCGCCTCCACCGCGCCGGCGAATTCCGGCTTGAAGCCGAAACGCTTCATCAGCGGGATGGTCAGGGCGCCGGTCGAGGCGACATTGGCGACCGAGGAGCCGGAGACCATGCCCATCAGGCCGCTGCCGATGACGGCGATCTGCGCCGGGCCGGCCCGCGTCTTGCCGCCGACGCGATAGGCCGTGCCCATGATGTAATCGACGCAGCCGGTCATCTCCAGCGCCGCGGCGAACAGCATGAAGGGGAAGATCGTACCGGCCGACAATTCGGCCAGGCCGCCCAGCAACCCCTGGAAATACGGGATGGAGGTATAGCCGATCAGCCGCTGCAGGCCGATGCCGGCATGAAAGAACAGCTCGCCCGGCACCAGATAGCCGTAATAGCCATAGAGCAGCGTCGCGATGGCGAGGCCGCTCATGATCAGCCCCCATTCGCGCCAGGCGGCATAAAGCGCAAGCGCCAGGAACAGCACGGCGACGGCGATGTCATTGCTGCTGACCATGAACTGACGCTGGGTGGCGATCGCGTCATGTTCGATCAGGATGTAGCCCAGCGGAAACAGCGTCAGCAGCGCCAGCAGAACGAAGTGCCAGCGCTCCAGCCGGCCGGTGCCGTCCTTCACCGCCAGCGCCAGGAAGGTCAGCGCGATGCCGCCGGCAATATGGACGACCTTGAACTCGCCGGAGGGCAGGAAATAGGTCGACAGCTGGAAAACATGGACCAGCACGAAGGCGATGGAGAGCAGCCCGGCGACGATGATCAGCCCCGCATGCGGGGTCTCGTCAGGGACGAAGCAGCGAGCAATACGCGATGTCCAGATCGACACGGGCGAGCTTTCCAAAAGAGTGTTTACGTATGCAGTTCAGAGTCGATGCGGGGCGGCCGCTACCGGCCACCCCGCATCCTGTCTCAATAAGGCAGCAGGATCAGCTGGCGACGGTCAACTCGTCACGCCAGAGATTCTTTTCCTTAAAGTACTTCGCGGCGCCGGGATGCACCTTGAAACCGGACATCAGATAGCGCGCACCGAAAACCGGGTCGATATCCTTCAGCTGCTTGCCGATGGCCTGAACCTCGGCCGCATTGTCGAACACCGCCTTGCAGACGTCATAGACCATCTGCTCGCTGATCTTCGGATGCACAGCCAGGATGCCGGCGAAGGAGGCAGAGTTCATCGGCTCCTTCATCGTCTTCCAGTCGGTCGGGTTCAGTTCGCCCGACAGAACGCCCGGGTTGATCGCCTGGGCCTTCTTCATGACATCCGCCGGAATCGGCAGGATGCGCACCGGCGTCGTTGCCTCCAGCTCGGTCAGGATCGGCGCCGGGCGGCTGTTGGTCAGCAGCGAGGGGATACAATCCACAGCACCCGCGCGCAGGGCGTCATAGCTCTCGCGCCAGGAGCCATAGGTCCAGTTCACGTTGATGCCAGCGGCCTCGAACAACACCTTCCACATGGCAGCGGTCGAGCTGCCGGCCGGCGACGGCATGCAGCGCTTGCCGGCCAGATCGGCCAGGGTCTTGATCGGGCTTTCGGCACGTACCATCGGGGTGCAGTTGAACACCGTATAGGCCAGCACCTGGTTGACGTCGATCTTCTGGCCATAAGGCGCTTCGCCATTCACGGCGGGCTGCCAGTCGGTCGAGGTGGTCTGGGCGAATTCCATCTGGCCCTGGCCGATCAGCGCCATGTTCTCGGCGCCACCGCTGGTCGCCATCGAGGAATTGCGGAATTTGGCGTGCTTGTTCACGGTCGAGGCCAGCGCCTCGATGATGACATAGCCGGTCGAGCCGATGGAGGACGAGCCCCAGCGATTGACCTGCTGCGCGAACACGCTGGAGCTGATGCCCATCATGCTGGCAGCAGCGGCGAGACCGGCAGCGCCGGCCATGACGCCACGGCGCGAAACATCAACTTCACTTACAATCTTGGATATATCTTTCATGTCGTCCTCCAGTTTCTTTCCCGAACGCCCCGAAGGGCGGTTCCTGTTCAATAATCGCCGGAACAGACGGTCGAAACCGACTGTCCTTAGCAATTCTTTCTTGTCGTATTCGAACGCCAAGTCTTTGACCGCCTGACATACCTGTCAACCTGTTTCACAGGTGGCGGCCGGAACCTGGCAGTTCGTCTTACGCCACCCACTCGCTGACCGGGGCACGGGCGTCCTGCAGCGGCTGGCAGACGATGTCCACCAGGGTCGGGCCATCATGTTCGATGGCCTTGGCCAGAACCGACTTCAACTGGGCCGGGTCTTCCACACGGAACGCCTTGATGCCGAAGGCTTCCGCCACCTTGGCATGCTGGGTCTGCGAGAAATCGACCGAGAAGTACCGGCCGCCGAAACCGGTCTTCTGGCCGGCCTTGATCCAGCCATAGACCGAATTGGAGATGACGATCATCGTCACCGGCGCACCGATGCGGGCGATGGTCTCCATCTCGCCGGCGGTGAAGCAGAAGCTGCCATCGCCCATGATGGCGACGGTCTTGGCACTGGGACGGCCATAATGCGCGCCGACCGAGGCCGCCATGGAATAGCCCAGCGCACCATGCGCGCGGTTGGAGATGAAATGCCGGCCCGGCTTCAGGAATTCGTAATAGCCGGAGAAATACGGACAGGGCGTGCCGGGATCGCAGACGATGATGGAATCATCCGGCAGGATCTCGTTCAACGTGGCGACCACGCGTTCCGGCAGGATCGGCGTGTCGTCCCGCACGGCCAAAGCGCGGAACGCCTCGAACTTCTTGCGCTTGGCGTCGGCAACGGCAGTCCCCCAGGCCGTGGTCGGCTTGTGAGTCTTCAACTCGCTCGCCATCGCGTCCTGCAGCGCTTCCAGCGCCACGCGGGCATCGCCAATCAACGTCGCGTCGGTGCGGTAGATCGCGCCCGGCACCATCGGGTCAGCATCGATATGCACGATCTTCGCCGAACCCGGCGCCGGATAGCGCCAGCGTTCCGTGGTGACGGAACCGGCACGACAGCCGATGAAGATCACCAGATCGGCGGCATTCACGATCTCGCGGGTTTCCACCACGCCGCCATTCGAGCCGACGACGCCGACGGACAGCTCATGCCCCTCGCCGATCGAGCCCTGGCCGCTGATCGTGGTGGCAACCGGCGCGCCCAGCGCCACGGCCAGCTTCTGCAGCACCGCCTCGGCGCCGGCGATGACGACGCCGCCACCGCAGACGAAGAGCGGCTTCTTCGCCGCCAGGATCAGTTCGGCGGCCTTCTGCACATCCTTCGGGTCCGGCCCGTAGCGGCGCGAGGGGTAGCTGCCCATCTCCGGATCGGCCCAGATGTCGCTCTCATCGACCGGCCCCTTCTGTACGTCGAAGGGCAGGCCCAGATGCGCCGCACCCGGCTTGCCGGTGGTCATCTGCTGGAAGGCGGTGCGCAGGGTGCGCGGAATATCCTCGGCGCGGTCGATGACGGTATTGTACTTCGACAGCGGGCGGAACAGCGCGTTCTGGTCCAGCTCGGTCAGAGTATAGCGCCCGCGCGAGCTGACCGCGATATCGGTGGTAACAGCCAGGATCGGGATCGAGCTTTCATTCGCCTCGACCACGCCTGGCAGGATGTAGGTAGCACCGCCGCCGCTCGGGCCCTCGCAGATGCCGACCTTGCCGGAAGTGCGGGCATAGCCATCCGCCATATAGGCCGCCGAGCGCTCGTCGCGCGTCAGGATATGCTTCATGCCATGGTCGAGACGGTAGAGCGCGTCATAGAGCGGCAGGCTGGTATCGCCGCACAGCCCGAATATGGTCTCGACCTTGTGCTCCTCCAGCATGCGCACAAAGGCTTCGGCACCGTTCAGCTGATTGGTTGTCATCATGTCCCCCGGGGCATTAAGTGGCGTCAAAAATGTTGTCCGCACTCTAGACAGGTTTTTTCGGAGGGAAACCCTTTTCCACGCGCTGAAAGGCACAAAGCCGCGCAAGACGCCCGGTCTAGCGGTCCGACAGGGTTATGTCGGCAACCCGCGCTTGTGTGTGCCCCGGCTGATCGTCGGCATCACCGGACAGGACGATATAGGCGATTTCCGGCGGTTCGTAGCCGAAGAAGCGGCGGAAATCGGCATGGACATCCACCCGCTCCTCCTGCCATTGCTGCAAGGGCGTGTCGCCCGGCCGTAGGATCACGACATGACCCAGCTCGCCGAAATGCGGGCTGACGAAACTGTCGCCGCGCTGATGCCGCCCGCCCCAGGTATAGCTGAGCACCCGGCCGGGCGGCGGCATGCCCATCAGCGATGCCGAGAGATTGCGGAAGAAACCGCCCGTGCTGTCATCCTGTGCAAAGCCGACATGCAGGGCGACCGGCCGGTCGGCATTCGCCTTATGCGACAGATCAACGATTTGGATATCCGCCCGGTCGACCCGCCAGCGCCAGGTCAGGATGGGTTTCCGCTCATCCCCGGGGACAACAAAACGATAGAGCCCGGCCACGCTGCCTGCCGCCTCCACCTCGATGCTGCCATCCTCGGCCAGCCGGAAATGTGCGGGTTTGAGGTCGGTGAAGGTGAAAATCTTCCAGCCCACCGCACTCAGCTTCGGATCAACCGAAGGGGAGGCCGCCAGCGCCGGCAGCGCCAGCACGCAGAGCAGGAACGGCCAGACGAGTCGGGACACGCGACACATCTCTAATATGAAGGAACGAAGACACCACGTAACAAGAGAACGGCGAAAAAACATCCTCGGCGCGCTAGACATCAGAAGTTCGGAATTTATAGTGCCGGTGACGAGAGAACTCACCTAACTCCCCAGAATGGATGGAAAATGGCACTTTCTGCAAATGCGCTCGCGATCGTGGGCAATGGCGATATGTATCGCTGGAACAAGGAGGCGCCGGTCGGCACGCCAGTCGTCGTGACCTATGCGTTCTCCAGCAGCAAACCCGGTTATGACAGCAACCCGCGGACCGGCTTCACCGCCTTCTCGGCGACGCAGCAAGTATATGCGAAGCAGGTGCTGGACAAATGGGCGGCGGTCAGCGGTATTGCCTTCGTCGAGGTGCCGGAAAGTGCCGGCGGGCAGATTCGCCTCGCCATGTTCAACTTTGCCGCCGACAACATCGATTATAGCGGCTTTGGTTACTACCCCTCCACTTCCTACACCTTCGACGAGAATGATGTCCGAAACTACTTCACCACCTACAACAATCTAGGTGGCGACGTGTTCATGGACTTGGAATTCGCCGGCGATAGCAGCATGGCGCCGGGCCAGCGCGGATTTTCCCTGATGTTGCACGAGATCGGCCATGCGCTGGGCTTCAAGCATCCGTTTTCCGGCGACCCAAGCGTCGCTGACAGCGTGGCACTGGGCACGGTGACCGTCATGTCCTACGAGCGGTCACGCTCGACAACGGAACTGGGCTCGGTCGATGTCGAGGCGGTGCAGCATTATTACGGCACGGCCAATTACGCCACCGAATGGGACCCCGCAACGCTGACCCTGCGCCAGACCGGCACCAACAATGGTGAGTGGATTCTGGGCACGGAGCTGGGCGACGTCATCTATGGCCAGCTTGGCGGCGACACAATCCGCGGCGGGATGGGCAATGACGGGCTGCGCGGCGGCAAGGGCCACGATTCCATCATCGGCGGGGACGGTAACGATACGCTCTATTCCGGTCTCGGATTCGATACGATGACCGGCGGAGCCGGAAATGACGTCTTCGTGGTCCGCGGTTATGACGCGCGTTATCCGAATGCCGATCTGGAGCCGACCATCACAGACTTTCAGGATGGCGTCGACCGCATCGCCATTGAAGGCGTCACGGCAGATCAGATTGCCGGCATTCTCGCCACGCAGCAGAGCCTTTCCGGCCGGGTCGGCGTAACCATCAATGTGGATGGCCCGAAACCTGCCACCATCACCGTATTGGGCGTCTCGCAGCTCGACAGCAGCGACGTCTACGCCGCAACGGATTTCCTGGCTTAGCGGATTACCGGCGCGTCAGCATGCCGTCCAGCAACGGACCAAGCGCACCCAGCTTGACCTTGGTGGCCGGCATGTCGACCGCGTTGCGGTCTGCCAGAATCTGCGGCAAGGGGCGGTTGTCGAGCTTTACGTCGGCAAACAGCTCTTTCTGGCTCAGCTTGCCATCGCCGCTGGTGTCGTAATTGTTGAACAGCGTCGGCAGGCCGGCGGAATCGACCATCATGATGCCCATCAGGATCGAGCTGCGGTCGCGCGGCGGCATGGTCTTGCCCTTCTCGACCACCCAGAGCTCGACCACCGAGCGGATGCGCTGCACCTCGGACAGGTTCAGCGCGTTATCACGGTCGAGATCGGCATAGGTCCAGAACGCGTCGATGCATTGCTGCGCCGGCTGGCGCTCGCAGAGCGGCTGCGACTGCTTCACGAAACGCTCAAGCGCGGCGCTGTCGGTCTGGGCCACGGCAGTGCCGGCAGCCATCATCGAGAGCAGAGAGAAAGCGGTTATCTTTTTCATAAGACCCAGTTTTCCCGTACTTCGCGGCAAGATGATGGCAAAGCACCGCCGCCCCGCCTGTCCGGAAGCCCTGCCGGCGAACATAAGCCATTGCGCATGCCGCCGCCCCGCGCTGCAATAGCCAAAATCAAAACAGGGGAACTTCATGACCACGACGCGCATTGCCGATATCGGCTGGGCCATCACCTGGGACGCCGACGCGAAGCGGCATGTCTACAAGCAGGGCATCGACATCGTCTTCACCGATGACCGCATCACCCATATCGGCCCGGGCTATGCCGAGCCGGTGGACAGGACCATCGACGGCAAGGGCCTGATGGTCATGCCGGGGCTGGTCGATATCCATTCCCATCTTCTGTCGGAGAATGTCGGGCGCGGCGTCACCGAGGAGATCGGCAACCCGGCGCTGTATATGAGCGGCGTCGCCGACCCCAAGCCGCTGTTTCTACCCGGCCATTCGATGGACAGCGACACCCTGTCCGCCGAGGGCTTGCGCGCCGCCACCCGCATGGCGGTCTCGGAACTGCTGATGAGCGCCACCACCACCGTGGTTGATCTCGCCATTCCCTATGAGGGCTGGCTGGACACGCTGGCCGAGACCGGCATCCGCGCCGTCGCCGCGCCGATGTACCGCTCCGCCGCCTGGGTCGCGCGCACCGGCCATACGGTCGAGTATGACTGGGACGAGAAGGCCGGCCGCAAGGCGATGGACGCCGCCTTCCGCACCATGGACCTTGCCGTGCAGCACCCCAGCGGACGGCTGTCGGCGATGATCAGCCCGGCGCAGGTCGATACCTGCTCCATCGAGATGCTGCGCGACAGCGCCGATCTGGCGCGGGAACGCAACTGGCCGATCACCCTGCATACCGGGCAATGCGTCTGGGACCATCTGGAGATCACCCGCCGGCATGGCCTCACCCCCGTGCAATGGCTGGGCGATATCGGCGTGCTGAACGAGCGCATGATCCTGGCCCACGCGATCTTCCTGGATCACCATTCCTGGATTCGCTGGCACACCCACCGCGACGTGCCGCTGCTGGCCGATACCGGCACCCGCGTCGCGCATTGCCCGCTGGTGTTCAGCCGCTACGGCCAGATGATGGAAAGCTTCGGCCAGTATGTGAAGGCCGGCGTCGCCATGGCCATCGGCACCGACACCCAGCCGCACAACATGCTGGAGGAAATGCGCCTGGCCGCCACGCTGGGCCGGATCGGCGGCCGCCATGTCGAGGACACCAATATCGGCGAGGTGTTCCACGCCGCCACCATCGGCGGGGCGGAGGCGCTGGGCCGCGATGATCTGGGCCGCATCGCCGTCGGCGCCAAGGCCGATATCGTGCTGGTCGATCTCACCCATCCCGCCATGCGTCCGGTGCGCGACCCGCTGCGCAGCCTGGTCTATTCGGCCGCCGACCGCGCCGTGAAGGAGGTCTATGTCGATGGCCAGCAACTGGTGCGCGACGGCAAGGTGCTGACCGTGGACCGCGACGCCGCCGCCGACACGCTGCAGAAGGTTCAGGCCGACATGCTGCAGGCCGTCTCCAGCCGCGACCGCCTCGGCCGCAGCGCCGAACAGGTCTCCCCGCTGTCGCTGGCGCGGGGGTGAGTATCCGCCTTCTCTTTCGTCATAGTCGGGCTTGACCCGACTATCCATTGACCGAGCGAACTGCACTGGCCGCTGGACCCTCGGGTCAAGCCCGGGGTGACGAAAATAAAAGCAAATCAAAACAACAACAAAACACTGGGAGGAACTATGGAACGGATCGGCTTTATCGGCCTGGGCGCGATGGGGCGGCCGATGGCGCGCAATCTGCTGCGGGGAACCGGAGCGGAGATGATCGTCTATGACATGAACCCGGACGCGGTCGCCGCCCTGGTCGCCGAAGGGGCGACAGCCGCCGGCAGCATTGCCGAGGTCGCGGCGAAGGCGGATATCATCGTCACCATGCTGCCGGATTCGCCGGATGTGGAGGCCGTCGTGCTCGGCCCCGGCGGGCTGGCCGACTCGGCGACGGCGGAAATCCTGGTGCTGGACATGAGCACCATCGACCCGTCCGTCACCGACCGGTTGTCAAAGGCGCTGGGCGAGCGCGGCCACGGCTTCGTCGATGCCCCGGTCGGCCGCACCGTCACCTTCGCCGAGCAGGGCAAGTCGCTGTTCATGGTCGGCGCCAGCTCGAACGATTTCGGCCGGGTGAAGCCGCTGCTGGAGGCGATGGGCAACACCATCCATCATTGCGGCGCGCCGGGTGCGGGCATCCGCACCAAGCTGGTGAACAACTACATCGCCATCGTGATGAACCAGGTGAATGCCGAGGCGCTGGCGCTGATCCAGAGCTTCGGCCTTGGCCTGCAACAGACGCTGGATGTGGTGAACGGCACCACGGCGACCAATGGCCACCTCGTCACCAACTACCCGGCCAAGGTGCTGGGCGGCGATCTGGCCCCCGGCTTCCGGGTGAAGCTGGCCGACAAGGATCTGAACCTGGCGCTGGACGCGGCGCGGGCTGCAGACATCCCTATGTTCCTGGGTCATGCAGCGCGCGAATGCTATGGCCTGGCCCGGGCGGCGGGGCATGCCGAGACCGACTGGACAGTGCTGGTCGATCTCGCCTGCGCCCGCGCCGGGCTGAAACCGCCCCGGCTTTAGATTAGCTCACCGCATCCGCCGGCGGATGGCGATGATGGCCCAGCCCAGCCCCGGCGGGAACAGGGCGACCAGCCCGCCGGTGATGGCATGGCCATTGCGGTCGCGCAGATATTGCAGGTTGAACAGGTTGATACAGCGCTCGACCCGCTCCGCCGCCCCGGCATAACGCTGGCGGCAATCGCGCTGCCCGGCGTAATAGGCGGCGTCATAAACCTGGGTGGCCGGCGGCCAGGTGACAAACCAGAGAATGGACACGCCGACGATCCACAGCACGCTGCCCACCGCGAGAATGCGGTAGGCGGTGCGGCTGGCGGGAGGTGCGGGGCGTGGCTTCGGCATTGCCGCCAGCTTACGCCCCGCCTTGCCCTCTTGTCATGCTGAGGAGAGGAAGAAAACCTACGCCGCCTTGCCCGCGTCGCCGCCCAGCTTGGCAGCCAGCGAGGCTTCCAGGAAGCGGTCGATATCGCCATCCAGAACCGCGCCGGAATTGCCGGTTTCCATACCGGTGCGCATGTCCTTCACCATCTGGTAGGGCTGCAGAACATAGGATCGGATCTGGTGTCCCCAGCCGATATCAGTCTTGCTGTCCTCCTGGGCGCGCGCCACTTCCTCGCGCTTCTGCAGTTCCAGCTCGTAGAGCCGGGCCTTCAGCATCGAGAAGGCGGTGGCGCGGTTCTTGTGCTGCGAGCGGTCGCTCTGGCACTGCACGACGATGCCGGTCGGGATATGGGTGATGCGGATAGCGCTATCGGTCTTGTTGATATGCTGGCCGCCGGCACCCGAGGCCCGGTAGGTATCGATGCGCAGATCCTTGTCCAGATATTCCACCTCGATGGTCTCGTCGACCACCGGATAGACCCAGACCGAGGCGAAGCTGGTATGCCGCCTTGCCTGCGAATCGAAGGGCGAGATGCGCACCAGCCGGTGCACGCCGCTCTCATGCTTCAGCCAGCCATAGGCGTTCGGGCCGATAATCTTCAGCGTGGCGGATTTCAGCCCGGCTTCCTCGCCGGCGCTTTCTTCCAGCCATTCGACCTTGTAGTCGTGCTGCTCGGCCCAGCGCGTATACATGCGGCTGAGGATCAGCGCCCAGTCCTGCGCTTCCGTGCCACCGGCGCCGGCATTCACCTCGAGATAGCAGTCATTGCTGTCCGCCTCGCCCGAGAGCAGGCTTTCCAGCTGCTTCTTGGCCGCGATCTCGCGCAGCTTCGCCAGCGTCTTCTCGGCCTCGACGACGATATCCGCATCGCCCTCGGCCTCGCCGAGTTCGATCAATTCCAGCGTGTCGTTCAGCTCCGTCTCGATGGAGCGATAGCCGCCAATGCCCTTTTCCAGCTGGTTGCGCTCGCGCAGCAGCTTCTGGGCCTTGTCGCTGTCGTTCCAGAGATTGGGGTCGGCCGTGAGGGCGTTCAGCTCATCAAGTCGGGAAACCGCTTGATCCCAGTCAAAGATGCCTCCTCAGCAGCGCCAACGAGTCTCTGATCTCGTCGGCAACCGCCTGAATTTCCGCGCGCATCGCGTATCTCCAAAGCTTGTCTGATGAAACGGGCCACCGCCCGTTCCTGAAAATGTCCTGTCTTAATACAGACCGCCGAGCCCGGTCGCAACCGGGGGCGTTTCGCCGTCGCTGGCGCCACCGGTCGAGGTCGCACCATAGAAGGGCTGGACGCTGGGCTGGCCGCGCTCCGGCTCGGTTCCGGGGCGGAAGGCTTCCAGGATGGTGTAGCCGGGGGCACCGCCGCCGGCCAGTTGCCCGGTCGCCCCGTTGATGCGCACGAACTGCACGCCCGAGGGTACGCGGAAGGGCACGATCGGCTGGTCTTTCAGCGCCTCGGCCATGAAATCCTTGAAAATCGGCGCCGCAGCGGAGGAACCGGTTTCCCGCGCGCCCAGAGTGCGCGGCTGGTCAAAGCCGACAAAGACGCCGACCACCATGTCTGGCGAGAAGCCCATGAACCAGGTGTCGAAGCTGTCATTGGTGGTGCCGGTCTTGCCGGCCAGCGGGCGGCCCAACTCGGCAATTGACCGGCCGGTGCCGCGCTGTACGACGCCCTGAAGCATCGAGGTCATCTGATAGGCCGTCACCGGCTCCACCACGTCCTCGCGGATATCGGGGATGACCGGAACGGCCTGATCGACCCAGGGCTGGTTGGCGCAGGAATCGCAGGGGCGTTCGTCGAAACGGTACAGCGTATTGCCGATGCGGTCCTGAACCTGATCGATGATATGCGGCTGGATGCGCTTGCCGCCATTCACGATCATCGCGTAGCCGGCAGCCATTTTCAGCAGCGTCGTCTCGCCCGCCCCCAGCGACATGGATAGCACCGGCATCATATTGTCGATGACGCCGAAACGCTGGGCGTAATCGACGACCTTGGGCATGCCGACCATTTCGGCCAGCCGCACCGTCATCAGATTGCGCGATTTCTCGATCCCCACCCGCAGCGGGCTGGGGCCATAGAATTCGTTGGAGTAATTGGACGGCTTCCATTTCGGCAGGCCGGGGCCCTGATCGATGACCAGCGGTCCGTCCAGAATCACCGATGCCGGGGTAAAGCCGCTGTCCAGCGCCGCCATGTAGACGAAAGGCTTGAAGGACGAGCCGGGCTGACGGATGGCCTGGGTGACGCGGTTGAACTGGCTTTCCTGGAAACTCCAGCCACCGGTCATGGCCAATACCCGGCCGGTATGCGGGTCCAGCGCGATCAGCCCGCCCTCGACATCAGGGATCTGCCGCAGCGCATAGGCCTTGACCGTTCCATCCTTCTCCGCCTTGGCCTCGACCGGCACGACATCGCCGACCGCCACAACATCGGCCGGGCGACGCGGCTCTGCCCCGAAGCGCTGATCTTCCAGCCAGCG
Source organism: Alphaproteobacteria bacterium (assembly GCA_018823745.1). Classification (GTDB taxonomy): domain Bacteria; phylum Pseudomonadota; class Alphaproteobacteria; order Oceanibaculales; family Oceanibaculaceae; genus Oceanibaculum. The sequence goes on from JAHJHR010000002.1 coordinate 85,663, forward strand.
GCGCGCCCAGCGCATATCGGCGAAGGGCACGACGCTGTGATCGCCATCGGACAGGCCTATCACCACCTCGTCCGGCTTCACCTCCAGCACCACCGCCATGCGCCAGGGCGACAAACCAGCGGGAGGAGCGATCTTGGCCAGCGCGCTCATCCAGTCGCCTTCGACCGAAATCTGGGCCAGCGGCCCGCGCCAGCCATGTCGGCGGTCATAGGCCACCAGCCCGTCGCGCAGCGCCCGGTCGGCAATCTGCTGCAGCCGGGGGTCGAGCGAAGTGCGCACCGACAGCCCGCCGCCATAGGTCGGGCCTTCGCCGAAACGCTGCACCAATTCGCGCCGAACTTCCTCGGCGACATAATCGGCGGTGATGAATTCCTCCGGGTCGCGGCGCCGGATCAGCAGCGGCTCAGCCGCCGCCTGCTCGGCCTCGGCCTGCGTGATGAAGCCATTCTCCAGCATGCGGTCAATGACCCAGTTGCGCCGCCCCAGTGCCGCTTCCCGCTGGCGCACGGGATGATAATTGTTCGGCGCCTTGGGCAGGGCCGCCAGATAGGCAACCTCGGCAATGGTCAGGTCATCGGGCGATTTGTTGAAATAGTTCAGCGCCGCCGCCGTCACGCCATAGGAGCGATAGCCGAGGAAAATCTCGTTCAGATAGAGTTCGAGGATGCGGTCCTTGCTGAAGGCCTTCTCGATGCGGAAGGCCAGGATCGCCTCCTTTACCTTTCGGTCGATCGAGACTTCATTGGTCAGCAAAAAATTCTTCGCCACCTGCTGCGTGATGGTCGAGGCACCGACCGGCCGGCGATTGCTGCCGATGGCGGCGATGTTCTGGATCGCGGCGCGGGCAATGCCCTGAATATCAATGCCCGGATGGGTGTAGAAATTCTTGTCCTCGGCCGAGAGGAAGGCATTGATGACGCGCTTGGGCATCGCGTCGATGGGCACGAAGACACGCCGTTCCGTGGCGTATTCGGCCAGCAGCCGGCCATCGCCGGCATGGACGCGCGTTACCGTCGGCGGCTCGTAATGGGCAAGCGCCTCGTAATCGGGAAGATCCTGGCTGTAATGATGCAGCAGGAATGCCGTGCCAGCGACGCCGATAATGACGAAGAACAACATCGTCGCGGCCAGATAGCCGAGAACTTTCACTCTTTCCCTCCGAGGCGGATGCAAGGCATCCCGTGTCGCCTTCTATGAATTTGGTGCTGCCGCGAGCGCGGACGAAATCCGCCGCCTTCCAATGCCAACGAGCATTGCCCCGGAATCGTTCCTTTTCATGGCACAGCCAGCCTATCAAAATATATATAGGCCGATTCGCGGCGCTCAGGAACGGCTGACGCTGTCCTTGAAGGCGAAAAACGCATTGATGCCCTTGGCGATCGCCTGGGACATCTTGTCCCGATAGACCCGGTTGCGCAGATTGGCCTCGTCGGTGCGGTTCGACAGGAAGCCCATCTCGACAAGGACGGATGGCACATCCGGCGCCTTCAGAACGGCAAAACCGGCAAACCGATGGCTGCTGCGCAGCAGCGGCGTGACCGGGTCCAGCTCCTTCAGCAGCATGCTGGCGAAGCGCGCACTGTCGTTCATGGTCTCGCGCTGGGCCAGGTTGATCAGGATATTGGTGACCTCGGCGCTTTCGGTGGACAGATCAATGCCGGCGATCAGATCGGCCTTGTTCTCTTTCTGCGCCAGAGCCTCGGCCTCGGAATCCGATGCCGTCTCGGACAGCGAATAGACCGACAGCCCCCGCAGATCCTTGTTCTTGATCGCATCGGCATGCAGCGAGAGGAACAGCTCCGCCCCCTCACGCCGGGCAATGGCGATACGCTCGCGCAGCCGCAGGAAGATATCGCGGTCGCGTGTCAGCACGACATGGTACTTGCCGGTGCGCCGCAGCACGTCCTGCAGCTGCTTGGCCATTGCCAGCGTCAGATCCTTTTCGTAAACGCCGGAGACGCCGATAGCCCCCGGATCGACACCGCCATGGCCGGGGTCGATGATGACGACGCGCTTGCCGTCCGCCCGGCGCTGCGGCGGCGGGAAAGGTGCCAGGGCAACGGCGGGTGCCGGCGCCGGTGCGGGGGCGAAGGTGCGGACAACCGACAGGCTGGCCTTGGATTCAGCCAGGAATTTCTCGCGGGAGGTGGGCGCCAGATCGATCACCAGGCGATGATGCGGCGCCTCGCCCGGCGGCAGCAGGAAGGCCTGCTGGATCTGCACCGGCTGGGCGACATCCATCACCACGCGCGACACGCCGGGCTGGAACAGGCCATAGCGCAGGCCCTGCACCCCGCCGCTCTTGCCGGAAAACGCCTCATCTGGCAGGCGCCAGTCAAGCTCCGGCAGGTCGATGACAACGCGATAGGGATCGGGCAGCAGGATCATCTGAAAGGTCACCGCTTCCGACAGATCGAAGACGATCCGGGTTTTCTCCGGATGCTGGCCGATGCGCATGCCGGTAACCGCCGGTGCCGCCAGTGCGCTGGCGGCCTGCAGAAGAACCATGCAGAACAGCAGCAACGCCGACAACAAAACCGGGACAGCACAAAGCCGGCGCCGCTGCCCGGGTAACCGGGCGTCGCCTGCTATTTCACGATTATGTCTCGGCGCGCGTTGATCACTCATCTTGCGTCCTGGACCCGAAAGACCCCCAAATATACGCGATCAGATTGCTCACTAGCAATGCCCAATTGCTGAATTTCCTTATTTTACGACAGTTTGCGCGCTTTTGTTAACACAGCGACAATTACGTTGTTCCCAAAGCAGCAGAGGATTATGGTGGGTTCTGCAAATTCCCGCCGTCTGTCGATCCTGCTTTCTTAAGATCGACGGCGTCGCGTGATCGAATGGTTCGGCCCGAGACCACACCCTCTCCAAGAACCCCGATGCGAGGCGCTCCGGACACCAAAGCGGAGAAAATGTGGAACCCAGGGGCCACCCGTCGTGCTTGCCCGTCGGAACGGTCGTCTTGCTGTCCCTCTACTGGCCGCTGAAAAGCGCCGTTCGGGGAGAGACTGCAAGGCCCGGTGGTCCTATCTCGGACCCATTTGGGTCAGATTATTTTGCGGCGCCGGCGCCGATGATCCGGGACACGGACATCGGTTAGCCCAGGCGCGCGCGGAGAAGGATATATGACTAAGCGTATGCTTATCGACGCGACGCATTCCGAAGAAACCCGGATGGTCGTGCTCAGCGGGAATCGTCTCGAAGAATTCGATTTCGAAACCGCCGCCAAGCGACCCCTCAAAGGCAATATCTACCTTGCCCGCGTCACCCGGGTCGAACCGTCGCTGCAGGCCGCTTTCGTGGAGTATGGCGGCAATCGCCATGGCTTCCTGGCCTTCAACGAAGTCCATCCCGATTATTATCGCATCCCCATCGCCGACCGGGCAGCCCTGGTCAGCGAGATGGAGGCGGAGCGCGAGGAAAACGGCTCCGGCAGCAATGGTGACAGCGTAGAGGTGCTGGGTGGCGACGATGTCGAGGATGCCGCCCGCCGGCGTCCCCGCCTGTCGCGCCACTACAAGATCCAGGAAGTCATCAAGCGCCGCCAGATCATGCTGGTGCAGGTGACCAAGGAAGAGCGCGGCACCAAGGGTGCGGCGCTGACCACCTATCTCTCCCTGCCCGGCCGCTATTGCGTGCTGATGCCGAACACCTCGCGCGGTGGCGGTGTCTCGCGCAAGATCACCAATGTCAGCGACCGCAAGCGCCTGAAGAAGATCGTCGAGGAGCTGGCCGTTCCGGAAGGGATGGCGGTTATCGTCCGCACCGCCGGTTCGGAACGCTCCAAGGCCGAGATCAAGCGCGACTTCGACTATCTGATCAAGCTGTGGAGCGATATCCGCGACCTGACGCTGCAGTCGAACGCCCCGGCGCTGATCTATGAAGAGGGCAATCTGATCAAACGTGCCCTGCGCGACATCTATGACAGCGAGATCGAGGAAGTCCTGGTCGAAGGCGAGGAAGGCTACAAGACCGCCAAGGCCTTCATGAAGGATCTGATCCCGAGCCACGCCAAGAAGGTCCAGCAATACCGCGATCCGGCGATCCCGCTGTTCCAGCGCTATCAGGTGGAAAGCCAGCTCGACCTCATCCACAGCCCGACCGTCCAGTTGAAATCGGGTGGCTATATCGTGCTCGACCAGACCGAGGCGCTGGTTGCCATCGATGTTAACTCCGGCCGCTCGACGCGGGAGCGCAACATCGAGGAAACCGCCTACCGCACCAATCTGGAAGCGGCTGAGGAAGTCGCCCGCCAGCTGCGGCTGCGCGATCTGTCCGGCCTGATCGTCATCGACTTCATCGATATGGAGGAGAGCCGCAATCAGCTGGCCGTCGAACGCAAGCTGAAGGAATCGATGAAGGTCGACCGGGCACGCATCCAGATCGGCCGGATCAGCCATTTCGGCCTGCTGGAATTGTCACGTCAGCGGCTGCGCCCCAGCGTTTTCGAGACCTCTACTCTGGTCTGCCCGCATTGCGCCGGCACCGGCCATATCCGCTCCACCGATTCGACGGCGCTGCATGTGCTGCGCGCCATTGAGGAGGAAGGCATCCGCCAGCGGGCGTCGGAAATTTCGGTTCATGTGCCGACCTCGGTTGCGCTGTTCATTCTCAACCAGAAGCGCAGCGCGCTGGCCCAGATCGAGGAGCGTCACAGCTTCTCCGTCACCATCGGCAATGACGATACGCTGATCCCGCCGAACTTCCGGCTGGACCGGGTGAAGACCCGCACCACCGAGGAGCAGGCTGCCGCCGTCAAGGCCGAGACCGCCCGCTCCGAGGCCATGGAAGCCACCATGGCGGCGGAAAAGGACCAGGAGATCGACGAGGAAGTCGAGATCGAGGCCGAGGAGCAGACACAGGCGGAGAACGGCGAGACCGTTGCCGCCGGCGAGAATGGCGAGGCCCGCGAGGGCGGTCGCCGTCGCCGTCGCCGTCGGGGCCGGGGTGGCCGCGACGAGGCTGCCGATCAGCCGCAGTCGACCGTCCAGGCCCAGCCGGACGGCGATGACAGCCAGGATGATTCCTCTGACGAGGATGATCAGGACGAGGACACCGAGTCGCAGCAGGCCGGCGACAACAATGCCGATGCCGAGGGCGATTCCGAGGAAGAGCGTCAGCGCAAGCGGCGCCGGCGCGGTCGCCGCGGCGGTCGCCGGCGGCGGCGTGGTGGCCAGGAGGGCCAGGAGGGCCAGGACGAGTTCGCTGGCGCCGATGGCCAGTCCTCCGATCAGCAGGATGAAGCTTCTGATGGCGAAGACAGCGCCGAGGAGGCCCCTCTCGCAGCCGAGCCGGCCGCAGCCCAGGACAAGCCGAGGCGCAGCCGCCGTGGTCGCGGTCGCGCCGCAGCGAGCGACGCCGAGAGCGTCAGCGCCGAGGTAGAGGCCGAGACTGTCACCGAAGCGGTGGCGGAACCGGTTGTCGCCGAGGAAGCGCCGGCCAAGCCGAAGCGCAGCCGCTCCCGCAAGAAGCCGGCTGCTGCTGAGGCCGCTCCTGCCGAGGCTGAACCGGTCGCCGAAATCGCCGCTGAGGCTGAACCGGCTGCACAGGCTGAAAAGCCGGCCAAAAAGGCCGCAGCCGCGAAGCCGGCGAAGAAGGCTCCTGCCGCCAAGGCAGCGCCGGCCAAGAAAGCTGCACCGGCCAAGAAGAAGCCGGCCGCCGAAACGGCAGACGAAAAGCCGAAGCGCACGCCCCGCAAGAAGGCTGAACCGGCTGCTGCCGCCGACGCCACGTCGAACGGCGTCCAGGTGATCGAGGTCACGGCTGACGAGGCACCTGCAACTGCCGCCGATGAGGCGAAGCCTGCCGGTGGGCCGGCCAAGCGTGGCTGGTGGAACCGTATCGTCGGCTGACCACCGGGGCTGACCATCGGCCCGACGCAGAAACAAAAACGCCCCCGGTTCCGGCCGGGGGCGTTTTTTTATGTGCCGCTGGAAGAAATGCCGGTTCAGCGCAGGAACTGGCCGATGCGGGCTGTCGCCTCGCCGATGATCTCAGTATCGCCGGCAAAGGACAGCCGGACGAAGCGGTTGCCCCGCATCGGGTCAAAATCCAGCCCGGGGGTGATCGCCACCCCGGTTTCGGCCAGCAGCCGACGGCAGAATTCGGCGCTGTCATTGGTGTAGCACCCGACATCGGCATAGATGTAGAAGGCGCCATCGGCCTGTGACAGCTCGGTCAGTCCGGCTGCCGGCAGGGTTTCCAGCATGATGTCCCGGTTGCGGCGATAGCGCTCGACGTTCAGATCCAGCTCCTCGCGGCAGTCGAAGGCCGCACAGGCGGCATGCTGGGCCAGCGTCGAGGCGTTGATGAACAGGCTCTGCGCCAGGCATTCAATCGGCCGCAGCATATCCTCCGGCAGGATCAGCCAGCCCAGCCGCCAGCCGGTCATGGCGAAATATTTCGAGAAGCTGTTCACCACCACGGCGCTGTCGCTGTAGGTCAGCGCCGTTGCCGCCTGCGGGCCATATTCGATGCCATGGTAAATCTCGTCGGAGATCAGGCGGATGCCCTCGTCATGGCAATAGACCGCCAGATCGCGTAGCGCGTCGGGCGTCAGCATGGTGCCGGTCGGGTTGGCCGGGCTGGCGACGATCAGCCCGTCGATGCGGCCCTGCTCACGTGCTTTCTCCAGCAGCTCCGGCGTCGGCTGATAGCCGGTCTCCGGCCCGGCGGGGATTTCCACCGGCTCGATATCCAGGGCGATCAGGATGTTGCGATAGGCCGGATAGCCGGGGGCGGCCAGCGCCACCCGGTCGCCCGGCTCGAACGCCGCCAGGAAGGCCAGGATGAAGCCGCCGGATGAGCCGGGCGTCGCCACGACCCGCGCCGGGTCCACCGCCACGCCATAGGTGTCCAGATAATGCTCCGCCAGACGCTGGCGCAGGGCCGGAATGCCAAAGGCATCGGTATAGCCCAGCAGGTCGGTATCCAGCGCCCGCTTCGCCGCCGCGATCACGCCCTGCGGCGCCCCGGTCGAGGGCTGGCCGATTTCCAGATGCAGCACATCCGCCCCGGCGGCGGCGCGCTCATTGGCGGCGCGCAGCACATCCATGACAATAAAAGGCGGGATCTGCCCACGACGGGCGATCTTCAAACTCATGACAGAATTCCTTGAGGTTACGTCAGTCGCCGCTAACCGCGAGACCGTTTCCGCGCGGGTCGGCTACCCGCAGGCAGTTGGCATCATTCGGCAGGCCGGTCGGGCATTGCACAGCCTGAACCTGCCCGAAATGGGCGCCGGTTTCCACGGCATAGCCGCGCTGTGTCAGGCTTTGGCGGATCGTCTCCGGCATGCCCTGTTCGATCCAGACCGTATCGGCGGCCCCGCCGACATGAATCCGGGGGCGGCTCACCGCCTCCCCAACCGCCATGCCGCTGACGCTATCCAGCGTGCTGCGCAGCACGGCCAGGCTGGCCGGGAAACCGCCCGTGCCGCTGGCCAGGAAATAGGCATTGCGGCTGTTTTCGTTGAACACGACCAGCCCATGGCCGACCGGCGCGGACTGGCCGGGGGGCGCCGGGGGCGGGGCAATCAGGAAGCCCTTGTTCGGGGCCAGGCGCAGGGTTCCGAAGGGGGCATTCATGGTGAAGGCACAGGACACGACCTGACCAGCCGAATCATAGGCCAGGATGCTGGCCGCCCCGGGACCGCCCTCGGCCGGGGCCGACAGCGGCGGCACGCCGGATGGCTGGTGCTGGCCCGGCTGATAGCCGGCCATGGCGGCGCGGGCTTCCTCCAGCGTCAGGGCGCGAACGCTGCCGCTGTCGCGGATCATCGCGGCGATGGCGGTGCGGGCGCGCAACGACGCCTCGACCAGAAGATGCGCCTGCTCATCCGCACTGGCACTGCCATAGCTGCGCACCTCGGTCACCATGCGCCACACGGTTTCCGCATGGGCCGCCGCGATCCGGTCGGTGCTGGCCATGACCAGCGTATGCAGACCGGCCTTCAGCCCGCTGGCCGGCTGCCAGCTCGGTGTGTAGTCGCGCAGCGCCTCCACCGGCAGCGCGCCACCGCTGGCCTGGATAGCATCGGACAATTCGCGGGCCATGCGCCCGGTATAGAGGTCGCCGATACCGGCACTGCGCAGCCGGCCCAGCGTGACCGCCAGATCGAGCTGGGTGAGCGTGTCACGCTCGACCAGCAGGCGGCCATCGCGGGTGAACAGGCTCCGTGTATCCGGTATCTGCGGCAGCAGACGGGCACCAAAGGTGATGTCATTCGCCAGGCGGCGGCTGACCGGCTCGCCGAAACGCGCCAGGCGCTCGGCCGGAATGATCAAATTGGAGAAGGGCGTGATCCCGTAGCGCGCATGCAGCGCGAACATGCCGCGCGGTGCCGCCGGGATCGCCACGGCATTCTGCGCCGAAGAGGAGACGGCCGCCGGAAACTCGATCGATTCTCCCTTGGACGTGGCCCGGTCATAGACGCTGCACGCCCCACCACCACCCAGCCCGACCGAGGAGGGCAGTGTCACCGCCATCGCGAAATAGCCCGCCACCGCCGCATCCACGGCCGATCCGCCCGCCGCCAGAACCTCGCGCGCCACCATGGCTGCCCGCGGTTCCTCGGCAATGGCGCCGCCGATGAAATCGGGATTGACCCGGCGGCCGCCGACCTCGGGATTGGCGCAGGCGACCAGCAGGCCAAGCAATGGCACCAGGGCCGCGACTTTCGGATAAAGTCTCGCGGTCACGGGATACATCACGCGTTGAACCTTTCGTTGACGGGGACGGACTGGCCCCCTACTTAGCGTAAGGGGCCGATGCAGGAACCATGGCGGGGGCCAGGAGAAAACGCTACGTGTCGTACATTGCTCGCGGCCTGATCGCCATACTGGTTTCGTTGAGCGTGGCGCTCGTGCCGATTCGTGCCGATGCCGCGGGTCTCAGCCTGATCCGCGACAGCGAGATCGAAAATACCATCCGCGACTATGCGACGCCACTCTTCGCCGCAGCCGGCCTGTTTCCCGAGAATATCCGCATCTATATCGTCAATAGCGACGACATTAACGCCTTTGTGGCGGGCGGGCAGAATCTTTTCCTGAATACCGGCCTGCTGGTGCGCGCCGACGACCCCACACAGGTCATGGGGGTCATCGCCCATGAAACCGGGCATATCGCCGGCGGCCATCTGGCCCGGCTGCAGGAAGAACTGCGCAGCGCCTCCATCGCACAGATCCTGGCGCTGGTGCTGGGCGCCGCCGCCGCTGCCGCCTCCGGTGAGGCCGGCGTCGCCGCCGGTGTCGGCGTTGGCGGTGGTGAAATGGCCCGCCGCGCCCTGCTGAACTATTCCCGGACCCAGGAACAGGCGGCCGACCAGGCCGGCACGAAATATCTCGACCGGATCGGTCAGTCCTCGCGCGGCATGTTGGGCATTCTGGAAAAGCTGAGCGGCCAGGAAATGCTGCTGACGGCGCGCCAGTCGCCCTATGTGCGCAGCCACCCGCTGACCAGCGAGCGCCTGTCCTTCGTGCGCGAGCATCTCGCCCACTCGCCCTATGCCGATGCTCCGACGCCGCCCGGTTTCGACATGCGCCACAAGCGCATGGTGGCGAAGCTGCACGGCTTCCAGCAGCAGCCGGGCCGCACGCTGATGATCTATCCGGAAACCGATACCAGCGTGCCGGCGCGCTATGCCCGCGCCATCGCCTACTACCGCACGCCCGACATGCCGCGCGCGCTGACCGAGATCAACGCGCTGCTGGCGGATTTCCCCGAGGACCCGTATTTCCAGGAACTCAAGGGCCAGATGCTCTACGAGAATGGCCGGCCGGCGGAAGCGGCCGAGGCCTATAGCAAGGCGGTGGCGCTGAAGCCCAACGCCCCGCTGATGCGCGTTGCCCATGCCGAGGCCCTGCTGGCGCTGAACCAGGAAAACCTGACCCGCAGCGCGCTTGCCGAATTGCAGGAAGCGATGCGCCAGGAGCCGGAATTCAGCCGCGGCTGGCGGCAGCTTGCCGTGGCGCATGGCCGGCTGGGCGATATCGGCATGGCCGCCCTGGCACTGGCCGAGGAGGCATCCCTGCTGGGCCGCAAGCGCGATGCGCGCCAGCAGGCGCAGCGTTCCCAGGCCCTGCTGCCGGTCGGATCACCCGGCTGGCTGCGCGCCCAGGACATCGAGAATGCCGCCCGCAAGGAAGACCGCTAAATCCCCCGTTATGGACAGGCCGAGGCGAAATCCTCATAGTCCTGCGTTATTTCGTTATGCCCTCCCGGCTTGCCGACAGGAAACTGCCCATGCGCCGTCTTGCCTCCCGCCTTCTCGTCCCGGGTCTGCTCGCCCTCTCCCTGATGGGCACCGTGCCCGCGTCGGCGCAGCAGCCCGAACCGGTCTTCGACCCGGCCCAGAAGCAGGCCATCGAGCAGATCATCCGCGAGTATCTGCTGACCAATCCGGAATTGCTGCGTGAGGTCATCGCGGCGCTGGGCGAACGCGAGAAGCTGGCCGCCGAGGGACGCCGGCAAACCCTGATGCAGGAGTTGCGCCCCCAGCTGGAGCGCCACCCCGACGACCCCGTGATGGGCAATCCCGAGGGCGCCATCACCATCGTCGAGTTCTTTGACTACCAGTGTGGCTACTGCAAGACGGTGAAGCCGACGCTGGCCAAGATACTGGCCGGCAACCCGGATGTGCGCGTGGTCATGAAGGAATTCCCTATCCTCGGCGAAGCCTCGGTGATCGCCGCCCGCGCCGCGCTGGCAGCCCGGCAGCAGGGCAAATACGCCGCTTTGCACGACGCGCTGATGGCCTTTCGCGGCCGCCTCGGCGAGGAGATTATCCTTGAGATCGCCGCCAAAGCCGGGCTGGACATCGAAAAACTGAAGGCCGACATGCAGGCCCCCGCCATCGAGGAAGCGATCCGGCGCAACTACCAGCTGGCCGAACAGCTGGAGATCAGCGGCACCCCGGCCTTCATCATCGGCGATGCGCTGGCCCCCGGCGCGATCAACGAGGAACAATTCGCCAAGCTGATCGCCGAGGCCCGCGCGAAACTGTAGCGGCTGGCGACGGAACAGACGATGCCCGACATTGCCTCTGGCGGTGGTCGTGCTATAACGCCAGCATTCTGAAACCAGTCGAGAGTTGCGTCACTCGTGACGGAAAGCCCCGAAATCTTGATCCTCAATGGCCCGAACCTCAATATGTTGGGGGTCCGGGAGCCGGCCATCTATGGCACGGAGACATTGGGCGATATCGAGGACAACTGCCGGAGTGCTGCGCCGGAATTTGGCCTGGCAATCGATTTCCGGCAGTCCAACCATGAGGGCGAGCTGGTTTCCTGGATTCACGAGGCGCGCGACAGCGCCGACGGAATCATCATCAATGCCGGGGCCTATACCCATACCTCGGTGGCGATACTGGATGCGCTGACGCTCGCGGAACTGCCGGTGATCGAGGTGCATCTGTCGAATATCTACAAGCGCGAAAGCTTTCGGCACCATTCCTATATCTCGCCGATAGCGGCAGGCGTCATCTGCGGCTTCGGCGGACAGGGCTATGTGCTGGCGCTGGAAGCGATGGCGCGTATCATCGGCCAAACGGACGAGTAAATGACCGAAGAGAATGTGAAGATCGACGCGGCTATGATCCGCGAGATTGCGGCCTTGCTGGAAGAAACCGGCCTGGGCGAAATCGAATACGAAACCGGCGATATCCGCATCCGCGTGGCCAAGCCGATGGCGGCCCCGGTGCATTCGGTGGTCGCCGCCGGCCCCGCCATGGCACAGGGCGGCCCGGTCGTCGTTGCCCCGGTCGCCATCGCCGATAATCCGGGCGCCGTGCCATCGCCGATGGTGGGCACAGCCTATCTGACGCCGGAGCCGGGGGCGGAAGCCTTCGTGAAGATCGGCGACAACGTCCGCAAGGGACAGACCATCGCCATCGTCGAGGCGATGAAGGTGATGAACCCGATCCACGCCCCGCGCGACGGCACGGTTACCAGCATCTTCATCGAGAACGGCCAGCCGGTCGAATTCGGCGAGCCGATGATGGTGATCGAGTGAGTTCCAGTGAATAACGGTGGCGGACACCGAACCGGCCATGTTTGAAAAAATCCTCATCGCCAATCGCGGCGAAATCGCGCTTCGCATCCATCGCGCCTGCCGCGAAATGGGCATCCAGACCGTCGCCGTCCACTCGACGGCCGACGCCAACGCCATGCATGTGCGCCTGGCCGATGAGAGCGTGTGCATCGGCCCGCCGCCGCCCAGCCAGAGCTATCTGAACATCCCGGCGATCATCTCGGCCGCGACCATCACGGGCGCCGATGCAATCCATCCCGGTGTCGGCTTCCTGTCGGAAAATGCCGGCTTCGCGGAGATCATCGAGGCGCATGGCTTCGCCTTCATCGGCCCGTCGCCCGACCATATCCGCATGATGGGCGACAAGATCACCGCCAAGCGCGCGATGATCGAGGCCGGCGTGCCCTGCGTGCCCGGCTCCGACGGGGCGATCACCAATGAGGAACAGGCGCGTGTCCTGTCCGAGAAGATCGGCTACCCCGTGCTGGTCAAGGCGACCGGCGGCGGCGGCGGGCGCGGCATGAAGGTGGCGCGCTCGGCCGACCAGCTGGCCGAGGCGCTGCATCTCGCCAAATCAGAAGCCAAGGCCGCCTTCGGCAATGATGAGGTCTATATCGAGAAGTATCTCGACAAGCCGCGCCATATCGAGGTGCAGGTGCTGGCCGATAATCACGGCAATGCGGTGCATCTGGGCGAGCGCGACTGCTCGCTGCAGCGCCGCCACCAGAAGGTGCTGGAAGAAGCCCCCTCCCCCGCGCTGAACGAATCCGAGCGTGCGCGCCTGGGTGCGGTGGTGGTGAAGGCGATCGAGAAGCTGGGCTATCGCAGCGTCGGCACGCTGGAATTCCTGTACGAGAACGGCGAATTCTACTTCATCGAGATGAATACCCGCCTGCAGGTCGAACACCCGATCACCGAGATGATCACCGGCATCGACCTGGTGCGCGAGCAGATCCGCGTCGCCTCCGGCGCCAAGCTGGGCTTCGACCAGAGCCATATCAAATTCTATGGCCATGCTATCGAATGCCGGGTGAATGCCGAGGACCCGCTGACCTTCCAGCCCTCGCCGGGCAAGGTGACGGATTATCATGCCCCCGGCGGGCTGGGCGTGCGGGTGGATTCGGCGCTCTACAGCGGGTACACGATCCCGCCCTATTACGATTCGCTGGTCTCCAAGCTGGTCGTGCATGGCCGTAACCGGGCCGAATGCCTGATGCGGCTGCGCCGGACGCTGGATGAATATGTGATCGGCGGCGTGAAGACGACCATTCCGCTGCACCGCCGGCTGCTGGCGGAAAAAGCCTTCATCGACGGCGATTACGACATCCATTGGCTGGAACGCTGGATGGATGGCGGCAAGCGGGACTGAGCCCCGGGCGATGGCCGCCGCATGATCCCCCTGACCCCGGAACTGATCCTGCAGGCCTATGCCATCGGGGTTTTTCCGATGGCGGAATCGCGGGACGATCCGGAGCTGTTCTTCATCGACCCGAATAACCGGGGGATCCTGCCGCTGGACAGTTTCCACGTCCCGCGCAGCCTGGCCAAGACGCTGCGCAAGGGCGGTTTCGATATCCGCTGCAACACCGCCTTCCGTGAAGTGCTGGCCGGTTGCGCCGAATCGACGGAGAACCGCCACGACACCTGGATCAATGACGAGATCGTCCGGCTGTTCCTGGAATTCCACCGCATGGGCCTGGCTCATTCGATCGAAACCTGGCGGGACGACCGGCTGGTCGGCGGGCTGTACGGCCTGGCGATGGGCGGCACCTTCTTCGGCGAAAGCATGTTCAGCCGGGCGACGGATGCCTCCAAGGTCGCGCTGGTCGATCTGGTGGTGCGGTTGACGCTGGGGGGATTTACCCTGCTGGACACGCAATTCGTGACCAGCCATCTGACCCGCTTCGGGGCCATAGAAATTCCGCGCGAGGCCTATAAGCGGCTTCTGGCGGAAGCGCTGAAAGTGCCGGCGGTTTTCCCCACCGGCTCAATGCGCGAGCACTACTCCGCCTTCTTGCAGTCGATCACCCAGACGTCATAGACCGGATGGTGCAGCGGGTTCAGCGCCGGGCTTGAGGCGAACATCCAGCCGCTGAACAGCGATTGCGCCTGCTCCCCCGGCTTCTGGTCGTGAATTTCCAGGAAAGCGGCTGTTTCCGGCGTTTCCTCGGGCGGGCGCTTGCGGCAGGTCCGCGCCATGATGCGCAGCGACCCGAAGGTAACCTCCTGGTCGACTGGCGCCTCGACGGTGGAGATACGGGCCGTCACCTTGTCCAGACCCTGCAGCACGGCAATCGGATAGGGATTATAGGTCGGCTGGCTCGGCGGCTGGCTCTGGGCTGCCGCCAGGGATGGCAGGACGCTTGCCGCAAGCAGGGCGGCCGTCAGACCGAAAGCCATTCGCATGATCGCACTCTTCTTCGCCGGACACTGTGAAGGACAACGGCAGGGAAAGCCCCTTGGTTCCCCAAGCGGCCGTTATTGCGACAGCGGGCCCTTCGGCGCTTCGGCCGGTGCCGGTGCGGCCTCACCCTGGCCCTGGCCCTGGGTACTGCTGGCCGCGCTGAACACGAAGCGGCCCAGCAAATCGATGATATCGACCGAGGACTGGGTGTACATGATGCGCCCGCCGGGCGGGATCATCTCATCCTCGCCGCCCGGGATCAGCTGCATATGGGCACCGCCGAGCAGGCCTTCGCTGGCCACCTTGGCGATGGTATCGCGCGGCAGCTTTATTGACGGATCGATGCTGAGGCTGACTTCCGCCAGATAGGTATCCGGGTTCAGCCGCTGGCCGATGATGCTGCCGACCTTGATGCCGCTGATGCGGACATCGCCGCCGGTGTTCACACCACTGGCCTGGTCGAAATTGGCGGTCACCGTATAGCCGCTGACCGCCCGCAGATCGGCGGCGGAAAAGGCGAAGACCAGAAACATGCCGGCGACGACAAGCACCACGCCGCCCATCACGGTCTCGATCAGGCTGCGGTTCATGCGGTCTCTCCTGCTGCGGTGCGCATCACGGCGCTCACTCGGGCCGCCAGGCCTGGTAATCGCCGGTCGCCTTGTCGCGCACGCCGCCCTTCAGCACATGGCCCGGCGGGCGATAGGCAAGGTCGGTCCCAGTCAGGTTCGGCAGGTGTTCCTTCTGCCAGGACTGCGGCTGTGCATCAGACTCGCTGGGAATCTCCACCACGGTGTGATGCAGCCAGGCATGCCAGGAGGGCGGCACCTTGGAGGCCTCGGCCTCGCCCTTATAGACCACCCAGCGCTTCTCGCGCTGACCGTCGGCCCGCTTCTTGGGCCGGTAGTACAGATTGCCGAACTGGTCCTCGCCGACCTTCTCGCCGTTCAGCCAGGTAAACAAGCGGGTGCCGATATCGGCCATGATGCAGGGTCCGTCGATAGCCAAAAACAAGGCGGGAATATTGCACCCCCGGGCCGTTCCGTCCAGTGCGGTGCAACAGGAAAACAAGGGAAACGGCGTGTTTCAGCAGTCCCTAAACCAGTGAGTGTGCCAAATCTCTGTCAACCCACAAAATGGTGTTGAAACCACCCCAGCTTGTGTCACACTTCCCTATCGCCGCTAGATATAGCGGTCTTCATGCGGGAGCGCAAAGCATGGCAACCAATCCCCCCAGTGGTGACAACCACAGAAAAGGTATGGTTAGGGAGCGCTCACAATTTGAGCATCCGAATGGTTACTGGTACAAAAGAAACACTGAGAATGGACAAATAATGGATGGAAAGGCCGATGGCGAAAAATTCAAAGGCGTTCGTCGAGAAAAAATAGAAAAATAAACAAGCAACTAAAACTCATCATCTATGTAGCAAGCCTCCTTCGTGGGGCTTTTTGTTCTTTTTTATATGCCTATCCAACTTTATATATTGAAATTTATAAAAATCACTTAAACGAGTCATAAAAAATATATAGCCAATATGGCTACATATAGATACCCTAGGCGCAAATCTCACTATATATCGCTTCGCCGGGGACAAATCATGAAGATCGAACGCCGTTTTACCAAAGCCGGTAAGGACGCCTATGCGGCGCTGTCCTTCCGCAAGACCACCAGCGAGATCCGCAATCCGGACGGTTCGGTGGTGTTCCAACTGAAGGATATCGAGGTGCCGGCCGAATGGTCGCAGGTCGCCTGCGATATCCTGGCGCAGAAATATTTCCGCAAGGCCGGCGTGCCGGCGATGCTGACGGCGGTGGAGGAGAATGACGTTCCCTCCTGGCTGTGGCGCAAGAAGGGCGACGACAAGAAGCTGGCGAAGCTGGATGCCGGCGCCCGCACCACCCATGAGGCGAGCGCCAAGCAGGTCTTCGACCGGCTGGCCGGCACCTGGACCTATTGGGGCTGGAAGGGCGGCTATTTCGACGCCGAAGAGGATGCCCGCACCTATTTCGACGAGATGCGCTTCATGCTGGCGGCCCAGATGGCGGCGCCGAATTCCCCGCAATGGTTCAATACCGGCCTGCATTGGGCCTATGGCATCGACGGTCCGGCGCAGGGCCATCACTATGTCGACTTCAAGAGCGGCAAGCTGGTTAAGTCGAATTCCGCCTATGAGCATCCGCAGCCGCATGCCTGCTTCATCCAGTCCGTCGCCGACGATCTGGTGAATGAGGGCGGCATCATGGATCTGTGGGTCCGCGAGGCCCGGCTGTTCAAATATGGCAGCGGCACCGGCACCAATTTCTCCAAGCTGCGCGGCGAGGGCGAGAGCCTGTCCGGCGGCGGCAAGTCGTCCGGCCTGATGAGCTTCCTGAAGATCGGCGACCGCGCGGCGGGCGCCATCAAATCGGGCGGGACCACGCGCCGCGCCGCCAAGATGGTGACGGTCGACATCGACCATCCCGATATCGAAAAGTATATCGACTGGAAGGTCATCGAGGAGCAGAAGGTGGCCGCGCTGGTCACTGGCTCAAAGGTAAACCAGAAGCATCTCTCCGCGGTCATGTCCGCCTGCCATGAGGGCACCGAGGACAGCCGCTTCGACCCGAAGCAGAACCGCACTCTGAAGCGCGCCATCTTCCAGGCGCGCAGCGCGCTGGTGCCGGAGAACTACATCCAGCGCACCATCCAGTTCGCGCAGCAGGGCTTCACCGAGATGGAGTTCCGCACCTATGACACCGACTGGGATTCAGATGCCTATCTGACCGTTTCCGGCCAGAACTCCAACAATTCCGTGCGCCTGACCAATGATTTCCTGAAGGCGGTCGAGCAGGATTCCGACTGGAACCTGATCCGCCGGAAAGACGGCAAGGTACACAAGACTGTGCGCGCCAAGGAACTGATGGAGCGTGTCTCCTACGCCGCCTGGGCCTGTGCCGATCCCGGGGTGCAGTACGACACCACGATCAATGACTGGCACACCTGCCCGGCCAGCGGCCGCATCAACGCGTCCAATCCGTGCTCGGAATACATGTTCCTGGACGACACGGCCTGCAACCTGGCGTCGCTGAACCTGATGACCTTCCGCAAGGAAGACGGCAGCTTCGACCTGGCCGGCTATGAGCATGCGGTGCGGCTGTGGACGGTGACGCTGGAAATCTCCGTGCTGATGGCGCAGTTCCCGTCCAAGGAGATCGCGCAGCTTTCCTACGAATACCGCACGCTCGGCCTGGGCTACGCCAATATCGGCGGTCTGCTGATGGCGATGGGTCTGGGCTATGACAGCGATGAGGGCCGCGCGCTGTGCGGTGCCCTGACCGCGATCATGACCGGCCGGTCCTATGCCACTTCGGCCGAGATGGCGCAGGAGCTGGGCGCCTTCCCCGGTTTCGAGCCGAATCGCGAGCATATGCTGCGGGTCATCCGCAACCATCGCCGCGCTGCCCATGGCGAGACCGCAGGCTATGAGGGCCTCGACGTCACCCCCGTGCCGCTCGATGCCGCCAACTGCCCGCAGGAAGCGCTGGTGCGCGCCGCCCGCTTGGCCTGGGATGATGCCCTGGCGCTGGGCGAGGCGCATGGTTTCCGCAATGCGCAGGCCACCGTCATCGCGCCGACCGGCACGATCGGCCTGGTCATGGATTGCGACACCACCGGAATCGAGCCTGATTTCGCGCTGGTGAAGTTCAAGAAGCTGGCCGGCGGCGGGTATTTCAAGATCATCAACCGCATGGTGCCGGCCGCCCTTAAGACGCTGGGCTATGGCCCAGCCGATATCGAGGCCATCGTCAATTACGCAGTCGGCCATGGCACGCTGAAGACTGCGCCGGGCATCGACCACGCCAAGCTGCGGGCCAAGGGCTTCACCGACGAAGCGCTGGAGAAGGTAGAAAACACGCTGGCCAGCGCCTTCGACGTGAAATTCGCCTTCAACAAATGGACCTTCGGCGCGGAATTCTGCCAGCAGGCGCTGGGTCTCGACCCGGCCCAGATGGATGATGTCGGCTTCGACATGCTGACCGCGCTTGGCTTCAGCAAGGCCGAGATCGAGGCCGCCAACACCTATTGCTGCGGCGCCATGACTCTGGAGGGCGCGCCCAATCTGAAGGACGAGCATCTCTCGGTGTTCGACTGCGCCAATCCCTGCGGGCGCATCGGCAAGCGCTTCCTGTCGGTCGACAGCCATATTTTGATGATGGCGGCGGCGCAGCCCTTCATCTCGGGCGCCATCTCCAAGACCGTGAACATGCCGAACAACGCCACGGTCGAGGATTGCGCGGCGGCCTATTTCCTGTCCTGGAAGCTGGGCATCAAGGCCAACGCCCTGTACCGCGACGGCTCCAAGCTGTCGCAGCCGCTCTCGGCCGCTTTGCTGGATGCCGAGGATATCGAGGAGATGGAGGAGTTGCTGGAGCAGCCGCCGGCTGCCCGCGCCCCCCTCCTGGCCGAGAAGATCGTCGAGCGGGTGGTGGAGCGCGTCATCGAGCGCCAGGCCCAGCGCGACCGCCTGCCGGGCCGCCGCAAGGGCTATACCCAGAAGGCGATGGTCGGCGGCCACAAGGTCTATCTGCGTACCGGCGAGTATGAGGATGGCCGGCTGGGCGAGGTGTTCATCGACATGCACAAGGAGGGCGCTGCCTTCCGCTCGCTGATGAATAATTTCGCCATCGCGATTTCCATCGGCCTGCAATATGGCGTGCCGCTGGACGAATATGTCGACGCCTTCACCTTCACCCGGTTCGAGCCGTCGGGCATGGTCGAAGGCAATGACACGATCAAGATGGCGACGTCGATCCTGGATTATCTGTTCCGCGAACTGGCGATCAGCTATCTCGGCCGCACCGACCTTGCCCATGCCGAACCAGCCGATCTGGCGCCGGACACGGTCGGGCGGGGCAGTGGTGACGGTACGCGCCTCGATGCCGAGACCCAGGCGCTGGCTGCCGTGGAACGCGTCACCAGCCGCGGTTTCGTGCGCAACAAGCTGGTCGTCGTCTCTGGCGGGGTCCAGGGCGGGGTTCAGCACAAGGCGACTGGCACGACCGGCTATCACGGCGGCCATGACCATGCCGAGCCCTCGACAACAATCCGCACCACCTCGGTCGCCATCACCCAGGATCTGGTCAAGCCCGTGGAGACCAAAGTCGAACAGATCCGCGAGGCCCGGATGAAGGGCTATGAGGGCGACAGCTGCCCGGAATGCGGGAATTTCACGCTGGTGCGCAACGGCACCTGCCTGAAATGCGACACTTGCGGCGGCACGACCGGTTGTTCCTGACAACCGGCTGCTGACGCCGCACCCGACAGAGCCCCTGCAAAGGAAGCCTCCTCTGTCGCAACTGCCGGGGGTCGCCAAAATGGCGGCCCCCTTTTTTGTGCGCCCCCTGGGGTCACCAAAATGGTGACCCCCTTTTTTGTGCTTCCAGCGGCCGATGGGACGATCAGAACGTGCGTGGAAATAAAATTACAATAGCTAACCCAAAAAGGATCATTGCGCCCGCCACGGGAGCCACTATCTTGAAAAGCAAGAAGCGATAAGCGCAAGCACACCGGCAGGAACAAGGGGAGGCTTACCCTGGCCAGCAATCGCAAGCAGGGTTGGTTGAAGAAAACGTCGCGTCTGGCGCGGATGAAGCTTGTGATTCCGATCAAGCGGGCCAGCCATACGAACACCCCCGAATTTACCGCGCGCGCCGTCGGTGTCGGCCTTGCCTGGGCCTTCACGCCGCTGATCGGCATGCAGATGTTCACCGTGCTGCTGACCTGGTGGGTCGCCAAGCGCTATTTCAACTGGAATTTCAGCCTGATCGTGGCGGCGGCCTGGACGTGGGTCACCAATGTCGCGACGCTGATCCCCTCCTATTACCTGTTCTATGTAACCGGCGAATTCCTGCTGGGCCGGGGCGACCGGGTCGCCGGCTATGACAGCTTTGCCCTGCAATATGAATCCGAGACCGCTGTCGCGGATTCGCTGTCCTGGTGGGATTCGACGCTGCTGTTTATCGATGTCCTGACCAGCTGGGGCCAGTCCATGCTGATCGGCTGCATCCCCTTCGTGCTGTTCTTTGGCTGGTTCGGCTATAAATGGTCGCTGGCCTTCGTCATCCGGCATCGAGCCGCCCGCGCCAAACGCCAGGCCAACCGGCACGCCGCCCGTCAGGAGATCGCGCTGGCCAAGGCGAAGGAGAGCGCCGAAAAACTGGAAAGCGCCCCGCCGAAGGATTACGGTCCCCTGCACAGCGAGCGATAAACGCCGCTACCCGAGCGATCCACCAGAGAGAGAGGCCCCACCATGTCCGGACGTATCGACGCCCGCCTGAAGGAACTCGGCATCGACTTGCCGAATGCTGCCGCCCCCGCCGCCAATTACGTGCCCTATGTCGTCAGCGGCAAGATGGTGTTCGTTTCGGGCCAGATCCCGGTCCTGAACGGCGATATCAAGTTCAAGGGCAAGATCGGCGTCGATCTGACCGTCGAGCAGGGCCAGGAATCGGCGCGGCTTTGCGCGCTGAACCTCATCGCCCAGGCCAAGGCGGCCGCCGGCGGCGATCTCGACCGCATCGCCCGCGTGGTGAAACTGGGCGGCTTCGTCGCCTGCCCGGCGGATTTTGGCGACCAGCCGGAAGTCATCAATGGCGCATCGAACCTGATGGTCGATGTGTTCGGTGATGCCGGCCGTCATGCCCGCTTCGCCGTGGGCGCCAATGTGCTCCCGCGCAATGTCGCTACCGAGGTCGAGGCGATCTTCGAGCTGGTTTAAGCCTTCCTGACGCCATCCAGTGCGCGGGTCAGCCGGTCAACCTCGTCCAGGGTGTTGTAATGCACCATCGAGACCCGGATGACCCCGTCCTGGCGGTCCAGCCCCAGCGCCTCGACACAGCGCGGGGCATAGAAATTGCCGGCCCGCGCCGCAACCCGGTGCGGCAGCAGCGCCCGCACCACCGCCTCTGACGACTGCCCCTCCAGCGTGAAGCTGATCGTCGGCGCCCGCAGCGCCTGCCCGGCCTCGCCGCCGGCCGATCAGCCGGATATCCCGGCGGTCGGCCAGATAATCCAGCAGCCGGGCGGCCAGCGCCTCTTCCTGCGCGGCGAACAGGCCGAACACGCGGGCCGAGCGGGCGGCGAAGCTGTTCTCCGGCGCATCGAAATGATGCGCATGCAGCGTATCGACATAATCAACGATGCCGCTGAGGGCCGCCACATCGGGCTGGTTCTTGCCACCGGGGGCCAGGTGATAGGGCACATCGCCAGCGATGAAATCATGGTTCTGGTTCTCCGCCCTGGCCAGCAACTCATGCCGGCCATAGAGCAGCGCCTGATGCGGCCCATAGGTCTTGTAGAGGCTGAACACATAGAAATCGACATCCAGCGCCTTCATGTCGAGCGCCCGGTGCGGCGCATAGGCGACGCCATCGACGAAGACCAGCCCGCCCACTGCATGGACGCGCTGGGCAATCGCCGCCACATCATTGATCGAGCCGACGATGTTGGAGCAATGGGTGACGCAGACCAGCCGGGTCTTCCCGCTCACCAGGCTCTCCAGCGCCGCGATCTCCAGCTCGCCGGTCACCGGGTCGATCTGCCATTCCCGCACCGTGGCACCGCAGGCGGCGGCCAGCCGGCGCCAGGCGCCGACATTGCATTCATGGTCCTGGTTGGTGACGATGATCTCGTCGCCCGGCCCGACCCAGCCGCGCATCGCCTGCGCCAGCACATAGACCAGCTGTGTTGCAGAGCCGCCGAGAACGACCTCGTCCGGCCGTGCATTGACCCATTCCGCCATCGACAGCGCCGCCTGGCTGACCGCCGCCGTGGCCCGGCGCGAGATATCATGCTCCGCCCCCAGCTGCACGCGCATGGTGGACAGATAGCGGCTCATCCGGTCCACCACCTGCTGCGGCACATAGGAGCCGCCGGCATTCTCGAAAAACGCCCAGGGGCCGGTTTCCGGATCGGTAAAGCTGGGGAATTGCCGGCGCACGAAATCGAGGTCGAGTGCGGTCAAGAGTGTCTCCTGAAACGGGCGGCTATGCCTGAAGGGCAGGTTCAGGCAAGCTACGGCGGGTTCCGGAAGAGTGTCAATCGGCCGCCGGTGACCCGAAAAGAATGAACACGCAACCGGTGGGGATCGGTCTATGACGGAAAATGACTGGATGCGGCTGGTCTATCTGCTGCTGCTTTTGGCGCTGATCGGCCCGGCCCTGTTCTTCCGCCGCCGCTTGAATTCCGATTTCTGGAAGGATGCCGTGATCTGGATCGCGCTGGGCGCGGTGCTGATCGGCGGCTATCTGCTGTTTTTGAACTAGGACTTATCCTCTCCCCGCCCCATCCCCAGCATGGCCTGCAGGTCGGTGGCCTGCCGGGTGGTGGTGCCCAGATTGCGGGAGAACTGCATCAGCAGCGCGCGCAGGAAGGGGTTCGCCTCGTCCAGCAGCTTCCAGAACAGCTTTTCGGTCACCACGGCGCAGACACAATCCTCGACCGCCCGGACACCGGCATTATGCGTGCGCCGCTCCAGCAGAGCCATTTCACCGAAGATAGCGCCGGGGCCGAGGCGGGCGATGACCATCTCCTGACCGCCGATGCTGCGATAGATTTCGACGATGCCCTTTTCCAGCACGAAGGCGGCATCGGCCCGCGTACCTTCATGGATGATGGTGGTGCCGGCAGCGAATTGATGGCCCTCGAATGCCTGCATGGCGACCTCTGTGCGGGTCAGCGACCCTCGAATACCGGCTTCTGCTTGGCCAGGAAGGCCTTGTAGCCGGTCTGGAAATCCTGCGTGCCGAAAGACTCGTAGCCCTCGTCGTAATCGGCCTGGGTCAGCGGCTCCGGCTGCGCCAGCCGGCGGGCGAATTTCTTGTGCCAGCGATTGACCAGCGGCGCGCCATCGACGATGCGGGTGGCGCAGGCCCAGCCTTCCGCCTCGATCTCGGCATCGGGCACGACGCGGTTGACCAGCCCCTTCTCCTTCGCCTCCGCCGCCCCGAAGACCCGCGCCTCGAACAGGATTTCCAGCGCGTTGGTCCGGCCCACCAGCCCGATCAGCGCACCGATTTCCTTATAGCCCATGGTCAGGCCCAGCTTGTTGATCGGCACGCCGAAGCGGCTGCTTTCCTGGCAGATGCGGATATCGGCCAGGCTGGCCAGCTCCAGCCCGCCGCCGACGCAGATGCCCTTGATCATGACGACGACCGGATGCGGGCAATCGGCGATGGCGGACATCGTCTCGTCCATCAGATGGCCATACTCGCGCGCCTGGGCGGCATTGGCGCGGGCGGTCTCGAATTCGGCGATATCGGCGCCGGGGCAGAAGGCACGCTCGCCCGCCCCGGTGAACAGCACGCAGCGGACATTCTCATCCTCGGAAACCGAGCGGAAGGCATCGCGCACGCCGATCCACATCGCCTTGTTCAGCGCGTTCATCTTTTCCGGCCGGTTCAGCGTGACCAGGGCGACATGGCCCCGGCGCTCGACCAGGATGACAGGGGCTGTTTCAGGAGCGGACATCGGCGTTTCCTCGGTTTTGCGGCGTTTCTGAAGTGAGCCTAGAAGCCGGCGGCCTAGCCAGCAAGAGCGGCGGCAAGATCGGGATAGCCGCGCACCCGGTGATGCAGGGCGCCATCGGCCGCGATCTCGCCGACCGGTGCCATCGCCCATTCCCATTCCGTGCCGCCCTCGGGCAGTGGGATGCCGTAGGTCGGGTCGAAACTCATGACCTTCTTGCCCTCCAGATCATAGACGATGCGTTCCACATCGGTGATCAGGCAGACCTGGCCCGGCTGGTTGCGCAGCCATTTGTAATGCGCCGCGATCAGCCGCTTGGCGAAGCGGTCTGCATCCTCTTCCTCCACCCCCTGCTTATCCAGCAGGTTCAGCGGCACGATCGGCAATTGCGACATCAGGTTCAGCGAGATCACCAGATCGGCCGGCGGCATGGACGGCGGCTCGTAGCGGCGCTGCGCCGAGAGCGGCTGCGTGCCGATGCCGGTCAGGTCGATGGCCAGCACATGCAGCTGGCGGCTCAGCAGCCCGCGCAGGCGCAGCGCCATGGGATGGACGATATCGACCAGCACCACCTCGCGGAAGGTCTTCAGCAGGTCGTCCAGCGGCACGTCGAGCAGCGGGCCGGAGCCCAGCACGACGACCCGGTTGCGGCCCGGACACAGCGCCACCGCGTCGCGCACGATGCCCTTGGTCTCCGCCAGATGCGGATCCCAGACGGCCTTGTGCCGGCGATAGCGCGCGACGATGCCGCGCAATTCGGAGCGATAGGCATTGGCCCGGGCATTGCCACCCGTGACCGGGCGCTGAAACAGGGAAGCAAGGCTCATTCTTCTGATCTTTTCTTCTGGCGACAGGCTGGACTTGACGGCGGGCGCAAGCTGGGCTGTCTTGGCGCGAACTCCCAAGAGGCCCACATGACCGACCTTTCCTACCAGATGACGCCGGCTGAGATAACCGCCGATATCCTGCTCGACATCCAGGCGATCCATATTCGCCCGGAAGAACCCTTCACCTTCACCTCCGGGCGGCTCAGCCCGGTCTATGTCGATTGCCGCAAGATCATCAGCTTTCCGCGGGCGCGGGCCAAGCTGATGGATATGGGCGTGGAGAAGATGGGCCGCATCGCCGGCTTCGAGGGCTTCGACGCGGTGGCCGGCGGCGAGACTGCCGGCATTCCCTTCGCCGCCTGGATTGCCGAGCGCATGGGTCTGCCGATGCTCTATGTGCGCAAGAAGCCCAAGGGTTTCGGGCGTAACGCGCAGATCGAGGGCGCCATCCATGACGGCCAGCGCGTGCTGCTGGTCGAGGATCTGGCGACCGATGGCGGCAGCAAGCTGAACTTCGTCGAGGCGCTGCGCAACGCCGGGGCAACGGTGGCGTATTGCTTCGTCGTGTTCCATTACGGCGTCTTCCCGGAAGGCGTCGCCAAGCTGACCGAACAGGGCGTTACCCTGCACGAGCTGGCCACCTGGGCCGATGTGCTGCTGGCCGCCGAACGCCGCGGCTACACCAAGGACCAGCTCGACCAGGTCCGCAGCTTCCTCGCCGACCCCGATGGCTGGGCGGAGAACCGCACCAAGGGGTGAGGTGGTTTAGCCCTTCACCCCTTCCTGTCAAGCCCGGCAATGACAGCGAGAAGGTTGCTCCTCTCTCTCAGACCGTCACCCCCGGTCTTGTACCGGGGGTCCATGTCTCAGCTCACTGGAAATTTCGTCGAGCAAGCTGAACCCTGGATTCCCGGCACAAGGCCGGGAATGACGGGCGGAGAACTCAATGCGCGGCTTTGCCTTCCGCCTCCTTGCGCTTGCGGCGGGCGCTGGCGGCGAGGTTGAGAGCCTCGACCAGGATCGAGAAGCCGATGGCGAAGTAGAGATAGCCTTTCGGGATGTGGAAATGGAGCCCGTCGGCGACCAGCGCCAGGCCGACCAGCAGCAGGAAGGCCAGCGCCAGCATCTTCACCGTCTGATGGCGCTGCACGAATTCGCCGACCGGGCCGGCGGCGAACATCATCACGGCGACCGCGACAATGACGGCGGCAACCATGATGCGCAGATCATCCACCATGCCGACGGCGGTGATGATCGAATCCAGCGAGAAGATCACGTCCAGCACCAGAATCTGGCCGATGGCGGCGGCGAAGCTGGTCGCCACCTTGTCCTTGGCATCGCCATGCTCGCCTTCCACCGTGCCGTGGATTTCGGTGGTCGCCTTCCAGATCAGGAACAGGCCGCCGGTGAACAGGATGATGTCGCGCCAGGAGGCCTCGAACCCCATGATTGTGAATACCGGCTCGGTCAGCCCGACAATCCAGGTGATCACGCTCAGCAGCGCCAGGCGCATCACCAGCGCCAGACCCAGGCCGACCTGCCGGGCACGGCGGCGCTGCGCCTCCGGCAGCCGCGAGGCGACGATGGCGATGAAGATGATGTTGTCGATGCCCAGCACGATCTCCAGGAAGGCCAGCGTCGCAAAGGCGATCCAGACTTGCGGATCGGAAAGCAGCTCGATCATGGGAACTCCCGGGTTGGAAAACGCGCGCCATCGGATTTTTCTGAATCGGGTAAGTACCGAAACCTGTCCGTCTGTCTAACGGCTGCTATAGTCCTTTTGTGCCCGAGTAAACAATTGAATGTGGAGCGTGCTGATGATGGGTCTGATGCGACTGGCGGTTTTCCTGGCTTTCGCCCTTGGTCTGAGCCTCCCGGCAGGCGGGGTGGCGGCGAAGGGCAAGGACGAGCTGGTCATCGGCATCACCCAGTTCCCCTCCACGCTGAACCCGCTGATCGATTCCATGATGGCCAAATCCTACGTGCTGGCGATGGCGCGCCGTCCCTTCACCACCTATGACAAGGACTGGCAGCTGGCCTGCCTGCTCTGCACCGAGCTGCCGACGCTGGAAAATGGCCGGGCCGTCCCCTTCGATCTGGACAAGCCCAACGATGCCGGCGGCACCCAGGGCATGCGCCTGACCTACACCATCCAGCCCGAGGCCAAATGGGGCGACGGCACGCCGGTAACGACAAAGGATGTGATCTTCACCTGGAAGCTGGGGCTGATACCGCAGGTCGGCGTTTCCAACCAGGAGCAGTTCCGCCGGATGCTGGATATCGAAGTGGCGGATGAGAAGACCTTCACCATCGTTGCCGACCGGCTGAGTTTCGATTTTGCCGCGATCAATGATTTCCAGATCCTGCCGGCCCATCTGGAGGAAAAGCCGCTGGCCGAGCCGGCGGAATACCGCCAGCGCACGCTGTACGACACCGATTCAACCAATCCCGGCCTGTATAACGGCCCCTACCGTATCACCCAAATCGCCCCCGGATCGCATATCGTGCTGGAGCCGAATGCCCATTGGTGGGGCAAGAAACCGCATTTCAAGCGCATCATCGTGCGGGTGATCGAGAATACCGCGGCACTGGAAGCCAATCTCCTGTCTGGAGAGATCGACTATATCGCCGGCGAGATGGGCCTGTCGGTCGATCAGGCCCTGGCCTTCGAGAAGCGACAGGGCAAGCACTTCAACATCCTCTACAAATCCGGCCTGGTATACGAGCATATCGACGTCATGCTCGACAACCCGATCCTGGCCGATATCCGGGTGCGGCAGGCGCTGATCCTCGGCATCGACCGGCAGGCAATCAGCCAGCAGCTCTTCGGCGGCAAGCAGCCGGTCGCCCATTCCAGCGTGAACCCGCTGGACTGGGTCCATGACGAGGATATCCCGACCTATGCTTTTGACCCGAAGCGTGCCGCAGCCCTGCTGGACGAGGCGGGATGGCGCGAGAAGCGCGCCGGCATCCGCCATAATGCCGCCGGTGAGAAGCTGTCCATCGAGTTCATGACCACCGCCGGCAACCGCAGCCGCGAGCTGGTGCAGCAGGCTTTGCAGGCGCAATGGCGCCAGCTGGGCATCGATATCCGCATCCGCAACGAACCGGCCCGCGTGTTCTTCGGCGAGACGGTGACCAAGCGCAAATTCACCGGCCTGGCCATGTATGCCTGGATCAGCGCGCCGGAATCCGTGCCGCGCTCGACCTTGCATTCCAAGGAGATTCCCAGCGCCGAGAATGGCTGGAGCGGGCAGAATAACCCCGGCTTCCGCAATGAGGAGATGGACCGGCTGATCGATACGATCTCGCTGGTGCTGGAGAAGGAAAAGCGCCGGCCGATGTGGTCGCGCCTGCAGGCGATCTACGCCGGGGAACTGCCGGCCCTGCCGCTCTATTTCCGGGCCGATGCCTATATCATGCCGGCCTGGCTGACCGGGGTGGAGCCGACCGGCCACCAGTATCCAACCACGCTGTGGGTGGAGAACTGGGGCGCGGCGCAATAGCCTCCTAGCGCCGCTTCTGGTTCTGGTTCTGCTTCATCTCTTCGGTGAAGTAATAGACCCGGCAGGCGGTGGTGCCGTCACGCAGGAAGAAATAATCCGCCTTCCGCTCCGCGCGCTTCTGCGGATCGCGCAAATTCCAGCCCGTGCCCTTGGCCACCCCCAGCACGCCATAGCCGACGGGGCCGGTAAACTCGATAACCAGCCGGTTGATCTTGTCCTGGTTGAACAGCCCGCTGGAACACAGGGTGGACAGCTCCGGCGACAGCTCGCCAACCTCGAAATAGGGGGCGGTGGAGCGCATGATCACGCTGGTGCCCGAACTGTCGTAGGGCACGGTCTGGGCGCCCGCCGGCGCACTGGCCAGCAGCAGAAGGGCCGAGGCTATGCCGGCCCGGCGCATTACGCGCCCAGTTCCGTCAGGGCCGGACGTCCCACGGCCATGTCGTAATCGCGCAGCACGCCGGCAACGCGAATCCGGTAATCGGTGAACAGATCGGCGATGCCTTCCTGCTGCGCTGCCTTGTGCTTGGCCTTGCCATACCAGGCCGAGACCGCCGCATCGTCGCGCCAGGTCGACAGCGACAGGTATTTATCCTCGGTCACCAGGCTCTTGAAGCGTTCGACCGAGATGAATCCATCCACCGCCTGCAATTCCGCCCGCAGCGACGCCGCGATGTCGAAATAACGGTTGCCCTTGCTGGGGTCGAGATAGACCTCGAAAATGACGACGACCATCCGTGCCTCGCTGTTGCGTATAGGGCTCAGGTGTAGCCGCCCCCTGCCAGCCGGTCAAACGCCTGACTTGACCGGACGGCCCGCCGCGCCATCTGCTAATATGGCGATGACATTCTGGCGGGGGAAGATCATGCGACGGATTTTCGGCTGGCTGACGGTTCTGGCGCTTGTTCTGGTCTCCCCCGGCATGGCGAAATCCGCCGCCGATGTCGATCTGCTGCTGGTGCTGGCCGCCGACGGGTCGGGGTCCATCGACCCGGATGAATTCGCCCTGCAGCGCGAGGGCTATGCCCAGGCAATCAGCGATCCCCGCGTGGTACAGGCAATCCAGTCCGGCTACAGCGGCGCCATCGCCGTGGCGATGATGGAATGGGGCGCCCCCACCTCGCAGCACATCATCGTCAACTGGACGGTGATCCGCGACCAGGCCTCCGCCGAGGGATTTGCCGCCGCCCTGCTGGCGGCGCCACGCAAGGCCTTCGGCTATAATTCGATCAGCAACGCCATCGCCTTTTCCGCCAATATGATGCGCGAAAGCGGCATCACCGCGCCGCGCAAGGTCATCGACCTGTCCGGCGACGGTCCGCAGATCGGCGGCATGGCCCTGCCAGTGGTCCGCGAGGCCGCGATTGACGAGGACATCACGATCAATGCGCTGGCGATCAACAACAAGGATGGCATGCTGCGCGGCCCGATGGGCCAGCCGCTGGACGAGCATTATCGTAATGATGTGATTGGTGGTTTCGGCGCCTTTGTCATCGTCGCCGACAGCCGCGCCCATCTGCGCGAGGCGCTGTTGCAGAAGCTGATCCGGGAAATCGCCGATGCCGGCCCTACCGGGCGCAGCGTGGCACGCCGGGACTAGTCGCGGACCCGGTAGCGCTGGATGCGGGTGGCGCGCAGGCCCTTTACGCCGTGCTTTTCGATCAGCCGGCGCCAGTTCGACAATTCCTCCATCGACAGGCGATAGCGCTGACAGGCCTCCTCAGCGGTCAGCAGGCCGGCATCAACCCCGGCCACCACCAGCGCCTTGCGGCGGATGACCCAGCGTTCGGTTTCGGGCGGCGGCAGGTCATCGAGCGTCAGGGCATCGTCATTCGAGGCGACAAGATCTGCACTCGAGGACGAAGGACGGTCAGCCTGCAAAGCAAGGCTACGGGAGCGCATCGATAGACATCCATCACAGTGGTCAAGTTGCCAGCAGCCTACGCATCACTTCTTAAGAAAGCGTGAAGCCTATCAAGCATTTGATCGGATTCCCCCCGGGGCCGGGAGGGGACCGGGAGGCGGGCCTGAAAACAAAGCCCCCGCCAGTAATCCGGCGGGGGCAAGGGGGCTCGCTGCAATCGCAATCGACTGGGGATGTCGTCGATTATTTATAAATATTGATATAGGTCGGCGACCGGGAATTGCCAGCCCGGCCGATATTATTCCGCTGCCTGGGCCTGCGCCGGCGTGCGGACCAGCGTCGCATAATCTTCCATCAGCGTGCGCGTGATATCACCGACGGTGAATTTATACGGGCCGATCTCGCCAACCGGGGTCACCTCCGCGGCGGTGCCGCACAGGAAGCACTGCTCGGCCTCGGCCATCTCTTCCGGCTGGATAGCACGCTCGACCACCTTGATGCCGCGCTGGCGGGCCAGGTCGATCACGGTGCGGCGGGTGATGCCATCCAGGAAGCAATCCGGCGTCGGGGTGTGCAACTCGCCCTTCATGACGAAGAAGATGTTCGCGCCGGTTGCTTCCGCCACCAGGCCGCGATGATCCAGCATCAGCGCGTCCTGATAGCCCTCGCGCTCCGCCTTGTGCTTGGACAGAGTGCAGATCATGTACAGGCCGGCCGCCTTGGACGCGACCGGTGCCATGTTCGGGGCCGGGCGACGCCAGTCGGAAATCGCCAGACGGATGCCCTTGCTGCGCAGT
This sequence comes from Alphaproteobacteria bacterium, assembly GCA_018823745.1. GTDB lineage: Bacteria > Pseudomonadota > Alphaproteobacteria > Oceanibaculales > Oceanibaculaceae > Oceanibaculum. The sequence continues at coordinate 116,602 of JAHJHR010000002.1, forward strand.
TCCGGGTCGAAATAGGACGGCCAGACCCAGGTGGCGATGGCCAGATGAATCTTGTTGTGCTGGGCCGACACGCCCATCATCTCGCTGCCGCGCCAGGCGATCGGACGGACATAGCCATCGACGATGCCGTTGGCCTTGACGGTCTCCACCTTGAAGCGGTCAATATCCTCAGCCGAATAGGGGATGGTGAAATCCATCAGTTCAGCCGAACGTACCAGACGCGCCGCATGCTCGGCGGATTTGAAGATCCGGCCTTCATAAACGCGTTCGCCCTCGAAGACGGCGCTGGCATAATGCAGGCCATGGGAGAGCACATGCAGCTTTGCATCCCGCCAGGGGATAAGCTGACCGTCGAACCAGATCGTACCGTCGCGATCGTCGAATGGAAGGAGAGCCATATCTATGCGATTCCTGCCCAAGAGGTTACACGATGTTTGAATTTGCCATCGTTTGGTTAGATAATTACCCAAACAGTGAGGCGATTAATAACATTCGCGAAGATATGCGTCAACATGGTTGACATAAAAACCCGGGCCAATCCGCTTTTTTTGCGCGAGGAGGAACTGCGCCAGGGCATCGAGCTGCTGTTCTATGCCTATCGCGACTTCACCGCCGAACCCGACAGCATGCTGGCCAGGCTCGATATGGGCCGGGCGCATCATCGGGTGATCTATTTCGTCGGCCGGCATCCCGGCATCACCGTGACCGAGCTGCTGCGCATCCTGAAGATCACCAAGCAGAGCCTGAGCCGCGTGCTCGGCCAGCTGATCCGCGATGCCTATATCGAGCAGCGCCAGGGCAAGGTGGACCGCCGCCAGCGCCTGCTGCACCTGACCGAAAAGGGCGTGCAGCTGGAGCATGAGCTGACCGCCAACCAGCGCGCCCGCATCGCCAAGGCCTATAAAGCGGCCAGCGCCGAGGCGGTGGATGGCTATCGCAAGGTGCTGATGGGCATGATCGACGAGGAGGATCGCCGCCGCTTCGCCCGGCCGAACCGCGAGGAAGAGGCGGAGGCCACCTCGCCGACGCCTGCTCCCGGCCTGCTCAGCCGGCGCCCGGTGATGCGCCGTTCATGACAGACGAGGCGCCGCATATCCTGGTCGTCGATGATGATTCGCGGCTGCGCGAATTGCTGCGGCGATATCTGTCGGAAAACGGCTTTCGCGTCAGCACCGCCGGCGATGCCGGGGAGGCGCGCGCAAGGCTGGCCAGTATGGCCTTCGACCTGATCGTGCTGGATGTGATGATGCCCGGCGAGACCGGCCTCGACCTGACCGCCGACCTCAGGCGCAGCAACACCGTGCCGATCCTGCTGCTGACCGCCATGGCCGAAACCGAGGACCGCATCAACGGGCTGGAACGCGGCGCCGATGATTATTTGACCAAACCGTTTGAGCCGCGCGAATTGCTGCTGCGCATCCGCACCATCCTGCGCCGGGTCACGCCGCCGGCTCCCACCGCCGGCACTCTGCCCTTGCCGGTCGTCGGCCTCACCGTCGGCGGGCTTGCCATCGATCTGGAGCGCCTGGAGCTGCGCAATGGCGCGCGCATCGTGCGCCTGACGGAGGCCGAGGCGGCCCTGCTGAAAGTGTTCAGCGACATGCCGGGAACCGCCCTCAGCCGCGACGAGCTGGCCCAGAGGCTGGACCTGACCGGCAATCCGCGTACCGTCGATGTCCAGGTGACCCGCCTGCGCCGCAAGATCGAGCCCGACCCGCGCTTTCCCCGCTACCTACAGACGGTGCGCGGCAAGGGCTACATCCTGCTGCCGGACTGACACCAGCGCATGTCCCCCCTCACCCGCCAGATAAAGCGCTTCCTGCCGCGCACGCTGTTCGGCCGGTCACTGATCATCATCGTCACGCCGATGATCCTGGTGCAGCTGATCTCGACCTATGTGTTCTATGAACGGCACTGGGATCTGATCACCCGCCGGCTGTCCAGCGCGGTCGCCGGCGATGTCGGCTTCGTGGTCGAGCAATTGTCGCGCGAGGAGGATATCGACGGAAGGGAGGTCATCTTCGAGATGGCGGCACAGCATTTCTGGGCCGCTGTCAGCTACCGGCCAGGCGATATCCTGCCCAACCAGCCGAGCGAGCCACGCGGCCTGCTGGAGGAGATGCTGCAGCGCGAGCTGGGACAGCGCCTGACCCGGCCCTTCCTGGTCGATGCGCGCTCCATGCCGCGCGATGTCCATATCAAGGTGCAGATGGTCGAGGGCGTTGTCGATTTCCTGATCCCGCGTGAGCGGCTGTTCAGCTCCACCACCTATATCTTCATCATGTGGATGGTCGGCAGCTCGCTGATCCTGTTTGCCGTCGCCGTGGTCTTCATGCGCAACCAGATCCGCCCGATCCGCCGGCTGGCCGCCGCCGCCGATGCCTTCGGCAAGGGCAGCGATGCCCCCGGCTTCAAGCCCGAGGGCGCGTCCGAGGTGCGGCTGGCAGCCTCCGCCTTTATCCGCATGCGAGAACGCATCCAGCGCCAGATCAGCCAGCGCACCGAGATGCTGGCCGGCGTCTCGCATGATCTGCGCACGCCGCTAACCCGGATGCGCCTGCAGCTGGCAATGATGGGCGAGAACAGCGACAGCAAGGAGATGCGCCAGGACATCGCCGAGATGGAACAGATGCTGGAAGGTTATCTCGCCTTCGCCCGGGGTGAGGGCAGCGAGGCGCAGCAGCCCATTGATCTGGCCCGGCTGCTGCGCGAGGTGACCAACGATGCCCGCGTGACCGGCCGCACGCTGAGCCTGCGCACGGATGAACCGCTGGATGTCTCGGTCCAGCCCAATGCCTTCAAGCGCGCCCTGACCAATCTGGTGCAGAATGCCTGCCGCTACGGCAAGACCGTACAGATCACCGCACAGCGCCAGGACAATGCGGTGCAGATCATCATCGATGATGACGGGCCGGGTATTCCCGCCGACCGTCGCGAGGATGTGTTCAAACCGTTCTTCCGGCTGGAATCCTCACGCAATCTGAAGACCGGCGGGGTCGGGCTGGGCCTGACCATCGCCCGCGATATCGTGATGGGCCATGGCGGCGAGCTGCTGCTGGGCGATGCCCCGCTAGGCGGGCTGCGCGCAATCGTGCGGATTCCCAGCTAGCCTCCAGGCAGGCTGGAAAAAGATAAAATCCGAATTAATTAACGGGTCGACTGATATACTCCCTCCAACAGGCCTTTCGCCTCTGGACAGACCATGACCGGAACACCCGTCCCCAGTACCGATGCCTATCCCTGGCGCAGCATCGTCTATGTGCGCGCGGTTTTCGATACTGGCAATGGCCAGACGGAAACCTATGTCGGCAGCGGCTTCGTGACCGGCCGGAACGATGTGCTGACCGCCGGACACATGGTCTATAGCGGGCTTTATGGCGAGGCGATCAGCGTCGAGGTGTTCCCCGGACGCAGCGGCAATTTCCAGCCCTATGGCAGCTACCAGGCCCAGGAATGGAGCTATAACGCGGTCGATACCGATGGCGACAGGACGATTAACCCCCAGGAGAGCGCACGCGACGTCGCCTTGCTGAGCTTCACCATGCCGCTGGGCGAGACGACCGGCTGGATGGGGCTGGAGCCGAATTTTCTGAACGGCACGATGAATGTGACCGGCTATCCCACCCGCCCCGATCTGGGCAACGCCGTGATGGTAACGGATTCGGCAAATGCGATCGCCGACAGGTCGGACACCGTCATCTACAATGACGTGATCCACATCGGTAATCACGATATCCGCTCGGGCAGCAGCGGCAGCCCGGTCTGGTATCTCTCCGATGGGATTCCCTACGCCGCCGGCATCGTGTCCACCACGAGCTGGGCCTTCAATATCGGCGGTGCCTATTATGACGAGCTGCTGTATCAGATGGCGGCCAACGAGACCCTGCTGGCCGATTATGGCGCCATCAATGTCACCAGCGGCGCCAATGACGACCTTCTGTCCGGCACGATCTATAACGACACGATCAATGGCGGGGCCGGCAATGACACGCTGTCCGGCGGGGATGGCCATGATTCGCTGATTGGCGGGCTGGGGAATGACTCCCTCGAAGGTGGCCGGGGCGGCGATACGCTGGCGGGGTCAGCCGGCGACACCATCCTGCGCGGCGGCAAGGGCCATGATCTGATCATCGGCGGGGCGGGTGCCGACATCCTCTATGCCGGTCTGGGCAAAGACACGCTGACCGGCAATGCAGGCAGCGATCTCTTCGTGCTGCGCGGCTATGATCCTGTCTTCCCCGCCGCCGACATCATCCCGATCCTCACCGATTTCACACGCGGCATCGACAAGCTGGCGCTGGAAGGCGTGACGGAGGCGCAGATTACCGCTGCACTGCCGGGGCAATCTGTAGTGAATGGCGCGCTGCTGTTCAGCGTCGGCGGGGCGGAGATAACCCTGATCGGCGTTACCGGCATCGACCGGACAGATTTCGTCTTCGAGGGATTCTGAGGCCTATTTGCCGAATTTCTGGCGGCTGTTGGCTTCATAGATGAAGACCGTGACGATGTGGTCGACCGTCACGCCATCTGCCGCCAGCGGGAAATGGCAATATTCGACATCGGCGAAATCCAGCTTGAAGCGTATGCGCGGCTGGCCCCGGCGGAACATCAGGCAGCCGGTTTCGACCACCTGCTTGCGGTCGAGAACCGGATAGGGAGGGGTGCTGTCGCCGATGACGGCATGTTGGTCGATATAATGCCCCATGAGAGGGTATGTCACCGCGTTGCGGACATTCTCCCCGGCAACCTTCACCAGAAAGCGCGGCCCCGTACCATCTTCCGGCCATTCGACCGACACCAGCACGATATCGGGCAGGATTGACGGTAGCGCGGTCGGGTCGAACGCTACGCGTGACGGCAGCCGATCAAGCGGATGCACAGCCTTCATATGCGCCAGAAAGGCCTGCACGGAAGGGGTCTTCGCCTGCGCCTGCGCCGCCTCTATGGCGGCGAGATTGGGGTGGCGCAGGGTAGTGAGGGGGTCGGGCGACACAATATCATCCGTTGTTGCTAGAACAGTTTGCCGCCATTCGGCACCGGCTTGTCGATGCCGATCATCACGACCTCGCCCTCGGTATCGGGAAAACCGAGCACCAGACATTCCGACATGAACTTGCCTATCTGCTTCGGCGGGAAATTCACCACCGCAGCGACCTGCCGGCCAATCAGACCTTCGGGCGTGTAATGCACGGTGACCTGGGCGGAGGTCTTGCGGATGCCGATATCCGGCCCGAAATCGACCTGCATCTTGATCGCTGGCTTGCGCGCCTCGGGATAGGGTTCGGCCGCGATAATCGTGCCGACCCGGATATCCACGCGGGCGAAATCGTCATAGCTGATATCGGACACAACTCACCTTCATGCAAAAGGCGGAGGATAAAACGAAATTGGCCGGCCTTCCCGGAATTTTCCGGGAAGGCCGGCCAACAGGCCGTCGGTGCGGCGCGCGGAAGACTTACTTCTTCGGCGCGGTCTGCATGACCTTCTTCAGCTCTTCCAGGCTGTCAGCAACACGCTTGTTGATCAGGCTGAAGGCTTCGTTGTTCGACTTGGTGACCATTTCCGACAGCTCGCGCATGTTGGTCAGGGCCTTTTCCATGGCGATCTTGGCGACATCGGTCTGCTTGGCCAGGCGATCTTCCGGACTGCCCTGAACCATCAGATCCTGGGCGACCTTGCTGGCCTCTTCCATAGTCTGGCGCAGGATCTCGGCCTGACGCTGGGCGACGGCCTGCATGCCTTCCATGGCGACGCGATTAGCGAGGGTCACCGCTTCGATGTTCTTGCGCTGCGCAGCCATCAGGGAGTCGAAATCGATCCCCGGCATGCGGTAGTCGCTGAAGATCTTGGTGAAATCCATCTTGCTGAAATCCATCTCGAACGGCGCGAAGGCGTTTTTATTAGCCATTTGATTCTAACTCCCGGTTGGTCAGCACAGAAAACCATGCTGCATTGCAATATTGCGGGCAACCTAATGTAAGCTTGGTTAATCGTCAATATTATGTGTGCATTGCAACATAACTGACGTAATCAGCCCGGCATCCTCAGAGATTCAGCGTGCCGGCCCAGCGTTGCGCGCGGTCGAGATTGCGGTCCAGGGCGGCCATGGTCTTGCCCATGTCCTCGCCCTCATCATTCAGCCAGACCCGCAGCGTGGCGGCATAGACGCCGGCCAGAGCCCGCGCCCGGACCATGCCACGCATGCCGCTATCCTCAATGCCGGCGGCGCGCAGCATCCAGTTCATCGAGGTGACAGTCTGGTTGGCCAGGCAGGCTGCGGCGACCCAGTCGCGCGGCAGATCCTTGGCAATGGCGGCGATGGCCTCACGGTGCGGCTTCAGCAGCTCGAAGCGCCGCATCAGCACGTCGAACAGCCGGTCGCGCCGCGATTCGGCCTCGTCCTCCGGCATGATTCCGGCCAGCACCGCCTCGTCGACCTGCCGCGAATAGGCGGTCAGGATCGCGGTCTTGGACGGGAAGATCGGATAGAGCTGGGCAATGCTCAGATCGGCCGCCTTGGCGATCTCGCCATAGCTGACCGCGTTCCAGCCCTTCTCCGCCGCCAGCTTCAGGGCGGCATTGATTGCCCGTGTCGGAATATCTGTCTTTGGAATGTCGGTCTTGCGCGCCATGCGGAAACCTCCCTTTCCCCAGTGAATATGGGGAGATCAGCGGCGGGTTTCCAGTCGGCGGCAGGTACGCGTTTACCCCGCCAGTTCCTGCGAGCGTTTGGTGGCGGCGGCGACGGTGCGCGCCATCAGGGGTGGCAGGCCGGATTCCGGGTCCATCAGCACCTGCAGCCCGGCATAGGTGGTGCCGTTCGGACTGGTGACATTCTGGCGCAGCACGCCGGCATCCTCACCGGTCACGCGCATCAGCTCGCCGGCACCGGCTACGGTGGCGCGGGCCAGCTGCATGGCGACATCGGCCGGCAGGCCGACCTTCTCGCCGGCGGCGGCCATCGCCTCGACCATGTGGAACACATAGGCCGGGCCACTGCCGGCCAGGCCGGTGACGGAATCGATCAGCGCCTCATCCCCGACCCAGATTACCTCGCCCGCCGCCTGCAGCAGGGCGTCGGCCAGCGCGCGCTCGGCCTCGGCGACGTTCGGATTGGCGGTGCAGCCGGTGATGCCGCGCCCGATGGCTGCGGGGGTATTGGGAATGGTGCGCACGATGGCGGCCTCTTCCCCCAGATGCGTCTCAAAATAGCCGATGGTCTTGCCCGCCGCGACCGAGACAAACAGCGTGCCCGGCCGGGCGAAACGGCGATAGGCGCCGATGACGGCATCCATGGCCTGCGGCTTCACCGCCAGCACGATGACCTGCGGATGCAGGTCAGCCGGCAGCGCATCGGCATCCTTCACATGATGGAAGCCGGCCTTGTCGCTGAGGCCGTAGGGCAGGCTGTCGGACGGGTCGATGGCGTAGGCACCGCCGGAGATGATGCCGCTTTTCAGCCAGCCCTCCAGCAGGGCGCCGCCCATCTTGCCACAGCCGACCAGCAGCAGCGGTCGTTCCATCATCGCCTCATCCCCCGGTTCGTTTATTGAACCGGCGTTATACGCGATGCTGCCGGGGGAGGAAAGACGAGGCCGTCAGGCCTCGCCCACCGTATCCAGCATGGCGGCATCCAGCGCCTCAACGGCGGTCTTGCCGCCCCAGAGGACAAACTGGAAGGCCGGGTAGAAACGCTCGCATTCGGTCACGGCAACATCGACCAGATCCTCGATCTGCTCAACCGTGGCCCCGCGCGCCCCGCGCAACGGCACGGTATGGCGGAACATCGGCATGCCATCTTCCGAGGACAGATCGAAATGACCGAGCCAGAGGCGTTCATTGGCCAGCGCCAGAAGCGCATTCGCCTCGGTGCGTTTGGCCGGTTGGACCTTGGTGTCGAACACGCAGGAGAAATGCAGCGCGCTCATATCCTCGCGCCACACGAAAAACAAATGGTAGTCGCACCAGCGCCCGGTGATCTCTACCGCAAGCTCATCGTCCCGAGAGCGGTCGAAAGCCCATTCATTGGCTTCAACCAGTTCTTCCACCAGATCGAGTGGGTTAATGACGGCGGTTTCGCTGTGAGTTTCGATATCTAGCATCGAACCTGCACCTCCTTGGCAGGAAGGGTTAACGTGCAGGGCTGGCGTGGTCTGCAAAGCCAACCAAGATTTAGTATGCTCTGCACCTAGTCACCACCACGAAAAGTAGCCTGCCAAATGCGCCGGGGGGACGCAACACTAGATTTCGTGTTCATCGTTAAATAATTACGACGATCTGGTAGCAGCCAGTCCCCATGGCGGGTTTCGGTCAAGGCCAGCCCGGCCCTGTCAGTCTTACCTAGACGCCCTGTGCCGGCACAGAAGCAGCCTTGCGGCGCGGTGCTGCCGGCTTCTTGGGCGCTACCTTTTTAGCCGCCTTGGGGGCCGCCGGTGCGGTCCCGGTAAGCGCAGCCTCCAGCGCGGTCAGGCGGGCCGCCAGCGCCTCATTCTCCAGCCGGGCCTTCTCGGCCATGGCGCGAACGACGTCATGCTCCTCGCGGGTCACCAGATCCATGTCGCGGATGATGCGCTCGAATTGCTGCCGGAACATGCCCTCAACCTCGCCGCGGATACCGGCGGCGGCGCCCAGCGCCCCGTTCGCCACGCGGGCCAGATCGTCAAACAGGCGGTTCTGTGACTGCATCGCCAATACTCCTCGGCATGTTAGGGGCGGCTCGCTTGCCCGTCCCCTCTAGGCCAACTATAACTCGCCGGACCAAAGATCAACTCCGAAGTCACCGAAAGGTTCGTTTCATGATCGTGGTGACGGGTGGTGCCGGCTTCATCGGCTCCAACCTCGTGGCGGCGCTGGAAGACAGCGGCCGGCGCGATATCGTGGTTTGCGACTGGCTTGGCAGTGACGATAAATGGCGCAATATCGCCAAACGCGACCTGGCCGACCTGATCGTGCCGGAAGCCCTTTCCGGCTTTCTCGACTCCCGGCGCGGCAGCATCGAGGCGATCTTCCATATGGGGGCCATCTCCGCCACCACGGAGACCGATGCCGATCTGATCGTGCGCACCAATATCGATCTGCCGCAGCGCCTGTGGCACTGGTGCGCGGAAAACAATGTGCCTCTCGTCTATGCCTCCTCCGCCGCCACCTATGGCGATGGCGCGGCCGGCTTCCTGGACGATGACTCCCCGGCTGGCCTGTCCCGGCTGCAGCCGCTGAACCCCTATGGCTGGAGCAAGCTGGCCTTTGACCGCCGCGTCGCCCGCTTCGTCGCCGATGGCGTGGCCCCGCCACAATGGGCCGGCCTGCGCTTCTTCAACGTCTATGGCCCGAATGAATATCACAAGGGCGGCCAGATGAGCGTCGTGCCGCAGATCCATGCCCGCGCAACGTTGGGCGAGCCGGCCCGGCTGTTCCGCTCGCACCACCCGGATTACGCGGATGGCGGCCAGCTGCGCGACTTCATCGATGTCGAGGATTGCGTGCAGGTGATGCTGTGGCTGCTGGACAATCCCTCGGTCTGCGGGCTGTTCAACTGCGGCACCGGGTCGGCGCGCAGCTTTAAGGATCTGGCCGTCACGGTTTATACGGCGATGGGGCTGGAGCCACAGATCGAGTATGTCGATACGCCGGTGGCGATCCGCGCCCGGTACCAGTATTTCACCCAGGCCGACAGCGAGAAGCTGCGCCGGGCCGGCTATGACCGGCAATTCACCTCCCTGGAAGCCGGCGTGACGCGCTATGTCTCCGACTTTCTCGAATCCGACGATCCCTATCGCTAGGAGACGGCATAAAGTGCTTCCCGTCATCGCCTTCCCGACCATCGACCCGGTTGCCCTGGAACTGGGCCCGCTGGTCATCCGCTGGTATGCGCTGGCCTATATCGCCGGGCTGATCGGCGGCTGGCGCTATGCGCTGCGGCTGGCCCGGCGGGAGCCGGTCTATTTCGAGGCCCAATTGCTGGATGATTTCGTCGTCTGGGCGACGCTGGGCGTGGTGATCGGCGGGCGGCTCGGCTATGTGCTGTTCTACCGGCCGGAGTATTATTTCGCCGACCCGGTCCAGATCCTGATGGTCTGGCAGGGCGGCATGGCCTTCCATGGCGGGCTGCTCGGCGTGCTGGTCGCCACCATCCTGTTCGCCCGCAAGAACACGGTGCCGCTGCTGCCGCTGGCCGATATCGTCTGCGCTGCCGCCCCGATCGGCCTGTTCTTCGGGCGGATCGCCAATTTCATCAATGGCGAGCTGTTCGGCCGCACCAGCGACGTGCCCTGGGCGATGGTGTTCCCGCATGGCGGGCCAATTGCGCGCCATCCCAGCCAGCTCTACCAGGCCGGGCTGGAGGGTCTGGCGCTGTTCATCGTGCTGGCCTTGCTGATCTTCGTCTGGCGCGCGCGCGACAAGCCGGGGCTGGTCGCCGGCGCCTTCTTCCTGGGCTATGGCATTGCCCGCTTCATCGGGGAGTTCTTCCGCCAGCCGGATTCCTTCCTGGGCTTCCTGACCTTCGGGACGACCATGGGCCAGCTTTTGTCCCTGCCGATGATGCTTCTGGGGCTGTGGCTGATCCGCCACGCGCTGAAACGCCCGGCATGAGCGCCGGCCCGGCCGCTCCCTCGCCCGGACAGAAGGGGCCGCTCGCCGAATTGCTGGCGCGGCGGATTGCCGCCAATGGGCCGATCACGCTGGCCGAATACATGGCCGATGCGCTGGGCCATCCCGAGCATGGCTATTACCGCAGCCGCGACCCGCTGGGCGCTGCCGGCGATTTCACCACCGCGCCCGAGATCAGCCAGATGTTCGGCGAGATGATCGGGCTGTGGGCAGCCATCGCCTGGCAGCAGATGGGGTCCCCCGACCCGGTCCGGCTGGTCGAGCTGGGGCCGGGGCGCGGCACGCTGATGGCCGATTTCCTGCGCGCCGCCAAGGGTGCCGCCGGCTTCCTGCCGGCCATCGATTTGCATCTGGTGGAGACCAGTCGGCCGCTGCGTGAACGCCAGCGACGGGCGCTGCTGCCCAGCGGCATCGAGGCGCGCTGGCATGAGGATATCGGATCGGTGCCCGATGGACCAATGCTGCTGGTCGCCAATGAATTCTTCGACGCCCTGCCGATCCGCCAGTTGCAGCGCCTGCCCGATGGATGGCACGAAAGGCTGGTGGACAGAAGCGAGGGCCAGGCGGAATTCCGCGTCGTCGTCTCCCCCGGCCGCTCGACCGGGTCCGCATTGCTGCATCCCCGCGTGCGCGACACCGCGCCGATTGGCGCCATTGCGGAAATCTGCCCGGCTGGTCTGGGCATCATGGATGCCATCGGCCGGCGGCTGGCCAGCCAAAGTGGGGCCGCGCTGATCATCGATTATGGTGCTGCCCAGAGCGCACCGGGCGACAGTTTCCAGGCGGTGAAGGCACATCGCTTCCACGATCCGCTGGCCGATCCGGGGGCCGCCGATCTGACCGCCCATGTCGATTTCGAGGCCCTGTCCACCGCCGCCCGACAGGCCGGCGCAGTACCGCATGGGCCGATTCCCCAGGGCGCCTTCCTGACGGGACTGGGCATCGAGGCGCGGGCCGAGATGCTGCGCAAGGCCGGTGCCAGCGACGTTGATACCAGCCTGCGGCGCTTGCTTGATGCCGCAGAAATGGGCAATCTATTCAAGGTTTTGGCGCTGACTGCCCCGGCCGCTCCGACGCCTGCGGGTTTCGAGGCCTGAGTTTGGCGGCAGCGCACCCGGATTTGCGCGAAAGGCCGCCGCAGTGATCACCCTCGATGAGCTGGAAATTCCCGGCATCCGCCACGCCTTTTATGGCCGTCGCGGCGGCGTGTCCGGCGGGCTCTACACCTCGCTGAATTGCGGGCTGGGATCGGGCGATGACCGCGAGAAGGTCACCGCCAACCGCAAGCGCACCATGGCCGCCCTCGACCTGCCGGACGAGGCGCTGGTGACCTGCTACCAGCATCACAGCATCGATGTCGTCACCGTCAACGAGACCTGGGCGCCGGATGCCGCCCCGAAGGCCGATGCGCTGGTCACCGCCGCGCCGACCATCGCCATCGGTGTGCTGACCGCCGATTGCGCGCCGGTGCTGTTCGCCGATCCCGATGCCAAAGTGATCGGCGCCGCCCATGCCGGCTGGAAAGGCGCCAAGGGCGGCGTTGTCGAGGCCACGGTGCGCGCCATGATCGAGCTGGGTGCCCGGCCCAGCAACATCATCGCCGCCATCGGCCCCTGCATCGGCGTCGAATCCTACGAGGTCGGCCCGGAATTCCCGATGCCCTTCCTGGAGGAGGACCGCTCCAACGCGCTGTTCTTCTCGGCCGGCAAGCAGGACGGCAAATACATGTTCGACCTCGGCGGCTATGTCGCGCGCCGGCTGAACCAGCTGAAACTGGGCGAGGTGCTGCGGCTGGATCGTGACACCTGCGGCGATTCAGCGAATTTCTTCAGCTATCGCCGGGCCTGCCTGAAAGGCGAGAAGGATTATGGCCGCGCCCTCGCCGTGATTGCCCTGGCCTAGAGTGCTGGACTCGCCCCGGCCTAACCGCCATATGCATGCCTATTCACTGCCGTTTTCCTTTCCCGCTGAAGAGCAGGCCATGCCGCACCTCATCATCTTCACGATGCTCTGCCTGCTCGGCCTGATGGTGAGCTGTGTTCTTTAAAACCGTTTCGCGTGCGCTTGCGGCCTGTCTGCTGATGCTGGCCGTGGCGGCCTGCCAGCCCTTGCCGCAGCCCTTCCAGCCGGAAAACAAGGACCTCGTCGCCAATCCGCTGCTCGCCTTGCCGGGCAGCGTCGGTGTCCAGGTCCGGCTGATCCAGGGAGCGCCCGAGCCGACCGCCAGCGCCCTGGCAGCGGCCATCGCGACGGCGTTGCAGGATGAAGGCCTGCCGGCCAGCACGACGGGTAATGCCGGCAGCTATGTGCTGCTGGGCGCCGCCCGGCTGGTGCAGCAGGAGGCCGGCCGCGACCAGGTCGAGATCGGCTGGTCGCTTCTCGACCCCACCGGCATTGAGGTGAAGCGTCACGAAAACCGCTGGTGGGTGAACCAGCCGCACTGGCAGCTCGGCACGCCGGAGACTCTGAAGACGATGGCAGTGGAAGCCGCTCCTGCGCTGGCCCACGCCATCCAGGGCGATCCAGTGCAGCAGGTCGCCCCGAAAGTCGGCGGCGTGACCGTCTGGGCCGTCGATGGTGCGCCGGGCGACGGCAATACTGCCCTGCGCCGTTCCATCATGCGCATCCTGCGCCAGCGCGGCGTCACTTTGGTGCCGGAAGTCGGTGACGATACGCTGGTGGTGCTGGGCAGCGTGGCGATGGACGATCTGCGCGACCGCAAGCAGCAGGTCACGGTGCGCTGGACGGTCATCCACCCCGATGGCAGCGAGGTTGGCGTGGTCGAGCAGTCCAATGCTGTCCCCGCCGGCTCGCTGGACAATGCCTGGGGGCCGGTTGCGCTTTATGTCGCCGAGGCTGCGGCCGATGGCATCACTGCCCTGATCGAGACGGTGAACCGGCGCTGAGCAGCCGGCATTATGACGACAAGATGGCAAACGCATTTACAGCGCGATGACACGTTGATAAAGTCCGCCCGCTTCTCGCGATGGCTGTTCGCGGCCGCGCAAAACGGTGTTCAATCACACCGGTAATCTCGCAGAATCCTTCGGATAGCAGACAGGTCCAAGTCGATGAAAGTGCTGACGGGAAACAGCAACAGGCCGTTGGCCGAGGCCATCTGCGCCTATCTCAATATCCCGTTGACGAATGCCAGCGTGAAGCGCTTCTCCGATATGGAGGTCTTCGTCGAAATCCACGAGAATGTCCGCGGCGAGGATGTCTTCGTGGTCCAGTCGACCTCCTATCCGACCAATGACAATCTGATGGAATTGCTGGTCACGCTGGACGCGCTGCGCCGCGGATCGGCCCGCCGCGTGACCGCGGTGATCCCCTATTACGGCTATGCTCGCCAGGACCGGAAATCCGGCCCGCGCACGCCGATCTCTGCCAAGCTGGTGGCGAATCTGATCACCGTCGCCGGTGCCGACCGCGTGCTGACGCTGGATTTGCATGCCGGCCAGATCCAGGGCTTCTTCGATATTCCGACCGATAATCTGTTCGCCGCCCCGGTATTCATCAAGGACATCGAGGAGCGTTTCACCGGCGAGGAGCTGGTCATCGTCTCCCCCGATGTCGGCGGCGTGGTCCGCGCCCGCGCGCTGGCCAAGCGGCTGGATGCCGATCTGGCGATCATCGACAAGCGGCGTGAGCGCGCCGGCGTGTCGGAAGTGATGAATGTGATCGGCGAGGTGAATGGCCGGCACTGCATCCTGGTCGACGATATCGTCGATTCCGGCGGCACGCTGTGCAATGCCGCTGCCGCGCTGATGGAAAAGGGCGCCACCTCGGTCGAGGCTTATGTTACCCATGGCGTGCTGTCCGGCGGCGCCGTGGCGCGCGTCACCTCCTCGGCGCTGGCCAGCCTGGTCACCACCGACAGCATCATGCCGACCGAGGCGATGCGGGTGGCCCGCAATATCCGGCAGATCTCCATCGCCCCGCTGATCGCCGAGGCGATGCAGCGCATCAGTGACGAACGCTCGGTCTCCAGCCTGTTCGACTGAGGGCTGCCGACCGTCATCGCGCCTCAAACGGTCAAGGCTGATTGGTTCTAGCCATATTCAGCCAATTCGGTATATAACCCGGCCTCCCAACCGTCTTTCGGCGGCGTGGGGCCGTGCCGGCACCCTTGGAGGCCGGCCTGAGGGGCTGCGATGGTCGCCGCCCCTTTGCCATTCGTAAGGAGTTTCAATATGGCAGACGTGTTGAAGATCAACGCGACGCTGCGCGAACGGGCCGGTAAGGGGGCCGCCCGCGCTGCCCGTCGTGACGGCAATGTGCCGGCTGTGATCTATGGTGATAATCAGCCCGCGCTGATGATCAACTTCAATTCCAAGGAACTGGAGCGCGAGCTGCGCCGTCCGGGTTTCTTCTCCCACCTGTATGAAGTCACCGTCGACGGCAAGGCGCATCGCGTCCTGGCGCGCGAGCTGCAGCAGCATCCGGTGACCGACCGCGCCATCCATGTCGATTTCCTGCGCGTCTCTAAGAATGTGAAGGTCGAGGTCGAGGTGCCGGTCCACTTCATCAACGAAGAGAAGTCGCCGGGCCTGAAGCGCGGCGGCGTGCTGAACATCGTCCGCCATGAAGTCGAGCTGTATTGCTCGCCGGAATCGATCCCGGAAGAGCTGGTGGTCGATCTGACCGGCTATGAAGTGGGTGATTCGATCCACATCAGCGCCGTGACGCTGCCGGACGGCGTTGCGCCGACCATCACCGACCGCGACTTCACCATCGCCACCATCGCCGCCCCGTCCGCGCTGAAGAGCGAAGACAATGCGGCCGGCGGTGACGACGAGGAGAAGGAGGAGGAGTAATCCCCCTCTTTCGCGTTTCGTAACGGGGTGGGATTGCCATGCTGCTTCTTGCCGGCCTCGGCAATCCCGGTCCGGGCCATGCGAACCAGCGTCACAATATCGGATTCATGGCGGTGGACGAGATTGTCCGCCGCCATGGCTTCGGCCCGTGGCGCGCCCGCTTCCAGGGGCTGATGGCCGAAGGCAGCATCGCCGGCGAGAAGGTGCTGGCGCTGAAACCACTGACCTACATGAACAATTCCGGCCAGTCGGTCGGCGAGGCGCGGAACTTCTTCAAGATCGCGCCGCAATCCGTCTTCGTCATCCATGACGAGCTCGACCTCGTGCCCGGCAAGATCAAGGTCAAGCTGGGCGGCGGGCATGGCGGGCATAATGGCCTGCGCTCCATCGACGCCGCCATCGGCAAGGAATACTGGCGCATCCGCCTGGGCATCGGCCATCCCGGTGACAAGGACAAGGTCCTCGCCTGGGTGCTGAATGATTTCGCCAAGGTTGAACAGCAGACCTGGCTGGTGCCGCTGCTGGATGCCGTGGCCCGAAATTTCGATATTCTGCTGAAAGGCGATGACGGCCACTTTATGAGCAAAGTCTCTGCCGCCGTCTTTCCGCCTCCCCCGAAAAAGCCAAAACCGGAGAAGCCTGTGGCAGAGTCCGAATCGGCTTCCCCCTCCGACAGTCAGGAATAGCGCAGATGGGTTTCAATTGCGGCATCGTCGGCCTCCCCAATGTGGGCAAGTCGACCCTGTTCAACGCCTTGACCGCGACCGCCGCCGCCGAGGCCGCGAATTACCCGTTCTGCACCATCGAGCCGAATACCGGCCGGGTGGCCGTGCCGGACCCCCGGCTGGATGCCATCGCCAAGCTGGCCGGCTCAGCCAAGATCCTGCCGACGCAGCTTGAATTCGTCGACATTGCCGGGCTGGTGCGCGGCGCCAGCAAGGGCGAAGGGCTGGGCAACCAGTTCCTCGGCAATATCCGTGAAGTCGATGCCATCGTCCATGTGCTGCGCTGCTTCGAATCCGGCGACATCACCCATGTCGAGGGCTCGGTCGACCCGATCCGCGATGCCGACACGGTCGAGACCGAGCTGATGCTCTCCGACCTCGACAGCCTGGAGCGCCGCGCCCTGCCCCTGTCCAAGAAGGCGAAGAGCGGCGAGAAGGACGCCAAGGCGCAGATGGAGCTGATCGAGCCGCTGCTGGCCGCCCTGCGCGAGGGCCTGCCGGCCCGCACCGTGAAATTCGCCGAGACCGAGCAAAATGCGGTGAAGCAGTTGCAGCTCATCACCTCCAAGCCGGTGCTCTATCTGTGCAATGTCTCGGAAGACGATGCCGCCACGGGCAATGCGCTGTCCGAGAAGGTCGCCGCCAAGGCCAAGGCCGAAGGGGCGAGCAGCGTCGTCATCTCGGCCGCCATCGAAGCCGAGATCGCGCAGATCAAGGACCTCGCCGACCGCGAGGAATTTCTGTCCTCGCTGGGTCTGGAGGAGGCCGGGCTGGCCCGCGTCATCCGCGCTGGCTATTCGCTGCTCGACCTATTGACCTTCTTCACCGCCGGCCCGAAGGAAACCCGCGCCTGGACCGTCCGCAAGGGCGCCAAGGCCCCAGAGGCCGCCGGCGTGATCCACAGCGACTTCGAGCGCGGCTTCATCCGCGCCGAGACCATCGCCTATGAGGATTTCATCGCCTGCAAGGGTGAGCAGGGCGCCAAGGATGCCGGCAAGCTGCGCATCGAAGGCTCGGAATATTTCGTGAAGGATGGCGACATCTTCCACTTCCGCTTCAACGTCTAGCCTGTCGGGTCAGCCCTCCCTTTCTTAACGAAAAACTTTGCCTTACCCTGCGGCGGACTATGTTTTCCGAAAGCAGGAGCTGTTTTCCGTGACGAAGGACGCCCCCATGAAAAAATGGATCGAGCTGACCGCCGCCGACGGCCATAAATTCGACGCCTACACCGCTGGACCGGAGGGCAAGCCCAAGGGCGGGCTTGTCGTCATCCAGGAGATTTTCGGCGTCAACAACCACATCCGCAATGTCTGCGACGGCTTTGCCGCCGATGGCTATCTGTGCATTTCTCCGGCGCTGTTCGACCGCACCGAGCGCAAGGTGGAGCTGGGCTATGACCAGGCCGGCATCCAGCGCGGCCGCGACCTGCGCGCCAAGGTCGACTGGGAGCAGGTGATGCTCGACATGGCGGCCTCGGTCGATGCCGCCGCTGCCGCCGGCAAGGTCGGCACGGTCGGCTATTGCTGGGGCGGTTCGATCTCCTTCCTCTGCGCCACGCGGCTGCCGGTGCAGGCATCCGTGGTCTATTACGGCGGCCAGATCGTGCCGTTCAAGGACGAGGCGGCCAAGGCCCCGCTGATGATGCATTTCGGCGAGACCGACCAGAGCATCCCGATGGCCGATGTCAGCGCGATCAAGCAGGCGCAGCCGCAGGCGACGGTGTTCACCTATCCCGCCGGCCACGGCTTCAGTTGCGACGAGCGCGGCTCCTATGAGGCGGTCAGCGCCCGCATCGCCCGCGAGCGCACCATCGGTTTCTTCACCCAGCATATCGGCTGACCGCGAACAGGCGTGGGACGCAGGTAACGCGTCTCACGCCTGGGTCAGCAGGCCGCGCAGCTCGGTTTTCAGGATCTTGCCGTAATTGTTTTTCGGCAGGGCCTCGATCACCCGGTAGCGCTTCGGGCGCTTGAACCGGGCGATATTGGCGAGGCAGAGCGCATCCAGCGCCGCCTCATCGACGCGCTGGCCCGGCCGGGCGACGATGAAGGCGACGACCTCCTCCCCCCAATCGGCATGCGGGTAGCCCACCACCGACGCCTCGGCGACGGCGGGGTGGGTCAGCAGAACCTCCTCCACCTCGCGCGGGTAGATGTTCGAGCCGCCGGAGATGATCACGTCCTTGGAGCGGTCGCGCAGCGTCAGATAGCCATCCGCATCGAAGCTGCCCATATCGCCAGTGTGCAGCCAGCCGCCGGCCAGAGTCTTCGCCGTCGCCTCCGGGTTGTTCCAGTAGCCCAGCATGACCGAATCGCCGCGGCAGACGATCTCGCCCACCTCCCCGGCCTGCAGCGGAGTGTCGTCCTCGTCAACCACCCGCACCTCGCAGACGGTCTGCGCCTGCCCGGCCGAGGCGATACGGTCCTCCCAGCGCGGATGGTCGCGCATCGCATATTGCGCCTTGCTCATACCGGTGATGGTCATCGGGCTCTCGCCCTGGCCATAAAGCTGCGCCAGCCGGTTGCCCAGAACGTCGAGCGCCTGCTTCAGATCGGCCAGATACATCGGCGCGCCGCCATAGATGATGGTCTTCAGATTGCTCAAATCGGCATTTTCTATGCCGGGGTGCTGCACGAAGCGTTTCACCATGGTCGGTGCGGCGAACAGGCTGAGCCCCGGATGATGCGGCAGGATATCCAGCATCTCCGCCGGATCGAAGCCGCCTGATTCCGGCACCACCTGAATTGCCCCCGCCGCCATATGCGGCAGGATATAGAGGCCGGAGCCATGCGACATCGGGGCTGCGTGCAGGATGCTGTCGCCCGGCGCGATCGGGTCGATATCGATGAAATAGCTGAGGCTCATCGCCATCAGATTGCGGTGGCTGAGCATCGCGCCCTTTGGACGCCCGGTGGTACCGCTGGTGTAGAATAGCCAGGCGAGGTCATCGGGTGCCGTCTCCGCCAGGCCGATGGCTTCCGCCTGCATCAGCCGGTCATGCGCCGCCGTGCCGACGCAGAGGATGCGCTCCAGCGCCGGCAGATCATCGGCCAGCGGGGCGATGGTCTCGACCAGATCCTTCGTGACGAAGCAGACCCGGCTGCCGCTGTTTTCCAGGATGTAGTGAAACTCGCGGGCATGCAGCTTGCCGTTGATCGGCACGGCGGCGAACCCGCCCTGCCAGATGCCGAACAGGATTTCCAGATAGTCCGGACAGTTCTTCATCGCCAGCGCCACCCGGTCACCCGGCTTCAACCCCAGCGCCCGCAGCCCGCCGGCCACAATGCCTGCGCGCCGCGCCAGATCGCGGAAGCCCAGCACACTCCGCGCACCTTCCGCCACGGCTGTACGGTCACCCAGACGCTGCGCCGCGCGCACCAGCAGCCCTGCCAGATTCATGGTTCCTCCCAGCCTCTTCTCATTTTGCCGGAAGTGTTGCAGAGGCCGGCGGAAGCGGCAAGGCGCTCCTCCCGTCTCCCCTCTCTCCTTCGTCATTCCCGGACTTGTCCCAGGAATCCAAGGTTCAGCCCACTCGACCGACATCCAGTAAGCGGAAGCCTGGACCCCCGGCACAAGGCTGGGGGTGACGGACTGGAGAGGTTGCACCAAAGAAACTCGTCATGGTCGGACTTGATCCGACCATCCATTGACCGAGCGAAGCGCACGGACGGATGGACCCCCAAGTGCTATTGGCGGGTCAAGCCCGAGGGTGACGAGGTTATTGAATGCCCCTACCCCCGCTTCCAGCTCGTGCCCTGGGGGCCGTCTTCCAGCACGATGCCGGCATCGGTGAGCAAAGCGCGGACGCGGTCGGCCTCGGCGAAATCCTTGGACTGGCGGGCGGTGCGGCGGGCCTCGATCAGCGCGTCGATCTCGGCATCGGACAGGCCGGCCTGCTCGCCCTCGGCCTGCCAGCGGAACCAGCTTTCTGGGTCTTCGCCGAGCAGGCCCAGCAACTGGCCGGCGGCAAGCAGCTGTTCTGTCGCGGCGGTGATCTGGGAGTCGGTCTTGGCCTTGTTCACCTTGGTCGCCAGCTCGTGCAGATGGGCGAAGGCCAGCGGCGTGTTCAGATCATCCTCCAGCGCCGCCAGCACCTCGAACGGCACCTCGTCGGCGGGGGCGATATCCTCATCGACGCTCAGGCCCCGCCGTACGGCGGTATAGAGCCGGTCAAGCGCGGTCTTGGCCTCGCGCAGATGCGCGCTGCTCCAGTTCAGTGGCTGGCGGTAATGCCCGGCCAGCAGGGCATAGCGGATCGCCTCCCCCGGCACGTCGCCGCGCAGCTCGCGCACGGTGACGATATTGCCGATGGATTTCGACATCTTCTCGTCTTCGACGGTGAGATAGCCATTATGCACCCAGTAGCGCGCAAAAAGCTGCGTGCCGCTGGCGCAGCGCGACTGCGCGATCTCGTTCTCATGATGCGGGAAAATCAGATCCAGCCCGCCGCCATGGATGTCGAAGGTCTCGCCGAGATATTTGGCGCTCATGGCAGAGCATTCGATATGCCAGCCGGGCCGGCCGCGTCCCCACGGGCTGTCCCAGCCGGGGATGTCCGGCTCCGACGGCTTCCACAGGATGAAATCGGCGGCGTCGCGCTTGTAGGGGGCGACCTCGACGCGCGCACCGGCGATCAGCTCGTCGCGGTTGCGCCGGGACAGCGCGCCGTAATCCGGCATGGAGGGCACGCTGAACAGCACATGGCCATCCGCCGCATAGGCATGGCCCTTTTCGATCAGCGTCTCAATCATCGCGATCATCTCGGCGATATGCTGGGTGGCGCGCGGCTGCACGTCCGGCTCCAGCACCCCCAGCGCGCCCATATCCTGCAGATAGGCCTCGGTCGTGCGCGCGGTGATGGTGCCGATATCCTCGCCCGTCGCCTTGGCCTTGGCGTTGATCTTGTCGTCCACATCGGTGAAGTTGCGGACATAGGTGACAGTCGGATACAGCGCCTTCAGCACGCGGTACAGCACGTCGAACACCACCGCCGGGCGGGCATTGCCGATATGGGCATAGTCATAGACCGTGGGGCCGCAGACATACATCCGCACATTGCCCGGATCGAGCGGCTGGAAGTCTTCCTTCTGGCGGGTCAGCGTATTGTGCAGGTAAAGCGGCACGGGCGGTCTCTTCGATAATCGGACAGGGATGGGCGGAACGGCGCGGATCAGCGTCGACAGAGCCGTTCCAGCACGCGCTTGCGCCCGATCAGCGGTAGCAGATTGGCAAGCTCCGGTCCATGCTCGCGACCGGTGAGCGCCAGGCGCAGCGGCAGGAACAGCGCCTTGCCCTTGCGGCCCGTGGCCTCCTGCACCGCTTTGGTCCAGCCCTTCCAGGTGGAAGCGTCCCACGGCTCTGGCGGCAGCAGCGTTGCGGCCGCGTCCAGCAGATCGGCATCCGCCGCCGGCTGCCCATCAAGCTGCCCGGCGACAATGCTCAGCCAGTCCTCCACCTCGGACAGGTGCTGGATATTGCCCTTCACCGACTCCCACAGTGCCGCGTCGGCACCCTCGGGCAGGCGGTCGGCCACGGCCTCGTAGGGCAGGGCGTGCAGCAGTCTGGCGTTCATCGCCAGCAGCTCGTCTTCCGACAGGCGCGGCGTGGCATGGCCGAATTTGGCGATGTCGAAGGCTTCGACCAACGCTTCCCAATCGGTGCAGATTTCCGGCGGCTCGCCCTGTCCCAACCGCAGCAGCAGCGAGGCGATCGCCAGCGGCTCCAGCCCGCTGTCGCGCAAGCCCTGCAGCGACAGGCTGCCGATGCGCTTCGACAGGCCCTGCCCCTCGGCATCGCTGATCAGTGGCAGATGCGCAAAACCGGGCGGCGGGAAGCCCAGCGCCTCGAAAAGCTGGATCTGCACGCCCGTGTTGGAGATGTGGTCGGCGCCGCGGATGACATGGGTTACACCCATCTCACCATCATCGACCACCGAGGCCAAAGTGTAGAGCGGCACGCCATCGGCGCGGATCAGCACCGGGTCGCTCATGCTGGCAATCGAGATATGGCTGTCGCCCTGCACCAGATCGGTCCAGGCGGGATCGTCGCCTTGCAGCTTGAAGCGCCAATGCGGGCTTATGCCCTGCGCCTCCAGCCCCGCCTTCTCGGCATCGCTCAGAGCCAGAGCAGCGCGGTCATAGAGCGGCGGCTTGCCGGCGGTCAGCTGCGCCTTGCGCTTCAGCGCCAGCTCCTCCGGCGTCTCGTAGCAGGCATAGAGCCGGCCCGCCGCCTTCAGCTTTTCGATGGCGGCGTCGTAGCGCTCCAGCCGGTCGGACTGCCGGGCGAAATCATCCCAGCGGATGCCCAGCCAGGCGAGATCGGATTCGATGCCGGCGGCGAATTCCGATGTCGACCGCTCGCGGTCGGTATCGTCGAGACGCAGCAGGAAACGCCCGCTGCTCTTCTGCGCGAACAGGGAATTCACCAGCGCGATAAAAGCATTGCCCAGATGCAGCCGGCCGGTCGGGCTGGGCGCGAAGCGGACCAGTGTCATGACGGCACGGCCATCACGTGCCCTGAAACGCGTTGGTGATCGGGTAGCGGCGTTCCCGTCCGAAGGAGCGCCGGGTGATCTTCACGCCTGGCGGGGCCTGGCGGCGCTTGTATTCGGCGCGGTCCAGCATGCGCCAGATGCGCATGACGAGGTCGCGGTCCATGCCGTTTGCCACGATCTCCGACACCGGCATCTCGTCCTCGATCAGATGGCCGAGGATGGCGTCCAGCACCGGATAGGGCGGCAGGCTGTCCTCGTCCTTCTGGTCGGGCTTCAGCTCGGCCGAGGGCGGCTTGGTGATGATGCGTTCGGGCATGACGGCACCGCTCGGCCCCAGCAGACCGATGGGCAGGGAATCGACATCCGCCTGGTTGCGCCAGTGGCACAGATCGAAGACGGCGGTCTTGTAGACATCCTTCAGCGCATTGTAGCCACCGCACATATCGCCATAGAGCGTGGCGTAGCCGACCGACATCTCCGACTTGTTGCCGGTGGTCAGCACCATATGGCCGAATTTGTTGGACAGCGCCATCAGCGTGACGCCGCGAGCGCGGGACTGGATGTTTTCCTCCGTCGTGTCCGGCGGCAATTCGTCGAAGACCGGGTGCAGCATGGCGTCGAAGGCCTGCATGGCCGGGCCGATGCTGATGCTGTCCAGCCGGGCGCCCAGCAGGCGCGACGCCGCCGCCGCATCCTCCAGGCTCTCGTCGCTGGTGTAGGGCGAGGGCATCATCACCGTCCACACCTTGTCGGCACCCAGCGCATCGACGGCAATCGCCGCCGTCAGCGCCGAATCGACGCCGCCCGACATGCCGATGACGACGCCGGGAAAGCGGTTCTTGCGCACATAATCGCGAACGCCCAGCACGAGGGCCTGATAGATCGTCTCATGCCCGACAGCCGGGGCGGTCATCTCGCCCGGCGCGCAACTCCAGCCATCCGCCGTTCGCGTCCAGCGGGTGAGCGTCACCTGCTCCGCCCAGGACGGCATCTGCAGGGCCAGCGAGCGGTCGGCATTCAGCACGAAGGAGCCACCATCGAAGACCAGCTCATCCTGCCCGCCCAGCTGGTTCAGATAGACCAGCGGCAGGCCGGATTCGACGATCCGCGCGGTGGCGATGTTCAGCCGCTCATCCTGCTTGTCCGATTCAAAGGGCGAGCCATTCGGCACCAGCAGGATCTCGGCGCCGGATTCCTCCAGGCACTCCACCACTTCCGGCGTCCAGATATCCTCGCAGATCGGCACGCCCAGCCGGATGCCGCGGAAATTCACCGGCCCCGGCAGCGGCCCGGCGTCGAAGACGCGCTTTTCATCGAACACGCCGTAATTCGGCAAATCATGCTTGAAGCGCAGCGTCTGCACCGTCCCCGCCTCCAGCAGCGCCATGGCATTGTGCAGCCCACTCTCTGCCCGCCAGGGCGTGCCCAGCAGAACCGCCGGCCCACCATCGGCGGTCTCCCGGGCGAAGGCCTCCACGGCCTCCATACAGGCCGCGACGAACTGGCGCTTCAGCACCAGATCGTCCGGCGGATAGCCGGAGAGGAACAGCTCCGTCGTCAGCACCAGATCGGCGCCCTGTTCGGCCGCCTCGGCGCGCGCATGGCGCAGCTTTGCGAGATTGCCGTCGATGTCGCCGACGGTCGGGTTCAACTGCGCAAGCGCAAGGGAGAGCGTGTCTGTCATGGGTGGTAGAATGGCCCCGAAACCGGTGGTGTCAATTGCCGGTAGCTCAAATCACCTTCGCATCCTTCAGGGTGGCGCGCTGGTCGGCGGAGAGGCCGAGCAGATCGCCATAGATGGCGTCGTTATCAGCGCCCAGAGCCGGGCCCAGCGTCTCGATCCGGCCCGGCGTGTCCGACAGGCGCGGCAGGACATTGGGGATCACCACCTCCCCGACCAGCTGGTCGACGAGGGTGATCATGTTCTTGCGTGCCTCGAAATGCGGATCGGAAACGATATCGGCGATGGAGTTGATCGGACCGCAGGGCACTTCGCCGGCAACGCAGGCGGCCATCACCTCATCGCGGGTCATGGAATGCATCCAGGCAGCGACGATGCCATCGACCTCCTTGTGGCGGGCAAGGCGCTGGCGCGTGGTCCTGAACACATCTTCGGCTGCCAGTTCGGGCCGCCCCATCACCTGGGCCAGCCGCTCGAACATCTTGTCCGAGGTGCAGGCGACCGCGACGAACTTGCCATCGCCGCAGCGGAAATGGCCATGCGGGCAGGCATTGGTGGTGCCGGTGCCCTCGGGCTCGCGCAGCTTGCCGATGCGGTGATAGGCCGGCGCCAGCTCGTCCAGCGCCCGGAAGACGCTTTCATACAGGCCGATATCGACCCATTGGCCGGCCCCGGTCTTCTCGCGCTGGCGCAGCGCCAGCAGCACGCCGATGGCGCCGAAAAGCCCGCTCATGTAATCGGCCAGCGAGGTCGAACCCGGCGTCACCGGCAATTCGCCGGGCATGCCGGCCAGATAGGTCAGGCCGCCAAAGGCATGCGCGATACGTGCAAAGCCCGGCCGGTCACGATACGGCCCGTCCTGGCCATAGCCGGACACCCGCAGCATGACGAGGCCGGGGTTGATCTTCTTCAGCTCTTCCCAGCCCAGCCCCCATTTTTCCAGCGTGCCGGGGCGGAAATTCTCGCACAGCACATCGGATTTCGCGATCAGCTGGCGGAAAATCTCCGCGCCCTGCTTGTCGCGCAGATTAAGGGTGACGCTCTTCTTGTTGCGCGCCTCCGACAGCCAGGCCAGCGTGTCGCGCTCGACCGGCGTGCCGAATTTGCGGAACGGATCGCCCTCGCCCGGCTGCTCCACCTTGATCACCTCGGCCCCGAACTCGCCCAGTATGGCGGCGGTATAGGGGGCGGCGATGAATGTCGCGCAATCGAGCACGCGAATGCCGGACATCGGCAAATCAACGGCAGGTTTGGTCATATCAGGCATGGGGAATTCCGCGTTTCCGGGCGTTTTCTAGTTTTCTTCAGCCGAAACCTAACGGCCGGCCGGAAGCCGATCAAGCGACCAGTGAGTTGGCAAAGATATCCTCGCCGGCCAGCCAGGCCTCGGCCGCATCGTCGCGGTCCAGCGCCACGCCAAGGGCCGCCGCCAGATCGAGCTGGGCATCCCGGTAGCCGGCGCGCGACAAGCCGCTGACCATCCCGCGGGTCAGCGCGCCACCAACCTCGAAGGGGATCGGATAGCCTTCCATGTAGAAATCATCGGCCTTTTCGAGGATTTCCGTGCGGCAGGCTTCCGCATCGAAGGAATTGAAGCTGCGGCAGATCAGCGGCCGCGCCTCATAGGCGATGCACTGCCTGTCTTCCAGCAGCGGGCAGGCCTTGCGGAAATGCCGGCGGGCCTTGCTGTCCAGCGGCAGAAGCTGCGCCTGCCGGGTGCTGATCCGGGCCCGCAGCGCGTCGATTGCCTCCGGCGAGAAGGTGGTGCGGATGTAATGCGCCAGCCGCAGCACGGTGATCGCCTCGGTCACCACCGGCATGTGGCAGCAATGGTCGCAGCCGGCGGCGCAGGCGATCTCCTTCGTCGGCGGCAGCGAGGGCATCAGATTGGTCACGCCGCCATCATGGATATCGGCAGCGCCCTCGGCCAGGGCATAGACCATGGCGGGGGTACGGTTCTGGGGCAGCTGGCTGCAGCTATCCTGCATCACCTCTGTCAGCTGCTTCATGAGGTCATTCAGCGGAATGCCGGTCATACGGTCCCCGAGGCCGGGGCCAGTTCGGCCTCCTGCAGCAGGCTTTCCCAGCGCTGGGTCAGGAATTCGCGGCCCAGCTTCACCATCGGCTTGCCGTCATAGGCGATGATATCGGCCGTGGCATAGGTCTCGCTCCATTTTTCCGGCAGGAAGGAGCCGGTGCCGATCACATCGACCGGCGCTTCAGAGGTCGCCATCATCCGGCATTTGGCCGGCGAGAAGCCGCTGGAGGCGACGATCTTCACCTTGGGGAAGCCGGCCTTGTTCAGCTCCTCGCGGATATGCCAGATGCCGGCCGCCGAGACGCCGGTGCCGATCAGGTAGCGCAACTCCTGCTCGGTGCGGTAGCCCCGGATCGCCTGCGGGCAGTTGCGGTCCAGCACGGCATAGCTCTGCGCCATGTCCAGCCCCTCGACATGGCGCCCGCCATGGGTGTCGAGCCGGACGGCAAGCTGGCCGGACGCCGCCAGATCGGGGAAGCGCCGGCATACCGCCAGAGCATCGGTGACTTCCTGGCCGAAATAATCGACCAGCACGGTCATCGGCTCCTCGGGAAAGGTCTCGTGCAGCATCTCGGCCGCGCGCACGGTCGATCCGGCATAGCCGATCAGTGCATGCGGCATGGTGCCGAGGCCGACGCTCTGGCCGAAGAAATGCGCCGTCGCATCCGTGGCATTGCCGACAAAGCCGATGGCGCCAGCCTTCTTCTTGGCCTTTTCGGAGCCGACCGAGGCGCCATAGGCCATCTGCTCCATCATCTCCTGGCCGGCGCAATGACGCGCATCCATCGCCAGGAAGGCGACCTTCGGCAGATCGGAACAGATGGTATAGGCGTTGTACGCGGCAACGCAGGCCGCGCCGATCTTCTGCAGGAACAGGGTTTCCAGATCGACCAGATGGAAGAAGGAACCGGTGATGTACATCATCGGCTCGCCCGCGCCGACCCAGGCACCTTCCTTGAAGGTCAGCCGGATGTCGAAGCTCGTACCGCGTGCCTGGGCTACCGCATTCAGCCAGTCAACGGCCAGCCGGGGGGCGAAGGTGACCGGGCGGCGCATGAACACGCCATAGGTCACCTGAGCATCGCCAAAGCGGCGGACTACTTCCTTGCTCTTCAGGAAATATTTGTCCGTCAGTGTCGGAATGGCAGTCAGATCGGGGGTCATCATCCTCCATGACCGGCCGTTTCTCGCGACGGCGTCTGTCATGCCTCTCCTGAAGGCCGCTCCCGGGCCGAAGCCCGGGACCAGCCATGTTGCACGCTGACTATTGAGCCGCCTGGACCCGCCGGTCGATGGTCCGGGATTCCTTCAGTTCCGCCGCCAGCAGGAAAGCCAGCTCCAGTGCCTGCGAGGCGTTGAGACGGGGATCGCAATGCGTGTGGTAACGGTCCTGCAAAGCTTCCTCGGTGATCGCCTGGGCGCCGCCGATGCATTCGGTGACGTCCTGGCCGGTCATCTCGAAATGCACGCCGCCGGCATGGGTGCCCTCGGCCTGGTGCACATCGAAGAAGCGCCGGACCTCGGTGAGAATCTGGTCCACCGGCCGGGTCTTGTAGCCGGTCGAGGATTTGATCGTGTTGCCATGCATCGGGTCGGACGACCAGACCACCTTGTGGCCCTCCCGCTCGACCGCGCGGATCAGCGGCGGCAGGTGCTTTTCGACCTTGTCATGGCCCATGCGCGCGATCAGCGTCAGGCGGCCGGCCTCATTCGCCGGGTTCAGGATATCGATCAGCCGCAGCAGATCGTCGGTCGGCAGGCTGGGGCCGCATTTCAGGCCGATCGGGTTCTTGATGCCACGGCAGAATTCGACATGCCCGCCATCCGGCTGGCGCGTCCGGTCGCCGATCCACACCATATGGGCGGAGCAGTCATACCAGTCGCCCGTGGTTGAATCGACGCGGGTCAGCGCCTGTTCATAGGGCAGCAGCAGCGCCTCATGCGAGGTATAGAAATCGGTCTCGCGCATCTGCGGCACGCTGTCGGCGGTGATGCCGCAGGCATTCATGAAGGCCAGGCATTCATCGATCCGGTCGGCGATCTCGGCATAGCGCTCGCCTTGCGGGCTGCGCTCCACGAAGCCCAGATTCCAGCGATGCACCGAATGCAGATCGGCGAAGCCGCCCTGGCTGAAGGCGCGCAGCAGGTTCAGCGTCGATGCCGACTGGTTATAGGCGCGCAGCATGCGCTGCGGGTCGGGCTGACGGGCCTCGGCCTCGAACTCCATGCCATTGATGATGTCGCCGAGATAGCTCGGCATCGACACGCCACCGATCTCCTCGGTGGGGGAGGAACGCGGCTTGGCGAACTGGCCGGCCAGACGGCCGACCTTCACCACCGGCACGGCGCCGCCGAAGGTCAGCACCACCGCCATCTGCAACAGCACCTTGAAGGTGTCGCGGATATTGTTCGGATGGAATTCCTTGAAGCTCTCGGCGCAATCGCCGCCCTGCAGCAGGAAAGCCTTGCCTTCCGACACCTTGGCCAGCGCCTTTTTCAGCTTACGGGCCTCGCCGGCAAAAACCAGCGGCGGATAGACCGAGAGTTGCTGTTCAGCAGCCGTCAGCGCCTCTGCATCCGGATAGGATGGCAGATGCTTTACCGGCATCGTGCGCCAATTCTCAGGCGACCATTTCTCGGTCATGTCAGTACTCCCGCCGCAGAACGCAAAACGCGTTCCAGATTCCGTTCACCATGCCGTCACTCGGCATTTATCCACAAGTGGGGGGTCTTGTTTAGCAGCGTCAAGCCATGCATGCCAGAAAAACGGCGCGCTGCGGTGCCGGACAGGCGCAGGGGAGCCATGCCCCCAGGGGACTTGTAGCAGCCTTGAAGCCTCAGGGGTGCGGGTCTGGAAAGCCGTGGCGTTCCGACAGGGTGGCCAGAATGTCGTCCTTCCCGGCGACGAGGCTTCTCCCCCTGTAGGACCCGGTCGCGTGGACTGATGTCCCGCCCTCCGCCAGCACGAGCAGCGGCACGGACTGGTTTTCCGGCCCGGCCAGATCGATGACCGGCTGCCTGGGCCGGGGCCAGGCGATCCGCACGACATCGAGGCGTTCGGCCAATTCCGGGAAGGACGCCAGAACACCCTCCATAAGCGCGCAGTGCCAGCAATAGAAGCGCTGGCCAGGATAGGCCGGGTCGGTGAAATCCGGGCGCAGCAGGAACAGCGTGTCGCGAATCATCCTCACCCCCAGTCGCCTAAAACTGCGGTCATTTAAACATTCAACAAAGTGGTTGACTATCGAAAAAACATCTTCATATTTAACCGTATGGTTGAACATGAAAACATACAGCTGGACACGGTGTTCCACGCTCTCGGCGATCCCACGCGGCGGCAGATGCTGCAGGCACTGGCCGGGGGTGAGCGCACAGTGAGCCAGCTGGCCGACCCCTTCGACATTTCGCTGGCGGCGGCCTCCAAGCACATCAAGGCACTGGAAAGGGCCGGGCTGATCCGCCGCGAGGTGCGCGGCCGGACTCATCTCTGCCGCCTTGAGCCCGGACCGCTGGCCAGCGCGCATGAATGGCTGGGCTTCTACCAGCGCTTCTGGACCGAGCGTCTGGACATCCTTGAGCGCCTGCTGCGCGAGGAAGATGACCGCAAATCCCCCTTGCCCCCTACATCCAAGACCCCGGAAGGAGACGAAAAATGAGCGACACATTGACCCTGGATGCCTATGGCAGCCTGATCGAACCCGCCACGCTGAAGATCCAGCGTCTACTGCCCGGCCCTGCCGAGCGTATCTGGGCCTATCTGACGGAGAGCGATTTGCGCCGCCAGTGGCTGGCCTCGGGCGCGATGGAGAAGATGCCCGGCACCAGCTTCGAGTTTGTCTGGCGCAATGACGAGCTGACCGACCCGCCCGGCCAGCGACCGGCGGATATGTCCGGCGAGCACCGGATGACCTGCACCATCACCGAGTGCGACGCGCCGCACCGTCTGGTCATCACCTGGGGCGAGAAGCAGACCGGCGAGGTCACCTTCGAGCTGGAGAAGATGGGCGACAAGGTGATGCTGACCATCATCCACCGCCGCGTCCCCAGCCGGGACATCCTGCTGAACGTCTCCTCCGGCTGGCATGCGCATCTCGACGTGCTGGTCGCCCGCCTGACCGGCACGACCCCCGCGCCGCATTGGGACCACTGGGCATATTTGCGCGTGGAGTATGACAAGCGCCTGCCGGCCTGCCCGGGAAACTGAATACAAAGCTTCTGTCACCCCCGGGCTTGACCCAGGGGTCCAGGGGCGGTGCCCTGCCTGTGACGTCTCAGCAAGCCGCGCTGGATTGCCGGGTCAAGCCCGGCAATGACAGCATAATTGCAGTCATACGGAGGCTCCCCCACGCTTGACAGGCCCTGGCTCCCTGAGTACCGTCCGCCCCGTCATTGGGGAGTAGCCGTCCCCCTTTCGCGGAAACGCGGTTGAGGGGAGGTCGCGTCAACAGACTTGGCATTGCCTGCAAAGGCGGTGACATGGCGCGAACAGCCAGCGGAGCCGGATTAGCCGGTCCCCCGCACCCGGTTTGGCGAGACCTTTGGCATCGACAGCCGCGAACCCGGGTCGGGACGGCGGGCTGACGATGTCGAAGTGTGTCCGCCGTCCGACCCGATGCGACTTCATGGAAGCCTTTCTCGTTTCGACCGGTGTGGTCGCGCTTGCCGAAATCGGTGACAAGACCCAGTTGCTGGCTCTGTTGCTGGCGGCCCGCTATCGCCAGCCGGTACCAATCCTGCTGGGGATCTTTGTTGCCACTTTGGCCAATCACGCCCTGGCCGGCCTGTCCGGCGCCTGGCTTGCCAGCCTGTTCGAGCCGGCTTTGCTGCGCTGGATCATCGGCCTGTCCTTCCTGGCCGTGGCCGGCTGGATGCTGATACCCGACAAGCTCGACGAGGATGATTCGCCGCGCCTCGGCCGGAGCGCCTTCATCGCCGCAACGGTCTCGATGTTCCTGGCCGAGATGGGCGACAAGACGCAGATCGCCACCATCGTGCTGGGGGCGCGCTTCGATGCGCTGGTCGCCGTGGTCGCCGGCACCACGCTGGGCATGATGATCGCCAATGCCCCGGCCGTGCTGCTGGGCGAGGCCGCCGCCCGGCATGTGCCGCTGAAGCTGGTGCATGGTGCCGCCGCCGCAATTTTCGCGGTGGTCGGCATCACTGTCCTGCTTGGCTTCGGCACCCTGTCGTGACAGGCTGTCAAAGTAATCATCTATCCTTACAGCTTGGAGACCAATCATGGCCGATTATCCTGCCGCGACCGCAACCCAACAGGCGGATAACGAGCGGGTCTGCGTGACCGAATGGCGCTTTCCGCCGGGCCATGCGACGGGCTGGCATCGCCATGGCTATGACTATGTCGTGGTGCCGATGACCGATGGCGTGCTGACGCTGCAGCACCCGGACGGCACGACCACCGAGGGGCCGATCACCATGGGTCAGTCCTATTACCGGAAATCCGGCGTCGAGCACGATGTCATCAACCTGACCGACCGCGAGATCGTCTTCGTCGAGATCGAGTTCAAGACGCCGGGCTGATCCGCTTTTCTGCCGTTTCTGCTAGAGCCGCCTGCCCCCGGAATGCCCGGTCCGGCAGGCGGCTTTGACATTAGTTAAATATGTTGATATCAACTCTTATTATTTGAAGCAGGAGTTGAACGTGATGAGCCCATTGGACGACAAGCCCTCGACGAGCGTCACCCAGCATTTGTGGTTCGAGAAGGACATGGAGGCGGCGATCCGCTTCTACACGGACCTCATTCCCGGTTCGTCGATCAGCTGGATCTCGGCCCTGCCGGCCGAGTCGCCCAGCGGTCCGGCGAACAGCGTGCGCCTGGCCGGCTTCACCCTCGGCGACCAGCGTTACCAGGCTATTGAGGCCGGGCCGCTCGACCCGTTCAACCACAGCTTTTCGATCATGCTCACCTGCGACGACCAGCCGGAGATCGACCGGTTGTGGGAGGCGCTGAAACAGGGCGGCAGCGTCGAGCAATGCGGCTGGCTGCGCGACCGCTGGGGCCTGTCCTGGCAGATCGTGCCCCGGCGGCTGGGCGCGCTGATGAGCGATCCCGATCCGGATAAGGCCCGCCGTGTCGCCGAGGCGATGCTGGGCATGGTGAAATTCGACATTGCCGGGCTGGAGGCCGCAGCGGCCGGCTGATGCCTACCGCGCCAGAACCCGGCCCGCAACGGCGTCCAGCCTGGCCACCAGCGCCGGATCGCGTTTCTCTGGTGCGGTGATCAGCGCATGGTCGAGGGCGGTGTGGCAGCCTTTGGCGCATAGCCCGTCGCGGCCCTGCAGCAGCGGCACGGCAGCCCGCACCAGGCTGCGGGCGCGGTCGGCATTGGCGAAGAGCACCTTCACCACCTGCTCGACCGTCACATGGTCATGGTCCGGGTGCCAGCAGTCGAAATCCGTGACCATGGCGATGCTAGCGTAGCAAAGCTCGGCCTCGCGGGCCAGCTTCGCCTCGGGCATGTTGGTCATGCCGATCACGTCGCAGCCCCAGCCGCGATACAGCCGGCTTTCCGCCAGAGTAGAGAATTGCGGCCCCTCCATCGCCAGATAGGTGCCGCCCTCCACCATATCCACGCCGGCCGCCTGTGCTGCCTGCAGCAGATGCCCGCCGAGCCGCCCGCAGGTCGGATGGGCGACCGATACATGGGCGACGCAGCCCTCGCCGAAGAAGCTTTTCTCCCGTGCGAAGGTGCGGTCGATATACTGGTCCACCAGCACGAAACGCCCCGGCGGCAGATCCTCGCGCAGGCTGCCCACGGCGGAGAGCGAGATGATCTCGGTCACGCCGGACCGCTTCAGCGCATCGATATTGGCGCGGTAATTGATGGTCGTCGGGCTGTGCGGATGACCGCGCCCATGGCGCGGCAGGAAGACCACCGGCGCGCCATCCAGCCGGGCGAACAGCAGATCGTCGGAGGGCGGGCCCCAGGGTGTATCGACCCGGCGCCATTCCTTGTCGGTCAGCCCCTCCAGATCATAGACCCCGCTGCCGCCGATAATGCCGATGACCGGCTGATGTCCCTGAATCATTGCCCTGCCCTGCTGGTTACGTCCGTCTTTCTTCCTTCATAATCGCACACTCCCTGCCGCGACACCCTAAAGGGCGCGCGAAATGGCGCCGGCGTAACAATATTGCGCAACCCCCTCCTGCTCGCGTCATGTCTGGCAATATCCGGATGGCTTCGCCATATTCTTCTGATTGATTTCTAGCAGGAGAGACACCCATGGCCAGCAAGGCGGAGCTGACGCTGATCTCGACCGGAGCCCAGGATGCCCCGGCCGACAGGCTGGCCTATCTGAAGGCGCTGGAGCGCCGCGTGCTGTGGCTGTCGCATTGGCTGATCCATAACGCCAACCACATCCGCCCGTCCCGCGACGGGCTGAAGGTCGGCGGCCATCAGGCCTCCTCGGCCTCTGTGGCGACACTGATGACCGCGCTGTATTTCGACATTCTGCGCCCCGAGGACCGGGTGGCGGTAAAGCCGCATGCCAGCCCGATCTTCCATGCCATCCAGTATCTGATGAGCCGGCAGGATCGCGACGCGCTGGAGAATTTCCGCGCACTCGGCGGCGCGCAATCCTACCCGTCGCGCACCAAGGACAAGGACGAGGTGGATTTCTCCACCGGCTCCGTCGGCCTCGGCGTGGCGATGACGCTGTTCGGCTCGATCACCCAGGATTATGTGCGCCAGCATTTCCCGGAAAAGGAAAAGGCTGCCAAGCCGGGCCGGATGATCGCCGTGATGGGCGATGCCGAGCTGGATGAGGGCAATATCTACGAGGCCCTGCTGGAAGGCTGGAAATACGACATCCGCAATACCTGGTGGGTGATCGACTATAACCGCCAGAGCCTGGACGGCGTGGTGAACGACCAGCTGTTCCAGAAGATCAAGGGCTTCTTCGCCGCCGTCGGCTGGAAGGTCGTGGTCATCAAATACGGCATGCTGCTGGAAGAAGCCTTCAAGAAGCCGGGCGGCGACGCGCTGCGCGGCTGGATCGATGATTGCCCGAATGATCTCTATTCCGCGCTGGTCTACAAGGGCCAGAACGGCGATCCCAGCGGCTGGCGCAAGCATGTGCTGGCCGATCTGGCCGGGCATAACGGCATTCCGCAGCTTCTCGCCGAGTATGATGATGACGGGTTGCACAAGCTGATGACCAATCTGGGCGGCAATGACATGGCCGCCGTGCTGGAAGGCTTTGCCCAGGCCGAGGACGATCTGCCGCATTGCTTCATCGCCTATACCATCAAGGGCGCGCAGACACCGCAGGCCGGCCATAAGGACAATCATGCCGGGCTGATGAGCGTGGAGCAGATGGACAGCTTCAAAAGCCAGATGGGCATCGCCGATGGCGCGGAATGGGAACCGCTGGACGACCGCGATCTGCCGATCGCCAAGCTGCAGGATTTCATCGCCAAAGCCCCCTTCAACCAGCCGGGCAGCCGTATCAAGGAAAGCGCCCCGGTCGCCATGCCGGATGATTTTCCGACCGTGAAGGCCGACCGAATTTCGACCCAGGCGGCCTTCGGCCATATCCTGAACGCCCTCGGCAAGGGCCAGAGCGATCTGGGCGGGCGCATCGTCTCGACCTCGCCTGACGTCACCGTCTCGACCAATCTGGGCGCCTGGGTGAACCAGCGCGGCATCTTCAGCCGCCGGGCGCGCGACGATATCTTCCGCACGGAAAAGGTGGTCTCGGCGCAGAAATGGGCGCGCTCCCTGACCGGCCAGCATATCGAGCTGGGCATCGCCGAGAATAATCTGTTCATCATGCTGGCGGCCCTCGGCCTTGCCGGGCCGCTGTTCGGCGAGAAGCTGCTGCCGGTCGGCACGCTGTACGACCCCTTCATCGCGCGCGGCCTCGATGCGCTGAACTATGCCTGCTACCAGGATGCCCGCTTCATGCTGGTTTCCACCCCGTCGGGCATTACTCTGGCGCCGGAGGGCGGGGCGCATCAGTCGATTTCCACCCCGCTGATCGGCATGGGCCAGCCCGGCCTGACCTATTTCGAACCGGCCTATGCCGACGAGCTGGCGGCGATCATGCGCTGGGGCTTCGGCCATATGCAGGCGGCCGATGGCGGCTCGCTCTATCTGCGGCTCTCGACGCGCGGGCTGGACCAGCCGCAACGCCCGCTTGCCGGTGATTTCGCCGATCAAGTCGTGGCCGGTGCCTATTGGCTGGTCGAACCCTCGGCCGACTCCGAAGCGGCACTGGTCTATTGCGGTGCCGTGGCCCCGGAAGTGATGGAGGCGCATGCCGCGCTGGCCGAGGATATGCCCGGCCTGGGCGTGCTGGCCGTCACCTCGCCGGACCGGCTCTATACCGACTGGCACAGGCAGACTGAGGCGCGGCGCAAGGGCCAGCCGGTGCAGCCGACCCATCTCGACCGGCTACTGGCACAGGCACCGGCTGCTTCGCTGGTGACAGCGCATGACAGCCACCCCGCCGCCCTGTCCTGGATCGGTTCTGCGTCCAACCGGCCGGTGCAGTCGCTCGGCGTCACCAAATTCGGCCAGTCTGCCGACCTGCCCGACCTCTACCGCGTCCACGGGCTGGATGCCGACGCCATCATCGACGCGGTGGCAACCGCGTGTCTGGGGCGTCTGAACTGAGCGTGCCGCCGAACCCTTCGAGACGCCGGCATACGCCGTCGTCTCGAAGCATAGGGCCGGCCACTCGAACACCGCTTCCCTTGGCTTTCGCCCGCCGAAATGCTACGTCTGACCTGTAACAAGAACTTACAAATAAGTCAGACCAAGGGAGTTGCCTGCCATGCTTGTCGGTGTGCCGAAGGAAGTAAAAATCCATGAATACCGGGTCGGGCTGGTGCCCTCCTCGGTGCGCGAGCTGGTCGAGTATGGGCATGAGGTCGTCGTCGAGACCATGGCCGGCCACGGCATCGGCTTTGACGATGCGGATTACATGGCCGCCGGGGCAACGATCCTCGGCAGCGCCGCTGACATCTTCGCCAAAGCCGAGATGATCGTGAAGGTGAAGGAGCCGCAACCCGCCGAGTACAAGCTGCTGCGCGAGGGCCAGCTGCTCTTCACCTATCTCCATCTCGCCCCTGACCCCGTGCAGACCAGAGGGCTGATGGAGTCGGGCTGCATTGCCATCGCCTATGAGACGGTGACCAACCAGCGCGGCGGGCTGCCGCTGCTCTCGCCGATGAGCGAGGTGGCCGGGCGCATGTCGATCCAGGTCGGCGCGCATTGCCTGGAGAAGGAACGCGGCGGGGCCGGCATTCTGCTGGGCGGCGTGCCCGGCGTGCCGGCGGCCAAGGTGACCGTGCTGGGCGGCGGCGTCGCCGGCACCAATGCGGCGCGCATGGCGATGGGGCTGGAGGCGCATGTCATCGTCATCGACAAGAGCCTGGACCGGCTCTACCAGCTCGACGAGCGCTTCGGCGCGGAACTGCACACCATCTTCGCGACGCGCGACGCCATCGAGCAGCATGTGCTGTCCAGCGACCTCGTCATCGGTGCCGCCCTGGTGCCGGGTGCCGCCGCACCGAAGCTGGTGACCGCCGACATGGTGAAGCGCATGAAGCGCGGCTCTGTGCTGGTGGATATTTCCATCGACCAGGGTGGATGCTTCGAGACCTCGCGCCCTACCACCCATGCCGATCCCACCTATGTGGTGGACGAGGTGGTGCATTACTGCGTCACCAACATGCCGGGTGCGGTCGCCCGCACCTCCACCGTGGCGCTGAACAACGCCACTTTGCCCTTCGCCTTGGCGCTGGCCAACAAGGGCTACCGCAAGGCGCTGGCCGACGATGCGCATCTGCGCAACGGCCTGAACGTGCATACCGGCCGGGTCACCTACAAGGCCGTGGCAGACGCGCTGAAACTGCCCTATACCCCGGCCGAAGACGCGCTGGCGCTCTAGGGCGAACCTCCCTCTCCGTCACCTTCGGCCTTGTTCCGGGGGTGACGCAGGAAAATGGACGGGTGGCAATCCCCGCCCGTCCATGGCATGAGTGCCCGCATCATGACAGCCACCCCGCCGCAAGCCCCCAGGACAACACCGCAATCCGCCACAGCCCCCGTCAGTACCGCCGCCGGCATGGCGGAGGAGCGGGCGAATGCGCTGGGGGCGATCTACATGCTGGGCGCGATCCTCGCCTTTTCGGTGATGGATGCGACGATCAAATGGCTGGCCCTGACCTATCCGGTCATACATCTGGTGTTCTTCCGCAATTTCTTCGCCTTCATCCCCATCGGGCTGATGCTGGCCGCCCGCCGCGACCGCCTGGCGGCGCTGAAGACACGGAACTGGAAGGGCCATGCGCTGCGCGCCTTTCTCGGGCTCAGCGCCATGATCCTGTTTTTCTACGCCTTCGCGCTGATGCCACTGGCGGAGGTGGTGGCCATCGCCTTCTCCGCGCCGCTGTTCATCACCGCGCTGTCGGTGCCGCTACTGGGCGAGCGGGTCGGCCCCCGGCGCTGGGCCGCCGTGGTGGTCGGCTTCGTCGGCGTGCTCGTGATCCTGCGGCCGGGGACGGAGCTGTTCCAGCCGATCGCGACCCTGCCACTGCTGGCCAGCGTGTTCCTGGCACTGTCGATGATCCAGGTGCGCAAGCTGACCCGCACTGAGACCAACCTGGCACTGATGACCTATGTGACCGCGGCTGGGGTGCTGCTGACAGCCGGCTTCCTGCCCTTTGGCTGGATCTGGCCGGCAGCGATGGACTGGCCACTGATCGTCGGCATGGGGATTGTCGGCGGCGGCGCGCAATACCTGCTGACCCAGGCCTTCCGCCATGCCCCGGCAGCGCTGATCGCGCCGCTGGAGTATTCCGGCATCATCTGGGCCGGTCTGCTGGGCTACTGGCTGTTCGGTGAATTGCCCGATGTCTGGGTCTTCATCGGCTCGGCCATCGTGATTGCCAGCGGGTTGTACATCCTGCACCGCGAGACCCGGCTGAGCGGCTTGCGGCACAAGCCGGAACAGACGTAGACTCCAACAGCGTTCCCTTACAGGTCAGGCCAGATCATGCGTTCCCGGTTTTTCTTCCTCGCCCTCGCCGCCGGTATCGCAGCGACCGTGTTGCCCCTGAGCACTGCCGAGGCGGTCTGCGTGCGCAACCAGCTTTCCAGCCCGGTCATCGCCACGCTGGCGGGTCCCTTCGCCTGGGAAGAGACGGTGACCTCGGGTTACCAGCTCTGCACCAGCCCCACGCTTGACCAGAAGGCCTCCGCCCTCTCGCCAAAGGAACGTCTGTCGCTGAAGATCGTCACCGCAGACGCTGCCAAACGGGTGGTCTGTAACGGCAAGGTGAAGGTCGGTGGTCTGGTGATGCTCTATATGGAGCCTGACGGCAAGACGCTGCGCTGCGACGCTTACTGACACAGCAAGCCGCTTCCTGGGAAAAAGACTATGTCGCCCCGAAGGCTGTTTCCGGGGACGGCAAAGCGGCATAGTCGCCGGCGATTCGATTGTCACCGTGACAGCTGCACGCGCAGGGCGGGCATACCCTTGCATCAGTGGCGCGTCATCGCTGCTCCGGTAATATCAACGTAATTCCAGCGGCCAGGAGTGCCCGAAATGACTGACAAAACGATGGCTCCCGCCGTGGCACCTGGGGGCAGCTGGCACTTGCCGCTGGCCGTGATCATGCTTTGCGGCAGCCTGATTGTCGCCCTGTCCTTCGGCGTGCGATCCGCCTTCGGCCTGTTCATGGTGCCGATCTCCGGCGAGCTGGGCTGGGGCCGTGAAATCTTCGCTTTGTCGATTGCCCTGCAGAATCTGCTCTGGGGTCTGGGCCAGCCCTTCGCCGGCGCCCTGGCCGACCGGTTCGGCTCGATGAAGGTGCTGATCGCCGGCGGGCTGCTCTATTCGGCAGGCGTATTGCTGATGTCGGCTTCCACCACGCCGGCGCTGTTCCATCTGTCGACCGGCGTGCTGGTCGGCTTTGGCCTGTCGGGCACCGGCTTTTCCATCGTGCTGGCCGCTGTCGGCAAGGTGGTCGCGCCGGAGAAGCGCTCCTGGGCGCTGGGCATCGTCACCGCTGCCGGTTCCTTCGGGCAATTCGCCATGGTGCCGCTGGGCCAGGCCTTCCTGTCAGCCTATGGCTGGCAGACCACGGTGCTGATCCTGGGCATCTCCTCGCTGGCCATGCTGCCGCTGGCGCTGGCCTTCCGGGGTGTGGGACAGGGTGGTGCCGCCGGGCCGGTGAATACCCAGAGCCTGGGCCAGGCGCTGCGCGAGGCCAGCCGACACAAGGGCTTCCTGCTGCTGACCGCCGGCTTCTTCGTCTGCGGCTTCCATGTCGCCTTCATCGCTGCCCATTTGCCCTCCTTCGTCATCGACCGGGGGCTGGACCCGCTGCTCGGCGCCTGGGCGCTGGGGCTGGTCGGGCTGTTCAACGTCATCGGCTCCTACACGGCCGGCGTGCTAGGCGGGAAATTCACCAAGAAATATTTGCTGAGCTATCTCTACGTCGCCCGCTCGGTCGTCATCGTGCTGTTCATCTCCTTCCCGATGACGGCGACCACGGTGCTGCTCTTCGCGGCTGCCATGGGCCTGTTGTGGCTGTCCACCGTGCCGCTGACATCGGGCATCGTGGCGCAGGTCTTCGGGCCGAAATACATGTCGATGCTGACCGGCATTGTGTTCTTCAGCCACCAGATCGGCAGCTTCCTGGGCGTCTGGGGCGGCGGCTATCTGTATGACACCACCGGCTCCTATGACATTGTCTGGTACTGCTCCATCGCGCTCGGCATCTTCGCCGGCATCGTGCACTGGCCGATCGACGAACGCCCGGTTATCCGCCCGGTGGAAGCAAAAGCCTAAGTCAGGCGTCGATCTCGCTGTGGATTTCGACGGTCTCGTCGGGATCGACAAAGGGCAGCGGCGGGAAATGCGGTGTCG
Organism: Alphaproteobacteria bacterium; assembly: GCA_018823745.1. Taxonomy (GTDB): domain Bacteria; phylum Pseudomonadota; class Alphaproteobacteria; order Oceanibaculales; family Oceanibaculaceae; genus Oceanibaculum. Next base: position 156,864 of record JAHJHR010000002.1, read on the forward strand.
ACTGAAAGCTGACCTGCCCTTGCAGGCCGACCCGCTCCGCCGTCTCGACGAACAGCGCGTCGATATCGCGGCGGATCTCGACCGGCAGGCGGCGATGGGTGCGCACGATCAGATCCAGCCTCTCCTTGCGGGCCAGCCCGTCAAGCTGGAGCGGGCCGATGCGCGACAGATCGAGGTCGATCAGGAAGCGATGGCCGGATCCGGTGCCATCCGCCCCGGCCTCGCCATCCTCGTTCTGGCCGCGCAGGAACAGCCGCAATTGCTGTAAGTCCTGTCCATCGAAAACCGGAATGTAAAAGGCGCGCCACTCCGTGCCGGCGGAATCCGGCGCCGTGCGGGTCATCCGCCCCATATCCTCCGACAACCGGCCCAGAAGCGGCGCGCGGCCATCGCGCCCGCCCAGGGCGCGCATGGCCGGTTCGCCAAGGAAACCACGCAGATCACCGCCGCGCAGCGCGGCCATGAAGAACAGCAGCGCCCCGGCCATCTGCGTGCCCGGCTTCGGGATGGAGGATTGCACCAGCGCCTGCGCCATCGCCGGGTTCAGCTGCGCCAGCGCCTCCTGCAAAGCCGGCCATTGCCGGCCCAGCCCGCCCGGCAGTGCCGATTTGCCGGAAACAACCCCGCCCTGCGCCTCGCGGGCCAGTGCCTCCAGCCCGCGCAGGGCATCCGGGGACAGCCCCATCGTCACCGTGCTGCCGACCGGCAGGCCCTGCGCGCCCTGCACCGTCACCAGCCCGAAGGATGTCTGCAACAGCGGCTGGCCCGAGGCACCGGCCCCGACCACCGTGCCGGTCAGGGTCGCCCCGCCGCCCGGCAGCGATTGCAGGCCGAGCGGCAAGGGCTGCGGCTGACCGGCGGCTGGCGGCGGCTGGATATTGGTGATCGACAGGGGTATCTGGCTGCCTGTCGGCAGCGCCTGCAGTATCTGCGTTGCACTGGCGCCCACCGGCAGGGGCGGGGCGGCGCTGGCAGAGGGGATGGCGGGTGCCGGCGGTGCCGCAGCCCCGGCCTGTCCTGCCGGGGCCTGCGAGATGGCCGTCAGCTGCGCCGCCGACAGGATGGGTGCCGCCGGGGTCATGGCTGCGGGAGCCGCTCCGGCGGGGGTTAGCGTTGGCGTTACGGCAGGCGTTGCCGCTGGGGTAGCTGCGGGCGTCCCCGCCGGCGGCGTTGCTGCGGGTGCATTGGGCAGGGGCTGGACAGCAGGCTGGGTCGCCCCTGTAGACGCAGCGGGAATTAGCGTCGCCGAAGACGGCGTCCCGCCAGCCCCGGACTGCACCGGCAAGGTCGCTCCGGGCTGTGGCGGCGTAGCGGGCTGGCCGGTCGCCATGGCCGGGGCCGGAACCGGGGCTTGTCCCGGAACCGGCGTGGCTGTCCCTGCCCCACCCGGTTGAGGTGTGATCTGGGTGGCGAGCTGCGGCGCCGCGGGCTGAGCTGCCTGTGCTTGTGGCCCGGCCGGCTGTGCGCCCAGCGCCTGCAGGAGGATCGCCTGAACACTCTGGCCGGCCTGCAAGGGCAGCAAGGGTTGGGCCGGCATCGCCAGCGCCGGGGAGCCGGACACGGTCACCGCCGGGGCCGCCGGGGCCGGTGTGCCTGGTAGTGCCGGCGCGGAAGGCTGCGCCGTCGTGCCCGAGGCCGGGGCTGTTGGTGCACCGGCTTGTGCGGCGGGCGCTGGTGTTGTCGGTGTGGGAGTGGGGGTGGCCGGCGTCGGCGTGGGCTGCGTCGTTGACGTCGCAGATGCGGCAGGTGTTGCCTGCCCCTGAACCGGTGGCTGGACGGCGGGCGCTGTGGCCGGTTGCTGCGCGCTGCCGGCCGGTGGCAGCGCCGGTGCCGCGCCCTGGCCCCGCCCGGTGGACAGGATCACCACTTGCAACTGATCACCGGCGACCCGCATCTCCATCGTCACCTGGGTGCCGGGGCGCAGGTAGTTCGGCGTGCGCACCGCGACCATGCCCTGGTCGGTGCGGATCATCAGATTGCCCTGCCGGTCGCGTCCTTCGACGGTGCCGCGCATGACCGTGCCGGCATCGGCATTGCGGATAAAGCCCGGCGGATCGATCACCGTGCCGACCGTGGGCGCCGTCGCCTGGACGGCACCGCCTATAGGTGCGGTCGGCGGAACCGAACTCATGGCGTATCGAGCAGGTTTTCCATCAGCTTTTCGATATCGCGCGCCGCATCGCAGGTCGGCGAGCGGGTCAGCAGCGACGTCTGATGGCGGATCGCATCGGCCACCTTGCGATCGCGGCGGATGATGCCGGCCAGCGGCGGCGACATCTTCAGGAATCCCTGACAGGCCTTCAGCAGGGTCTGATAGGTCCGCTGGCCCTCGGAAACGCTGTCCACCATGTTGATGGCGACGCGGATATCCGCCTTGGGATCGGCCTGCGTCGTCAGCTTGATGAAGGCATAGGCGTCGGTCAGCGAGGTCGGGTCAGGCGTTGCCACGACCAGGCTGGTGGCGGCCCAGCCGGACAGTGTGCGCACGGTGCGGTCGATGCCGGCACCGAGATCCAGGATCACCCGGTCATAGCCGCGCGCCAGTTTCAGCAATTCATCGCCCAGATTGACCAGACGCTGCGGCGGCAGCATGGCCAGGCTGCCAGAGCCGGAGCGCCCGGCAATGACGTCGAAGCCATATTCCTCATGCGGGGTGATGGCCTGCTCCAGCAGCAGCTTGCCCTCGATGAAGCCGCCGAGATCGCGCTTCGGCATCAGGCCCAGCTGGACATCGATATTGGCGAGGCCCAGGTCACCATCAAACAGCAGCGTGCGGCGGCCCATCCGCGCCAAAGCGTGGGTCAGGGTGACTGACAGCCAGGTCTTGCCGACACCGCCCTTGCCCGAGGCGACGGCGATCATATTGGGGGCCTTGCCAACCGAACTGGGCAGCCGGGCCGGCGGGTTATCGCCCGAGACGCTGCTGGGCGGGAATGCGTTGCTCATCCGAAGGCCCTGTCGCCATAGTGAGGGGAATCAATGCCTGTCTGTGCAGGAAGCAACAAACGTGCCAGTGAAACCGGGTTTATCGGGGCCAATCCTTCCGCCACTTGTGGCGAGGTGCTGACGTAAGAGAAGCGAAACTGGCCGATTTCTGCGGCCACCAGCATGAAGCCGAGACGCCGGGCCATATCGAGCCGGGTTGCCAGCAGCCGGGTGATGGACAGGGTTTTCAGGCTGTCGGCAATTTCTGCCGCCTCGCCCGCATCGCAGCCTGCCGGCAGGACCAGCACCACCTCAGCGCCCACCGCGTCGATCATCGCCTTCAGCCCGGCGACATCATCCTTGTCGAACGGGTTGATGCCCGCCGTGTCGATCAGTTGCAGGCGGTCGGCCCGGGCGCCGCAGAAGCGCTTCAGATCGGCCGGGTTATGCGCGGTGTTCAGATGCAGCTTCAGGACGGAGGTCAGCGCCTGCAACTGCTCCACACCGCCGGCCTTCACCACATCGGTGGTGATCACATTGACCTGGCGGCGGCTCATCACCGCGCGGGTGGCCAGCTTCGCGATGGCCAGGGTCTTGCCGGCGCCAGGCGGGCCGATCAGCATGACCGGGCGGCGGAAATCATTCTCCGGCAGCGGCGCGAAGCGAAAATGCGTGTCCAGCGCACCGGCCAGCGCCAGCACCGGATCGCCGGAATGCAGGCTGCCGGCGGTACGCAGCAGGCGGTCGGTCAGCCGGCCCGGCACATTGTGCCGCTCCAGCGCTTCCGCCAGCAGATCGGCCATGTCTTCCGTCACCGGCCCGTGATGGTGGTCCATCACCGGATCGTCCAGATCGTCGATCATGTCCAGCGCAGCGGTCACGCGCACCCCGCCATTCTCGCCCTTCTGGGTCGAGACGATGATGGCTTCCTCGCCAAGCTGCTCGCGGATCGTCCGCATGGCCTCCGCCATTGTGGGGGCATTAAATGTCTTAAGCCGCATCTATGGCCCCGGTTTCCCCGTCATACATATGCATCCGCCCCTGCCTCCGGAACCGGTTCCGGTAAAAATCAGATCTGACCCAGGGTCTTGATCTTCGCCTTCGGATGAATCTCGTTCTGCGACAATACCACTGTTGCGGGCCGGAACCGCTCAATGATCGAGCGGACATACGGCCTGATCACCGGGCTGGTCAACAGGACAGGCGCTTCCCCAAGGGTTGCCATCTGTTCGAAGGTCTGGCGCACCGAGGCGATGAACTGCTGCAGCTTGGTCGGCGGCATGGAGAGCTGCTTGTCCTCGCCCTGGCCGACGATGGAATCGGCGAAGGCCTGTTCCCAGTCCGGTGACAGCGTGACCATCGGGATATGCCCCTCCTCATTGGTATATTGCTCGCTCAACTGGCGCGCCAGGCGGGACCGCACATGCTCGGTGATGGTCGTCACGTTGCGGGTGTAGCCATGCGCCTCGGATATACCCTCCAGAATGGTCGGCAGATCACGGATCGATATCCGTTCGGTCAACAGATTCTGCAGAATGCGTTGCAGGCCGCCGACGGATATCTGCCCCGGCACGACATCGGCCACCAGCTTCTGGTGCGAGCCCGACAATTCATCCAGCAGCTTCTGGGTCTCGGTATAGGACAGAAGATCGGCCATGTTGTCGCGCACGATCTCGGTCAGATGCGTGGTGATGACCGTCGGCGGGTCGACCACCGTATAGCCCCGGAACAGCGCTTCCTCCCGGTGGCTGGGATTGATCCACATTGCCGGCAGGCCGAAGGTGGGTTCCCGCGTCGCCTCGCCCGGCAGGTCGATCTTCTGGCCGCGCGGGTCCATGACCAGAAGCATGTTCGGGCGGATATCACCCCGCCCGGATTCGATTTCCTTGATCCGCAGCAGATAGGTATTCGGCGCCAGCTGCAGATTATCCTGGATGCGCACCGAGGGCATGATGAAGCCCAGTTCACTGGCCAGCTGGCGGCGCAGCGCCTTGATCTGGTCGGTCAGGCGCTGGCCATCGGTGCTGTTGATCAGCGGCAGCAGGCCATAGCCCAGCTCCAGCCGGATCAGGTCGATATGCAGCGCGGTCGAGATTGGCTCCTCGGCAACCGGCACGGGCATCGTATCGGCGGCCACGGCCTCGGCCTTGCGCACCACTTCCTTCTTCTGGCTGCGCGTCATGAAATAGGCAGCCGCACCGGTAACCGCCGACAGGATGAAGAACGGCACGAAGGGCAGGCCGGGCAGCACGCCCAGCACCAGCATCAGGAAGGACGACAGGCCCAGCGCCGTCGGATAGCCGCCCAGCTGTTTGATCAGTTGCTTGTCGGCGGTGCCGGGCGTTCCGGATTTCGACACCAGCATGCCCGCCGCGGTGGAGACGATCAGGGCCGGAATCTGGCTGACAAGCCCGTCACCGACGGTCAGCAGCGTATAGGTGCGGGCGGCATCGCCGAAGGTCAGCCCCTGCTGCGCCACGCCGATGATCATGCCACCGATCACATTGATGAAGGTGATCAGCAAGCCGGCAATGGCGTCGCCGCGCACGAATTTCGAGGCACCGTCCATGGCGCCGAAGAAGGTGCTTTCCTCCTCCAGCTCCTTGCGCCTGATACGCGCGTCATCCTCATTGATCAATCCCGAGGAGAGATCGGCGTCGATTGCCATCTGCTTGCCGGGCATGGCATCCAGGCTGAACCGCGCGCCAACCTCGGCGATGCGGCCGGCACCCTTGGTGATGACGATGAAATTGACCAGCACCAGAATGGCAAAGACGATGACGCCGATGACGTAATTGCCACCCATCATGAAGGCGCCGAAGGAGGCGATGACATCGCCCGCCGCCTGCGGGCCGGTATGTCCCTCTGACAGGATCAGTCGCGTCGAGGCCAGATTCAGTGCCAGCCGGAGCATGGTGGCGATCAGCAGGATAGTCGGGAAGGCGTTGAAATCCAGCGGCCGGTGAATAAACATCACCGTCATCAGGATCAGCACGGAGAAGGTCAGCGACAGCGCCAGCGCGATGTCCAGCAGCCAGGTCGGCATCGGCAGGATCAGCACCGACAGGATGCTGATCATGCCCAGGGCGACGGCAATATCCGGGCGATTGAAAATGCCGCCATAGCGGCTCAGCAGATCGCCCATGGACCCGCCGCCGCCACCGCCTCCCGGACTGCCCTGCTGCGAAGTATCCGCCATGCGCTAGCCTATCACCCCTGCGCCGCTTCCGCTTCGCCCGGCATTGGCACAGGCACGCCCTCATCCGTATATTGACGCAGCTTGTTGCGCAGGGTGCGGATCGAGATGCCCAGGATATTGGCCGCATGGGTGCGGTTGCCCAGGCAATGCTTCAGCGTGTCGATGATCAGGTCGCGCTCGACATCAGCCACGGTGCGGCCGACCAGCGTCGCCAGCCCCAGCGCCTCGGCTGCGGCATCGCCACCCGCAGCCCCCTCGGCCGAACCGGCACCGGCCTGCGGCTGTTCGCCGGTCAGCATGATTGCCTCAGGCGTGATCTCGTCACCGCTGGCCAGCAGCACGGCGCGGTGCAGGGTGTTTTCCAGCTCGCGCACATTACCCTTCCAGTGGTGGCCCTGCAGGCGGGTCAGCGATTCGGCCGAAATCGGCCGCAGCGGCACGCCGTTCAGTTCGGAATATTTCTTTGTAAAATGCTCGGCCAGCGCCTTCACGTCCTGCGGGCGCTTGCGCAACGGCGGCAGCGCGAGGTTGAACACGTTCAGGCGGAAATACAGATCCTCGCGGAAATTGCCGTTCTTCACCTCCTCCTCCAGATTGCGGTTGGAGGTGGCGACGAGGCGGACATTCACCTTTACCGGCGTGGTGCCGCCGACGCGGTCGATCTCGCGCTCCTGGATCACGCGCAGCAGCTTGGCCTGCAAACGCGGGTCCATCTCGCTGATTTCGTCGAGCAGAAGGGTGCCGCCATTGGCTTCCTCAAACTTGCCGACGCGGCGCGCGATGGCCCCGGTGAAGGCCCCCTTCTCATGCCCGAAAAGCTCGGATTCCAGCAGATTCTCGGGAATTGCCGCGCAATTGACGGCAACGAATTTCTGGTTCGCCCGGCGGCTCTTGGCGTGGATGTAGCGCGCCATGACCTCCTTGCCGGTGCCGGATTCACCGGTCACCAGGATGCTGGCATCGGAGGGCGCGATCTGGTCGGCCAGCTTGATCACCTGCGCCATCACCACATCCTTGAAGATGAGGGCGTTGGATTCCTCGGCCACCGCCTGGAGAACGGCGGCAATCAGCTCCGCATCGGGCGGCAGGGGGACATATTCCTTCGCCCCGGCCTTGATCGCGCGCACCGCCGTCTCGGCATCCGTGCCGGTGCCGCAGGCGACCACGGGAATGGTGATCCGCTCCGCCTTCAGGCTTTCGATCAGCCGGGCAATCGGCAGCTTCACGTCGATCATGATCAGATCGGCACCCTGCCCGGTGCGCAGCGCGTGCAAGCCCTTGTCGATGGTGTCGGCGTGGTTGACCTTCGCCCCGCGCGCCAGTGCGATCTGGCTTGCCGTGGTCAGATGGCCTTCAAAACTGCCGAGAATAAGCAACCGCATGACTGGTCTCCGTACGGCCTGGCCGGGCTATCCCGGTCAGTCGAAAAAATTCACCCGCTTGGCAGGCGGCAGGATGGTGTTCAGCTGCATCTCCAGCCGGCGCGGATGCTCCTGCCGGGCGATGGACAGCGCCCCCAGCAGATAGATCTGCCCGACCATCTGTTCCTCGCCCAGATTGCGCTCCAGCTTGGAGGCAAGCGGGGCGAAGACCATGTAGGCCAGCACCGCACCATAGAAGGTGGTCAACAAGGCCACCGCCATGGCCGGCCCGATGCTAGACGGATCGTTCAGATTGCCCAGCATCTGCACCAGACCAACCAGCGTGCCGATCAGCCCCATGGCCGGCGCTATTTCCGCCGCCTTGCGCAGCACGCCCGCCGTCTTGGTCTGGCGGGCGACGGTGGAGGCCATTTCCTGGCGCAGGATGCGTTCCACTTCTTCCGCCGGCGAACCATCGACCACCATCTGGACGGCACAATGCAGATAGGATTCGCGGCGCATCTGCTCCAGATAGCGTTCCAGCGCCAGCACGCCCTGCGCCCGCGCCGTTTCCGACAGATGGAGCATCCAGGTCGCCGCCCCCTGCGGGTCGCGCGCCACCCGGAACAGCGTGCGGTACAGCACGTCGCGGGTCTGCAGCACCTCCTGCAGGGAATAGCACACCAGTGTTACCGCCAATGTGCCGCCCAGCACGATCAGCACCGCGGGAATGTCGATGAAGGATGCCGCAGCACCGCCAATCGACATTGCAGTGCCGATCAGCGCAAAACCGCCGACCAGACCGATCAGCGTCGCCAGATCCAGTACGGTGCGCGAGCCCGGCGGCACAACATCCACCTGGCTGGAGACGACCCGCGCCTGATCCGTACCTGCGGCACGTGCCGCAGCTGCAACGCCCGCCTTGCCGAAAGCGTCCGACATCTGCCCCTGTTCCCCCTGAACCGGCGTTGCGATCAGCTTGAGCGATCAGACTTGATGATTTCCGTCATGGTCACGCCGAGGCGTTCATCGACGATGACCACCTCGCCACGCGCAACCAGACGGTTGTTCACATAGATGTCGATCGCCTCGCCGACCTTGCGGTCCAGTTCGACGACAGCGCCGCGGCCCAGTTTCAGCAGCTGGCTGACCTGCATGGTCGCCTTGCCGAGCACGGCCGAGACCTGGACGGGAATGTCGTAGACGGCTTCCAGATCGCGGGCGCTGCGCTGGGTCTCGTCATCCTTCGCCCCGTCTTCGGCACCGAAGGGCTGTTCCTGGCCTTCCAGCTCGGACAGTTCCAGATCGTCGTCTTCGTTGGCCATCACTCTCTCCTCTGCTCTTTTACGATGCCGTTTCCGGCGTTATCTCCGCAGGCTCTTCCGGTTCATCTTCCACCGGCGCCGCTGTCGCTTCGTGCAGGACGGGGGCATGCCCCAGCAGGCGCTCCAGCGCGGCCTCGATCCGGCGCCACAGATCGCTCGTCAGCCGCTCGGCGCCGCCATCGGCCCATTCCAGGCGGCAATCCCCATCGCTCAAAGCCGCATCACCGCGCAGTTGCACCTGACCTTCGAAGCTGTTGCGCGCCGCGATGTCCTCCAGCTTTGGTGAAATCCCCTCCACCATATCCGGATGCACGCGGATAACCACCTTCGGCTCGTCACGCAGATTGCCGAAAACCTCGGCAATGACGGTTTCAATCTCCAGCAGCCCGCCCTGTTTGGCCAGGCCGGGCGACAGGCGCCGCACCATCGTATAGGCCAGCTCCACCACTTCGGCCGACAGAAGTTCCAGCGTTGCCTGCTGTGCACGGAACAGGCCATCGATCCGGTCGCCGATGGCCTGCAGCGAATCACTCTGGCGCTGTTCGATGCCGGTCATGGCTTCCGCCCGGCCTTGCGCAATCCCGCGCTGGAAGGATTCCTCGGCCAGCTGGTCGAGTTCCTCCTGGCTGTAGGTCGGCGGCGGCGGCGGTGGCGGCTCGGCTGTGGACCGGGCCTCTGCCTCCAGGCGGGCCTTCTCCGCTTCCTGGCGCTGACGCTTGACCACCGCCGGGTCGACGTTGAAATCCCGCTCGAACAGGAATGGTTTCATTGCCCGCGACACAGCAGCCCTCGCTTCGCCGGATTAATAGACAAGCTGGTCGTCGCCACTGCCTTCGGAAATGACGATTTCGCCGCGGTTCGACAGATCCTTGGCGGTCTGCACCATCGCCATCTGGGCTTCCTCGACATCCTTCAGCCTGACCGGGCCGAGCGACGCCATATCCTCGCGCATCAGCTTTGCCGCGCGTTCGGACATGTTGGAGAAGAACAGGTCGCGCAATTCCTCGGTCGAGCCTTTCAGCGCGATGGTCAGCTTGTCCTTTTCGACGGTGCGCAGCAATGTCTGCACGCCGCCCGGGTCCAGCCGTGCCAGATCCTCGAAGGTAAACATCAGCGCCTTGATCTTCTCGGCCGAATCGCGGTTGCGTTCCTCCAGCGCCGTGACGAACCGGGTTTCGGTCGCCCGGTCCAGGCTGTTGAAGATATCGGCCATCATCTCATGCGCGTCACGACGGTTGGAGCGCGCCAGATTGCTCATGAACTCGGTGCGCAGCACGCGCTCGACGTCGCTCAGGATATCCTTCTGCACCGCCTCCATGCGCAGCATGCGCATGACGACTTCCATCGCGAAATTCTCCGGCAGCAGCGCCAGCACCTTGGCGGCATGGACCGGGGTGATCTTCGACATCACCACCGCGACGGTCTGCGGATATTCGTTCTTCAGGTAATTGGCGAGCACCAGCTCGTTCACATTGCCCAGCTTGTCCCACATGGTGCGACCGGCGGGACCACGGATCTCCTCCATGATGTCGCCGACCCGATCCGGGTCGAGCACCTTGTTCAGCAGGCGCTCGGTCGAATCGAAGCTGCCGACCAGCGAGCCGGTGGAGGAAAGCTGCTCGGCAAACTCGACGAACAGCCGCTCGACGATGTTCGAGCTGACCGTGCCGAGATTGGCCATGACCTGGGAGACTTCCTTGATCTCCTCGTCATCCATCAGCGAGAACAGCTTGGTAGCATGTTCCTCGCCCAGGCTCATCAGCAGGATCGCGGCTTTTTCCGGTCCGCCCAGAGAGCGATAATCTTCGCGCACCCGCATCTCGCCTATCCTCCGTTCCGTAACGGATCCAACGTGAAACTATCGACGGACCGCTATCAACCCTGTTCCTGGTACATCCAGTTGCGCAGAATGGCGACCGCCTCTTCCGGATGCTTGTCGACGATCTCGCCGATCTTGCGCAGCGAGGAGGCCCGCACCCGACCTTCGACACGGCTGATGTCGATCATCGAATCGAGAATATCGTCTTCCTCGTCTTCCGGCGGTGCCAGGGCAGCCATGCCCTCCAGCCCGCCGCCCATGCCCGGCCCCATGCCGCCCATGCCAGGACCGGCCAGCGCCGCAGCGGCACCCGACTGATCACGCAGCAGGCCTGCCGGGCCGCTGAGGATCGCCCCTGCCGCCGGCAGGGATTCGAACAGGCGGGTCAGCACCGGACGGACCACCAGCAGGATGACCAGCAGGCCGACCACCGCCAGCACGATGATCTCGGCCAGTTGCAGGAAATCATTCTTCGACAGGCCGAACAGCGTGGAATCAGCGCCCATGCCGATATCGTCGAGCGGCGCGAACTGCATGTTCACGACTTCGATGGCATCGCCGCGATTGGCGTTGAAGCCGATGGCGGAGCGCACCAGCGCCTCGATCTGCTCCAGCTGCTGCGCGCTGCGCTCTGTATAGACCGGCGAGCCGCCGTCGCCGCGCACATAGGTGCCGTCAACCAGAACGGCGACGGTCAGCCGCCGTACGCTGCCGGTTTCCCGCGTCGTGTTGCTGACGGTGCGGGTGATCTCGTAATTCACCGTTTCCTCGGTGCGGGCCGTCTGGTTCTGCGAACCGGCACCGCCCGGCGCCTGCTGGCCCTCCGGCAGATTGGTCTGCACGGTGACGGCCTGCTCGCCCTGATTCTCGGTCGAGCTGCTGTTCTCGTCGACATTCTGCGTCGAGCGCACGACCTGGCCGTTCGGGTCATATTCCTCGCGGTTGGTGACGACCCGGTCGAAATCCAGATCGGCATGAACCTCAGCGCGCACCTTGCCAAAGCCGACGCTGCGCTCCAGCAGTGTCTCGATGGCGCGCGCGGTGCGGTTCTCATAGGCGATGCGGCGTTCCTCGGCATTTGCCGACATGGTTTCCGCACTGTTCGGGTCATCGGCGCCCCGGGCCAGAAGACTGCCCTTGTCATCGATGATGGAAATCTTCTGCGGCGTCAGATCGGGCACGGCGGCCGCGACCAGATACTGGATCGCCTTGATCTGCTCGCGGTCGAGGCGCTGGGCGCCCTGCATGCGCAGCGCGATGGAGGCGCTGGGCTGCTGGCGCTCCCGGCTGAACAATTCACGGCGCGGCAGCACCAGATGGACACGCGCCGAGCGGATGCCCTTGATCGAGCCGATGGTCCGCGACAGCTCGCCTTCCAGCGCACGCAACTGGTTGATGTTCAAGACGAAATTGGTCGTCCCGAAACCATCCGACTTGTCGAAAATCTCGTAGCCGAGATTGCCTTCCGACGGCAGGCCGGCCTGGGCCAGCGACATGCGCAGGCGGGTCACCTGGTCACCCGGCACGAAGACCTGGTTCCCGGTCTGGCCGCGCAGCTCATAGGGCGCGCCAATCTGGGCCAGATGGGTGACGATCTCCTTGGAATCCGCCGGATCAAGGTCGGAATACAGCAGCTGCATGCTGGGCGAGGCCAGCCGGCTGGTCAGGAAGAACAGGAAAGCGATCAGCGCGACGGCTACGCCGCCGAGTACGGCAAGCCGCACGACGCCAAGATTCCGGAAGAACTGCATTACTGGATTCACGATCCACCCACCCTCGCCGCTGTCTGGCTAAAATCATCCGGCCCCGGATCCAACCGATCTATCGGTTGCCTGCCCATTCTGGGCAGTCCGGGGCCAAGCCCCCGCTTACGGCATCTCGGATTGTGCAATGGGTGGCACTCGCCGCCCTCGATAAGTCGCAATTTAGATAAAATTTTATCTTAAATGAAGCGACTTATTAGCGCCCGCTCCTAATACCTGACGATCTTAGTCCGACTGTTGCAACTAGGCAACTTTTGCCTATGGCAGGTATAACAGACGAATCAATGAGAGAACAATACTTTATGGAGCGTTGTTGGATTCAGACATGAATTTCAGCGGAAGATTGCCGGGTTTATCGCCGGCTCACTCAGTGTTTTTTCGACGGAACATGGCCAGCCCCATCTCGTCCAGCGAGTCCTGTTCCCGCCGATTGGCCTCTTCCTGGGCCTGACGATCCCGGTTTTCCTGGGTGATCTCGTATTTCTTCAGCTCGGCAAAGGCCTCGGCGACCTCGTCATGCGCCTTGCGGGCCTCGTCCTGCAGCATCTTGATACAGGCCTCGATGACCGCGCGGCGCAGCCGGGCCTCCGCCAGATAGGCCCCATAGGTATAGGTGCTCTCATAGACATCGCGGGCCTGCTGCAGCTCCGTCGCCATCTCTTCATCAAGCTGGACCAGATCGGCCTGCGCCTTGGCCAGGCGCTCTTCCGCCGCCGCCAGCGCCTGGCGCTTGCCGTCCAGCTGATGGCCATGCAGCCGGATCAGGGTGGCGAGCGCCTTCATAAGACAAGCATCACGCTATAGGACCGGGTGCCGGATCACCCAGTATCGCGGCCAGCTGGTCATAGCCATCCTGCAGGCCCGCGCGCTCATTGCTGTCCTGGCGCAAGAACTCCTCCAGCGGCTCATGATAGCGGATCGATTCATCGACGCCGGGATCGGTGCCAATGCGATAGGCGCCGAGGCGGATCATCTCCGCCATATCCTCATAGGACGACATCAGCCGGCGCGCGCGGTAGAGCAGCTGGTTCTCGCCCGGCGTGTTGCAGTTCGGCAAAGCGCGCGAGACGCTGCGCAGGATGTTGATGGCCGGATAGCGCCCCCGCTCCGCAATCTGGCGTTCCAGCACGATATGCCCGTCCAGAATGCCGCGCACCGCATCGGCGATGGGCTCGTTATGGTCGTCGCCTTCCACCAGCACGGTGAACAGGCCGGTGATGGTGCCCTCGCCCATGCCCGGCCCGGCGCGCTCCAGCAGGCGCGGCAATTCGGCGAAGACAGTCGGCGTATAGCCTTTCGAGGCCGGCGGCTCACCGGTCGACAGGCCGATCTCGCGCTGCGCCATGGCAAAGCGGGTGATGCTATCGATCATGCACAGCACGTCGCGGTCGAGATCGCGGAAATACTCGGCGATGGACAAGGTGATCTGCGCCGCCTGCCGGCGCATCAGCGGCGATTCATCGGAGGTCGCGACCACCACGACGGAGCGCGCCAGCCCCTCGGGGCCAAGCTGCTCATGGATGAACTCGCGCACCTCCCGGCCCCGCTCGCCAACCAGGCCGATGACGTTCACATCCGCCTGGGTGAAGCGCGCCATCATCGACATCAGGATCGACTTGCCGACGCCCGACCCCGCAAAGATGCCCATGCGCTGGCCACGGCAGGTCGACAGGAAGGTGTTGATCGCCCGGATGCCGAGATCGATCTTCGCGCCGATAGGCTGGCGGGCATGCGGCGAGGGCGGCTTGTTGCGCAGCAGCACCGCGAGTGGCCCCTGGGGCAGCGGCCCCTTGCCGTCCACCGGCTCGCCCAGCGCATTCACCACCCGGCCGAGCCAGCCTTCATGCGGATGAATGACCGGCTCGGAATCCTCGATCTCCGCCTTACAGCCGATACCGATGCCATCCAGCGTGCCGAATGGCATCAGCAGCGCGCGCTCCGAGCGGAAGCCGACAACCTCGCAGGGCACGCGGGAACCCTGGCGGGTCACCAGATGGCAGCGATCACCAATGGACAGGCTGCGATGCGCGCCGCGCACCTCGACCATCATGCCCTGCACGGCCGAGACGCTGCCATAGACGGTATAGCCGGGCAGCCGCTCCAGCTCCTTGTTCAGATGGCGCAGTGGCGTTTCCAAGGCTTCTCCAGACGCAACGAACCAATACCGATGATGCCGCCTTGCGGGGGCTACAATCCAGCGACTTTTTCATTTACCTTAATCGAGGGAGCGAAACGTTAACCTTCTTTTTAGGCTTTTCGTGTTAACCAAGGTTAACGGCGGGCGTCAGACAACCCGCCGCGGTGAAGGAGACCCTGGATATGCGCGTATTGTTGGTCGAAGACGACGAGAACCTCGCCCGCAGCATCGAAATGATGCTGAAATCCGCCGGCTTCGTGGCCGATCTCACCGAACTCGGCGAGGATGGCCTGGAGATCGGCAAGCTCTACGATTACGACATCATCATTCTGGATCTCATGCTGCCCGACATGGATGGCTATGAAGTCCTGCGCCGCCTGCGCCAGGCGAAGGTCGAGACGCCGATCCTGATCCTTTCCGGCCTGGCCGAGATGGACAACAAGGTGAAGGGCCTGGGCTTCGGCGCCGACGACTACCTGACCAAGCCCTTCGACAAGCGCGAGCTGATCGCCCGCATCAACGCCATCGTCCGGCGTTCCAAGGGCCATGCCCATTCCGTCATCAAGACCGGCCGCATGGTGGTTGATCTGGACGCGCATTCGGTCGAGGTGAACAACCAGTCGGTGCATCTGACGGCGAAGGAATATGGCATCCTGGAATTGCTGTCGCTGCGCAAGGGTACGACGCTGACCAAGGAAATGTTCCTCAACCATCTCTATGGCGGGATGGACGAGCCGGAACTGAAAATCATCGACGTCTTCGTGTGCAAGCTGCGCAAGAAGCTGAGCACGGCGCTGGGCGGCGACAATTACATCGAGACGGTCTGGGGCCGCGGCTATGTCCTGCGCGACCCGGAAGAAGCCGCTACCACCGGCAAGAAATCGACCAAGGCCGCGTAAGGCACCGGTACACAAGCAAACAAAAAGGCGACATCCCTGAGGGTGTCGCCTTTTTTGTTCAGCGCCCCACGGTACGGGCGGGAAACGGTGGTGGTGCCGGCTTTGCCGGGCTGGCGGTCGGGCTGGCCGGTGAAGACTTCGTCCCGCCGGTCGCCAGATCGGTCAGCGTATAGAGGCCGCGTTCGCCGGGCATCGGCTGGAACCGGTCAGAAATGCCGAGCACGGTCTCCGCACCGCCCAGATAGAGAATGCCATCCGGCGCCATGCGCTTGGAGATCGCCTCCAGCACCTTGGCCTTGGTCGGCTGGTCGAAATAGATCAGCACGTTGCGGCAGAAGACGATGTCGAACTGGCCCAGCGGCGACAGATCATGCAGCAGATTGTAGGTCTTGAACTGGATGTTCTCGCGCAGCGCCGAATCGATGCGCCACTTGTCGCCATCCTGTTTGAAATACTTCACCAGATAATTGATCGGCAGGCCGCGCTGCACCTCGAACTGGGAATAGACGCCGGATTTGGCGCGTTCCACCATTGCCAGCGACAAATCGGTGGCGAGGATGTCGAATTTCCAGCCGGCGGAGAGGCGCGTCTCCTCCTTCAGCATCATGGCGATGGAATAGGGCTCCTGGCCGCTGGAACAGGCCGCGCTCCAGATCCGCATGCGGCGGGTCGACTGGCGCTTTTCCATCAGCCGCGGCAGCACCAGATCCTTCAGCTGGTTGAACGGCTTCATGTCGCGGAAGAACAGCGATTCATTGGTGGTCATGGCATCGACCACCGCCTTCACCACCTGGCTGTCATTGCGCTGGCGGATGATCTGGACCAGCTCCTCCAGCGTCTTCAGGTTGAAGCTGCGGGCGACCGGCATCAGCCGGCTTTCCAGCAGGTAAATCTTCTCCTGGGTCAGCACGAGGCCGGACTGGTCACGCACCAGATTGGCCAGCAGGGTGAAATCCTCGGGCTTCATGCCGCTGACCTCATCGCCCGCTCGCACATATAGCTGGCCATCCGGTCGATCGGCAGAACGGCGCTGCACAACCCGGCGGTGGCAACCGCCCCTGGCATGCCCCAGACAACGCTGGTCGCCTCGTCCTGCGCGGCGATGATGCCGCCGGATTTCACCACGACTTCCGCGCCTGCCTGGCCATCCTTGCCCATGCCGGTCAGCATCAGCACCAACATGCGGCTGCCATAGATCTTGGACAGGCTGCGCAGCATCGGATCGACGGAAGGACGGCAGAAATTCTCCGGCGGGGTCTGGGTCAGGCGGATCACGCGGCGCGTGCCGTCAGCCTCCACCACCATGTGATAATTGCCCGGTGCGATATACATGCGATGCGCCTGCACCACCTCGCCATCCTTGCCCTCGCGACAATCCCAGCCGCTGCTGCGCGACAGATGCTCGGCCAGGATCGGCGTGAAGGTCGCCGGCATGTGCTGGGTGATGAAGATCGGCTGCGGCAGATCCTTGCGCAGATTGCCCAGCAGCTTCAGCAGCGCCTGCGGCCCGCCGGTGGACGCACCGATGGCGATGATCTCCGGCGCCACCTTAAGATCCGTCGACCGCAGGGTGATCGGCATGGCCGCCGGCTTGGCGGCCGGTGCCGGGGCGGCTGTGCGCTTGTCGGCGCTGAAGCGGGGCGCCTGCACGACGCGGCTGGTGGTGCCGGCGCTGCGGCGGCGCGCTGCACCCAGCGCGCGGATTTTCATCACCAGATCGCGCTTGAAATCATCGGCCGACATCAGCGCGCCGGTACTGCTCGGCTTGGCGAGATATTCCTTGGCCCCCGATTGCAGCGCCCGCAGGCTGATATCCGCATTCTTCTGGGTCAGGGTGGAGGACATGATGACCTGAAGCGTCGGGTCGATCTTCAGTAGCTGCGGCAGGGCAGTCAGCCCGTCCATGCGCGGCATTTCGATGTCCAGGATGGTGACCTCGACATCGTAGCGCGGCAACTGGCGCAGCGCCATTTCGCCATCACCCACCGAGGCCACGATCTCGATATCCGGCTCAGCCGACAGCACCTTTGTGTAGAGTCCCCGGATCACCGCGGAATCATCCACCAGCATCACGCGATAGGGTGCCTGATCAGCGCCCTTGGCCGATGCCGAACTCGCGGTGGGGGGAGAAAGCGTCATCAGATCAGCCCGACCTGTTCGAATTTCGACTGGATAATATCGCTGTCAAACGGCTTCATGATGTATTCGTTGGCCCCGGCCATCAGCGCTTCCTGGATGCGCGACATTTCATTTTCAGTCGTGCAGAACACGACGACGGGCTTATCCCCGCCGGGCATCTGGCGCAAGGCGCGCAGGAATTCGATGCCATTCATCACCGGCATGTTCCAATCAAGCAGAATGGCGTCGGGCATATGCTTCTCGCATGCCTCGACGGCCGCCTTGCCATCGGCTGCCTCGTCGATGGCGAATTCAAGCTGTTCCAGGATTTTCCGGGCGACCATGCGGACAACCCGAGAATCATCGACGATAAGACAGGATTTCATTGCAATTTTCTCGCCTGCACGACGCGTCCACTATCGGATATCGACATCACGTTACACGAAATCGCCTGGAAGGGCGACGCCGCCAGACCGGACAGCCGCTATCGGCTAGGCCGCCTGGGAACGCGAGAAATCGAGCAGCCTGTCGACATCGATCAGCACGAGGAGCTGCTTGTCGAGGCGATAGATGCCGCTGGAAACCTCCCGCCACATCGGATCAAGCGTCGAGGGGTTATGCTCGAACGCCTCATGCGACAGGTTCAGCACCTCGCCCACCTGATCGACCATCAGGCTGTACAGTTCGCCCTGGCACTCGACCACGACGCTCATTCCCTTGCCGGTGCCCTCTTCGGCCGGCGGCAGGCTGAGCCGGCGGCGCATATCCACGGCTGTAACGATCCGGCCGCGCAGATTGAGCGAACCGGCCACTTCCGGCGGCGACAGGGGAATGCGCGTAATGCGCTGCGGCCCCAGCACGTCATGCACGTCCAGCACCGGAAAACCGAACATCTGGTTGGCGACGAAGACCGTCACATACTGCTGGGCTGCCTCATTGGACACATCCACAGCCTCGCTGGAACGGCGGGTCACGAGATCGTTAGCCATGTCTCACCTCACGCTACGCTGATGGATTGCGACAGGGTCTGCAGAAGCGCGTCCCGATCGTCCTTGGCAACATAATCATTGAACCCGGCGTCACGGCCGCGATCCAGATCCTTGGCGCTGGTATGGGAGGACAGCGCCACCATCGGCACCTCCTGCCAGCGGCCGCCGCGTACCGCCCGGGCGAAATCGAAGCCGTTCATACCCGGCATCTCGATATCGCTGACGATCACGTCGAAATCGCGCCCCTCCTCGCAATAGGCGAGAGCAGTAGAGGCATTGTCGGCCGTGGTGACGTCATAGCCGGCGACGGTCAGCAGGGGTGTCAGCAGATTGCGGAAGAACGGGCTGTCATCGACCAGCAGAACGCGCTTGCCGATCTGGTTGGCCGTGACTTCCTGCTGCGATTCCGCGTCGAACCAGTCGGCGAAGGCCTGCTGCAGGTAATAGCCGGCATCGACCACCTCGGTCGCCTTGCCACCAATGATGGCGCTGCCCATCAGGCCCGGCCGCTCGGTCTTCATGTTGATCTCGATGCGGTCCTCGACGATATCGACGATCTCGTCGACCATCAGGCCCATCGAGCGATCCTGGTCGGCGAAGACCAGAACCGGCTGATGACCGCTGCGCTTCACCTCATAGCCCGGCACGATCGGCACCAGCGGCATCAGGCGGCCGCGATACTGCACCACCGGACGGCCATCCGACCATTCCATCTTGTTGCAGTCGATTTCCTCCAGCCGGGCCACCAGGGCCAGCGGCACCGCCTTCGGATTCTCATCACCGGCGCGGAAGATCAGCAACGAGGTGCGGGTGCGCGAGGCCATGATCTCGGTGGCGATGGCGTCGGCGCGGTTTTCGTCCTGGGCGACACCGATCTCGCCGGTCGCAGCCGCAATACCGTTCGGGTCCAGGATCATGATGACACTGCCATCGCCCAGGATGGTATTGCCGGAGAACAGCGAGATGGAGCGCAGGATCGGCGCCACCGGCTTGACCACGATTTCTTCGGTGTCGAACACCTTGTCGACGATGATGCCGAAGGTGTAGGTGCCGACCTGGGTGACGACGATGAAGCTGTCCGAACCGGCCTCGGCGGGCTGGTCGTCCAGATTCAGCATCTTGGCCAGCGAGACCAGCGGCAGCAGCCGGTCGCGCAGGCGCAGCACCGGCACATTGTTCAGCTTCTCGATCTGATGCTCGGAATTATTCGAGGCGCGCACCAGCTCAACCACGCTGATCTGCGGGATCGCGAAGCGCTCGCCGCGGCAGGCCACGACCAGAGCCGAGACAATAGCCAGGGTCAGCGGGATCTTGATGGTGAAGCTGGAGCCCTTGCCCTCGCGGCTGTTCAGCTCGATGGTGCCGCCGATCTTCTCGATATTGGTGCGCACCACATCCATGCCGACGCCGCGGCCGGAAACGGAGGTGACCTGCGCCGCCGTGGAGAAGCCGGCCTTGAAGATGTATTGCTGGATTTGCTGCAGCGGCATGCCTTCCAGCTCTGCCTCGGAAGCAAGGCCGTTCTGGACCACCTTCTGCTTGATCTTCTCGATGTTCAGGCCCCGGCCATCATCGCTGATCTCGATGATGATGTGACCGCCCTCGTGATAGGCGTTCAGCGTGATCGTACCGGTATCGGTCTTACCGGCGGCCAGACGGTCTGCAATGCCCTCAATGCCGTGATCGGCGGAATTGCGGACCATATGGGTCAGCGGGTCCTTGATCAGCTCCAGCACCTGGCGATCCAGCTCGGTGTCGGCGCCCAGCATCTTCAGGTCGATCTTCTTGCCCAGTTCATGGGCCAGATCGCGCACGATGCGAGGCAGCTTCGCCCAGGCATTGCCGATGGGCTGCATGCGGGTCTTCATGACGCCGTCCTGCAGTTCCGACGTGACCTGCGACAGGCGCTGCAACGGCACGGTGAATTCGGAATCCTTGTAGCGCCGCATGATCTGCAGCAGCTGGTTGCGGGTCAGCACCAGTTCGCTGACCATCGTCATCAGGTTTTCCAGCAGCTCGACCGAGACGCGGATATTCTGGTTGGCAACCGCCGAGTCCGCGGTCTCCGCAGAGGTCATGCCGCCGCCATTCTTGGCGACCAGATCATTGCCGGCAGGCTTGGCCACCGGCGCCGGGGCCGGGGTTGCCGCAGGGACCGGCGCGGCCGGCGCGTCTTCCGGGCCGGGGGTCGACTGGAAAATCGCCTCAAGCTCATCCAGCGAGACTTCGCCGGGGCGGGTGCCGATCTCGGAAGAGATGGAGTCATCCATGCCGGCATCGGCCGCTTCGGCAGCCTCAAGAGCGGGTTCCGGCTCGGGAGCGGCGGTGGTGGCAATGGTCGCGGTGGTTTCGCCGGCGGCCATGGCGTCCAGGGCGGCGATCAGGTCGCCATCCTGGCCTTCCGGCTCAGCCTCGGTCTGCTCCAGCACGGAGACGATCATCTTGATCCGGTCGAGCGAGGCCAGGATCAGCGTGACAGCCTGCGGCGTCACCTCCAGCTCGCCATCGCGGAACCGGCCCAGCACATTCTCCGAGGCATGGGCGACAGCCTCAAGCCGGGGCAGGCCGAGGAAGCCGCAGGTGCCCTTGATGGTGTGCACGAGGCGGAAGATATTCCCCAGCAGCGACGGATCGTTGGGATTCTGTTCCAGCCGGACGATTTCCACGTCGAGCGTTCCAAGATTTTCGACGGTCTCCGTCAGAAATTCGCTGAGCAGATCATCCATCTTGAAATTTCCCCGTCCCGTTGTGGCTGTCTTGCTGTACCGGCAGTCGAGAGACCGCCCGTTGATCATGGGCCCCATGAATAGACGCCGAGATTTAAAACTTAGTTAATGATACCGCGAAATTTTATGCGGCGCTGCCACGACGTGACATCAGCGCACTTCCGGCACGGTCAATCTAAGCTGCACCCGATCCGTTTCCAGCCCACACTGGACTGGCGTGCCCAGCCGCCGGGCCAGAAGCCCCGCGATGAAACCAACCACGGCGCGGGAATCAAGTTCGGCCGGCGCCTCCTCGGCAGCCAGGGCCGCGACCGTCCCGGCATCAAGCCTGGCGCCAACCCCGCGTGCCTCAACGGTGATGGACAGCCCATCGCCGTCCGATTGCGAGGCGATTGTGAGGCTGCCGCCCCGGGGCAGCGCCTCGGCACCGACCACCGCCAAGGCCAGCATGATGCGCAGCACGCCCGGCCCCGCCCCTTGCGATTCCAGCCGCGCATCAGGGCGCCAATCCAGCACGACCTTGCCGTCCTGCAGGTAATCGGCCAGCAATTTGCGGCCATCGCTGAGCGGGTGATCATTGCGCTCGCCGGCGATGCCGAAGGCTATGCGGTACAGGCTGAGCCGGGCCGCCGCCTGGCGGGCGCTGCGGCCGACCAGTTCCAGCGCCTCGTCCGACATCTCGCCCGGCCCCATCTCCTCGATCAGTTCGAGACCGTTCACGATGGCACCCGCCGGGCTGATCAAATCATGGCAGAGACGAGAGACCAGTAGGTCCATAACCCTTATCTCGACGTGCATCCGCATCTCCTTAAGCCTTATGCTGGGCGCACCGACAATGGAAAGCAGGTGCGCAACCCGTCATGAACAACAAATTCCAGTCGATGAACGCCGCCGCCCTGGAAGGTGGCCTCGCCCCCGGTGTGCTGGTTCGCCACCCGACCCAGCCTGACTGGGGGCTGGGGCAGGTCCAGTCGGTGATCGGCAACCGGATCACCGTCAATTTCGAGCATGCAGGTAAACAACTTATAAACGGCGACGTAATTGGTCTTCTTTCCGCCGAGGATGACTAGACGAAAGCCCTGCCCTGGGCTAGGGCTTGAGAAAGGAAAGCGGATCAGACCGCTTGCCAGGGAGGACACAACCGCATGCCGAATGGCACGCCTGATCCGGACAACGCATCCGGTAAAGCCGTAATCACCCCCCGCCGTCCCGGGCGCGATGGAGACAAGGGACGGCGCAAGGCCAGCGCCTTCGCCAAGGGCCGGCTGGTCGATGAACGGGCCATCGCCGAGGTGGACTGGCTGCTGACCGACCGCCTGAATCATCGCGACCTGCTGATCGAGCATCTGCACGCGATCCAGGATCACTATGGCCATATCTCGGTCCGGCATCTGGCAGCATTGGCCCATCTGATGCGCCTGCCGATGGCGGAGGTCTATGAGGTCGCCACCTTCTACGCCCATTTCGACGTGCTGCGGGAAGACGACGACATCCCGGAACAACTGACCATCCGGGTCTGCGACAGCCTGACCTGCGGGCTGATGGGGGCGGAGGCGATCATCGCCGAGCTGGAAGCCAACCCGCCACCCGGCAAGCGCATCCTGCGCGCGCCCTGCATGGGGGCCTGCGACCGTGCCCCCGTTGCCGCCTATAACCACGTCCAGATTCCCCGCTGCACGGCGTCGATGATCCGCGAGGGCGGCCCCTTCGTGCTGGACGAGGCACCGCCCTATGACAGTCTCGACGCCTATATAGCGGGCGGCGGCTATGAGGAGCTGACGGATCTGCGCGAGGGCCGGCTGACGCCCGAGGCGATCATCGGGCAGCTGAAGCAGAGCGGATTGCGCGGGCTGGGTGGTGCCGGCTTCCCGACCGACCGGAAATGGGCGCTGGTCCGGTCTCAGCCCGGCCCGAAATTCATGGCGGTGAATGCCGATGAGGGCGAGCCCGGCACCTTCAAGGACCGGTTCTACATGGAAAGCGATCCGCACCGCCTGTTCGAGGGCATGCTGATCGGCGCCACCGTCACCGGCTGCCAGGATATCTATCTCTATCTGCGTGACGAATACCCTCATCTGCGGGCGGTCCTGGCGGCTGAACTGCACCATCTGCGCGAGGCCGGGCTGCTGGGCGATATCCAGGTGCATGTGCGGCGCGGCGCCGGGGCGTATATCTGCGGCGAGGAATCGGCGATGATCGAATCGATCGAGGGCAAGCGCGGCCTGCCCCGCCACCGCCCGCCCTATGTCGCGGAGAAGGGCCTGTTCGGCCGCCCGACGCTGGTGAACAATGTCGAGACGCTGTTCTGGGTGCGCGACATATTGCAGGACGGGCCGGACTGGTTCGCCGGGTTGGGGCGGCGCGGCCATAAAGGTATCCGCGCCTTCTCCGTCTCCGGAAGGGTGCGGGAGCCGGGCGTGAAGCTGGCCCCCGCCGGCATCACCGCGCGCGAGCTGATCGAGGAATTTTGCGGCGGCATGGCCGAGGGCCACACCTTCAAGGCCTATCTGCCGGGCGGCGCGTCCGGCGGCATATTGCCGGCCAGCCTGGCCGACATCCCGCTGGATTTCGGCACGCTGGTCGAGCATGACAGCTTCGTCGGCAGCCATGCCGTCATCATCCTGTCCGACCGCGACAACACCGCCGATGCCGCGCTGAACCTGATGCGCTTCTTCGCCGAGGAGAGCTGCGGCCAATGCACGCCCTGCCGCCTGGGCACCGAGAAGGCGGCCCAGCTGATGGCCCAGCCGGACTGGGACGAGCCGCTGCTGCGCGACCTCGCCCGCGCCATGGCCGATGCCTCGATCTGTGGCCTCGGTCAGGCTGCGCCCAACCCGATGCTGAGCGTGCTCACGCATTTTCCCGAGGACGTGGCGGCAAGAGACTCGTGATGACGACCGGGGCAATCCGTTTCACGCTGGACGGACGGGAGGTTGACGCCGCCCCCGGCGAGACCCTCTGGCAGGTCGCCCAGCGACTGGGCACGGAAATTCCGCATCTGTGCCACCGGCCCGAACCCGGCTACAGGCCGGACGGCAATTGCCGCGCCTGCATGGTCGAGATCGACGGCGAGCGCACGCTGGCCGCGTCATGCATTCGCCAGCCGGCGCCGGGCATGATGGTGAAGACAGCGTCTGAGCGTGCCAAGGCGTCGCGCCGCACGATCTTCGAATTGCTGCTGGCCGACCAGCCGGCACAGCCACAGGCGCATGACCCCGCCAGCACCTTCTGGCACTGGGCCGAGGCAATGGAGATCGCCGACAGCCGCTTCCCGAAGCGCGCCGCCCGCCCGAAGCCGGACTCCAGCCACCCCGCCATCGCCGTGAACATGGATGCCTGCATCCAGTGCAATCTCTGCGTCCGCGCCTGTCGCGAGGTGCAGGTGAACGACGTGATCGGCATGGCCGGGCGCGGCCATAATGCCGAGATCGTGTTTGATTTTGGCGATCCGATGGGCGACAGCACCTGCGTTGCCTGCGGCGAATGCGTGCAGGCCTGCCCGACCGGCGCGCTGATGCCGGCCAGCCTGCTGAATGAGGCCGGACTGCCCGGCAAGCAGCCGGAGCGCGCAGTGGACAGCCTGTGCCCCTATTGCGGCGTCGGCTGCCAGCTGACCTTTCAGGTCGCCGACAACCGCATCCTGGCGGTCGATGGCCGCGACGGGCCGGCCAACCACAACCGGCTCTGCGTGAAGGGGCGCTACGGCTTCGACTATGTGCACAGCAAGGAACGGCTGACCAAACCGCTGATCCGCCGCGAGGATGCACCGAAGGATCGTTCGCTGGACATCGACCCCGCCAACCCGCTGACCCATTTCCGCGAGGCAAGCTGGGAGGAAGCGCTGGAGCGTGCGGCAACCGGCCTCGCCCGCATCCGCGACACGAACGGGCCGAACGCGCTGGCCGGCTTCGGCTCCGCCAAGGGCTCGAATGAGGAAGCCTATCTGTTCCAGAAGCTGGTGCGCACCGGCTTCGGCACCAAC
Organism: Alphaproteobacteria bacterium; assembly: GCA_018823745.1. Lineage (GTDB taxonomy): Bacteria > Pseudomonadota > Alphaproteobacteria > Oceanibaculales > Oceanibaculaceae > Oceanibaculum. Next base: position 182,107 of record JAHJHR010000002.1, read on the forward strand.
AATATCGATCACTGCACAAGGCTGTGCCACGCCTCCTCGGTCGCGGCGCTGATCGAGGGCATCGGCTCCGGCGCGGTGACAGCACCGTTCTACGAATGCGCGAATTCCGACGTCATCATCGTCATCGGCGCGACGCCGACGGTGAATCACCCGGTCGCCGCGACCTTCATCAAGAATGCCGTGAAGCGCGGCGCCAGGCTGATCGTCATCGACCCGCGCGGCCAGGGGCTGACGCGCCACGCCGATCTGCATCTGCAATTCCGGGGCGGCACCGATGTCGCGCTGCTGAACGCGATGATCCACACCATCATCGAGGAAGAGCTGACCGATACCGGTTACATCGCCCGTCACACCGAGGATTTTGCGACGCTGAAAGCCCGCGTTGCGGAATACAGCCCGGAGAAGATGGAGCCGCTTTGCGGCATCCCGGCAGAGACACTGCGCCGTACCGCGCGGCTCTATGCCGGGGCCAAGGCGGCGATGATCTTCTGGGGCATGGGCATCTCGCAGCACACCCACGGCACCGACAATGCACGCTGCCTGATCGCGCTGGCGCTGCTGACCGGCAATATCGGCAAGCCGGGCGCGGGCCTGCATCCGCTGCGCGGCCAGAACAATGTGCAGGGTGCGTCGGATGCCGGGCTGATCCCGATGTTCCTGCCGGATTACCGGCCGGTCGAGGACAGCGCCATCCGGGAGATTTTTGAGGCCGTCTGGGGAACCCCTATCGACCCGCATAAGGGCCTGACCGTGGTGGAGATCATGGATGCGGCCCATCGCGGCGAGATACGCGGCATGTACATCATGGGCGAGAACCCGGCCATGTCCGACCCGGACCAGACCCATGTCCGCGAGGCTTTGGCGAAGCTGGATCATCTGGTGGTGCAGGAAATCTTCCTGACCGAGACCGCCGCCTTCGCCGATGTGATCCTGCCGGCCACCGCCTTCCCGGAAAAGGATGGCAGCTTCACCAACACCAACCGGCAGGTGCAGATCGGCCGCAAGGCCATCGATGCACCGGGCGAGGCGCGGCAGGATTGGTGGATCATCCAGGAACTCGCCAACCGCCTCGGCCTCGGCTGGAGCTACGGCCACCCGCGCGACGCCTATGAGGAGATGCGCGGCCTGATGCCCTCGATCCGGGGCATAAGCTGGGAACGCCTGGAGCGAGAAGGCTCCGTCACCTATCCCTGCGACAGCGCGGATGATCCCGGCCAGGAAGTGATCTTCGGCGATGGCTTCCCGACGGAAAGCGGCAAGGCACGCTTCGTTGCCACCGATATCCGCCCGCCCGATGAGATGCCGGATGAGGACTACCCCTTCATCCTGACCACCGGCCGCATTCTGGAACATTGGCACACCGGGGCGATGACCCGGCGCGCCACCGTGCTGGATGCCATCGAGCCGGAGCCGTTCTGCCATGTCTCGGCCGAGGATCTTGGCCGGGCGGGCATCCTGCCGGGCGATCAGATCCGAGTGCGCACCCGGCGCGGCGCCATAGAGCTGAAGGCCCGGCTCGACCGCGACGTGCCCAGCGGGACCATTTTCATTCCGTTCTGCTATGCCGAGGCGGCGGCCAATTTCCTGACCAACCCGGCGCTTGATCCCGATGGCAAGATTCCGGAGCTGAAATATTGCGCCGCCCGGCTGGAGCGGACCAACCAGACTGCGGCAGAATAGACGCCTGCAGAGCAGCTGATGAAGTTTTGCCGCAGATCGCCTATATTGGCGATATGGCACCGTTGACCAACGCAATATTTGGTATCCTGCTGCTCGCCCTTGCCGGGGCGGGCATCGGGCCGAGCCATGCCCAGCAGCAGCTGGCGCCCGGCCAGTCGGATACGCAAAAAGACCCCGACAAGCGCACCAAGCGCGCGATTGTCCCCGGCGAGCATGAGAATACGCGCTGCTACACCAGCATTCTGCTGGATGCCTATAACCGCTATGGCGTGTTCGGAACCATCGGCAGCATGCCGACGGAATTGCTGAACACCCTGCCGGGGGGCGTCAGCGCCGTGGCGCATTACTGCAACATCAATTACCGCGCCTGCGAGCAGGCGGCACAGTCTTTCCAGTCCCGATCCGATTCGGGCGGAAGCCGCTGCAACTAGTGTGAGGAGGCCGGATCAGCGTGGCTGGCAGACGATCTGCTGGTTGCCGTCGATCAGGACCAGCTTGCCGCCGACCAGCACGTTGCTCCAGCAATTATCGCCCTGCTTGCGCGATTTGGCCTCGACCTGGACGGTCTGGTAATTACTGGGAATGGGAAATTCCATGACCCGGCCGACAGGAATCCGCGTGAAGTCGCGCTGCCACAGCTTCATGCGCACCTGCACCTCGGTCGAGGACTGATTCTCCACCGTCACGATGCGCTTCTCCTGCGCCGAGACATCGCCCGCCAGCAGGGACATCACACAGGCCAGGCCGGCCAGCACAAGAGTATTGCCGTAGCGCATCATTTTTCCCCTAAGCGTTTTCTGGGTACATATTGGTTTGATTCTTCGCGTTAACCAAGAGAGAACGCTCCAGCAATGCCTGCGCCGTCGCCATTTCCTCCGGCGTATTGGCATTGAAGAACGGGTCCAGCCCCTCCTCGACCGCAAAATCGACTGTGGCCACCCGGTAGCCCGCCGTCCAGGCATCGACCTTGCGGATGCCGCGTACCACCACCGCGTCGCGCAGATCGTCCAGCAGCCGCACCGGCCACAAACCGAACACCGGATGGCTGCGCCCCTGCGAGGCCGCGCAGGCCATGTCCACCGTTCCCTCTTCTACCGCCGCCAGCATCCGGGCCACCAGATCGACCGGCAGGAAGGGTGTATCGGCGGCGAAGCTGGCCATCCATCGGGCCTCCGGCAGGTTCTTTGCCGTCCAGTCCAGCCCGGTCAGCACGCCGGCCAGCGGCCCGGCATAGCCATCGACGATATCGCCGGCCACCGGCAGGCCATAGGTGGCGAAACGCGCCGGATCGCCATTCGCGTTCAGCACCGCCTTGTCCACCTGGCCACGCAGCCGCGCCAGCACATGCCCCAGTATCGTGGTGTCGCCCAGCGGCAGCAGGCATTTGTCGCCGCCGCCCATGCGCCGCGACAGGCCGCCGGCCAGCACCACACCAGCGATGGGCGGATTATTGCTATGCGGCATCATCTTCCACACTGCCCTTGCGGCGCTGATGCCGGGATTCCTCGACCACTTCCGCCGGGTCGGCATCGAAGACCAGCCTGTCCTCGCCGGCGACAGCGACAAAGCGCCTGCCCTTGGCCCGGCCGATCAAAGTGAGGCCCGCCTTGCGCGCCAGTTCCACCCCCCAGGCGGTGAAGCCGGAGCGGCTGATCAGCACCGGGATTTCCATATGCACCGTCTTGATGACCATCTCGCTGGTCAGCCTGCCGGTGGTGTAGAACATCTTGCCCCGGGGCGAGATTTTGTTCAGGAACATGTAGCCGGCGATCTTGTCCACCGCGTTGTGCCGGCCGACATCCTCCATATAGACCAGCGGCCGGTCCTCCTCGCACAGCACGCAGCCATGGATGGCGCCGGCGGTCAGATACAGGCTGGGCGTCAGGTTGATCTTCCGCGACAGGGCGTAGATCCAGCTGGTCCGCAGTGTCGCATCGGGATCAAGCGTGATCTCCTCGAACCGCTCCATCAGATCGCCGAACACCGTGCCTTGGGCACAGCCGGAGGTCTGGGTGCGCTTGGCCAGCTTCTGCTCGTAATCAGTCTCGCGCTCGGTGCGCACGACAACGGTGTCGATATCGTCGTCATAATCGATGCCGGTCACCACATCATCGGCGCGCAGCATGTGCTGGTTCAGCAGATAGCCGACCGCCAGGTAATCCGGGTGGTCGCAGATCGTCATCGCGGTGACGATCTCCTGCCGGTTCAGATAGATCGTCAGCGGCCGCTCGACCGGCACGCGGATATCGACCCGGTTGCCCTCGTGATCGAGGCCGCTCACCGCCTCGCTCAGCCGGGGGTCGTCCGGCGTCGGCCTGATGGTAAATTCCTGCATGCCGCAATTATGGGGCAGCAGCGATGGTGCGGCAAGGAGGCTTCAGCGCTTGTCTTTCTGCCGCCCTACCCTTCGAGACGGGCTACGCCCTCCTCAGGGTGAGGGTCATTCCAGGACCCACCGAAGGTGCCGCTCGCTCCCTCATGCTGAGGAGCCTGCGAAGCAGGCGTCTCGAAGCATATGGCCGCGTAAAGAACCCCTCGAAAACCTATGGGTGAAATCCGGACGGTGGCGTTCTATATTCCAGGGTCACTGGTAAGACCAAAAAGCGCGGCACAGCGCGCTGGAAAGTTGAAAAGTCCATGATCGACCCATTCGGCCGCACCATCGACTATCTGCGCGTCTCGGTCACTGACCGCTGCGATCTGCGCTGCGTCTATTGCATGGCGGAGGACATGACCTTCCTGCCGAAGGCCGATGTGCTGTCGCTGGAGGAGTTGGATCGGCTGTGCAGCGCCTTTGTGCGCCAGGGCGTGCGCAAGCTGCGCCTGACCGGCGGCGAGCCGCTGGTGCGCCGGAACATCATGAGCCTGTTCCGCAGTCTGGGCCGGCACATCACGGCCGGCGATCTGGACGAGCTGACGCTGACCACCAACGGCACCCAGCTCGGCAAATATGCCGAGGAGCTGTATGCCGCCGGCGTGCGCCGGGTGAATGTGTCGCTGGACACGCTGGACCCGGCGAAATTCACCGCCATCACCCGCTGGGGCAATCTGGACAAGGTGATCGAGAACATCGCCATCGCCCGCGCGGCCGGGCTGGAGATCAAGATCAACGCCGTGGCGCTGAAGGGCGTGAACGAGCACGAGCTGGGCGATATGGTCGCCTGGTGCGGCGAGAATGACTATGACATGACCATCATCGAGGTCATGCCGATGGGCGACATCGGCAATGAGGACCGGGTCGACCAGTATCTGCCGCTGTCGATGGTGCGCCAGCAGCTCGGCCAGCGCTTCACCCTGACCGACAGCGACCACAAGACCGGCGGCCCGGCGCGTTATGTCCGCATTGAGGAGACCGGCCGGCGGCTGGGCTTCATCACCCCGCTGACCCATAATTTCTGCGAAAGCTGCAACCGCGTGCGCGTCACCTGCACCGGCACGCTGTATATGTGCCTGGGTCAGGAAGACGCCGCCGATCTGCGCGCGCCCCTGCGTGCCAGCGAAAGCGACGAGCCACTAAATGCCGCGATCCTGGAGGCCATCGGCCGCAAGCCGAAGGGCCATGACTTCATCATCGACCGCCGCCATTCCAATGTCGCCGTGCCCCGCCATATGAGCGTCACCGGCGGCTGACCCTCTGAAGCTTCGGCGGGAGGTCAGGCAGCAATACCGCGCGGCGGGCGCTTATCCTCCAGCCCCTGGAACTCGATGAAGCTGCTCATCCAGCTCCAGACATGGTCGCCATAGGCGAACGGCTCGAAATCGGGCGCCCCCGCCAGCGGCAACGGGCGGATCACCGCATCGACGGCGGGTTCATAGAAGAAGGGCACGGAGACGCGCTCCCGGTTCGGGCTGGCCACGCGGTGTTCCGTCGCCTTCACCCGCCCGCCGGTCCAGCGTTCCAGAAGCTGACCGAAATTCACCGCCAGCCCATCCTCGCGCGCCGGCACGTCGAGCCAGTCTCCGTTACGGGCACGGGCATGCAGCCCGCCCAGCGCGTCCTGGTTCAGCAGCGTGACGAAGCCCGAATCGCAATGCGCCGTGCCGACGATATAGCGCCGCTCATCTCCATCCAGAATCAGTTCCGGCGCGAGGTCCGCCAGGGCCTCGGCCGACCGCGCCGGGTAACGGATAATGCGCAGGGTGGACACGCCGTCGCGGAACGGCGCCTCGAAGAAATCCTCATTCAGGCCGAGGCCGCGCGCGATGGCGCGCATCAGCGCAGCACCCACGCCGGCCATCGCCCGGTGATAGGCGGCGGCTTCGGCGCGCCAGCCCGGCAGATCGTGCTCATCCGGCAAGGGCGTTGCCTCTCGCAGCGGATCGTCAGCCGCGATGGCTACAGGGTCGGCGATGTCCGGCCCCAGATCGATGCCTTCCTTGTAGGTCGGATCGCCTTCCTTCAGCGGGAAATAGCCGCGATAGATATTGGCGTTGCCGGGCGCATATTTCTGCCGGGCGAGCCGCAGTCGCGCGGCCTGATCCAGCGCGAAGAACCGCATCATGCTGGCCCGCGCCTCCTCCCCCAGCGGCACGCTGGCGGGCAGGCTGGTAACCGTCATGAAGCCATGCACCGTCGCCGCCTCGATGATGGCGGCATCGGCCCTGTCACGCGCCGGGCCGGCGGGACCGAAGATCGGCGCGATGTCGATGACGGGAATCATGAAACCTCTCCAGCGCAATAGGGCCACCTTCGCCAGCTAGGAAACCTTGCTGAAAATCGCAAGCGAAAGCGGCGACTCATCGCCATTTTCAAGGCTATACTCCGCGCCGATACCGTTTCCGTCACAGGCCATGCCATGCCGAATGATCTGCCAAAACCGCACCCCGGCCTGCCGCCCTCCGGGATTGCCGCCCGCAAGCTGTGTTTCGTCGCCGCCGACGGGGCCGAGGCGCAGACCGCCCTGCGCGCGCTGACCGACCGCTATGGCCAGATCGAGCCCGAGCAGGCCGATATCGTCGTGGCGCTGGGCGGTGACGGCTTCATGCTTGAAACGCTGCACCATTTCCGCGCCCGCGGCGTGCCGATCTACGGCATGAACCGGGGCAGCGTCGGCTTCCTGATGAATGAATATGCCGAGGACCGGCTGATCGAGCGCATCGCCCATGCGCAGGAGGTCACGCTGCACCCGCTGCGGATGAGCGCCGCCACCGCCGATGGCAGGGTGCATGAGGCGCTGGCGATCAACGAGGTCTCACTGCTGCGCCAGACGCGGCAGGCGGCGAAGATCAGGGTCGATGTCGATGGTGTCACCCGCGTCGCCGAACTGATGTGCGACGGCGTTCTGCTGGCCACCCCGGCGGGCAGCACCGCCTACAACCTCTCGGCGCACGGCCCGATCATCCCGATCGGCGCCAATCTGCTGGCGCTGACGCCGATCAGCGCCTTTCGCCCCCGGCGCTGGCGCGGCGCGCTGCTGCCACAGGGCGTCACCGTCACCTTCACCGTTCAGGAGGCCGACAAGCGCCCGGTCAGCGCGGTCGCCGACCATACCGAGGTGCGCGACGTGCTGCACGTCACCATCCTTGAGGACCGCTCGGTCGGCGTGCGCCTGCTGTTCGACGCCGAGCATAATCTGGAAGAACGCATCCTGAAGGAACAGTTCGAGTCGTGACGCCGCTGCCGCACCTCTGGCATTCGCGCAAGAGGCTGGCATGACACGGGCAATCGTCCTAGGGTGCGAAAAATCCGTATCGTAGCCTCGATGAAAAAGCCGTGAGCGATCCCGTCTACACAGTCGATCTGACGCCGCCGGATATCAGGCCCTACCGACAGGGCAATACCGGCATCGATTACGCGACCACCTTCGACAGCGGCCAGCCCGGCCCGCATGTCATGGTGAATGCGGTGACCCACGGCAATGAACTCTGCGGCGCCATCGCCGTCGATTTCCTGTTCAGGCAGGGGATACGGCCGTTGCACGGCAAGCTGACGCTCAGCTTCGCCAATATCGATGCCTATGCCCGCTTCGACCGGGTCAACCCGACCGCCTCGCGCTTCGTCGAGGAGGATTTCAACCGGATCTGGTCGGAAGAGGTGCTGGACGGGCCGCGCGACAGCGTGGAACTGCGCCGCGCCCGGCAGATGCGGCCGCTATTTGACAGCGTGGATTACCTGCTCGACATCCATTCCATGCAGCACACCACGGCGCCGCTGATGCTGTGCGGTCCGCTGGACAAGGGCATCGCCCTGGCGCGGGCGCTGAAACATCCGGAAATCGTGGTGTCCGACAAGGGCCATGCCGCCGGAAAACGGCTGCGCGACTACCGCTTCTTCGGCGATGCGGGTGACCCGCGCAACGCACTGCTGATCGAATGCGGCCAGCATTGGGAGAAATCCAGCGCCACCGTCGCCATCGACAATGCGCTGCGCTTCCTGCTCCATTTCGGGATGATCGACATGGAGACGCTGAACCGCCACGTCTCCACCCAGACCCTGCCGCCGCAGCAGATCATCCAGGTGACCGAGGCGGTGACGGTGAAGAACGACAAATTCACCTTCGCCGAGCCCTATCTGGGGCTGGAAGTGATCGAGAAAAAAGGCAGCCTGCTGGGTCATGACGGCGATGTGCCGGTCCATACGCCCTATGACCGCTGTGTCCTGATCATGCCGTCGCGCCGCCTGACGAAAGGCCAGACTGCCGTCCGGCTTGGCCGCTACCTTGACTGACGCGGCAGAGAGCCCGAGCCAGAAGCCGCCGAAGCAACCGGCCAAACTCTGGCAGATCGCCCTGGCCCTCGGCATCGGCGCCATTGGCGGCTATATCTTCCTGCAAATGCGCCTGCCGCTGGCCTGGATGATGGGTGCGATGTGCCTGACCACGGCAGCGGCGATTGCCGGTGTGCCGATCCGCATGGCGACAAAGCTGCGGACCGGATTCCTGGCCATACTGGGCGTGATGCTGGGCAGCGCCTTCCGGCCGGAGATCGTCCAGCATCTGGGCGAATGGGTGCTGACCAGCGTCGCCATGCTGGCCTATGTCGTGCTCGCCGGGTCGCTGGTCTATGTCTATTTCCGGCGCTTCGCCGGCTATGACCGGGCCACCGCCTATTTCTCCGCCACACCGGGCGGGCTGTCGGAGATGATCACCATCGGCACCGCCATGGGCGGCGACGAGCGGGTGATCTCGCTGACCCATGGCGCGCGCATCCTGCTGGTCGTGCTGACGGTGCCACTGTTCTTCCGCTATTTCATCGGCTATGAGCCGCCGGCCGGTGCGGTCACCGGCGCGTCCCTGGTGTCGATCCCACTTTACGATCTGGGCCTGCTCGCTTTGTGCGCCGTGGTTGGTGCTGCACTGGCGAAGCTGGCGCGAATACCGGCTGCCATGCTGGTTGGCCCGATGCTGGTTAGCGCCGTTGTCCATCTGGGCGGCCTGACCACCCATGCCCCGCCCTTCGAGCTGGTTGCCATCGCGCAGGTCGTGATCGGCACCGCCATTGGCTGCCGCTTCGCCGGCACGAAGATGGCGCTGGTCCGCCGCACGGTCGGCGTCACCATCATCTCAACCGCCCTGCTGCTGGCGATGACGGTGGTCTTCGCCCTGCTGGTCCATCTGATCACCAGCGACATCCGCACGCTGGACGTCGTGCTGGCCTTCGCCCCCGGCGGGTTGGCGGAGATGAGCCTGGTGGCGCTGGCCATCGGCGGCGACACCGCCTTCGTTTCCAGCCACCATATCATCCGCATCATCTTCGTGGTGATCTTCGCGCCGATTCTGTTCCGCCTGCTGATCGGCCGCGTGCTGCGCCGGGAAAAGGCCGCAGCGGCCGACGATTGACCGCCAGGCCGGTCAGTACATTTTATATTTCAGGAATTTGCCGCTCATGGTGATGGAGACACGGTCGCCATTCGGGTCGGGCTGGCGCTGGAGGTCCATCTTGAAATCGATGGCGCTCATGATGCCATCGCCGAATTCCTCCTCGATCAGCGCCTTGAAGGTGGTGCCGTAGACGCTGACCAGCTCGTAGAAGCGGTAGATCAGCGGATCGGTCGGCACCGATGTCGGCAGGGAGCCGCGATAAGGCACTTCCTGCAGCAGCTTCACCTCGAACTCATTCAGCCCCAGCAACGTGCCGATGGCCTTGGCGGCCGGCTCGGGCAGCGGCATCTGGCCCATCAGGGCGGCGGTCGTGTATTCCTTCGACAGGCCCTCGGCCTTGTCGGTGATCTCCTTCCACTTCAGACCCTTGGCGATCTTCAGGTCGCGGATCTTCTCGGTCAGCTCAACGCGGTTCATGGTCGTATCCTCGATTTTCTTGCGGTGGAAACGGGTCAGCGGCCAGCGGTCATGGCGTCCAGCAGCGGCTCGCCAGTAGTAACAGGACGCGCCGCCGGCTGGCCGACCCCCGGCCTTGTGACCGGCGGATGCATCGGGTCATAGCCGGGGTCCGACAGCTCGGTCTTGAAGCTGTTGGCCCGGTTCACCAGGAATTCCAGCAGGTGATTGCGCATCGGGTAGTAATGCGGGTGGCGGTGCATGTCCTTGCGGGTGCGGCCCTTGGGCAGGGTGTTCTCGACAATCTCGCAGACCCGCGCCTCGGGCCCGTTGCTCATCAGCACGATCTTGTCGGCCAACAGGATCGCCTCGTCGATGTCATGGGTGATCATGAAACTGGTCTGCTGGGTGGCGGTGCAGATTGACACCAGCTCATCCTGCAGCGAACCGCGGGTCAGGGCGTCCAGCGCGCTGAACGGCTCGTCCATCAGCAGGATGTCCGGCTCGATGGCCAGCGCCCTTGCGATGCCGACGCGCTGCTTCATGCCGCCGGAAAGCTGCGACGGCTTCTTCAGCTCGGCCCCGCTCAGATGCACCAGATCGATATATTTCTGGCAATGGGCGCGCACCTTCGCCTTGTCCCAGCCGGGATGGCGCGAGCGTACGGCAAAAGCGATGTTGCCCAGAACGCTGAGCCAGGGCAGCAGCGCGTGATGCTGGAAGATCACCGCACGGTCCAGGCTGGGGCCGGTGATCTCCTTGCCGTTCACGATCACCCCGCCGCCGCTGGACTCGTCCAGCCCGGCCAGGATGTTCAGCACCGTCGTCTTGCCGCAGCCGGAATGGCCGATCAGGCAGACGAACTCGCCCTTCTCTATGCCGAACCAGACCTGGTCGAACACGGTGACGGCCGTGCCACCGCGCGGGGCCGGGAAGGTCTTGCGCAGACCCTCGATGCGGATATGGGAGGTGCTCATATCCCTACTCCTGATAGGCGACGATGCGGGCGAGCCAGCCCAGCGCCTGGTCGAGCAGCATGCCGATCACGCCGATCGACAGGATGGCGATGATCACATTGGTGATGGACAGGTTGTTCCATTCGTTCCAGACGAAATAGCCAATGCCGGTGCCGCCCACGAGCATCTCGGCGGCGACGATGACCAGCCAGGCAATGCCGATGGAGATCCTGACACCGGTCATGATGGTGGGGGCGGCCGCCGGCAGGATGACGGAAAGCGCCGTGCGCATCTGGCCGACCTCCAGCGTGCGGGCAACGTTCAGCCATTCCTTGCGCACACTCGCCACACCAAAGGCGGTGTTCAGCAGCATTGGCCAGACCGAGCAGATATAGATGACGAAGATCGCCGAGGCGTTGCTGTCCTTGATCGTGTAGAGCGCCAGCGGCATCCAGGCGAGCGGCGAGATCGGCTTCAATATCTGGATATACGGGTCCAGCGCCTTGTAGAACAGCGGCGACATGCCGATCAGAAAACCCAGCGGTATGGCCGTCACCACGGCCAGCCCGAAGCCCAGCAGAACGCGCAGGATTGAATAACCGAGCTGGATGCCGATGCCCTTGTCGTTCGGCCCGTTATCGTAGAACGGGTTGGTCAGATGCTCCCAGAGCTTCACGCCGATATCGCCCGGCCCCGGCATGGCCGAGGCGCCGGTGACCGCGCTGGCCCCCATCAGCTTGGCGTATTCGGGGTCGATATCGGCGACCTTCCCGGTGCCGCTCACCGCCGCATGCCACAGGGCGATGAAGGCGATGAACAGCACCACGGAAAGCAGCCCGGCCCGAAGGCCGAGGGAAAGCGGCATGGCTCAGCCCTTCTTGATGGCGAAGCTGGCGATATACTCCTCAGGCTTGGCCGGATCGAAGACCTTGCCCATGACCGAGAAGCTCTTGGTCGTGGCGGTGGGCGGCGTCAGCCCGGCCTCGGCCATCAGCTTGGTCGCGTCGGTGGCCAGGAACACCTCCTTGGCCACGCCGGCATAGTCGATCTCGCCGCTGATCTGGCCCCAGCGCTTCATCTGGGTGAGAATCCAGACCGCGAAGCTCTCCCACGGGAAGGGCGCGAAATCGATGCGGTCGGGCACTTTCTGCACCGACCCCAGACCGTCGGCGAAGGTGCCGGTCAGCACCTGCTCGACCACGGTCACCGGCTGGTTCAGATAGGCGGCCGGGGCAATGGCCTCGGCGATCTGCTTGCGGTTCTCCGCCTTGGTCGCGAAGGCCGTGGCCTCGATGATGCCTTTCAGCAGCGCGCGGTAGGTGTTCGGCATGGTGGTGACGAATTCCTTGCTGGCCGCAAAGGCGCAGCACGGATGACCGTCCCAGATTTCCTTCGACAGGATGTGAATGAAGCCGACGCCGTCATAGACCGCGCGCTGGTTCACCGGATCGGGCGCGAGGAAGCCGTCAAGGTTTTCGGCGCGCAGATTGGCGACCATCTCGGGGGGCGGCACGGACCGGATCTGCACGTCCTTGTCCGGGTCGATGCCATGTTCCGCCAGGTAATAGCGCAGCAGGTAGTTGTGCATCGAATAGTCGAAGGGAACGGCGAATTTGAAGCCCTTCCAGCTCTTCGGGTCGCGCTTGTCCTTGTGCTTCATCGCCAGGGTGATGGCCTGGCCGTTGATGTTCTCCACCGCCGGCATGGTGTAGGGAATCGGGTTCGACCCCGCCCCCAGGCTGATCGCCAGCGGCATGGGGGACAGCATATGCGCGGCGTCATATTCCTTGTTCAGCGTCTTGTCGCGCACCACGGCCCAGCCGGCGGTCTTGATGACCTCGACATTCAGCCCGTGCTTGGAATAGAAGCCCATCGGATGCGCCATGATGATCGGCGTGGCGCAGGTGATCGGGATGAAGCCGACCTTAAGGTCCGTCTTCTCCGGCTTGCCCGCCCCTTGCGCAAAGGCCTCGCGTGCAGTCGCCAGCGGGAAGAACTGGCTGATCGCCGCCAGCGCCGTGCTGGCACCAACCGTCTGCAGGAAGGCCCGGCGGGTGGCATCCTGCGGGAAGATCGCGCGCAGGATCGCGGCATCCACCATGCGGCTGTCGCGTTCTTCCTCCTGACTGGCTATCCGCCGCTGTTCTGCCTTCTCATGTTCGGACTGGCTGGCATGCTGGCCACATGAACAGCCCAGTTTGATGGTCGGGTCGAAGGGATTTTCAAACATTCACGGTCTCCCCTGAGTGGCGCCCTGTTGCATCGCAACACCCTAATGAGCAAGCCCCGTGCCAGCGGTCGGACCAATTGGAATCAAACAGATTTATCGAAAATCAGAATCCCTATAATAAAGTCTATGCTTAATTAGTGTGCACCGCACAAGACTGCATGCACTTTAAGCAGTCACACGCATTTCGCGGTCAGCCCGCCATCGACCACCAGCTCCGTGCCGGTGATGTAGCGCGCCTCGTCGGAGGCTAGGAAAAGCGCGGCATGCGCCACGTCCCAGGCGTCGCCCATGCGGCCCATCGGGCATTGCGCGTCGCGCTTGCGCTTCAGCTCCTCGACATCGCCCGGCTTGCCATAGGCGCCTGTAAGCCCTTCGCGCACCATCGGCGTGTCCATCAGACCGGGCAGGATGGTATTGGCGCGGATGCCCTGCCCGGCATATTCCAGCGCCACGCTGCGGGTGAAGGGCACGATGGCCCCCTTGGTCATGGAATAGGCGACATAGGGCACGCCCAGCCAGCGTATGCCGGCGATCGAGCCGATATTCACGATGGCCCCCGCACCCTGGCGCGCCATCACCGGCAGCACGTGCCTGCAGGTGAGATACATGGAGGTGAGGTTCACCTTCAGCATCTTCTCCCACGCTGCTTCCTCCAGATCGACCGGGCCGCCCAGGGCCATGATGCCGACATTGTTATGCAGAATGTCGATGCGGCCGAACCTCTCCAGGCAGGAATCGACCATCGCCTTCACCTGCGCGCTGTCGGAAACATCGCAGACATAGGGAGCGATCTCGCCACCTTCCGCCTCGACGATGGCGCGGGTTTCCTCGACCGCCGCCGGATTCAGGTCGATGGCGAAGATTCGTGCCCCCTCTCGCGCGAACAGCGCCGCCACCGCCTTGCCATTGCCCCACCCCGGCCCGATGGACCCCGCCCCGGTGACAATCGCCACCTTGCCTTTCAGCCTGTCTGCCATGTGATTTTCCTCCCTCTGGATTTCGGCCTTCGCCTTTATTGTTGACCCCTCGACAGTAGAACGGGACGCCCGATGACGATATCCCCCAGCGAGGCCCTGGCCGGGTTGTGGCAGGCACTAGATCAGCCGGCGGCAGCCCTGTCCCGCGTGACCCTGACCGGGGAGGAGCCGGCACTGCCCTCCTCCTTCGCGGTCGGCACGGCGGCGCAGGCCAGCATCGCCGCGGCGACACTGGCAGCGGCGGAGATCTGGCGGCTGCGCACCAATACGGTACAGCAGGCCATGATCGACATGCGCCACGCCGCCGCCGAATTCCGCAGCGAGCGCTATCTTCGCATCGATGGCGCGCCGGCGCCGGAGCTGTGGGACAAGATCGCCGGAACCTATGCCTGCGGCGATGGCGGATGGGTGCGGCTGCACACCAATTTCCCGCATCACCGCGACGGCGTGCTGGCGATACTGGGCTGCACCTATGACCGCGATGCCGTGGCAGCGGCGCTGCACTCCTGGCAGGCCGAGGCCTTTGAGCAGAAGGCGGCGGAGGCCGGGCTGGTCGTCACCGCAATGCGCAGCTTCGCACAATGGGATGCCCATCCGCAGGGCCGCGCGGTCGCCGCCCTGCCGGTGCTGAGCCTGGAGAAGATCGGCGAGGCCCCGCCCCGGCCGCTGCCGCCGGGCACCCGCCCGCTCAGCGGCGTGAAGGTGCTGGACCTGACGCGGATCATCGCCGGCCCGGTCGCCGGGCGCACGCTGGCCGCCCATGGCGCAGAGGTGCTGCTGGTCACCGCGCCGCATCTGCCGGCCAGCTCCCCGCTGGTCATCGACACCGGACGCGGCAAGCGCTCAGCGCAGCTCGACCTGCGGGACAGCGGCGACAAGACACGCTTTGCCGGGCTACTGCGCGCGGCTGACATCGTCATTCAGGGCTATCGGCCGGGCGGCATCGCCGCGCTCGGCTACGGGCCGGAAGAAGCGGCCGCGCGGCACCCCGGCATCGTCTATGCCAGCCTGTCAGCCTATGGACCCGACGGTCCCTGGGCCGACAGGCGCGGCTTCGATTCGCTGGTGCAGACCGCCTCCGGCCTGAATGTCGCAGAGGCCGAGGCGGCCGGTCAGGACGGGCCAAAGCCCCTGCCGGCGCAGGCGCTCGATCATGCCTCGGGCTATCTGCTGGCCTATGGCGCGATGGCGGCGCTGGCCCGGCAGGTACAGGAAGGCGGCAGCTGGCATATCCGTGTCTCGCTGGCCCAGACCGGCCACTGGCTGCGCGGCCTCGGCCGGATCGAGAGCGGGCTCGACTGCCCGGACCCGGCGCTGGAGGATATCCGCGATTTGCTGGAAGAAACGCCCTGCGGCTTCGGGCGTCTGACCGCCATCCGACATGCCGGCCTGCTCTCCGACACCCCGCCACGCTGGGATCACCCCTCGGTGCCGCTCGGCACGCACGCGGCACGCTGGGAGGGGTAGAGCCCGTCCGTCACCCCCGCACTTGTTGCGGGGGTCCATGCTTCCGCTTACTGGATGTCGGTCGAGAAGGCTGGACCCTGAATTCCCGGCACCCCGTGGGGCTTGGGGCCGGGAATGACGGTTAGAGAGACGAGGCCCTATTCCGCTGGCTCGATGCTGCCCGGCGTGGTCGGGTCGGGCTGCTTTTCGCGCATGGTGACGAATTCCTCGGCGGCGGTCGGGTGGATGCCGATGGTGGCGTCGAAATCGGCCTTGGTGGCGCCGGCCTTCAATGCGATGGCGAGGCCCTGCACGATCTCCGGCGCGTCGGCGCCCAGCATGTGGCAGCCGACGACGCGGTCGGTGGCGCGATCGACGACCAGCTTCATCAGGCTGCGCTCGTCCCGGCCGGAGAGCGTGTGCTTCATCGGCTTGAAGCGGGACACATAGGTATCGACAGCCTCGTATTGCTCGCGGGCCTGCGCCTCGGTCAGGCCGACGCTGCTGATCGGCGGATGGCTGAACACGGCGCTGGCGACATTGCTGTGATCGACCGCGCGCGGCTTCTTGC
Source organism: Alphaproteobacteria bacterium (assembly GCA_018823745.1). Lineage (GTDB taxonomy): Bacteria > Pseudomonadota > Alphaproteobacteria > Oceanibaculales > Oceanibaculaceae > Oceanibaculum. Next base: position 198,183 of record JAHJHR010000002.1, read on the forward strand.
CGAAAACCGTATCGGCGAAGGCATGGCCCTCGGCCAGTGCCACCGGCGTCAGCGCGATGCGGTCGGTCACGTCGCCGACGGCATAGATATTCTCCACCGTGGTCCGGGAATATTCATCGACCGCGATGGCGCCCTTCTTGTTCACATGCACGCCCACTTCCTCCAGCCCCAGCCCCTTTGTGTTGGGCATCCGGCCGGTCGCATACATGACCGCGTCGCACTCGATGATCTCCTCGCTGTCGGTCATCAGGCTGAAGCCGTCCGCCGTCTTCTCGATGGAGGTGATAGTGGTGTTCGGGGCGATGGTGATGCCCTTCTTCGTCAATTCTTCGGCCAGGCCGGCGCGGATATCCTCGTCGAAGCCGCGCAGCGGCAGGTCGCGGCGGATCGCCAGCGTCACATCCGAGCCAAGGCCGTTGAAGATGCCGGCGAATTCGACGGCGATAAAGCCGCCGCCGACGATCACCACGCGGCGCGGCAGGCTGTCCAGCTCCAGCGCCTCGTTCGAGGTCAGCGCATGTTCGATGCCGGGGATATCCGGCATTTCCGGCCAGCCGCCCGTGGCGATCAGGATCGTGCCGGCAGTGTAGGTCGCATCGCCGACCTTCACGGTATGATCATCAACCAGGCTGCCACGCCCTTCGATCAGTTCCACCCCGGCATCCTTCAGCAGGCGGATATAGATGGCGTTCAGCCGGTCGATCTCGGTGTTCTTGTTGCTGATCAGCGCCTTCCAGTCATGAGCGGTCTCGCCGATGGTCCAGCCGAAGCCGGCGGCATCCTCGAAATCCTCATGAAAATGCGCGGCATAGGTCAGCAGCTTCTTCGGCACGCAGCCCCGGATGACGCAGGTGCCACCGACCCGGAAATCCTCGCAGATCGCCACGCGGGCGCCATGCCGGGCGGAAATCCGGCTGGCGCGCACGCCGCCGGATCCGGCGCCGATGACGAAGAGATCATAATCGTACTGGGCCATGGGACTGCTTTCAAAGCGGGGACATCAGAGAACGGGAAGGGAGGCCGTCCTCCCTTCCCGTATTCCTGCACTGGCGGGCTAGATGCCCATGCAGAGATATTTCATCTCCATGAAATCCTCGATGCCGTATTTCGAGCCTTCGCGGCCGAGACCGGATTCCTTCACGCCGCCGAAGGGAGCGACTTCGGTCGAGATGATGCCGGTATTGATGCCGACAATGCCGTATTCCAGCCCCTCGGCCACGCGCCAGACCCGGCTGAGATCGCGGCTGTAGAAATAGGAGGCCAGGCCGAATTCGGTATCATTGGCCATCTGGATCGCCTCTTCTTCCGTCTTGAAGCGGAACAGCGGGGCAACCGGGCCGAAGGTTTCCTCACGGGTGATCTTCATGTCGGTGGTCACGCCCGACAGCACGGTTGGCTGGAAGAAGCTGCCGCCCAGCGCATGCCGGCTACCGCCGATAACCACCTTGGCACCCTTGCCGAGGGCGTCGGCGATATGCTCTTCCACCTTCTCCACGGCAGCCATGTCGATCAGTGGCCCCTGCATGACATCCTTGTCGAAGCCATTGCCGACCTTCAGCTTGCCGACGGCCTCGGCCAGCTTCTTGGAGAACGCCTCATAGACACCATCCTGCACCAGCAGGCGGTTGGCGCAGACGCAGGTCTGGCCGGCATTGCGGTATTTCGAGGCAATCGCCCCCTCCACCGCCTTGTCCAGATCGGCATCGTCGAACACGATGAAGGGCGCATTGCCGCCCAGCTCCATCGAGGCCTTCTTCACGGTGGCGGCGCATTGCTCCAGCAGCACCTTGCCGATCTCGGTGGAGCCGGTGAAGGTGATCTTGCGCACGATGGGGTTGCCGGTCAGCTCGCCGCCAATGGCCGAGGCCGAGCCGGTGACGACGTTCATCACGCCCTTCGGCACGCCGGCGCGTTCCGCCAGCTCCGCCAGCGCCAGCGCCGAGAACGGGGTCGCCGTTGCCGGCTTGATGACGATGGTGCAGCCCGCCGCCAGGGCCGGCCCCAGCTTGCGGGTGATCATCGCCGCCGGGAAATTCCACGGCGTGATCGCGCCGACGACGCCAATCGGCTCCTTCGTCACCACGATGCGCTTGTCGGCCTGGTGGCCGGGGATAGTGTCGCCGTAGACGCGCTTGGCTTCCTCGCCGAACCATTCGATGAAGCTGGCAGCATAGGCGATCTCGCCTTTCGCCTCGGGCAAAGGCTTGCCCTGCTCGGCGGTCATGATCGCCCCCAGATCATCCTGGTTGGCCATCATCAAATCGAACAGCTTGCGCAGGATGACGGCGCGTTCTTTGCCGGTCTTGGCGCGCCAGGCGGGCAGCGCCTTGTTCGCGGCTTCGATGGCGCGGCGGGTCTCGGACGCGCCCATTTTCGGGATGGTGCCCAGCTTGGCATTATCGGCCGGATTGGTGACATCCAGCGTGCCGCCCTTGTCGGCATCCGCCCAGGCGCCATCGATATAGCATTGCTGCCGGAACAGCGTGGGGTCTTTAAGGGTGATGGGCAGGCTCATGGGGGCTTCCTCTTTTCTTGTGTCAGCCGGCCCTTACGGACCGAGGGTAGGCGCTGCGACAGCGCCCTAGAACAGATCCATATCCATATCGCCGCCGCCCATATCCGGGTCTTCCGACCCCGCATCGGCGCGGCTGAACTCATCCTGGGCGGCATCGGCGGGATTGGCGAACAGGCCGGCCAGCATGTTACCAAGCAACAGCCCGCCTGCAACGGCCATTCCGGTCTGCATGGCACCCCCGAGAAAACTGCTGGTCCCAGGCTGGTTCCGATACCGGTCCATCATGCCGGTCGTGTGGGGCGTCTGGCCTGGCCGGGATTCGCCCGCTGCCGGGGCGCCACCGAACAGCCCGGCCAGGAAACCACCGCCCGCCGGCCGGCTGCGCAGCTCGCCCTCCAGCGCCTCGATGCGTTCGGCTGCCCGGCGCAGCGCATCCTCCTGCACCAGCACGGCCTGCGCCATGTAATAGGGCGCGGCAGGCTGGGCGGCCAGATGATCGCGGATTACGGCCTCCGCCTGGCTGTCGCGTGGACCGCCCTGATCCTCGGCCTGGCGCAGTTTCACGAAAAGACCGTCGATGATCCTGTGCTCGTCCTGATCCATGGGGCGCTCCTGTCGCGAAGGGGAAATCTCTACCGTTCGCATATGGGGCGTGCCCCCCGCACATCAAGCAAGCGGCCCTTGCCCGGCCGTCACCCCAGACATGAAAAAGGCGCCCCGAAGGGCGCCTTTTTATAGTGTTTGCCCGGCAGGCTATTCTTCGTAGCGCCGGCGCGAGCCGCGCCGTTCGAAGTCGCGCCGGTCGGTGCGCTCGCCGAAGCCGTTATCACTGCCGCCCCGGTCACCCCCCCGGTCGCCGCCGAAACCGCCGCGATCCGGTTGGGCATAACCACCGCGGTCGCCACCGCCGGCATAACCGCCACGATCACCACCGCCATAGCCGCCCTGCGGACGGTCGCCATAGCCACCGCCGCCACCGCGCGGGCGATCACCATAACCGCCGCCGGGACGATCCTGGGCGGAGCGATCCGCATAGCCGCCGCCCTGCGGACGGTCACCATAGCCACCCTGGGGACGGCCATAGCCGCCTTGCGGACGATCACCATAGCCACCCTGCGGGCGGTCGCCGTAACCGCCGCCACGCGGCCTGTCCTCGAAGCTGTCGGCACGCCGCGGGGCGACCGGATCAGCCGTGGTGACATCAAGCTCGATAACCTGGGAAACCTGGCGGCCCTTCTGGCCCTGCTGCACCTGGCAGACAATGGTCGAGCCCTTCGGGGCATCGTCGAAATTGGCGCGTTTCAGAGCCGAAATATGCAGGAAGACATCGGGGGATCCATCGGCCGGCGCGACGAAGCCATATCCCTTTTCAGCACTGAACCACTTCACGGACCCGTTGATGGTGGCGTCGTCACCACCGGAATTGTAATCGCTCATTGGATACTCTTTCGGGAATTGATATACGACCCGGCACCACCTGCCTCGACCTCGATACCTGTGGCATTGACCTCTACGATCTTTCGCGGGTCTGGAAAGTCGAGGGCCTTGTTGGGTCTCTCTCCCGACATTCCGACATTTCGGATGCGTAGAAATTGGCCCTTCCAAAGGCAAACCGCAACTTATTTTAACCGAATTTCAATGACCGCAAGGTGAAACCTGTACCGGCCCGGCTTTGGCGCTTTATTCGCCGGCCTCGAATGCGCTATATGATGCTGCACATTGATCCGGCCATGCTGGATATCGTTTTTTAGTCACGTTTCTTGCAAGAGGCCCGTTCGCCATGACCATGGATGAAGACACCAAGCGCCACGCGCAGATTTATGACGGTTTCGTGCAGTTCTTCAAGTATGGCACCATCGCCGTCGTCATCTCGCTTGTCCTGATGGCCATTTTCCTGGTCTGATCCGGGCAGGAGCGAAATAAAAAAGGCCGGGATGATCCCGGCCTTTTTGCTGTCCGGAGCCTGAGGCCCGGATTTAGCCGACGATCTCTTCCGGCTTGAAGAAATACTCGATCTCGGTCTTGGCGTTCTCGGCCGAATCCGAACCATGCACCGAATTCGCCTCGATCGACTCGGCGAAATCCTTGCGGATCGTGCCGGGCGCGGCATTGGCCGGGTTGGTGGCGCCCATGATTTCGCGGTTCTTCATAACGGCGTTCTCGCCCTCGAAGACCTGAACCACGACCGGGCCGGAGATCATGAAGCTGACGAGCTCACCGAAGAACGGGCGCTCCTTGTGCACGGCATAGAAGCCCTCGGCCTGGGCCTTCGACAGATGCAGGCGCTTCTGCGCGACGATGCGCAGGCCGGCTTCTTCGAAACGGGCATTGATCTTGCCGGTCAGGTTGCGGCGGGTGGCGTCAGGCTTGAGAATCGACAGAGTACGCTCGATGGCCATGATGATTCGCTCCAGAAGGCTTATGGGTAATGCGGTGGCGGCGGTTATACCGGGCGTGCTGCGTTGCGGCAACAGCGGGTTTCAGGGGCAGCCGGCGCCGACAGCGTCAGGCGACCAGTTCCCAGCCGCCGCCTTCCTTCTGGCGCTGATAGGCCAGCTCGTGCCCGGCGGCCTTCAGCGCCTTCCAGCGTTCGCGCGCTGCGGCCAGCGCCACCGGGTCGCGCCCGTCGAAGATATCGTGGCAGCGCTCGAACAGATCGAGATGCACCGAGCTGGCGCCATCCGTCAGGAACAGATAGTCGGCGTTGTTCGCATTCTCGTCGGCCTCGGCCAGCCAGACCGGCTGCTCCTCCGGCCGGCCATCCTTCGCCGTGCCATGCGGCAGGAAGCTCTCGTCGCTATACACCCACAGATGCTGGGCCAGCGCCTCGACCCGCTCCGGAGAGGAAGCCAGCACCAGCGCCCGCTTGCCACGCTTCAGCGTCATTTCCAGCAGGCGCGGTAATTCCGCCTCCAGATCGCTGCGCAGCAGATGATAGAACCAGATCGTCGCCATATCTTCCCGCCTACATCCGGAACAGGCCGAATTTCGTCGGCTCGATGCGGCGGTTCAGCGCGGCGGACAGGCTGAGGCCCAGCACGGTACGGGCCTCGGCGGGGTCGATGATGCCGTCATCCCACAGCCGGGCGCTCGCGTAATAGGGGTGGCCCTGATCCTCATATTGCCGGCGGATCGGCGCCATGAAGTCTTCCTGCTCCTCAACCGGCCAGTCGGTGCCGGCAGCCTCGAAATTGTCGCGCTTCACCTGAGCCAGCACATTCGCCGCCTGCTCGCCGCCCATAACCGAGATACGGGCATTCGGCCACATCCATAGGAAGCGCGGGCCGAAGGCGCGGCCGCACATGCCATAATTGCCGGCGCCGAAACTGCCGCCCAGGATCATGGTGATCTTCGGCACATTGGCCGTCGCCACCGCCGTCACCAGCTTGGCGCCATCCTTGGCGATGCCGCCCGCCTCGTATTTCCGCCCGACCATGAAGCCGGTGATGTTCTGCAGGAAGACCAGCGGAATGCCGCGCTGGGCGCACAGCTCGATGAAATGCGCGCCTTTCAGCGCCGATTCCGAGAACAGGATGCCGTTATTGGCAATGATGCCAACGGGATAGCCGAACAGATGAGCAAAGCCGGTCACCAGTGTCTGGCCGTAAAGCTGCTTGAACTCGTCGAACTCGCTGCCATCGACGATGCGGGCGATGGCCTCGCGCACATCATAGGGTTTGCGCAGATCGGTCGGCACCACGCCATACAGCTCGGCCGGATCATAGAGCGGCGGCCTTGCCTCGCGCAAAGTCACATTGGGCTGTTTGGAGCGGTTCAGATTGCCGATGATCTTTCGCGCGATGGACAGCGCATGCGCATCGTTCTGGGCGTAATGATCGGTCACGCCGGAAATGCGGGAATGCACATCGGCGCCGCCCAGATCCTCGGCCGTCACCACCTCGCCGGTCGCCGCCTTCACCAAGGGCGGGCCGCCCAGGAAGATGGTGCCCTGGCCCTTCACGATGATGCTTTCATCCGACATGGCCGGCACATAGGCGCCGCCCGCCGTGCAGCTGCCCATCACCACGGCGATCTGCGGAATGCCCTCGGCCGACATGGTCGCCTGGTTGAAGAATATCCGGCCGAAATGGTCGCGGTCGGGGAACACCTCATCCTGGTTCGGCAGGTTGGCCCCGCCGGAATCAACCAGATAGACGCAAGGCAGGTTGTTCTCCCGCGCGATCTCCTGCGCCCGCAGATGCTTCTTCACGGTCAGCGGGAAATAGGTGCCGCCCTTCACCGTCGCGTCATTGGCGACGATGACGCATTCCTGGCCGGACACACGGCCGATGCCGGTGATGATGCCCGCCGCCGGGATGTCATCGCCATACACACCATGCGCCGCCATCTGGGAGAGCTCCAGGAAGGGCGAGCCGACATCCAGCAGCGTGCGTACCCGCTCCCGCGGCAGCAGCTTGCCGCGCGACAGGTGCCGATCACGCGCCTTCTCCCCGCCGCCCAGCTTCACCTGATGCACCTTGGCCTTCAGATCATCGACCAGCGCGCGCATCGCCGCTTCGTTCTCGCGGAACGCCGCGCTGCGGGTGTTGATCTGGCTTTTCAGGATGCTCATGCGGATAGGCTCACCACCCGCCGGTCGCGAGCCAGCGCTCGACCTGGTCAAGGCGGTCATTGCCCCAGAAGGGCTCGCCATCGATGACGAAGAAGGGCGCGCCGCAGACACCGGCGGCGATGGCCTGCTCATTGGCCAGGCGCAGCTTCTCCTTCACCGCTGGATCATTGCAGGCGGCCAGCGCCGCATCCCTGTCGACGCCCAGCCGGGCCGCGACATCGGCGGCAATCTCCGGGCTGTTCACCGCGACGCCCTGCTGGAAAGCCGTCGAGAACACCGCCTTGGCATAGGCCGTGGCCTGTGCCGGGTTCTGTTCCTCCAGCCAGTAGAACAGCCGCGAGGGGGCGATGGCGGCAAACGGCATCTGGTTCGGGAAGGCGAAATCCACGCCCTGCAGCCGCGCGGCGCGCAGCAGGTCGCGCCGGGAATACTCGCCCTTCAGCGGCTGGTCGAGCAGCGGGGTGGCGCCGGTGGTCTTGAACACCACGCCCAGCATGACCGGCTTCCACGCCACATCGCGCTCATACAGCCGCGCCACATCGTCGATGCGCAGGCCGGAGAGAAAGGCATAGGGCGAGGAGAAGTCGAAATAGAACTCGACCGGGGTTTTCGCTGAATCGGACATAGGGAATCCTCCTGATTTTCTTTCTATCTTGTCACGCCGCCAACTCGCGGGCGATGACGAGGCGCTGAATGTCGGAGGTGCCTTCATATATCTGGCAGACCCGGACATCGCGGTAGATGCGCTCGACCGGGAAATCCTCCAGATAGCCATAGCCGCCATGGATCTGGATGGCGTCGGAACAGACCCGCTCGGCCATTTCGGAGGCGAACAGCTTGGCCATCGCCGCTTCCTTCAGGCAGGGCTCGCCGGCGTCGCGCTTCTCGGCGGCGTTCAGCACCAGAAGCCGGGCAGCCTCGATCTGCGTCGCCATATCGGCCAGGCGGAAACCCACCGCCTGATGCTCGATGATCGGCTTGCCGAAGCTCTGGCGCTCCTTCGCATAGGCCAGCGCCGCCTCATAGGCCGCGCGCGCCATGCCGACCGACTGGGCAGCGATGCCGATGCGCCCGCCTTCCAGGTTAGACAGGGCGATGCGGTAGCCCTGCCCGGGCTCGCCCAGCATCAGGTCCGGCGTCAGGCGCATCTCCTCGAACACGATCTGGCAGGTGTCGGAGGCGTGCTGGCCCAGCTTGCGCTCGACGCTGGCGACCTGATAGCCGGGCGTCTTTGTCGGCACGATGAAGGCGGAGATGCCCTTCTTGCCGGCCTCGGGATCAGTGACGGCGAAGACGATGGCGATATCCGCCCGGTTGCCCGAGGTGATGAACTGCTTGGTGCCGTTCAGCACCCAGTGATTGCCGTCCTGCCGGGCGCGGGTACGGATCGAGGAGGCATCGCTGCCGGCCTGCGGCTCGGTCAGGCAGAAGGCGGCCAGCATCTCGCCGGTCGCCAGCGGGCGCAGGTAACGTTCCTTCTGCTCCTCCGTGCCGAAGCGCAGGATCGGCATGCAGCCGACCGAATTATGCACGCTCATGATGGTGGAGCAGGAGCCATCGCCGGCCGCCACCTCCTCCAGTGCCAGGGCATAGGCGACATTGTCGGTGGCGGCACCGCCCCATTCCTCGGGCACCAGCATGCCCATCAGGCCAAGCGCGCCCATCTGCGCCACGGCATCAGCGGGGAATTCATGCTCGCGGTCCCAGCGCGCGGCGTTGGGCTGCAGCTTCTCGCGCGCGAAATCCCGCGCCATGTCGCGGATCATCCGCTGCTCTTCACTGAACCGCATGCCGCCCTCCTCCTCATTTGATCACCGCAGTACGATTGCTTCGAACCGCTGGTTCTCTCTGACCGTCATTCCCGGGCTTGTCCCGGGAATCCAGGGTCCAGCCTACGCGACCGACATCCAGCGGGCTGACCCTTGGCCCCCCCGCAACTAGTGCGGGGGTGACGGCTGGAGAATACTTGTCCCTACCAGGGGAATTCCGCCCCGTCATAGTTGAAGAACTTGCCGGTCTTGGCGATGTCCAGCCCGGAGATCACCTTGCGCAGGCCGCTGACGCTCTCATTCGTGGTGATGTCGGCGCCAGCGCCGCCCATATCGGTCTTCACCCAGCCCGGATGCATGACCGTGCAGGTGATACCCTTTTCCTTCACTTCCAGCGCCAGGCAGCTAACCGCCATGTTCAGCGCCGTCTTGGACGAGCGGTAGAAGGCGCTGCCGCCGCCATTCAGCGTAATCGAGGCCATGCGCGAGCTGATGAACACCACCTGCTTGCCCTCCGAAGCCTCGACAAGCGGCAGGAAGGCCTGCGTCACCCGCAAGGGGGCGACGGCATTGACGCTCAGCACCTCTTCCCAGGCCTTGAAGTCCCACTCGCCGATGGCGAAGCCGCGCGGGCCGGAAATGCCGGCATTGTTCAGCAGCACATCGATCTTCGTGCCGGCCAGCTTCTTCGCCAGTGCGGCGACCGAGGCATCATCGGTCACCTCCAGCTGTTCGACCTGCACGCCGGGAATGGCGGCCAGATCGCCCGCCTTTCCGGCATCGCGCGCCGTGGCGATGACTTTCCAGCCATCGGCGGCATATTGTTTGGCGAATTCCAGCCCGATGCCGCGATTCGCGCCGGTGATCAGAACAATCGGCATGATCTTCTCCCTTGGTTTCCGGTAGGACCGCCGAGGCTTATTCGCCCTCGGGCCGCTGGATGATGGCGGTCACCTCGATCTCGATCTTGATCTTGGGATCGATGAACCGGGCGACAACCGTCGTATTGGCCGGACGGCATTCCGCGCACCATTTGCCGACGATCGGGGCAACGGTCTCGAAATCGGACGGGGTACCCAGATAGATGATGATGCGCACGGCATCGGCCATCTTCGCGCCGGCCTCGATCAGCGCCTTCTCGATATTGCGGAAGCACTGCTCCGTCTGCTCCGCAAGATCGTCAGAGATGGTCATCTTCGCATAGTCGAAGCCGGTGGTGCCGGAGACATAGACCCAGTCGCCATGGATCACGGCACGGCTGTAGGAGCAGAGTTTCTCGAAACTGGAACCGGAGGAAATGCGGCGGCGCGTCATGGGGAATCCTATCGGGTTTCGTTGAACAATTCGCGGCCGATCAGCATGCGGCGGATTTCCGAAGTGCCCGCCCCGATCTCATAGAGCTTGGCGTCGCGCAGCAACCGGCCGGTGGGATACTCGTTGATATAGCCGTTGCCGCCAAGACACTGGATCGCCTCCAGCGCCATCCAGGTGGCTTTTTCGGCGGCGTATAGGATGCAGCCCGCCGCATCCTTGCGTGTCACCTCGCCGCGGTCGCAGGCCTTCGCCACCGCATAGACATAGGCCTTGCTGGCATTCATCGTCGTGTACATGTCGGCCAGCTTGCCCTGCATAAGCTGAAATTCGCCGATGGATTTGCCGAACTGCTTGCGTTCATGCACATAGGGCACGACGACATCCATGCAGGCCTGCATGATGCCCAACGGCCCGGCGGCCAGCACCGCGCGCTCGTAATCCAGCCCGCTCATCAGCACCCGCACGCCGCCATTCAGCTGGCCCAGCACGTTCTCTTCCGGCACCTCGCAGTCCTGGAACACCAGCTCACAGGTGTTGGAGCCGCGCATGCCCAGCTTGTCCAGCTTCTGCGCGGTGGAGAAGCCCTTCATGCCCTTCTCGATCAGGAAGGCGGTGATGCCGTGCTGCGCCTTTTCCGGGTCGGTCTTGGCATAGACCACCAGCGTATCGGCATCGGGGCCATTGGTGATCCACATCTTGCTGCCGTTCAGGATGTAGCGGTCGCCCTTCTTCTCCGCCTTGGTGCGCATCGACACCACATCGGAGCCAGCCCCCGGCTCGCTCATCGCCAGCGCGCCGACATTCTCGCCACTGACCAGCTTCGGCAGGTAGCGGCGCTTCTGCGCCTCCGTGCCGTTGAGGCGGATCTGGTTCACGCAGAGATTGGAATGCGCACCATAGCTGAGGCCCACCGAAGCCGAGGCGCGGGAAATTTCCTCCAGCGCCACGCAATGCTCCAGATAGCCCATGCCGGCACCGCCATATTCCTCGCCGACCGTGATGCCGAGCACGCCGAGAGCGCCCATCTTGCGCCACAGATCATCCGGGAACTGGTTGTCGCGGTCGATATCGGCGGCGCGCGGCGCGATCTCGTCGGCCGCGAAGCCGCGCACCTGATCGCGCATCATATCGGCGGTCTCGCCCAGATCGAAATTCAGCCCCGGCAGATCGTTGGGGATGCTCATGGTTCCTCCCTATCGGCTCTTATCGACCGGTCCTTCATCAGACGCGGCCTTATCTGTCAAATCAAGCGTGTCCCATTAGGCATGTCACATCAGGCGCGGGCGCCGCGCTCCTCCGGATCGAGCAGCATCAGCGTGCTGAGCGAGGTCGCCACCAGCTTCTCCCGCCCGTCGCGGATCGCATGCACATCGGCCTGGGCAATCACCAGCCGGCGGCCCGGCTTCACGATGCGGCCACGCGCCACCAGCGCATCGCCGATACCGGGGGAGACGATGTTCAGCTTGTATTCCACGGTCAGGATGGCCTGGCTGGCCCCGGCCACGGTGTAGCTGGCAAAACCGCAGGCATTGTCGGCAATCGCACCGATCACCCCACCATGGAAGAAACCGTCATGCTGCGACAGCTCCGGGCGATAGGGCAGGCGGATTTCGCAGCCGCCGGGGGCAAGGCCGGTCATCGTCGCCCCGATGAAATGCATATAGGGCTGGCCGTCAAAGGCCCGTCTGACCCGCGCCGCATACTCCGGATCGCTGATGGTGATGTGCATAGACGCCTCCCGGCTGGTATTTTTGGGAAAGCCTAATCCCGCCTTACGTGCGCGTCAATCAATCGGCGGCATCCAGCAGTCGGTCGGTGCAGGCTCCCTCCAGCCGATCCAGCTCGTCCAGGATGGCATCGATATCGGCGCGCTGTTGGCGCAGGATTGCACGGCGCTCGCGGATTTTCCCGACCAGATGGCGCAGCTGCGCACCCTCCCCGCCATCCGACTCGTAGAGACTCAGGATTTCCTTGATCTCGGCAACGGAGAAGCCAAGCCGTCGGCCGCGCAGGATCAGCTTCAGCCGTACCCGGTCACCCGCCGCATAGACCCGCCGATTGCCGCGCCGCGACGGCGCCAGCAGCCCTTCCGATTCATAGAACCGGATGGCCCGGTGGGTAATGCCGAACTCCCCGGCCAGCTGCGCGATGGTGAAGCTTTCTGACATGCCTCAGCCTCGCATAACTTTACGCATAGGTAAAGTTAGAGCAGGAAGGCCCGCGCCAGCCCCAGGAAGGCGAAGAAGCCGATGACGTCGGTCATGGTGGTCAGGAATACCGACGAGGCGACGGCGGGGTCGATCTTCAGCCGCTCCAGCCCGATGGGAATCAGTGCTCCGGACAGGCCGGCCACCAGCATGTTGATGATCATGGCAGCGCCGATTACGCCGCCGATGATCGGGTCGAACCAGAATCCGGCAATCAGCCCGATCAGCACCGCGAAAATCGTGCCGTTGAGCAGGCCGACAGCGGTTTCCTTCCAGATCACCCGCAGCGCGTTGGAGGTACTGAGATTGCGCATGGCCAGGGCGCGCACCACCACGGTCACGGTCTGGGTGCCGGCATTGCCGCCCATCGAGGCGACGATGGGCATCAGCACGGCCAGCGCCACGATCTGCTCGATGGTGCCCTCGAACATGGCGATGACGCCCGAGGCCATGATCGCCGTGCCCAGATTGATCAGCAGCCACATGAAGCGTTGCTTGACGGTATCGAAGACCGAGCTTTGCAGATCGGATTCCGACACGCCGCCGAGGCGCAGGATATCCTCCTCCGCCTCCTCGTCGACGATATCCACGACGTCATCGACCGTGACCCGGCCGAGCAGCCGGCCGCTGTCATTCACCACCGGGGCGGAGACCAGGCCGTATTGCCGGAACAGATGGGCCACCTCGGCCTGCGGCGTATCGGCCTGAAGCCGCACGAAATCCGTCGCCATGATGTCGCGCAGCCGCACCGGGCGCTTGTGGTGCAGCAGCCGGCCCAGCGACAGCACGCCGACCGGCTTGAAGCGCGGATCGACGACAAAAATCTCGTAGAAATCATCCGGCAGATTCGGATTGGTACGCATGAAGTCGATGGTCTGGCCGACCGTCCAGTGCGACGGCACGGCGACCAGTTCGCGCTGCATCAGGCGGCCGGCGGATTCCTCCGGGAAGGTCAGGCCTTCTTCCAGCAGGGCGCGGTCGGCCGGATCGACGGTGGCGAGGATGGCTTCCTTCTCGCCCTCCTCCATATCCTCGATGATCGCGATGGCATCATCCGAATCGAGTTCGGAGATCGCCTTGCCGACGGTCTCGGGACCGAGCAGGTCGATCACCTCGTCCCGCACCGTCTCGTTCAGATAGGGCAGTATCTCAGCGTCGAACCTGTCGCGCAGGCCTTCCAGCAGCAGCGCACGCTGCTCATAGGACAGGCGCTCGATCAGATCAGCCAGATCGGCGGCATGCAGGCGATGCGCCAGCTTCGCCGCCTTCTTCAGCTTGTCCTCGTCAATCGCCTTGGCAACCCGGCGCTCCAGCTTCGGCGTCAGCGCGAAACGCTTCAGCATCTCGGAGGGCATCTGGGCCGGCGCTGCATCCTCAGGAGCCGCAGGATCGCCGCCAGACGGCATTGGCGGCTCGGCAGGCTCCGGCACACCCTGTTCGCGGGCAAGCGCCTCCAGCGCCTCCTCAGCCTCCAGGGCGGCATCCGTGGCGGCGGGCGACAGCGTGCTCGGCCCGTCCATGTCGTCCCCATGATCGGGCCGGTGGTCGGGCTGGTGATCCTGATGGGACGAGGACTCCGCCGGCAGCGCCTCCTGGGCGCCCGTCTCTTCGCTGTCGCGCTTCTGATCGGTATCGCTCATGCGCGGTCCTTCGGGCGTTAGGTGTGCGTAAGTCTAGGCTCCGGTCTCCTGGCTCTGGGCATCAACCACCGCCAGCGCCGCCATGTTCACAATGCCGCGCACCGTCACCGACGGGGTGAGGATATGCACCGGCATCGCCGCGCCCAGCAGGATCGGGCCGACGGACAGCCCCTCGCCCAGCACCTTCAGCAGATTGAACGAGATATTGGCGGCGTCCAGTGTCGGCATGATGAAAAGATTGGCCGGGCCGGTCAGACGGGAACTCGGGAAAATGCGGCTGCGGATGGCCTCGGATACAGCGGCGTCGCCATGCATCTCGCCCTCGACCTGCAGATCGGGGGCGCGGCGCATGAGGATCTGCAGCGCCTCGCGCATCTTCACCGCCGACGGCGTGTCATGGCTGCCGAAGCTGGAATGCGACAGCAGCGCCACCTTCGGCTCGATCCCGAAGCGGCGCACCTCATCGGCGGCCAGCACGACCAGATCGGCAATCTCCTCGGCCGAGGGGTCGGGGGTGACATAGGTATCGGCCAGGAAATAGGTGCCTTTGGACAGCACCAGCAGGTTCAGCGCCGACATCTGGCGCACGCCCTCGGCCTTGCCGATGATGTCGGTGATGTGCCGCAAATGATCATTATAGCGCCCGATGGTGCCGCAGATCATGGCGTCGGCCTCGCCACGCTTGATCATCAGCGTGGCGATGGCCGTGGTCCGGGTGCGCACCACGGTGCGGGCGTAATCCGGCGAGACGCCGTGGCGTTCCATGATCTGGTGGTACAGCTTCCAGTATTCCGGGAAGCGCGGATCGCTCTGCGGGTTCACGATCTCGACATTCTCGCCCGGCACCAGCTTCAGCCCCATGCGCTTGATGCGGGTTTCCACCACCTCCGGCCGGGCGATCAGGATCGGGAAGCCCAGCTTGTCCTCGATCATCTGCTGGGCGGCGCGCAGCACGCGCTCATCCTCACCCTCGGAGAAGACGACGCGCTTCGGCGCTTCCCGGGCGCGGTCGAAGACATGCTTCATCACCAGGCCGGAGCGGAAGACGAATTGCGTCAGCTTCTGCCGGTAGGCCTCGAAATCCTCGATCGGCCGGCGCGCCACGCCCGAATCCATCGCCGCCTTGGCGACGGCGGGGGCGATCTCCACGATCAGCCGGGGATCGAACGGCTTGGGGATCAGGTAGTCCGGGCCGAACACCAGCTCCTGGTCGCTATAGGCGGCGGCCACGACATCCGACGGCTCGGCCATGGCGAGGTCGGCGATGGCCTTCACGCAGGCGATCTTCATTTCCTCGTTGATCACCGTTGCGCCGACATCCAGCGCGCCGCGGAAGATGAAGGGGAAGCACAGGACGTTGTTCACCTGGTTCGGGAAATCACTGCGGCCGGTCGCCATGATGGCGTCGTCGCGCACCGCCTTCACCTCGTCAGGCATGATCTCCGGCGTCGGGTTGGCCAGCGCCATGATGATCGGGCGGGCGGCCATGCTGGCCACCATCTCCGGCTTCAGCACGTTGGGCGCCGACAATCCCAGGAACACGTCAGCGCCTTCGATGACTTCGGCCAGGGTGCGGCATTCGGTCTTCTGGCAGTAGCGTTCCTTGTACTTGTCCATCAGCTCGTTGCGGCCCTCATAGACCACGCCGACAATGTCGGTGAGCGTCACGTTCTCGCGGCGGACCCCCATATGGACCAGCAGATCGACGCAGGCCAGCGCGGCCGCACCGGCGCCGGAGGTGACCAGCTTCACATCCTCGAATTTCTTGCCGACGACGCGCAGCCCGTTGAACACGGCGGCGGCGACGATGATCGCGGTGCCGTGCTGGTCATCATGGAAGACCGGGATCTTCATGCGCTCGCGCAGCCGGCGCTCGACCTCGAAACATTCCGGGGCCTTGATGTCTTCCAGATTAATGCCGCCGAAGGTCGGCTCCAGGCTGGCGATGATGTCGACCAGCTTGTCCACGTCCAGCTCGTCGATCTCGATGTCGAACACATCGATACCGGCGAATTTCTTGAACAGGACGCCCTTGCCCTCCATCACCGGCTTGGAGGCCAGCGGCCCGATCGCGCCCAGCCCCAGCACCGCCGTGCCATTGGTGACCACGCCGACCAGATTGCCGCGTGCGGTGAGGTTATAGGCTTCCTCCGGATTATCGACGATGGCATTGCACGCCACCGCGACGCCCGGCGTATAGGCCAGCCCCAGATCGCGCGCCGTCGCCAGCGGCTTGGTCGGCATCACCTGGATTTTGCCCGGAACCGGGTTGCGGTGATATTCGAGTGCGGCTTCTGTCAGGTCGTCTGCCATGGCGTCCTCGGTGTCGATGTATCAACGGAGCGGAAGATGGGCCGCATAGTCACTAGGAATGTGGCAAAAGAAAAGGCCCGCGGTCATCCCGGCGGGCCTTTCACGAATATGGTGCGGTCGAGAAGACTCGAACTTCCACCCGATTTCTCGGACAGCGACCTCAACGCTGCGCGTCTACCAATTCCGCCACGACCGCATATGTAACGAGTATCGCGCCGCCCTGTGACGACCGGCCCGACATCCGTTGAGGTAAAGCAAACCCCGCCTGGCAACGCAACTCTTGCCAAACAGTGCGGGCGGACATACCAAATCCCGAGGGGCACCGCAAGGCGCGTCGCACCCGGCCCCGCTTTTTATATTGGAATTCTGCCCCGTGCCAGACGGATCGCCCCGCCCCTTCACCGCCTCGGACAGTCTCGACTGGCGCATTTCCGACGCGCCGGTCGACTACCCGGTTGCGCTTGCCGAGATGGATGCCCGCGTTCAGGCGATCCGCGACGGCACCGCGCCGGAGCAGATCTGGCTGCTCGAACACCCGCCGCTCTATACCGCTGGCACCAGCGCCGATGCGGGTGACCTGCTTCAACCCGACCGCTTCCCGGTCTATGAGGCCGGGCGCGGCGGGCAATACACCTATCACGGGCCGGGCCAGCGCGTGGTCTATGCGATGATGGATCTGAAGGCGCGCGAACCGGATGTGCGCTGCTATGTCCACGCGCTGGAGGAATGGGCGATCCGCACTCTGGCGCGCTTCAACGTGACCGGCGAGCGCCGCCCCGGCCGCGTCGGCATCTGGGTACCGCGCCATGATCTGGGCCAGCCCCTGCGCGAGGACAAGATCGCCGCCATCGGCGTGCGCGTGCGGCGCTGGGTGACCTTCCACGGCCTGTCGCTGAATGTGGAGCCTGACCTCTCCCACTTCGCCGGCATCGTGCCCTGCGGCATCAGCCAGCACGGCGTCACCAGCCTGGTCGACCTCGGCCTGCCCGTCACCATGGCCGATGTCGATATGGCACTCCGCGACACCTTCGACGAGGTCTTCGGACAAAGCACGAAGCTGTGCCGGCGGTAGGGATTTAGCCCCCTCCCTACCCCTCCAGCGCCTCGAAGAGCAGGTCGATGGCGCGGCGGGCGTCGCGTTCGAGGCGGTCGCGGGCGGCGGTCTGGTCGCGCAGGGTGAGGGCGGTCTCGCCTTCCTCATGCACCAGCGCGTTGCGGCGGTTGCGCAGCCAGACATAATCCGGGCCGAAGCGCAGGGTGTTGAGGGCGATGCCGCCGGTCCCGGCCGCCTCGCGGTCGGCGAGGTCGGCATCCAGGATGGTCTGGGCCAGGATCACGCAGGTCACCCAGGCGCCGGCGCAGAAGGCAAGCTGCAGGTCGATCAGCAGCGCCTCGGCTTGCTCGCCGATGGTGATGGGGCCGCCGCGCGCGGCATCGTCCAGCCGGCGCTGGAACCAGGCCTGGCGCTCAGCCCAGAGACGCTGCGACGGGGCGGAGAGGATCGGGTTCATCAGCTTACAGCGTCGGCCATTGCACGAAGCCCGGCCCGACATCGGCGGTGGAGGTGGCCGTGACCTCGATATCGCTGACCCGGGCGGCGGGCGGGCCCTCCCGGCAGGCCGTAATCATCGCCTCAACCGCGTCCGGCGGACCGACCAGCACAGCCTCGACGGAGCCATCCTTGCGGTTGCGCACCCAGCCACGCAGGCCCATCTTCGTCGCTTCCTGCATCGTCCAGGCGCGATACCACACACCCTGCACCTTGCCCTGGATCGACAGGCGGACGGCCTGCTCGGTCATGACGGCCTCGCGTTTATTCGAACTCCAGAATCGCCTGATCAACGGCCAGGCTGCTGCCCGGCTCGGCATGGAGGGTGGCGACCACGCCGTCCCGCTCGGCGCGCAGCATATTCTCCATCTTCATTGCCTCGACCACGGCCAGTTCCTGCCCGGCCTTCACCGGATCGCCGACCGCCACGGCCAGCGACACCAGCAGGCCCGGCATTGGCGAGAGCAGGAATTTAGAGGTATCCGGCGCCTGCTTCACCGGCATCAGCGCGGCCATCCGGGCGGCCTGCTGTGTCAGCACCAGCGCCTCGGTCTTCACCCCGGCCTGGCGCAGCACATAGGACACGCCCTGCCGGTCGATCTGCATGATGGTCGGCGCTCCGGCGATGCGGCCCTGGAACAGCAGCCGGCCCGGCGTCAGATCGCCCTCCACAGCAATCACCGCCCCGTCCAGCGTGACAAGGCAGCCGGACTCGGTCTCCTCCAGCGTGACGCCATGGCCCTCGCGGTCGATCCAGACCACCCATTCGGTCGCGGCCATCCGGCGCTGGCCCGGCAATTGCCCGCTGATCTGCATGTCACGCTGGATGGCCCGGTAATTCAGCGCCGCCGCCAGCGCGATATGCGCCTGATGCTGCTGCGCGCTGGGCACCAGCGGCTGGAACCCGTCAGGGAATTCCTCGGCGATGAAATTGGTCGTGATATTGCCGCTGCGGAACCGCTCATTGCCCAGCACGGCGGCAAGGAAGTCGATATTATGCCCGACGCCGCGGATGTAATAGCCATCCAGCGCCCGCGACATCTCGGCAATCGCCGCATCACGGGTCGGACCATAGGTCACCAGCTTGGCGATCATCGGGTCGTAGAACATGGAGATTTCCGCGCCCTCGAACACGCCGGTATCGACGCGCACGACATCGCTTTCCGCCGGCGGGCGATAGCGCGTCAGCCGGCCTATGGAGGGCAGGAAATTGCGGGTCGGGTCTTCGGCATAGACCCGGGATTCGATGGACCAGCCCTTCAGCGTCACATCCTTCTGGGCAATCGGCAGTTTTTCGCCAGCCGCCACGCGGATCATCAGCTCCACCAGATCCAGCCCGGTCACCATCTCGGTCACCGGATGCTCGACCTGCAGGCGGGTATTCATCTCCAGGAAGTAGAAATTTCGGTTGCCATCGACGATGAACTCGACCGTGCCGGCGGAGCGGTAATCTACCGCTTTGGCTAGCGCCACCGCCTGCTCGCCCATGGCCTGGCGGGTTGCCTCGTCCAGAAAGGGTGACGGCGCCTCCTCGATCACCTTCTGGTGGCGGCGCTGGATCGAGCATTCGCGCTCGCCCAGATAGACCGCGTTGCCATGGCTGTCGGCCAGAACCTGGATTTCGATATGGCGCGGCTGGTCGACGAATTTCTCGATGAACACCCGGTCGTCGCCGAAGCTGGATTTCGCCTCGCTGGTGGCGGACCGGAAGCCTTCCTTCACCTCCTCGTCGGAGCGTGCCACGCGCATGCCCTTGCCGCCGCCGCCGGCCGAAGCCTTGATCATCACCGGATAGCCAATATCACGGGCGATCTTCAGCGCCTCATCGGCATCGGCGATGACGCCCATATAGCCCGGCACGGTGCTGACACCGGCGGCATGCGCCAGCTTCTTCGATTCGATCTTGTCACCCATCGCCGCGATGGCGCGCACGCCCGGCCCGATGAACGCCACGCCCTCGGCCTCCAGCGCCTTGGCGAAGGCCTGGTTCTCCGACAGGAAGCCATAGCCGGGATGCACTGCCTCGGCCCCAGTCTGGCGGATCGCCTGGAGGATATTCTCAATCACCAGATAGCTCTGCGCCGAGGCCGACGGGCCGATGGCCACCGCCTCATCCGCCATCTCGACATGCAACGCGCCGGCATCGGCCTCGGAATAGACTGCGACCGTCTTGATGCCCATCTTGCGCGCCGTCTTGATGACGCGGCAGGCGATCTCGCCCCGGTTGGCGATCAGGATTTTCTTGAACATCGAATCGCCACCCTTAAAGCGGAATATTATCGTGCTTCTTCCAAGGATTCTCCAGCTGCTTGCCGCGCAGCATGGAGAGCGCCTTGGCGATGCGCCGGCGCGTATTGCGCGGCATGATCACATCATCGATGAAACCGCGCGTGCCGGCGACGAAGGGATTGGCGAATTTCTGCCGGTATTCCTCGGTCCGCTCGGCGATCTTCTTCTCGTCGCCGATATCGCCACGGAAGATGATCTCCACCGCGCCCTTCGGTCCCATGACGGCAATCTCCGCCGTCGGCCAGGCATAGTTCACATCGCCCCGCAGATGCTTGGAGCTCATCACGTCATAGGCCCCGCCATAGGCCTTGCGGGTGATCAGCGTCACCTTCGGCACGGTCGCCTCGGCATAGGCGTAGAGCAGCTTGGCGCCATGCTTGATGATGCCGTTCAGCTCCTGGCTGGTGCCCGGCAGGAAGCCCGGCACATCGACCAGCGTGACGATGGGAATGTTGAAGCAGTCGCAGAAGCGTACGAAGCGCGCCGCCTTCTTCGAGCTGTCGATATCCAGGCAGCCGGCCAGCACCATCGGCTGGTTGGCGACGATACCGATGGTCGAGCCGCCGACCCGGCCGAAGCCGATGACGATATTGCCGGCGTAATTCGGCTGGATCTCGAAGAAATCGCCCTCATCCACGATCTTGTGGATCAGCTCCTTCATGTCATAGGGCTTGTTCGGGTTCGACGGGATCAGCGTGTCGAGCGAGGGTTCCGGCCGGTCGACCGGATCGGCGGTCGGCCGCACCGGCGGCTGCTCGCGATTCGACGAGGGCAGGAAATCGACGAAGCGGCGTACCTGAAGCAGCGCCTCCACATCATTCTCGAAGGCCAGATCGGCAACGCCGGATTTGCTGGTATGGGTGACGGCCCCGCCGAGCTGCTCGGCGGTCACCACCTCATGCGTCACGGTCTTCACCACATCCGGGCCGGTGACGAACATGTAGGAGCTTTCCTTCACCATGAAGATGAAGTCGGTCATGGCCGGCGAATAGACGGCACCACCGGCGCACGGCCCCATGATGCAGGAAATCTGCGGCACCACGCCGGAGGCCAGCACATTGCGCTGGAACACCTCGGCATAGCCGGCCAGCGAGGCGACGCCTTCCTGGATGCGCGCACCGCCGGAATCGTTCAGCCCGATCACCGGCGCGCCGACCTTCAGCGCCTGGTCCATGATCTTGCAGATCTTCTCGGCATGCGCTTCCGACAGCGAGCCGCCGAAGACGGTGAAATCCTGGCTGAACACGAAGACCAGCCGGCCATTGATCGTGCCATAGCCGGTGACCACGCCATCGCCCGGCACCTTCTGCTCGGCCATGCCGAAATCGTTGCAGCGATGCTCGACGAACATGTCCCATTCCTCGAAGGAACCGGGATCGAGCACCAGCTCGATGCGCTCGCGGGCGGTCAGCTTGCCCTTGGCGTGCTGCGCCTCGATACGGCGCACGCCGCCCCCCTGGCGTGCGCCCTCGCGCATCACTTCCAGCTGGCGAATGATATCCTGCATGACCCCTCCCCTGCAGACGTCTCTGACGGACCGGTTTGTTTCAGGCCTGATGCAGATAGCATCGACCCGCCCGTGATGCCAGTGCGCGATGAACCGCGATTCATCCTGATTAAAGCATGGCAGGGTACGGCGCCTGCCCCCTCAGCTCAGCCGGCAGTGGGACAGGAAGCGCTGGGCGGCCTCGATGTCGCGGCGCAGAAGGGCCCGGCGTCGGGTGGCCTCGCCATCCTCGCCCCAGCGTTCGATCTGGAAGGTCTCGTCGAGCTGGGCGATGTCGAAGGCCTCGGCCGGGGTGATCCGGCCATGATGCAGCGCCAGCGCCACGATCAGCGAGCCACAGGCCGAAGTCAGCGTCGCCAGCGCTGTCAGCTCCATGTCAGACAGCCCCTCCACGGCCCTGCGGACGCCCCTGAGCGCCGGTTCGGGCTGGCGGGCTGGTACGATGCCCGCGGTCACCTGCAAGGGCGCCTCGAAGGCCTCAGCGGCCCAATCCAGCAAGGGCTGCCACATCTGCGCCTGACGCTCGGCCAGCGCCGCCGGCTCCTCGGCGCGGTAGCACAGAAGATCGGTCTCGGCATAGCGCACCACCTCGCCGATCACGCCTTCGCGCTGCGCCGACACATGGTCGATGGCGGTGGAGGCGATCTGGGTCAGCGGCATGTCGGCCGGCTGGATCTCGTCGCGCTGGGCCTCCCACTCCGCCGCCAGCAATTCAGCCAGAGCGGCGGTCGGCAGCACCAGCTCGGCCTTGGCCGGGGTGCGGATAGGCTTGCCGTCCAGCACCACGCGATGCCCGTCTGCGCCGGGCAGGGCGCTGGCCTGCTTGTAGAAACGCTTCACCTGAAACTCTCCATGCTAATAAAGGGGCGGAGCCATCACCGGCCCAGCAAATTCTGGAACAGGCCGGGAATCCCGCCGGGCTGGGAGCCGCCGCCCGACCCGCTGCCTGCCGGCGCATCCGGGTTGTCGAGCCCGGCAATCGCTTTCGTGCAGGGGCTGTCATTGCTGCCACCGGACAGGAAGGGCACCAGCAGGCCCAGCGGGTTGACCATGCCGCCGGCAATCGCCCCGGCAACGCCAGTGGCCAGCGCCGTCGGGTCCAGGGCAACGCTGGGCTTTGAGAAGCTGCCGCGCACCAGAATCGGCGTCGCCAGGCTGACCAGGCTGGCATCCTTGGGGGCCGGCGTCAGCGTCAGGTCAAGCTGCTCGCGCCCCAGATCAGCCGTGCCGGTGCCGACCACGGTGACCCGGTTGGTGTCCACCAGCATCACCCGGCTGCGCGCCACGCCACGCGACACATCGAAACGGCTGACGAAACAGTTCAGATTGGCCCGATCTGCCCCGCCTTGCCCGGTCAGGAGATTGGCGACCAGATCGGTTGCCAGCAATTCCAGATAGCGGTTATGGATCGTACCGTCGCGCATCACGGTGCGGATCTGGCCCTCCAGGCTGCCGGCGATGGCGCGGGGCGTATCGCCGCGCCCGGTCAGGTCGAGGGCGATGTCGCCGGTGCCGCTCACCTGGTCGGTCGCGCCGGTCTCCTTCAGCAGGCGGCCAAGATCGAGCCCCTCGGTGCTGCCCTTCACGCTGATCTGCACCGGGCTGGCGGCAGCATTCACCCGGATGGCATGGCTGGCCATGCCGCCGAAGCTGGTCAGGGTCAGCGGATCCAGCCGCAGATCGCCATTCTTCAGGCTCAGCCTGGCGGACACATCCGTCATCTCCTCCTGCCGCAGCGAGACGCGCGCGGCCTGATAGGCGATATCCGCATCTAGGGTCTTCAACACGGCGAGGTCGAGCGATTCGGCGGGAATCACCCGGCCATCGGCGGAGCCAGACCCCCCGGAAGCAGCAGGCTCTTCCTTCAGCAACGGGGCAAAATCCAGCCGGTCGCTTGTGAGTGTCCCGCTCAGGACCGGGCGGGGACCATTCGTGGCAATGGACAGGGTACCAGCGATATCGCTGTCGCCCAGCCGCAGGGCGAGCGGCTCCAGCCGCAGCTTCTGGCGCGTACCGCTCATCTGCGCCTGCAGATCGAGCGCGCCAATATCCGGCAGCGGGCCGGTCAGCCGCGCAAGCTGCTCATAATCGCTGGTCTTCGCCGTGACCGACAGGTTCAGCGGCGATTCCACGGCCACCCCCGCCGTGCCCTTCAGGGCGATATCCACGCCAGCGATACGGCCCGTCACATCGACCGGGAAGCTCTGCCCGCTGGTCAGGGCCGACAGGCCGCCCACCGTGCCGGAGAGTTTCGCCTCAATGCCCTGATAGGTGGCGTCGAGGACAATGTCATTGGTGGTGGCACCAGAGGGCTTCACGGTCAGCGTCGCCAGTTCGAGCACCTGCGCCGCACCGGTCCGGCCATCGCGATAGGTCAGCGTGCCGCCCTCGATGCCGATCTCGCCCAGATCGATGGCCCGGCCGCCACCGCCGGTACGTCCCGAAGGAGAACCGGACGCGCCAGGCGCGTTGAACTGCCAGTTGCCCCGGCCCTGGGCGTTGGTTTCCAGCAGGATATCCGGGCGCACCAGATCCAGTTCGCGGATTTCCACCCGCCCCTCGATCAGCGGGAGCAGCGCGGCGGAAACCCGAAGCTCGGCGATACTCGCCATGTTGGTCCGGCTGCCCCAATCGGCATTGGCGAAGCGCACATCCTTCGCCGTCAGCACCGGCGTCATCGACAGGCCAACGCCGATATCACCGGCAATGGTCAGGGACCGCCCGGTGGCCGCCTCCACCTGCTGGGCGATCTGGCGGCGGATATCCTCCTCATCGACGGAATAGACCACCGCAGCCAGCGCCACGACGATGGCGACGAGGCCGACGCCGACAATCTTGGCTATGGTTTTCAGGCGCATGGCCGGTCTCCCCTGCTGTCGTCAGGACGCCCGCAGAATGTCTGCCAGCGCCGCGTAATCATGCACGATATGGTGCGCGCCAGCGGCCTGGAGAACCGGCACCGTGTGGTAACCCCAGGACACGCCAATCGCCATCGTATCGGCAGATCGTGCCATTTCGATGTCATAGGTTGTGTCGCCGATCATGAATGTATTGGCGGGTTCCACGCCGATCTCCGCCATCGCCGTCAGCAGCATGTCGGGATTCGGCTTGCCCGGCCCGTCATCGGCGGTGCGCAGCACCACGAAGCGGTCCAGCAGCTTGTGCTGGTTCAGTGTCGCCAGCAGCCCGCGCTTCGCCTTGCCGGTGGCGATGCCAAGCAGCCAGCCCTCTTGCGCCAGCGCATCCAGCGTCTCGACCACGCCGGGATAGAGCGGCTCCCAGTGGTCCGGCTGCTGGCGCATCACCGTGAAGACGGATTTATAAGCATCGGTCAGCGCCTGGTGCAGGTCGGCGTCGCCCTCCGGGTGCAGCCGGGCGATGGCATCATAGAGCGGCAGGCCTATGCCGGTGCGCACCAGCTCCGCCGTCGGCGGCGGCAGATCGTGCCGCGCCCACGCCTCCACCACCGCGCGCACGATATGGTGCTGGCTGTCGACCAGCGTGCCATCGCAATCGAACATGGCAAGCTTCAGCGGCGCGGACATGGCGGTTCCCTTTGCGGTGTCGTCGCCGCTGTTCTAGCCGGGGGAGGCGGCAGTGGCAAATGGTGGGGCTGAGATTGTCGCCCCGGCCCGAGCGTATTACTCCAACCCCTCGAAGGGTGAGTCCTTGGGCTGGGAAAAGCCAAAGAACTCCCAGCTTTGCGCCATATGCGGCGGCAGCGGGGCGGTGATCGAGACGCTCTTGCCATTCGGGCGCAGCAGGGTGATGCGCCGGGCGTGGAGATGCAGCTTGCGTGACAGCCCGTCACCCGCCAGCAGGGCGGCAGCCCCGCCATATTTGCCGTCGCCCAGGATCGGCGTGCCGATGGCCTGCATATGCACGCGCAACTGGTGCGTGCGCCCGGTCACCGGGCGCAGGGCGACAAAGGCCGCCTGCTTGCCGACGGCCTCGATCACGGCGTAGTCGCTGATCGCGCGGCGGCCTTCATCCTCGTCGACATCCATTTTCTCGCCGCGCTTGCCGGGCAGCTTGGCCAGCGCCAGGTCGACCCGGCCCTGATAGGGCTTCGGCACGCCGGCAGTGACCGCCCAATACAGCTTCTCCGCATCCTTCTCGCGGAAGGCCGCGGTCAGCCAGCGCGCCGCCTTGGCAGTGCGGGCCAGCACCAGGACGCCGCTGGTATCCTTGTCCAGCCGGTGCACCAGGCGCGGCCGCTCCGTGCCGTCGAAGACCAGCGCATCGAGCAGCGCATCGACATGGACGGTCATGTTGGTGCCGCCCTGCACGGCAAGGCCGGCGGGCTTGTTGATGACCAGCAATTCGGAATCGCGGTGCAGCACGGCATCGCGCAAGGCGGCGGCCAGCTTCTCGTCAACCCGGCGGTTCATCGGCGGGCGGGGGGCTGTTGCCTGCGCCTCGGCATCGCCCAGCGGCGGCACGCGGATCGCCTGCCCCTCCTCCAGCCTCTGGCTGGCCTTCACCCGCTTGCCATCGACCCGAACCTGGCCGGTGCGCAGCAGCTTTTCCAGCCGGCCATGGCTCAGCGCCGGGAAATGCTTGCGGAACCAGCGGTCGAGCCGCGTCTCGGCATCCTCGGCCGTGACAAGCCGGGTTTCGACGGCGCTCATGCCAGCACCAGCCGGGTCAGTCGCATCGCCAGGAATATTGCCGCCAGGGAACCGATCACAGAGACACCCACATACAGAAAGGCCGGCCCGTAGGCCTCGCGGCCGGACAATACAGCGACATCCAGCGAAAAGGCGGAAAAGGTTGTCAGCGCGCCCAGAAATCCGGTGATCAGCAACGCACGGAGTTCCGGTGATACCTCAAGCTTCAGGGCGAAGGTCTCGACCAGCACGCCCATCAGGAAGCAGCCGAGCAGATTGACGGTCAGCGTGCCCCAGGGAAAGCCGGTGCCAAGCCAACCGGCCATCAGCCCGTTGATCTTGTAGCGCGCCACCGCCCCCACGGCGCCCCCGACGGCAACGGCAATCAGCATGTTCATGATGGCACCCCGATGATCCAGCCCTCGTAGCGGGCCTGCGCCGCCGCCCCGCCGGCCAGCGTGAAAGCATTGCCCATCCGGTCGAGGGAACGCAAGCCGGCAGCGGAAATCAACGCATCCCCGTCATGGTCGGAGAATTGCGCCGGCACATCCCGTGAGGCGCTGCTGCCCAGCACCGCCAGCGCCCGGTCCAGCGTGGCGCGGTCCTTGATCTTGGTCAGGCTGCCCAGCGCCTGCCGGCGAAACAGTGTCGGGTAGATTTCCACCAGCGCCGAACGCCCTGCCAGAGTCTCGAATGGCCAGACGGCGACATGCGCGGGTGCTGCCAGCCGGATCGCGCGCAGCGTGCGGATGCCGGCCAGCGCCGCCTTGCCGACCTGCTTCGCGCCGATCAGCTTGAACACGGTTTCCGGCCTTGTCGCCGTCGCCTCGGCGCAGGCGGTCTCGGTCAGGCGCTTGTCGTTGCGCCAGCCTGCCGGCTGCGTGCCGCGCTGCCAGTAGGACGGCGCGAAAGCCTCATGCGTCACCACCGGGCCGGCGAAATGATCCGGCGCATCGCCGCTCGCCTGCTCGATACGCTCCCACAGGGAAAACACATCCGTGATCTCCGGCGCGCGG
Source organism: Alphaproteobacteria bacterium (assembly GCA_018823745.1). Lineage (GTDB taxonomy): Bacteria > Pseudomonadota > Alphaproteobacteria > Oceanibaculales > Oceanibaculaceae > Oceanibaculum. Next base: position 225,485 of record JAHJHR010000002.1, read on the forward strand.
CCGGCGAGATAGCCTTCGCCTTCGATCCAGGGAAAGGAGAAGGCGAAATCCAGCCCGATCAGCAGCCGCTCCCCGCTCGCCAGCCGGCGGGTCAGATATTCGGCGACGCCGCTGCGGGTCCAGCGTGCCCCTTCCGGCGCGATCAAGCGCGGACCCGCATCGCCGGTGCACTCGGCCAGGGCGATGCCCTTGTAAGTGCCGGATGCGCCGCTCCAGTCGATGCCGATCCAGGCGTCGAATTCCTCACTCATCGTCACTCTGGCGCTTGGCGCGCAGCTTTGCCCAATAGTCGAGGCGCTTCACCAGTTCACGCTCGAAGCCACGCTCTACCGGGCGGTAGAAACGCTGGCGCGGCATGCCGTCCGGGAAGTAGTTCTGGCCGGAGAAGCCTTCCTCGGCATCATGGTCGTACTGGTAGCCCTTGCCATAGCCGATATCCTTCATCATCCGCGTCGGCGCGTTCAGGATATGCATCGGGGGCATCAGCGAGCCAGTCTCCTTGGCCGAACGCCGGGCGATGCCGAAGGCCTTGTAGGCGGCGTTGGATTTCGGCGCGGTGCCGAGATAGATCACCACCTGCGCCAGCGCCAATTCGCCCTCCGGGCTGCCGAGGCGCTCATAGGTCTCGGTCCCGGCCATCGCCTGCACGATGGCCTGCGGATCGGCGAGGCCGATATCCTCCACGGCAAAGCGGATCAGCCGGCGGGCGATATACAGCGGGTCCTCGCCGCCATCCAGCATGCGCGCGAACCAGTAGAGCGCGGCATCCACATCGCTGCCGCGCAGGCTCTTGTGCAGGGCGCTGATGAGGTTGTAGTGCCCCTCGCGGTCCTTGTCATAGACCGGCGCGCGGCGCTGGATGGTGGCGGCCAGCTTTGCCGCGTCCAGCGGTTCCGGCGCGTGCAGGGCGAACACCTCCTCGGCCAGGTTCAGCAGGAAGCGGCCATCGCCATCGGCCATGGCGCGCAGCGCCTCGCGGGCCTCCGCGGTCAGCGGCACGGCGCGGCCCTCCAGCGCCTCGGCGCGGGCCAGCAGCAGCTCCAGGGCGGCATCGTCCAGCCGGCGCAGCACCATCACCTGACAGCGCGACAGCAGCGCGGCGTTCAGCTCGAAGGAGGGGTTCTCGGTGGTCGCGCCGATGAGCGTGACCGTGCCATCCTCGACATAGGGCAGGAAGCCGTCCTGCTGGGCGCGGTTGAAGCGGTGGATCTCATCGACGAACAGCAGCGTGCCCTGCCCGCCGCCCTGCCGGCGATGCTTCGCCGCCTCGAACACCTTGCGCAGATCGGCAACGCCGGAGAACACCGCCGATAGCGGCTCGAAATGCAGATTGGTGCGGTCGGCCAGCAACCGCGCGATGGTGGTCTTGCCGCAGCCCGGCGGGCCCCACAGGATCATCGAGGCCAGCCGCCCCGCTGCCAGCATCCGCCCGATGGGGGCCTCGGCGGCCAGCAGATGGTCCTGCCCGACCACCTCGCCGATATGGGCGGGGCGCAGCCGGTCGGCCAGCGGACGCGGAGCCTGGGATTCGAAGAGCGACATGGCGGCTACTCTAATGCGGTCCGCACGGCGGGGGAATGGCCGGGATGGGTGGAGCAAACCGCCCTAAAGAACCGCTCAGCCCTTCACCACGGTTTCGAGCACGCGCTCGCCGCGTTTAATCGCCAGGCGCCATTCGGGCTGGCGGCCGGAGACGGCGCGCTGCAGATCGTTGACCTCGCCGATCTCGCGGTTGTTGATCCGCACGACGATATCGCCCGGCCGCAATTGCAGCCGGTCGGCGGGGGAGCCACGGGCGATGCCGGTGACCATCACGCCGCCGGCCATGCCGTCCAGCCCGCGTTCCTCGGCGAAAGCCGGATTGATGTTGATGACCCTGGCACCGGCCAGCGGGTTCGCGCCCTCGATCACGCGCTCGCTGCGCGGCGGGGTTTCCGGTGGCGCCTGCAGATCGACGGTGAGGGCTAGCTGCCGGCCCTTGCGCAGCACGCTCAGCTGCGCCTTGCCGCCGATCGGCTGGGTGGCGATGCGGTAGCGCAGCGCCTGCGCATCCTGCAATTCGATGGCGTTGATATGGGTGATGACATCGCCCTGTTGCAGCCCGGCGCGATCCGCCGGCCCACCGGGATAGACCTGGCCGACCAGAACGCCGAGCGGCCGGGGCAGGCCCAGCGCGCCGGCCAGCTCCGCCGTCACCGTCTGGCCGCCGGCACCGATCCAGGGCCGGGCGGCGCTGCCGGTCTGGGCGGCCAGGATGACGGTGCGCACCATATTGGCCGGCACGGCGAAGCCGATGCCGATGGAGCCGGTATTGTTGCGCGAGAAGATCGCGGTGTTCACGCCGATCAGCTTGCCGTCCAGAGTGATCAGCGCGCCGCCCGAATTGCCCGGATTGATCGCCGCATCGGTCTGGATGAAGAAGCTGTAATCGGTGATGCCGACCTGTGTGCGGGCAATCGCCGAGACGATGCCACTGGTTACCGTCTGGCCGACGCCGAAGGGATTGCCGATGGCCAGTACCAGATCGCCGACCTCGACCCGGTCGCTGTCGCCGAGATCGAGCGCCGGCAGCATTTCGCCGCCGGTTTCGATGCGCAGGATGGCCAGATCCGTGCGCTCGTCGTCATAGGCCAGTTCTGCCTCGAACTCGCGTCGGTCCGACAGCACGACGCGGATCTCGTCGGCGCCGGCAATGACGTGATGGTTGGTGACGATGAAACCGTCGCCGCTGACGATGACGCCGGAACCCAGCGAGTTCTGCACCCGCTCCCGCGGCACGCCGGAGCCGAAATTCTCGCCGAAAAAACGCTTGAAGAACGGATCGTTCAGCAGCGGCGATATCTGGTTCTGCACCACCTTGCGGGTGAAGATGTTCACCACCGCCGGGGCGGCCTGCTTCACCAGCGGGGCAAAGGAATAACGCAGCGCCTCGGCATCCGGCGGCACTGCGCGCTGTTGCGCGGCGAGCGGCGGGGCGAAGGCGACAACCAGGGCAGTCAGGATCGGGAGTATGTATCGCATGGCCATTATGTAGCGCGCCGATGACGGGTTGCGAAGGGGGCTGTCGAGGAATGTATGGCAGCAACAAAAGTTCCCCGAAAACGAAAAGGGCGCCCCGAGGGGCGCCCTTGATCCGTCGATGGTTACCGGCCAGCCTTAGGCGGCGGCGGAGGCCATCTCGTCTTCGTTCACCTGCACCGGGCCGCTGTCCTGGCCCTTGGCGGCGGTGTCACGGTCGACCAGCTCGATCACGGCCATCGGGGCGGCATCGCCATAGCGGAAGCCGGCCTTCATGACGCGGGTGTAGCCGCCCGGACGGTCGGCATAACGGGTGCCCAGCGTGTCGAACAGCTTCTTGGTCGTCGCATCGTCGCGCAGGAAGGCATAGACCTGACGACGGGCATGGATGCCGCCGCGCTTGCCCAGTGTGATCAGCTTCTCGACGACCGGACGCAGATCCTTGGCCTTCGGCAGCGTGGTCTTGATCTGCTCGTGCTTGATCAAGGCCGACGCCATGTTGCTGAACATCGCCTGTCGGTGCGACGAGGTGCGGTTCAGCTTGCGGCCGCTCTTACCGTGACGCATCTCTCAAAACTCCCTGGCGGCGGCGAAGCGCCGCCCTTTCTCTAATACGACCGGGGGTGTACCCCCAGCCGAGTGTCAATACAAGTCCCGAATCGCGGCTTAGTACGGCTCTTCCAGACGCTTGGCCAGCTCTTCGATGTTCTCAGGCGGCCAATTGGCGATTTCCATGCCCAGATGCAGGCCCATCTGCGACAGCACTTCCTTGATCTCGTTCAAGGATTTGCGGCCGAAATTCGGGGTCCGCAGCATCTCGGCCTCGGTCTTCTGAACCAGATCGCCGATATAAACGATGTTGTCGTTCTTCAGGCAGTTGGCCGAACGGACCGACAATTCCAGCTCATCGACCTTGCGCAGCAGGTTCTTGTTGAACGGCAGCTCGGACGGCTCGTCCTCGGCCGAACGGGCCTGCGGCTCTTCGAAGTTGATGAACAGCTGCAACTGGTCCTGCAGGATGCGGGCGGCAAGTGCCACCGCGTCCTCCGGAGTCACCACGCCATTGGTCTCGACCGTCATCGACAGCTTGTCGTAGTCGGTGGTCTGGCCAACGCGGGTGTTCTCGACCTTGTAGGAAACCTTGCGCACCGGGCTGAAGATGGCATCGACCGGGATCAGGCCGATCGGGGCATCTTCCGGACGGTTGGCCGAGGCCGGGACATAGCCCTTGCCGGTTTCAACCGTCAGTTCCATCGACAGACGCGCGCCGGCATCCAGCGTGCAGATATGCAGATCGGGGTTCAGCACCTCGATATCGGCGCCGGTCTCGATCATGCCCGCCGTCACTTCGGCCGGACCGTCGGCGCGCAGGCGCATCCGCTTCGGCCCTTCGGCATGCATGCGCAGCGCCAGCGCCTTGATGTTCAGCACGATATCCGTCACATCCTCGCGCACGCCGGGAATGGAGGAGAATTCATGCAGAACGCCATCAACCTGGATCGCGGTCACGGCAGCGCCCTGGAGAGAGGACAGCAGCACGCGACGCAGCGAATTGCCGAGGGTCAGGCCAAAGCTGCGCTCCAGCGGCTCCGCAACAATCGTGGCGAGCCGAGCCGGATCGCCGCCAGCCTGAACGTCGAGCTTGTTCGGTTTGATCAGTGCTTGCCAGTTTTTCTGGATCACGGAAGCGACCTCACGCGTAATGGTCATAAGCGGGCATCCTGTTTTTTAATATTCGAAGCAGCCGACCCCAACACGAGCCGGCTGCGGTAGAATGCCCGGAGAAAATCGCCGGTCAGACGCGCCGACGCTTCGGCGGACGGCACCCGTTGTGCGGGATCGGCGTCACGTCGCGAATCGACAGAATGGTCAGACCGAGGGACTGCAGGGCACGCAGCGCCGATTCACGGCCCGAACCCGGCCCCTTCACCTCGACATCGAGCGTACGCATGCCGTGATCCATCGCCTTGCGGCCTGCATCCTCGGCAGCCATCTGGGCAGCATAGGGGGTCGATTTACGCGACCCCTTGAAGCCCATCATGCCCGAAGACGACCACGAAATGGCGTTGCCCTGGGCATCGCTGATCGTGACCATCGTGTTGTTGAAGGAGGCGTTAACATGCGCGACGCCGGAGGAGATATTCTTGCGCTCCTTGCGGCGGCGTTGCTGCGGCTGTTTGGCCATTACCTGTGCGTCCTTACCAGTGTTAGCGATCGGTCAGCCCGCATAGCGCGGGCATGCCGACGGAAATTACTTCTTCTTGCCGGCGATCGGGCGCGCCGGACCCTTGCGGGTACGGGCGTTGGTGTGGGTGCGCTGACCGTGGACCGGCAGGCCCTTACGGTGACGCAGACCACGATAGCAGCCCAGATCCATCAGGCGCTTGATGTTCATGGCGACCTGGCGGCGCAGGTCACCCTCGACGACATAGTCGCCGTCGATCGACTCACGGATGCGCAGCACCTCGTCGTCGGTCAGCTGGTTCACCCGCCGTTCAAACGGGATGCTCAGCTTCGTGCAGATGTCCTTCGCCTTCGTCCGGCCGATGCCGTGAATGTAGGTGAGGGCGATTTCCACACGCTTCTGCGTCGGAATGTTAACGCCAGCGATACGCGCCACGAGGCCTACTCCTTACACAAACAATCGGGATCGATAACGATCCCCAGATTTCAGACATGACGAACGGTACGGAAGCCGTGCGACCGAGGGCGCGGATTATACGACCCTTCGATCCCAAGTCAACCCATACCGATCATTGAATGATCGTTTCTATTTCCTGGGTGACCGCATCGATATCGGCCATCCCGTCAATCGTCTTCAACACGTTGTGCTGCTGATAGTAAGGCAGGATCGGCGCGGTCTGCTTGTTATAGGCAACAAGCCGGGCGCGCACGGTCGCCTCGTTATCATCATCCCGGCGGGTGAAGTTCGTCGAGCCGCAGGAATCGCACACACCAGCCACTTTCGGCTGGAGAAACTTGTCGTGATAGCCGGCACCGCATTTGGCGCAGCTGTAGCGCCCGGTCACCCGCTCGACCAGCGCTTCCTCATCGACCTTCATCTCGATCACATGATCCAGCTTGAAGCCCTTCGAGGCCAGCATGTCGTCCAGCGCCTCGGCCTGGGCCGTGGTCCGCGGGAAGCCATCCAGGATGAAACCGTTCTTGCAATCCGGCCGGTCGATCCGCTCGGCAATCATGGCGATCATCACATCGTCGGAAACCAGCTGCCCGGCCTCCATGATGGCTTTTGCCTTCTTGCCGACCTCGCTGCCCTCGGCCACCGCCGCGCGCAGCATGTCACCGGTCGAAAGCTGGATCAGCCCATGCTTGTCTTGCAGCCGCCGCGCCTGGGTACCCTTCCCGGCGCCCGGCGGCCCGAGCAGAATCAGATTCATCCCCGCCTCCCCCGCAGTTTGGACTTCTTGATGAGTCCCTCATACTGATGCGCCAGAAGATGCGACTGGATCTGGCCCACCGTATCCATGGTCACCGACACGATGATCAGCAGGCTGGTGCCGCCGAAATAGAAGGGCACCGAATACTGGCTGATCAGGATTTCCGGCAGGATACAGACCGCCGCCAGATAGATCGAGCCTACAACCGTCAGACGCGTCAGCACGTAGTCGAGATAATCGGCCGTGTTCTTGCCCGGACGGATGCCCGGAATGAAACCGCCATACTTGCGCAGATTCTCCGCCGTATCGGCCGGGTTGAACACGATGGCCGTATAGAAGAAGGCGAAGAACACGATCAGGAAGATATACAGCGCCATATAGAGCGGCTGGCCATGGCCGAGCAGGCTGGTGATGGTGGTCACCCAGCCCGGCCCCTGGCCGGCACTGAAATTCGCAACCGTGATCGGCAGCAGCAGCAGCGACGAGGCGAAGATCGGCGGAATCACGCCGGCGGTGTTCACCTTCAACGGCAGATGCGAGGTATCGCCGCCGAACATCTTCGCGCCGACCTGGCGTTTCGGATATTGCACGAGGATCCGGCGCTGCGCCCGCTCGAAGAAGCAGACAAAGGCGATGACCGCGACCGCGCCGACCAGCAGCAGGATGATGAAGGCCGCCGACAAGGCGCCGGTGCGGCCCAGTTCCAGCGTACCGGCCAGAGCCGTCGGCAGATTGGCGACGATGCCGGCGAAAATGATCAGCGAGATGCCGTTGCCGACACCACGCGCGGTAATCTGCTCGCCCAGCCACATCAGGAAGATCGTGCCGCCAACCAGCGTGATCACCGTGGTCGCCTGGAAGAAGACGCCCGGATTGATAACGGCGGAACCGGCCGAACCCTGCATGCCCTGTAGTCCCACGGCAATGCCGAAGGCCTGCGCCGTGGCCAGGACCACGGTCAGGTAGCGGGTATACTGGTTGATCTTCTTGCGGCCGCTCTCGCCTTCCTTCTTCAGCGCTTCCATGGAGGGCGAAACCGCCGTCATGAGCTGCATGATGATGGAGGCCGAGATATACGGCATGATGTTCAGCGCGAAAATGGTCATGCGACCGAGCGCACCACCGGCGAACATATCGAACATTCCCAGGATGCCGCCAGAATTCTGCCGGAAGATTTCCTGCAGAATGACGGGGTCAATGCCCGGGATCGGAAGATAGGTACCCAGCCGATACACAATCAGCGCACCCAGTGTGAACCAGATGCGCTTCTTGAGTTCCGTCGCCTTCGAGAAGGCGCCGAAATTGATCTGACCGGCCAGTTGCTCCGCGGCGGAGGCCATGAGGCCTTACTCGCCAGCCGCGGGGGCGGCCTCCGGAAGAACGACCTTGCCGCCGGCCTTCTCGACTGCCTCGATGGCGGCCTTGGTGGCACCGGTGACGGCAATGGTGACCTTGGCGGTCAGCTCGCCCTTGCCCAGCAGGCGAACCTTCTCGCCCTTGCGGACCAGACCGGCCTCGACCAGAGCGGCCGAATCGATGTCCTTCTTGGCGTCGATCTTGCCGGAATCAATGGCAGCCTGCAGGCGGCCCAGATTCACGACCTGGAAGAATTCACGGAACGGCTTCTTGAAGCCGCGCTTCGGAACGCGACGCTCCAGAGGCATCTGGCCGCCTTCGAAGCCCTTGATCGCCACGCCGGTACGCGCGCCCTGGCCCTTATGGCCACGGCCCGAGGTCTTGCCCGTGCCGGAACCAATGCCACGGCCCAGACGCTTGCGACCCTTGCGGGCGCCTTCATTGTCGCGGATTTCGTTAAGCTTCATGATGACGTATTCCCGGAGCGTAGGCTCTCAATCACATAACGACCCGTCCCGGCGCGAGGCCAGGGACGGACCAGGAAAATCTTCGTCAGGCCGACGGCTCGACGCGGACCAGATGCTGCACCTTGGCGATCATGCCACGCACGGCCGGGGTATCCTCCAGCTCGCGGGTGCGGTTCAGCTTGTTCAGGCCCAGGCCGACCAGGGTTGCCCGCTGGTCCTTCTCGCGGCCAATCGGGCTGCCAGTCTGGGTGACGCGGACAGTGCCCGCTTCTTTCTTCTTCGGAGCCATCTGACCTTACTCCTGCGCGCCGGCTTCGGCAGCTTCAGCAGCCTCGGCCTTGTCGCCACGGGTGAACAGATCGGACACACGCTTGCCACGACGCGATGCAACCTGGCGCGGCGAGTAGATGTGCTGCAGCGCCTCGAAGGTCGCACGGATCATGTTGTGCGGGTTCGAGGTGCCGATCGACTTCGCCACGACGTCCTGCACACCGAGCGCTTCCAGAATGGCGCGCATCGGGCCGCCGGCGATGATGCCGGTACCGGCAGGGGCCGCGCGCAGCACGACATTGCCGGCGCCGTAATGGCCGAACACGTCATGATGCAGGGTCCGGCCCTCGCGCAGCGGCACGCGGATCATGGTCCGGCGCGCCATCTCGGTCGCCTTGCGGATCGATTCCGGCACTTCCCGGGCCTTGCCCGTGCCGAAGCCGACGCGGCCACGACCGTCACCGACGATGACCAGGGCGGCGAAGCCGAAACGACGGCCACCCTTCACAACCTTGGCAACACGGTTAATGCCGACGAGTTTCTCGATCAGATCGGATTCTTCCCGATCCCGGCCACCGCGTTCGCGCTCTTCTCTCTGCCCACGTGCCATACTTAGGCCCTTCCGATATTCATGTGTCGGCTTAGAACTGCAAGCCGGCTTCGCGCGCGGCGTCGGCCAAGGCCTTGACGCGCCCGTGATAGATGTAGCCGCCGCGGTCGAACACCACCGTGTCGACGCCGGCCTTCAAGGCCCGCTCCGCCAGCAGCTTGCCGATTTCCTTGGCCGCCTCGATGGTGGCGCCGGTCTTCAGCTTGCCCTTCAGATCCTTTTCGATCGTCGAGGCAGCCACAACCGTGATGCCCTTGGTATCGTCGATGATCTGCGCATAGATCTGCTTGCTCGACCGGAAGACCGACAGGCGCGGACGCCCGTTGGCTGCCTTGCGGAGCTGCGTGCGGACACGCGACTTGCGACGATCGTAAAGTTCTTTGGCCTTCCGCATGGGAGGGTTCCTTACCGTTCTCTAGGCTATTTCTTCTTGCCTTCTTTGCGCCGGACGACTTCGTCGGAGTAGCGCACACCCTTGCCCTTGTAGGGCTCGGGGCTGCGGAACCCGCGAATTTCCGACGCAATTTGGCCAACCTGCTGCTTGTCGGCACCCGAGATCTCGATCTGGGTGGGTACCGGGCACTTCATCTGGATGGTGTCCGGGATCGGGTAGCGGATCGGGTGGCTGTAGCCGAGGCTCAGCACCAGTTCCTTACCTTCCACGGCGGCGCGATAACCAACGCCGGTCATATCCAGCCGCTTGGTCCAGCCTTCGCTGACGCCAACAACCATGTTGCGCACAACATTGCGCGTGGTGCCCCACAGAGCGCGCGCCTTGTTGCCGTCATTGGCCGGCTCGACGACGACCTGGCCGTCGGTGAGGCTGACATTGACATCCTGACCCAGGGTCAATTTCAGCTCGCCCAGCTTTCCCTTGGCCACAACCAAACCATTGTCGACCTTTACGTCGACGCCGGCGGGCACGGGGATCGGGTGTTTACCTACGCGAGACATTGTGCTCTCCGCTTCCCTAGAAGACCCGGCAGAGGACTTCGCCGCCAACATTGGCAGCGCGTGCCTCATGGTCGGACATCACGCCGCGCGGGGTCGACAAGATCGAGATACCCAGGCCGTTATAGACCTGCGGCAATTCCTTGATCTTGGAATACACCCGGCGACCCGGCGTGGAGATGCGAGAGATCTCCTTAATCACCGGAATGCCTTCCTGATACTTCAGCTCTATGCGGACCTCACGCACACCCGTACGGACTTCGACCTCTTCGAAGCCCCGGATGTAGCCTTCGCTCTGCAGCACATTCAGTACGTTCAGACGAAGCTGCGAAGACGGGCTGTTACAGCTCGTCTTACGCGCTTGCTGCGCGTTCCTGATCCGCGTCAGCATATCCCCCAAGGGATCGCTCATCGCCATGGGATGGCCCCTCTCTTACCAGCTCGACTTGACCATGCCGGGAATCTGCCCGGCAGAGGCCAGATCACGCATCGCAATGCGCGACATCTTAAACCTGCGATAGAACGCCCGCGGACGGCCGCTCACTTCGCAACGATTCCGAATTCGGCTCGGCGCCGAATTGCGCGGCAATGCTGCCAGCTTCAGACGGGCGGCGAACCGCTCCTCCATCGGCGTGGCTTCATCATCGGCAATTGCCTTCAGCCGCTCACGCTTTTCAGCGTACTGAGCCGCGAGCTTCACGCGATGCTTGTTTTTCTCGACAGCGCTTTTCTTAGCCATCTCTCGCCTTCCGCTCGTCAGACTTTGGTGAACGGCATGCTGAAACCTTCCAGAAGCTCGCGGGCTTCCTCGTCGGTCTTAGCGGTGGTGCAGATCACGATGTCCATGCCGCGGATGTCATCGACCTTATCATAGTCGATTTCCGGGAAGACGATCTGCTCACGCAGGCCCAGCGCGTAATTGCCGCGCCCGTCGAAACTCTTGTTCGGCACACCGCGAAAATCGCGGACGCGCGGCAGGGCGATGCTGATCAGACGGTCCAGGAATTCGTACATGCGCTCGCGGCGCAGCGTCACCTTACAACCGATCGGCATTCCCTCGCGCAGTTTGAAACCGGCGATCGAGTTCTTGGCGCGGGTGACGACCGGCCGCTGGCCAGCAATCAGCGCCAGCTCGGCCGCGGCCTGCTGCACCTTCTTGGAATCCTGTACCGCCTCACCAACACCCATGTTGATGACGATCTTGTCCAGACGCGGCATCGAGAAGTCGTTCGAATAACCGAACTTCTCCTGCATCCGCTTCTTGACGACGGTCTCGTAATGCTCTCGCAAACGGGTCATTGCCTTCGTCCTTAAGCGTCGATGACTTCGCCGGAGCGCTTCGCAACGCGCACCTTGCGGCCATCATCGAGAGTCTTGTAGCCGACCCGGGTCGGCTTATCGTCTTTCGGGTCGATGTGCGACACATTCGAGATGTGCAGCGCCGATTCCTTCTCGACGATGCCACCCTGAACAGTCTGGCTCTGGCGCTGATGGCGCTTCACCATGTTCACACCCTGGACCAGGACGCGGTTCTCGGTGCGCAGTACACGAAGCACTTCGCCCTGCTTGCCCTTGTCCTTGCCGGTGAGGACGACAACCCGGTCGCCCTTCTTAATTTTAAATTTCTCGGCCATTACAACACCTCGGGCGCCAGCGAGACGATCTTCATGAACTTCTTGGCGCGCAATTCACGGACCACCGGGCCGAAAATACGCGTGCCAATCGGCTCATTCTGCTTGTTCAGCAGCACCGCGGCATTGCGGTCGAAGCGGATAACCGTGCCATCGTCGCGACGGACATCCTTTGCGGTGCGCACGATAACGGCTCGATGCACATCGCCCTTCTTCACGCGACCGCGCGGAATGGCCTCCTTTACGGAGACCACGATGACGTCACCGACCGACGCGGTCTTACGCTTCGAGCCCCCGAGCACCTTGATGCACTGGACACGACGCGCGCCGGAATTGTCGGCGACTTCAAGATTGGTCTGAACCTGGATCATTTCCTAGTCCTCGATCCTTAGGCGCCCGCGCCCTGCTCGTCTGAAACGACGCGCCACCGCTTTTGCTTAGAGATCGGTCGGCACTCTTCGATCTTCACCAGATCGCCGATTTTGAACCGATTCTCTTCGTCATGCGCGTGGTATTTCTTAGAGCGCGTGATGAACTTCTTATAGACCGGGTGCATAACACGACGATCGACCTGAACAACGATGGTCTTCTCGCTCGCATCGCTCACAACGGTGCCTTGCAACTGACGCCTCGGCATCTTCTAAACTCCCGCCCTAATCTCTGGGCTCACGCCGCACCAGCGCCGACCTGGCGCTGCTGCAGGATGGTCTTGATCTGCGCGATGGTGCGACGCACCTGGCGGACCCGCGCGGTGTTTTCGAGCTGGCCGCTCGCCTTCTGGAAGCGAAGATTGAACGCTTCCTTCCGCAGGTCGACCAGTTCCTGCTTCAATTCGTCTTCGCTCTTAGCGCGAACGTCGGACGCCTTCATTTCTTAGCCCTCCTCGCCCAAGCGAGTAACAAAACGGGTGCGGATCGGCAGCTTTGCAGCCGCCAGTTCGAAGGCCCGCTCCGCGATATCCCGCGGCACGCCATCGAGTTCAAACATGATCCGGCCCGGCTTGACACGAGCAACCCAGAACTCCGGGGTACCCTTACCCTTACCCTGGCGCACTTCGGCCGGCTTCTTCGAGACCGGCACGTCCGGGAAGATCCGGATCCAGACACGGCCCTGACGGCGAATATGGCGAGTGATCGCGCGGCGAGCCGCTTCGATCTGGCGCGCGGTAACGCGCTCCGGCTCCATCGCCTTCAGCCCGTAGGCGCCGAAGTTCAGCGCCGTACCGCCCTTGGCCAGGCCATGGATACGGCCCTTGAAGGCCTTGCGATACTTAGTCCGCTTCGGTTGCAGCATGGTTTTCTATCCGTCTCTTCTCGCGTTCGTCGCCGCTCGCCGATATCAGCGCGTCGCCGCGGGCTGATCGCCCTGACGATTGTCGTGAGCATAGGGATCATGGCCGAGGATCTCACCCTTGAAGACCCAAACCTTGACACCGCAGGTACCGTAAGTCGTCTTCGCCGTCGCGACGCCGTAATCGACATCGGCGCGCAGCGTGTGCAGGGGAACCCGACCCTCGCGATACCATTCGGTACGCGCGATCTCGGCTCCACCCAGGCGGCCGCCGCAATTGATGCGGATGCCCTGGGCGCCCAGACGCATCGCCGACTGAACGGCCCGCTTCATGGCGCGGCGGAAAGCAACCCGACGCTCCAGCTGCTGGGCGATGTTCTCGGCAACCAGCCGGGCATCGATTTCCGGCTTGCGGATTTCGACGATGTTCAGGCTGATCTCGCTGCTGGTCATCTTCTGCAGGTCGCCCCGCAGCTTGTCGATGTCCGTGCCCTTCTTGCCGATGACGACGCCAGGACGTGCGCTGTGGATCGTGATGCGCGCCTTCTTGGCAGCGCGCTCGATCACCACCTTGCTGATACCGGCCTGAACCAGGCGGCTGTGCAGGTAGCTGCGCAGACGCAGATCCTCATGCAGCATATCGGCGTAGCCGCGATCCGCGAACCAGCGCGAATCCCAGGTCCGATTGATGCCGAGCCGAAGCCCGATCGGATTTACTTTCTGCCCCATTACGCCAACTCCTCGCGTTCACCGACCACGATGGTTACGTGGCTGAAGGGCTTCTCGATCCGGGATGCACGACCACGCGCACGGGCATGGAACCGCTTCATCACCAGGCCGCGCCCGACGCTCGCTTCCTTCACATAAAGGCGATCGACGTCGAGCTGATGATTGTTTTCCGCATTGGCGATAGCCGACTGCAGAACCTTCCGCACGTCGTCGGAAATCCGACGCTTGGAGAAGGTCAGCGCGGTCAAAGCCTTGGCGCAATCCATACCCCGGATCATCCCGGCGACGACATTCAGCTTCTGCGGGCTGACGCGCAGATTGCGCAGCACCGCCTTAGCCTCCGTATCGGCCAGCACCCGTTCGCGTGCCTGCTTGCCCATCGTTAACCCCTCTTCGCCTTCTTGTCGGCGGCATGGCCATAGAAGGTGCGGGTCGGCGAGAACTCGCCGAACTTATGTCCGACCATGTTCTCGGTCACGAGCACCGGCACATACTTCTGGCCGTTATACACGCCAAAGGTGAGCCCGACGAACTGCGGCAGGATCGTGCTGCGACGGGTCCAAATCTTGATGACCTCGTTGCGACCCGATGCGCGCGTCTTATCCGCCTTCTTGAGAAGGTAGCCGTCAACGAACGGACCCTTCCAAACAGAGCGAGCCACGTCTGCTCTCCTTTACTTCTGATACCGGCGGCGCACGATCTGGCCGTCGGTCTTCTTGTTGTTACGCGTACGGCGACCCTTGGTCGGCTTGCCCCACGGAGTGACCGGATGACGACCGCCTGACGTGCGGCCTTCACCACCGCCATGCGGATGGTCAACCGGGTTCATAGCCACGCCACGCACCGACGGGCGACGGCCAAGCCAGCGATTACGACCGGCCTTGCCCTTGTTGATATTCTGCTGGTCCGGGTTGGACACGGCACCAACGGTGGCCATGCATTCCCCACGCACCTTGCGCAGTTCACCCGAGGCCAGACGCAGCACCACTTCGGCACCATCGCGACCGACGATCTGGCAGTAGTTACCGGCCGAGCGCGCCATCTGGCCGCCACGGCCCGGCTTCAGCTCGACGTTGTGCACAACGGTGCCGACCGGCATCGAGCGCAGCTGCGAAGCATTGCCCGGCTTGATGTCGGTACGAACACCGGACACCACCACATCGCCAACCTTCACGCGCTGCGGCGCCAGGATATAGGCCTGCTCACCATCCTCATACTTGATGAGGGCGATGAACGCCGTACGGTTCGGGTCATATTCCAGGCGCTCGATCGTCGCCGGCATGTCGAACTTGCGGCGCTTAAAATCGACGATGCGATAGGTGCGCTTGTGACCACCACCGCGCTGGAACGCCGTGATACGCCCGTAGTTATTACGACCGCCCGACTTGGTCAAGCCCTCGGTCAGTTTCTTGACCGGCTTGCCCTTCCACAGGTCGCTGCGGTCCACCAGGACCAGCTCGCGCTGCGACGGCGTCGTCGGCTTAAAGGATTTAAGTGCCATGGCGTCAGACCCCGGTGGTCACGTCAATGGAGTGGCCCTCAGCGAGAGTCACGATAGCCTTCTTCACATCGCTGCGGCGACCGGCGATCCCGCGGAACCGCTTGACCTTGCCCTTCTGGCGCAGCGTGTTGACATCCGTCACCTTCACTTCGAACAGGGTCTCAACAGCGACCTTGATCTCGGGCTTGGTGGCGGTCAGCGGCACGCGGAAGGAGACCTGATTGTACTCCGACCCACGGGTCGCCTTTTCGGTGATGATCGGGGAACGGATGATTTCATACATCCCTTCCTTCGTCAGCTTCACCTCTTTGGTGTTGCGCGGCTTAAGGCTGCTCATTTCAGGCGCGCCTCCAGCGCTTCAACGGCATTCTTGGTCAGGATCAGCGTGTCGCGACGGATGATGTCGTACACATTGGCGCCGATCTGCGGCAGCACATCGATCCCGATCAGGTTCGACGCCGCCTTCTTGAAATTCACATCCACCGACCCGTCAATGAACAGGGCCGAGGTGATGCCGAGCTTCTCAAGATGAGCGGCCAGCGCCTTGGTCTTCGGTTCCGTCAGCTTGGCGTCGTCGATGACGATCAGCTTCTGGTCCTTCACCTTGGCAGCCAGGGCCGACTTCAGGCCCAGCTTGCGGACCTTCTTCGGCAGATCATAGCCATGGTCGCGAACGACCGGGCCGAAGATCGTCGCACCGCCGCGGAACTGCGGCGAGCGGGTGCTGCCCTGGCGGGCACGACCGGTGCCCTTCTGCTTATAGGGCTTCTTGGTGGTGCCGGCGATCTCGCTGATACCCTTGGTCTTGTGATTACCGGAGCGGCGCTTGGCCAACTGCCAGTGAATCACTCGGGACAGCAGATCGGCGCGAACATCGCCACCGAAGATTGCCTCGTTCAGCTCAATCGAGCCGACATCGGCAGCGTCAAGATTCTTGACCGTGACCTTCATCGTCTCAGTCCTTGTTCTCAGGCGCATCAGCGCCGTCATTTTCGACCGGTGTCTCGGCCGGCGTTTCCGCCGGAGCCGGGGCCGCCGCAGCCGTCTCTACCAGCTTCGCCGGGAACGGCAGGTCGGTATGCTTCACCTTGACGGCGTCGCTGACCAGAACCCAGCCACCCTTCGAGCCCGGAATGGCGCCCTTCACCAGGATCAGGCCGCGTTCCTCATCGGTGGAGACGACCTGCAGATTCTGCTTGGTCACACGGACATCGCCCATGTGGCCGGCCATCTTCTTACCCTTGAAGACCTTGCCCGGATCCTGACGCTGACCGGTCGAACCATGCGAACGGTGCGAGACCGACACGCCATGGGTCGCCCGCAGGCCACCGAAATTATGCCGCTTCATCACACCGGCAAAACCCTTGCCGATGGAGGTGCCCGTCACGTCAACCAGCTGGCCGGCGACGAAATGCGCCACGGACAGCTCCTGACCCGGCTCGAGCAGCGCGTCATTCGACACGCGGAACTCGACCACCTTCTTGCGCGGCTCGACATTGGCCTTCGCAAAATGGGCGCGATTGGCCTTCGAAACGTTCTTTACCTTCGCCTTGCCCACACCGAGCTGGACGGCGGTGTAGCCGTCATTTTCCTCGGTGCGCACAGCCACGACCTGGCAACCATCGACCTTCAGAACGGTGACGGGCACATGATTGCCCTCCTCGTTGAAGATCCGGGTCATGCCCAGCTTCTGTGCGATCAGTCCGGTACGCATCTCTATTTACCCCCGGGCCTTAAAGCTTGATCTCGACGTCAACGCCGGCGGCGAGGTCGAGCTTCATCAGCGCGTCCACCGTCTGCGGAGTCGGATCGACAATGTCGAGAAGACGCTTGTGAGTCCGAATCTCGAACTGCTCACGCGACTTCTTGTCGATATGCGGGCCTCGCAGCACCGTAAACTTTTCGATCCGCGTCGGCAGCGGAACCGGGCCGCAAACGCGGGCGCCGGTGCGCTTAGCGGTGTTGACGATCTCCTTCGTGGACTGATCCAGAAGGCGATGGTCGAACGCCTTGAGCCGAATGCGAATGTTCTGCGTATCCATCATCTCACCCTTGGGCGATGCCCGGTTTCCAGCGGTCGACCGCCCTTATTCGACGATTTTGGCGACGACGCCGGCGCCGACGGTGCGGCCGCCTTCGCGGATCGCGAAGCGCAGGCCTTCATCCATGGCGATCGGCGCGATCAGCTTCACTTCCATGGCGATGTTATCGCCCGGCATCACCATCTCCGTGCCTTCCGGCAGAACGACTTCGCC
>JAHJHR010000003.1 GCA_018823745.1 Alphaproteobacteria bacterium
CATCGTGCTGAACCTGAAGCGGCTGGCATATGAGTATGTGGCGATCCCTTCGCTGTCGTCTGACGCCTATGGGAAAATCAATCCCCAGCGGCTGATGCCTGCCCTGGAGATCGACGGACGCATCGTCGCGCAGTCAATGGCCATCATTGAGCTGCTGGAGGAGCTTTTCCCCGAGCCGAGCATGTTGCCGGACGATCCGTTGCTCCGGGCTGAAGCCAGATCCTTCGCGCAGCTGATTGCTGCAGATATGCATCCGATCAACAACAACCGCGTTCGGCGATATCTCACCGATGTCCTGGGTACCAGCGAGCCACAGACCCTCGCATGGTATCGCCACTGGATGAAGGAAGGGCTCTCCAGTCTCGAAGAGCAGCTCGCCCGGCGGTCAGTGCCGTTCCGGTTCTGCTTCGGTGAAAAGCCCAGATTGGCCGATGCCTGTCTCGTTCCGCAGATCGACAATGCACGGCGGTTTAACTGCGACCTGTCTCCCTATCCCCGCCTAGTAGCTGTCGACGCCGAGTGCCGCGCGCTGGAGGCGTTCATGCGCGCTGCTCCAGCGATGCAGCCCGATTACACAGGAGAGTGAGAAGCGTCTTTCGCTCCGGTGTCAGCTGTAGACCCAGCTCGCCATTCAGAACGTGCGCTCCGCCATGTAGTACAGTCGTTACGATTGTACAGTTTGAGACCGTCATTTTGATCGGCGCCGTTTCGGATACGGCTATCTTTGTTGAACATAGAAACCGATGATCGACCGGGCATGCAGCCCGTCAGACCGATCAATGGGTAATCGCCGTCTCCGGCCTCAACACGCGTCAGGGTGATCGCATTGTCTGTTCGTCGCCGGATCAGACCCCGGAAATGCATAAAGCTCGATTAAACGAAATTCAGTCGCCACAGAGAAGCGAAAGGATGACCTTCACTCTACCCACAATGGGCCCCACAGGGTTTCCAAGTCATTGATTTATATGAATAATAAGTGGATGGCGTCCCCACGGGGATTCGAACCCCGGTTGCCGCCGTGAGAGGGCGGTGTCCTAGGCCTCTAGACGATGGGGACCGCGAGGCAAGGCGCACTTGATAGCGAAAGCCGGGCGGGGGTTCAAGCGATTTCGGTGTGGATTATTCCGCAGCCTGTTGTGCGGCCAGGGCGGCGGCGCGCGTAACGAAGCGGCGGGCGTCCTCCTCGCGGGTGGCGAAGGCGGTCACCAGGCGGATGCTGGGCGCCTCCGGCTTGCCCCAGCGGTAGAAGGCGAAGCCGTCTTCCAGCAGCCCGTCGATCATCGCCGCCGGCAAGGTGGCGAAGATTTCATTGGCCTGTACCGGGTGATCCAGCGAGACACCGGGCACGGCCGACAGGCCATCGGCCATCAGCTTTGCCATGGCATTGGCGTGGCGGGCATTCTTCAGCCAGAGATCGTCGCTGAGATAGGCGTCGAGCTGGGCCGACAGGAAGCGCATTTTAGAGAAAAGATGGCCGGCCCGCTTACGCCGGAAAATGAAGCTGTCAGCCAGCGCCACATCGAAAAACACCACGGCTTCCGCCGCCATCGCGCCATTCTTGGTCGCCCCGAAGCTCAGCACATCGACACCGGCCTTCCAGGTCAGGTCGGCGGCCGAACAGTTCAGCGCGACCAGCGCATTGGCGAAGCGCGCGCCATCCATATGCAGCTTCAGCCCGTATTTCCGGCAGACAGCGGCAATCGCCGACACCTCGTCCGGGGTGTAGATCGTGCCGGCCTCTGTGACATTGGTGATGCTGACGGCGGCGGGCTGGACATGGTGGACATTGCCAATGCCGGCCCCGGCCAGGCGGACATCCAGCGCCTCGGCCGTGAATTTGCCGTGCAGCCCATCGACATGCACCAGCTTCGCCCCGCCGGTATAGAATTCCGGCGCGCCGCACTCGTCTTCCTCGATATGCGCATTGGGGTGGCAATAGATCGCCCCCCAGGCTGGCGTCAGCGTGGCAAGCGCCAGCGCATTGGCCGCCGTGCCGGTGGCCACCGGGAAGGAGGTCACCGGGCGCTCGAACACCTGGCCCAGCTTTTCCTGCACCCGCGCGGTGATCGGATCGGCACCATAGGAGGTGACGGCGCCTTCGGCCGCGCGCACCAGGGCGTCGAGAATCTGCGGCGAGGCGCCGGTGACATTGTCGCTGCTGAAATTCATGGCTTCTGATCGCTTAACGGGTGGGTTCCAGGGTGATGGAGCCAAGCATACGCCCGGTCGCCATGTCGAGCACCATCAGCACATCACTGCCCAGCGGCCCGTCGAGATGCAGGATCGCCCGCTCGCCGGCCGGGATGATCTGGCGCAGCGTGGTGCGCGGCGGCAGCGGAACGGTGGTGGCGTCGAAGCTGGCCAGCGGCTGGCCGGACAGCATCTGGCCGGGCAGCGCCACCTGCACCTCTTCCGCACGCTTGCCGGAGGCGCGTTTGCTCAGCTCGACGGCGATGACGGCGATGCCGACGATGAGAAGCGTGGTCATGATCGCGATGCTGATCTTCAGGGCCCGTACCGGCATCGATCCTCCTGCTGCTTGCTTGCCATTGCCATGCGACGCCGTCCGGGATAGGCATTCAGCCCTGATGACGCAATCGAAATCGCATGACGAGACCATCGAGGTCGCAGTCGAAACCGGCAGCGAGGCTGGCGACCGGCTGGACCGGTTCCTCGCCGCCCGGCTGCCCGAGATGTCGCGCAGCCGGCTGAAGGCGCTGATCGAGCAGGGCATGGTCCGCGATGCCGACCGGATTCTCGACGATCCGTCGATGAAGGTGCGCGACGGCCAGCTTTTCACCCTCACCTTGCCGCCGCCGGAACAGGCCGAGCCGGTATCGCAGGATATCCCGCTGACCGTGGTCTATGAGGATGCCGATCTGATCGTGCTGGACAAGCCGGCCGGCATGGTTGTCCACCCGGCCCCGGGCAACCCCGACAGCACGCTGGTGAATGCCCTTCTGGCGCATTGCGGGGACAGTCTGAGCGGCATTGGCGGGGTCAGGCGCCCTGGCATCGTCCATCGCATCGACAAGGACACCAGCGGCCTTCTGGTGGTCGCCAAGAACGACCGGGCACATGCCGGGCTGAGCGCGCAATTCGCCGATCATTCCATCGACCGCGCCTATGTCGCCATCATCTGGGGCGTGCCGATGCCACCTTCCGGCGAGATCACCGGCAATATCGGGCGCAGCCACCGCGACCGGAAGAAGATGGCCGTTGTCGGACGGGGCGAGAGCGATGCCGGCAAGACGGCACTGACCCGGTACCGGACGCTGGCGCGCCATGGCGATAGCGCCAGCGTCGTCGAATGCCGGCTGGAAACCGGGCGCACCCACCAGATCCGCGTGCATCTGACAGCACAGGGCCATCCGCTGGTCGGTGATGCGGTGTATGGGCGCAACCGGGGCTCCTCACGCGACAGTAACGACATTGTGAAACGCACGCTGGGCGCCTTCCCCAGGCAGGCGCTGCACGCCAGAGAACTGGGATTCAGCCATCCGATTACTGGAAAAAGGCTGATTTTTCAGAGCGATATTCCGCCAGACATGAGGGAACTTCTGACCCTCATGGGGGTTACTCTGGCATACGGAAATTAACTGTTTCCATCAGCCACATTTATGCCACGGCCTCTGTGGTATATCTGGAATACCGAACAAGCGATCTCCATCTGGAGAATGCTTCAAGGTCTACAGGGAGTTCCACATAATGACCGCTGCCAGCCCTCCAATCCCGGTTATCAGCCCCGAGGGCAATCTGTCCCGCTATCTGCAGGACATCCGCAAGTTCCCGATGCTCACCGTCGAGGACGAATACATGTTCGCCCGGTCGTGGCAGGAGCATCAGGACGTTGATTCGGCCCATAAGCTGGTGACCAGCCATCTGCGCCTCGTGGCGAAGATCGCGATGGGCTATCGCGGCTACGGGCTTCCGGTCAGCGAGCTGATTTCCGAAGGCAATCTCGGCCTGATGCACGCCGTGAAGCGCTTCGATCCGGAGCGTGGCTTCCGGCTGGCCACCTATGCCATGTGGTGGATTCGCGCGGCGATACAGGAATATATCCTCCATTCCTGGTCGCTGGTGAAAATGGGCACCACGGCGGCGCAGAAGAAGCTGTTCTTCAATCTGCGCAAGCTGAAGGGCAAGCTGAACGCCATCGACGAAGGCGATCTGAGCCCGGAGAACGTGACCAAGATCGCCACTGATCTGGAAGTGCCGGAACAGGACGTCATCAACATGAACCGGCGCCTCTCCGCCCCGGACCATTCGCTGAACGCGCCGCTGCGCGTCGACGGCGAAGGCGAGTGGCAGGATTGGCTGGTCGATGACAGCGAGACCCAGGAAACCCTTCTGGCCGAGCATCAGGAACTGAGCAGCCGCCGCAAGCTGCTGAACCAGTCGATGAAGACGCTGAACGACCGCGAGCGTCACATCCTGATGCAGCGACGGTTGAGCGAGGAGCCGATGACGCTGGAGGATCTGAGCCAGGAATACGGCATCAGCCGCGAGCGCGTGCGCCAGATCGAGGTGCGGGCCTTCGAGAAGCTGCAGAAGGCGATGAAGAACGCTGCCATCGAGCAGCGACTGTCCAACTAAGCCTTAAACGCCACCGCGTTCGATATACCCTCCCCGGTCCCGCCGGGGAGGGTTTTTCTTTATCCCTGCCCGATCTTGGCCGGCTGCTGGTCTTCCGGGGTGGGCGAGACGGTGCCGTCGCCGGTATCCGGCGCGGTGGTGACGCCGCGCGTGATGCTGTCACCCCATTCCTCCACCAGATCCTTCTGGTAGCCGCGCAGCTTCTGGATACGGCGGTCCAGCTGGAAGCGCAGATAGGCGGCCACGATATGCGGCGCGCCGTAATAGATGATCCAGCCGACGGCCGCAGCCGCGTACATCACCATCCAGACCACGGGATCGCCGACGATCTGCCAGGCGCGGGCAAAAGTATGCTCGGTCATCCAGAGCTGCAGCATGAAGGGCAGGACGCCGCAGAAATTCATGCAACCGACGGAGAAGGCCGCGTATTTCTCGCGCCGTCCATCGATGATATAGGCGACCAGCGTGGGCAGCATGCCGACGGCCACGACCACCATGGTCGGCAGGACCGCGAGGCCCAGCCCGAGCACCGTGATGATCATCAGGATGCGCCAGCCGCCGCGGCTCTTCTCGTTTTTCTGGCCCTTGCGCGCAGGTGCCCGGCCGGAAGGCTTCGCGCCCGCCTTCCCCGCCGTCTTTTTTCCTGCGGATTGCCCCTTGTCGCTCATGGCCCGGCCCTCTGATACCGGGGCAGTATCTCAGAAAACATAGAAGAAAATCACCCCGAAAGCGGTGAGCCCGCCAATCACCCCGGAGGCGATGGCCGAAACCTGCTCGCCCAGCTGCGCGGCGATGTAGTCCATATGAGCCACCTCGTTGCGCAGATGCTGCACCTGCAGTTCCGCGCGGCCATGGCCGGCAACCGCAGCGCGAAAGCCCTGCTCGTCCTTCGCCAGGGCCTGGGTGTCCTCCACCAGCACCATCATCCGGGCGATGATGCCGCCCTGGGCTGCCGTGCCCAGTTCCTCCAGCATCTTCTTGCGCTTCTTCAGATTGTGGAACTGGCTGAAGGTCGGCCGCAGATGGATTTCCAGCCAGCGGCACAGATTGGGCAAGGGACCGTTATTCGAAATGCCCTGCAGGAAGGCGAGCAGCCGCACCTGCCCGACAATGCGCGCGAAATTATCGCTCTCATTGCCCAGCGGGCGCAGCCATTTATCGGTGATCTGCCGGCAGCGTGCCGCGATGAAGGCCGTCACATGACGGTCCAGCGGCTCACCGCTCGGCAATTTGTCCTGCACGGCGGCTTCTATCGCCGGCAGCAGATCGTCAGGGTCGATGACCATCCGGGATTCGATCAGCGGGCTGAGACAGTGCAGATACGGATTCAGCTCATAGGCCACGCGCTCATAGCCGAAGCCCGGCGTTATCTGCGACATGGTGCTTGCCATTCGGTCGATCAGGCTTTGCTGGCGAACCAGTTCGCTGCGCAGGGGGGCGGCCGTGTTGAACCAGGAATTGGGCAGCTTGGCGGCCAAAATCTCGCTCAGTTTCTGTCGGATTTCCGTGCGGTTGATATTGGCAGCGACGGCATAGCCGATGCCGTCGATATTCACCGAATAGCCCCGGAAGCTGATCGGCGCGCGCGGGTCCAGGATGATACCGGTCCGGGCCACCGTCTTGGCATCTGCCGGCTCCGGCCCGGTGGCGCCCAGATTGGCGGTCAGCGCCTTTGCCACATCGTCGTCCAGCAGGCTGCGCCGCAGCCAGTTATCCATATTGGGGCTGCGCACCAGCTGGGCGCTGGCCTCCCAGTTGCGGACGATGGCATAAGCCAGCGAGCGCTTGGTCAGCTGCTCCATCCCGCCGACCACGATGGCCCGCGCCGCCTTCAGCGGCAGCTTGGCCCGGTTCGGTGTCATCCGCCGGCCGTTCAGCCATTGCTCGATATCGTTGATGGTCCAGCGGTCGCGCGGCTCGTCATTCATCAGGCCGCGCAGCAATTCGACCATCGGCAGGGACAGGGTCTGGCGACCGGCCAGCGCGGAGAACGAGCCCTGCTCCAGGCGAAGATGCATCAGTTCGGCAGCGCTCTTGTCCGATTCCGGCTGGCGACCGAGCAGGAAAGCCAGCAGCGTCACGCCCAGGGCGAAAAGATCGTCGGTGAAACTTCCGTCGCCCCGTCCGATCGGATCGGCCATCGCGCTTTCCAGCGGCTCGATGAATTCGGGCTGGTCGCTGGCCGGCGGCGAGGTCACGCTCTCGCCCAGGATCAGGCTTTTGCCATCGCCGGCATGAAAGAAATTGGACGGCCGGATTGCCCGGTGCGCAAGATTGCGCGAGCCCAGTTCCTTGAGGACCGGCACGATGCGCGGCAGGATCGCGCGCTCGATCACCTCTTCCTCGATGGCCGGGAAAGTCATGCGGTCGCTGGCCACCAGCCGGCTGCCCGGCGGCTGGTCATAGATCACGCACATCTGGCGCAGTTTATCCTCGCGGCTGCCCGACAGCCCCCAATCGACCAGCCGCAGCAGGCCGACAATGTGGATGCCGCGCATCGCATCCATGGCGTCGCAGCGCGGTGGCAGGGTGCGGTCAAGCACAAAGGCCATGAGCGGCGTGGTCTTCTCGCCCCGCCCGTCCATCGCCAGATAGGCCTTGGCCCGCGGCGAATCGAAAGCGCCCAGGGGCTGGTCGAGCATGACCTCGTACCGCCCCTTGACCGTCAGCTTTCGCGTCGTCCCTGCCTCTGCCATCAGGCCGTCCCGTTCACCGTCGAGCTCATCCTGGTTATCATAGCATCAAGCCCTCAAGCCAAAGCGGAAAACTTCCGCACGCCTTGAGTTCGGAAGGCCGAAAGAACGCTTTGCCTTTAATCCGCGAAGGGGTCGCGCATCAAGATCGTGTCATCGCGATCCGGGCTGGTCGACAGCAGCGCCACCGGGGCCTCGATCAACTCCTCGATACGGCGGATATACTTGATCGCCGTGGCCGGCAGTTCCTTGTAGCTGCGCGCACCCTGGGTGCTCTGCTGCCAGCCTTCGAAGCTTTCATAGATCGGTTCCACGCCGGCCTGCGCCGCCTGCCCGGCCGGGAAATAGTCGTAGTCCCGCCCTTCATAGCGATAGCCGACGCAGACCTTGATTTCCGTCAACCCGTCCAGCACGTCCAGCTTGGTCAGGGCGATGCCGGTGATGCCGCCGACCTTCACGGCCTGGCGCACCATGACGGCATCGAACCAGCCGCAGCGCCGCTTGCGCCCGGTCACCGTGCCGAATTCCCGGCCACGCTCGCCGAGGCGCTGGCCGATCTCGTTATCCTGCTCGGTCGGGAACGGGCCGGAGCCGACACGCGTCGTATAGGCCTTGGTGATGCCCAGCACATAGCCGACCTGGCTCGGCCCGATGCCGGCGCCACTGGCCGCCTGCCCCGCCACCGTGTTGGAGGAGGTAACGAAGGGATAGGTGCCGTGATCGATATCCAGCATCGTGCCCTGCGCGCCTTCCAGCAGCACGCGCTTGCCCTGCTTGCGGGCCTCCTCCAGATGGCGCCAGACGCTGTGCGCATAGGGCAGCAGCTTCGGCGTCACCTCGCGCAACGCAGCCAGCAGCTCAGCGGCATCGATCTCCTCGACACCGAGGCCGCGCAGGAAGGCGTTGTGGTGGGCGACCAGGTCATTGACCTTTTCGACCAGCGTTTCCGGCTCGGCCAGGTCGCAGATGCGGATGGCACGGCGGCCGACCTTGTCCTCATAGGCCGGGCCGATGCCGCGCCCGGTGGTGCCGATCTTGCGCGCACCCTTGGCTTCTTCGCGGGCCTGGTCAATGCGCTGGTGCAGCGGCAGGATCAGCGCGACATTGTCGGCCACCATCAGCTTTTCCGGGGTAATCTCGATACCCTGGCTGCGGATCTGTTCGATCTCGCGCAACAGCGCCCAGGGATCGACGACGACGCCATTGCCGATGATCGACAGCTTGCCGCGCACCACGCCCGAAGGCAGCAGGCTCAGCTTGTAGGTCTGGCCTCCGCAGACGATGGTGTGGCCGGCATTATGGCCGCCCTGGAAGCGCACCACGACATCGGCGCGCTCCGACAGCCAGTCGACGATCTTGCCCTTGCCTTCATCGCCCCACTGGGCGCCGATGACCGCTACATTGGACATGGTTCTTCCTGCATTCTTACTGTTTCAGGACGGGACGGCGATGCTATTCGGCCAGCGCCAGGACGTGCGCACCGGCCAGCCGGTGCGTGCAATTGAGACGCCGGGCCTCGGCAGCGCTGTCCGCCACCGGTTCCAGCCCCGCGATGGTCATCCAGCCATCGGCCCGCAGCTGCTCAGCCAGGCCGCGCGGCGTGCCGAAAGGCAGATAGAGCGACTGCCCGGCCTGCGCCTCCGGCAAGGCCCGCAGCACGGTATCCATATAGAGCGTGAAGCCGGTCGCCGGCTCCCGCGCGCTGCCGGCAAGGTAACGCCCGCCGCGCCCCAGCTCGCCGCGTACACTGCGGGCGAACAGGCTGAAGCTGATGCCGGTGTGATATTCAAAGCCGCGGTTCTCGACCGGATCGATGGTGATGGTCAAGGCGGGCTGCGCCGACTGGATAAGATCGACGACCTGACGCAGCTCCTCCAGCACCACCAGCGCGGCCGGCGGAAGATCGATGGCTGACAGCCGCTCGAAGGCGCGCCCGACCGGGCCGCTGGCCTCCAGCAGGGCGGCCATGGTGGCGCCCACCCGGCTATCGATCGCTGCCACTTCCGCCGCATCCTTGCGGTCCAGCGCGGCGCGCAGACGGGAAATCGTTTCGCCCTGCAGCCCGGCAGACTGGATGACCGCGGGCACCAGCGTCGGCACCATCAGGTCGATGGACAGATTGCCCACCCCGACGGCGGCCAGCGCCTCTGCGGCAAGAACGGCAACCTCGGCATCGGCGGCGACCGAGGCGCTGCCGATCAGCTCCACGCCGACCTGTGCGAATTGCCGCTCCGGCGAGAGCTGTGAGCCGAGAACGCGCAGCACATCGCCGGCATAGCTGAGGCGCAGCGGGCGGGGCGTCTTGGCCAGGCGCGTGGTGGCGACGCGGGCGACCTGCATGGTCATGTCGGCGCGCACGCCCATCATGCGCTGCGAGACCGGGTCCATAACGCGGAAGATACGGGTGCTCATCTTCGGGCTGGCCCCTTCCAGGAGGCTTGCCTCGAATTCGACCAGCGGCGGTTTCACCAGCTGGTAGCCATAGCCGCCAAAGCAGCCCAGCAGGGTCTTAATAGCCAGCGATTCCTGCGCCGCTTCCGGGGGAAGCACATCGCGCAGGCCATTGGGCAGCAGGGCGCGCTGACCGGCCTCGCCGGCGGGATACGCCGTCACGGTAAGTTCCTCCCGAGGATTCCGAAAACCGCCCGCTTACCTAGCGGGTTTGACCAGCCGGGGCAAACGGAAATCGGACAGGCGGGCTGGACGGCGCCCTGGAAGCGCCGTCCATTCCCCAGAACCGGGCCTAGAACCGTGTCCGCACCCCCACCAAAGCGGTCAGGCCGCGCGCGGCATAGCCATTCACCGGTTCGTAATCCCGGTCGAACAGATTGTTGACCTTGCCGAACAGGGTCAGATCCTCGCGCAGTTCGTAATTCGCCGACAGATTGACCAGCGTGTAGGAGCCAACCTCGTTGGTGCCCTGGAAGCTGCCGGCATTGTCGTAGGTCACGTCGTTGCGCGCGCCGATGAACAGGATTTCCGGCCCGAAGGACAGCGCCGATGTCGGATAGAAATCAACCGACAGCGACCCCTGGTGGCGCGGACGCCGGGCCAGCATCTGGCCGGTCACATCGTTGCGTGCCTGCATCCAGGTATGGCTCAGCCGGCCGCCGATCCAGTCGGCCGGGCGCAGGGCGACGAAGCTTTCCACACCCTCGATTGACGCCTTGCCGACATTGGCCATGGTCCCGGCGGCAAAATCATTGGTGATCAGATCGTCGATATCACTGTTGAAATAGGTCGCACCGAAGCTGACAGCCTTGGCCCGCCCGGCAACCGGCAAAGTGGTCTCGAAGCCCAGTTCCCAGGTGAAGGATTCCTCGGGCCGCAGATCACGGTTGCCGCGAAAGCCGAAATTATCGACGCCGAAACGGTCGAACAGCGTCGGCGCCTTGAAGGCGGTGCCGATGGCGCCAGTGAACCGGGTCAGGATTTCCGGTACGGCGAAGACCGCGCCCAGCCGATAGGTGAAGGCCTCGTCGTAATCGCCCGGCATCTCGTAGCGCAGCCCGGCGGTCAGATCCAGCCGCTCACCCAACCGCGTCTGCAGGTTCGTATAGAGCGAATAATCGGTGGTCGAGGCATCCAGCGACTGGCTGAACGGGCCAAAGGCGGAAATTGTCGTGGTCTCGGTCTCCACCGTGTCATGCGCTGCCGTCGTGCCGATCACGAAGACGGTATCGCGCAACGCCCCGACATCGCCGGCGCGATAGGTGTTCTGGAAATCGACGAAGCTGCGCACCGACTGATAGGTATCATTGGTGAAATCGACGCTGTTCGCATCCGGCCGGTTGGTGAAGCCACGGTCATGCCGGCTCTGGCCGATATCGACACGCGAGGTCAGATCGCCTTCCAGCAGATAGGCCTCGGCCCCGACCTTGTAGAGAAGATGCTCGTTCTCGCCGGTGTAGTTCGGGTCGTCATTCGGCACGCTGTCGAGATCGAATTCATTCTTGCGATAGCGGACGAGACCATCGACGCGGCCCACCGTGCCGATATCGTAGCCCATCTTGCCGGTCAGCGTCGTCATGGTGGCGCCGTCATCCTCGCCGAAGCTGGTCGCCAGCCGCGACGGCGTATTATTCTCGCCATCGGTGGTGAAGCCCTCGGCGCTGAACATGTAGTCGAAGCCGTCGATCCTGCCCCGTACCCCGGCCTGGCCCTGGAACGTGCTCTGCGTGCCGGTCGCCGCCTGGCCGAAGAACTCGACAGGCTTGGTCCCGGCATTGCGGGTGATCAGGTTGATGACGCCGCCGATGGCGTTGCTGCCATACAGGCTGGAGGCCGGGCCGCGCAGCACCTCGATGCGCTCCAGATCGCCCAGCAGGTCATCGCCGAAATTATAGGCCGCCCCCGGCCCCGAGGGATCATTGACCGGGATGCCGTCGACCAGCACCAGCACGTGATCGCTGTTCGAGCCGCGCACGAAGACCGAGGTCTGCTGGCCGATGCCGCCAGACGGCATGACAGTCACGCCCGGCACGCTGCGCAGCGCATCGGCGATGGTCTGGTGGCCGCGCAATTCCATCTCCGCCCGGTCGATCACGGTGACCTGGGCGGGAACCCGCTCGATCTGGGTTTCGACGCGGTTGGCGGTCACCACCACATCGGACAGAAGCTGGGCGTTCTGGGTTGTGCCGGCGGTCTGGGCGCTGGCGCCGGCTGCAAGGCAGCTGGCGACGCAGGCAACACTACCCGCGCGTAGAAATGTTCCGACTTTCATTGGGTACTCCATCGACAAGGGACGCTGGGCCGGATTGCAAGAAACCGACGGCGGCCACGACAGTGTCGATGGTCCTGATATCCCCGCTTATACGCATGGCATCCCCTCCGTCGGCGACAATCCGGTTCTGGATCGGCGTCACCGCATCGGACAGCCTTACCTTCGATCCACCCGATCGACGGTCGCGGGACGTACTCGCAATGGCAGGTCTCCTGACTCACGGGTCGCTGCTCTGGTCCTGCCTTCCCGGTTTCCCAGTGGCATATGAGGACCATCGCTCGCCGCTTACAGTTGCGGGGGCAGTCGCGGCATTGACCCGTGCTTGCTATCGCACCGGTCGCACCGCGTTCCCTTTTCATCCCCTTTTGGGGGAACCATCACTGCGGCGGAGTGTATGCGGCGGCACTGTGTCAGCGCAAGACAGCTTATCCGGCAGCATAGCTGTCTCTGTTCATGACAAATCGGCAGGCGCCGGGATAAGCTGCCCGCCATATTCGTCATGACGCCTTTCAGGAGCCCTGGATGTTCTACGAACCCGACAAGAAAAATCACGGTCTGCCGCGCGACCCGTTCAAATCGCTGGTCATCCCCCGCCCCATCGGCTGGATCTCCACGGTGGACGAACAGGGGCGGCCGAACCTGGCGCCGTACAGCTTCTTCAACGCCGTTGCCTCCGATCCGCCCTGCGTGATGTTCGCCGCCGGCCTGCGCCCGAAATCGACGGACCAGAAGGACAGCCACCGCAATGCCGAGCTGACCGGTGAGTTCGTCGTGAATCTCGCGACCTATGATCTGCGCCTGCAGATGAACCAGTCCTCCGCCGATAATCCCGCCGGGGTGAACGAGTTCGAGACCTCGGGGCTGGAGACGCTGCCCTCCACCTTCGTGAAGGCGCCGCGCGTGAAGGGCTCGCCGGTCCATCTGGAATGCAAATACCTGCAGACCGTGGAAATGCCGAGCTGGGACCCCGAGCGCGGCAATTACGTGATCTTCGGCCGGGTTGTCGGCATTCATATCGACGACAGCGTGATCACCGAAAACGGCTTTGTCGACGTCACCCGTTTCCGCCCGATCTCCCGCCTCGGCTATATGGAATACGCCGTGGTGAACGAGGTATTCTCGCTCAACCGGCCGGGGTGAGACGGGCCCTTTCCTCTTTATTCGTCATCCTCGGGCTAGACCCGAGGGTGACGAGAGAGAAACCTCCCTCCTACTCCGCCGCCTTCTTCCGCACCGGGCCGGGGGCATTGGCGGCGAAGACGCCGGTATAGGGCTTTTCGCGCGGCGGAGCGTAGGACACGATCTTCGAGGTGCCGAGGCCGAGACCGGCCAGCGCCTCGACCATCTTCACCGCCACCGTCACGCCGTCCATCACCGGAATGCCGGTTTCCTGCGTCAGGCGCTGGGCCAGATCGACCATGCCGGCGCAGCCCAGCAGCACGCATTCCGCGCCATCTTCCTCAATGGCCTTCAGCGTTTCCGCCTTCACCTTGTCGGCAGCGCCGGAATGCGCGTCCTCCAGCTCCAGCACCGGCACGCCGGCGGCGCGCACGCTCATCAGCTGGTCGATGAAGCCGTATTTACGGGCGAGGTCGTATTGCACCTTGGCCGAGCGCTTCAGGGTGCTGACCACCGAGAAGCCCTTGCCGAGCATGCTGGCGGCATGCATCGCCGCCTCGCAGATGCCGATGACCGGGCCGGTTGCGATCTCGCGCGCCGCCTCCAGCCCCGGATCGCGGAAACAGGCGATGACATAGCCGGCATAGCCGCCCTCTTCTTCCGCCGCCTTGATGATCTCCAGCATGCCGGGCACGCAGAACGCGCTGTCATACTGGCTTTCGATGGAGACCGGCCCCTTGTCCGGCTGCACCGTCACCGTCACCGTACCGGGTGCCGCCGCCTTCGCCGCCGCATGGCCGATGGTGTCGGTCATCGACTGGGTGGTGTTCGGATTTATGACCAGAATCTTCATGACGCGATGCTCCCTTGAGCTATTCACTCGACATCAAATACAAGCTGTCATTGCCGGGCTTGACCCGGCAATCCAGAGCCACACGCTCGAAGCGTCACAGGCAAGGCACCGCCCCTGGATGCCCGGATCAAGTCCGGGCATGACAAAGAGGGTTCACCCCTCACTTGCCGGACAGCACGTCCTCGCCCTCAAGGTCGCCTTCGGGCGGCAGCTCGACGCCGGTCTGGCCGGTGATGCGGGCATAATGCTCGACCCGGCGATGATTGGCGAAGTTGAAGATGGTCTGCTTGCCCATGACCGTCAGGTCGAGATCAAGATCGGCCACCACCAGCTCGTCACCCAGGGTCTGCGCCTTGGCGACGATCTCGCCGGAAGGCTGGGCGATCAGCGAGCCGCCGATCAGACCGACGCCCTCTTCAATGCCGGCCTTCGCTGTGGCGATGACGTAGCAGGAATTCTGATAGGCGCCGGACTGCACGACCAGATCATTGTGGAAATTGCGCAGATGCTTGGGCTCGGCAGCGGCGGTGTTCTCATCCGGCGTGTTGTAGCCCAGGCTGATGATCTCGACGCCCTGCAGGCCCATGCTGCGGTACATTTCCGGCCAGCGCCGGTCGTTGCAGATCGCCATGCCGTGGATCGCCCCCATGGAGCGCCAGACCGGATAGCCCAGATCGCCCGGCTCGAAATAGCGCTTTTCCAGATGCTGCCAGGGGCGCTGCGCCTCGTATTCGGAATGGCCGGGCAGATGCACCTTGCGGTACTTGCCGACGATCCGGCCCTTGTCGTTCACCAGGATGGAGGTGTTGTAGTGATGGCCATCCTCGGTCAGCTCGGCATAACCCAGATAGAAGCCGATGCCCCATTCCGCCGCCTTCTCGAACAGCGGCAGCACGTCCTTCGTCGGCATCTGCTTCTCGAAGAAGGTCTCGACCTCCTTCCAGTCCTCCATATACCAGCGCGGGAAGAAGGTGGTCAGCGCCAGCTCCGGGAACACCATGTAGCGTACGCCGCGTTCCTTGCCGCGCTTCATCAGGTCGATCATGCGGGCGACGGCCGAGGCGCGCGTCTCGTTGCGCGCGATGGGTCCGAGCTGGGCGGCGGCGGATGTCAGGATGCGGGTCATTTACGCGTCGTCTCCATCAGAACTTGATATATTCGCCCGAGGTCGGGTTGAAGCCGTGCACCGTGGTGCCACGCGGCCGCGAGTTGGCCGGCACCTCGCAGCGCAGGAAGCGACCCTGCCCCGGCTTCGCCAGCACCTCGCCATCGCTCCACACCACCTCGCCGCGCACCATGCTGATGATCGGCCAGCCGGTCACCTCATGCCCCTCATAGGGCGTGTAGTCCATGTCGTCATGCAGCATGTCGATGGAGATGGTGACCTTCTTCTCCGCGTCCCAGATCGCGATATCGGCATCCGCGCCGACCGCGATGGTGCCCTTGCGCGGATAGAGGCCGTACATCTTGGCCGGGTTGGTGCAGCACAGGGCGACAAATTTGTTGATGTCGATGCGCCCGGTCAGCACGCCGGCGCTGAACAGCATCGGCATGCGGATTTCGAGACCCGGCACGCCGTTCGCCACCTTCTTGAAGCTGGTATCGGCGCCGCCGACCCGCTTGCCGGTCGGGCTGTCAAAGCGGTAGGGCGCATGATCGGAGGAGAAGACATCGAAGGTGCCGTCAGCCAGGCCCTGCCAAACGAATTCCTGGTTCGCCTTGTCGCGCGGCGGCGGCGAGCACATGCATTTCGCGCCCTCGAACCCGTCCTTGTCGAGATCATCCTCGGTCAGGAACAGATATTGCGGACAGGTCTCGGCGAACACCTTCACGCCGCGCGCCTTGGCCTCGCGGATACGGTCGATGGCCTCCTTGGCCGAGACATGCACCATCAGGATCGGCTGGTCGACCAGCTCCGACAAGGCGATGGCACGGTTCGTGGCCTCGCCCTCGGCGATGTTGGCATGCGCCACACGGTGGAATTTCGGATCGGTATGGCCGAATTCCAGCAGTTTTTCCGACAGCCAGGCGATCATGTCGTGGTTCTCGGCATGCACCATGACCATCGCGCCCTCGCGCCGGGCGGCGGCCAGCACTTCCAGGAACTGCCGGTCGTTCAGCTTCAGCGCGTCATAGGTCAGGTAGATCTTGAAGGAGGTATAGCCGTCCTTGATCAGCGCCGGCAGCTCCTGCCCGATGACGCTCTCGGTCGGGTCGGAGATGATCAGATGGAAGGCATAGTCGGTCATCGCCTGGCCCTCGGCCTTGGCGTGGTACTCCTCGACCGTCTTGCGCAGGCTCTGGCCCTTGTACTGGGCGGCAAACGGAATGATGCCGGTGGTCCCGCCGCACATCGCCGAGCGCGTGCCGGACAGGAAGGTATCAGCCGTATAGGCGCCGCTGGAGGAGAGCTGGTCGACATGGACATGGCTGTCGATGCCGCCCGGCAGCACCAGCTTGCCAGTGGCGTCGATCTCGCGCGTGCCTTTGGCGAGGTCACGGCCAAGGGCGACGATGACGCCCTCCTTCACCCCGACATCGCAGACGCTGGTATCGGATGCGGTCACCACCGTGCCGCCACGGATCACCAGATCGAAGTCAGCCATTGTGCCATCCTTACGGTTTCTTGCGTCAGCCGGCCTTGTCTGCGGCGGCCTTCTTTTCGGTCGCCCGGCGATAGGCCGCCAGGCGTGGCAGATAATGATCGGAGGCATTGCCCGAGCGGATGGCCGAGACGGCTTCCGGCACCTCGATATCCTGCCAGAAATGGCAGGCCACGTAATGCCCGCCGCCGGTATCCTCGAAGGCCGGGTCCTCGATCTTGCAGCGCTCCTGGGCATAGGGGCAGCGCGTGTGGAAGCGGCAGCCGGAGGGCGGATTGATCGGGCTGGGCACGTCGCCCTGCAGGATGATGCGCTCGCGCTTCACCGCCGGATCGGGCACCGGGATCGCCGAGAGCAGCGCCTGGGTATAGGGATGGCGCGGGGTTTCATAGAGCGTCTTCTTGTCCACCAGTTCGACGATCTTGCCGAGATACATGACGGCGACGCGGTCGGCGATATGCTTCACCACCGCCAGATCATGCGCGATGAACAGATAGGACAGGCCAAACTGGGTCTGCAGATCCTGCAGCAGATTGACCACCTGCGCCTGGATCGACACGTCGAGCGCGGAGACCGGCTCGTCGCAGACGATCAGCTTCGGGTTCACCGCCAGCGCACGGGCAACGCCGATACGCTGGCGCTGGCCGCCGGAGAATTCATGCGGATAGCGCACCAGATGCCAGGGCGACAGCCCGACCACCTTCAGCAATTCCTCGACCCGCTCGCGCTTTGCCTTGCCGCGGACGATGTTATGCACCTCCAGCGGCTCTGCGATGATGTCGCCCACCGTCATGCGCGGATTCAGCGAGGCATAGGGGTCCTGGAAGATGATCTGCATCTCCCGGCGCATCGCCCGCATCTCGTTGCCCTTCAGCGTCGTGATATCGACGCCGTCGAATTCAATGCTGCCGGAGGTTGGCTCTATCAGCCGCAGGATCAGCCGGCCGGTGGTCGACTTGCCACAGCCGGATTCGCCAACCACCGCCAGGGTCTCGCCCTGGTTGATGTGGAAGGAGATGTCGTCGACCGCCTTCACCGCGCCGACCTGGCTCTGCATCACGATCCCCTTGGTGATGGGGAAATGCTTCACCAGCTTCTCAACGCGCAGGATGACCTTCCGGGAGCCATCGACATTGTTCAGGGTCTTCATGTCGCTGTTCACAGGATGGACTCCTCAAGCGGCGCGCGCCAGCAGGCGACTTTATGGCCGGGCTTCACCTCGACTAGCGGCGGCACCTCGCGGCGGCACTGGTCGTCGGCGAAGGGGCAGCGCGGGTTGAACTTGCAGCCGGACGGCATGTTATAGGGGTTCGGGACCGTGCCCTCGATGGTGGCCAGCCGGTCTTCCTCGACATCCATCTTCGGGATGGAGCCGAGCAGGCCCAGCGTGTAGGGATGCTGCGGATCGGTGAACAGATCGCCGACCAGCGCTTCCTCCACCACCTTGCCGGCATACATGACGACGACGCGGTCGGCCAGTTCGGCGATCACGCCCAGATCATGGGTGATCAGCATGATCGCGGTGCCGGTACGCTCGCGCAGATCGCGCATCAGGTCGAGAATCTGCGCCTGGATGGTGACGTCCAGCGCGGTCGTCGGCTCGTCGGCGATCAGCAGCTTCGGCCGGCAGGCCAGCGCCATGGCGATCATCACGCGCTGGCGCATGCCGCCGGACATCTGGTGCGGGAAATCATCCACCCGGCTTTCCGGCGAGGGGATACGCACCAGCCCCAGCATCTCGATGGCCCGCTTGCGGGCATCGGCCTCGCTGATCTCCTCATGCAGCAGGATGCCTTCCATGATCTGCTGGCCGACCGTATAGACCGGGTTCAGGCTGGTCATCGGCTCCTGGAAGATCATCGAAATCTCGTTGCCGCGCACCGAACGCATCTCGCGCGCGGAGATTTTCAGCAGGTCGCGATCCTCGAAGACAATCTCGCCATTGGAAATCTTGCCCGGCGGCATCGGGATCAGCCCCATCACCGACAGCGAGGTGACGCTCTTGCCGCAGCCGGATTCGCCGACAATGCCCAGCGTCTCGCCGCGCTTCACGGCGAAGCTGACGCCATCGACGGCTTTGAAGACGCCCTCGCTGGAATGGAACTCCGTCACCAGGTTGCGGACATCCAGCAGATATTCCGATGTACCTGCTGCAGCCGGGGGGGCGGGGAAGGTTGCGGTGTCGCTCATCAGGCGCTCTTGCTCACGGGCTTCGGGGCGGAGACGGTGGCTTGCACCGGGAAGACCATCGGCGACATATCCTCGATCTGGCGTTTCGCCCAGTCGCGCTCGGACACGGTGGCGACGGTACGGGCCTGGGCGGCGCGCAGCGTGTCGATGGCGGCCTCGACATCGATGGTCAGCACCTGGCCATCCTTCACGACCTGCTGGCCATCGACATAGACATCCTTGATGGCTCGGTCGGAGGTCGAATAGATCAGGCTGCGCAGCGGCTCACGCAGCGGCTGCATATAGGGGTGCGACAGGTCGACCAGCGAGAAATCGGCCTTCGCGCCAATGGCAACCCGGCCGATATCCGGCTTCTTCAGCGCCTTGGCCCCGCCCACCGTCGCGGCGGTGAACACCTCAGCGGTGGAGGCGCCCTTGAAATCGCCCTTCAGGATGCGCGCCGCCAGGCAGGCCATGCGCATCTCGTCGATCATGTTATGCGGGAAGGTGTCGGTGCCGAGGCCCAGATTGATGCCGGCCTGGGCATAGCGGCTCACCCAGTTCAGCGCGATGCCACGGCGCGAGAACACCGTCGGGCAATGCGCCACCGAGGCACCGGAATCGCGCAGCAGGCCGAAATCATCGCCATGCGGCCAGTGCAGCCAGGGATGATCATTCAGGAAGATGCCATGGCCGATGATCGCATCCGGCCCCAGCACGCCGAGGGAATCCAGCCATTCGATCGGCGTCTTGCCGTGGCGGCGGGTGATCTCGTTGAACTCCACCACGCTCTGCGCGGCATGGATCTGCATGGCGATGCCGCGCTCCTGGGCGGCGGCATAGCTGTCGCGGATCAATTCCTCCGTGCAGGTATCGATCTGCGATGGGCCGACCATGCCGGAAATACGGCCGGACGGATGCTTGGCCGCGGCGTCGATCAGGTCGAGCGCCTTCTGCATGGCCTTTTTGCCAGCCGCCTCGTCCCAGTGATATTCGACAGAATGGCCGTTCGTCGTGGTCCAGCTGGCCGAGCGGAACATCGGGCAGAGCACACCGCGCAAGCCGGTCGAGGCCAGATCATCGGCCCAGCCATCGCGCGCACCCGACAGATCGGCAATCGTGGTCACGCCGCTTTTCAGCAACTCGCTCATCGCCACCATCGTGGCGGCGCGGGCGGCCTCCGGGTCGAGCCGGAAGATCGGCATGAATTCATACAGCGAGGACTGGCCGAGACGCGGGCTGCCCAGCTCCTCCAGCAGGCCCTTGTTGCCGGGCTCCGAGGACGGGTGGGAATGGATGTTCACCAGACCCGGCATGACCATCAGGCCGCGACCGGAAATCTCCTTGTCCGCCGGGCCGGCATAGCCCTTGCCGACAAAGGTGAATTCATTGTCCCGGAAGGCGACATCCGCCCCTTCGAGATAGGCATGGCTTCCCGCCGCCGCATCCCAGGCGATCACATAATCGGCGTTGCGAATCACCGTCGTCTGCATGGTCTCTTCCACTCCGGAAACACGAACAAATCTGCAAAAATTGACTAACAAATAAAAACGGCCGGGCAGGAAATCCTCCTGCCCGGCCGGACAGGCTTATTTCAGGGCGAGATCAATGCCCTTGTAGAAACCGGCACCGTAGATGCCGTGCGCGCGCACCGGCTGCATCTTCGGACCGGCCACCGTGAACAGCGGCTCGTGATACAGCGGGATCATGACCGCATTGTCCTGCACCTTGGCCAGGACCTTGCCGAAATTCTCCTTGCGGTCCTTGTCGTTCAGCGCAGCCGAACCGGCTTCCAGCCAGGCGTCGGTCTCGGGGTCTTTCCAGTTGCTGCGGTTCGGGGTCGGGATGTTGGCAGAACGGAAATACAGGTTCATCGCATCGCCGGTCGACACATAGGGGAACGACATGGTGTAGATGTCGAATTCCTGCGTGGCGAGCTTGCCCCAGACCACGGTGGCGTCGAACAGCTGGATCTGCAGGTCGACACCAACCTTGCGCAGATCACCCTGCACCGCCTCGACGATCTGGCGCCAGGTGTCGGTGAAGCCATAGACCAGCGGGGCCAGCTTCTTGCCGTCCTTGTAGCGGAAACCATCGCCGGTCATCTTCCAGCCGGCTTCGTCCAGCAGCTTGCCAGCCGCTTCCGGGTCATAGCGGAACGGCTCTTTGCTGACCGCCTCGTTGAAGTCGAGCACGTTGCGGTCGATGTAGGAGGTCGCCGGCGTGGCGTAGCCGAAGGTCACCGCTTCGGTGATCGCGGCAGCGTCGATGGCCAGGTTCATCGCCTGGCGGACCTTCAGGTCCTGCATGAATTCACGGGTGATCTTCATGCCCATGAAATAGGTCCAGTAATAGGCCTCGGCCTGGGTGACCGACATCTTGGAGTTGGCCTTGAACTGGTCCAGCGACCAATAGGGCACATACTGGCTGGCATCGGCCTGGTTGGTCTGCAGGGAGGCGACGCGGGTGCTCTCCTCCGGCACGATCTTCCAAGTGATCTTGTCGACCTGGGCTTCCTTGTTCTTGTAGAAATCCGGGCCCCAGTTATAGCCCTTGTGCTTGGTCAGCACGGTCTGGTTGCGCGGCGCCCAGCTGTCGAAGCAGAACGGGCCAGTGGTATCCAGCGCCTTCACGCCAAAATCATCGCCCAGCTGCTTGGCCTGATCGACATTGATGATGGTGTGGAAATGCTGCGTCATCTGGAACAGCAGCTCCGCATAGGGCTTGGTCAGCTCGTATTCGACCGTCAGCTTGTCCTTGGCGCGGACTTCCTTGACCGGGCCGGCGCGCCAGGTGACGACACCCTTGGTGGCCGGGTCGCGCCAGCGATTGATTGTGGCGACCACGTCATTGGCAGTGAATTCCTTGCCGGAGCAGAACTTCACCCCTTCCTTCAGGTTGAAGGTGTAGAGCAGGCCGTCTTCCGAGACGGTCCAGCTTTTCGCCAGACCCGGCTTCACGGTCTTCAGATCGTAATCCAGGGCGACCAGCGTATCGCCGACCATGAACAGGATCTCCGCCGCCGAGCGCGCCGTGGAGCGGTGCGGGTCATAGCGGTCGGTGTCGATCGTGCGGATGATCGAGATTTCCTTCTGCGCCATCGCCGGGCTGGCGACCGCTGCAGCGCTGACGGCGATAGCCGCCCCTGCCAGCAGTGTCAGTGTCTTGTTGAACTTCATATGAGCCTCCGTGTTCGTCTTCTTGAGAGAGGTGAATTTTTCATCCGCCTTGTAGCGACGGTTCGTTATTGCCTGAGACGCGGGTCCAGAACGTCGCGGAGCGCATCGCCCAGCACGTTGAAGGCCAGCACGATCAGGAAGATCGCCACGCTGGGAATGGTTGAGACATGCGGGGCGAAAAACAGGAAGTTGCGGCCCTCGGCCGCCATGGTGCCCAGTTCCGCCGTCGGCGGCTGGGCCCCCAGCCCCAGGAAGCTGAGCGCCGCCCCGAGCAGGATGGTCTGGCCGAATTGCAGGGTCAGGTAGACGAAGATCGACGACAGGCAATTCAGCGTCAGATAGCGCCAGATCAGCGTCCAGTCCGACAGGCCGACGGCACGGCCGGCCTCCATATATTCATTCTGCATGACCACGGTGGCGGCACTGCGCGAGATGCGCGCCACGGTCGGCACGGCAGCAATGGACAGCGCAATGATCAGGCTGGTGATGCCGGCGCCCAGCACGGCGGCAATCGCCAGGCCGAACAGGATCGACGGGAAGGACAGCAGCACGTCAACGACGCGCATGATGATGTTGTCCAGCCGCTTGTAATAGGCCGCGATGATGCCCAGCGACGCCCCGATCAGCCCACCGAACATCACGCCGCACAGGCCGATCATCAGCGTCGTGCGGATGCCGTAGAGCAGACGGGTCACCATGTCGCGACCCTGTGCATCCGTCCCCAGCAGGTAGTCGCCGCCGGGCGGACGCAGGCGCAGGCGCATATTGGTGTTGTATGGGTCGAAGGGCGTCAAATACGGCGCAAAGATCGCCGCCAGCACGACCAGCAGCAGGAACACACCGGCAATCACCGCCGGCTTGTCGCGCAGCAGCCGCTGAAAGGCGGATTTGCGCTTGATCGTGTCGCTCTGGACGACAGCGGGGGTGGTCAGGGTCTGGCTCGTATCGGTCATATCTGTGTCCTCACTTATGACCGACGCGCGGATCGAGATAGGCGTAGAGCACGTCCACGATCAGATTCACCGCCAGAAAGGCAACGGCAAGCATCAGGATGGCCCCCTGGGCCAGCGGGAAATCGCTGGAGACGATGGCACCGACCGCCAGCCGTCCGACACCCGGCCAGGCGAACATGGTCTCGGTCACCACGGCACCGCCCAGCAGGAAGCCGATCTGCAAACCGACCAGCGTGACAATGGGGATCAGCGCGTTGCGCAGCGCATGCTTCACGACGACGCGCTTTTCCGGCGCGCCCTTGGCCCGCGCGGTGCGCACGAAATCAGCACCCAGCACTTCCAGCAGCGAGGTGCGGGTCATACGCGCCACCGGCCCGATGAACACACCGCCCAGCGTGATTGCCGGCAGGGCGATATGGCGCAGCCCGTCCAGGCTCCACAGCGGCCCGCCCCGGCCCTGGAATGGCAGCAACTCCATCTTGAAGCCGACATACTGGATCAGCATCAGGCCGAACCAGAAGATCGGCATCGACACGCCGGCGACGGAAAACGCCATGATGACGCGGTCGGCAATGCGGCCGCGGCGGACAGCGGCCAGCGTGCCCAGCAGGATGCCCAGCGGCACGGCCCAGATCAGGCTGGCGAGCATCAGTTCCACGGTCGGCCCGATGGTGGTCGTCAGCTCATCGACCACACTGGCATTGCTGATGATGGAATGCCCGAGGTCAAGCTGCAGGACGCGGAAGATATACAGGCCGAACTGATACCAGAGCGGCTCGTTCAGACCGAGCGCCTCGCGCAGCGCGGCGACATCGGCCTCGGTCGCGGTCGGACCGGCCATGACAGTGGCCGGATCGGTCGGCACGACCTGCAGCAGCATGAAGCCGACCAGCAGCACCCCGAACAGGACCGGAATCGAAATCAACAGGCGATGGGCAATATGCCGGGACATCTACTCAGCATCCCCCCGAATGCGGATAAACCATAAGCCTGCGCAGGATCACTGCATCACCTCGTTTTTGCGATCATAGACC
Source organism: Alphaproteobacteria bacterium (assembly GCA_018823745.1). GTDB lineage: Bacteria > Pseudomonadota > Alphaproteobacteria > Oceanibaculales > Oceanibaculaceae > Oceanibaculum. The sequence goes on from JAHJHR010000003.1 coordinate 23,923, forward strand.
AGCGTACCATCGATGATGGTGATATCGGCCACCGCCGTCAGCATATCGTCCGGCGAGACAGCAAACAAATCGCGGTCGAACACGGCGATATCGGCCAGCATGCCGGGCGCCAGCGTGCCCTTCACCGTCTCAGAGAAACTGCCATAGGCGCCATTATAGGTCATGGCATGAATCGCCTGCTCGACGGTGATGCACTGATCCGCGCCCATCACCGTGCCGCGATCCGTCTTACGGGTCACCATCTCATAGAGATTCTTCATCGGATTGAAGTCCGACACCGGCGAGTCGGAGCTGGCGATCGGGTGCAGCCCGGCCTCGATCCAGTCCTTCATCGGGTAGGATTGTGCCGGGCGTTCCTCGCCCAGCACCTCGATATAGAGGTCGCCGAATTCGTAGATGAAGATCGGCTGTGGCGCCGGCACCATGCCCAGGCGCTTCATTGATGCGATCTGGTCCGGCGTGGTGAAGCCGCAATGCTCGACGCGGTGGCGCCTGCCGGCGACCGGGTTCTTCGCATTCGCCGCCTCGACCGCGTTCACCGCCTGGTCGATGGCGGCATCGCCGATGGCGTGGATCGAGAGCTGATAGCCGAGATCATTGTATTTCTCGACCCACTCATTCAGCTCGCCATCACTGTAGATGAAGATGCCGATGGAGCCGCAGGAGCATTTATAGGGATGGCGCATCGCCGCCGTCTTGCCGCCGGCGCTGCCATCGGTGAACAGCTTCACCGAACCGACCTTCAGATATTCGTCGCCAACGCCGGTCATCAGACCCTGCGGGAAAGCCTTGTCCATGACACCTGCCGGGCCGCCGGTCAGCGACATATAGGTGCGCACCGGCAGGCGGCGCTGGCGGCGCGCCTCCTGATAGGCCAGGTAATGATCATAGCCCTGCACCAGGCCGACGCCGGCATCCATGACGCTGGTGATGCCATAGCTCTGGAAGACCTTGCCGCCCTCCTCGATGCCGCGCACCAGATCGGCAATCGGCAAAGGCGGTATCTTCTTGGTGATGAGTTCCTGCGCGCGTTCCTGCATCAGGCCGGTCAGCCGGCCATTCTGCGTCTCGATAAAGCCGCCGGTCGGCTGCGGCGTCTTCTCATCAATGCCGGCCAGTTTCAGCGCCATCGAATTGGCCACGCCCATATGGCCGCAGGTGCGCTTGATATAGACCGGGTTGTTCGGGGCGACCTTGTCCAGCTCCTCGCGGAACGGGTGGCGCTTGATGTCGAGGTGGAAATGGTCGTAGCGGCCGCCGAAGATCCACTCGCCCGGCTTGGCCTTGTCGACAAAGGCCTTCACCCGCGCCAGCACCTCGTCCAGCGTCTTCACCTCGCTGGCCGACAGATCGACCTGACGCAGCCCCATGCCGAAGGGCAGCAGATGCTGATGGCCGTCATTGATGCCCGGCGTGGCGCAGCGGCCGGCAAGGTCGATTACCTTGGTACCGGGGCCGACCAGGGTTTCCATTTCAGACGTCGTACCGGTGGCGAGGACCTTCCCGCCCCAGACCGCCAGCGCCTCTACGAAACCCGCTTCCAAGCCCTGGAAAATACGACCGTTCTTCAAAACGATCTCGGCCTTCGGCAACGCCATACGTCTCTTCTCCATTCATCCTGCGCCAGTCAGCGCGTCATTAGCAAAAGCCAGGCCGGCATCAGGGCCGCTCCTGAGATTTTATCGGCAACCCTGTGGATCGGCTGAAAACCAGGGCTGGCCACCCCTGTCGGACAACGGGTCAGAAGATCGCTCTGCCGGGAGAAACCTGTATGGCGTGCATACAGGCACCCCACTGCCCATTTCAGTGGTAGATGGCGGGCGCCCTGCCCCAGGCCGGCCTATTCCCGGTAGCTTGTGTCTTCGCGCTCCAGCGTGCGCAGCAGCGCCTGCCAGGGCCGGTTCGACGATTTCTCGCCGCCGCGCTCGAATTGCTGTGCTGCATGCTCGGCGACATCGTCCGGCACCAGCTTCAATTCGCCGCCGCCGGCCAGCGCCGCCACCTGCGCCTCGCAGGCCTTCTGCAGATAGAACATGATGGTGAAGGCCTCGGCGACACTACGCCCGCAGGTCAGCAGCCCGTGATTGCGCAGGATCATGGCGTAGGTCGTGCCCAGATCGCCAACCAGCCGCTCGCGCTCGTCGAGGTCCAGCGCGATGCCTTCGTAATCGTGATAGGAAATGCGGTCATGGAAGCGCATGGCATGCTGGCTGATCGGCAGCAGGCCCTTGACCTGCGCCGCCACCGCCATGCCGGCCGCCGTATGGGTGTGCAGCACGCACAGCGCATCCTCGCGCGCCGCATGCACGGCGCTGTGGATGGTGAAGCCGGCCGGGTTGAAGCTGTAGGGCGTCTCCATGACGATCTGGCCGTCGAGATCGACCTTCACCAGATTGGAGGCCGTCACCTCGTCGAACATCAGCCCATAGGGGTTGATCAGGAAGTGATGCTCCGGCCCGGGAACACGCGCCGAAATATGGGTGTAGATCAGATCGGTCCAGCCCATCCGGGCGACCAGACGATAGCAGGCGGCGAGATCAACGCGGGCGGCCCACTCCTCGGCGCTGACCTGCTCGCGCACGCTGCGCTGCTTCAACGGCGTCACGGTACCCGACATGAAACTCTCCGTTCTGCGTATCCCAATCAGGCACCCTGAGGGACACCAGCGGGATTTCGGTTGTAAACTGCACATACAAGTGTGGCGCAGGCCATGCCCGCGAGTCAATCCGCCGTGTTACAGTTTATCGGTTGCGATGGCGCCTTGCCCGCAACCTCGGACGCGCCTTCATCGATATGGGTCGCAACCCCCTCATATTTCTTTGTTTTCAGCCGGATTCCTTGACAGTTATCAGGGGCTATATGACACTTTACCTGACGTAACGCCGCAAAAGCCGTAAGAGTTGGGGGATTGGATGCGCAGGACTGCCACCGCCATGAGCGTCGCGGCCATCGCCCTGCTGGCCGGCGGCTGCGGCCTGATGGACAGGCTGAGCAATGGCGACAAGCCGGCGGTTGCACTGCTGCCCCCTGCCCCTTTGCCCGAATACGCGCCGGGCGACACCTTCATCTACCGAACCGGCAATCAGGAGCGGCGCGAAGAGGTCACGGCGCTGACGTCGGATACCGTCGCCTGGACCGATGATCAGGGCAATATCTGGACGACCGCCTATGATGTCGTCTCGCCGATGATTTCCTGGCAGAGCGACCCGGAACTGGGGCGCGGCCGGCAGAACGTCATCAGCGGCGCCCCCGCCGATCTGTTCCCGTTGCAGAGCGGCCGGCAGGTCGCCTTCACGGTCGAAGGATCGAGCGAGACCATGCCGGCCGGCTGGACCATGGAACAGAGCTGCAAGGTCGTCGACCAGGCGCAGGTCACGGTGGAAGCCGGCGTGTTCAACACCTTCCAGATTTCCTGCCAGCGCAGCAACCATCTGGAAACGCTGTATTATTCGCCCGTCGTGCAGAATTACGTGCTGCGGGTGCGGGAATATCCCTTCGGCACGCAGCGCAAGGAACTGGCCGCCTACAGCCATGCGGACATGCCGCAGCAGGCGAGCATCGCCCCCTCCGCCATTCCGGCCGCCATGGCCGGCGGCACACCGCCTGAACTGATGACCCGCGAGGAGATGCAGGCCAGTCTGAAGCGGCTGGAGGCCTCGGTGATGCGCCTGGAACAGCAGATCATGCAGATGCAGGCTGCGCGCGCGCCTGGTGCGCCGCCGGCACCAGTACCCCCGGCCGCGACTCCGCCTGCGGCTCCTGCCACCACGGGGGTCAACCGCCCCCTCCCGCCCCGGGCAGTCCCACCAGTCCCCCAGGCAGCAGCTCCCGGCGCGCCGCAGCCGCTGGCAGCCCAGCCGACCACGCCCGGCGTGACCCAGCCGCAGCGCCCGCCGGCAGCGCCGACCACGGCTCTCCCCGCGCCCGCCGCCCCCGGGCAGGAGAATTTCGGCCTGCATCTCGGTTCCTACCGCGCCTTGCCGGCAGCGACACGGGGCTGGGAAGTCCTGCTGGAACGCTATCCCGACATGCTGGGCCGGATGAAGGCTGTGAACTCTGAATTCAACGCCGGTGACGGGCGCGGCAGCTTCATCCGCCTGATCGCCAGCGGCTATGCGACGAACGACCAGGCCGTCCGCGCCTGCAAGGAGCTGGAGGCCAAGCGGCAATTCTGCAAGGTGGTCAGCCTGCCGGCGTCCTGATCTGGCCCCGTCTCTGGCCGGCCCTGATCAGGGCAACCAGCAGATAGACGGCGCAGGCGACGGCCAGAACGACCATCAAGCCGTGCGGGTCCCAGATGTCCATGGCGGAACCGCCCAGGCTCGGGCCGATGACGCTGCCGAGACTGTAGAGCATCACGAAGGCGGTATTGGCGGCGGCCAGCTGATCATCCGGGAAACGTTCGGCCAGCAGGCACAGACCGACCGTATATATCCCCATCACCACCCCGCCCCAGACCAGCAGCAGCGGCCAGATCAAAACTGTCCCGATGGCGAAGGGCAGCAGCACCGGCCCGGCCACGCCGATGGCTGTACAGCCGACCAGCAGGGCCCGCTTGTTCACGCGGTCGGCCAGCCAGCCCAACGGGAATTGCAGCGCCAGATTGCCCGCCAGAAACACCGACAGCAGGATAACCGCCATCTGCTCCTCGAAGCCGATGCGCAGGGCATAGAGCGGCAGCAGGGCAAAGGCCGTGGTATCCGAAAAGCCGCTGATGACGGCGGCCAGCATCACCGTCGGCGCAAAGACGAGAAAGCGCAGAATATTGGCCGGTTCGCGCCGGGGGGCCGGCGGAATCGCCCGGCGCGCGAAAGGCAGCGGCACGCCGGCCAGCAGTAGCGCGCCAGCCGCCACCAGGAAGGGTGTCATACCCTCGGTGCCGACCACGCTGATGATCAGCGGGCCTGTGGTAAAGCCGCTGGCCAGGAAGGCGACATACAGCCCCAGCACCTTGCCGCGATTGGCGCGGGTGGCGACGGCGTTGATCCAGGATTCGCTGGTAATCCAGGCCAGGCCGATACAAAGCCCGAGAAAGAAGCGCATCACGAACCAGGCGGCCAGTGACTCAAAGACCGCCAGAAGCAGCAGGATGACCGCGCCGCCGGCAATGCTGGCATACATGGTGTTCAGCACGCCCAGGCGGCGGATGATCAGCGGAAAGAACGATCCGCACAGCAGGATGGCCAGGGTAGCGGTCGCGCTGTTGAGACCGATCAGCAGTGCGCTGGTGCCGCGCTGTTCCAGAAGCAGGGCAAGCAGCGGCATGGTGGTGCCGAACATCACGCCCACGCCCAGCGAACTTGCCAGCAGCGCCGTCAGCGCCCGCCGCCGCAATGCCGGCGAGAGGTCAGGGCCGGGCACAGTCTCCATGACGGGTCATCCTAGGGGTAGCGGCAGCGATCCGCCGTAACCTGTACGAAACCCCGTGGCCCGGCAATCACCGAGAAGCGATGCTCGACCGATCCGACCACGACGGATTGCGTCAGCGGCAGGGGGCCAGTCGCAACCTTCTCCTCGCCGCCGATCTTGGTGACGGTCACGGTCATCGGCTTTTCCGGGTCGAACCAGGCTTCCGGCCGGCCCTCGGCATTCAGCGCCGTTTCGCCCAGGGCGCTGACGGTCAGCGTGTTATTGGCGAAGGTAACGTAAGAATTGGCGCTGCTGGCCAAAGGCGTGCGCACCAGGAAGCGCTTGGTCTCCGCCCCCTGGCAGTCACGAACGCTGCTGGCCTGGCCGACCACGAAGGACAGCCGGTCCAGCGTCACGCCATCCTTCAGCCGCTGCTCGATCAGCCCCATCAGCGGGCGCAATTCCTGGCGCGGCACCTCGCGCTCATAGCGGGTCTGCCATTCGGCAATCCGCTGCTGCAGCGCCTGTGCCTGGCTTTGGGCGGTTTGCGCCTGCGTCGTCAGCGCCTCGTTGCGCTCGCGCAGGCTGGTCTGCTCCTCGCGCAGCTTGTCGAGCTGGGCGCGACGATCCTCGATGCCAAGCTGGTAGGAAAACAGGCCGATGCCGGCCAGAACGCCCAGAACCAGCAGGATGCGGAAAACCCGCCCCCAGATCCGTCGGCGATAGCGCCGCTCGTAATCGTGTAACCCGTAGGACATGCGACCGTTTCAAACAAGGAGAAGAGGAAAGGCTGGCCACGGGAGTGGCTGGCAACGAGGATGGCGCCATAGAATTGCGCCGATATGATGACCAAGCAAACGCTGAACAATCATCGCTGCATGGCGTCATGCGAAGCCGGCACAGGTCGACCCCGACAAGGTCAGTTAGGCTGACCCAATAACCATAGCACGGTTGCCCCGTGATGCATCGATGAACCGACCCGAAACCGATAATGCCAGGGGTATCCTGCTGCTGATGCTGGCGGTCGGCTGTTTTTCCTGCATGGATGCGACCGCGAAGATCCTGCTGCAGAACCACGAGATGCCGCAGGTGGTCTGGGCGCGTTACAGCTTTCATCTGCTGGCGATGGTGCTGGTCCTGCGCCCCCGGCGCTGTCTTGCCCTGCTGAAAACCGGACGTCCCTTGTTGCAGACCCTGCGCGGGTTGCTGCTGCTGGGATCGACCGGGCTGTTCTTCCTGGGCATCCAGCACATACCGCTGGCCGATGCGACGGCGATCAATTTCCTGGCGCCGCTGCTGGTCGTGGCCCTGTCGGCCCCGCTGCTGGGCGAGAAGGTCGGGCCGCGCCGCTGGGCGGCGGTCATCATCGGCTTTGTCGGCGTGCTGGTCATCCTGCGCCCCGGTCTGGGAGCGGCCCATCCGGCCGGCTTCTACATTCTTGCCGTGGCGCTGCTGTTCGCGTTTTTCTCGCTCAGCACCCGCATTCTGGGGCGCACAGAGGACCCGACCGGCATGCTGCTGCACACGGCGGTCATCGGCACTGCGATCGCGACCCTCGCCATTCCGTTCTACTGGTCCCCCGTTCCGCTGAAAAGCTGGCTGCTTTTCGCGCTGATCGGCGGGTTGGGCTGCGTCGGCCATCTGGTGCTGATCCGCGCCTATATGATGGCCGAGGCGTCAGCGCTGGCGCCGTTCAGCTACAGCCAGCTGATCTGGTCGCTGCTGCTGGGCTTCCTGCTGTTCGGCGATCTGCCGGACGGGCTCACCCTGATCGGCGCCGGCATCGTCACCGCCAGCGGCCTCTATGTCTGGCACCGCGAGCGCCAGATCAAAGCGGTCACGCCGCCGCCGCCCGCCGCCGGCTGACGCTGCCGGCGCTCAGCACCGTCACGATGGTGAGGATGCTAAGGGCGGAGATCGCCCAGAACATCATGTTGGGGTCCATCCGGTCGAGCAGCATGCCAAAGAACAGCGGCGTGATCGCCCCGCCCAGATTGAAGCCGGTGGAGACGAAGCCGAACACCTTGCCGGTGGAGCCGGCCGGGGTGACGGCGCGGATCATCATGTCACGCGACGGTGCCACCATGCCGCTGAAGAAACCGGCCAGGCCGAACAGCACCGTGACCATGGTCAGCGGCAGATCGAAGGCCGCCACACAGCCGACCAGCACACCAACCATGATGAAACAGCCCGCCGCGACGAAGGAATGGCGCTGGGTACGGTCGGCCAGCCAACCACCGCCCAGAACACCGGCAGCACTGGCGAAGAGATAGGCGGTCAGCGGGGCGCTGGCCTGCACGATATCGACCTCATACAGCGTCACCAGGGCGGAGACCCCGAAGCTGGTGAAGCCGCCATTGGTCATGGCGATGCCGACGAAGAACAGGAAACCCATCAGCACCGGCACGCTGAGCAGCAGCTTCAGCCCCTGCGGCCCGGTCGCGGCCGCCTGCGCTTGCTTGGTGGCGGGATCGGGGGTCTCCTCCTTCAGCACCGAGGCGAAGGCGGCCAGCACCAGGGCGGTGGCCAGGCCGACTGCGCCGACGATCCCCAGCGCCATGCGCCAGCCCACCGTCTCCAGCAGGAAGACCATGGTCAGCGGGGCGACGGCGAAGCCGAAATAACCGGCAAAGGTGTGGATCGAGAAGGCACGCCCCATCCGGTTCTTGCCAACCGATGCCGACAGGATGGTGTAATCAGCCGGGTGATAGACCGAATTGGCCAGCCCGGCGATGGCCATCAGCGTGATCAGCGCCCAATAGGTCGGAAAGATGCCGATGGCGGCAATCGCGATGGCCTCGATGATCAGCCCGGCGATCAGCAAGGCGCGCGCGCCGAAGCGATCGACCAGGAATCCCATTGGCGCCTGGGTCAGCCCGGTCGCCACGTTGAACACGGTCAAGGCCAGGCCCAGCGCCGTGAAGCTGACGCCGTAGACATCCTTCAGCAGCGGAAACAGCGGCGGCAGGACCAGCATGTAGACATGGCTGAGGAAATGCGCGGTGCTGATAAGCCCGATGACCTTGGTGTCGCTGCGCGGCAAGGCGGCCGTGGCGTCCATCGATCGCTCCCGATTTTTTATAATGCTTCTGATGTAGGACAGTGCCGCCATCCCGGCAACGCCGTCAACGCGAAGTGCCGCATGACTGAAATGCAAGGATCGGCGAAGGACCACGCATTCATTGCGGTATTCTCAGCGCCGGTCTAGAAAGCGCGCAACATATATGCATGGAGGCTAAAGGGTGAAAATCTGCATTTACGGCGCCGGCTCGGTCGGCGGATTCCTCGGTGCGAAGCTGGCCAGGGCCGGCGAGGATGTAACCCTGATCGCCCGCGGCGCCCATCTGGAGGCGATCCGCAGCAACGGGTTAACCCTGCAGCAGGGCGAGCCGTTTACGGTGCACCCCAAGGCCACCGACAAGGCCGAGGAAGCCGGGGTGCAGGATCTGGTCATCTGCACTGTGAAGGCCCATGGCGTCAGCGCCGCCGCCGCCGGCATCGCGCCGCTGCTGGGGCCGGACACCACGGTCGTTTTCGCGCTGAACGGCATTCCCTGGTGGTATTTCCACGGCCTGCCCGGCGCCCATGAAGGCCGCCAGCTGGAGCGGCTGGACCCGGCAGGCACGATCTGGAAGACCATCGGCCCGCAGCGCGCCATCGGCTGTGTCGTGCATATTGGCGCGGAAGTCACCGCCCCCGGCACGGTCACCGTCACCGGCGGCGAGAAATTCGAGATCGGCGAGCCGGATGGCAGCGACAGCCCCCGCCTCGCCGCCATTGTCGATGCCTTCCGGCGCAGCGACATAAAGGTCGAGACATCGAACCGCATCCGCGACCTGATCTGGTCGAAGCTGCTGGGCAATGTCACCTCCAACACCATCAGCGCCCTGACCCGGGCGAAGATGGGCGAATTGTATGACGACCCGATTCTGAAGGGCTTCATGCGCCAGATGATGGAAGAGGCCGAGGCGGTGGCCCTGAAGCTGGGTGCGGAAATTCCGCTCAGCATCGAGGCGCGCTTCGCCAAGGGGCCGCGCCTGCGCGACTTCCGCACCTCGACGCTGCAGGATCTGCTGGCCAGCCGGCCGCTTGAGGTCGAGCCGATCATCGGCATCGTCACCGAGCTGGGCGACATGGTCGGCGTCGAGACACCGTCCATCGACCTGGTCTATGCGCTGCTGAAGCGCCTGGCGATCAGCGAAGGCCTGTATCCGGCGTAAGCGTGTGACCCGGCCCTCGGTAAATCCGAGGGCCGGGCCGAGCTTCTAGGGACGCATCGTGGCCTGGGCCGGCAGCCAGGTGACGATTTCCGGGAAGATGGTGATCATCGCCACCGCGACGACCATCAGCAGGAAGAACGGCAAAGCGGCATAGGCGATATACAGGATGTTTCGTCCTGTCAGCCCTTGCAGCACGAACAGGTTGAAGCCAACCGGCGGCGTGATCTGCGACATCTCGACCACCAGCACGACATAGATGCCGAACCACAGCAGGTCGATGCCGGCCGCCTGCACCATCGGCAGGATGATGGCCACGGTCAGCACGACGACGGAAATACCGTCCAGGAAACAGCCCAGCACGATGAAGAACAGGGTCAGCGCGACCAGCAGCATATAGGGCGACAGCTGCAATTCGCGGATCCATTCCGCCAGCGTGCGCGGCAGGCCGGTATAGCCCATCGCCACCGACAGGAAGGCCGCACCGGCCAGGATGAAGGCGATCATGCAGGAGCTGCGCGTCGCGCCCAGCAGGCTGTCAAGGAAGCTGCGCCAGGTCAGCGAGCCCATGACCAGCGACAGGATCAGCGCTCCGGCCACTCCACAGGCCGCCGCCTCCGTCGCCGTCGCCCAGCCCTGGTAGATCGAGCCGATGACCAGCATGATCAGCAGGATCACCGGGATCAGCCGGCGCGAGGAATAAACCTTCTCCAGGAAGCTCATCTTGATGTCGGCCGGCGGCGTCCGGTCCGGGAAGATCACTGCCCAGAGGGCGATATAGCCCATGAACAGACCAGCCAGCATCGCCCCCGGGAAGACCCCGGCGATGAACAGCTGGACGATGGAGACTTCCGCCGAGACGCCATAGACGATCATGATGATCGAGGGCGGGATCAGCAGGCCCAGCGTCCCGGAACCGGCCAGCGAGCCGATAATCAGCCGCTCGTCATAGCCCCGGCGGGAGAGTTCGGGGATCGACATCTTGCCGATGGTCATCGCCGTGGCAGCGGAGGAGCCGGAGACGGCGGCGAACACCGTACAGCCCAGCACATTCACATGCAGCAGGCGGCCCGGCAGGCGGGTCAGCCAGGGGGCCAGCCCCTGGAACATGTCTTCGGACAGTTTCGTGCGGAACAGGATCTCGCCCATCCAGATGAACAGCGGCAGCGCCGTCAGCGTCCAGCTGGCGCTGGAGCCCCATACGGTTGTCGCCATGACGATGCCCGGCGGCGCGCCGGAGAACATGGCGATGCCGAACAGGCCGATCGCCAGCAGCGACAGGGCGACCCAGAAGCCGCCCGCCAGGAAGGCAAGCAGCAGGACGATCAGGAGAATCGATTGAACAAGCTGGTCCATGGCTGCTTTTCCTCAGTGCCCGTCAGGCGACAGCAGGGCGTCCTGCTCAATGTCATAGCTGGGCGTATTGCCGCGCAGCACGGAAATCAGCTCGTCCAGAAAGGCGATGGTCAGCACGACCAGGCCAGCCAGAAGGGCGGATTGCGGCACCGCCAGCGGAATGCGCACCAGGCCGTCGGCCACTTCGTTGTAGCGGATCGAATCCTTTACCAGCACCCAGGTGAACCAGGCGAAATAACCGGTGAGGATCGTGCCGGCGGCCAGGCAGATGATATCGGCGATCCGCCGCGCCGCGACGGGCAGGCGCAGCAGCACCAGATTGACGCGGATATGGCTGCCGGCGCGGAAGGAATAGGCCAGCGCCAGGAAAGAGGAAGCGGCCATCAGGAAGCCCGCGATCTCGTTCGCCGAGGGCACCAGGATGCCGAAAAAGCGGCCAATGATCTGCGCCAGGATCAAGGCGCCGATGCCGGCCAGACAGATCGCGGCCAGATAGCCGCAGAACGCATACAGGAAATCAAGCGCGGCGCGCATGGCCACCCACCAGGTCAGCGTTTCAGGGCGATAGATGAAAACGAAAACAGCCGGCGCGGTGTTTCACGCGCCGGCTGCCTGTCGCCGCAATTACATCTTCTTGTAGGAATCGACGATGGTCTTGCCGTTCGCGCCGGCCTTTTCCACCCATTCCTTCACCATGGTATCGCCAAGCTTCTGCAACTCGGCCTGCAGGCTGTCACTCGGGGCCAGCACCTTCATGCCATTGTCGCCCAGCGCCTTGACCGTGGCCTTCGCCTCGACCTTGCTGGCTTCCCAGATCCGCTTCTCGGATTCGGCGGCGGCCTTCAGCAGGGCGTCCTGCAGCGGCTTGGCCAGACCATCGAAGGCCTTCTGGTTCACGAAAACAGCGTTCTTCGGGTGCATCGCGCTGGTGGTGTAGACCACCTTCAGGAATTCCCACGCCTTCACATCGACGCCGGTGGCGGCCGAGGTCAGCATCGAGGAGACCAGGCCGGTGGAGAAGGCCTGCGGCACTTCGGCGTACTGCACCGTGGTCGGCACAGCGCCCATCAGCTCGGCCAGACGCGCGGTCGCGGCATTATAGGCGCGGAATTTCACGCCCTTCATGTCGGCCAGCGTCTTGATCTCGGTCTGGTTGAACAGATCCTGCCCGGGCCAGGGGGCGGCATAGAGCAGCTTCAGCCCTTCTTCGGCCAGCAGCTTCTCCAGAACCGGCTTCTGCGCCTGATACAGCTTCCACGCATTGTCGTAGCCAACCGCCAGGAACGGGATGCCATCGGCCTCGAAGACCGGGTTCTCGTTGCCATAGGCCGACAGCAGGATTTCACCCAGCTGCGCCTGGCTGGTGCGCACGGCGCGCTTGATTTCCGGCATCTTGAACAGCGACGCGCCGCTGTGGATGTTGATGGTCAGCTTCCCATCGGTCAGCTTCTTCACATCCTCGGCGAAGATACGGGTGTTCTTGGTGTGGAAGTTGGTGTCGGGATAAGGCAGCGGCATATCCCAGGTTTGCGCCATCGCGACGCTGGAAAGCCCGCCGACGGCCATGCCCACGATCAAGGCCGAAAATAATTTCCGCATGTGTTGCTCCCTGTCCGGAGTGTTGAGTGACATGCCGGCGTTAAACGCCGATCAAGCTGTTTGCTTTGCGTACAAGCTAGACTGTACACATGCGATATGCGGGTCAAGGGGTTCGGCATGATTGATGTGCGCGCCGAGCACCTTTTCTGCTGCTTCTCAGACATGAAACGCCGGATGACTGCCTGACATGACAGACAACACCCTCGCCAACGCCGAGACCGCGCCCGCCACCCAGGCGCTGATGGAAACCCTGATCGGGCTGGAGCCGACCTCCGGCTTTCAGGAGATGATGGGCTATCGCATCGTCGAATGGCGCGAGGGCTTTGCCGCGCTGGAAATGGACATAACGCCGCGCCACCTGAATCGCGCCGGCGTGCTGCATGGCGGGGTCGCCGCCTCGCTGCTGGACACGGTCTGCGGCTTCTCCGGCTGCTATTGTCCTGACCCGGACCGCGTGCGCAAGGCGGTCACCCTGTCACTGACCACGCAATATCTCGGGCAGGCCACGGCCGGCACGCTGCGCGCCATCTCCCGGGTACGGGGCGGCGGGCGCAAGATTTTCTTCTGTGCCGGCGAAGTCTTCGGCCCCGACGGCACGCTGATCGCCGCCGGCGAAGGCACCTTCCGCTACCGCTCCGGCAGCGAGGATTCTCTGGGCAGCCCGCGGAAGTAGGCGCCGCTTCTCAGACCGTCATTCCCGGCCGCAGCAATCCAGACCGCCACCCCGCCCCCCTTCACTCCAACCGTCATTCCCGGCCTTGTGCCGGGAATCCAAGGTTCGGCTTACGCGACGGACATCCAGCAGGCGGAAGCATGGACCCCCGACACAAGGCCGGGGGTGACGGTTTCAGGATTAAAGAAGAGGATGGATTGGCAGGGCCAGACGCCTACTTCCGTGCCCGTCCCGGGAAGACATGCGGCCAGGATTCCGGCTTGGCGCGGAGATACTGGTCCGGGTAATGCGGCACCGGCGCGCCAAGGGTTTCGGCAGCGTGCCAGGCCCAACGCGGGTTGTAGAGGAAGGACCGCGCCAGGGCGACCATGTCGGCCTTGCCGCTCTCGATGATCTCCTCGGCCTGATGCGGGTCGGTGATCATGCCGACAGCCATGGTGGTGATGCCGGTTTTGGCCTTCACCTCAGCGGCGAAGGCGACCTGATAGCCCGGCCCCACCTTGATGCGCTGCTGCGGCACCACGCCGCCGCTGGAGACGACGACGTAATCGGCCCCGGCCTCCTTCAGCGCGCCGGAATACTTCACCGCATCCTCCACGGACCAGCCTCCCTCTTCCACCCAGTCGCTGCCGGGGATGCGCACGCCCATCGGCTTGTCGGCCGGCCAGACCTTGCGCATCGCCTCGAACACTTCCAGCGGGAAGCGGATGCGGTTCTCGAAGGAACCGCCATACGCATCGGTGCGCGTGTTCACCAGCGGCGACAGAAACACATTGCCCAGATAGCCATGGGCGTTGTGATACTCGATCAGGTCGACGCCCAGTCTGTCGCTGCGAATCGTCGCCTGCACGAAGGCCTCGGTCAGGCGCTTCATCTCCGCCGCATCGGCCATTTTCGGCGCCGGCCAGTCGGCATAGCCCTCATCGGTGACGGAGACGGTCTCCCAGGGGTCCTCGTCCGGCCCCAGCGCCTTGCTGCCGATCCACGGATGATGCACCGAGCCCTTGCGGCCGGAATGTGCCAGCTGCACGCCGAACGGCGTCTTGCCATGGCGGTTGCAGAATTCGATGACCCGGCGCAGCGCCTCTTCATTATCGTCGGAATACAGGCCAAGGCAGCCATGGGTGATGCGCCCGCGCCGCTCGACGGCCGCCGCCTCGGTGATCAGCAGGCCGGCGCCGGACAGCGCCAGCTGGCCCAGATGCGCCATATGCCAGTCGGTCGCGTTGCCATCGGCGGCGCTGTATTGGCACATCGGCGAGACGGTGATGCGGTTCGGCAGGGTCAGGCCGCGCAGCTCGATAGGCGAAAAAAGGACGCTTGCCATAAGGGAATCCCGTATCTGCGGAAAGGAAGAACTGAGGGGTGGCTACGGCTTGTCCGGCGTCTCGACGTCGTACAGGCCGTGGCGGACGAATTTCATATAGGCGCTCACCACCCATTCCGGCAGGTGGCCGGGCCGATCATCGGCGAATCCGTATTTCATGCTGAGATAGCCGCGCGCGGCCAGCAGCATATAGGCGATGACTTCCAGCTCGCGCCTCTCGAAATCCGACATCTCGCCGCGATCCCAGCTGCGCTCCAGCGCGCGGGTGTAGCCGCCAGCGGTGGCCTCGATATGCTGCTTGTGCGCGGTCGGGGCCAGCGTCTCGGCCTCGTACAGGATGCGGTAGAATTCCGGGTATTCCTGCAGGAAATCGAAATAGGCGCGGATGCGGCGTTCCTCGCGCTCCGGCCCGGTGGCATCGCCCATGCGGCCGCGAATATAGGCCAGCATTTTTTCGCCCAGCGCCGGCAGAAGCTGGTCGAACAGATCCTGTCGCGAGTCGAAATAATTGTAGAAGGTCCCTTGCGCCACCTTGGCCCGCGCCGTGATGCGCGAGATTGATGCCTCGGCATAGCCATGCTCGCCGACCATCTCGGCCGCCGCCTGGAACAGCGCCTGGCGCGTCTCCTCGCTGCGCTCGGCGCGCGACCGGCGCCGCGGCTTGTCCACCTGCTGGTCCTTTTCCTTGGTTGCGCTCACGCATACCCCTCGTTGAAAGCCGCTGCACCGCCGCTTACGCGACGGCGTGCGACCATATATCCCGCGCGCCGAAGATCAAGCATTTGCGCATACATCAGGCCGCCTTGCGCAGGCCGGGCAGCGCGGCAAAGCAGCGCAGCACCTCGCCGATATCGCCTTGCGGCAGCCCCCAGACGAAAGCCTCCAGCCGGTCATACACAGCAGGCGGGATATCCGTCTCCGCCCCGACCCGGCGGATCAGCGCCGAATCAGTCGCCCGGTCATAGGCGAAATCATCGGTGGTCTTGCTCTCATAACGCTCGATGACCGCGCCATCCTCCAGCGTCACCGCAATGCGGCAGCACAGCGTCGGCACAGCCTCGTCGCTGACCAGTGTGACCCGCTCGACCAGCGCGTTCACACCGGCATCGTCATAGGTCGTCATCATCCGCATGGTCGGCGTGCCGCGTTCCAGCGTGGCGGCGATGCAGAACGGAATGCTCATCAGCGTGCCGGAGATGGAGGTGAACGGCCCTGCCGAATCCATGCCGGCATAACCGGTTTCGTAGGGATTCATCGTCACAGTCACGGATTTGATCTTCCGGCCGGCGATCTGCTGCTTCAGTTCCAGCGCCGCCGTTACCGGCGTCTGGTTGAAGGCGCAGACCGGGAAAGGCTTGAAGGTGACGCGCAGGATCGCCCAATCCTTGCCCAGCCGTGCCGTCAGCGCCTCGACATCGCACTCGGTGCGGGCAAAGGCGCGCACGAAGCCGGCCTTGCCCTCGATGGCATGCGGCGCGGAGACGGAACCGGCGCGCGCCAGCTCGGCGGCAACGAAGCCGTTGCGCCCGGCCATGCCGACCTGATAGCGCCATTCATCCGTGCCATCGGCGAAGCTCTGCAGAATGCCACCGGCGAAGCTGGCCGCATTGGCGATGGCCGCCTGGGTCTGCGCCGCGTCGAGGCCCATCAGCTTCGCCGAGGCCGCCGCCGCCGCCAGCGTGCCATAGATCGGCGAGGCGCGCAGACCGGCCGGCGTGGTCTTGCCGGCATAGGCTTTTTCCAGCAGCCCGCCAACCTCATAGCCGGCAATCAGCGCCGGCAGCAGCCGGGCGACGGGGTAGTTGCGCGCCTCGATGATCGCCGTCAGCAGCGGGATCATGATCGCGCCAAGATGCGCCGCGCCGCAGGTATCTTCCTGCGCGCGGCCATGAAACAAAGCGGAATTGGCCAGCGCCGCGCCGACAATCGAGGCCTTGCGGCCGTCGCCCAGCAGGGTGGCACCCTCGGCCCGCTCGCCATCCATCGCCAGCGCCGCCTGGCGCGCAACCGGCGCATAGGGCGTATTGTGGCAGCCCAGCCCGATGCCATAGCCGTTCAGCAGGCAGACCCGCGCCTTCTCAACCACTTCCGGCGGCAGTGTCGCAAGGTCGAGGGAAACGACGAAATCGGCGAGTGTGCGGGAGAGTGTCATGGAATCCTCCTCCTAGTCGGCATCTTCGGGCAGGAATTCGTCGCGCAGCACGCGCTTCAGTATCTTGCCGGACGGGTTGCGCGGCAGCGCCTCGCGCAGATGCAGCTCCTTCGGCACCTTGAAGCCGGCCAGATGCTGGCGGCAATGATCGCGCATTGTCTCATAGGCCAGGGTCTGACCCGGCTTCGGCACGATCACGGCGACCGGCTTCTCGCCCCATTGCGCGTCCGGCACGCCGATCACGGCGACCTCGCTGACCTGCGGCAGCTGGTAGATCACGCGCTCCACCTCCGACGAGGCGATGTTTTCGCCACCGGACAGGATCATGTCCTTCTTCCGGTCCGTGATGTAGAGGAAGCCATCGGCATCGACATAGCCGACATCGCCGCTGCGGAACCAGCCCTCGGGGTAGAAGCTGGCCTCAGTCTTCTTCGGGTCTTTCCAGTAGCCCTTGGTGACTTTCGGCCCGCGCACGCAGATTTCGCCCTGGATGCCGGCGGCAACCTCCCGGCCGTCATCATCGGTGATGCGGATTTCGCAATGCGGCGTCGGCCGGCCAGTGGAGCCGATCTTGGCGATCTCCATGCCGGCCTCCATCAGCGTGTCGCCGCTGCAGGTCTCGGTCAGGCCATAGCCGTCGATATAGCGGCCATTGGGGAACAGCTCGGTAAAGGCGCGGATGCGGGATTCCGGCGTCTTCTCACCGCCGCCGATGGTCCAGCGCAGGGAGGTCAGATCATATTTCTGCCGCCCGTCCAGCGTCAGCGCGCGGCCCAGCATGACCGGGGCCATCCAGGCGCAGGTCAGCTTCTCGCGCTCGATGGTCGCCAGCATTTCGGCGGGGTCGAAATCACGCAGGATGCACATGGTGCCGCCGACCCACAGTGTCGCGGTACCGGGCAGGTCAAAGGCGCCGACATGATAGAGCGGGCCAACGGTCAGGATGCGGTCCTCCCGGGTCAGCCCCAGGAAGATCGCCTGCTCCATATTCTTCCAATAGTAATTGTCGTAGGTGTGCATCACCCCCTTGGGCCGGTCGGTCGTGCCGGAGGTGTACATCAGCCGGAACAGGTCGCCCGGCTGGCGCGGGCGCTGCGGCGGAATGGCGGACGGCACACAGGTCAGCGCCCGGATGTCCTTCTGCGCCGCGCGGTCCAGCAGCACAGTTTTCGGCAAGTTGCGCACCACCGGCTGGAATTCCGTGTCGGCGAAGACCAGCTTCGCCTCGGCATTGCCAGTGATATAGGCGACCTCATCCGCCGCCAGCCGGAAATTCACCGGCAGGAACACGCCGCCCAGATAGGAGGTGGCGAAGGCAATCTCGATGAAGGAAGACGAGTTCTTCATGAACACCGCCACCACATCGCCCTCGCCGATGCCCTGCCCGTCCATCCACGCCGCCAGCGCCTGGATGCGCGCCCACAGATCGGCATAGGTGATGCGCTGGTCGTCGTAGATCAGCGCCAGCTGGTCCGGCGTGCGGGTCGCATGGAAGCGGATGAAGGCGCTGAGATTGACCATTGCCGTGTGCTCAGTAGGAACGGGGCATCTTGAGGTTATGGATGGAGATGAAGTTCAGGATCATCTCCTCCGAGATCGGCGCGATGCGGAACAGCCTGGCGTCGCGCCACAGCCGCTCGACATAGCTTTCCTTGGCATAGCCCATGCCGCCCATGGTCTGCATGGCGCGGTCGGTCGCCTGGGCGCTGGCATGGCCGGCGATCAGCTTTGCGATATTCGCCTCGCTGCCATAGGGCAGGCCGCTGTCGAACAGGCTGGCGGCCTTGTAGTTCATCAGCCGCGCGGTCTCGGTCTGGGCATAGGCCTCGGCCAGCGGGAATTGCAGGCCCTGGTAGGAGCCGATGGGCGTGCCCCGGAACACCTTGCGCTCGCCGGCATATTTCACCGCCAGCTCGATGGCCAGTTGCGCCGTGCCGACCAGGCAGGCGGTGGTGACGATGCGCTCGGTATTCAGCACGTCCAGCAGCTCGTGCCAGCCCATGTCGATGGTGCCGACGATCTCGTCCGGTCCGGCCCAGACATCGTCCAGGAACACCATGGAGGAGGTCAGCGTGTTGGTGCCGACCTTCTCGATTGGCGTATGGGTCAGCCCCTCGCGGTCACGGTCGAGCAGGAACATGGTGATGCCGTCGGTGCGGCGCTTCACATCCTCGGCCTTCTGGGTGCGGGCGATGACCAGAACCTTGTCGGCCTGCGGCACGCCGGTGATCCAGATCTTACGGCCATTGATGCGGAAACCATTGCCCTCGCGCTTCGCGAAGGTCTGGATTTCCAGGCTATTGGAGCCGGCATCGGGCTCGGTCAGCGCCATGCAGAACAGCATGTCGCCGCTGACCAGCTTCGGCAGATAGTCGCGCTTCATCTGCTCGGTGCCGAAGCGTGAGATGCCGACGCCGCCGAAGATCGGGTTGTTCATGAAAAGCTGGCCGACCGTGGAGCCGGCGCCGCTGGCGGCCAGCGTCTCGACAATCAGCGCCAGTTCCAGCATGCCCAGGCCGCTGCCGCCATGTTCCTCCGGCAGGGCGGCGGCGGCGAGGCCGGAATCGCAGATCGCCTTCCAGATTGCAGTCGGAAACTCCTTTTTGGCGTCGATCTCGCGCCAGTATTCCAGACCATATTCCTCGCCCACCTTGCGGGCGGTTTCGATGATCATCTTCTGCTGCTCGTTAAGCAGGAAATCCATGGTCAGTGCCTCAGGCTTCGGTGAGAAGAAGCGAATGCGGTGCCTCCAGCGCCTCGGCGACGGCCTGTAGCAGCCGGGCCGCCAGAACGCCGTCATAGACGCGGTGATCGCAGGACAAAGTAAGCGTCATTTCCTGGCGCAGCGCCGGCTTGCCCTGGCTGTCCGGGCGGAAGAGCTGCTCCACCGCGCCGATGCCCAGAATGGCGGATTGCGGCGGGCTGATGATCGGCGTCAGCGCCTTCGCACCGAACATGCCGAGGTTGGAGACGCTGATCGCCCCGCCCGTCATGTCAGCAGCCCCCAGCCGGCCCTCGCGGGCCTTTGCCGCAGCGTCGGCGCTGTCGCCCGCCAGCCGGTCGAGCGGCAGCCGCCCGACATCGCGCAGGATGGGAATGAACAGCCCGTCCTCGCTGTTCACCACCATGCCGACATCGGTAGTGGCGAAAGCGATATGGGCGTCATGATCCCAGATACGGTTGGCGCGCGGGAGGTCAAGCAGCGTCCGGCCGACCGCCTTCAACACCATGTCATTGACGCTGATCTTGCGCCCACCGGACCGGTTAAGCTGGCCGCGCAGTTCCAGCAACGCGCTGACTTCGGCGGTGCGAACCACCTGAAAATCCGGAATCTCGCGCCTGGCCGTCACGACCCGGCGCACCATCGACAGATATTTGGCGGAAAGCGCGACACGCTCGCCCCCGTCAGACGGTGGAGCGGCAGGAGCCGTCTTCGCCGCCGCCGTCACATCGGCAGCCTTGATGCGTCCATCCGGCCCGCTGCCGGCAATGGCGTGCAGATCGACGCCCTGCGCCCTGGCTATGCGGCGGGCCAGCGGCGTCGCCCGTACCCGTTCACCTGTTGAAGCAGGCACCGGCACCGGCTTTGGCGCTTCCACAGCCGGCGCAGGCGCATCTGGTGCCTCGGCGATGAACCCCTTCCCGGTCCAGCGCGCAACGGCGGTGCCGACCGGCACGGTCTCGCCGGTCTGGACCAGAATTTCGGCAATTATGCCGGCGCTGGGGGCTTCGACCTCATTGGCGATCTTGTCGGTTTCGACAACGAAGATCACCGCCCCGGCCGACACGCTGTCGCCGGGCTTTACCTTCCATTCCGCCAGCACGCCTTCCGTCATGGTGAGGCCCAGCTTCGGCATCACCAGATCGGTCAGCGCCTGGCCCTTATTTGCCGGTGAAGACGGCATTCCGCTTCTCCAGGAAGGCTGTGCATCCCTCATGCGCATCGGCGCTGTCGAAGATCAGGCTGGCCATCGCCTGCTCATGCGCGAGGGCCGAGGGCAGCGGCATGTCGGCGCCGTCGCGGATGGTGCGCTTCATCACCTTCAGAATCAGCGGCGATTTATGGGCGATGCGTTCGGCAAGTTCCATCACCTCCGCCATCAGCCTGTCCTTCGGCACGATGCGGTTGATCAGCCCGAAGCTGAGCGCCTCAGCCGCCGTGATATGGGCGCCAGCGAACATAAGCTCCTTCGCCTTGCACAGCGGGATCTGGCGGATCATGCGCTGCGTGCCGCCGGCACCGGGGATCAGCCCCAGCGTGATTTCCGGCAGGCCCACCTTCGCCGTCTCGGCGGCGATGCGGATGTCGAGCGACAGCAGCAACTCGGTCCCGCCGCCCAGCGCCCAGCCATTCACGGCGGCGATGGTCGGCTTGTCGGACAGCTCGAACCGGCGGAAGACGCGGTGGATCACCTCGGCAAATTCGATGTAGTGGTCCAGCGCCTGGCGGGAATTCATGTCGGCAATGTCGCCACCGGCCACGAAGGCCTTCTCGCCTGCGCCGGTGACGACGATGACACGTACATCCTTGTTCTTCTCCATTCCGTCCAGCGCCTGTTCCAGCGCCAGCACGGTCGGCACGTCGAGCGCGTTCATCACCTCCGGCCGGTTGACGGTGATGATGCCGATTGCCCCCTTAACCTCGGTCAGGATTGTCTGGTCGCTCATCGGGAATAATCCTCGTTACGGTTTCAGGCCAGGGTCTTGCGGACAGCATCGGCAACGCGGCCGGCATCCGGCAGATAGCCCTGCTCCAGGGTCTTGGCGAACGGCACGGGCATGAAGGGCGCGCCGACACGGATGATCGGCCCGTCCAGCTCGTCAAAGCCGATATCGGCCATGCGTGCCGCGATCTCAGCGCCGATGCCGAAGGCCTCCACCGCCTCATGCGCGACCACCAGCCGGTGGGTGCGCGACAGCGACTCCAGCACCGCCGCCTCGTCCCAGGGCTGCAGGGAGCGCAGATCGATCACCTCGACCTCCACCCCCTCGCCTGCCAGCGTATCGGCGGCCTCCAGCGCGGTGTAGAGCGCCGCGCCATAGGTCACAATGGTTGCGTCCCGGCCGGGCCGGGCGATGCGGGCCTTGCCAATCTCCACGGCAGGCAGATCGTCGGGCACATCCTCCTTGCGGGCATAGAGCGCCTTGTTCTCCACCATGATCACCGGATCGGGATCGTCGATGGCGGCGCGCATCAGCCCATAGGCATCGGCAACGCTGGCCGGGCACACCACCTTCAGGCCGGGGATATGGGCAAACCACGCCTCCAGGCATTGCGAGTGCTGCGGCCCGGCGGAGACGCCGCCGCCATGCGGCAGCCGCACCACCATCGGCACGCTGCCCTGGCCACCGAACATGAAGCGCGCCTTGGCCGCCTGATTGACGATGGCATCCATCGCAATGGCGACGAAATCCATGAACATGATCTCGACCACCGGCTTCAGCCCGGTCATCGCTGCGCCCACGGCGGCACCGACGATGGTGGCTTCCGAGATTGGCGTGTCGCGCACCCGGTCCTCGCCATAGGCCTCGAGCAAGCCGCGCGTCACGCCGAAGGGGCCGCCAGCCGCCGCGATATCTTCGCCGAAGACGATGACAGACGGGTCTTCCGCCATGGCGTCGGACAGGGCTTGGTTCAGCGCACGGACGTAGCGAAGCTCAGCCATCGCTACACTCCCGCCGGGGTATAGACATCGGCCTGCGCCGCCACGAATTCCGGCAGAGGGGCGGCGCGCGCTGCCTCAGTCGCGGCGTCGATCTCGGCCATGATCTCGGTCTCCAGCGCCGCCAGCACCGCATCGGACACGCCCAGAACCGACAAGCGGGAGGCGGCGCGGGGCAGCGGGTCGATCTTGTCGCGGTCCTTCAGTTCGGCCGGATCACGGTATTTCTGAGCATCGCCCTCGTAATGGCCGCGCACCCGCTGGGTGATGCATTCCAGCACACGCGGCCCGCCACCCTTGCGGATTTCGGATACCAGCCGGCCCGCCGTGTCGGCGACGATCTCGACATCATTGCCGTCGATGGTCTCGGCCGGGATGCCGAAGGCGTCAGCCAGCTTCCCCAGCGGGGCGACGAATTGCTTCGATGTCGGCGAGAATTCCGACCAGCCATTATTCTCGCACACGAACAATACCGGCAGCTTCCACAGGGCGGACAGGTTCAGGCTTTCATGCAGCACGCCCTCGGCCAGCGCGCCATCACCGAAAAAGACGACGCCCACGCCACCGGTCTTGCGCACCTGATGGGCCAGCGCGCTGCCGACCGCAATCGGCATGCCGGCGCCGACGATGCCGTTGGCCCCCAGCATGCCGGCGGACATGTCAGCGACATGCATCGACCCGCCCCTTCCCTTGCACACGCCGGTCTCGCGGCCCATCACCTCCTGGAAGAAGCCGTTCAGATCGACGCCCTTGGCCAAAGCATGGCCATGGCCGCGATGGGTCGAGGCGATGGTGTCCTTGCGCTCCAGCACCGATCCCAGGCCGGCGGCAATCGCCTCCTGCCCGATGGACAGATGGATGAACCCCGGCACCTCGCCATCGGCGAAAAGCTGGGACAGCCTTTCCTCGGTGCGCCGGATCAGCAGCATCTGCCGGTACAGCGCCAGCAGCGCCTCCGGCGTGTTGCTTCCCTTCCGGGCCCCAGGCCGGGCTTTAGATGGCGAGATAGCGCTGCTTGATGGCATCGTTCGCCCTCAACCCCTCGATTGTGTCGCGGTAAACGATCTGGCCCTTGTCGACGACCGTCGCATGGGTGGCGATGCCGAGGCAGAAATGCATGTTCTGCTCGGCCAGAAGGATGGTGACGCCCATTTCGCGCAGCTGCTTGATCAGGCTGCCGATGGCCTGGACGATGATCGGCGCCAGCCCCTCGGAGGGCTCGTCGAGCAGCAGGATTTCCGGATTGCCCATGAGCGTGCGGGCGATGGTCAGCATCTGCTGCTCGCCGCCCGACAGCTTGCCGGCCATCCGGGTGCGCATGCCGGCGAGGATCGGGAACACCTCGTAAATGCGCTCTATGGTCCAGTAATCCTCGCCATTCGGGCCTTTCTTGGTGCCGATGATGAGGTTGTCCTCGATGCTGTGTTCCGGGAAGACCTGCCGGTCCTCCGGCACATAGCCGATGCCGGCCCGGGCGATGCGGTAGGGCTTGCGGCCCGAGACGGTCACGCCGGCCAGGTTGATCTCGCCCCGGCGCGGCGGGGCAATGCCGGCGATGGCCTTGAAGGTCGTGCTCTTGCCCGCCCCGTTGCGGCCGAGCAGCGCCATGGTCTGGCCCTTCTCCACCGTCAGGTCGACACCGAACAATATCTGGCTGGCGCCATAGAAGACGTCGATGCCCTTCACCTCAAGCATGGCCTGGGTCATGGTCAGCCCTCCCCGACGGTGGCAGTGGCGGTGGTGGCATCGTGATCAGTGCCGAGATAGGCATCGATCACATCCGGGTTGCTGCGGATATCCTCCGGCGTTCCCTCGGCCAGGACGGCACCGTATTTCAGCACGCGGATGGTCTGGGCGATCTTGAAGACGATGCCCATGTCATGCTCGATGAACACCAGGGTCATCTTCTCCGCCTCCCACAGGCGATAGACCTTGTCGATCATCTGCCAGCGCTCCTCCGGCCCCATGCCGGCCGTCGGCTCGTCGAGCAGTAGCACTTTCGGGTCCATCGCCAGTGCCAGCGCGATATCGAGCAGCTTCTGGTCGCCATGCGACAGGTTGCGCGACAGCACATCGGCCTTCGCGGTCAGTTCCAGCAGCGCCATGATCTCTTCCACCCGTTCCGCAGCACTTTGCAGCGGGAAGCGGGTGAGCACCTGTGTCGATTGCCGGCGATGCGAGATCACCGCTGCCATCAGGCTTTCCCGCAAGGTCAGGCTGGGGAAGATCGAGGCCACCTGGAAGGCGCGGCCGATGCCCCGGCGCACGATCTCCAGGCTGGAGCGGCCGACCAGATCCTGGCCGTCGAACAGCACCCGCCCGCGATCCGGGCGGATATGGCCGGAAATCAGGTTGAAGAAGGTCGTCTTGCCCGCCCCGTTCGGCCCGATGATCGCGGTCAGCGACCCGGTCGGGAAATCCAGCGAGACATCGTTCATCGCCACGACGCCACCAAAGGCCTTGTAGAGATTCTCAACTTTCAGCATCGCCGCTAACCCCGCTTCGGCGGCACGCCGCCATAGGTGTGCCAGGACGGGGCGACGAGCCAGCCGCCATCCACCGGCAGGGCGACGCCGGTAATGCCCGAGGCATCGTCCGACGCCAGGAAGCTGCACGCCTTGGCGATCTCCTCGGTGCGGATCAGCCGGCCAAAGGCGGAATTCTCCTCCAGCGCCTTCGGATCGCGTTTGCCATCATCGATGGCGGCCTGCAATGCCGGGGTCAGCACATAGCCGGGGGCGATGGCGTTCACCCGTACACCGGAACGGCCCCATTCAGTGGCCAGGGTCTGGGTGATCGATACCACCGCTGCCTTGGCCGGGGCATAGGCGTGCAGCGGCGCGGAGCGGAAGCTGGTGACCGAGGCGATGTTGATGATCGACCCGGAACCGCGCAGCGCCATGCGCCGTCCGAAAGCGACATTGCTGACATAGACGCCGCGCTGGTCGACCGCGATGACCCGGTCCCAGATTTCCATCGACAGCTCTTCCGGCGGCAGCGGCGGCTGCAGCACGCCGGCGGAGGCGACGAGGATATCGGTCGGCCCCATCTCGCGGGCGACACGCTCGGCCAGCGCCTCGGTGTCGTCGACGCTGGTGACGTCCAGCCGGGCATGGATCGCGCCCTTCAGGCTGGCTGCCACCTGCTTCGCCAGAGCCTCGTTGATGTCGGCGATCACCAGCCGGGCGCCGCGCGCCGCCAGGTCACGCGCACAGGCCTCGCCGATGCCGCTGGCCCCGCCGGTGACGACAGCGACCCTGCCTTCGAGAGTGTGGCTCATCGACCGGTCTCCTTCTCAAGCTTCCTGGTCCGGCGATCCTGAAACCAGAGATAGACGAAATCGGCCAGGCCGCGGCGCAGCCCCAGCACGAAGATCAGGATGACGATGCCCAGCACCAGCCCGTGATGCTCGGTATAGATCGTCACGTAATGGTTCAGGGTCTGCAGCAGAATGGCGCCGACCAGCGGGCCGATGAACAGCTGGGTGCCGCCCAGCATGATCATGAAGATCGCCTCGCCCGAAGTGGTCCAGAAACCGAATTCCGGATAGGCGCCGGATACGAACAGCGCCATGACGATGCCGCCGACCGAGGCCATGGTGCCGGAGATCACAAAGATCGCCAGCTTCATGCGCACCACGTTCACGCCCAGGAAGTTCGCCCGGTGCGGGTTGTCGCGGATCATCCGCAGCGTATAGCCGAAGGGCGACTGCACGATTTGGCGCATGATTACCAGACAAGCGACGAACACCACGGCGCAGAAGCTGTAGAGCGTCATGCTGTCATTCAAATCGATGCCCAGGAAGGTCGGGCGCGGGATACCGCCCATCAGCCCCTGGTCACCACCGGTCAGCGAGACCCAGGTCAGGATGATCGAGTGGATGAACATCTGGAAGGCGAGCGTCAGGAAGGCGAAATATATCTCCTTCAGCCGCACGCAGATCGCGCCGATCACCAGCGCCAGCAGCGCCGTGCCGCCCACCGCCGCCAGCATCGCCACCGGCAGGGATACATTTCCCGACTGCATCAGCAGGCCGAAGATATAAGCACCCGACGCGAAATAGGCGGCATGGCCGAAGGACACGAGGCCGGTAAAGCCGACCAGCAGGTTCAGCGACATGGCGAGCAGGCCATAGGCGATGACATAGATCACGAAATCGCGCATCGCCGGGTGCGGCACCAATATCGGCAGCACCAGCAGCCCGACCAGCAGCAAGGCGGCCCAGGCGAGGTCGCGCAGGGAGGAACGGCCCAGCATCAGTGCACCGGCCGGCCGAGCAGGCCACTCGGCTTCAGGATCAGGACCAGCGCCATGATGCCGAACATCATGCCATCGACGAAAAGCGGGAAGCCCATCGAGCCGAAGGACCGCGTCAGCCCGATCAGCAGGGCCGCGATGAAGGCGCCGACGATGGAACCCATGCCGCCGATCACGGTGACGATGAAGCTTTCGATCAGGATCGACAGCCCCATGCCCGGCGTCAGCGTGCGGATCGGTGCGGCCAGCGCACCGGCCGTGCCGGCCAGCATGCTGCCGACACCAAAGACAAAGGCATAGAGCAGCGTCGTGTTGATGCCCAGCGCGCCGACCATGGTCGGGTTGATCGCGGCGGCCCGCACCACCTTGCCGAAGCGCGTCTTGGCGATGCCGAGCCAGAGCACCAGCCCGACAACCGCCGAAATGCCGATCATGAAGACGTAATAGGAGGGGATAAACCCGCCGGCGATCTGAAACGGCGGCAGCGCGAAGGTCTGCGGCATGCCCATCAGCTTGTATTCAGCGCCGTAGAGGATCTTCACCATGTCATCCAGGATCAGGATGAAGGCATAGCAGACCAGCAACTGCATCAGCACGTCACGGCCATAGACCTTGCTCATGAACAGCCGTTCGAAGGCCATGCCGAAAATGCCGACGCCCAGCGCTCCGGACAGTATGGCCAGGGTAAAGCTGTCCGTCAGCTGATAGGCGCTGAAGGCGAAATACGCGCCGATCATATAGAACGAGCCATGGGCGAAATTGATGACGCCCAGCACGCCGAAGATCAGCGACAGGCCCGATGCCACCAGGAACAACAACATACCGATGATCAGCCCGGTCGATACCTGCGTCACCGCGCAGGACATCGATGACAGGCAGCCCGCGAGTGCTTCCAACTCCAAGGCCGTTCTCCCGTAAATTCCGTGGAAAAAAGGAGCGGCGCCCGAAGAAAGCCTCCGGGCGCCGCAAGGCGCGTCAGGCGTACCCTTTCCGCTTTTTCCACTCGCTTTCGAGCTGGATGATCTCCGACCACGCAGGCGCGGTGAAGTTCTCGACATACGGGAATTTGCTGCTCGTCACACCCCAGGCGGCCGGATAGCCGATGATGGTGTGATCGCTGTCGCGCATGGTGATCTTGTCCTCGACCGCGAAGGGCGAATCGAGGGCCATGCCTTTCAGTTCAGACGCCAGGGCGGTGCCTTCGGTCTTGCCGTTGGTCCGCTTCAGAGCTTCAAAGATGAAGCTGCAGGCCAGACGGTTCTGCCAGGACCAGTTGGTCGGCTCCTGCTTGGCGATGCCGTTATAGCCCTCGGCGAAGGCCTGGTTGCCCGGCTTGTTCGGGTAGAAACGGTTGTAGCGATAGACCGTGTTCAGCCCGGCCGGCAGGTTCTTGATCGCGGTCAGCACGGGCGGATCACCCAGCCCACCGGAGAAGAAGGTGATGTTGTTGAACAGGCTGTAAAGGTTCGACTGCTCGATGAAAGCGACCAGATCGCCGCCCCACAATGCCGAATACATTGCCTGCGGCTTCACCTGCAGGATCTTGGTGATGTTCTCGGTGTAGTCCGGCTGGAACAGTTTCGGCCAGACCTGGTCGACGACCTCGACATTGGGATCGAAGATCTTCAGGTATTCCAGGAATTCCGCCGTGTTGTCGCGGCCATAGGCATAATCCGGCGAACAGGTCATCCAGCGCTTCAGGCCCTTGGACTTGGAGATCGCGGACGCATATTTGCCGCCGGCCACCGCATCGTGGATGCCCTGGCGGGCAGAGCGGAAGGCCGTCTTGACGTGGATCTTCGGGTCCGCCGTCAGCGAGGATGTCTCGGAACAGGTATGCAGGCAGAGCACCGGCAGGTCGCGGATCACTTCCTGCACCGCGAAGGAGCCGGAAGACGCCTCGGCATCAATGATGATTTCGCAGCCATCATTGTTGATCAGGTCGCGCGTCACCTTGGCGGCCTCGTCCGGCCGGCCCTTGGAATCGCGGTCGACGAGTTCGATCATCCGGCCGTTTACGCCGCCGGATTCATTGAATTCCTTCACCGCGAGCTGTGCTGCCGCCCGGCTGGACGTGCCCAGAATGGCAACGCGACCCGACAGAATGGTCGGCATGCCAACGCGGATCACTTTCGCCTGTGCGCCGGCAATATGCGGGAAGCCGGTGATGGTGGTGGCAAACGCACCGACAGCGGCCGCCGAGGCCGCGCCTTTCAGAAATTTACGGCGGGGCACGCCGCCTTTTGTGGTGGCCATATGATTTCCTCCCAGTAAGCCGGTCGCCGGAGAAAATTCTGCCGGACGCCGGCTATATTCCTTTGATTCGCCCGCCTGTACGCCTGACGGACAAGGGGAAGTCTGGGAGGGGGGAAGGGAATCGTCAACACAAAATGAACCACGACTCATAAATCATTTTGTGTGCGGCGCACCCTCGCAAATGCGAAGTTACCAGCCGTGAAAGCGGGTGAATCCCTCGACCGGCTCGCGGTCGGTGGCCAGGCTGTTGATCAGCGCCGATTTGTCCTCATAGCCCAGTGCCATGCCGCAGATCAGCAGCTCGTCATCGGGCACGCTCAGATGCCGGCGGACCACCTTGTGGTAATTCACCAGCGCCGCCTGCGGGCAGGTGTGCAGCCCGTGGCCGCGTGCGGCGATCATCAGGTTTTCCAGGAACATGCCGTAATCCAGCCAGCTGCCCTTGTTCAGCTTGCGGTCTATGGTGAAGAACAAGCCGACCGGCGCGCCGAAGAAGGTGTAGTTCAGCCCGTGCTGGTGATGCATGCGGGCCTTGTCGCCCTTCTCGATGCCGAGCAGACTATACAGATCCCAGCCGACCTTGCGGCGGCGGCCGAGATAGGGCTCGTACCATTCGGTCGGGTAATAGTCATATTCGCGCTCGTCGCTTTCGGCCGGATCGTCATGCGCGGCCATCAGGTCGCGGATCAGCGCCTGCTGCACATCCCCCGTCACGACATGCACCTTCCAGGGCTGGGTGTTGGTGCCGCTGGGCGCGCGGCTGGCGACCGCCAGCAGATGCGCCACCAACTCTCGCGGCACCGGTGTCGGCAGGAAGGCACGGACGGAGCGGCGGCTGGTGATGGCATCATCCACACTGGCCGGCATATCCGCTTCGGGCGGGGTCGGGAATGTCGTCTTGCTCACGGATCAGGCCCTTTTCTGTTTCGGCAGCGCGATCGGCGCGGCGAGGTCGAGCCCCAGCCGGTCGAAGCCGCGCTTGAAATCCTTGATATGGCGTTCCATCCACAGCCGCGCCTCGGCAGCATTGCCGGCCTGGATATGCTGGAACACCTGGCTGTGCGCGACCAGCAGCCGTTCCGGCGCGCTGGGGATGCCGCTGATCACCGTTTCGAAGGCGGGATAGAAAAGCTGCCCCAGCGCCTCGCGCGCCAGCAGCAAAGCGCGGTTGCCCGCCGCCTCGGCGACCAGCGCGTGGAAGGCGATGTCCAGCCGGGCGACGGCCACCGTGTCGGCCAGCAGCGCCCTGGTCTCCGCCAGATTGTCGGCCAGCGCCTCCAGATGCTCGGGCTTCGCGTTGGCCGCCGCCAGCTCCGCCGCCATCGGCTCCAGCGCCATCATGGTTTCCCATAATTCGCGGAAGGTGACCTCGTGCATCACCATGGTGCGGCGCATCCGGCTGGCGAGGTCGGCGGTTTCCGGCCGGGCGACGAAGAGCCGCCTGCCGCCCTCGCGCCGGACCAGCCCGCTTTCCTCCAGCAGGCGGATGCCCTCGCGCACGGTCGAGCGGTTGACAGCGAATTGCGCGGCGAACTCGGTCTCGGTCGCCAGCTTTTCGCCGGGCTTCAGCCGGCCTTCGAGGATTTCCCGCTCGATGGTCTCGGCCAGAATCCGGTAGCCGGGGGCACGGTCAAGCTTGCCGAATTTCATGAAACCCCTTTCTGCGCTGCAAATTCGCGGTCGCGCAGCTCGCGCCGCCTGATCTTGCCCGACGCGGTTTTCGGCAGATCGGCAACGAATTCGATGCGACGCGGATATTTGTAAGGCCCCGTCAGCGCCTTGCAATGATCCTGCAGCGTCTTCACCAGATCGTCGGAGCCGGTCTGGCCGCGCTTCAGCACGATGAAGGCCTTCACCACCTCGCCACGCTCCTCATGCGGGCTGGCGACGACCGCACATTCGGCGATGGCTTCATGCTCCATCAGCACATTCTCCACCTCCATCGGACCGATGCGGTAGCCGGCGGAGTTGATGACATCGTCGGAACGGCCCTCGTAGAACAGATAGCCTTCGTCATCGATCCGGGCCAGATCGCCGGTCAGGAACCATTCCTGTCCATCGACCGTGATGCGGCTCTGCGCCGTGCGCTCCGGCTCCTTCCAGTAGCCCAGCATGACCTGCGGGTTGGGCAGGCGGATGACCAGCCGACCGGGCTTGCCGGTCGCGGCTAGCCTGCCCTCCTCATCGATCACGGCGGCGTCGGTGCCGGGCAGCGGCTTGCCCATGGAGCCGGGCTTCACTGCCAGAGGCGGATAATTCAGCACGGTCATCAGCGTCTCGGTCTGGCCATAGCCATCCAGCAGATCGACGCCGGTGAGGCGCTTCCAGCCGCGCACGATCTCCGGGTTCACGCTCTCCCCGGCCGAGACGGTCATGCGCAGGGCGGAGAGGTCATAGCCGGCGACATCCTCCTGCACCAGCCGGCGCAGCTCCGTCGCTGCCGCGCAGAACACCGTCACGCGGTAGCGCGCCAGCGTCTCCAGACGCAGCTTCGGATCGTAGCGGCCATTGTAGAACACCACGGTCGAGCCGCAGCTCCATGGGCCGAAGAGGATCGAGGTGCCGGCCTTGCTCCAGCCGGTATCCGCCGTGCACCACATCACATCGTCGGGCGTCAGCGTCAGCCAGTACCAGGCCGAGACGCGCCAGGCGAACAGGCCCCGGCTGGCATGCAGCACGCCCTTGGGATGGCCGGTGGAGCCGGAGGTGTAATACATGATCGCCGGTTCGTCGGCGGCCAGCGGTGCCGGCGCGAAACTCTCCGGTGACTCCGCCAGAGCAGAATCGTAATCCTCCCACGCCCCCTCGCCGCCGCCGACCGACAGCCGGGCCAGCAGTGCCTCGCCCGAGGCGAATTTGCCGGTATTGGCGCGGGTGGTGATGGCCCCGGTGGCGTCCGAATTGGCCAGGCGGTAGGCGATATCGCGTTCCGTCAGCATTTCGATGCAGGGGATCGGCACCGCGCCCAGTTTCAGGCACCCGACCATGGCGATTTGCCATTCCGGGATGCGCGGCAGCATGACGATCACCCGGTCGCCGCGTTTCACCCCGCGCGCCGACAACGCATTGGCGACACGGTTCGACAGCTCGGCGATGTCGGCATAGGTCAGCCGGCGCTCATTGCCCTGATCGTCGCACCAGATCAGCGCCAGATGCTCGGGCCGCTCGCGCGCCCAGTGATCGATCACGTCGCCGCCGAAATTGAACCTCTCCGGCACATTCCACCGGAATTCCTGCCGCGCCGCCTCGTAGCTCTCCATCGGTACGCGCTGCATCGTGACATCCTCCCGAATGATTTTTTTATCGTCACCAGCGGAAACACCGAAACCCATAAGGGGCTACATTGCCCCTTCCGCCTTCAGCCGCTCGACATCCGCTTGCGAATAACCAATACGGGCCAGCATCTCGGCATTGTGCTGGCCGAGCAGCGGTGGCGGGGCATCGATGCGGCCCGGCGTGTCGGACAGTTTCACCGGGAATCCCAGCTGCGGGATGCGGCCCTCGACCGGGTGATCGACCTCCAGCACCATCTGGCGGTGGCGGATCTGCGGGTCGGCGAAGGCTTCCTCCATGCTGTTCACCGGGCCGGCCGGGACATCGGCATCGATCAGCCGCTTCACCCAGCTGTCGCGGCTGTCAGTCAGGATGGTGGCCTGCACCTCGTCAAACAGCGCCTGGCGGCCCTCCTCCTCCGGCCATTGCCGGTCCTTCAGATCGGGCCGGCATGCCACATCGCAGAAACGATCCCAGAAATGCGGCTCGATCACGCCCAGCGTCAGAAATTTACCGTCCCGGCAGCGGAACACGTTGTAGCAGGCCGCCCCGCCGAGGAACGGATTCTCCCCGCCATAGGGTTCCTTCTTCGCGAACAGCCAGTCGGCGGCGTAATAGCTGAGCCAGGCGAAGGCCCCGTCCATCATCGAGATATCGATGAACTGGCCGCGCCCGGTGGTCTGGCGCGCCACCACGGCCATCAATATGCCGATCACCGCCATCAGCGACCCGCCGCCCATATCGGCGGTGGCGAGGCCGGGGACACTTGGCCCCGTCTCCCGCGTGCCATAAAGCTGCAAGGCCCCAGCGAAGCCCATGTAATTCAGGTCATGGCCGGAGACCAGGCGATACGGCCCATCCTGTCCAAAGCCGGAGATGGCACACATGATCAGCTTTGGATTGCGCGCCGACAGCGCCGCGTAATCCAGCCCCAGCCGCTGCATGACGCCGGGGCGGAAGCCCTCAATCACCACATCCGCCTGATCGACCAGTTTAAGGAAAATCTCCTTCCCCTCGGCCGATTTCAGATTCAGCGTGACGCTCTTCTTGTTGCGGTTCAGCAGCAGGAAGGAGCCGGATTCTTCCTTGTTCAGCGGCTCGAAGGCGCGGTTATAGTCGCCCTCCCCCGGTTGCTCGATCTTCACCACCTCGGCGCCGTGATCGGCCAGGATCTGCGAGCAAAAGGCGCCCGGCAGCAGCCGCGTCAGGTCGAGAATCTTCAACCCTGCAAGGGCGCTGAGCGGCGGCTGCATCACCCGGCCGTCCAGCCGCCATCGACCATGAGCGTCGAGCCGGTCACATAGGTTGCGCCGTCGGAGGCCAGGAAGACGGCGGCGCCGCCGACTTCCTCCACCGTGCCAAACCGTCCCATCGGCGTACGGGCCAGCAGCTTCGGCCCGATATGCTCATGGGTGATGACGGCGTTGGTGAGGTCTGTGGCGATGAAGCCATAGGCGATGGCATTCACCCGCACGCCGCGTTCCGCCCAGTCCAGCGCCAGCGCCTTGGTCAGCTGCTCGACACCGCCCTTGGTGGCGCAATAGGGCACCTGGCGCTTCAGCCCGACATGACCGGCGACCGAGCTGATATTGATGATCGAGCCGGTTTCGCGCTCCAGCATAGCCGATCCGATGATCCGGCAGCCCAGGAAGACGCCGGAGAGGTTCACATCGACGATGCGTTGCCAGTCGGCCGGGTCAGTCCGCTCCATGCTGGCGTAATGCGGGTCGATGCCGGCATTGTTCACCAGAATGTCAATCTGGCCATAGGCCTCCAGCGTGGCGTCGCGCAGGGCGGCAACGTCTTCCTCGTCGGTCACGTCACAGGCATGCCAGCCGGCCTTGCCGCCGGCCTTGGCGATAGCCTCGGCAGTGGCCTTCAGAGTGTCCTCGTTGCGGCTGGCGAGCATCACGGTCGCGCCATGCTGGGCCAGCGTCTCGGCGATGCCGCGGCCGATGCCGCGGCCACCGCCGGTGACCACGGCGATTTTGCCGGTCAGGTCGAACAGGGTTTTCTTCATTTCCGGTTGGCCTTCATCAAGCGCTTCGCAATGGCCCAGCGATGGACCTCGGACGGGCCGTCATAGATTCGGAAGCCACGGATCTCGCGGAACAGCTGCTCGACCACCGTGTCGCGGCTCATGCCGGTGCCGCCCAGCACCTGCACGCAGCGGTCGACGATACGGAACAGCGCCTCCGACACCGCCACCTTGGTGACGCTGGAGGCATGGCGCGCATGCTCGCCCTGGTCGAGCAGCCAGGCGGTATGCCAGATCATCAGGCGGGCCTGGGTGATCTCGATCTCGTTATCCGCCAGCATGAAGCCCACGCCCTCATGCTCGCCAATCGGCTTGCCGAAAGCGTGGCGCTCGCGGGCATAGGCAATCGCGATCTCCTGCGCCCGCGTCGCCCCGCCCAGCCAGCGCATGCAATGCGTCAGCCGTGCCGGGGCCAGGCGCACCTGGGCATAGCGGAAGCCTTCGCCGACCTCGCCCAGCACCGAGTCCGGCCCGACGCGCAGATCCTTGTAGACGATCTCGCCATGGCCGCCGGTGAAGCTGGAATCCATCGTGTCCATCAGCCGGTCGAGCACGATGCCCTCGGCCGGCACCGGGGAGAGGAACATGGTTGCCCCCTCTTTACCCCCCGGATCAACCACATTGGCCATGATTATGGTGAAGCCGGCCCCGTCAGCGCCGGTGATCAGCCATTTCCGGCCATTGATCAGATAGCCGCCCTTGCCGTCCGGCCGTGCCTCGGTCTTCATGCCGGAAGGGTCCGCGCCGGCGCCGCCCGGCTCGGTCATGGCAAAGCAGGAACGGCAATCGCCGGCGGCCAGCGGGCGCAGGTATTTCTCCTTCTGCTCCGGCGTGGCGACCTTCTCCAGCAGATGCATGTTGCCCTCGTCCGGGGCGGCGCAATGCAGCGCTATCGGCCCCAGCGGCGAGCGGCCGGCAGCCTCGAAGACGATGGCCTGGTCGACATGCGACAGGCCCATGCCGCCGAATTCCGCGGATACATGCGGCACGAACAACCCGGCCTTCTTCGCCAGGCCGTTCAGCTCGATCCGCAGCGCGTCGGTCGGGCCATGGCTGGTGAGACGCTTGTCCTTCTCATAGCCGATGACCGTGCCGTCGATGAAGGCGGTAACCCGCTCCTTCAGTTCCTTCTGCCGGTCGGTCAGTGCGAAATTGATCATGATTCCCCCTTAGAACGCTTTTCCGCGCGCGATATCCCAGCCGAAATCCAGCAGCCCTTCGGCCAGCGTGCCGAAACCGGCGAAGCGGGCATCGGTGGTGCCGCCCTCGCGCCAGCGGCGGTTCAGTTGCAGGAAGATGCCGGCCAGCCGCAGCATGCCGAGCACCCGGTAATAGAGCATGTCGGAAACATCGCGCCCGCTGGCCCTGCCATAGGCATCAACCAGTTCGCGGCGGGTCGGAAAGCCGGGTGCCGCCGTCGGCATCTGCTTCAGCGCATGCATTGCCGGCGGGTCGCCCGCCTCGGTCCAGTAGGCCAGCAGGATTGCCAGGTCGAACAGCGGGTCGCCGCGCGTCGCCATGTCCCAGTCCAGCACCGCGACCGGGTCCAGCGTCGCCGGGTCGAGGATCACATTGTCCAGCTTGAAGTCGTTATGCAGCAGTGTGACAGCGGAGACCGGCACGGGCTGGGCCTGCAGCCAATCGACGATGGCGAGGAAGGACGGCGTCGGGGCCAGCGCATCGGGGCCTTCCATGGCGAGGCGGCAGCGCTTCACCCAGCCGGCCAGCGTGCGCTCCAGAAACCCTTCCGGCTTGCCCAGATCGTCCAGCCCGACAGCCACTGGATCGACGGCGTGGAACTCGGCCAGCAGGCGGATCAGATCGGCGCCCAGCTTGGCCGCGATCTCCGGATGGCCGGCCAGTTCCGGCGGCAGCTCCGCGCCGATCACCAGGCCGGGACGATATTCGATAAGCTGGAAGGGCGCGCCGATGACCGTCTCATCAGCGCAGAAATAAATGCCCTTCGGCGCATAGGGATAGGCCGGCCCCAGCCGCGACAGCACGGTGTGCTCGCGCTTCATGTCATTGGCGCCGGGCGGGATCGGCCCCAGCGGCGGGCGGCGCAGCACGGTCTTCGCGCCCTCGACCGACAGCAGGTAGTTGATATTGCCAAAACCGTGCGCGAATTGCTTTACCGGCACGTCACGGTCAAGGCGCAGCCCGTGTTCAGCCAGATGCGCCCCCAGCCGGTCGAGCGGCAGGGCGAGCGCCTCCTCCACATCCTTTACAGCGGGACCGTTCTGCATGGCGATCCTCTCTTTGTCCGATTGTCGGACAAACGATATCAATGAGGAGTGGTTTAGGCAAGGGGGTGAGGGGGCCATTGTGAGGCTCACCCGCCCCCTCCTCCATCGTCACCCCCGGACTTGATCCGGGGGTCCATCCGGCCGTGCCAATCGCTCGGTCAATGGATGGTCGGATCAAATCCGACCATGACGTGTCTCTCTGTTTCTACCGGATCAGCGCTTCCACGAAGCCTTCGCCGAGGCCGTTGGTGCGGTAGTAGTCGCGGAATTTCTCGATGCGGGTGAAGACATCCTCATAGCCGATCTGCTTGCCCTTCTCATCGACATAGAGCAGCGGCCCCATATTGTGGAACAGCGTGGTCATGTGGCCAACCGACGGGTCGACGACCAGCGTATGGGTCTCGCCCGCCGGCTCGAAGATGAAGGTGCCCTTGGTGGCGATCCAGTCATGTTCCAGATAGCCCCAGGCGCCGTCCAGCGTATGGCCGATGACCGGTGCCGGATGGCGGTGGCGGCTGACGACACCGCCGGCCTTGGCGCGCAGGATATTGACCCAGGTGCCCTGGACGACGTTCAGCAGCAGCGGGCGGATCGAGACATTCTCCGACAGCGGCATCCACATCCGCTCGTCATCGTTGGCGGTATCGATCACCAGTTCCGGCGCGGCATCCATCGGCAGCGGCACGCGCACGAAATCCTTGCCGGGCTTGCCGGGCGCCAGGACTTCCTTCATCGGCACGACATTATTGCTCATCGGTTTTTCCTCCCCCGATTGGCTGATGTTCAGGACAGCAGTCTATACATAAGCGAAGCCGATGCGACAGCGCGCGCAGCACATGCCGGCTCCGCTATGACGGAGGGTTGGATTACTGCGACGGCCGCGTGTTGCTGTTGGCGCCGCTGCTGTCGGTGAAGATGCGGAACAGGTCGCGCAGAAAGCCGGGCGCCAGCGTCGTCAGCGGGTTGATCGTCACGCGCGGCGCATCGATGTTGCCCTGCAGGCGGAATTCGGTCGCCAGCAGCCCTTCATCGCGCCCGCCGGTGATCAGCGGCCCGATGATCGGGATGGAGCCGATTGCCCGGCTCAGCTGATAGGCCGGCACGACCAGCCCAGCGACATCGATGGTATCGCTCTTCGGCTGCACCGTGCCGTCGATCGACAGCGCCAGCGCCGCCCCTACCGCGCGGGCATTGCGGATGCGGATAAGATCGGGCGTGCGCTGAAGATCGGCGGTCAGCCGGGCGAACTGGATACCCTCCCCCGCCAGCGCCGACTGGATATCGCGCGAGGACGAAGCGCGCAGCACCTCCGCCAGCGCCGAGGCCCGCACGATGCGGAAATCATTGATGTCCAGCGCGGCGTGGATGGGTTGGTCGAGATTGTCGAAATCACCGGTGCCATCGGCGCGCAGCCGGCCACCGACCATCGTGTCGTACAGCCCGAAGCTGCGCAGCGCCGACCCCGCATCGTCAGAGACCAGGATGAAGTCATGCCCGGTACCGCCGGCGCGCGGCGAGGCCACCAGGTCGAAGCGCCCGGCCTCGGCCAGTCGGCCGGTAATCTTGATGTCATTCCAGGTGCGGCCATCATGCTGCAGCGTCGCATCGACCCCGTCGATCAGCCGCCCTTCCTCGAACAACACGCGCTCGAAGCGGCCGGTGAAGCGGATCGGGCGGCCGGGATCGGTGCTGCCATCCTCTGTTTCGCTCTCCGGCGTGTCGGCCAGCAGCGGTTCCAGATCGAGCATCGCGCCCTTCACATCGATCACCAGCGTCCTGTCGGGGCGCTGGACGATAGTGCCGGCCAGATTGCTGCGTCCCAGCCTGAATTCTGCGAAATCCAGTTTCTTCAACCGGGCAAAATCACGCTCGAACGCCGCCGATCCGCTTGCAGCCAGGTCGGACGCCGCAATCGTGAACCGGTCGATGCTGGGCTCCCCCTTCGGCGGGATGGTGATGTCCAGCCGCGCCGTTCCGGCAGTCTGGACAGGCTTGCGCCAGGCCACTTCCGCAAGCGCCAGGCTGGCCTGCTGCAAATCCAGCACGGCCGAGATGGCGTCCACGCCGGCCCCGGTCTGGCGATAATCGATATCCGCCGATACCGGCCCGGTGAGGTAGGGGGCGAAATCCAGATCAAGCCGGCGCCGCGCCGCATCATCAACCACGCCCTTGGCCAGAATCCGGCGGCTATACTGGCTGCCGCGCTGGAAATATTCGCGCCAGTTGAGCGTGATCGGCACGGTATCGAACCGGCCCTTGCCCTCAATGGTCATGCCACGGCCATCCAGCGTCAGGGCCAGATCGCCCTCGCTGAAATCCTTGTCCAGCAGGATGCCAGGCAGGCCCGCCTTGCTGATATTCGCGGCCGCCGCGATCTTCACCTGCTCCAGACCCAGATTGTTCAGCAGCGGAAATTCGAACACCAGCCTTGCCGCCGCCAGCCCGGCCACATTGTTCGGTTTCAGGCCAAGCGCCGAGGCATAATCCAGCGGCTTCCTGTCCAGAATGGTGATGACATCCTTCAACGGTCCCCGCGTTACAACCTCTATCGCGGCCGTCTCGGTGTCGCCATCCAGCCCCGTCAGGTCGATTTTTGCCGGCCCGACATCCGTTCCCATCAGCTTGCCCGTCGCCTCGACGGTGAAGCGTCCGGGCCCGAATCGCGCCTTGCCGGCAGTCTTCTCGACCGGGGGCAGCGGGCGCAAATAATGGGCGCGCACATTCTGGAAATCGAAGCCGCCATCGAACTGGTCCAGCGTCCCGGTCATCGGCATCTGTCGCGATACCCGGCCCTGCAGCGTAATCGTCGCGCGCGGCACCATCCCGCCTTCCAGATTACCCAGCACCCAGTCGCGTGCATTGCGCCCGACCATCTTGGGCCAGTAGAACGGCAACGAGGTGGTCGGCATCTCCCGCAGCACCACCTCGCCATTAATCGCGTAGGTCTGCGGATCGCCCAGATCGGCCACACTGCCGGACAAGGACAGGCGCGGCCCGGCGATGCCGGCCGTGCCGAAATCCAGGCTGAAATCGGGCAGCATCAGAGTGTCGTTATCGGCCCTGTAGAACGCGCTGGCCGACAGGCTGCGCACCGGCAGCGCATGCTCATAGACCCCCGGCAGGTCCAGCGTTCCGCTGCCCCCCAGAAGGCGCAGTTCCGCCGTGCGAACCCGGCCATCGGGCTCCCCTTCCACGGTGATCGTGCCGGAGAGCGGCAGTTTCATCGCGCTCAGCAGGTCCAGCGCCGGGACCTTTGCGGCAATGGCACTGGGGTCAAGGCCGCTGAAACTGGCGGTGGCGGTGGCGCGTCCCTCCTCCGTCCGGTAGATGCCCTCCACCGTCAGGAACAGCGGTGTGCCGTCGAGATCGAGTTCCAGACTGCCGCGCCCGCGCACGGAGCGTTCGCCCCGGCGCAGCAGGATATCCGCCTGCGGAATGAACCAGCTGGTGTCCAACGCCTGATCCTCGAACACGATGCTGGCGTGGCGAATCCGGATACGCTCCAGATAGCCGGTTGTGCGGGTGCGGTCCGGCGGGGCGCCCAGCTCGTCGATCACCGCCTGCAGAGCCTCTCCCCGGCTTTGCGCATCCTCGGTGGAGCGACCGCCGAAGCTGATCTCCCCATCGGGTGAGCGGATGGCGGTGATGGCCGGCTCGATGATCACGATTTCAACCGGCGCCACCAATCCCCGGGTCAGCGCCTTGATGCTCAGGCGCACCAGCATGGTCGGCACCTGCACGCCAGACATCCCGCCACCGGTTTCCGACGCCCTCACCCCGGAGGCGCGCAAAGCCAGCGTGCGATCCTCCTTCTCCCAGACGATCTCGGTGCGTTCCAGCGTGATCTGGACGCCGCCAAAGGCCTCTTCCAGCGCGGCCTCGGTATAGGGGCGCAGGAAGTCGATCTGAATCGGACCGGTGGTCAGCCGCCAGAACGCCAGCATCACCAGGATGCTGAGCGCCGCCACGGCACCGCCGATCACCTCAAGCGTGATGATGGCGCTGCGTCGCAGGGTGGGGCGACGGATCACGACGGCGGTTTCTCCCTTCACATCGATGGCGCTGCATCGGGCACGCTTGTGAGGCGCGCCCTATATGCCATGTCTTGACCGGTAATGGCGCCTCCCGCAAGGTGCAGCGCCCAGATGGCGAGCGTTATGACGAATTTGCCCCTTATTCAGCAATCGAAACGAACACCCCGTCCGGCGAATGGCCAGGCGGCGTCTGTCGGGCATGAACGCTGGCTGGAGCAGGCCGCCGGCGAGGCGGACCACACCGGCGACGAGTCATTGCTGGAATTCGCGCAGGAAATCGCCGTCGATCCGGCCGCCCGGGCTCTGCTGGACGCGGTCTTCGGCAATTCGCCTTTCCTGACAGACTGTATCCTCAAGGATATCGGTTTTGCCCGGCTTTTGTTCCAGGGTGGGGTGGAACAGGGCTTCGCCATGGCGCTGGGCGGCTGCGACAGCGCCGCCGTGACCGGCGACATGAAGGCCCTGATGCAGGGGTTGCGCATCGCCAAGCGGCAGGCGGCCCTGTCCATCGCGCTGGCGGACATCACCGGGCAATGGAGTCTCGCCCAGGTCACCGGCGCGCTGACCGAGCTGGCCGAGCGCAGCCTGGAGGCCGGCGCCAGCCATTTGCTGCGCGCCCTGGCCGAGCGGGGCAAGCTGCCACTGGCCGATCCCGAACACCCGACGCGGGGCAGCGGGCTTGTCATCCTGGGCATGGGCAAGCTGGGCGCGCGCGAGCTGAACTACTCCAGCGATATCGACTTGATCGTCCTCTATGACGATGAATGCCCGCACTATGCAGACATCCGCGAGCATCTGCGCCAGCCCATGGTGCGGCTGACCCAGGATTTGGTGAGGATCATCGAGGAACGCACGGCTGACGGCTATGTCTTCCGCACCGATCTGCGGCTGCGCCCCGATCCCGGTGCCACGCCGGTTGCCGTCTCGGTCGCGGCGGCGGAAAGCTACTACACCAGCGTCGGCCAGAACTGGGAACGCGCGGCGATGATCAAGGCCCGACCGGTCGCCGGTGACATCGAGGCCGGGGAGCGGTTCCTGTCGCATATCGACCCTTATATCTGGCGCAAGCATCTGGATTTCGCGGCGATCCAGGACATCCATTCGATCAAGCGCCAGATCGCGGCCCATAAGGGCGGGCGCACCATCGCCATGCTGGGCCATAATGTGAAGCTGGGGCGCGGCGGCATCCGCGAGATCGAATTCTTCGCCCAGACCCAGCAGCTGATCTGGGGCGGGCGTATTCCTGATCTGCGCCTGTCCGACACTTGCGGCGCGCTGGACGCGCTGGTCCGGGCCGAGCGCATCACCGCCGAGGCGGCGCAGGAGATGAAGACCGCCTATGGCTTCCTGCGAGATGTCGAGCACCGGCTGCAGATGATCGAGGACATGCAGACCCAGACCCTGCCCAAGGACGAGGCCGGGATCGAGCGGCTGGCTGTCTTTCTGAACTACCCCGATGCGGCCGCTTTCCAGCGCGACCTGCTGCATCATCTGCATATCGTCGAGACGCATTACAGTGAGCTGTTCGAGGAATCGCCCAGCCTGACCGTGGAGGGTGAGGAAGCGCGCGGCAATCTGGTCTTCACCGGTGGCGAGAACGATCCCGACACGCTGGAGACCCTGGCCGAGATGGGGTATCAGGACCCTGACCGGGTGGCCAATCTGGTGCGCGGCTGGCACCATGGCCGCTACCGCGCCACGCGCAGCGAACGCGCCCGGCAGATCCTGACCGAGCTGATGC
The DNA here is from genome assembly GCA_018823745.1 of Alphaproteobacteria bacterium. Lineage (GTDB taxonomy): Bacteria > Pseudomonadota > Alphaproteobacteria > Oceanibaculales > Oceanibaculaceae > Oceanibaculum. Next base: position 66,104 of record JAHJHR010000003.1, read on the forward strand.
CTGCCTTGCTGCGCGCGCTGTCGCGGGCCGGGTCGCCGGACACAGCCTTTCTGCGCTTCGACCAGTTCCTGTCCCGGCTGCCGGCCGGCGTGCAGCTGTTCTCGATGTTCCAGGTCAATCCCCGGCTGCTGGAATCGGTCGCGCAGGTGATGGGCGGCGCACCCTTCCTGGCCGAGCAGCTGAGCCGTCGGCCCGGCCTGCTGGAAAGCGTGCTGACCGAGCCGGATGTCACTGCCCTGCAATCCGCCGAGGCGCTGCAATCCGATCTCGCCCAGGCTCTGTACCAGGCCAATGACTACCAGGACACTCTGGATGTCGTGCGGCGCTGGAACAATGACCGGCGCTTTCTGATCGGGCTGAACATCCTGTCCGGGCGGCTGGATGCGGATGCGGCGGGGCCGCTGCTCAGCCTGGTGGCGGAAGCCGCGATCCATGCCCTGCTGCCCCAGGTCGAGCAGGATTTCGCCCGGCTGCATGGCGCGCCCCCCGGCCCGGAGGGCGCGCCCGGCGGCATGGCCATCGTGGCGCTGGGCAAGTTGGGCGGGCAGGAACTGACCATCGGCTCCGACCTTGACCTCGTTTTCCTCTACAACGCGCCGATTGATGCGATGTCGGAGGGGCCGCGTCCGCTTTCCGCCGTGCAGTATTACGCCCGGCTGGGCCAGCGCCTGATCTCGGCCCTGACCGTGCAGACCGGCGAGGGCGATGTCTATCCGGTCGATATGCGGCTGCGCCCCTCGGGCAAGACCGGGCCCATCGCCTCCAGCCTGGAGAGCTTCGCCAAATACTATGCCGACAGCGCCTGGCGCTGGGAGTTCATGGCCCTGACCCGGGCGCGCATGGTGGCCGGGCCGGCGCATCTGACGGCGGCGGTGACGGCGACGATCCGCACCATCCTGACCCGGCCGCATGATCCCGCCGGGCTGGTGTTTGACGTGGCCGACATGCGCGCCCGCATCGCCCGCGAGAAACCCGGCAAGATCCTGTGGGATGTGAAGCTGGGGCGCGGCGGTCTGGTCGATGCCGAGTTCATTGCCCAGTATCTGCAGCTGCGCCACGCCTCGGAAAACCCTGACGTATTGCACCAGAACACGACCGAGGCCTTTGCCCGGCTGATCGCTGCCGGGTATCTCGACCCGGCGGATGGAGCCGCCCTGATCGAGGCCACCCGGCTCTGGCGCCGGTTGCAGGGGCTGCTGCGCCTGGCCATCGGCGAAGCCGCCTTCGACGAGGCAACCGCCACGCAGGACCAGAAGGCGGCGCTGGTACAGGCCGGTGGCGCGGTTGACTTCGAGACGCTGAAACAGAATATCGAGGCGATTGCCGCGCGGAGTCAGGGCCTGTTCGAGACCCTGGTCGACCGCCCGGCCGCCGCACACAAACCCGACACGCAGGAGACCACAAAATGACCGTCAAGATTGGCGACAAGGCCCCGGATTTCTCGATGCCGACCGATGGCGGCGGCAGCGTCTCCCTCTCCGGTCTGAAGGGCCGAAAAATCGTGCTGTATTTCTACCCCAAGGACGATACGCCCGGCTGCACCAAGCAGGCCTGCGCCTTCCGCGACAGCCTGCCGGATTTCTCCAAGGTTGATGCGGCTGTAATCGGCGTCTCTCGCGACCCGGTCGCCAAGCACGACAAGTTCAAGGCGAAGTACGAGCTGAACTTCCCGGTCGCTTCCGATGAGGATGGCAAGGCCTCCGAGGCCTATGGCACCTGGGTCGAGAAGAGCATGTACGGCAAGCAGTATATGGGCATGGAGCGCGCCACCTTCCTGATCGACGAAAAGGGCGTGGTGCGCCAGATCTGGCGCAAGGTGAAGGTGCCGGGCCATATCGACGAGGTGCTGGCCGCCGTACAGGCGCTATAACGGCAGCGCGCAGGAGACATCGCCATGGCCTGGGTCGCCCTGTTCTTCGCCGGCTTGTTCGAGATCGGCTGGGCTGTCGGTCTGAAATACACTCATGGCTTCACCCGCCTCTGGCCGTCGCTGGGGACCATCGCGGCGATGGCGGTCAGCTTCGCCCTGCTCAGCCTTGCCCTGAAAACCCTGCCGCTGGGCACCGCCTATGCGATCTGGACCGGCATCGGCACCATCGGCACCGCGCTGCTCGGCATCTGGCTGTTCAGCGAGCCGGCAGATACGCTGCGGCTGGCCTGCATCGCGCTGATCGTCGCCGGCATTGTCGGGCTGAAACTGGTCTCCCCCCAGTGATGGCAACGCTTTGATGGCAACGCTCGCGGAAGCGGCGGTGGCCATCCTCGCCACCGCCGATCCAATTGCCAAGGCCCGGCTGTCGCGCGACACCGCCGCCGCCTGGCGCAGCGGCGCTATCGCCGAGATCGGCAGCGCCACCCCGCCGGATCGCCCCGGCCGCCCCGACCGGCCGGCCCTGCTGCCACCGGCGCAGGTGAAACGGCGCAAGATCAGCGCCGCCCCCGCCGGCCGCATCGCCCTGCTGCACGCGCTGGCGCATATCGAGCTGAACGCCATTGATCTGGCCTGGGACATCGCCGCCCGGTTCTGCCAATCCGGCCTGCCGCGCGGCTTCTTCGAGGATTGGGTGGCGGTCGGCGATGATGAATCGCGGCATTTCCTGCTGCTCTGCGACCGGCTGGCGGCCTTGGGTGCCGGCTATGGTGACCTTCCCGCCCATGACGGGCTGTGGGAGGCAAGCCAGAGCACCGCGCATGATCTGATGGCCCGCCTGGCCCTGGTGCCGCTGGTGCTGGAGGCGCGCGGCCTCGACGTCACCCCGGCCATGGTCGCCAAACTGCACGCCGCCGGCGATGACGAGAGCGCCGCCGCCCTGCAGATCATCCATGATGACGAGATCACCCATGTCGCCACCGGGCGACGCTGGTTCGAATGGGAAGCCGCCCGGCAGGGGCTGGAGCCGGTCGCGGCCTATCACACACTGGTCCGGCGCTATTTCCGCGGCCCGCTGAAGCGCCCCTTCAACACCGCGTCACGTGACAAGGCCGGCTTCAAGGCGGCGTATTACGAGCCGCTGGCGTCGGAGGATCTGGCCTAATAGGGCAGGCCGCCGCCGGTCAGATAGGCCACGGCAATCGCCGCTGCGACCGGCAGCAGCGCCGCCAGCCCGACCACCACCGGGGCCAGCAGCCCCGCCACCCCGCCCGAGCCGAAGCGCAGCCGGGCGGCCAGCGGATCGACGAAGAAGCACAGGACCAGCAGCGCCAGCGCCACCGGATTGCCATTGCCGAACAGCACCGCCATGCCGCCCAGCAGTCCCAGCAGCCCGACCCCGCCGATCAGCCCACCCGCCGCCATGGGCGAGCGAAAGGCCAGCCAGACCAGCACGAAATACCCCGCCGTCGCCGCCGCCAGCGCACCGGCAAGCTGGCCATAGGCGGCACTGCCGTTCAGCAGGCAGACCACCGCCAGCCCAAACGCCGCCGCCAGCAGCTTCGCCGCCGTCGCCGCCCCGTCCTGCGCTGTGGCGGAGGCCCGCCAGAGCATCACCGCCCCCGCACCCCAGAGGGCCAGCAGCATTATGCCGGACCCGACCGGATCGCGCCCCAGCAGCCCCCAGCCGATCCACACAAAGCCGGTCGCCAGCCAGGCCAGCCCGACCAGAAGCCGCGTCCCGGCCCCGGCCGGCTTGCTGTCCAGCAGGAAGCCCAGCACCGCCGCCGCCAGCATCAGATGCACCAGCTTCTGCACCGCGCTGACCGGCATCACCGGCGGCAGGCCATAGATCAGCCAGGCCCCGACCAGCCAGCCGACCGGAATGCCGATCCCTGCCAGCACCGCCCCCCGCCCCGGCCCGCCGGCCAGTCGCATCAGCAGCGCAGCCAGCAAGGCCGCCACAAAGGGAAACACCGCGCTCTGTCCAAACGGACCGGCAAGGGCAGTGGAGAGGGTCATGGGGAAATCTCCGAAGGGTGAGGCCGGCACCTTATGGCAGGCCCAGCAACCTTCGCAACCGCTGCAGATCACCCTCGCCGCTTTCCATCAGTTCCGCCAGCAAAGCCGGCAGGGACATGCCGCCCCAGGCGATGGCGCGGCGGATCAGATAGGGGGTCGGGCTGTGCGGTTCGCTGCGCTGCAGGTAATCGGCAATCTCGGCAAGACGGCGATAGGCCTCAGCCCGGCTGCGGATCGAGGCGGGCGCCAGTTCTGGCTCGGCCGGCAAAGAGAGGGCGAGGAAGGGTGCTGCGTCATCCGGCGTCGGTTCAGGCTCCGGGATCGCGTCAAAGCTGCGGGCGCGTACGGCATGATCGAGAAAGGCGCAGCATCCCTCCAGCGCCGCATACAGCGCCGGCAGGCCGGAGAAGCTGTTGCTGACATCTTCCTCCCCCACCGCCAGCACCAGCCGGTCCAGCGCCGCGCGGGCGAGCGTAAACAGGCCGGCGGCATCGAGCAGCCAGTCATCCGGCGTCAGGCGCAGGCTGAGGTCGATCTCCTCAAGGCTGGTGATGCTGGGGCGCTCCGATTTGTCTCTCGCCGCCTGTTCCCGGACAAGCTTCTGGTGCTGCTTCGGGTCCTGGATCGCCAGTTGCGCCAGATACTGTGCCTTTTGCCCGTCATAAAGCGTGACCGGCGCCACGCCCGGCGTCCCGGCGGGCGCCGAGAGCGGCAGGATTTGCACCTCAGCACCCAGCCGGTCGAGCCACTCCAGCGGGCCGAGGCGATAGAGAATATCGCCGCCCTCCGGCAGCGGATGCACGCTGTCCCAGTAGCGCTCGGCATAGGACGCTATCAGGTCCAGCCCGGCGGCAAGCCCGGCGGTACCCCGGTGGTGCAGCCAGGCTTCGGTCAGCCAGGCGGCGATCTCCAGATCCTTGCAAACCCCGGACAGGGCTTCGAGAGCGGCGGCCTCCAGAGCGGGCCAGTCCTGCGCCCGGCGCAGCTTCTTCAGCCCGTCGCTCACGCCGCTGTCACGCGGCGATGGCCCGGCCGGCTGCTGGCGCGAGATTGGCTTCAGCAGCGCCGCCCTGTCGATGCCCGGCAGATGCGCCCAGAGCCAGTCTGTATCGGGATCAATCATGGCAGCCTCATGGAGCGGGGGCGGTTGTCGGAAACACCGGGATCGCCAGTGGCGCGCGGGTCGCATCCCCAGGGGCGAAGGGGATGGCCGCGACGAAAACCCGTGTCGGATCGCCTGCCAGAGTCGGCATCACGAAGCGCCAGCTGCTGTCTATAGCGGCACTGCCGGGCGGGAAATCCGCCGCTGCCCCGCGCTGCACCTGATAGGCACGCAGCGCGGCCCAGTCGCCGGTGAAGCGATAAGTCACCGCCTCGCCCGACACGCTGGCCGCGGGTTCCTGCCCGGTCGGGGCCGGACGATAGGGGCCATCGGCGGCGAAGCGCAGGGTGATCGTCACCGCCTCCCCCAGACTCCAGACCAGCGGCGTCGCGGCGGTGGGAATGCCGTCCAACGCCTGTGTACCGATAGCGACACGCCAGGCGATCAGCCGGTTGCCGCCATTCTCATAGGCGCGGTTGCTGCGCGGCGTCAGCAGCAGGCCCAGGCTGGGCGGGCTGGTCGCCGTGACGCCCGGAAACAGGGCGCGGACCTGCCCGATGGCATTGACGAAATCCGCCTGTGCCGCCTTGCCCTGGCCGCGCAGCAGGGCCGCCGCATCGGGTGGCAGCGTCTCATAAGCCTGCAACAGGGCCAGAAGATCGGCGGCGCTGGCCTCCAGCTTCTGGTCGGCGGCGGCAAAGGGGAATTTCCCGGCGACCCGTGTATTGAACTGGGCAACCAGCCGGCTATAGCCCGCATCCGCCGCATCGCCGGCCAGCGCCGTGCAGCGGCTGGCGATACCGCGCATCAGGGCCAGCCGTCTTTCGACGAAATAATCCCCCGGCGCCCCGGCCAGCTGGGCCAGCGGGATCGCCGTGCCGCAGGTTGCCAGCGTGATCGCCGGCATGGTCTCCAGCACGAAACTGTCAAGCAAAGCGATGCTGCCGGTCGGCTGGCCGGATTTGGCGGCGGCAAGGGCGCTGGCGATGCCGGTCCATTTCGCCTCCAGCGCCTGCGCCGATCCGGGCGGCAGATTGGCCCCGGCTTTGGTGATGAAATCCAGCACCGGGCCGGCCAGTTGCTCATCCAGCAGGCCGATATATTCCTGCGTTTGGGTCAGCAGCGCCTGCATCGCCCCCTGACTGTCCAGCGCGAAGCCGCGATAGCCCAGCGCCCCCTGCCCGTCCCACCAGCCGAAACGGTCGCCATCGACCGTGGCATAGGCCGCCGTAGCCAGTTGCAGCCGGTCGGTGCGCGCCAGCATCCCGTCAGCCTGGCTACGCAGCAGCCCGCCAAGGCGCAGCCGAAGGGCGTTCAGCCGGGCCTGGAACAGCGCTGCCAGTGTGTCTTCCAGCGCCGGAGCGGCGGCAGCGAAAGTACCGGCTTCCGCCTGCAGCGCTGCCAGGGTGACACCGGCCGGCCGGCGTTGCAGCAGGGCATCGGCCAGCAGCCCCTCGATGGTCGCCGATGCCTGCACCCCGGCCAGCGCCGGCACCTCACGGTCGAGCGGCGGCCGGATGCCCGGCGGTGGCTTTGCGACATAGCCGGCATAGGCTGTCGCTGCTGCCTGCGCCGTCGCAGTAGCCGCCGGGTCCCAGAACCCGGCGCTATCGGCGGCCAGACTCTCCGGCAGGGTCTTGCCGCTGCCCGCCGCCATGAAAGGCTGGGCATAGAGCTGGTCAAGCGCCGTTGCCAGTGCCGAGAGATCGGCATCCAGCGTCACCTGCGCGGTCTTGTCGTCGAAGGTGACAAAGACGGGATAGCCGGGGGCGGAGAGCGCCAGCAAGCCATTGCGGGCTGCCGCCGCGTTGCGCGTCCAGTCGGCGGCCACCCGGTTCGCCACCGCGCGGCCCAGAAGCCGCAGGCCGGGGATTGGCTGCAATACCGCCTGGATTTGCGGGTCCGTGGCGCTGTCCGCCGCCAGATAGGCGGCCGCCCCGGAGGAGACCTGCATCGCTGCCTGATCCAGCGCCGCCCGCAGCGCCGGCAAGGCGGCCGGCTTGGCCGCGCTGGCAGGACCGGCCAGCCGGGTAATCTGCGTCGCCGCATCAGCCAGCGCCAGACCCAGCGCATTCTCGCCATAGGCCGCGCGGTAGAATGCCGCCATCAGCCCGTCCAGCCGGGCGACCGCCTTCGGCCGGTACAGCGCTACCGGAAAATCACCCTCGCGCCGACGGGCGACCGCCAATGCCTGCATCAGCGTCGGCCTCTGTTGCAGGATCGTTGGTGACAGGCTGATGCCGAGCAATTGCTGCAACAGGCTGGACAGCGAAATCGCCGCATCGGGGCCGGCCAGCCCGTCATACAGCGCGATCCGGGCCTCCAGCGTTTCCAGCCCGGCCAGATAGGCGGTGATGTCGGGATAGCCCGGCACCCGCTCGAACCCGGTTGGCCGGGCCGGGGTTGCCGGGACCAGCGGCGCGGCGGGATCGACCGCGCGGTCGGCCTCGGCCCGCAGCGCCTGGGTGACTGAGGCCAGCACGATGCGCTCGAAGCCCTGCTCCGCCGCCCGCCCCAGCGGCCGGGCCAGCGGATCGAACCAGGACAACGGCAGGAAGGCATAGGACAGCCGGTCCGATTCCGCCGCCTCCATCGCCGTCACCAGCCGCCGGGTCATTTCGGCCAGCGCTGCCGGATCAGCTGCCTGCTGTTCCAGGCTCGCCAGATCGGCCTCCAATTGCCGGACAATGCCGGCAACCTCCCGCGCTGATTGCGAGAGATGCCAACCGGACAGCGCGATACCAATACTCCCCGCCAGCAGCACCAGAAATGTCGCGGCCTGCACGGCGCGCAGCGACCAGGCCTGTTTCGGCCCTTCGCCCGGCAGCGGCGTTGCCAGCCCAATTTCCGGGAAGACCTTGCGGCGCAGCAGATCGGCCAGGAAGACCAGCCGTCCCGCGCGCGCTCCCGAGAGATACAGGCCGCGCAGCCCATAGGGCTGGGGTGCCACTCCCGGCGCGAATATTGCCGTTGATACAGCCTCAAGCGTTGCGGTCAGCGCTGTCACCGATTCCGGCAGGCGATAGGCGGCAGCCGGATCAGCCAGCGACTGGTCCTCGCCGAACAGCGCGGCCACAGCCGCCGCGATACCGCCGGCCATATCCGCCAGTGCCGTCTCCGGCCAGGACGGATCATAAAGGGCATCAAGCCCGACCGGGCAGGACCAGCCCAGCATGTCGGTCAGCCGCTCCGCCGGCAGCGCACCGGCGAAATCACCGAAGCCGGGCAGATCCTCCGCCCCTTCGATCACCAGATAGACCGGCAAACGCAGCCCGGCGCTCTGGCAGGCCGCGATCAGTTGCGCCCGGATATCCGCTCCCGACACCGTGCCGGAGACCAGGCCGGCGGCCGGCAGGCTGAGCAGGATGCCATCCAGTGGCCGGTCAGGCCGGGCCTTGCCCAGCGCCGCCAGAGCGGCCTGCAACGGCGCTTCCGCCGGCGGCAGATCGATCACCACCCCGCCGGGAAAGCCCCACCAGCGCATCGCGCCATCGCCTGTCGTCGCGCCGGGCGGGAGAGCGGGTTCGACAAACGCCGCCTCCAGCCCCTCCACCCCACCAAGCCCCGGCAGGTCGATTCCGACGCGGGCGATCCAGGGCAGCGCGGCGCGGCGCTGGGCATTCGGCACCGCCTGACGCAGCGCCGCCAGCGCCCGGCGGGTCGTGTCGGCGGCGATATCGACCGGCTTGCGATGCGCCAGCCACCACCAGAGCGCGCCGGCCACCAGCCCCAGCAGCACCATGCACAGCAGCACCAGTAGCCAGCCCGGCAGCGCCGTCACAAAGGCCCAGAACGCGGCCAGCATCGCCGCTAGACCGGCAGCAGGGCCAGCGCGCGGAGCAACGGCCAGACGGCCATCGCCCAGACGAGGGCCGAAACCGCGAACAGGACGAGCAGGCTCATCACCAGCCGACCGGTCCAGCCGGCCAGGCCGGGCGACGGGATGGGTGGCGGCGGGACGGCCGTATGCGCATAGGCCTCAGGCGTCAGCCGCGCCTTCGGCTCGTCCAGCGCCGGCCGTCGGCCGAAGGCGATCAGATACAGCCGGTCACGGTAACGCCGCAGCGCCAGCGCGCCATCGGTCATATCGCGATAGCGGCCCTCGAATCCCAGCCCCAGCGTGAGCAGATAAATCCGCGCCAGCACCGGGCGCAGCAGCCCGCCTTCCCGGTCAAGCGCATCGATGCGCCGGAACACCTCCTCGCCGGCCAGATGGCTGCGGAATTGGCGCTGCTCCAGCAGATGGTCGAGCCATGCCGCCGCATCCTCCCAGCCCAGATAAACGAAGATTTCATCGGCCAGGGCCGCCATCGGATAGGACGCCGCCTGCTGCGCCTGTGCCAGCACCTCGCCGCCCTGGCGATGCGCCGCCAGCGCCTGCGCATCCAGCAGGGAGACGAGGCTGTCCTGAATCTCGCCCCATCCGGCGGGCGCGCTTGCCAGCGCCTTGCCGCGCCCCGCCTCCAGCGCATCGTAGAAGGCGCGGAAATGATCGAGCAGCATGTCGGCGGCGGGATTGCGCATCAGCCTGTTCCCGCACCCTGAGGAAGGAAGAACACGATTGCGTCGGGCGGCTCCAGCGTCTCCCCGGCCTGGAACAGGCCGATCTCCAGCATTTCGCCAGCCGATACCGGACAGTCGCTCAGCCGGTAGACCGCCATATCCGGCCGGCGCGCCAGCGCCAGCGCCTCCTGCTCCGGCAGGCGGTGCCGGGCTGCCCCCAGCACCCGACGGCGGCGCAGGCCGGGCATCGCGGCAGCCCCTCCGATCAGGCAGGTCTCCATGTAGTGGTGAGCACTGCCCGGCAGGACGCCGATGGTCAGGGCGCTGGACAGCCAGGCCGCCTCGATCTTCAGCCGGAACACGCCGTCCTGCCGCTCAAAGGGCAGCATCTGCGACGCGCCGCCCAGCCCGTCGAGGACGCCCCGCACATAGCCTGACACCGCCCGGAAGCACGGCAGGGCGTCCAGATGGTCATAGGCCGGGAAGCGCGGCGGCAACAGCCCGGCCCGCGCCGCCGAGACTGAGCCGGCCAGCGCGCAAAGCCCGAGATAGAGCCGGTGCGGATGCACGGCCGGGCCATAGACCAGCGCCTCGAAGCCCGGCAACCCCGTGGCCAGCGCCCGCAATTCGGTGGTGGCCTGCTGGACCAGCCCGGCCCGCCAATCCGTCGTTGACAACCCGGCAAGCGCGGTCAGCCCAGCCGCCGCCTGCCGCACATCATCGGCAAGCCCGGCACAGAGGCTGTGCAGCGTCTCCCCCGGAACAGCGAGCAGCGAGGGCGGCACATAATCCGCCAGGCGATAAGCTCCGGAGGCGAATTCCACTGTCAGCAGCGGCAGGCCGATGAAACGGTCATCAGCCGGCGCCCCTGCCGATAGCGACAGCGCCGGGGCGAGGCGCGTCAGCTCAATGGAATCGGCATCGGTGTTCTCGTCCGGCACCGAGCGGTCGACAAGCGGCACGAAGCGCGCTGTAACGCCCGGCGCTGCATCGCCGGCAGAACGGCGCGGCAGAGCGAGGTAGAGGCGCAGGCTTCCGCCTTCCGTCGGCGGCAGCGCCGGCCCGACAGAGAACGACAGCGAGGGGGCGGACCCGGCGTCGTGGGAGACCAGAGTGCCATCCGGCAGCAGCGCCTCAAGCGACAGTATGCCGATCCGCCCATCGGCCAGCACCCCCGAGGCTGCATCCGCCGTGCTCTGCAGGCGCACGACGCCGGAAGCGCAGGGGGCAAGCACCCCGGCCTGGTAGCCCAGCAGCATTTCCTGGCGCAGTGCCAGCTGCTGCATGTGCTGGGGCGCGAGCAGCATGCCCTCCCACCATTTCAGCGGCAAAGGCGGCAGCGGCCGATCCGATAGGGTCATGCGGATGGGTCCAGTCCGATTACGGGTATATGCAAATATAAATACTACTTATACGGGTGTATGACCAGAAGCTTCTACAACGCCGACGTGCCGGGCGTGGCCGGCCCCAGCGAGAAGCCGGTGCCGGACAGGGTCAGCAACTGGTTCCGCGCTGGTCCCAGCACCACAAACCCTGCCGCCGCCCCGTCATAGCCGATGGCGATCAGGGCATTGGTCAGTCGGAACCCCGCCTTCAGCCGGACCGGACCATAGGCCTGGCCGGGCACGAGCTCCGCCCCGACCAGCGCCAGGGAGGCGCCATGCAGCGCCACCATCTGGTCGCGCTGGGCGAACCAGGCGGCAGGCGTCAGGGCCAGTATCTCGGCGGCCAGCGCCGGATCACCGAGCAGGATGACGTCCAGCCGGAAGGCGCTGTTGCCATTCGCATCCGGGGCAATGGCCAGATACAGCCTCTCCGCCGTCAGCGGCGGCGGCCGGCTGGCACAGGCGGCCAGCAGCAGGACCATCAGGAAGATGAGCTTCCTCATGGCACCATCACCGTGAACTGGCCGGGCATGGTGATCGAGATCACCCCGGCCCAGGTGCACATCGCCTTGCAGTTATTGTCGAGCGCCGGCATCGACCCGATCAGCACGGTCGGCGCCCCCGGCATCCAGGGCGCCGGCACCACCGGCAGGCAGGGCATCGGCGTCAGCACGCCCAGCGCCGCCGTCGTGGCCGCCGCCACGGTCGGGTTGGCAAGGCTGGTGCACATACCGAAGGGCGGGATGTTCACGATGGGAATATGGTCCATGATGGTCGCCGCTGGCGGCCCGCCCGCCATGACCCGGTTGGTCGGCAGCACCGACAGCGGCGCCGGCGCGATGCCAAAGCTGCACATCAGCAGCGCCCCGGCGCAGACTTGCATCGCCATGTCAGTGCCCTCCTGTTGCAGGCTTCAGCTTCCGCGCCAGCCATTGCTTCAGAAGCGGGCCCATTGCCGGCGGTTCGGCAGGCGGAGGAGCGGGCGGCGGTGGCGGGAGCAACGACGGCGTTTCGGATATTTTCTCGCCGCCGCGATAGAGCATCTCCGCCAGCACCTGCCCGTCCGCGCCATAGCTCGTCATCAGTCCGTCCAGCACGCCCGCCCGGTAGGTCGCCGACATCGCCAGCCTGCCTTCGGCATAGAAACGCACCAGCCCCTCCAGCTTGCCATCCAGCGTCTGGCCCTCGACCTCCGGTCGATCCTTGGCGTCCAGCAGCATCAGGGGCTCGGGCGCGCTCAATTGATCTTCACCATGGCGCCATTCACCGTGACCATGCCGCTGCTCTCCAGCGCCGCCTTGCCCTGGGCGGTATTGGTGATCGACATGCCGCCATCATTGGTCAGGCTGGTGGTCGCCTTGTTGGAGATCGTCATGCCGGAGGTTTGCAGGCTCTGTGCCGCCTTCACCGTGACCGCCCCGGCGCTGCTCTCGATGGTCACCGCCCCGGTCGCCTTGATGGTGATGGAGCCCTGGACGGTCAGGCTGTAATTGCCCTTCACGGTGAGGCTCATATTGCCATCGACCGTCTGATCGAAATCGGCCTTGTTGGTGTGTGTCTCCTTGCCGGTGACGGTCACATCACGGGTCTGCTTCACGCTGTGCGTCTCCTTGCCCGCCGAGACCTCGATGGTGCGGTCGCCCTTGGAGACAGTCAGCTTCTCGTCCTGCGTCACCGTGGCGGTGCGGTTGTTCAGCACATCCAGCGTCATGTCTTTCTGGGCATGCAGGTAGATCAGCTCCTTATCCTTGGCGTCGTCGAGAAGGAGCTGGTTGAACCCGCCACCGCCCTTGGAGGAGTTGGTCTTCACCATGCCCTTGGTCTGGTCGCCGGGCAGCGTGGCCGGCACGGTCTGCTCGGCGTTGTACAGCGCGCCGACAACCAGCGGCCGGTCGGGATCGCCATCGACGAAGGCGACCATCACCTCCATGCCGATGCGCGGCACAAACAGATGGCCCCAGCCCTTGCCGGCCCAGCCCTGAACGACGCGGACCCAGCAGGAGCTGTTCTCGTCTGACTTGCCCTGCCGGTCCCAGGGGAACTGGAGCTTTATGCGCCCGTATTTATCGGTCCAGATTTCCTCGCCTTGCTTGCCGACCACCTTGGCGGTCTGCAGCCCGGCGATGCGCGGGCGCGGCGTGACCGGGCGCGGCCTGATCTGGGTATCGGCCGGCAGCGCCTCGAACCGGTTGTGATAGACGCCCTCGCTCAGCAGATGGCTGACGGCGGTCAGCGTGTATTTGCCATTCACCCCGGCATCGCCATAGCCCTGGATCGACAGCGTTGCCCCCGGCATCAGCGAGGGGCAGGCACTTTCCCCGACCAGCAGGCTGGCCTCACCCTCCAGCGCGGTGATCTGGCGCTTGGCGACAGCCTCGCCGTCGCTTTTGGTCGCATAGAAGCCGGGGAAGCTGTAGCGCGCCAGCGCGCTGTCTCCCTTGCCCTTGGCCGTCACGGTCAGATCGGTCGAGGGGATGAGGAAGCTGTAATCACCGGCCCCCACGCTGGCGGTCGCCATCTGGCTGGTCCAGGCCAGCAGCGACACCGCATCGGCCTGCAGGATGCCGCCCTGGGGCTGCCGGTAGTTCAGGGCCGAGGGGCCAGCAATCGGCTTGAAGGGGCTGGAATCATCGGCCAGCACAAGCGTGTCGCCCGCCGCCGCATGGGTGAAGAAATAGACGATGCCGGCCTGCTCCATCAACCGCGAGACGAAGGCAAGATCGCTCTCGTCGAACTGCACCACGTAATCCTGCTTGTCATAGCTGGCGGACAGGCTGTTCTTCACCAACCCGACGCCATCGGCCTTCAGCACGGCCTGCACAATCTCCGGCACGGTCTTCTGCTGGAAGATGCGGCAATCCGAAGCCAGGGAGAGCCGCCACAGCGCCGGCCGGATGTACAGCCGGTAGCTGGCGCCGCGCGGATCGGCATCCAGCTGGGTCGCGGCCGCGACGATACCGGCAAAGCAGCGCTCCGCCTTGTCACCGGCCGTCAGAACCAGCGACACCACCTTGCCGATCAGGCTGGCCAGATCGACCGATGCGCTCGACGCCCGCAGGGTGGCGGTGAATCGGAAAGGCGTGGAAAGCTGCTCCTCCGCCTCAAAGGACAACACCGTGAAGGCCACATTGGAGAGCGGCGTCTTGATCGTGATCGCGGCAACCGGCGTGCTCATGCCACCTGGCCAAGGGTCAGGCGCGCCTCGCAGGAATCCTGCCGTGCCGGTTTCGCGCAGAGCCAGCTTGTCAGGCCAAGCCGGGCGCCCCTGTGAGCGGAAAGACAGGCCGCGCTGATGCCGCTGGCATGCAGCACCGGGCGGATTTCCACCGCATAGCCATCGCCGAGATACAGCCGCACCAGCCGGTCCAGCACCATGCCGTCAGCCTCGCCCGGCAGCAGCCGGTCATAGGCGGCGCGCGACATCGGCCCGATCCACAGCCGCAAAGCCTGCCCGCCCGCCTGAAGCCGGCTGCCCAGGACGCTGGCGATTCCCAGCGCCTGGAACCGCCCCTGCCGCAAGCCCAGCGCGGTACACTGATCGGCCGGCACGCGCTGCAACCGGCGGATCGGGCCTTCCAGCGCGACCGGCGCGCGCAGTACCGCCGCCAGCAGCTTGCCCAGCCCTTCCAGCGGCCGGCGCGTCGAGGCCAGCAACCCGGCAAAGGGCAGCAGCCGGCGGCGCACCGTATCGGGGAAATCAGCGCCGATGCCGGGCAGCCCCAGCCCCATGAGGCATTGCAGATATCCCGCCATTGGCGCGTATTCCGGCGGTACCGCATCGAAGCCGAGGCGATGGGTCTTGCGCGCCCGGTAATACACCGCGATCAGCCGGTTTTCGAACAACGCCAGGAAATCGGCCAGAGCCGGGTCGCGCTGCTGCACGCCGCGCAGCACCCGCTCGGTATCGACCATCGGCAAGGCGCCAACCGTTCCGGCCAGCCCGATGAAGGAGACGCTCATTCCGGCCTGCGCCACGATGCTGCGGTCGCGCGCCAGAAACCCCTCCAGCATTGATGGCGTCAGCGGCAGCGTCGGCGGATCGATCTGTCGTATTGCGGCCCCCTGAAAGGCGAAGTCGGTGGCGGCGCGGAACCGCACCGGCTCCTGCCTTGGATTGGCCGAGGCGCCGACCGGCGCCGGCGCATCGACAAGCTGCTCCAGCAGCCGCACCGCCTGGCAGAATTCAAACCGCCAGGGCTGGGCATAGAGCCGGTCGATTACAGCAGCGGGCGCTCGCCGATCCGGGCTGGCCATGATTTCCAAATCTCCGTCTGGGGCAGCAGACAGGCCGAAAGGCGGGTGAAGCTGTTGGCGGCGGCAAAGACCGGCAGCACCCGCGACAACACGGTTGTCAGCAGATACAGGCTGCCCTCCGGCCGGTTCCCGGAATCGAAGGACAGGCAGATATCCACACCCTGCAGCAGCGTTGCCCCGCCATCGCGGCGCAGCGCCAACGGGGTCGCCAGCGCGTCCTGAACCGCATCGATCAACCGGTCATTGGCCTGCGTGCCGTCCAGCGCATAGAGCTGAAGCAGCTGGCGCAGCACCGCCGCATTGCCGGCCAGCAGCGACACATCGCCCAGCGCCAGCTGGCTGACCAGCCGCCACAGCACGCTGCCATCGCTGACCGGCTCCAGCGGCGCGGTCGGCGCGGTGACAAGCTGCTGGGTGCCCGGCACCGCCGCCTCTTCCGGCTGCAACATCTGGTTGGCCGGCAGATAGGGCGCCAGCCGCCGGTTGGTGCAGGTCAGCCTGGCATAGAGCACCGGCCCGGAGGGCGCCGTCGGCGTGAAGGACGGATCGACAAAGGTCAGGAACACATCGTCGCCCGGCAGCCCCGGCAATTCGGTCGGCCGGCGGCGGGCGATCCAGTACAGCCCCTGCGCGGCTGGTTCTTCTTCACCCGCCTGGTCCCCGGTCTTATTTGGGGCGGCAAAGCCGAAATAGGGCTGGACCCAGGGAAGCGTCCGGGCCGGATCGGGGCTGGCGACCACCGACTGGACGGCATGCACCTCTATCGCACCGCGGTCGCCAATATCCGGCAGCACCAGATATTCCACCCTTTCCTGGGTCAGGCGCAGCGGCTGGCTGACCTGCTCGAACAGGTTGATGACCGGCGTGCAGCCCAGCCGGAAGGTCGAGGGTTCGGCATGGATTTCCGGCGGCGGCGGCACGGTGAGGACAAACAGCAAATCGAGCATCGTCGCCTCGCCCGCCGCCATCAGCCCGGTAAAATCGAGGAAGCGGAACTTGTCGGGAAACTGGAACAGCTCCAGCAGCAGCCGATACCCGCTGAGGCCATAGGGCTGCACCGGCAGCACGGCCTCGTCCGGTCGGAACCCGACAGGCTCGATGCTGCTCGCCGGCAGGCGGGCACGCCGCGCCGGATCGCCCTCCGGCAGCACATAGACCGCCTGCACCTCGGAGGTCAGCATCTGGTAAAGCCGGTCGGTCATGACCGGCAGCCCCGCCAGATAGACCCGCAGCCGGTCCGCCCCCAGCGGCACGAAGCCGGGGCCGGTACAGCGCAGCCGCAGGCGGAAAACCGAGCGGGCCTTTTCCGCCAGCCGGATATCCGGGAAGCCATCGTCGAAACCGGCGAAGCTGGGCTCGATCGGCCAGATCGTCGCCGGATAGCAGGTGCGGAACCGCACCGCCTGGCGCGGGTCGCCACTCTGGGCAAAGAAATGCCGGCCGCGCGGCACGGTAACGCCAGCGGTCAGCGCCCCCGGCTCCTGCGGCGGCGTGAATTGCGCCACCGCCATGGAGGGGATCGGATCAGCGAATTGCGGATAAAGGCAATCCAGCAAGGCAGACGGGATGATCGGGAAATCCTGGTCGATGGTGTGCTGGATGCGCCCCGTCAGGAAGGCCACCGATTCGATCAGCCGCTCGACATCCGGATCGGTGACGGCGTCGCCGGCCATGTCGAGCCGCCGGGCGATCTGCGGGTAGCGCCGGGCAAAGGCCACGCCCTCGCGCTTCAGGAAGCTCAGCTCACGCTGGAAATAGGGCAACAGCGATTCATGCGGGGTCATGACGGCGCGTCCTGGATCGTCACCACCCCGCCATTCAGCAGGAAGACAACCGCCCGTTCATAGCCGGCCAGCCTGACCGTCGCGCTCAGCCGGGCGGCCAGCGGGCGGGCGCGGTCTGCGCTGGGCACGATCTCGATGGCGACGGATGACAGGCGCTGCTCGAAGGCGCGGATGGCCGCTTCGAGATTGCCGGCCATCACCTGCCGGTCCGACAGGGAGGAGGCCGTGTAATCAATGCTGTCCGCCACGCCGTAATTGGTCACCAGCGGCATGCCCGACGCAGCAGCAGCGAAGGAAGCACAGGCGCGCGAGCCAAGCAGCCTTTCCAGCGAAGTGCGGATCGACTCGGCCAGGGCGGCGTCCTGCAATACCACGCTCGTCTCGTCCTGCGTCAGCCGCTCGAACAGCGGCGCGCGCAAGCCATAGCTGAGGCGATTGCCCATCGACCCGGTTTCCTTTCGGGCCTTACTTGCCCTGCCCTGTCGCCTTCTCCAGATCGTATTCGGCTTCGACCTTGCCCTTCTGGTCGCCTTCCTTGGTTTCGAACTGGTAGCTCCAGGTGATCTTGGTGAAGTTGAAGGTGACCGATTCCACCGGCATCTCGTTGCCGCCGCCGCTCAGCGAGACGCTGGACACCATGGCGTTCTCCAGCGTGTAGGTCATCGCCTCGATTGGCTTGTCGCCGGAAGTACGGATCAGATACAGCTCGATCTTGCCCAGCTCGGTCGCCAGGCAGCAGGCGAGGTTCAGCTTCGGCGAGGCCTGGTCGAGATATTTGGTGACGCTGAGATCCTGGATCTGGACCCGGCCGGTCGAGCGGCCACCACCGGAAGCATCCATGTGCAGCGGCATGGCCAGCCCGCTGGAATAGCCCATCAGGTTGATCTGGTCGGTATGCTTGTCGAGCGTGCATTCGCCCTTGATGGCGTATTTATCGGCAATGTTGAGGACGATGTAGTCCATGGCAGCCTCCCTGGCCTGCTAGGCGTGAAGGGGATTACGCGGCAACGGCGGGCGGCGGCAGCTCGGCGACCAGGCTGATGGTCACGTCGATGGCCTCCAGTTGGAAGAAGGGCTGCAGATAGACCGTCGCGGTGTAGTAGCCGGGCTTGCCGGGAATCTCCTGCACATCGGCGCGGGCATTGCGCAGCGGATAGCGCGCCTTCACGCTCTGCTGCGCCTCGTCATCCAGCAGCACCAGTGTGCCGAGCCAGGCATTGACCATGTTCTGCAGCGTGCCGGCGGTCTGGAAGCTGCCCACCGTGTCGCGCAGCATCACCTTGATGTATTGCGCGATGCGCGCCGCGTTCAGCATGTAGGGCAGCGTCGCCGACAGGGCCTCGCTGGAATTGGCCATCTGGCCGGCCAGCGTGCTGTTCTCCCATTTCGGCGGGTTGTGGATGGTCTTGCCACCGAACACCACCGCCTGGTTGGTCAGCTTGCGGTTGCAGATGGCGATGAAGCCGAGGTCGTTCAGCTCGCCCTCGCGCCGGTCCGGGATCATCACCTGGGTCGGGATCTTCATTGCCTGCTCACCGGCATCGGTGGTGTAGGTGAAGACCGGCAGATTGGCGATCAGCCCGCCGCCCTGCTCGCCCCGTATCGCCGCCAGCCAGTTATAGGTGTAGAAGGCGTCGGTGATCAGCGCCGCCTCGTAATAGGCCGGGTTGCCCCACAGGAAATATTTGTCGGAGCGCAGATCCGCCCCGGCGCCCAGCGTCTCCTCGAAATCATCGAAGCCGTCGGCCGGGTTGTTCACCGCGTCATAGGGTGCCCGCAGCAGCACATGCGGCAGCACCAGCGAGACATAGCGCGAATCGGTGAAGGAGCGCAGGCTGTTGTAGTCGAGATAATCCAGCCCGTTGAACACCTTCTTCAGCGATGTCGGCTTGTTCAGATCGGTGAAGCTGGTCAGTCCGAACATATGCGGCGAGGCCGAGCTGACGAAGGGACAATGCGAGGCGGCGGCGATCTGCGCCATGCGCTCCAGCGCATCGACATCCGGCTTGGCGGCGGAGAACTGGGCGAAATCACCGATCATCACGCCATAGGGCTTGCCGCCCAGCGTGCCGTATTCCTGGGTGTAGACTTTCTTGAACAGCGCCGTCTGGTCCCAGTCGGTCGCCTTCTTGAAATCGGCCTTCACCTCGTCATAGCTGCAATCCAGCACGCGCAGGATCAGATTGTCGCTGGTCTTGGTGCTCATCACCAGATAGGCGAGGCCGCGCCAATGTGCCTCCAGCGCCTGGAAGGCCGGCAGATGCAGGATCTGGTTCACCTGGTCGGAGACCTGGCCGGTCAGCCGGTCGACGCAGGTGGCGACAAAGGCGGTCGGCTCGTTCAGCGCGATGGCGGCCTTCAACTGTCCCAGAAAGGCCTGCCCCTCGGCATAGACCTGCTGCTTCGTGGCATAGGCGGCCTCGGCCTCGGCCTTTTCCTCCGGCGTGGCGTCGTCGGGGATGGTCGGCGCGGTGGGCGCCGTCGCCAGCGCCTTGGCCGATGCCTGATAGGGATAGAGCTGGTAGGCCGCCAGCGCTGTCTGATAGGTCTTCAGCGCTGTCTGGTAGGTTTCCTTGTCACCGGCGCTGGCGTCCGGCCCGGGATCGACCGGGGCCACTGGCTTGTCCGGCGCCTTTGCCGCAACACTGGCCGGTGGGTAGAGCAGCATCGCCTGCCCCAGCAGGGCAGCCAGCATGTCGAGACCGGTCAACATCTGCTCCGGCGTCTCGGCCAGCGCCAGATTGCCGGAAGTGAAAGCCGGCTGCAGATCGGCGGGAAGCGATTGGATCGGGGTGGTCGCGGTATCCGTCATGATCGTTCACCCTGGATGGGCCGCAGGCGCACTTCTCCTGTCGGCAATGCACGCATTACGGGAAATCAGGAAAGCAGGAAGTCTGTCAGGTCAGCTCGCCGGGGGCGGCAGCGCCGCCTGCTCCGTTCCGCCCTCGACCTGGGCCTCGTAGAGCGCCCGCTCCTGCAGCACCTCGGTCAGCATCGCCGTGATGGAGGCGTTGATCTTTGCCGGGTCGGTCACCGGCTTGCCAGTCGCATCCACCGGCTGCAGGATCGCCATGACGGTCTGCTGGAAGGCGGCATTGCCGTCGAGCCGCGCCATCATCCCCATCAGTGCCTGACGATCCTCGAACAGCGGGGCGATGCCGTCGGCCCGCCCGGCAATCGCCGCCGGCCCGAAATCATCCATCGTGGCGAAGGCCAGCGTATCTCCCGCCGGATCGCCCGCGGCATTGGTCCAGGCGACATTCACGCTGGGCGCAATGCGCCCCATGAACTGGTCGAAACTGTCATTGTCGAGCTGGGTGAAGTCACGGTCCTTGTAATCGACC
Organism: Alphaproteobacteria bacterium; assembly: GCA_018823745.1. GTDB lineage: Bacteria > Pseudomonadota > Alphaproteobacteria > Oceanibaculales > Oceanibaculaceae > Oceanibaculum. The sequence goes on from JAHJHR010000003.1 coordinate 86,368, forward strand.
GCGCGGGGCGTGGTCCCGGCCAGATCGGCCATGATGCCGGCCACGAAGGGCAGCGACACCGCCAGCGTGGCCCCCTTGGTATAGACCTCGTAGCTGATCTGCACGCGCGGCGGATTGTTCTTGGCGATCAGATTCTGTGCGCTGGCGTTGGTATCGACGAGAAACATGCAGCACCCTCCCCGGTCCGTGCGCGAAGAGCAGATGCGCACCTGTTCACAACCAAAGCGTGTGCGTTATTTAGTGCATAAGTTTTTCTTCATGCAATCATAAATTGCATGCTCGGAAGAAAATTCACGAAATCGGGTCAGGCCTGAAGCGGCGATAGAACATTAGGACCGTCACCCCCGGCCTTGTGCCGGGGGTCCAGGGTGCAGCCTGCTCGACCGACATCCAGCTGGCGGAAGCATGGACCCCCGCAACAAGTGCGGGGGTGACGGACTGGGGAGGTGACAATAAAAAAGCCCGAGGGTGACGAGGGAGGGGGTGGTTGAAAAGCCGCCCTACACGTTCAGCAGCAGGAATTCCCGTTCCCAGGCGCTGATGACCTGCTGGTAGGCGTCGTATTCCCATTCCTTCACGGCGCAGAGCACGTCGACGAAGCGGTCGCCGAGCACGGTGCGCAACTCCTTGGAACGGTAGAGGCCGCCCAGCGCGTCCTGCAGATGGACCGGCAAGGCGCGGCTCATGCCATAGGCGTCGCCCTCGACCGGGGCGGTTGCCTCCAGCTCCTCCATGATGCCGAGATAGCCGGCGGCCAGTGTGGCCGCGATGGCGAGGTAGGGGTTGGCATCGGCGCCAGCAACGCGGTTCTCCACCCGGCGCGACTTGGCGCTGGACAGCGGCACGCGCAGGCCGGTGGTGCGGTTGTCGCGGCCCCAATGGACATTCTGCGGGGCCGAGAAATGCGGCCCGAAGCGGCGATAGGAATTCACATAGGGCGCCATCAGCGGCATGGCGCGCGGCAGATAACGCTGCAACCCGGCGATGAAGGCCAGGAAGCGCGGCGTATCCTCGCCATTCGGCTGCGAGAACATGTTCTGCCCGGTCTTCTTGTCGACCAGGCTGACATGGATATGCATCGAACTGCCGGGCTGGCCCTGCATCGGCTTCGACATGAAGGTGGCGTAGACATTATGGCTCATCGCCGATTGCCGCAGCGTGCGCTTGAACAGGAAGACCTGGTCGGCCAGCGACAGCGCCTCGCCATGGTTGAAGTTGATCTCCATCTGGGCCGCGCCGGATTCATGGCTCAGCGTATCGATGTCGATCTGCTGCAACTCGCAATAGCGGTAGACATCCTCGAAGATGGGGTCGAATTCGTTCACCGCGTCGATGCCGAAGGATTGCCGCGCCGTCTCGGCCCGGCCCGAGCGGCCGATCGGCGGCTCCAGCGGGTAATCGGGGTCGGTGTTCGGCTTCACCAGGAAGAATTCCACCTCCGGCGCCACGACCGGGTCCCAGCCCTCGGCCTCGTAGAGGGCGAGCACATGCTTCAGCACCTGCCGGCTGGCAATGTCGACCGGCCGGCCATCGGCGTAATAGCAGTCATTGATCACCTGCGCCGTCGGGTCGCTGTACCACGGCACGATGCGCATGGTGGACAGGTCGGGCACCAGATAGACATCCGAATCGGCCGGGTTGATGTCGACATCGTCCGGGAAATCCCCGGTCACCGTCTGGGTGAAGATCGATTCGGGCAGGCGCAGCCCGCGCTCGCCCCAGCTGTTCAGGAATTTCTGCGCCGGCAGGATCTTGCCGCGCGGAATGCCGGCCAGGTCCGGCACAAGGCATTCAACCTCGTCGATGTTTCGTTCGGCAATCCACGCCGCCAGACTTTCAGGAAGGGGAGTGGATATCTCGAAGGAAGAACTGTCGGACATAACACGCCTGATTGTTGTTGATCCCCTATGGCTACAGCCGCCGAGGGGGGCTTGGCAAGCGGGGCGGCGAAAAGTCATGCGGTAGAAAAACCGCGCCGCCGATAAAACAACCGGTCAAAACAACCGGCCCGGCTTGCCAATACTCCGGCCGGCGGGCACCATAAGACAGCCATAACAACATGTGACGTTAGAATGACCCATCAGGACCGCTCCGCGGAAGCTGAGACTTTTCTTGTTGCCCACCCGGAAATCGAATTCTTCGAGTTGCTGGTCCCTGATCAACTGGGTATTCCCCGCGGAAAGCGCGTCAATCGCGACGGGCTGGTTTCCGCCTATCGCCAGGGCATGAACCTGCCCGGCTCGCTGTTCGCGCTTGATGTCACCGGCTCCAATGTCGATGCCTCCGGGCTGGTCTGGGAAGAAGGCGATGCCGACCGGGTCTGCTTTCCGGTCGCCGGCACGCTGGTCCCCGTCCCCTGGGCGCCGCGCCCGACCGGGCAGGTGCTGATGACCATGTTCGAGCATGATGGCCGCCCCTTCTTCGCCGATCCGCGGCAGGTGCTGGCCGGCGTGCTGGCGCGGTTCTCCGCCCTCGGGCTGAAACCGGTCATCGCCATGGAATTCGAATTCTATTTGCTGGACCGCTCGCGCGGGCCGCGCGGCGAGCCGATCCTGGCGCGCGTGCCGCGCACCGGCCGGCCACAGAGCCAGAACCAGGTCTATTCGCTGGACGATCTGAAGGATTTCGACACCGTCCTGCACGCGATGGAGGAGGCCTGCCGGGCGCAGGACATCCCCTCGGACACGGCGACGGCGGAATATGCGCCGGGGCAGTTCGAGATCAATCTGCACCATATCGACGACGCGCTGAAGGCGGCCGATTACGGCATAATGTTCAAGAATGCCATCAAGGGTGTCGCCGACCAGCATGGCTTCGAGGCCACCTTCATGGCCAAGCCCTTTCTGGAGCATGCCGGCAACGGCCTGCATGTCCATCTCAGCGTGCTGGACAGCGAGGGGCGCAACATCTTCCAGGGCGATGACCCGCTGGGCAGCCCGGCGCTGAAACACGCCATTGGCGGGCTGTCGGCGACGATGAATGATTTCATGGCGGTCTTCGCGCCGAACGCCAATTCCTATCGCCGGTTCCAGGCCGGCAGCTATGCCCCGCTGGCGCCGAGCTGGGGGCGTAACAACCGCACCGTCTCGCTGCGCATCCCGGCCAGCTCGCTGGAAGCCACGCGGGTCGAGCACCGCGTCGGCGGCTCTGACGCCAACCCCTATCTGGTCGCCGCCGCCGTTCTGGCCGGCGTGCATTACGGGCTGGCCAACAAGATCGATCCCGGTCCGCCGACCGAGGGCAATGCCTATGACAAGCACCGCCCGTCGCTGAGCGATTACTGGGAGCTGGCGCTAGAGGTATTCAGCCGCTCGGAAGTCGCCCGGACCTATTTCGGCGAGAGCTTCCGCCATGTCTTCACCGCCTGCCGCATGCAGGAGCTGAAGAGCTTCGAGGCGATCATCACGCCGCTCGAATGGGAATGGTATCTGCGGCTGTCATGACGGAACCGCAATCCCCACCCAGCTGGTACGCCCGCACGGCCGTATCCGGCGGCATCTCGCGCCCGCCCCTCACTGGCGATGCCAGCTGCGATGTCTGCATCATCGGCGGCGGGCTGACCGGCATTTCCGCCGCGCTGAACCTGGCCGAACGCGGCTATGACGTGGTGCTGATCGAACAGCAGCGCATCGGCTGGGGTGCATCCGGCCGCAATGGCGGGCAGATCTGCACCGCCTTCAGCGGCGGGATGGAGAAAATCGAATCAGCCATCGGCAAGGCCGATGCCCGCCGCGCCTGGGACATGGCGCTGGAGGCCAAGCGCATCCTCGCCGACCGGGCCAGCCGCCACGGCATCGAGTGCGATCTCAGCTGGGGCTATCTCTATGCCGCCCTCAGCCGCCACCAGCAGCGCGGGCTGGGCGAGATGCGCGACCAATGGGTCGATGATTATGGCTATGACCAGCCGGTCGCCCTGCTGTCACCCGAAGAGATGCAGGAAAAAGTCGCCAGCACCCGCTATGTCGGCGGGCTGTACGATCCGGAGGCCGGGCATCTGCATGTGCTGGACTATCTTCTCGGCCTTGCCCGCGCCGCACAGGCGGCCGGGGCGCGGCTGCATGAAGGCACGCAGGCGCTGTCGATCACCACAGGCGCGCAGCCAGGCGTCAGGACGGCCTCTGGCACAATCCGCTGCCAACACCTCATCCTGGCGACCAACGGCTATCTGGGGCGGCTTGAACCGCGATTGCGGCCCTATGTAATGCCGGTGGGCAGCTTCGTCTGCACCACGGAGGTAATCGGGCAGGAGCGCCTCGCCGGACTGATCGCCGATAATTTGGCCATCGCCGAGTGCAACCACATCCTGAACTATTTCCGTCCGACGCGGGATGGGCGGCTGATGTTCGGCGGCGGCGCCAATTACTCCGCCATCGACCCGCCCTCGCTGCGCTTCTATCTGACCCGCAAGCTGCACAAGGTGTTCCCGCAGCTGGCCGATGTGAAGATCGATCAGGCGTGGAGCGGGCTGATCGGCATCACCGCCAGCCGCATCCCGCATTTCGGGCGGCTGGACGGCAATGTCTATTACGCGCAGGGCTTCTCCGGCCAGGGCGTGGCGCTCAGCGGCCTTGCCGGCCTGCTGATGGCCGAGGCCGTCTCCGGCCAGGCCGAAAGGCTGGATGTCTTCGGCCGCATCCGGCACATGCCCTTCCCCGGCGGCCCGCTACGCACGCCGGCCCTGGTGCTGGCCATGCTGTATTTCCGCCTGCTGGACCTGGTCGGGCGGTAGGCTTCCCGCAACGAAAAAGGGCGCCGTTGCCGGCGCCCCTTACGTCAGCCCCGGAGAGACCGAAGCTTATTTCTTCACGGTCGACCAGACCTTGCGCATCGAGGCATAGGCCAGGCCGGTGAAGACCAGGAGGAACAGGATGACGCTGACGCCCATCTGCTTGCGGCGCTCCATCTCCGGCTCCGCCGCCCAGGCGAGGAAGGTGGAGACGTCACGGGCCATCTGCTCGATGGTTGCCGGCGTGCTGTCGCTGTAGGTGACGCCATCGGCATAGAGCGGCTGCGCCATGGCGATCTGGTGGCCCGGGAAATAGGCATTGTAGTGCATGCCTTCCATCAGGGTCACGCCGGCCGGCGGCTCCTGATAGCCGGTCAGCAGGGCGTAGAGATAGTCAGCCCCGCCCGGACGGGCCTTGGCAATCAGCGACAGATCCGGCGGATAGGCGCCGCCATTAGACGCGCGGGCCGCCTTCTCGTTCGCGAACGGACGGAAGAACTTGTCCGCAGGCAGCCCCGGACGCACGAACATATCGCCATCGTCATTCGGACCATCCGGGATCTCATAGCCAGCCGCAATCGCCTTCACCTCGGCCTCGGAAAAGCCGAGCGCACCGAGATTCCGGTAATGCAGATGATAGGCACCATGGCAGGCCGAGCAGACTTCCTTGTAGACCTGGAAGCCGCGCTGGGCAGCCGCCCGGTCGAAGGTGCCGAATAGCCCGCCGAAGCTCCAGTTCTGCTTCGGCAGGGCCACGCCTTCGGCGGCCTGGGCAACAGCCGGAACGGCCAGCAGCAGCGCGATGGCAGTCAGGCTACGCGAGAGGAACTTACGCATTACTGCTTCTCCATCGGGGCTGCGGGCGCCGAGGCAAAACCGCCCCCTGTAACCGGCTTCGAGATGCTGCTGGGCAGCGGCCTGGGCTTCTCGAAAACGCCCAGAAGCGGCAGCAGGATCAGGAAATGGGCGAAATAATACGCCGTGGCGACACGCCCGATGACGAGATAGATGCCCTCCGCCGGCATGGCGCCGATATAGCCCAGGACGATGCAGTCCAGCACCAGGATCCAGAAGAACTGCTTGTGCAGCGGACGGAAGGTCGAGCTGCGGACCGGGGAACGGTCGAGCCAGGGCAGGACGAACAGCACCGCGATGGCGCCGAACATCAGCAGCACGCCGCCCAGCTTGTCCGGGACCGAGCGCAGGATGGCGTAGAACGGCAGGAAGTACCATTCCGGCACGATATGGGCCGGCGTCACCAGCGGGTTGGCCGGGATGTAATTGTCCGGATGGCCCATATAGTTCGGCGCGAAGAACACGAAGGCGGCAAAGATCGTGAAGAACACGCCCATGCCGAACGTGTCCTTGATCGTGTAGTACGGATGGAACGGCAGGCTGTCCTGCGGGCCCTTGGTGTCGATGCCCAGCGGGTTGTTCGAGCCGAAGCGGTGCAGCGCCACCAGATGCAGCACCACCAGCCCGACGATCACGAAGGGCAGCAGGTAATGCAGCGCGAAGAAGCGATTCAGCGTCGGGTTATCAACCGAGAAGCCACCCCACATCCAGGTCACGATGCTCTCGCCGATCAGCGGAATGGCGGAGAACAGGTTGGTGATGACGGTCGCACCCCAGAAGGACATCTGGCCCCAGGGCAGCACATAGCCCATGAAGGCAGTAGCCATCATCGCCAGCAGGATCAGCACGCCCAGACCCCAGAGGATCTCGCGCGGCGCCTTGTAGGAGCCGTAATAGAGCCCGCGGAAGATGTGGATATAGACCACGATGAAGAACATCGAGGCGCCGTTCATATGGATATAGCGGATCAGCCAGCCATAATTCACGTCGCGCATGATGCGCTCAACACTGTCGAAGGCGTAGTCGGTATGCGCCGTGTAATGCATCGCCAGCGTGATGCCGGTGACCAGCATGACAACCAGCGTGACACCGGCCAGGGAGCCGAAATTCCAGAAATAATTCAGGTTCTTCGGCGTCGGGTACTCGTTCAGCTCATGATTCATGAAGCTGAACACGGGCAACCGGTGGTCGATCCACCGAATGACCGGGTTCTTGGGGTTGAAACCACTCATCTGGAGGTCTCCTAGCCGATGCGAATGCGGGTGTCGCTCAGGAAGTCGTACGCCGGAACCGGAAGGTTCGACGGCGCCGGACCCTTGCGGATACGCCCGGAGGTGTCGTAATGGGAGCCGTGGCACGGGCAGAACCAGCCACCGAAATCGCCGCGCGGCTGGGTCGAGGACTGGCCCAGCGGGATACAGCCCAGATGCGTGCACACACCGACGACGACCAGCCATTCCGGCTTCTCGACGCGCGACGCATCGGTCTGCGGATCGGGCAGGTCGCCCATCGGCACGGCCTCGGCTTCCGCGATCTCGGTCGGGGTGCGGCGGCGGATGAACACCGGCTTGCCGCGCCAGCTGACCGTGATGGCCTGACCATCGGCGATCTTGCTCAGATCAACCTCGATGGAGGCCAGTGCCAGCGTATCGGCGGCCGGATTCCACTGGTCAATAAACGGCCACGCGATGGCGGCAGCGCCGATCGCGCCTACGCCGACCGTCGCCAAATGCAGGAAGTCGCGCCGGGTGCCTCCCTCATGCGCGTCATGCGCGCCTTCAGTGCCCGGTTGTGCGGATTGCGCCATACTTTCCCCCGTACCTCGCCCTAAATCCCAAAGGTCTCAATGAAACATACTACGCGCCGATGCTCCGGCATCGCGACACTCTGTCGCAGAAACCGGCGTATTACCACGTCTTTGACCCGCTGAATCGCAGGCGCGACGGGTATAAAGCAATCCATCGTGAATGCAAAGCACAACACCGCTGCCCTTTTGCCCTCGCGACCCTATGCCACAACCGGGTTAGTGCCATGCGTCTTGCCTTGTTTCAACCGGATATTCCACAGAACGCCGGCGCGCTGATGCGCCTGGGGGCCTGCCTGGGTGTCGCGGTCGATATTATCGAGCCTGCCGGCTTCGTTTTCGACGATGCCCGGATGCGCCGCGCCGGCATGGATTATCTGGACAGGCTGGAGATGCTGCGCCATGCCTCCTGGCCGCGCTACCAGGCGGATCGGGCGCCGGGACGGCTGATTCTGCTGACCACACGGGCGGCGATGCCGTATACCGGCTTTGCCTTCCAGGCTGGCGATACGCTGCTGCTTGGCCGGGAGAGTGCCGGCGTGCCGGACGAGGTCCATGAGGCGGCCGATGCCCGGCTGCTGATTCCGATGCGGCCGGGCCTGCGCTCGATCAATGTCGCCCAGGCGGCGGCCATGGTATTGGGCGAGGCACTGCGACAGACCGATCAATTTCCCACCGGAACAGAAGCCCAGGGAACATAAAGAATGACCGACCCCCTCACCGAGTCCCGCAAGCAGCAGGCAACCGACTGGTTCCGCACCCTGCGCGACCGCATCTGTGCCGCCTTCGAGGCCATCGAGGATGACTATACAGGGTCGCTGGCCACGCTGCCCGCCGGCCGGTTCGAGCGCAAGACATGGGAGCGCGAGGGCGGCGGTGGCGGCACCATGTCGGTGATGCGCGGCCGGGTCTTCGAGAAGGTCGGCGTGAACATCTCCACCGTGCATGGCGAATTCTCCGAGCAGTTTCGCGGCCAGATACCCGGCGCCAAGGATGATCCGCGCTTCTGGGCCTCGGGCATCTCGCTGGTCGCCCATATGCGCTCGCCTTTGGTACCAGCGGTGCATATGAACACCCGCCACATCGTGACGACGAAAAGCTGGTTCGGTGGCGGCGCCGATCTGACGCCAATGGTCCCGGACGAGGCCGATACAGCCCTGTTCCACGGCGCACTGAAGCAGGCCTGCGACAGCCATGACCCGGCCTATTACCCGCGCTTCAAGAAATGGTGCGACGAGTATTTCTTCCTGCCGCACCGGGGCGAGCCGCGCGGTGTCGGCGGCATCTTCTACGATACGCTGGACAGCGACTGGGAGGGCGACTTCGCCTTCACCCGCGATGTCGGCCTGGCCTTTCTGGATGTCTATCCCCGGATCGTGCGCCAGCACATGGACACCCCCTGGACGCCGGAACAGCGCGAGCACCAGCTGGTGCGGCGCGGCCGCTATGTCGAATTCAACCTGCTGCATGATCGTGGCACGAAATTCGGCCTGATGACCGGCGGCAATACCGAGGCGATCCTGATGTCGATGCCGCCCGAGGCGAAGTGGCCATAGGTCGTTTCAAAGAAGAATAGCGCCGCCCCCTACCAGTTCCGGCAGGAGTGCCTAAGTATGGCGCTACCACAGCCAGAACCGGACAGACCCGAATGACAAGAGCCCATGGGGCCAGCCCCACCACGCGCACCGGGTCCGACCTGAAGGCGGATGGGCGGGCAATCCGCGCTTTGCTGCCCTATCTCTGGCCGAAGAACCAGCCGGAGATGCGCAGCCGCGTCGTCATCGCCATGGTGTTCCTGGTGATCGCCAAGATCGCCACGGTGATCATCCCCTATGTCTACAAGCTGGCCATCGATGCGCTGACCGGCCCGGATCTGGCCCTCATCGTCGTGCCGGTCGGACTGCTGGTGCTCTACGGGGTGGTGCGCATCGCGTCTTCCGGCTTCAACGAATTGCGCGATTTCGTCTTCGCCCGTGTGGCCCAGCGCGCGATTCGCAATGTCGCGCTGAAGACCTTCGAGCATCTGCATGCGCTGGCCCTGCGCTTCCATCTCGACCGGCAGACCGGCGGGCTGTCGCGGGTCATCGAGCGCGGCACCAAGGGCATCGAATTCCTGCTCAGCTTCATGCTGTTCAACATCGTGCCGACGCTGCTGGAGATCCTGCTGGTCTGCGGCATCCTCTGGGTGCTCTACGATTTCTGGTATTCCGCCGTCACCTTCCTGACCATCGTCGGCTATATCGCCTTCACCCTGTCGATCACCGAATGGCGTATCCAGTTCCGCCGCGCCATGAATGACAGCGACCAGGAAGCCAACACCAAGGCGATCGACAGCCTGCTGAACTATGAGACGGTGAAGTATTTCGGCAATGAGGCGCATGAGGCCCGGCGCTTCGACGAGGCGCTGAAGCGCTACGAGAATGCCGCTGTGAAGAGCCGCACGACCCTGTCGCTGCTGAATGTCGGCCAGGGGGCGATCATCGCCGTCGGGCTGGTTGCCGTCATGGTCATGGCCGGGTTCGGCGTGAAGAACGGCACCATGACCATCGGCGATTTCGTGCTGGTGAATGGCTATCTGATCCAGCTCTATCTGCCGCTCAACTTCCTGGGTTTCGTCTATCGCGAGATGAAGCAGTCGCTGATCGACATGGAGGCGATGTTCCGCCTGCTCGCCGTCGACCGCGAGGTGAAGGACCGCGACGATGCCGTGAGCCTGACGACCGAGAATGCGACGGTGGAGTTCCGCGACGTGCGCTTCGGCTACCGTCCCGACCGGCCGATCCTGAAAGGCGTCGCCTTCAAGGTGCCGGCCGGCAAGACCGTCGCCATTGTCGGTCCCAGCGGGGCCGGCAAATCGACCATCTCGCGCCTGCTGTTCCGCTTCTACGACGTCGATAGCGGCTCGATCCGCATCGATGGCCATGATATCCGCGAACTCAGCCAGACCTCCCTGCGCGCCGCCATCGGCATCGTTCCGCAGGATACCGTACTGTTCAACGACACGATCTATTACAACATCGCCTATGGCCGTCCCGGCGCCAGCCCGGCGGAGGTGGAGCAGGCCGCCCGCCTTGCCCAGGTGCATGATTTCGTGCTGGCCCTGCCGGATGGCTACACCACCCGCGTCGGCGAGCGCGGGCTGAAACTCTCGGGCGGCGAGAAGCAGCGCGTGGCGATTGCCCGGACCATCCTGAAACGCCCGGCCATCCTGCTGTTCGATGAGGCAACCAGCGCGCTGGATACCCATACCGAGCGCGAAATCCAGCATTCGCTGCGCGAAGTCTCACGCGGCCGCACCACGCTGGTCATCGCGCATCGTCTGTCCACCGTGGTCGATGCCGACGAGATCATCGTGCTGCAGGACGGCGAGATCGTCGAGCGCGGGCCGCACCGCGAACTGATCGAGCGGGATGGCATCTATGCCGCCATGTGGCGCCGCCAGCAGGAAGGCTTCGATCTGGAGCGCGGCACACCGGCCGGGCTGGAGGATATCGCCCTGGCGGACAGCACACCCCAGTAGGTCGCGGATTTCCAAGGCGGAAATAGGTTAATTTTGCAACGAGCTTGATCGAAATACACGCAAAGATTTTATTTGCGAAAAAAATACATCTCTGTTTCTCTGGGGTGGTTGCAGTGTGGCGGCTTCGTGCCGCAGGGCGTTCCCCTAGCGCCTGACGCGACTGTTGAACGTGACTGTACGGGTACTTCCTTTAACGCCGATCCTTCTGGATCGGCGTTCTTTTATGCGTCACGCCAGCCTTGGATCTGCGCCAGGCACGCCTCGCGATCCGGCGCGAAATCCTGGTTGATCCACCAGTCTTCCAGCCGTTTCAGCAGCGTGCCGATCTTCGGCCCTGCCGGTATGCCCAGTTCCAGCAGATCGACCCCGCCCACCGGCAGCACCGGGCGGGTCCAGCCCTCGGCAGTGGCCAGCAGCACGCGATAGCCGCCTTCCACCCAGTCCGGCACGGCATTGGTCTGGTCGGCGCGGCGTTGTGCCCAGTCCAGCAAAACCAGATCGCGGAAAATATCCGCTCCTACCCGGTAGAGCGCCCGGCGGCGGGCCGGCGCATCGGCGGCGGGGTCGATGTCAATCGCCGGCGTCACCATCGCGAGCAGCCGCGCCCGCTCCGCATTGGACAGGCGCAGCCGCCAGGCCACGGCTTCGCCGCTGCCCTCCCCTGCATCCTCGCCGGCAGAGATCAGCGCCGCCAACCGGCGCAGCGGGTCTGGATCGGCCTCCTCCTGGCTGCCGGTCAGCGTGGCCAGCGCAGACAGGCAGGGCAGGTTTCGGGCTTCCGGCAGGATCGGCGTCAGCACGCCCTGCTCGCGCATCAGATAAACCGTCGGGGCCGGGTCACGCGCCGCCAGCAGTTTCAGCATCTCCTCGCGTACCCGTTCGCCCGCCAGGCTGGGCAGCAGCCCGGCCAGTCGGGCGCAGGCGGCCAGCCCCTCGGGCTCCGGCCCGATGCGGCCATACTGAACATGAAACCGGAAGAAACGCAGGATGCGGAGTACATCCTCCCGGATGCGCTGTTCGGGGTCGCCGACGAAGCGCACCAGCCCCGATTCCAGATCCGGCAGCCCGCCGACCGGGTCGTAGAGCGTGCCATCGGCATCGAGAAACAGCGCGTTCATCGTGAAATCGCGGCGCATGGCGTCCTCGGCCCAGTCATCGGTGAAGGCCACGCGGGCGCGCCGCCCATCGGTTTCGACATCGACGCGCAGCGTGGTGATCTCGATCTTCCGGCCATCCTTCAGCGCCGTGACGGTGCCATGCTCAATGCCGGTCGGGATGGCCCGGATACCGTCACGCTCCAGCAGCGTGACGACCTGCTCCGGGGGGGCATCCGTCGCCGCGTCGATATCACTGACCGGCCGGCCAAGCAGCCCGTTGCGCACGCAGCCGCCGACAAAGCGCAGAATTGCCCCCTCCGCCGTCACGGCTGCCACGATGGCGCCCACCGCCGGTTCCTGCATCCAGTCGAACAGACTTTCCAGACGCCGGACCGGCTGCATGATTATTCTCCGGGATCAGCGTTTCGGGTCGGCATGTCCGGGCACGACCTGCCCGTCGATCACCCGTGGCGGGGTATAGACATCGCCCGGCTGGCCCTCGGCATCGAAGAACAGCGCGGTGGCCCCCAGCACCAGCAGAGCACAACCAACACCAACAGCCGCCAGCAGCATCCACGGCGCCTCGCCCAGGGTCGGCGGTGTCTGGCCGGCGGCAACCGCCTTGCGGCGCGCCAGCGAGAACCACAGCAGATACAGCAGGGTCGGTGCAACCAGCGGCAGGGCAATCAGCAAGATGACACGCAGCATGGCGTTCTACCGGCCCAGGGCGGAGTCACGGCGCAGAATATTCGCGAAATTCACCAGCATCGCCGCCGTTGCACCCCAGATATAATAATCCAGATAGGGCAACACGTAGAAGGACCGCTTGATGCCGTCCTTCTCGCGGCTGTGCACCTCATGATTGGCGGGGTTGAGAATATAGGACAGGGGAACCTCGAAGATTTCCGCAACCTCGTTCGGGTCGGGCCGCGTCTCGAAAGGCGGGGTCAAAAGGCCGATGACCGGCACCACGGAAAACCCGGTCCGGGTGCGATAGGCCTTCAGCCGGCCGATGACCTCGATGACGGAGGAGGATATGCCCGTCTCCTCCATGGTTTCACGCAGGGCGCAGGACACCGGATCGGTGTCGCATTCCTCGACCCGGCCGCCGGGAAAACTGATCTGGCCGGGGTGATGCAGCAGGTGCTCGGTGCGCCGGGTCAACAGCACAGACATGCCCTCGGCCCTGTCGACCAGCGGCACCAGGACGGCAGCCGGCCTGCCGGGCGGCGGCATCTCCAGCCCCGGCGACATGTCGCCATCGCCCGACATCAGGCCGGTCTCGTCGACACCGCCGCTGAAGATCGAGCGCAGGGCCGGGCGATCATAGATCAGCCCTCCAGCGCGCCCAGTGTGTAGAATTGCCGATTGCTCCATACGCCCAGGGACGGTTTCCCCTCCCTCTCCTGTTCAACGCCCAACTCGACAAGCTCATAGAATATGGGGCGCAAGATCAATGCGTCCAACCTGTCCCTGACCACTATATAGGGGCTCGGCTCGCCGGTCGCCGGATTCGTTTCGACCCGGATCGGATGATCTGGCCCGGCCTCGATCCACGCGTCCAGATTGGTGCGGAACTGCAGAATCTGCCCTTCGCCCTCGCCGGAAACTTTCAACTCCACGGCGGTGAAAGGCGCGTCCTCCACCTCGATGCGGCCGCGCTCGACCGGGGTGACCAGCCAGTAGCTGCCGTCATCTTCTCGCCGCAATACGGTGGAGAATAATTTAACCAGTGGCTTACGCCCGATGGGCGAGCCAAGATAGTACCAGGTTCCATCGCGGGCGATCCGAATGTCGAAATCACCGCAGCTCTCCTCCGGCCCATCGCTGTTTAGCGAGTCGGAGGTTTTTTTCGCGGGCGATGTTTTTTCGGCGGGTGAGACTGGGCGGTCCACTCCAAGCTGCCTAAGTAAGTTCATGGGATTGTCGGATGGCTTCGCCGTCATCTCCTGTCCTCTCTGCCTTGCTGCGGTTGGAGGTGCGCTACCCTGACCACCAACACCCTGTCGGTCGAGGCTGCCGGTCAAGACTGTGGGGCGACATCAACAGGATTGAGGAGAATATTGGCATGAGCGTGACCGATCCCACCCCTTTTTCCGCGCCCGCTACCGGGTCCGATGATCGTCTGGTTGCCGAGATCGAAACCCTGGCCGAGCGGATGCGGCTGGTGCGCGAACGGGTCGGCCGCATCATCTTCGGTCAGGAGGATGTGGTCGAGCAGAGCCTGATCACCCTGCTGGCCGGCGGCCATTGCCTGCTGATCGGCGTGCCGGGGCTGGCCAAGACCAAGCTGGTGGAGACGCTGGGAACCGTCTTTGGTCTCGACGAAAAGCGCATCCAGTGTACGCCCGATCTGATGCCCGCCGATATTCTGGGCTCCGAAGTGCTGGAGGAAGCCCAGGATGGCCGCCGCGCCTTCCGCTTCATCCAGGGCCCGGTCTTTGCCCAGTTGCTGATGGCCGACGAGATCAACCGCGCCAGCCCGCGCACCCAGTCTGCTTTGTTGCAGGCGATGCAGGAGCGCCGCGTCTCGGTCGGCGGCCAGTATTACCCGCTGCCCGCCCCATTCCATGTGCTGGCGACCCAGAATCCGCTGGAGCAGGAGGGCACCTACCCGCTGCCCGAGGCCCAGCTTGACCGTTTTCTTTTGCAGGTCGATGTCGGCTATCCCGATCTGGAGGCCGAGCGTCACATGCTGATCGCCACCACCGGCGCCGATGAGGAAAAGCCGGTGCAGGTGATGAGCGCCGTCGATCTGCTGCAGGCCCAGCGCCTGCTGCGCCGCGTGCCGGTCGGCGACAGCGTGATCGATGCCATCCTGACCCTGGTGCGCAGCGGCCGGCCGGATGAAACCGGCTTCGAGTCCGTGCGCCGCCATGTCGCCTGGGGCCCTGGCCCGCGCGCCGGCCAGGCTCTGATGCTGGCGATCCGCGCCCGCGCTTTGCTGGATGGCCGGCTGTCGCCCTCGATCGACGATGTGCTGGCGATTGCCAAGCCGGTGCTGCGCCACCGCATGGCGCTGAATTTTGCGGCCCGTGCCGAGGGCATCACCCTCGATTCGGTGATCGACACCATCGCCCAGCCATTCGCCTGAGACGGGTAACGGACCCGGATGAGCCTCCAGACACGCCAGCGCGCGGAACAGCTCGCTTCCACTTTGCCGCCCCTGCTGGTGGCGGCGGAGCGGGTTGCGTCCACCGTGGCGCAGGGCGTGCACGGCAGGCGGCGGGTCGGCCAGGGCGACAGTTTCTGGCAGTTCCGGCACTACGCCTTTGGCGATTCGGTGCGCGGCGTCGACTGGCGGCAATCGGCCAAGGGCGACCATGTCTATGTTCGCGAGAATGAATGGGAGGCGGCGCAGAGCGTCTGGCTGTGGCGCGATGCCTCGGCCTCGATGCATTATCGCTCCGACGGCGCCCTGCCGGAAAAACATGAGCGCGCCGATCTGCTGCTGCTGGCCCTCGCCTCCCTGCTGGCCGATAGCGGCGAGCAGGTTGCCTTGCTCGGCGGGCGGCGCTCCCCGGCGCGCGGACGGGCCGTGCTGGAGCGGCTGATCGGCGAGATGGCGCGCAGCGCCGCCGAGGAAAGCCTGCCGCCGGATATTCCCCTGCCACGCCATGGGGCGACGGTGTGGATCGGCGATTTCCTGTCACCGCTGGCGGAGATCGAGGCGGCGCTGGGCCGCTTTGCCGGGCGCGGCATTCGCGGCTATATCCTGCAGGTGCTGGACCCGGCGGAGGCCGCCTTGCCCTTCAAGGGGCGGATACGCTTCGACGGCATGGAGGGCGAGGCCTCCACCCTGATAACCCGGGTCGATGCCGTACGTGACGACTACCGGGATCGCTTCCGGGCCCATCAGGACGGGCTGCGCGACCTGGCCCGCCTCGCCGGCTGGCATTTCGGCACCCATACCACCGACCAGAGCCCGCAAAAGGCGCTGCTCGACCTCTATATCGGCCTGTCGCAGCCCAGCCTCCCCGCCTTCTCCAGACCGGGAGGCTGACGCGCATGCTGTCGCTCGGCCCGCTCGCCTTTGCCGCGCCCTGGATATTGCTGGCGCTGGCCGCCTTGCCGGTGCTGATCTGGCTGCTGCGGGTGGTGCCGCCGGCGCCGAAGCGCCTGTCCTTCCCCGCCATCCGGCTGCTCTATGATTTAAAACCGCGCGACGAGACCTCGGCGACCACGCCATGGTGGCTGCTGCTGCTGCGCCTGCTCCTGGCGGCGCTGGTCATACTGGCGCTGGCGCAGCCGCTGCTGAACCCCCGCGCCCAGCTGGTCGGCGGCGGACCGATGCTGCTGCTGATCGATGATGGCTGGGCTGCCGGGCGCAACTGGCAGGCCCGCCAGCAGGCCGCCGACGAGTTGCTCGACCAGGCAGAGCGCAGCGGCCGCGAGGTGATCCTGCTGACCACCGCGCCGAACCGCGAGGGCGTGCCCGGCACGCTGAACCGCCTGCGGCCCGGCGAGGCACGCAGTCAGGTGCAGGCGCTGCTGCCGAAGCCCTGGCCTGGCGACCGTCAGGCCCTGCTGACCTGGCTGGAAAGCCAGCCCCTGCCCAACAGCGCCGAGAGCTTCTGGCTGAGTGACGGCGTGGACAGCCCCGGTGCCACCGCCCTTGCCAGCCGCCTGCAACGGCTGGGTGCGCTGACCGTGATGGAGCCGGAGGCCGGCAATCTGCCGCGCCTCGCCTTCCCGCCGGAAAGCGGCGTCGATGGCCTGACCGCCACCGTGGCCCGCGCGCCCGGCATCGGCCCGTCCAGCCTGTGGCTGCGCGCGCTGGCCGCCGATGGCCGTATCCTCGCCCGCGAACAGATCGAGTTCCCCACTGGCGAGACCAGTGCCAGCAAGCGCATCGTGCTGCCCACCGAGCTGCGCAACGAAATCGCCCGGCTGGATATAGAGAATGACGGCACGGCCGGCAGCGTCGCACTCATCGACGAGCGCTGGCGGCGCCGCCCGGTCGGCCTGGTCTCCGAGACCAGCTTCCAGGCATCCCAGCCGCTGCTCTCCGAACTACATTATCTGGATCAGGCGCTCAGCCCCTTCAGCGAGGTCCGGCGCGGGCGCATCGAAACCCTGCTGGAGCGTGAGCTGGCGGTGATCCTGCTGCCGGACAGCGGCACGCTGGCGGGACCGGAACGCGAGGCCCTGCAACGCTGGGTGCGCGAGGGCGGGCTGCTGCTGCGCTTCGCCGGCCCGATTCTGGCCTCCACGGTAGAGGAAGGCGGCGAGCAGGCGCTGGTGCCGGTGCGGCTGCGCCAGGGCGGGCGGCTGCTCGGCGGGGCACTGTCCTGGACCCAGCCGGCGCAACTGGCCCCCTTTCCATCCAGCGGCCCGTTCCGGGGTCTGACGATCCCGCCCGATGTAACCGTGCAGCGTCAGGTTCTGGCGCAGCCCTCGCTCGACCTGAATGACCGCACCTGGGCAGCACTGCAGGATGGCACCCCACTGGTAACCGCCGCGCAGGAGGGCGATGGCTGGCTGGTTCTGGTGCACACCACGGCCAATCCGGACTGGACCAATCTGCCGATATCCGGCCTGTTCGTGCAGATGCTGCAACGGGTGGTGGCGATGAGCCAGGGCGTGCAGGGCGCGCGCGGCGACCAGCCCCTCCCGCCGGTCGAGACGCTGGACGGGTTCGGCCGTCTGGTCACCCCGCCCGCCGCCGTGCAGGCGCTGCTGCCGGGAAATGAGGAGCCGCGTTTCGGCCCCACTTTGCCGCCCGGCTTCTATGGCAGTGATCAGGCCCGCATCGCACTGAACCTGGCCCCGGCCATCGGTTCGGTGACCCCTCTGGGCGAGTTGCCGGGCGGGATTGCCCGCCTCGGCTATGAACGCGGGGAGGAGGTCGATCTGCGGCCCTTCCTGTTCACCGCTGCCCTGATCCTGCTGCTGCTCGACATGCTGATCTCGCTGCTGCTGCGCGGGTTGTTGCCGCCTGGTCGGATGGGTAGCCGGGCCGGTGGCACCGCCGCGATTCTGGCAGTTGTGGCATTGGCCATGGCATCACCGGCGCATGCGCAGACACAGAGCGACGACAGCTTTGCGCTGGCCGCCAGCCTGACCACCGTTCTGGCCTATGTGCGCACCGGCGACCGCGACATCGACGAGACCAGCCGGGATGGGCTGATCGGTCTCAGCCGGGCCTTGCAGCGCCGGACCGCGGTGGAGCCGGGCGAGCCGATGGGCATTAATGTCGAAACCGATGATCTGGCTTTCTTCTCCCTGCTCTACTGGCCGGTCGCCCCGAGCCAGTCAGCGCTGAGCCAGACCGCCATCAGCCGCCTCAATTCCTTCCTGCGCACGGGCGGCACCATCGTTTTCGATACCCGTGACCAGGGCGAGGTCAGCTTCGGCGGCACCAGCCCCGGCCTGCAGCGCCTGCAGCAGATGACGCGCGGGCTGGACATCCCGCAGCTGGAACCGATCCCGGATGAGCATGTGCTGACCAAGACCTTCTATCTGATGGACAGTTTTCCGGGCCGCTTCACCGGCGGCACGATCTGGGTCGAGCGTCCGGGTGGTCGCAGCACCGATGAAGTGTCCTCGGTCATCGTCGGCAGCCATGACTGGGCTGCCGCCTGGGCGGTCGACGGCAACAGCCGCCACCGCTTCCCGGTCATGCCGGGCGGCGAGGTGCAGCGCGAATGGGCCTATCGCTTCGGCGTCAATCTGGTGATGTACGCCCTGACCGGCAATTACAAGGCCGATCAGGTGCATATCCCCTCCATCCTCGAACGGTTGGGCCAATGACATGATACCGGCCGGCCTCGATATCGCCTTTGCACCGATGCTGCCCTGGTGGGCGCTTGCCGTCCTGGGCGTTCTGGTGCTGCTGGTCGTCGCGCTCGGCCTGTGGCGGCGCGCGCGGGGCAGCTGGCTGCGGCTGGCGGCGATGGCCGTGCTGCTGCTGGCGCTGGCCAATCCATCGATCATCGCCGAACAGCGTGAGGCGCAGAAGGATATCGCCCTGCTCGCCATCGACCGCTCGCCCAGCCAGCGCATCGGCGACCGGACGGCACAGACCGATGCGGCGCTGGCCGAAATCCGCGACCGTCTGGGCCGGATGCCGAATCTGGAGGTGCGAGAGGTCGAGACCAGCAGCACCGCTGGCGGCCTCGGCTCCGACAGCGACAGTGCCCGCGACGGCACAAGGCTGATGGACAGCATCGACCAGGCGCTGGCCAATATCCCCCGCCGCCGGCTGGCCGGGGTGATCGCCCTGACCGATGGCCAGGTGCATGACGCGCAGGAAGCCGGGACGGACGGACCGGGCGCGCCGATCCATACGCTGCTGACCGGCCAGAAGGAGGAGGCTGACCGCCGGCTGGTGATCCATCAGGCCCCGACCTTCGGCATGGTCGGCAAGGACGTCGCCATCCGCCTGTCCATCGAGGATGAGAGCGTGGCCGCCGGCACGCCGGTCGAGCTGACGCTGCGCCGCAATGGCGAACAGCCCGAGACAGTCGAGGTACCGGCGAATGAGGAGGTCGAGGTCGCTGTCATGCTGGACCGCGGCGGCCAGAGCATCGTCGAGATTGATGCCGAGGCCGGGCCGCGCGAGCTGACGCTGATCAACAACCGTTCCGTGCTGTCGATCAATGGCGTGCGCGACCGGCTGCGCGTGCTGCTGGTCTCCGGCGAACCGCATGCAGGCGAACGCACCTGGCGCAATCTGCTGAAGGCCGATCCATCGGTCGATCTGGTGCATTTCACCATCCTGCGCCCGCCCGAGAAGCAGGACGGCACGCCGATCCGCGAATTGTCGCTGATCAGCTTCCCGATCCGCGAGCTGTTCGAGGTGAAGATCGACGAGTTCGACCTTATCATCTTCGACCGCTACAAGCGGCGGGGTGTGCTGCCCCGGCTCTATCTCGGCAACATCGCCGATTATGTGCGCCAGGGCGGCGCGCTGCTGATCGCCGCCGGACCGGATTTCGCCTCCCCCGTCAGCCTGTTCCAGACCCCGATTGGCGATATCCTGCCCAGTGAGCCGACCGGCGACATGCTGGAACAGGGCTATCTGCCAAGCGTCTCGGATATCGGCCGCCGTCATCCGGTCACGGCCGAATTGTCCGGCGCCGGCAGGATGGGCGAACAGCCGGGCTGGGGGCGCTGGTTCCGCGTCATCGACACCGCCCCGCGCAGCGGCACCGTTGTCATGGAAGGCGCGGGTCGGCCGCTGGTCGTGCTCGACCGGGTCGGCGAGGGCCGGGTGGCGCAGATCAACAGCGACCATATGTGGCTGTGGTCGCGCGGCTTCGAGGGCGGCGGCCCGCAGGCCGAGCTGCTGCGCCGCATCGCCCATTGGCTGATGAAGGAACCGGAGCTGGAGGAAGACGATCTGCGCGCCCGCGTCCAGGGCGACCAGTTGCAGATCGAGCGCCGCTCGCTGGAGCCGGCCGCCGAGACGGTAACCGTCACCTTACCCTCCGGCGAGAGCGTCGATGTCACCCTGGCCGAGGATGACCAGGGCCGCGCAATCGGCAGCCTGACGGTCGAGGAGGCCGGGCTGTACCGGCTGAGCGATGGCACGCGCACGCGGCTGGTGACGGTGGGCGCGGTCAACCCGCTGGAGTATGCCGATGTCCGCGCCACGGCGGCGCAGATGACCCCGCTGGTCGAGGCATCCGGCGGCGGGCTGGCCTGGCTTTCCGAGGATGGGCTGCCCGATATCCGTCGCGTCGGCCCGGACCGCCGGACCACAGGCCGCGGTGGCAGCGACTGGATCGGACTGCGCGATAATGGCGATTACGTCGTCACCGGCGTGCTGAACCTGCCGCTATTGCCGGCCCTGCTCACTTTGCTGCTGGCGCTGGGCGCGCTGATCGCCGGCTGGCTGCGGGAATCGCGCTGAATTCAGTGGTCGAAACGCATATCAATGCTCTGCTGGCCATTGGCCGGCGGGCGGATGGAGACCTTGTCGGCCAGACGGCGCAGCAGGATGGCGCGCAGCCGGGCCTCGACCATATCCATGTCGATATCCGCCAGTTCCTCCTGCCGGATCGGTGCTGAATCCTCAAACGACAGCGGGAAGCCGGCATAGGTCAGCCGCAGATCGATATGATATTCGTCGAAGCTGAGGTCGATGCGGATATCGGTTTCCGGCGTCATCAGCCCGTCCCGGCCATCGGCGAATTCGACCAGCGCATGCGAGACGGCGCGCATGACATCGGCCCGCGCCCCCCAATGGCTGCCTTGCTCACGCACCCAGTTCTCCAGCCGGTCAGGCTGCAATTCGCTGGCGGGGAGGGTGAGGCTGGCGTTCTGCGACACGCCGATGCGGAAGATCAGGTTCAGCAACAGGGCGCTGCCGATGGTCACCATCAGGTCTGAGCCGAATACCGCCATCATCTCCGCCGGCAGGCTGGTATAGACCTCCGGATAGACGCTGCGGCTGAGGCCGAGAACCAACGGAATGCCGATCATCAGGATGCGGCGTGCATCCATCAGCCGGCTGACGATAACCAGAATGCCGTTCAGCATGATATAGGCCGCGGCGAAGATCAGCACGCCGCCCAGCACCGGCTTTGGAATGGCGATGAAGAACGACATCGCCCCCGGCAGCAGCGCGATCAGGAAGCACCAGCCGGCAATGCCATAGCCGATTCGGCGCGCGGCAATGCCGGTGGCCGATGCCAGGCCGATACTGCCGGAGAAGGTGTTGGTGCCGATCGGGCTACCCAGCGCGCCGCCCAGCAGCGTGCCCAGCCCATCGGCCAGGATGCCGCCGCGAATGCGGGTCATGTCCGGGCGGACCCAGCGCGTATCCTCGATCTTCTGGCAGGTGATCAGATCGCCCATGGCGCGCAGGCTGCACGCCACCGCGCTGATCGCGAATTCCGAGGCCAACAGGGGATCAAAACTCGGCATTTGCAGCATCGGCATGGGCAGGGCCACGCCCTGGGTGACGAGGTCGTCCACCAGCGTCGCGCCATCCATCGCGCCATAGGCCAGCGCCGCGACACAGCCGCCGATGATGCCCAGCAGCGTGCCATAGAGCCGCACATTGCCGGTGCCCCAGATATTGAAGGCGACGATGGCCGCCAGCGTGATGCCGCCCAGCCAGGACAGGCCGATCCCGGCATGGGTGACCACGTGCGCCGTGCCGATCTCGGCGATCAGCCGGAATCCCAGCAGCCCGAGGATAATGCCGATCATCAGCACGGCCAGCCCGCCAATCTCCGGCGGCAGATAGGGCCGCAACCGGCGCAAAGCGGGCGCCAGCGCCATCTGCACCAGCCCGGCGAAGATCAGCATTCCCATCACCAGAGCGGGCCCGCCGGTTTCCATCGCCGACAGGCAGGGTGGCAGATAGGCCGCCGTGAAGGTCGCCGGCGCCAGATAGCCGGAGCCGAAGATCTTGCCACGCTGGATCTGCAGGATGGTGGCCAGCCCCAGCCCGACCAAAGCGAGGCTCAGCATTTGCCGGGTCGTCTGCGGATCGAGATCGCCGCGGGCCAGAACCAGCAGGGGCATGGCGATGCCCACGCCCAGGATCACCGCACAATGCTGCAGACCCGCCAGAACCAGTATCTTGCCGGGAACCGGATCGTCAGCCGCCAGAATAAGCGTCGAGGGACGGGACATCAGCGGGGGTACAACGACTCGATTCCGGCAGTCCAGAAGGTTGGTACGCTCATCGTTTTCCCATTTGTTTTTTGTGAGCCGTCCTAGGAACGAGGACCGGTTCAGGCATTGCTTGGCTCAAGATTATCGCATTGACCGCATTCGGCAAGCTTGCGGGGCCGTGGAACCTGCGCGGCGGGTCCGGGTTCTTCCTCTTAACAGTCAGGAGACCCCCATGGCATCCACCGGCAAAATCCGCATCGGCATATCCGGCTGGACCTATCCGCCCTGGCGGAAGCAGTTCTATCCGGAGGGTCTGGCGCAGCGGCTGGAACTGACCTACGCATCGACTCAATTCGCCAGCATTGAGATCAATGGCACATTTTACGGCCTGCAGAAGCCCGACAGCTTCGCGCGCTGGCGTGATGAGACGCCCGACGGATTCGTCTTCTCGGTGAAGGCATCCCGCTACATCACCCACACAAGACGGCTGCGCGAGATCGAGACGCCGCTGGCGAATTTCCTGGCCTCCGGCCTGCTGCGGCTGGGGCCGAAGCTGGGGCCGATCCTGTGGCAATTCCCGCCCAGCCTGGCATTCGATGCAGAGCTGTTCGAGACATTCATGGCACTGCTGCCGCATGACACCGACGAAGCGGTGGCGCTGGCCCGGCGGCATGATTCCCGGATGGACGGCCGCGCCTGGCTCGATCCCGATGGGTCGCGGCCGGTGCGCCATGCTATCGAAATCCGGCATGAGAGCTTCCGAGACCCTGCCTTCATCGAGCTGCTGCGCCGGTACAAGGTGGCGCTGGTCTGCGCCGACACCGTCAAATGGCCGCGCCTGATGGATGTGACCGCCGATTTCGTCTATTGCCGCCTGCATGGATCAAAGGAGCTTTATATCAGCGGCTATGACGAGGAGGCGCTGGATCGCTGGGCCACACGCATCCGCGCCTGGGCCGAGGGGGCCGAGCCGGGCGACGCCGAGCGGGTGAAGCCTGCGGCAACGCCGCGCAAATCCGGCCGCGACGTCTTCATATATTTCGACAATGACGTAAAAGTGCGCGCACCCGAGAACGCGGCCCGCCTGGCTGAAAAGCTGGAGCTGGAATGGGATCACCCAGCGCCGTAGCGTATCTCCAGCACCTCAAGCTCTTCCATCCCCGCCGGGGTGCGCAGCTTCACCAGATCGCCGATGCGGGCCTTCAGCAAGGCGCGAGCGACCGGGGAAATCCAGCTAATCTCGCCCTTGTCGTGGTCGACCTCGTCAATGCCGACGATGCGCACGCTGCGCTCGACATCGCGGCTGTCGCAATAGGTGACGGTGGCGCCGAAGAAAACCTGCGCGTGGTTGGTCTGCAGGGCCGGGTCGACCGGCACAGCAATCTCGATACGCTTGGTCAGGAAGCGCAGCCGGCGATCGATCTCGCGCAGCCGCTTCTTGCCATAGATGTAATCGCCATTCTCCGACCGGTCGCCATTGCCTGCCGCCCAGGAGACCACCTCAACCACCTTGGGCCGCTCGATCTGGCGCAGGATACGCAGTTCTTCCTTCAGCCGCTCCAGCCCCTCGGGCGTGATGTAGTTCTTCAAGCCGGTCGGCAGGGCGGCGGCCTCATTCTCGTCGTCGTCATTTGTCTCGGTGTCGGCGCTCATAGATTTGCCAGATCCTTCGGACGGGGCACGGGCGGATGCAGATGGGCGGGATGCGGCGCCAGATCGGGCACGCCGGCCTGGCGGGCGGCGTGGCGCTCCTCACGGAAGCCCTCGGCAATATGGTCGATCAGCGCGCGCACCGCCGGCGGCAGGCCCCGTTTGGTGGTAAAGACCAGATGCACGATGCCTTCCGGGGCCGACCATTCCGGGAAGATCTGCACCAGCGCCCCGCTCTGCAGCCAGGGCCAGCAAGAATGGTTCGGCATCAGCGTCACGCCCAGCCCGGCCACGACGGCGTCGCGCAGGGCACCGAAATCGCTGCACACGAAACGCGGATCATGGTTGATCGTACGGGTCTCGCCGGCGGCATTGGTCAGCACCCAGCTGTCATGCAGCGTCGCCTCGTTATAGCTCAACGTCGGCACCCCGTCCGGCGCGCCAAGCTGCGCCATGTCGGTGGCGCGGGCGGCAAGCTCCGGGGTGGCGACCAGGATCTGCCGGCTGGTGGTCAGCCGTCGCATGGTCAGCCCGGCATCATTGTCCAACGTCGAGCGGACACGAAAGGCGATATCGACGCGCTCGTCGATCAGGCTGATCCGCCGGGTGGTCGCCAGCAATTGCAGCGTCACCTTGGGGTAGCGCTGCAGATAGGCTGTGAAAATGCCGGTGATCGATTCCAGCAGCCCTGGCGGGCAGCTGACGCGCACCAGCCCGCGCGGCTCGCCCTGCGCCTCGGCGGCGACGGCCTCGGCCTGTTCCACCTCCAGCATGATGGTACGGCAGCGTTCATAGAAAGCCTGGCCGACTTCGGTGACGCGGAAGCGCCGGGTCGAGCGCTCGATCAGCCGCACACCCAGATTGGCCTCCAGCTGGGCGACCCGGCGCGACAGCTTCGATTTCGGCTGCTTCAGCGCCCGGCCCGCCGGGGCGAAACCGCCATGCGCGACCACCGCCGCGAAATAGGAGAGATCGTTCAGATCCTGCATTTCGGCTTCCATCCACCGTTCCGCATCAGGAACGCAGAATGCCACAGCAGCCCGTGAAGGGCATCAGCGTTCCACGAATGCCAGGAAACCGGATAAGAAAAGGCCGGGCGCTGAGGCCCGGCCTTTCTCAGACAGATATCAAAAGATTACGCGGCGCGAATATCGGCCAGGAAGATTTCGATCTCGCGGCGCATCTGCTCCGATTTCTCGGAAAGCTCCTGTGCCGCGCTCAGCACCTGGGAGCCGGCGGCCCCGGTCTGTTCGGCCGCCTCGGTCACATTCTCGATGCTGCCGGTGACGGATTCAGTCGCGGTCGCCGCTTCCTGGACGTTGCGGGCGATTTCCGTCGTGGTCGCGTTCTGCTCCTCGACGGCGGCGGAGATGGTTGCAGAAATCTCGTTGATCTGGGCGATGACGCCGCCGATCGACTTGATGGCCGTCACCGTGGAGCCGGTGGCAGACTGCATGGCGTTGATCTGCTCGACGATATCCTCGGTCGCCTTGGCAGTCTGGTTGGCCAGGTTCTTGACTTCCGAGGCGACGACGGCAAAGCCCTTGCCGGCCTCACCCGCGCGCGCCGCCTCGATGGTGGCGTTCAGGGCCAGAAGGTTGGTCTGCTCGGCGATATCGTTGATCAGATTGACCACCTCGCCGATGCGCCGGGCGGAAACCGCCAGGTTCTCGACGATGACATTGGTTTCGGTGGCTTCCTCAGACGCCTTGCGGGCGACCTTGGCGCTTTCCTCGACCTGCCGGGCGATCTCCGAGGTGGAGGCCGCCATTTCGTCCGTCGCGGCCGCAACCGTCTGCACATTGGCAGATGTCTGCTGCGCCGCATTCGAGGTCGCGACGGCCTGGTCGCTGGCGACCCGGGCGATATCGGTCATGCTCTGTGCGGTGCGCTCCAGCTCGGTGGCGGCAGCCGCAACCGCGCCCAGGACGCCGGAGATGCTGGAGTCGAACGTGACCAGCATGGTTTCGACAGCCTTCTGGCGCTGGGCCCGCTTCTCCTGCTCCTCGGCGCTGGCAAGTTCCAGGCGGCGGCGTTCCAGCGCATTCTCGCGGAACACCATCAGCGCGCCGGCCAGATCGCCCATCTCATCGCGGCGGTCCCGATAGGGAACATCCGTCTCCAGATTGCCCTCGGCCACGCTCATCATCGCCTGGGTGATGCCAGCCATCGGCTGGGTCACACGGCGGCGCACCATCAGCAACCCAGCCCCGCCAATGGCGAGCGCCAGCAGCAGCAGCCCGGCATTCAGCACCAGCTTCATCAGCGCCGCATTGGCCTTATGGGTCGCATGATCGGTCAAAACCGTCAGCGCCGTGATCGAAACATCCACCAGGTCTGTGCCCGTGCCGACGGCTAACGCCGACCAGTCGGGCCGTGACATCGGCGATGCCGTGCCAGCCTTCAGCGCCGCCTCGATCTTGGCGCGGGCCGGCAGGAGAGATTCCAGATAGTTCTTCTTGGCCTTGTCGAAGGCGGTCACCAGGGCCGGGTTCATGCCGTCACGGTCAAACAGCCCCAGCAGCATCGACCAGGCCACATTGGCCTGACCGCGATACTGGAAAATCCGGCTGGCCTGCACGTCAGAGATGCTGCCGGCGGCAATGGCATCACCAAGAACGACATATTCCAGGCCGACACCATCACGGGTCAGATAGGCCGCATCCTTGATCGCGATCAGCTCGGCGATGGTCGGATCAACCAGGCGGACTTCGGTGCCGAGATGGCCGGACAGCGCCTCCAGCATGTTGACCATGTTGGTGTTGTTCTTCTGCCAGTCATCGGCCACGCCATTGCGGCGATTGGCGAGGGGAGCCCGCAGGGCGGGATCGACTTCCTTGCGCAGGGTCTGGAGGGTCTCCAGTGCCTGGGTCAGCCCGGCCACGGTCGTCTTGCCGCAATCGATCTCGCCGCAGGCCTGGATGACAGCCTGTGTCGCCGGAATGGACAGCTTGCGGGCATTCTCCACCGTCGTCAGAAGGCTGGCCACGGCAGGGCCCTCGGCGCGCAGGGCGCTGGTCACCGGGCCACGCTCCAGCCGGGTATTCTGCAAGGCCGTGAAGACATCGCGGGTGGCCTCGGCGGCGATCACCACGCGGTCAGCCTGGCGTTTCTGCGAAATCGCCGAAACCATCTCACTGGCGCAGAAGCCGATCAGGAAGATCAGCAGGATTGTGAACAAGCCGGTCAGCAGGCTGGCGATACGCATTCCACCACGTTTCATGGGGGAGACTCCCGAACAAGGTTAATTCCAGGCCCCTGTATGCGGGAAAAGAATTAACAAAATCTTATGCGAATTCGTCGCAAGATTGAGCTATGCGCATGGCTGGGTCGCGTGATTACAGAATCTTACGAAGTCCCCCAACCTATGGATCAAACCCCATCCTTCCTCGTTATGATTCCGTGAGAAGACGGGTGAATCACGCCCAGCCACAAGACCTCTGATAAGGAACAACAAGACTCATGGACCTGATTCGCATCATCATCGCCATCCTGCTGCCACCGCTGGGCGTGTTCCTGCAGGTCGGTATCGGCAAGCATTTCTGGATCAACATCATCCTGACGATCCTGGGCTATATCCCCGGCATCGTTCACGCCGTCTGGGTCATCGCCAAGAAGTGACCCCGGCCATGGACAGCGGCGCACCTCCCTATCGCAAGGGCATGACACAGCTGGACCGGCTGAACCGGCTGCGCCGCGTTGCCCGGCTGCTGGATGCCCGATTCGGCATTCCGGGCACGCCGCTGCGCTTCGGCGCCGATTCGCTGGTCGGGCTGATCCCCGGCATCGGGGATGCGGCGACCGGGCTGGTATCGGCCTATATCATCCTCGAAGCCTATCGCATGGGCATAAAGCCGCGCATTCTTGGCCGCATGGCGCGCAATGTCGCGATCGACGTTGTCGTCGGCGCGGTCCCGGTGCTGGGCGACACCTTCGATCTGTTCTGGAAGGCCAATCTGAAGAACATCGCGCTGATCGAACGCGAGCTGGGGCTATAGCCCTACCACATGCTGGCAGCAGCGCGCTCTGGCCAGGCCTTGTCATAGGCATCCCCGCCGATCCGGTTGTCGCTCAGCCCGGCCAGAATTTGGCCCGGCGTCGGCAGCGATGCCGGGTCGACATGACGCTCGGGGTTCCACAGCTCGGAGCGCACAATGGCACGGGCGCACTGGAAATAGACCGTCTCGACCTTGATGACGATGACGGATCGCGGGGCCTTCTCCTCCACCGCGAAGCTGGCGCACAGCTCGGCATCGACCGACAGATGCGCCCGTCCATTGACCCGCAGCGTGGTCCCGGAACCCGGTATCAGGAACAGCAGGGCGACGCGCGGATCGCGCACGATATTCGCCAGGGAATCGACACGGTTATTGCCGCGCCGGTCCGGCATCAGCAGTGTGCGGCCATCCTGCAGGCGCACGAAGCCCGGCTTGTCGCCGCGCGGCGAGCAATCCAGCCCTTCCGGCCCGACCGTCGCCAGCGACACGAAAGGCGAGGCTTCGATGAAGGCGCGGTATTCAGGGATGACCCAGTCGATCTCCTTGGCCGTAGAGGCCTCCGACGGCACGCCATAGAGAGCGTGCAGTTCCTCGATGCTGGTAATGATCGACATGGTTGGTTCCCATTCTCTTCGGCACGGCTGGAGTGCCCAGCATATCGTGGCCGCGCCAGACCGGCCATCCAGACGACAGGACGCATTTGTCGAGCCCGCCACGGCCGCTCGACAGAGCAAGCGCGCCCGTCATATTATCTGGCATGAATATGTCCTTCCGCCTTCTCCCCCGCCTGATTCTCAACCGGCCCTGGACGCAGCGGGATCGGCGCGACCACAGGCCGGAGATGGCGCAGCGCTGGCTGTCCGGCGCGGGCCTTGAAATCGGCGCGCTGCACAAGCCGACGCCGGTATCGCCCGACGCCAGTGTTGCCTATGTCGACTACAAGACCCGGCAGGAGAATGAACGCACCTACCCCGAGCTGGCGGCGGAGACGATTGTCGAAACCCACCATGTCGGCGACGGCTTCGTGCTCGATTTCATTCCCGATGGCAGCCAGGATTTCCTGATCGCCAATCACGCGCTGGAACATTCGCCGAATCCCTGGGGCACGCTGGAGGTCTGGTGGTCAAAGC
Source organism: Alphaproteobacteria bacterium (assembly GCA_018823745.1). Classification (GTDB taxonomy): domain Bacteria; phylum Pseudomonadota; class Alphaproteobacteria; order Oceanibaculales; family Oceanibaculaceae; genus Oceanibaculum. Next base: position 115,720 of record JAHJHR010000003.1, read on the forward strand.
TGAAGCCGGCCGGCACGCTGTATGTGACGGTCCCGGTGGCCGAGAAATGCTTCGACAAGGGCCGGCCGATCTCACGCCTGGCCGACATGCTCCAGGATCGCCGGAACTTCCTGGCGCTCGACCGCGAGGCGGCAGCGCAGGCGACGGAGCGGCGGTTCCGGGAGTTCGTGACGATCAGTGACGCCAATATCCGGCGTGACAACACTATGCCGCCGGCCGACCCGGTCGGCCAGGCCGCCTTCGTCGAGGCGCGGATGGCGGCACTGCGCCAGGAATTGCAGCAGGCCAGCAGCCCGGCGGCGATGATGACGGCCCATATCACAACCATCAACCGGGTCTATGACATCCACTATCACACCTTCACGCCGGCCTCTTTCCTGCGCCTCGGGCATGCCTTCTGCCTGTCGCAGGGCGGCCGCGTCGCCGATATCCGCAAGAGCGGCGGCGGCGAGGTCATCATGATCCTGCGCAAACTGTCCCATCGGCCAAAATTCGGCCGGGTCTAGCGACCTTCGGCAAAGAACTCCGCCAAGGCCGCCGCCGCCGGTTCCGGTTCCTCCTCGACGACGAAATGGCCGCAATCCAGCGCCACCTCGCGCACATCATCGGCCCAGCCCTGCCAGACCGATAGCGGCGAGGCCGCCTTGGGGCCAAGATAGCCGCGCCCCCACAGCACCAGCACCGGGCAGGCGATGCGATTACCGGCCGCCCTGTCCCCGGCATCCTGTGCGCGATCCACCGTCGCCCCGGCGCGGTAATCCTCGCAGCTCGCCGCGATGGCGGCCGGGTCGTGGTACTGCGCCAGATAATCCGCGACGGCCAGCGGGTCGAGCCGGTCGCGATGCCCGGCCCAGCGGTCCAGCAGGTGATCGAAATAGAAATCGGGGTCGGCACCGATCATCCGCTCCGGCACCGGGGCCGGCACGGCCAGGAACTGCCAGTGATAGGTGGCCAGCGCGTTATCGGCGTTCATCCGGTCCCAGGCATCCAGCGTCGGGATGATGTCGATGGCGGCGAAGCGGGTCACAAGGGCGGGATGGTCGAGACACAGGCGATAGCCGACCCGCCCGCCCCGGTCATGGCCGGCAAGGCCGAAGCGCGCAAAGCCCAGCTGCGCCATCAGCGCCACCATATCGGCCGCCATGACGCGCTTGGAATAGGCCAGGTGCCCGGCATCGGGAACCGGCCCCCGGCTGCGGCCATAGCCACGCAGATCCGGCATCACCAGTGTGAAGGAGCGGGCGAGGATTGGGGCCACCTTGTGCCAGATGAAATGGGTCTGTGGATAGCCATGCAGCAACAGCAGCGGCGGCCCGCTGCCGCCGGTGCGGTAGTAGATCTCCGCATCGCCCAGCCGGGCCCTGCCCTCGTTGAAACCGTCCCACATTGCCCGCTCCCGCACTGGCCTGTCAGAGCGCCAGCTTGCCGGAGAAGGCGAGAGGCGACAATCGCCTATGCTAGGCGGTCACGCCCAGTGCCGGCAGATACAGCCGCACCCGCGTGCCCTCCCCTAGCGCCGAATCTATGGCGACCAGACCACCAGACTGGCGGGCAAAGCCGAACACCATGCTGAGCCCCATGCCGCCGCCCTGACTGGGCGGCTTGGTGGTGAAGAACGGTTCGAAGGCGCGGGACAGCACCTCCGGCGCCATGCCGTGGCCGGTATCGGCAACGGTGATCATCGCATAGCGCCCCTCGGCCAGACAGGTCAGCGCACCCTTCCCCGTTTCAACCAATTCGTGATCGTAGAGCCGGGTGGAAATCGTCAGGGTGCCGCCTTTCGGCATCGCATCCTGCGCGTTCAGGGCCAGGTTCAGGATCGCCGATTCAAGCTGGCCCGGATCGACCATGATATCCGGCACGGCTTCGTCGAGATCCAATGCCACGATGATGTCCTCGCGCAGCACCCGTTCGATCAGGGCGTTCAGCGTGCGGATCAACTCGTTGCCATTCACCATGCAGGGCGACAGCATCTGCCGCCGGCCGAAGGACAGCAGGCGCTGGGTCAGCTCCGCCCCGCGGTTGGCGGCGGCCATGATGGCATCGGCCATCCCCTTCGCCTCCGGCTGGTCCTGCAGCTTTTCGACCAGCAGATCGGCATGGCCCAGGATGACGGTCAGCAGATTGTTGAAATCATGCGCCACGCCACCGGCCAGCCGGCCGACCGATTCCATCTTCTGCGCCTTCAGCAGCTTCGCGTGTACCTGCTTCTGCTCGCTGATATCGACCAGCATGTTGATCGCGCCGGTGACCACACCACTCTCGTCGCGCAGCAGGGTCGGATGTGCCAAAACCGGCAGGCGCGTGCCATCCGCCCGCTCGGCGATGACCTCGCAGGGTGATGCGTTGGTCTGACGGCGCAGGGTGGTCGCCATCGGGCAGTTCTCGGGCGCCAGTGGCGTGCCGTCCGGCCAGAACAGCTTCACGGAACCGCACCACATATCCTGCATCAGGACCGGGCGACGGCCCCAGAGCCGCGCGGCGGCCTCGTTGAAATAGGTCATCCGACCCTCGGCATCAGTCATGTAGATCGCCGCGGGCAGCGCCTCTATGCCTGCCTCAAGAGAGGAATCGTCCTTCCGGGTTGCCTGCCGTATTGCCGAGGCCCATTGGACTGAGCTTTCGTTCATCTGCCGCAACTCCCACCACGTCATCGCTTTTCTATGGGGGCATTCTGGGGGTAAAGGATGAGGAAAGTCCTAATGCCGGTACTCGCCGGAGTTGTTTTCTAACCCTCTGAAATGACTGGACAGACAGGGGCCGCCCCCGCACCCTGCCGGACAAAAGCAGGAGGAATTGCCATGCAGCAGGACGAACGGGGCCTCGCCCTGACCACCGACAGCCCCGAGGCAGCGGCCGCCTTCAATGCGGCGATTCGCGATTATCTGGAATACCGCCTGTCGGCCGGCGAGAAGCTGAAACAGGCGCTGGCCGCCGATCCCGGTTTCGTCATGGGCCAGACCCTGCGCGGCTATTTCATGCTGCTGATCGGCTCCAACGCCACCTTGCCGGCGGCGCGCAAGGCGCAGGACCAGGCAAAGGCCGGCCTGGCCACCATTACCCCGCGCGAGGCGATGCATGTCGCGGCGCTGGAATTCTGGGTGGCGGGCGACACCGCAGGGGCCTGTGCGGTGTGGGAGGAAGTGCTGGCGGCCTGGCCGACTGACGTGCTGGCACTGCGGCTGCATCATTTCGCCAGCTTCTGGCTGGGCCGCTCGGCGGCTTTGCGCGATTTGCCCGCCGGCGTGCTGCCGGCCTGGGGAAGTGACATGCCGGGCTATGGCAATGTGCTGGGCATGCTGGCCTTCGGGCTGGAGGAATGCGGCGAGTATGCCGATGCCGAGAAGACCGGCCGCCTGGCGGTGGAGATGAACCCAGAGGATCTCTGGTCGGTCCATGCCGTCGCCCATGTGCTGGAAATGCAGGGCCGGCTGAAGGATGGCGCCGACTGGCTGGCGCAGCCTGCCGGCAGTTGGACTGACCGCAACCCGTTCAAGGATCACATCTGGTGGCATACCGCGCTGTTTCCGCTGGAGGCCGGCGATTATGACCGGGTGCTGGCGCTCTATGATGCCGAGGTGAAGGTCGACGAGAACGGCTTCTATCTCGATGTCCAGAACGCCGCGTCGCTGCTGCTGCGCCTGGAATTCTGCGGTGTGGATGTCGGCGACCGCTGGAGCCTGCTGGGTACCGTCGCGGAAAAACGCATCGACGATCACGTGCTGGCCTTCACCGACACGCATTTCATGATCGCCCTGGCGAAGGCCGGCCGGATGGAACCGGCACGGCAGCTGCTGGCCTCGCTGCAGGATTTCGGTGCCACCCCCGGCAATAACAGCGCCGCCCTTGTCGCCGGCCCGCTGACCGCGCCGATCTCCGAGGCGATCCTGGCCTTCGCCGAAAAGCGCTTCGAGCGTACGCTCGACCTGCTGCTGCCGCTGCGCCATGACTGGCAGGCCGTCGGGGCCAGCCATGCCCAGCGCGACCTGTTCCATCAGATCGTCATCGAGGCTGCCATCGGCGCCAGGCGCGTACCGCTGGCAAAGCTGCTGCTGGCCCAGCGCAGCCGCGCCAAGCCGCACAGCCGCTACAGCTGGCAGCGCTATGGTGATGTGCTGGAGATGGCGGGCGAGGCAGCGCCGGCCGCCGCCGCACGCCAGCAGGCATCCGCCATACGGCTGGGATAGGGGATCGCATGACCACCCGGCTTTACAGCCTCTTCTTCCGTATCCGCTCCGCGCTGTGGTTCAGGCCGACCCTCGCCTCGATTGCTGCGGCTGTCCTGGCCGGGCTGATCGCCGGGTTTGACAGCGCCCTGCCCCAGGCCGTCGCAGTGCCGGCGATCGATCCGGAAAGCGTCAAGGACCTGCTGAATCTGCTGGCCAGCAGCATGCTGACCGTCACCACGGTCACCCTGTCTGCCCTTATGGTCGTGCTGAACATGGCAGTCAGCCAGGCATCCCCCCGCGCGCTGCCCGGGCTGATGGCGGATGAGGTGACGCAGAATGCGCTGAGCACCTTCATTGCCACCTTCGTCTTTGCCCTGTTCGGCCTGCTGGGGCTGGGGCTGGGTTATTACGACGCATCCGGCCAGACCGTGCTGTTTGGCGCCGGGCTCTTTCTCACCATATGGGCGCTGCGCTATCTGGTGCAGTGGATTCACCATATCGCCGGCACGCTGCGGCTGGGCAATATCGTTGCCCGCGTACAGTCGGAAACTGCCAATAGCATCAAGCGGTTTCACGAGAAGCCCTTGCTGGATGCCCATCCGGCGCCGCCCCGACAGGATTTGCCGACCGATGCCCGCCTGCTGGCCATGACGCACAGCGGCTATCTGGGCAGTATCGACATGGAAGGCCTGCAGGAGAAGGCGGAAGAGCAGGACATCAGGATTGAAATCCTGGTCCGGCCAGAGGTCTTCCTGCATCCCGACCGCCCGGCACTGGCTATCTTTCCGGCTGAGTCCGAGCTGAGCGATGAGGCGGTGGAAAAGCTGCTGCAATGCCTGACCCTCGGCGAGGAACGCTCCTATCATCAGGACCCGTTGCTGGGATTGCAGATATTGGGCGAGATCGCCAGCCGCGCTTTATCGCCCGGCATCAACGACCCGAAGACCGCGGTCATCTGCCTGGACCGGCTGGAGGCCCTGCTTTCCCAGGCCGCGAAGCCGTCTGCCCCGCAGGAAGCGCCGAAACATGACCGGCTTTTCCTGCCGGTGCTGGATTTCGGCACGATGATCGACCGGGCCCTGCATTCCATCGCCCGCGACGGTGCAAAAGCGGTGGACGTGGTGCTGCGGCAGATCGCGGCGCTGGAGCGTATCGCGCAGGCAGCACCAGCGGGGCATATCCACTCAGTGCTGAAACAGACCCTCGATTTGGTGCAGGATTTTGCCGAGGCCGGGCTGGTGCTGGAAACAGACCGGGATACTGTCCGGCAGGCGGCGACGCGTCTGCGCCACCGCCTTTCGGGTACGGAGCCGGCCTAAAAACCCAGCCTTACCGGGGCCTTACAAATGCCAGCCGCCGCTGGCCTCGATATATTGACCAGTGACCCAGCGGCTGTCCGGCCCGGCCAGGAAGGAAACGGCATCGCCGATATCCTCCGGCTGACCGACACGCTTCAGCGCCTGCGCCGCTTCGATGGCGGCCTTTGCCTCCGGGTTGGCGCGCAGCCACTGCGCATTCATGTCAGTGTCGATGGCGCCCGGCGCCAGGGAGTTCACCGTGATACCGCGCGCGCCGTATTTCGTCGCCCATTGCCGGGTCAGCACATCCACCGCCCCTTTGGTTGCCGAGTAAGCCGGGATGTCCATGCCGCCGGCAGCCCGTGACAGGCCGGAAGAGATGTTCACGATCCGCCCGCCATCGCGCAGCCGCGACACCGCCTGCTTGGTGACGAAGAACAGCCCCTTCACATTCACGTCGAACAGCCGGTCGAAGGTGTCCTCGTCGGTCTCTTCCATCGGAATGTTCGGCGCGACACCGGCATTGTTCACCAGAATGTCGAGATGCGCCGCGCCGGTACGCTGGGTCAGTTCCGTGTCGAGCGTGGCAAACATCGCGCCGATGCTCTCGACCGAGCCGATCTCCGCCTGTACGGCGAAAGCATCGCCGCCCGCCGTCTTGATGCGAGTGACGACACCGTCAGCCTCCTCCCGGCTTTTGCCGTAATGCACCGCGACGAGTGCGCCGTCACGGCCCAGCCTTTCAGCGATGGCGCGGCCCAGCCCGCGGCTTGCCCCGGTCACGAGGGCGGTCTTGCCGGTCAATGTCTTGCTCATGTCTTTCTCCTGGAAAGCAGTTTCGATACGGCAAGAGATAGGACCTCAAGTTCGTTAGTTCAATAATATTGAACAATTGAATTATGCGAAGTATGGTGCCATATGGGGGGCATGCGACCGCTGGTTCACCCCGATAGAGACGCCATCACCCTGCAGGGCGTGCTGCACGCGCTGAGCGATCCGTCGCGCCTGGCCATTGTGCGCGCGCTGCGGGAATCGCCGGATCTGTCCTGCAACAAGGCCGGGCCGGCGCCCGAGATGGCGAAATCCACCCTGTCCAACCATTTCCGCATCCTGCGCGAGGCCGGCCTGCTGTGCAGCCGGCGCGAGGGCACGCAATATGCCAACGCCCTGCGGCTGGACGATCTGGACGCCCGCTTCCCCGGCCTGCTGGATACGATCCTCAAAGCGGCCGACCCCGAATACTGAAAATTTCCGGCCTGAATGCAGAAGCCCCGCCAGCTATGGGCGGGGCTTCATTTGGCTCGGGAGCGTCTGTCCCGGCACCCGGTGCTATGTCCGGGCTGGTATCTCTTTATTGAGATCATTCAGTCTCACACTCGATGGTTCAGTCAGGTGGATTCATGTCTGTTTCGGACACCCCCCTGCTATTGGGACAACCAAGTCCGCGCAACTTTCTAACGAAAATTGCAGTCACTTGGTAATATTGATATTGGGATTGTTACGATCTAATGTCAAGACAGTGCCGGCAAAAAATTCGCCATCCGTCTTCATAAGCACCCATTCAAACATCCCTTGCCGAAGCCTCTTGCCGATCTCATAGTCGCCCCTGCCGCCCGATGCGAGGGCGGTTTATCCTGGGAGCGCTGCGGGCATGCTGGACCCGTTTCTCGTCGATCTGATCGGTACCCTGGCCGGGGCGCTGACGACTTTTTCCTTCCTGCCGCAAGTGATCAAGACCTGGCGCAGCCGCTCCACGCGGGATATCTCGCTGACCATGTTCACGGTGTTCTTCACCGGGGCGCTGCTCTGGCTCGTCTACGGGATGCTGCTGGAATCCTTCCCCATCATCCTGGCCAATGCGGTGACGATGGTGCTGGTGACCACGGTGATCGGGCTGAAGCTGCGCTACCGCCACCTCGAAGCGCTGGCGTCCTAGCTATTTCGCTGAGGCATCTTCCGGGGTTCGTGGCGGTTCGCCAGGGGCATCCGGCGGCACGCGCGGATTCATCTGGGAGACCTGCGGGCTGGTGGCCGGCATGTTGACGAATTTCTCGCGCTGGTCGACAGGCACCGGCGAGCGCCGCGTCATCCGGTAGCCGACAAACAGTGCCGTGCCGGTCGAGATCACGGCGGCATAGACGAACAGGCCGGGCGGGCCCATCAGCTCCATGATATAGGTCGCCAGCAGTGGCCCGACGGCCGATCCCAGCGCCCAGGCGAGCAGAAGCGAGCTGGTCAGCGGCACCATCTTGGCCGGTTCGGCAAAGTCGCTGGCATGGGCGATGCAGACCGCATAGATCGACAGCCCCGTCGCGCCCCAGATGGCGAAGACCAGATACAGCGCCCAGAGCGGCAGCACCGCACCGGCCAGCGCGATGACGACCGACATCACAATCACCACGCCCAGCCCGCTGACGATGACGATGCGCCGGTCGATCCGGTCAGACAGCCAGCCCATCGGCCATTGCGCCGCCAGGCTGCCGATCTGCATGACCGAGACCAGGGCGGCAATCGGCCCGGCGGTCAGGCCGATCTGCAGGCCATAGAGCGGCGTGATGCCGATAACGGCGGCATTGGTCAGGCCGGAGGAGACACAGCCAACCAGGGCCGCCGGCGCGATGGAATACAGCTCGCGCATCGACAGCATGGAGATCGACGGGATCGGCGGGGTTGCCGCCTTGGTCAGCGCCACCGGCACCAGCGACAGCGAGGCGCAGACGCTGATCAGCAGAAAGAAACCAATGCCCATCGGATCGCCGACCATCACCAGCATCTGGCCGCCAGCCAGCGTCAGCTTGTTGCACACCATGTAGAGGCTGAGCACCCGCCCCTTGATGGCCTGCGGCGCCTGGGCGACGATCCAGCTTTCCGAGACACTGAACAGCCCGGCCATGCAGATGCCGAGCACGAAGCGGATGCCGCCCCAGAGCAGCCAGTCGACGCCCAGGGTGAAGCCCAGGCTGCCGGCCGAGACCAGCGCGGCCAGCACGGCAAAGGCGCGGATATGGCCGATGCGGCGCACCAGCACCGGCAGCAGGAAGCAGCCGACGAGGAATCCCAGCGAGTAGAAGGTGGCGACCACGCCGATCATGCTGGGCGATAGCCCGTCCAGCCCCATGCGCAGCGGCACCAGGATACCGACCAGGCCATTGCCGAGCTGCAGGATCATCACCCCCAGCACGATCGCCAGGATGGCGGGAAAGGCGTCGCGCATGACCGGGGACTCCAGAGCCCCGCCGGGGACAGGCGAGGTCGGTTATAGGAAATATTTCAGCCATTCTGGTCAATACGGCCGATCTCGACAAGCATTGCCCAACAAGGCCGATGACTTTGCCCCTCTGCCACCCTATGTGCAGAGGAATACCCAACGCAGTGATCGGATAGCAGCCCATGACCGCCACCCCTCCGCAGGACGACATTTATGTCGATGACCAGTATTCCTCGCCTCGCAAGCGCCTGCTGCGGCGCATTGGCGGCGGGACGCTGGCGCGGCTTGCCGGCGGATTGCTGCTGATCGTCATCCTATATTACGGGGTCGGTGCTGCCATCGTGAACACCATCGATGATGACACCTCCTTCGCCCCGACCAATGTGCCGAATGGCGGCAGCCGCGCTGTAGCCGCTGCGGCCGAGCTGGTGTCGCGCGAAGTCAATACCTATGGCTGGACGGCGAACGACCCCTTCTTCCTGCCGGCCGCCGTGCTGGATAACATGCCCCATTACCAGCAGGGCATCGTGAAGGCCGCCTCACGCTTCAGCGTCGAGATGATGGATCATATCGGCCGGCTGCGTGGCACCAGCCAGATCGATACCGATCTGGAGCGGGCCGCTGGCCTGCTGAAATATCCGGGCAATGTGTGGGTCTGGGACCCCTCCGTCTCGCTGGCACCGACCGCGACCTCGGAATCGCAGTACCGCGCCGCCGTGCGGGCGCTGATCACCTATAATGAGCGGCTGTCCACCGGGCAGGCGGTGTTCGACCGGCGCGGCGATAATCTGATGTCGGCGCTGGAGCGCATCGCCTCCGACCTCGGCTCGGCCTCGGCGCAGATCGACGGGCATGTCGCCAATCCGCGCTTCTGGCTGTTCGATTCCGTCGTTGACGATATTTTCTACAGCACCAAGGGCCAGCTTTACGCCCACTACATCATCCTGCGCGAGATGGGGCAGGATTTCTCTCAGATCCTGAAGGAACGCCAGCTGGATGGGGTCTGGCAGCAGATGCTGGACAGCCTGAAGGCCGGCGCAGAGCTGGAGCCGCTTATCGTCATGGGCGGCTCTCCGGATGCCCTTCTTGTTCCAAATCACCTGACGACGCAGGGTTTTTATCTGTTGCGGGCACGCACCCAGCTTTATGAAGTCGTTAACATTCTCTTGAAATAATAGGCCGGCATCTGGAAGCTTCTGCTTTCTGGAGCCGTGTCGATTCACTGAGAGAGCTTCTTGCCCCATGAATGACGAGAGTGACAGCCCCTCCCAGACATCGGAGGAGCTTATTGAAACCCTGCTCTCCACGCAGCGCAACATTGCCCAGATGCCCATGGGCATTGAGCGGTTCCGCGCGATAAACACCTTGATCGACGACACCCGCATCGCCCTGCGGGTCATTGATGCCCGTATTGGCAAGATGGCCCAGGAGGTCAACGCCACACGGGACGAGCTGACCTTCGTGAAGCGTCATCGCGGCAAGCTGCAGACCTTCCGCAACGTGCTGGCCGGCACCTACCGCAACCCTGACCGGGCTGCGGCCAATTTCGACGGGTTCGTGCTGAACCACGATTCCACGAAGCTGCGCCAGATGATGAAGGACCCGGACCGGCTGGGCATTGTGCGCGGGTCCAGCTTCCTGGGGCTTATCAAGAACACCGATCGCCGCGAAGCCCTGGATAATTACGAACGCCAGGTGCTGAAGATGATCGATTCGCTGATCGGCGATCACCGGCCCTATCTGCACGCCCTGGGCATGGATTGGGAAGGCAAGCTGGCCGAACAGACCGCCCTTGCCGCCCACGAAACCGAGCAGAAAACCATCCTGGCCGCCCTGGTTAAGGAAATGCAGGAAGAGCTGCGCAGCGTCGCCAAGCACCTGACGCCGGAAGATATCGGCCAGCTGCGAAAGGCCGAGCATCGCATCGTCGACTGGCTGAACGGCACGCCCAAAGCGACCGCAGCAGAAGCCCTGCCGGAAAATTAAGCGACCGGAAGGCCGCTATTCCTTCTTCTTTTCCATTGCCTGGTTGATCGCAGCCTGGCCGGCCTTGGCCACTTCGATCTGCAGCTTCGCCATCGCATCCATCTGCTTCTGCATATGGTCGATCTGCTCCTTCAGCGCCGCCACCGAGGCGTCAGGCGTGCTGGACGGAGCACCGGAAGCAGTACCAGCCTGGGCAGTGCCCTTCTGGTTTGCATTGCCGGCCGCGGCAGCCGCATTGAAGTTGCTGCCGGGAAACGGCCCCACGCCATCCGCGCCGAAGGGATTGAACAGGCGCATGGCATTGTCGATCATCGCCATGTTCTGCTTGCCCATCTCCTCCAGATTCTGGCCGAAGGGGAACAGCCCGCCAAAGGTGCTGTCGACATAGGAGCGCATGCGGTCCTGGTTGCGCGAAAACGACGACATGCTGGATTCGAGATATTTCGGCAGCACCCATTGCAGGCTGTCGCCATAGAAGCTGATCAGCATGCGCAGGAAGCTGATCGGCAGCAGGCTCTGCCCCTTGCCCTCTTCCTCGAAGATAATCTGGGTCAGCACGCTATGCGTGATGTCGTCGCCGGTCTTGGCGTCGAAGACCTGAAATTCCAGCCCGTCCTTCACCATCTGGCACAAATGGTCGAGCGTCACATAACTGCTCGTCGCCGTGTTGTAGAGACGACGATTGGCGTATTTCTTGATGGTGATCGGGGCGCCCTCGCCCGCCTTGTTCTTTTCGGCCATAGACGATTTTCCACCCCATGTTGCTGGACGACAGACCCGTTTAGACGGGTTTCAGCATTGGCGCTATCTGACTGCGCATTCATTAAGTCGCTAGAGTTGGTTGGAAATTGCTGCTTTGCAACGAAAATCTTGCTGCGCAACAATTCCGACAGCAGGTGCAGCATAACGCCCCCTCAGTCCTGCATGTAGCGGGATGCTGGACGCAGGCTTATACTGACGCGCATGAGCAAATCCGATACAGACGCACAGCTTGCCCAGCGCTTTCTCGATCTCTGGCAGGACCAGATGAACGCCATGGCAACCGACCCCGCCCTTGCGCGCACGCTGCAGCCGATGCTGCAGCTGTGGACGCAGACATTGACGGCGATGGGCAACCCAGCCGCGCCGGGCATGCCCTTCCCTTTCCCTCCGGGAGCCCCGCATGCCACCGCCAGTAGCTCGACTAGGCCCGCGCCCGCTGAACCTGCACCTGACCATCGCAGCGGCGACATTGATGAGCTCGCCCGCCGCGTTGCCGCTCTTGAAAAGCGGCTCGCTGAGCTGGAGCCCGGCGCTGAAGGATCAGGCAAACGCCCTGCGGCAAGCCCTCGACGGACGCGACGCCGCACCGATTGAGGCGGAACTCAGCGCCGCCATCCGGCAGCGCTGGCTGGAATTCCTGAACGGCCTGCAGGCCTATCGCCAGCACCCCTACAGCCGAGCGGCGGCTTTCGAAGCTGCAGGGCTGCCACAGCCCCGACTGGCCTGGCAAGAGGGCACGACGCGCCTGCTGGGCTATACCGCGAAGCGCCGCAAGAGCGGCCGGCCCGTGCTGGCCGTGCCGTCGCTGATCAACCGGGCCTATATCCTCGACCTCGCCCCCGGCCGCAGCTTCATGCGCCATCTGGCAGCCAGAGGTCTGCGCCCCTATCTCGTCGACTGGGATGCGCCGGGCGAGATCGAACGCGGCTTCGACATGTCCGACTACATCGCCGGCCGGCTGGAACGCGCTCTTGACGCGGTGCTGGCGGAAACCGGTGAAAAGCCGGTGGTCATCGGCTATTGCATGGGCGGCACGATGACGGCGGCACTGGCCGCGCGCCGGCAGCAGGACATGGCCGGGCTGGTGCTGCTCGCCGCACCCTGGGATTTCCACGCCGACAAGCCGGCCATCGCCGAATGGCTGCCGGCCCTGCTGCCCGGCCTGCTGGCCAGCGCGGACCGGTTGGGCGAGCTGCCCATCGATTCGGTGCAGGCGCTGTTCAGCGGCCTCGACATCCATCTCGCCTTCCGCAAATTCCGCAGCTTTGCCGCCCTGGACCCGACCAGCGACAAGGCCACCGCCTTCGTGGCGCTGGAGGATTGGCTGAATGACGGCGTGCCGCTGTCCGCCCCCGTGGCCCGCGACTGCCTGGAAGGCTGGTACGGGCGCAACGATACCGCCACAGGCGCCTGGTGCATCACCGGCAAGACGGTCGATCCAGCGGGCATTGAGGTGCCCACACTGGCGCTGATCCCCGGCACCGACAGGATCGTGCCGCCGGCCAGCGCCCATGCGCTGGCGGATGCCATCGCGCAAGCCACTGTCCTGGAACCGCCACTCGGCCATATCGGCATGATGGTTGGCGGCCGGGCCGAACGCGGCGTCTGGTCGCCAATGCTCGACTGGATCGCGGGCCTGCCGAAACCAACCCCATAATCGTCAATCGCTTAGGCGCTTCGTTTGCCTCTGCGCCGTGCTGCTCCTATTGTATCGCCTAACAAGAGGCACAAGCCTTCACCGCTTTCCGGAGGAGTCCGTTTCATGACTGATGTCGTTATCGCCAGCGCCGCCCGCACCCCGATTGGCGCCTTCAACGGCGCGCTGAGTTCGCTGTCTGCCCATCTGCTGGGCGAGATCGCCATCCGCGAGGCTCTGTCGCGCGGCCAGGTCGATCCCGCCGAAGTCGCCGAAGTCATCTTCGGCCAGGTCCTGACCGCCGGTACCGGGCAGAACCCGGCCCGCCAGGCCGCCATCGCCGCCGGCATCCCGAAGGAAGCCACCGCCTATGTCATTAACCAGGTCTGCGGCTCCGGCCTGCGCACCGTGGCGCTGGGCTACCAGGCGATCCGCAATGGCGATTCCGCCATCGTCGTCGCCGGCGGCCAGGAAAGCATGAGCCAGTCGACCCACTGCGCGCATCTGCGCAACGGCACCAAGATGGGCGACATGAAGATGATCGACACCATGATCAAGGACGGGTTGTGGGATGCCTTCAATGGCTATCACATGGGCAACACCGCCGAGAATGTCGCCAAGCAGTGGCAGATCAGCCGCGAGCAGCAGGACGAATTCGCAGCATCCTCGCAGCAGAAGGCCGAAGCCGCGCAGAAATCCGGTCGCTTCAAGGACGAGATCGTGCCGGTCACCATCGCCGGCCGCAAGGGCGACACCGTGGTCGATGCCGATGAGTATCCGCGTCACGGCACCACGATAGATACGCTGGCCAAGCTGAAGCCGGCCTTCGACAAGGAAGGCAGCGTCACCGCCGGCAACGCCTCAGGCATCAATGACGGCGCCGCAGCCCTGGTGCTGATGAGTGCGGAAGAAGCAGCCAAGCGTGGCATTACTCCGCTGGCGCGCATCGCCTCCTGGGCGACACGCGGCGTCGATCCCGCAATCATGGGTTCCGGCCCGATCCCGGCCAGCCGGGCAGCGCTGGAAAAGGCTGGCTGGAAGGCCAGCGACCTCGACCTGATCGAGGCCAACGAGGCCTTCGCGGCGCAGGCCTGCGCGGTGAACAAGGATCTGGGCTGGGATACCTCGAAGGTGAATGTGAATGGCGGGGCCATCGCACTCGGCCATCCGATCGGCGCGTCGGGGGCGCGGGTTCTGGTCACGCTGCTGCACGAAATGCAGAAGCGCGACGCCAAGAAGGGCCTGACCACCCTGTGCATCGGCGGCGGCATGGGCATCGCCATGTGCCTGGAACGCTAAGCCTTCCGGATATCGCGTTGAACGCCGTCCCGGCCAGCGCCGGGGCGGCGTTTTTTCGTTAATTTGACACTCGTCAATTGCAACCCGCCCAAGGCATGCCATCATCCCTCTGTAATCACCGTACTCCGAACAACGGAGACGGACGCAGAACAGGGAGAGAAACATGGCGCGTGTAGCAATCGTTACCGGCGGCACCAGGGGCATCGGCAAGGCGATATGCATCGCCCTGAAGGACAAGGGCTACAAGGTCGCCGCGAATTACGGCGGCAATGACGAGCGGGCGAAGCAGTTCACCGACGAAACCGGCATCCCCGCCTATAAATTCGACGTCTCCGACTTCCAGGCCTGCCAGGAGGGCGTGGCCAGGATCACCGCCGATCTGGGGCCGGTCGATGTGCTGGTGAACAATGCCGGCATCACCCGCGACGGCACGATGCACAAGATGACCTACGAGATGTGGAAAGAGGTCATCGATACCAATATCGGCTCCTGCTTCAACATGTGCCGCGCCGTCATCGACAGCATGCGCGAGCGCAATTTCGGCCGCATCGTGAATATCGGCTCGATCAATGGCCAGGCCGGCCAGTATGGCCAGGTGAACTACGCCGCCGCCAAGTCGGGCATCCACGGCTTCACCAAGGCGCTGGCCCAGGAAGGGGCCGGCAAGGGCATCACCGTGAATGCCATCGCACCGGGCTATATCGACACCGACATGGTCGCCGCCGTGCCGGCCAATGTGCTGGAAAAGATCGTCGCCCGCGTGCCGGTCGGCCGCCTCGGCAAGGCCTCGGAGATCGCGCGCGGCGTGGTGTTCCTCGTCGATGACGAGGGCGGTTTCATTACCGGCTCGACGCTGTCCATCAATGGCGGCCAGCATATGTATTGAGGCTGGGGCCGTCTAACCCTGCCCCACCCGCGTCAGATAGGCATCCAGCGCTTCCCGGAAGGGCTGGATGCTCTTGTAGCGCGCCATGCCGGGGGTCAGGTCGCCGACCGCCCCGTGCAGCGCCCGCGCCAGTTCAGGAAACCCTTCCAGCCGGTCCAGCCGGTCGAGATAGGTGCGGATGGTGAACAGGATGTCGCCACTGTCCGGCAGACGGCGCAGGGTCTGGCGCTCGACGCGGATGAAGACGCGCTGGCCGACAGTCCCGGGCGTGATATCCGGGTCATGCGCGGATCGGCCATGGCCGGTCGGGCTGAACAGGCGGTCGTTGTCGGGCAGAGACCAGTTGGCACGCCAGACCGGCTTGTCGGATTTCAGGAAGCCGAAGAACCGATCCACCGGCTTGCCCAGAGTCTCGGCATAACCCGGCACAGGTTCGTGGATCGCCATCATCTCCCGGCCCAGCTTGTCGGCAAGCCGCCAGCTGGCGGGGAAGCACAGCGAGGCGGCGACCAGCCGGTAGCCTGACTCGCCGGCACGCATCAGGCAGAGATCCTCCTGCACCAGCCGGCCGGCGATCTCAAGCGGGGCCTGTGCCGGGTCGTCCAGCTGAACCGTCCGGCCATCGGCCAGGCTGTGCAGTAGCGCCCCCTGCTGCAGGAAACGGTCAGGAAAATGCTCCGCCAGATGCCGGACCAGCAGTGCCAGCACTTCCTTCTGTGCCGCCTCGGTACCGGGCACTGCCTGGAAGACATCCTCCCGCCGCGTCGCCAGCAGTTCTTCCTTCAGGGCGAGCTGCGCCGGGTACTCGCCATCGATCTCGATCCAGTTCGATGGATTGAGCGCCAGCAGCCCCATCGACAGCCGCCAGCTTCCATCCGCATAGGGGGCATAGCGTGGCCTACTCCCCATCCAGCGCCTCGCGCACGAAATCCAGCAGATTGCCGCCGGGAAACAGCACGCCGCGCACCCCGGCGGCACTGGCCGCCTGGAGATCGGTCTGCTTGTCGCCGATCATCAGGCTGCGCGCCGGGTCGAGGCCGAGATCGGCTATCGCCCGCAGGATCATGCCCGGCTTCGGCTTGCGGCAGTCGCAGATGATGTCGAGGGGCGGCAGCCCCGCCGTCGGGTGGTGCGGGCAGTGATACACCGCATCCAACCGCGCGCCATAGGCGGCGAGCGCCGTATGCATCCAGCCGGTCAGCACATCGAAATCATGTTCGGTATAGAGTCCGCGGGCGATGCCGGACTGGTTGGTCGCGACGACAACCTGATAATTGCGGCGGTTCAGCCAGGCAATGGCCTGTGGAGCCCCGTCGATCCAGCGCACATCCTGCTGGCGCCAGACATAGCCACTATCCTCATTGATCACCCCGTCACGGTCCAAAAAGACGGCGGGGCGCCCCGCCTCCTCAGGACTCATAACTGCACTCCCGCCGCCTCATACCTTAGCGTTTGCTTGTTCATGACATTCGGGCTGTTGCGTGTTAGGAATTTCATTAAACGCTCTTTATAATCATGATGGTTCTGCACATCAGGCAGGCATTGGGCCGACAGACAGAATAGACGCAAAAGCGCATCCCTGTCGGCCTGGAACGTGGGGCAGGTCATATGAACGGCTCTCTGGCGCAGAAGCTGGTCGAATTACATTCACTGAAAACTGTGGCTGAATTTAAGTCACATCTTCAGGACATGGCGGCAGCCATGGGGTTCGGCCGCATCTTCTATGTCGGTGCCAAGCTGGTTCCCGACGCCCATCCCGGCCCCGGCAGCTTCGCCGAGACGCCGCTTATCCTGTGCGATTATCCCAGCGACTGGATAACCCATTACCAGACCAATCAGCTGGCCCTGATCGACCCCGTCATCGCCGATTGCAATATCAGCCGCAAGCCTCAGGTCTGGAATGTCCGCGACTACCTCGCCCAGGCGGCC
The DNA here is from genome assembly GCA_018823745.1 of Alphaproteobacteria bacterium. Taxonomy (GTDB): domain Bacteria; phylum Pseudomonadota; class Alphaproteobacteria; order Oceanibaculales; family Oceanibaculaceae; genus Oceanibaculum. Next base: position 132,893 of record JAHJHR010000003.1, read on the forward strand.
AGCGAACCGGAACAGCGCCTGCTGCGCGACGCCATCGATGTCGGCGTCGACAAGGGCATTTCCATCCCGATCTATGGCGGCAGCGGCGATTACGGCCTCGTCACCTTCGTCTGGGATGGCAGCGCCCGGGAGATGGAGGCGCTGACCGCCGCCATGCTGCAGGATTGCACCCTGGTGGCCAATCACTTCCACCTGACGCTGCGCAACAAGATCGGCACAGAATTCCTGATGCAGGAAGAACTGAAACTGACGGCGCGTGAGCTTGAAGTGCTGAAATGGGTGGCTGCCGGCAAGACGCAGGACGAGATTTCCGAGATCCTGACCGTGTCGATGCATACGGTGAAGTTTCATATCTACAACGCCCATAGCAAGCTGAACGTCTTCTCCACGCCCCATGCCATCGCCAAGCTGGTCTATCTGGGCATATTGGAGCCGGCCGGTTTTACCGGCAACAAGACCTGGCGCATGGTCTGAGGCCCGCCTCTTACCCTCCCTAGACAATTGTCCAGCTAGGCTGGCCTGAGCCTGAAACGGCACTCTTTCGCTATCGTCAGCGAGGGGGTGGGCCCGTGCGAATCCAGCTACACAGTCCGGTGCATGACCGCTTCAGCGATTGGCAGATGGATGAGCTGTTCCGGTTCCGCAATCGCTATTTCAACGATATCCGCGGCTGGTGTCTGCCCGTCGACCAGGGCCGTGAGATCGACCGCTTCGACCGCGACCCCGCTCTCTATGCCGCTGCTATCGAGGATGATGGCAGCATGGTCGGCTGCTTCCGCCTGCTGCCGACCGAAACACCGCATCTGCTGGACAGCTATTTCCCGCAACTGATGGGCGAGACCCCGGTGCTGCGCGACCCGGCAATCTGGGAGATCAGCCGGCTGGCCGTGCTGCCAAAGGCGGCCTCGGGTGCCGAAACCATGCGCATCACCGCCCGGCTGCTGAAAAGCCTGTTCGAGATGTGTGACGATCTGGACATCGCGCAGCTGACCTGTGTCACCGACACCCAGTTCGAGCGGCTGCTGCGGCTGGGCGGCTTCGCCTGCCACCGCTTCGGCAACATCCACCGCGTCGGCGTCGAGGATTGCGTCGCCGGCTATCTCACCGTCAACCAGCACAACCACGACGCAGCCGAGACAATGGTTGCGCGATGGGACCGTCAGCGCCCGGTGCTGCCGGTTCCCGTTCGCACGCCGGCTCACGCCCAGCCGCTGTGGACGGCACACCCTGCCCTTGCCGGGTAGGCATAACAACGGACCAACATGATGAAGGAAACCACCATGCGTATGACCGACAGTGTCTTCACCGACTCCGCCACCGGTGCCAACAGCCTGGAGGGGATCACCAACTGCCTGTTGTTCCTGGCCGAGGAAGCCGACGCCAACAAGGAGATCGTGCTGCGCGACCTGCTGAAGGCCGCCGCCATCTACGCGAAGGAGCGCAGCGACAGCGTCTCCCCCTATTCCATGGCGATGACGGGCGATGGTCGCTGAACTGACATTCGCGCCAGAAGCCGGGGTCAAAGGCCCGGCCCGGCGCGTTCCAAAAGCAAAGCTGCTGCCGTTCATCGGCGTGCTCTTCGCCTCGCGGCCGCATCCGCCCAGCTTCTTCGTCCGGATGGCGCAGAAGCATGGCGAGATCGTCGCCTTCGATATTGCCGGCAAGCCGCTCTATCTGGTGAACCACCCGGATTACGTCCAGCACATGATGCAGACAAATGCCGAGAACTACCGAAAGAGCGATTTCTACTACCGGCTGAAGGCGATGTTCGGCGACGGCATGCTGGTCACCGAGGGTGAGCTGTGGCGCTCCAAACGGTCACTCGCCCAGCCTTCCTTCCGGCGGCACCACTTCGATCATTACTGCCAGGTGATGGCCGAATGCGGCGACGAGCTGGCCGACATCGTCGAGGCCGAGACACAGGGTGGCCGCGCCTTCAACATCGTGCCGAAGATCATGGCGGCCAGCCTGAACATCGCCACGCGCACGCTGATGAACTGCGATCTGGCCGAGGACAAGGACCGCTTCACCGAAATCATCACCACGATCATGGTGCAGGGCGAGAAGCGCGTCTGGTCACTGTTCGAGCAGATGCATGATCTGCCGACACGGGCGCGGGCAGCGCGCTACAAGGCCATAAAGGATTTCGACGATCTGCTGTTCAAGGTGATCCAGGACCGCATGGATGGCCGCTCGCAGCCCGACCCGGCCGGCGCCGACATGCTGCAGATGCTGCTGGAGGCCAATGACCCGATGACCGGGCAGCCTCTGCCGCTGCCCCGGCTGCGCGACGATTTCCTGACCATGGTGCTGGCCGGGCATGAAACCACGGCCGTCTCCATCGCCTGGTCGCTCTACCTGCTATGCCGACATCCCGAGCATATGGCGGCAGCGCGCGAGGAGGTCGACCGGGTGCTGGCCGGCCGCACGCCGACCTATGGCGATCTGCCGGATCTGAAATTCGTGAAGATGGTGGCGCAGGAGGCGATGCGCCTCTACCCGCCCTTCTGGACGATGAGCCGCGCCGCCCTGGCCGATGACGAGGTGCGCGGCCACGCCATTCCCAAGGGCACGACCATCATGCTGTGCCCCTATGTGCTGCACCGGAACCCGGAATTCTGGCCCGACCCGACGCGTTTCGACCCCTATCGCTTCACGCCGGAGGCCAGCGCCGACCGGCCGAAGCACGCCTATTTCCCGTTCGGCACCGGGCCGCGCCAATGCATCGCCAATCACTTCGCGATGTTCGAGACACAGATCCTGGTGGCGCAGATGCTGCAGCGCTTCGATCTGTCGCTCCAGACCAGCGAGGAGGTCGAGACCGAGCCGATGATCTCGCTGCGGCCCAAGCACGGCATCTATTTCACCGCCCGGACAAGGGCCTGACGGCGTGACCTGCTCTCCCACCCCGCATGCGGATGAGGCTGGCGCGTTACTTGCCGCCGGCCTCGCCGCCCATATGCAGGATCATCTTGAGCAGATGGTCGCGCAGTGTGGCATCGTCGACGCGCTGGAACCAGTAGAGGAACGCCATGGCCTCGGCCAGGGCTTCCTTGGTGATGTCGGGAAACAATTCCCTGACTTCATCTTCCAGCGTCCGGGTGAAGAAGTAATTCGGCGAGGTGTCCAGCGCCTTGGACAGCGAGAACAGGATGCTGGCCGGGATACGGTCCTGTCCGCTCTCGTATTTCTGAATCTGCTGGTAGGAAACCCCGACCTGGGCGGACAAATCCTGCAGGCTCTGCTTCAGGAATTTGCGCCTGTCGCGCAGTCGCCGGCCAATCAGCAGGTCCTGGCTGGTACGTCTCGGTTTGCGGGGCATGGCCGGGGGCTTCGTATCGCTGTCCAGTTTCATCGAGATTCGCTCATATGATTATACTACACAATGGTTGTCAAAATCTGCGCAGGCTATTCATCACGGTTGCGCCCCGGTTGAGCGGGCAGCACGTCCAATGATGGTCCTCTCGGGCCTCACCCGCCTCCTGCCCCCGCTGCCCAGCGCGGAGGTTCTGCAATGCGCCGAGAAACTCAGCGAGGCCATGCACGGCCACGCGGCCAATTTCGCGGCCAATCAGGCACAGACCATGCTGCGGCGGGACGAAGCGCATCTGTATCGTTTCTGGGTGGAAATCCTGCGGGCGATCCTCGTCGTGGAAGAGACAGACACTATTCCACAGCAGTTTCATTAATCTTTAGTTAAAATACCGGACAATTTGCATCAGGAACTTGGACCTGCCCGCCATTTCCGAACCAGCAACCCGGCCGCTTCGCGCTCAGTCGCCGTCAGCTCCGCCTCGATGGCCTCCCGCAATGGACGGGCGGTCTCGACACCGGCCGCGACAGCAAGATCCAGCCACGCATAAGCCGCCACCATATCCTGCGCGATGCCGTCGCCCTGTGCGTAGAGTGCACCGAGGGCCGACAGCGCCTGCACGATGCCACCGGCGGCGGCCTGCTTGTACCAGTCGATGGCGGCGTCCATCTGGACTGGACCGCCCCTGCCGGTCTGCTGCAGATAGGCAAGATTATACGCGGCCTCCGGCAATCCCTGCCGGGCCGCCTTCTCGTACCAGGATCGCGCGGCAGTCAGATCGACCGGCACGCCCTGGCCGAAGTGAAGCGCCATCGCCAGCTTCAGCTGTGCTTCCGCCACGCCCTGATCGGCTGATTTCCGATACCAGCCAAGAGCGGCCGGCAGGTCGATTTCACCCCGCGCTCCTTGTTCCAGCGACAGGCCGAGCAGATATTGCGCCCGCGCATTCCCGGCTTTGGCTTCGCTGTCATACCAGCGCATCGCCGCGCCATAGGTACCCGGCGGCGTGTCGGCGGCGAGGGCTGCTCCCGGCAATGTCAGGGCCATCATCGCCAGCACGACAAAGCGGCCAAGCATCTGGAATCGCTGACTCTGCAAGGCTATCAATCTCCTAGGGGCGTGTCGGGCCGCTGCTGGTCAGGGCCTGCGGCGGCGGGCCGAAGAAGCTGACCAGCCGGCCGGCTTCCTTCGGCGGCAAGGGCTGCGAATAGCACTCGGCACGGGCCAGCGTGTGATAGCAATAGACCGGCACCTCATCCAGCATGCGGGCCTCCGCATCACGCGGCGCACCGCCCAGCAGGGAGACCATCTCCTCACGGGCTGAATCGCAGGCCGACAGCACGGCCAGCCCCAAAACCATCACCAGAACGCGTCCCATATCCAAACTCCCTGCAGGAAGATACTGCAAAGACTAAAGCAAGAACCCTGCCACGGCCAGCCGATGCCGGGCGGCAGACATGCCAAGGGCGGCGGTAATTTCTCCCGCCGCCCTTGGCTGCTAGCAGAAAATATCAGTGCAGCGTCTTCAGCACAGAGCCCAGCGTGCCGAACATCTCGTCGATATGGCTCTTCTCCAGGATCAGCGGCGGCGACAGCGCGATGATGTCGCCGGTGGTGCGGATCAGCAGCCCCTGCTCGTAGCATTTCAGGAAGGCCTCATAGGCCCGCGCCGTCGGCTTGCCGGGAATGCCTTCCAGCTCGATGCCGGCGATGATGCCCAGATTGCGTAGGTCGGTGACCGGGCCGACGCCCTTCAGCGAATGCACGGCGTCCTCCCAGTAAGGCGCCAGCTCGGCGGCGCGCTCGAACAGGCCTTCTTCCTTATAGACATCCAGCGTCGCCAGACCGGCGGCGGCAGCCAGCGGATGGCCGGAATAGGTATAGCCGTGGAACAGCTCGATCGTGCCTTCCGGGGCATTGTTCATGAAGGTGTCGTAGATGCCCTCACGCGCGAACACAGCACCCATCGGCACGCAGCCATTGGTCAGGCCTTTGGCGGTGGTGATCAGATCCGGCTTCACGCCGAAATACTCAGTGGCAAAACCGGTGCCCAGCCGCCCGAAACCGGTGATGACCTCATCGAAGATCAGCAGGATGCCGTGCTTGTCGCAGATGCTGCGCAGCTTCTGCAGATAGCCCTTCGGCGGAATCAGCACGCCGGTCGAGCCGGCCACCGGCTCCACGATGACAGCCGCGATGTTGGAGGCGTCATGCAGCGTGACCAGGCGTTCCAGCTCATCCGCCAGATGCCCGCCCCATTCCGGAATGCCGCGGGTAAAACCCTGCTTTTCCGGGTTGTGGGTATGCGGCAGGTGATCGACGCCGGGCAGCAGGCTGCCGAAGAATTTGCGGTTAGAGACGATGCCGCCGACCGAGATGCCGCCAAAGCCAACGCCATGATAGCCGCGCTCGCGACCGATCAGACGGGTCCGCGTGCCTTCGCCACGCACCCGGTGATAGGCAATCGCCATCTTCAGCGCGGTATCGACCGATTCGGAGCCGCCACCGGTAAAGAACACCCGGTCATAGCCGGGTAGCATGGTGGTCAGCCGGCTGGCCAGCTCGAAGGACAGCGGATGGCCCAGCTGAAAAGCCGGGGCGTAATCCAGCTTCTCGGCCTGGGCCTGGATCGCCTTCACGATCTTCTCGCGGCGGTGGCCGGCATTCACGCACCACAGCCCGGCCGTGCCGTCGAGGATGCGGCGGCCATCGGCGGTGGTGTAGTGCATGCCCTCGGCCTCGACCAGCATGCGCGGGTTCGCCTTGAACTGGCGGTTCGCGGTAAACGGCATCCAGAAGGATTCGAGATCGTTCGGACGGGTCATCTCGTGATAAGGCGTAGTCATCGTCAAACTTCTCCCCGATACACGCAAAACAGGCCTGGATCATGATTACCGCGTCGCTGACCTGAAAGAAAGGGTCGCCACGCAATTGGCATGGCAGACTTGCAACCGCGCCTCACCATGCCGAAATCCTGAGCCAGACCGACAGACAGGAAAAGCCGTGATGACCGAGCGATCCTATATCCTGCCGCCCCGAAAGCTGCTGAGGATTACCGGGGAGGACAAGCGCAGCTTCCTCCAGGGGCTGATCTCCAACGATATCGAGAAGGTGACGCCGGAACGGGCGATCTGGGCGGCACTGCTGACCGCGCAGGGCAAATTCCTGCATGATTTCTTCATCGCCGAGATGGACGATGCCTTCCTGCTGGCCGGCGAGGCAGAGCGGATCGACGATCTGAAGCGGCGGCTGTCGATGTACAAGCTGCGCGCCAGGGTGGCGCTGGAGATCGCCGAGGGCTGGCAGGTCGCCCTTGCCTATGGCGCTGAGGCACTGGCGGCGCTGGACCTGCCGGCTGAGCCCGGCGCAGCACGGCGCTTCGGCGGAGGCGTGGCCTTCGTCGATCCCCGGCTGGCCGAGGCCGGGGCCTGCCTGTTCCTGCCGGATCTCGCGCCCCTAGCAGCGGCGGGCTTCCAGCCGGGCGATCAGGCCGGGCATGAGCGGCTGCGGATATCGCTCGGCCTGCCCGATGGCAGCCGCGACATGCAGGTCGACAAGGCCATCCTGCTGGAAAACGGCTTTGACGAATTGCATGGCGTCGACTGGAAAAAAGGCTGCTATGTCGGCCAGGAACTGACGGCGCGCACGAAATATCGCGGCCTGATCAAGAAGCGCCTGATGCCGGTCGCCATCGACGGCCCGTCCCCCGAGGCCGGCGCCATCATCCTGCTGGGCGACAGGGAAGCGGGCGAGATGCGCAGCGCCGAAGATGGCCAGGGCCTTGCCCTGATCCGGCTGGAGGCCTTGCAGAACCTGCAGGAATCCGGAGAGAGCGCCCTGCGTGTCGGCGACACCCGCCTGACCCCGCGCAAGCCGGGCTGGGCCGGGTTCTAGAGGTTGTAGCTGCCGTATTCCCGCATGGAACTGGTGAGGAACAACGCCAGCGGATTGGAATCGATGATCCCCAGCAGCAGGAAATCGACCTTTTCGCCGGTCAGGCTCAGGGGCAGCAGCAGGCGGTCGTAGGTGAACAGGCGGCCTCCGCCCGGCATCTCCACCTGCACCCGGTCGCAGCCGGGCTCACCGGACAGGAAGGCCTGGCGGTAGCGGTCCACCAGGTAATCGCGATACCAGCCGACGGTGATATCCTCGATATACCGGCCCGCGATATAGCCAAGAGGCGCATTCTCGATTTCGGAGCCGATAAGGCGCACGAAGATCGATTGGCCTTCGGGGGAAGCTTCGCGCTGTTCCAGCAAAGCCACCCGCGGCCAGACAAAGGCAAATTCCTCCGGCCTCAGATCGGCATAGGGCAGCCAGCGGTTCTGCCCGCGCGCATAATCCCAATACCGATAGAGCTTATACAGCCGGCCATAGGCGAGAGCGTCAAGCGACAACGCTGTCGTGGTAATTTCCGCCTCGATGGTCTGCCGCTGCAGCATCGTCTGTCCGGCCCGTGCGCTTACCCGCCCAGACTGTTCTGGGGCATAAGAGGGTATTCACGGAATCATAAGATGGAATATTAATCAAAAACTAGAAAAAACTTACTGGAGAGTAAAATAATAGCCGTAAATAAGAGACCCCTCCTTTCCTTTACTGAATTATGAAGAATGGCGTTCGGTAGCAATTCAATAAAACTTTATACATTGAAAATTAGGCCCTCCTTTATTCGACAAAGCCGAATCATGCCACCTTGCCTGACTCAGCGCCGGGTTCGCCCATCCAATGTCAGCAGCGGACCATAGAGTTCCGGCCGGCGATCCCGGAAGAAGCCCCAGCCGGCCCGTTCGGCGCGGATGGCGTTAAGATCGAAGCTGGCCGTCAGGATGGTCTCGTCGGTGCGGTTGGCCTCTGCGACAAGCTGCCCCTTGGGGCTGGCGATGAAGGACGAGCCATAGAAGGTGATCGATGCCGCATCGCCCTGTTCCCGGCCGATCCGGTTGCTGGCGACCAGCGGCAGCATGTTGGCTGCCGCATGGCCGCGCATGGTGATGCGCCAATGCTCCATCGAATCGAGGCTGGAATCCTGCGGCTCGCTGCCGATGGCCGTCGGGTAGAACAGGAAATCAGCGCCCAGCAGCGCCATGGCGCGGGCCGATTCGGGGAACCACTGGTCCCAGCAGATGGCGCAACCAACCTTGCCGAAGCGGGTATCGAAAACCTTGAATCCGGTATCGCCGGGGTTGAAGTAATATTTCTCCTGATAGCCTGGCCCATCCGGAATATGCGACTTGCGGTAGACGCCCAGGATGGCGCCATCGGCATCGATCAGGGCAACCGAATTGAAATAGGCATTGTTCGCCCGCTCGAACACGCTGACCGGCAGCACCACGCCCAGCTCGGCCGCCAGCGCCTGCATGCGCTTCACCGTCTCGTTTTCAGCAATCGGTGTCGCCAGCTGGAACAGCTCCAGCTTCTGGTCGACGCAGAAATACGGCGTCTCGAACAATTCCTGGATCAGGATGATATTGGCCCCGCGCCCGGCCGCCTCGCGCACCAGCGCCTCAGCCCTGGCGACATTTGCCGCCTTGTCCCAGGAACAGGCCATTTGCGTGGCGGCAAGGGTGATCTCGCTCATCGGCTTGTCTTTCTCCGTGGTCAGGCGCTGACCGAAATATGGCCATGTCTCCCGGTGAGGCAACAGGATTTGCCGTCGTAGGAAAGGTATAACCGAGAGAGACAACAAGTTCAGCTTCGGCTAATGTGTAAATATTGTCTCAAAGACCTTTAATCCAACGTGCCGATGACGAAACCGAAACCGGGTATTTGGGATACGCAGATGGCGGTCGAATCGCCGCTTCTGCAACAGCTCTACACCCTATGGCTGGACAAGCGGCGCGGCAATCTTCTGCCGGCACGGGCCGATTTCGATCCCATGGAGATGAGGGACTGCCTGGGCAGCCTCTTCATTGTCGAGACCGTCCCTGACATTGACGATTTTCGTTACAGGCTGATCGGCATCGACATCACCCGGGCCAGCCAGCGCGACAGTACAGGCAAGCTGATAAGCGAGGTCTTCGGAGATATCGGCCTTGCCTTGTACCGCAAGGTGCGCGACGAGCGCCTGCCGATCCGCGTTTATGGCCCGCTCGACTGGCTGGGAAGAGATTTTATCGGCTATGAGACCATCATCCTGCCGCTAGCCGATGATGGCCGCGAGGTAAATCGCTTCATCGGCGGCATGGTTTTTCAGATCGGCCCCCAATAAGTCTTTGATACGCCTATCCCTGTTGCAGTTGACGCAATCGTGATTGCGGCCAATGATCGTAAAAAAAGAGTGGCGCCTAAATATTAGCGAGTCTTTGCCACCGAAAAGCGAACACATCATGCATGAAAGCCGCCCGATCCAGCCTCTGGGCACAAATGGCAGCTTTGTCGATTACAGCCTCGATTTTCAGTCGCCTGCTCTGCGCGCCGTTTTTAACCTGTGGCGTGATAAATGGCAGAATGGGCTGCTGCCGGGGCGGGGCGATTTCGACCCCATGGAGATGAAGCCCTATCTGGGCGATCTTTTCATCGTCGAATCGCTGCCCGAGATCGACAATTTCCGCTACACGCTGATCGGCACCCGGATCACCGGCTGGGTCGGTGTGGACAATACCGGGCAACTGGTCGATGCCGTGCTGGGCGAACATACCCGGCTTCTCTATTGCAGCCTGCGCGATGAGGCGCGTGCCGGGCGCGCCTTCGGCCCGGTCGGCTGGCGCGACAAGGATTTCCTGCGCTACGAGGTGGCAATTCTTCCGCTGTCGGATGACAAGAAGACGGTGAACCGCTTTCTTGGCTGCATGGAGTTTTTCCTGGCGTCCGATAACACCTAGGCAGCGGGTTCCTGCTGGGTGATGCAATGCACCCCGCCGCCGCCCTCGAACAGGATCGTGCCGGGAATGGTGACGATCTCCCGCTCCGGAAAAGCCCGCTGTAGCGTGGCGATGGCCGGTGCATCGGCCGGGTCGTCATAAACCGGCAGCACCAGCCCCTGCGGGCCGCCGGGCGTGCCAGCCAGATAGAAATTCACATAGGACATCGGCAGCCGCCCGCCCGTGGCGTGATCCTCACGCCGGGCCGGCTGCTCGATCTCGACAATTTCCAGCCGGCGCCCCTGTGCATCGGTGGACGCCTTCAGGATCGCGAGATTGGCCTGCAGGGTTTCGTAATCGCTGTCGGCGGGATCGCGCGTCACCTGCGCCAGAACCACGCCGGGCCGGGCGAAGCAGGCGACAGTGTCGATATGCCCATCCGTACCGACCGGCCCGTAATCGCCATCCAGCCCGCCGGGTAGCCAGATCACCTTCGTGCAGCCGGTGGCGGCGCAGAGTTCCCGTTCGATATCGGCGCGGCCAAGGCCCGGATTGCGATTCGGGTTCGGCACGGTGGTTTCCACCGCCAGCATCGTGCCCTCGCCATCGACATGGATAGCCCCGCCCTCATTCACCAGGGGGCTGGCATAGCGCGCCAGACCCTCGCGCTGCAGCAGCCAACCGGCCAGGGCGGCGTCGCGTTCATGCGGCTGGCGGTTGCCCCAGGCGTTGAACACCCAGTCCACCCCGGCCACGCTGCCCGTGCCGTCGATCACGAAGCTGGGGCCGCTGTCACGGAACCAGGAATCGTCGAAATCCACCTCGATCACCGTTGCGGCCTCGCCCAGCAGGGCGCGGGCATTGGCAGCATCGGCAGGATTGACCAGCATCGTCACCGGCTCGAAGCGGCTGATGGCGCGCACAACCGCAACAAACGCGGCATGCGCCTGCGCGGTGTTCTCGCCCCACAGCCGGTCGCCGACCGGCCAGGCCATCCAGCAGCGCCGGTGCGGATGCCATTCGCCGGGCATGTGGAAGCCGTCACGGGCCGGTGTGCTCACTTTTCGTCTCCCTCATGCTCGGCCAGGAAGGCATCTACCGCCTGCCAGAATGCCTGCCGTATATCGTCACGCTCCAGCAGGATTTCATGCTGCGCGTCGGGAAAATCCACCAACGTACACGCCGGCATATGCAGCGCCAGCCGATGCTGTGCCGGGCTGCGCACGATGCGGTCGCGCCCGGCACTGGCCAGCAGCACGGGCGTGTGGATCGCCGCCGCATAGGCCGGGCTACTCAGCATGTCCATGCTGTCGAAGGCGCTCTTCAGCCAGGTCCAGGTCGGTCCGCCCAGTGCCAGTTCCTGGTCGCCGCGGATCAGGTCCTTGGTCCGCTCGAAGCGGTCGGGGTCGCTGGTCAGCGGGTTGCCGACGAAGCGCTTGGTTTCCGGATCATAGGGGCCGGTCCGGGGCACGTAATGGTTCGGCGCCATCTTCGCCAGAAGCCGGGCGATATACCGGCTGGCCCAGGGCGGAAAATGCCCGGACCAGACATCGATCATCGGCGCCACGGCAATGGCGCAGCGGAACTGGTGCGGCCTGTCATGCAGCAGCCGCAGCAGATTATGGCCGCCCATGGAATGCCCCAGCGCATAGAGCGGCCCGCCCGCCGCCAGCGGGGCCGCCACCTCGTCGAGAAGCTGCACGGCATCGGCCTGGAAATGGTCGAAATGCAGCACATGACCCTTGTGCCGGTCCGACAAGGCGCGGTCGGACTTGCCCTGGCCACGCCAGTCCAGCACCACCACCTGGAAGCCGCGTTGCGTCAGCTCGCCCACCGGCTCCAGATACTTCTCGATGAATTCGGTGAAGCCCGGCAGTACCAGAAAGGTGCCGCGCGGTTTGACCACCGGAAACACCGCATAGCGCAGCCGGATGCCATCCTCGGCGGTCAGCCATCCGACCCGGCCGCCCGCCGCCTCGATACTGGATAAGTGCAGGCTAGAGGACACCGACATCCCGTGCCGTTGCGGTGATCGCGATGCGCGCCTTGTCGACCAGCTCGTCGACCTCGTCACGGGTGATGATCAGCGGCGGCGAGACGACCATCGTGTCGCGCACGGCGCGCATGACAAGCTGGTTGGCGAAGCAATGGTCGCGGCAGATCGTGCCGGTCGCCCCGACCTTCTCGAAGAAGCTGCGGGTCTTGCGGTCCTTCACCAGCTCGATGGCGCCGATCAGCCCCATGCTGCGGACCTCGCCGACGATGGGGATATCCTCCAGGCTTTTCAGCTTTTCGGCGAAATACGGGCCGATATCATCGGCCACCCGCTCGACCAGCCCTTCGCGCTGGATAATGGCAATATTCTCCAGCGCCACGGCGGCCGCCACCGGATGCCCGGAATAGGTGAAGCCGTGATAGAACTCCGCCCCTTCCTCGATGAAGGTGGTCGCCACCCGGTCACCAACCATGACGGCGGAAATCGGCTGGTAGCCCGAGGACATGCCCTTCGCGATGGGCATCAGATCGGGCTGGATGTCGAAGCTGTCGCAACCGAACCAGCGTCCGGTGCGCCCGAAGCCGCAGATCACCTCGTCAGCGATCAGCAGGATGCCGTATTCGCGGCAGATGCGCTGGATTTCCGGAAAATAGCTCATCGGCGGGATGATCACGCCGCCGGCGCCCTGGATTGGCTCGGCAATGAACGCCGCCACATTGTCCGGGCCGATATGCTGGATCGCTGCTTCCAGCTTCTGCGCTGCCGCCACCCCGAATTCCTCCGGCGTCATATTGGCGCCGTCGCGGAACTGGTAGGGCGGGTCGATATGGTGGAAGCCCGGCAGCGGCAGATCGCCCTGGCTGTGCATCGCGCTCATCCCGCACAGGCTGACCGAGGCCATGGTGGAGCCGTGATAGCCATATTCCCGGCTGATGATGGTCTTGCGCTTCGGCTGGCCTTTCAGGTTCCAGTAGTGCCGCACCATGCGCACGATGGTGTCATTCGCCTCCGACCCGGAATTGGCGAAGAACACATGGTTCAGCCCGGCCGGCGTCACTTCGACCAGCTTTGCCGCCAGATCGGTCGCCGGGATATTCGTAGTCTTGAAGAAGCTGTTGTAGAAGGGCAACTCCATCATCTGGCTGTAGGCGGCGTCGGCCAGCTCCTTGCGGCCATAGCCGACATTCACGCACCACAGCCCGGCCATGCCGTCGAGGATCCGGTTGCCCTCGGAATCCCAGATATAACAGCCCTCGGCGCGGGTGATGATGCGCGTGCCCTCGCGGGCCAGGCTCTTGTGGTCGGTGAAGGGGTGCAGATGATGCGCGGCGTCGCGCTGCTGGTAGGTCTTGGTGTCGATGGTGGGATGGACGGCGTTCATGCGGCATGCTCCGGCGCTGAGAGGGGAGTGTTTTGCCCGCATTCCGGTAGGAAACGGGCGCTGGATACACACCAAGCGCTACGGATTATAACCGATCCGGGCACACAGGATCAGCAACTCACCCTGCAGATTGGCCGGCCTGTCGGTATGGAAACGATTGCGATGCATACCGGATAGTATAGCGGCTGACTTCCGGTTTGCTAGACCATCATGAACAGCATGATACCGGCGAGGGAGAGCGAGGACAGGCAGATCGAGATGAAAAAGGCGATGCGGCTGCCGATCTCGCCGGAGCGGGCGGTTAGCAGCTTCTCGTCCTGCTCGGCCGACATGATCTGGGTGTGGTTCACCCGCCAGCGCAGGCAGGCATCCTGGAATTCGCGCTGGTCCTTCTCGAACAGCCCGCCCTGCTTGAAGACATCGAGCAGCGCCTGCAGCTTGCCATCCTCGATGGCCTTGTCAGTCTTGCGCTGCAATTCCTGCTTCCGGCGCGGGCGCAGGATGCGGTCGATGCCCGGCTGCAACATGGAGCCGAGCATCCGGGTCAGCTCCGGCAAGGGGCCGCTGCCGACCTTTTCTTCCAGATAGGCGACGAAGCGCAACGCCGCCTGCGCCTTGGTGAAGGCATCCTCGCTGTCGATGCCATCCAGAATGCCGATAGAGAAATCCCGCCGGCGCGATAGCACGAAGGAGACCAGGTGCCGGTCAACCGGCAGGAACGGCTCCTTCGCCGCGGCCGCGACCTGCTCCAGCGCCGGCAGGATGGTTTCGACCCGGTAGACCAGGAACCGCGACAGCAGCGGGCTCATGCAACGCGCAGTCGGCTGCATCTCGTACAAAGCGCGTTCCAGCCCAAAGCCCCAGCCGCTGCGGCTCGCCAGCCCCTGGGCCTTGGTCAGCAGCTTGTGGGTGCTGATATAGCCTTCCGCATCCGATTGCATGCCGAGCCAGCGCAGCGGCAGGCTGCTCTTCGCCAGCTCCATGAGAATGCCACGCGTATTGGCGTTCTCCATATTCGTGGCCAGCATCGTGCCCATGCCGGTCGGGTTTATCGCCAGCCCCTTGTAGTGCATCGGCGCATAGGGATTCATGACCATGCAGGACATGGTCACGGCCTCGGCCATCTTGTCGAAATTGATGTCCTCGCGCTCGCTGAACAGCGGCTCCAGCGACATCAGCAGGCGTTCCTCATCGACGCCGCGCACCATCCAGTTGCGGAATTTTCGGCTTTTCAGGAACTCCTTGGCACCCTCGATATCGGCATGCCGGCCGATCGCATAGGCCAGCGAGCGCACGGTGCTGTACTGGGTGCCGAAAAACTCCATCGGCCAGCCCGCACTCTTGGGCAGATGCAGCTTGGTCTGCGGGATGGTGCCATCATTCAGCCAGGCATCAATATCCGACAGGGTCCAGCGGTCCCGCGAATCGTCCTGCAGCATGCCGCGCAGCACATCCAGCATGCCATAGGGCAGGCGGTGCCGTTCCGACAGCATCATGAAGCTGGACCCCTCGACCCGCTTGCGCAGCACGCCCTTGTCATCCAGATCGGGCACCGGGTGCTTGCCGATCAGCATGGCAACGACGGTCATGCCCAGGCTGTAGACATCGTCCGATGTGGTGGGTTCGCCGCGGGCCATCGGGTCGGTGGCGCCGCGATCCACCGTCTCGAACAGAGCCGGCTGATCGGCACCGGGCGGCAGGCTGACACACTCCCCGACGACGAAGCGCCCCTGGTCGCGGCAGCGGGTGATGTTGGTCGGCCGGATGCCGCCATGGCTGAGGCCCAGGCGATAGAGAGCCAGCAGCATCTCCACCGTCGGGCGCAGGAATTCCTCAATCACGATCCGCTCCGGGATCGGCAGGATCGCGGAATATTTCGCGTCGAACAGCGGCTCGCCATTCGGCTGGCGGAAGACGCAGATCAGGCGGTGTGCATCACCGGCGGGTCCCCAGGGCAGGACAGACCATTCCTCCAGCCAGGTCAGCCCCGGCTGACGAACCCCCTTGAGGGCGCGCAATGCCTTGGCGCGCGGCGGGTAATCCGGGTCCAGCACCATGGCGTAATAGCTGCCCGGCAGGCCCAGCTTCGATTCGGCCAGATAGGCCGGGGTGCCCAGCCGGGAGAAACGCTCAAGCCGCTGGCCGGTGCGAATCTCGAAACTCAGCGCGCCGGACCGGTCGGCATCGCCCATTTCAGGGTCGTTGCCGGGGCCTGACCTGTCTGTTTTCTCGACTGCGACCATCGGATTAGGCTCTTGCGACTTCCCCGTTACGCCTGATTCTTTTGAAAGATTCTATCACCAATCACAGGAGTGGGCTAATTATTACAGTGCGCGCGATATCTACCGCCCCACCCGAGCCCTTTCGCGAGAGACTGAAAATGCCCCGTCCCCCGATCGATCAGCAGGTCACTTTCCTCTACACCTATGATCTGGAGAAAAGCGCCCGCTTCTATGGCGGCGTGCTGGAACTGGAGATGGTGCTGGATCAGGGCGCCTGCCGGCTCTACCGGGTCGGGCCGGACAGCTTTGTCGGGCTGTGTGCCCGTGAGGTACGGGCCAAGGAGCCGAATGGCGTGGTCTTCACCATTGTCAGCCCCGATGTCGATGGCTGGTACGATTTCCTGACCGCCAAGGGCGTGGTCTATGAGGCGCCGCCGCGCCTCAGCGAGGAATTCAATGTCTACTCGTCCTTCCTGCGCGATCCCAATGGCTATCTGATCGAAATCCAGGAATTCCGCAGCCCGGAATGGCCGAAGCCGCAGCGCTGAAGCAGCGCTCTAGGCGCTTTCCAGATCGCCCAGCGGCCGGGCATGCAGGCCGCGCAGCCAGACCGAGACGATGGCCCCGGCCCCTTCGGAGAGAAATTCGACCCTTGTGCCGATACTGTCATTGGCGATGATCCGGGCCTCGACCCGCATCATCGAGGCCGGGTGGAAAATCCGCACCGCCGTGCCGGGTGCAATGGTCTGCACCGGGATGATCAAGGCGCCGCCGGCCGAGACATCGGTGATCTCGGCATCGACCGAAGCGTCCTGATCATAATGAATTTCGACCACCGCGCTGACCGGGTAGCGCCGATGCTTGCGACGATTGGCGAAACGCGATGCCAGCCAAAGCGATCTGACCCGCTCCATCAAGCCCCCTCCTGTCGCGCGGCAAAACTGAAAGCGCGCATACTGGCCTCAAGAATCGCGCATCAGCCTGTTTCACGCAAGCCGCTTGTGAGTGCCCCCCGATGGCGCAGCACCAGATCGACCCAGCGGTCGGTGACGGTGCGGGCGAAATCCATGGCCGGCGCGATATGCAAGGCCATCTCCGCTTCCGTGCGGGCAATGGCGTCGGCACCGCCATTGGCGTCGAGTGCGGCCGGCAGCCGCGCCCAGCCCCGCACAATCTGCGGCGTCACCTCGATATGGCACTGGAAGGCGTAAACGCTGTCGCCGATCCGGTAGGCCTGGTTGCGGCACCCCGCGCCGGTCATCAGCAGCGTGGCCGTGGCCGGCAGATCGAAGGTATCCTCGTGAAATTCCATGATATGCGGCGCTTCCGGCAAGCCCCGCAGCAACGGATCGGCGATCCCCTCCGGCGTCAGCCGCAGCGGCAGGAAGCCGAATTCCACATGATCATGGCGATAGACCCGCCCGCCGAACAGCCGCGCCAGCAATTGCGCGCCCAGGCAGATGCCCAGCATCGGCTTTCCGGCCCCCTGAAAGCCGCGCAGCAGGGCGAATAAGCCGGCGTAATACGGGTTGCCGGCGTCATCCGCCGCACTTTGCGCGCCGCCCAGAACCAGAACACCGTCATAGGCATCGTGCGCGGCGGGTATCGCCGCCAGCAGCGGCTCGACCACGCTGAGGCGGCCGCCGCGCGCCTCGATCTGCTGTCCGACGACACCAGCCGGGGAGCCCGGATGGTTCTGGATCACCAGGATATGCATGCCGCCCCCCCCTGCGTGCAAAGCCAGGCTTCAAATTACATCGCTTTGGCCCCATATTGGCAGAAGATTGAGGAAAGGCTGCGTTGCATGGCACTGACGCCAACAGGACCCAGAATCGGTGGACAGCCGGCCAATGATGCCTCCGGCAGGGTACAGCCGCGCCAGCCACTGCTCGACGGCCCGCGCCGGGAACAGCCGCGCCGCGCCTCTATCCTGCGCACGGCAATGGACGAGACCGAGATCGGCCGCCAGCTGACCCGCCTCAGCCGGCTTCTCGCAAATGACGAGATCGACCAGGACGCGCCGCGCGGCTCCTACCTGAATTTTCTGGTCTAGCCAGCGATACACACAGAATGGGAAAGCTGGAAATTTCCGGCGTCAGTCGTCTGTTTGCCGGCGCCAAGGGCGGCGATGTCCAGGCGCTGAAGCCGATTGACTTCACTGTCGCGGATGGCGAGTTCGTCGCCCTGCTGGGGCCGTCGGGCTGCGGCAAATCCACTTTGCTGCGCCTGGTGGCCGGGCTGGACGCGCCCAGCACGGGAAGCATTGCGCTGGATGGCCGGCCAGTCACCGGCCCGTCGCCGGAACGCGGCATGGTGTTCCAGCAACCGGCCCTATACCCCTGGCTGACCGTGCGCGACAATGTCGGTTTCGGGCTGATCGAACAGGGCGCAAGCACGGCTGAAAGCCGGGCTGCCGCCGAGGAGCTGCTGGCCCAGGTCGGCCTTGGCGATTTCGCCGCACAGTTTCCCAAGGCGCTGTCCGGCGGCATGCAGCAGCGCGTTGCGCTGGCCCGCGCCCTGGCGCCCAACCCGGAAGTCCTGCTGCTGGACGAACC
Source organism: Alphaproteobacteria bacterium (assembly GCA_018823745.1). Lineage (GTDB taxonomy): Bacteria > Pseudomonadota > Alphaproteobacteria > Oceanibaculales > Oceanibaculaceae > Oceanibaculum. The sequence goes on from JAHJHR010000003.1 coordinate 151,160, forward strand.
CTTCGGCGCGCTCGATACCCAGACACGCGGCCTGATGCAGGAATTGCTGCTGGATGTGTGGGAGCGCCATCGCAAGACCGTGCTGTTCGTCACCCACGACATCGAGGAGGCGATCTTCCTGGCCAGCCGAATCATCGTCATGACCGCCCGCCCCGGCCGCATCAAGGCCGATGTGCCGGTGCCGCTGCCGCGCCCCCGCGACTACCATCTCCGCACCGCCCCGGAATTCTATGCCCTGCGGGCAGAGCTGACCGATCTGGTGCGCGACGAAACCCTGCGCGCAGCGGCCTTCACCTGATGCAGTCTCCCGATATGTCTCCCATTCTGGTCGGCGGTACCGGCGGGTCCGGCACGCGGGCGATCCGCGATGCCCTGATCGCCGCCGGCGTGTTCATGGGGACCACCGTGAACCATGCCGGCGATCTGCGTCATCTGCCGCCTTTGCTCGACCAGCTGGTCAACCCGATCCTGGCGCGCACCCGGTCACTCGATTTCCGCGTGGAGGATGTGCAGGACGATCTTCGCCGGCTGGCCATCGACGGGCTGCGGGACATCGCCGCCACGGTACGGGCCGAGGGCCACAACCCAACCCTCTGGGGCTGGAAGAACCCGCGCGTGCTGTACATCCTGCCGCTGATCGCCGAGGCCCTGCCCGGCGCCCGGATCGTGCAGGTGGTGCGCGATGGCCGCGACATTGCGCTGTCGAACAACCAGAAGCAGCTCGACCGGCATTTCGAGGCCTATTTCGGCACCCCGCCCGGACCGGACCTGGAACAGGATTCGATCCGCTTCTGGGCAGCCACCAATCAGGATTTCCTGAACTGCGGCCGGCGCCTCTTTGGCGAGCGGTATCACGTGCTGAAACTGGAAGCCGCCACCGACCCGCAAGACCCGGCACTGGCCGATCTGCTGCGCCATCTGGTGCCCGGGATCGGGCCAGACAGGCTGCAGGCAGCCCGCGCCGCCGTCACCACCCTACCGGGGCATGGACGATGGCGCGACCTGCCGGAAACCCGGCAGCAGGCGCTGGCGCAGGCCGCAGGGCCTGCCCTCAGCCTCTTCGGCTATTCCTGAGACTATTCCTGCTTCAGCAGACGAGGCAGAATCTGGCGCAGCTGCTGGCGCGGCGATTGCTGCTGCGAGGCTGGCGGGCTCGGTGTCTCGCTGGCCGGCGCTTCGGTTCCCGGCGCTGACGGGGTGGTGGTCGTGCCCTCCGGCAGCAGGCGCATCAACCCCCGCTCCACCGCCCGCTGGGCAATGAAGGCTTCCAGATCACGGGTCCGGAACTCCGTGCGAGGTTTGGCCAGCGGGCCGGTGAACTCGATCGTCAAAGGCGGCGCATTGGGATGCTCCGTCAGCTGGAACACCGCCGTCGCGTCGAGCTGCTGCTTCGGCAGATCGGCCGTGCCGGTCAGCTTGCCGGTGCCGGCGCTGGCGACAAGGGTCGTATCATCTGTGCTCACGATGCCTTCGCCGATCTTGTAGGTGCCTTCCAGCTGCTGGAACGGCGTTTCGCCGCCGCTGAAAGCCGCCTTTGCCAGCCCCAGAAAGGCGGCAACACTGTCCAGCTCCTTCAACTGGTCGCTGACCTGCTGCAGGTCGAACCCTTCGGCAACGCCCTCACGAACCTTGAACCGTCCCCCGCCATTCATGGCGCTGATCAGGGTGGCCTCTGTGTTGCCCCGGCTGCCGGCATCCAGTTCCAGATCCAGCAAGCCGCGAATCTGCTGCGGTTGGCCGGCGCTGGCAGCAGCCAGGCGCAGATCGGCATCCTTCACGCGGACTGTCAGCCGCATCGTCGGCAGATCGGCGACGACAATCTGGCCCTGCGCCAGGAAGGTGCCGCCGAACAATCCGCCCTCCAGCGTCGAGAGATCCAGCACGCCATCCTGCAGCAACACCGCAAGGGTGGCGCTGTCGACCACGTAATTACCGTGCCGGATCGACGCCGCCTCGATATTCAGGTCCAGATCAATGGACCGCAGCCCGCCCAGAGACAGCGGCTCACGCGACCAGCCCTGCGGGCCAGCCATCGGCACAGGGATTGGGGCACGCGGCGATGCCGGCCCTGCGCCCAGCGCCGGATCGGGCAGCCACGGATCGATGACGATGTCATTTGAAATCAGTTTCGCCGTCACGCGCGGACGCTCACCCGACCGCGAAACCCCGCCGCCGCCTGTCATCTCAATATCGCCGGCCTTGAACACGATATCGGCCAGATCGAAAGCGGAAGCATTGCCCGACAGCCGCGTCGTCAGCACGAAGGGCCGGTCACGGTCCCCCACAGGCCGGTAATTCGGTGCCAGCACCCGCGCCAGTCGCACCGCATTGCCGCTGTTGGCTTCGAAGTTCAGGGCGAAGGTCGGCACCGGCGCGAAGGGATTTACATCGCCCTCAAGAGTCGCCATGCCCCCAGCAGCCTCTACCCGGCCATTAAAGGCCAGGGCATCGGTATCGCCGCTCTTCGCGGTCAGCCACAGGCGGACATCGCCAAGTGGCGGCCCGTCCTTCGGGTTGCGGCCAAGGAAGGCGCTCAGCAGCTGCGCCAGATCGGGATGGCTGCCTTCGGCCGCCAGGTCCAGCCGCGGCGGAAACTGGGCCACGCCCATGCTGCCGGTGACCGTCATCGCAGCACCGGCGATGTTCAGCGCAGTATCGACCTCGAAGGAGGCCGGTGTGCCGGAAAGCTTGCCCTTGAGGGCCAGCCGGCCCAGACGGGCGGGTTCGACCGGTGCCTGGAAGTTCAGCAGCTGGAACAAACGGCCCGGATCGCGGGTCGACAGGTCGAACAGCAATTCGCCGGCCGGCGCATCCTCGCGGGCCACCAGGCTGCCGCTCAGCTTGGCGCGGCCCCCGGCAAGATCGCTGACGCTGACATCGCGGATCGTCGCCACCCCGTCCTGCACCGAGGCATCGATGGTGATGTCGCGGATCTGCTGGCCGCGATAGGTCACCTGGCCGACCTGCAGCTTCATATTCGCATCAAAACTGTCCAGCACGGCGAGCGGCGGCTGTGGCGACGCCCCATCGGCGCGCGGCGTCGGCTCCGGCAGGACAGGTGCCAGGCGCTGCTGCACCGCCGCCATATAGGCGTCGAGATTGAGCCGGTCCAGAGTCAGCGTCACGCCAAAGGACGGGCGGGTGCTGAGGCGATAGACCAGACCGCCGGTGATCTTGCTGGAATCAACCCGAAGATCGAGCTGCGACAGCAGCAATTCCCGCGAATCGAGCGACACATCGCTTTGCAGCGACAGGCTGCGCATCCGATCGGCCGGAACATTCACCAGATCGACGCGCAGCCATTCGGCAAACTCGCGCAGATTGGTCGAGACCATTTCCACAGAGCCCTGGAACCGCACGCCATGATCGCCATTGGCAGCCCCACCGAGCAGTGACGCCTCGGTGCCGCCAGGCAATTGGGCGGATAACTGGTTCAGGGCCAGACGCCCGTCATCCAGCACCATATTCGTGCGCAACTGCCGGATCAGCCGCCCGCGATAATCGATGGCCCCGACGGTCAGGTCGAGCGAGAGAGCGATGTCGTCCGGCAGCAACATGGCTGTCCGGCCGGCGCCTGCCTGCCCCGTCCCCGGGGCCGCCGGCTGGTTGCGGACCGGCGGCGCAGCAGCGGCCTGGGCAATGATGTCACCCATGATCTTATCGAGATCGATGCGGCCGACTTCCAGCACCACATCAACGCGCGGACCGCCTTCCAGCCCGGCATTGACCGCGCCGGTCGCCCGCGCCGCGCCAAACGTCACCAGCATGTCATCCAGTGCCAGGGTGGCCGGCGTCGCGTTCAGCGTGCCATGGACGACCAGTTTCTGTTCGAGGGCGGGCAGCGGAACCTTGCCGCCGATGACCGTATTCACCAGGGTCGACAAATTCCCCGATTCGGCTTCGATGCGGCCGCTGAGATTGACCGACGGGCCGCGCTGAAAACTGCCGGAGAAAGCAAGATTGCCGCGCTCCGCCAGCCCCAGACGCAGGGACACCACAGCCGGGCGGTCGAATTCGATATTGCCCAGTGACGCTTCCAGCGTTGCCGGTATGCCCTGATAGGTCAGATTGCCATTCGCCTGGTACGGCCCGTACAGGCTGGGCGCGGTCAGCGTCGCGGTCAGCTTCTCGAAGCGCTGATCGGTGCCGGTCGCGGAGCGGTAGATGACCGTGCCATTTTCGATCCGGACATTATCGAATTTGATGGCCGATCCGCTGGGCGGCTCAACGAAGAGCTCATCCGGGTCGCCGGTGGCGCCATTGGCGGTTTCCCGGGGCGCGAAACTCCAGTTGGTCCGGCCATCCGCCAGGGTTTCGAACTGGATGAAAGGCTCGACGAGAACCAGACGCTCGACCTGCACCGTGCCACCCAGCAGGGGCATCAGGGAAATTTCGAGATCCAGGGCCTTGAGGCGCGCCATGTCCGGTGTCGAGGCGCCCTCGATATTGGCGAATCGCACGCCCTCGGCCGTCAGGGTTGGCGTCGGCAGGATGGACAGGCTGATATCGCCATCGATGATCAGCTCCCGGCCAGTCGCGTCACGAACAGCCTCAGCCAGGCGCGGCTTGTAGCCGTTCCAGTCGATAACCGCCGGAACGATCAGCACAAGCGCAAGAAGCAGAGCCAGCAGGCCACCCGCAATAATCAGAACTAGCCGCACCCTTGCCCCCCTTCGAGCCTTCTTATTCCTTGCCCGGACGTCTATTTGCGCCGCGCCGCGAAAGACTATCGGTCGGCAGGATGCATCCGTCCAGAGATTGAGCTGTATCCACTATAGATGGGGCATGGCCGTTTCAAGGCGCTACCACCCGATCCGGCCGGAAACCCTGCCATACCGGCACAAAACCCTATCTTAGCGGTTAGATCAGATACGCAGGATTTTTCCCGGATTCATCAGATTGTCAGGATCGAGCGCCAGCTTGATCTGCCGCATGACGCTGACGGCCTCACCGGCCTCGGCCACCAGGAAGTCCATCTTGCCATAGCCGATGCCATGCTCGCCGGTGCATGTACCCTCCATTGCCAGGGCACGCAGCACCATGCGGTCGTTCAGCGCATTGGCCGTCGCCAACTCCGCCGGGTTCTCCGGATCGATGACATAAACCAGATGGAAATTACCGTCGCCGACATGCCCGACCAGCGGCGCCAGCATGCCCGATTCGGCAATGTCCTTCTTGGTTTCCAGAATGCATTCGGCCAGGCGCGAGATCGGCACGCAGACATCGGTCGGCCAGCCCTTGGCACCCGGGCGCAGCGCCAGGGCGGCGTAATAGGCCTTGTGCCGTGCCTCCCACAGCGCCGTGCGTTCTTCCGCCTTGGTCGCCCATTTGAAATCGGCGCCGCCGAAATCACCGGCAATGGATTTCACCATCTCGACCTGTTCGGCCACACCGGCAACCGTGCCGTGAAACTCGAAGAACAGGGTCGGCACCGCCTGATAGCCCTCCAGCTTCGAATAGGCGATGCAGGCGCCCATCTGCACCTCGTCCAGCAATTCCATGCGGGCGACCGGGATGCCGGACTGGATGATCAGGATGACGCTGTTCACCGCGCCCTCCAGGTCGGGGAAAGCGCAAACGGCGGAGGATATCTGCTCCGGCACGCCATAGAGCCGGACCGCCACCTCGGTGATGATGCCCAGCGTTCCCTCGGAACCGACGAACAGCCGGGTGAGATCGTAACCGGCCGCCGATTTCTTCGAGCGCCGCGCCGTCTTGATGATGCGCCCATCGGCCGTCACCACGGTCAGCGACAGGACATTCTCGCGCATCGTGCCATAGCGCACGGCATTGGTGCCGGAGGCCCGCGTCGAGGCCATGCCGCCCAGCGAGGCGTCAGCCCCCGGGTCGATCGGGAAGAACAGCCCGGTATCGCGCAGATGCTCGTTCAGCTGCTTGCGCGTCACGCCAGCCTGGACGCGGCAATCGAGATCCTGCGCGTTGACCTCCAGAATCCTGTTCATGCGGGAAACATCGATGGTCACGCCGCCTTGTAGCGCCGCCACCCCGCCTTCCAGCGAGGTACCGGTGCCGAACGGGATCATCGGCACCTTGTGCGCGGCGCAGATTTTCACGATGGCGGCGACTTCCTCGGTGGTCTCGGCGAAGGCCACGGCGTCGGGGGCCATCACCGGGTGATAGCTCTCATCCTTGCCATGCTGGTCGAGAATGGCCTGCGCCGTGGACAGCCGGTCCCCCAGCAACGCCTTCAGCGCCGCCACCGCCTCCTCCACCCGCGCATCGTTCCGCCTGATCGCCGCAACGCCCATGGCCGTCTGCTCCGCCTTCAACTGACTGGTAAGACCGGAACCGTAGCGATGCCGGCGGTGGGGATCAAGCGGGACTAGGACGATTCAGTCCAATCGCTCTAGGGCTTTCAGGCAATCCGCCTTCAGACTGCCAAGACGGTTGCGCACAACGCCCCAGATAAGGCTGGGCAAGATGTCGTCGTAATCGTGACGCAGCCGGTTGCCGATTCCCCGAATATCCGCCCAAGGCTGATCAGGGGCCAGCGCCTCTGCCGTAGCGCCCAGTTTTACCGCTGCTTCGCTGATTCTCGCCAGGCAACGCTCAACAGCATCGACCGCCATTGCATTGCTACGGAAAGCCGCATCGTCGCTGACGCCGGCAACATAGGTTTCGATACGGGTGATATTCTCGAGAATATCCGTGAGACGGGCGGCCGGCCGCTCAGTAGGCACGCACGGCTTCCCGTTCGATACCCGCGCGGAAGGCGGGCTTCAGCCGGTCGCGCACGGTCAGCTCGACCGGGCGGCCAAGCTCGCGTGACAGCACGCGTTCCAGCCGGATGATGTCGAGCAGATCGACTGCAGCATCCGGCATGAGATCAACCAGCACATCGACATCGCTGTCCGGCCTGTCCTGCCGGCGCGCGACGGACCCGAACACAGCAGCATGTGCGATCCCGCCCCGGCGCAACAGCGCCTGGCTTCGGCGCAGTGTGTCGAGCGCCTTGTCGAGCAGGTCGGATGTCGCTGTCTCAGCCATGCCTGCAATTTAGCATGATGGCAGCGAGGGAGCGACTCTAACCCCTACCCCGCCTTCTTGCCGTAACCACCGCCGCCCGGCGTTTCGATCACATAGACGTCGCCCGGCTTCATCTCGATCTGGTTGATGTGTTTCAGTTCGATCACCGTGCCGTCTGTGCGTTCGACGGCGTTGCGGCCGGTCTTCGCTTCCTCGCCGCCGGCCATGCCATAGGGCGGGATGACGCGGTGGCCGGAGAGCATGGCCGCCGTCATCGCCTCGCGGAAGCGGATGCGGCGGATGACGCCCTCGCCGCCCTTGTGCAGCCCGGCGCCGCCGGAGCCTTCACGGATGCGGAAATCCTCGACCAGCACCGGGAAGCGCCATTCCAGCACCTCCGGATCGGTCAGGCGGCTGTTGGTCATATGCGTGTGGACCGCGCTGCAACCGTCGAAATCAGGCCCGGCGCCGGAACCGCCGCAGATCGTCTCGTAATACTGGTAGGTCTCGTTGCCGAAGGTGAAGTTGTTCATCGTGCCCTGGGCCGCGCCCATCACGCCGAGCGCGCCATAGAGCGCGTCGGTGATGCATTGCGAGGTCTCGACATTGCCGGCGACCACGGCGGCCGGGTAGTTCGGGTTCAGCATCGAGCCCTTGGGGATGATGACTTCCAGCGGCTTCAGGCAGCCCTCATTCATCGGGATGTCGTCATCGACCAGCGTGCGGAACACATACAGCACCGCAGCCTTGCACACGGCGGAGGGCGCGTTGAAGTTGGTCTTCTGCTGCGCGCTGGTGCCGGTGAAGTCGATCTTCGCCGAACGCTTCTCGCGGTCGATGGAGACGGCCACCTTGATGACGCTGCCATCATCCATCTCATACGCGAAGCTGCCATCCTTCAGCACGCCGATGACACGGCGCACCTGCTCCTCCGCATTGTCCTGGACGTGATGCATATAGGCCATGACGACATCCAGGCCGAAATGCCCGACCATCTTGCGCAGTTCGGCCACGCCCTTCTCGTTGGCGGCGATCTGCGCCTGCAGATCGGCGACGTTCTGCGTCACGTTGCGCACCGGATATTTCCCGCCGGTCAGCAGTTCGACCAGTTCCTTCTCCCGGAAAGCGCCCTTATCGACCAGCTGGAAATTGTCGATCATCACGCCTTCCTGATCGACGGTCACCGAATCCGGCGGCATTGAGCCCGGCGTGGTGCCGCCGATATCGGCGTGATGGCCGCGCGAGGCGACATAGAACAGGATTTTCCGCCCCTCTTCGTCAAACACCGGGGTGATGACGGTGACGTCCGGCAGATGCGTGCCGCCATTATAGGGCGCGTTCAGCGCGTAGACGTCGCCGGGCCGGATATCCGGATTCTCGCGCACCACCGTGCGCACACTCTCGCCCATCGAGCCCAGATGCACCGGCATATGCGGCGCGTTGGCGATCAGATTGCCGGCATCGTCAAAAATGGCGCAGGAGAAATCCAGCCGTTCCTTGATGTTCACTGAATAGGCAGTGTTCTGGAGGGTCACGCCCATCTGCTCGGCGATCGACATGAACAGATTGTTGAACACTTCCAGCATCACCGGATCGACCTGGGTGCCGATGGCGACGCGGGTCGGCAGCGCCTTCACCCGACGCAGCACCATATGGTCGCGGGTCGTGACCTCCGCCTGCCAGCCCGGCTCAACCACCGTGGTGGCGTTGGCGTCGGTGACGATGGCCGGGCCGTCTACAATGCAGCCGGGGGCGAGGTCGAGGCGGTCATAGACCGGGGTGTCGTGGCGTTCCGCGCCGCAATACATCGGCAGATTGCCCTTGGCGGCCGGCAGCACGCCGCTGCCGGCATCCAGGATCGGGTCCTCGGCGGAATCGGTGACGCCGATCACCTCGACCGACAGCGCCTCCACCACCATGCCCTTGCCCTCCATGGAGAAGCCATAGAGCTGCTTATGCGCCTCGACGAAGCGTTCGCCGATCTCCTGCCGGCTGCCGAATTCCACCACCTGGGCGGTGTCGGAGCCGTCATAGCGCACATGCACCTTGCGCAGCACCTTGATGTGGTCGTCCTCGACGCCCTGGCCCTGCATTTCGGCCACGCCTTCCTCGGCCAGCCCGTCGAGCTGGGTGGCGAGGCCGGGGATCAGATCGTCAGCCAGCTTGGCCTCGACCGCCTTTTCCTTCAGCACGCGCAGATCGGCCAGCCCCATGCCATAGGCCGACAGCACACCGGCGAAGGGATGGATCAGGATGGTCTTCATGCCCAGCGCATCGGCCACGGCGCAGGCATGCTGCCCGCCGGCCCCGCCGAAGCAGTTCAGCGCATAGCGCGTGACGTCATAGCCGCGCTGCACGGATATCTGCTTGATCGCATTGGCCATGTTCTCGACGGCGATCTTCAGGAAGCCCTCGGCCACTTCCTCCGGCGTGCGCGTCACGCCCATGGATTTCTGCATTTCATCGGCCATGGCGGCAAATTTCTGGCGCACTACATCCGCATCCAGTTTCTCGTCGCGCTTCGGCCCGAAGACCGGCGGGAAGAAATCCGGATGCAGCTTGCCGACCATGACATTGGCGTCGGTCACGGTCAGCGGCCCGCCGCGGCGATAGCAGGCCGGCCCCGGATTGGCGCCCGCCGATTCCGGGCCGACGCGAAAGCGCGCGCCATCGAAGAACAGGATCGAGCCGCCGCCCGCCGCTACGGTGTGGATGCGCATCATCGGGGCGCGCATGCGCACGCCGGCGACGATGGTCTCGAAGGCGCGCTCATATTCGCCATTGAAATGCGACACATCGGTCGAGGTGCCGCCCATGTCGAAGCCGATCACCTGGTCGAAACCGGCCATCTGCGCGGTCTTCACGCAGCCGACCACGCCGCCGGCCGGGCCGGACAGGATGGCGTCCTTGCCCTGGAACAGAAAGGCGTCGGTCAGGCCACCATTGGACTGCATGAACATCAGGCGGGTATCGCCCAGCTCGGCCGCCACCCGGTCGACATAGCGGCGCAGGATCGGCGACAGATAGGCATCGACCACCGTGGTATCGCCGCGCCCGACCAGCTTCATCAGCGGGCTGACCCGGTGGCTGACAGAAATCTGCGTGAAGCCGATCTGTTTTGCCACCTCGGCCAGTGCCGCCTCGTGTTCGGTATAGCGGTAGCCATGCAGCAGCACGATGGCGAGCGAGCGGATGCCGCTGTCGAACACCGCCTGCAAATCCTTGCGTGCGGCCTCCAGATCGAGCTTCGCCAGCACCTCGCCCTGGGCGCTCATCCGCTCATTCACCTCCACCACGCGCTCATAGAGCAGCTCCGGCAGCGTGATCTTGCGGGTGAACAGATGCGGGCGGTTCTGGTAGGCGATGCGCAGCGCGTCGCGGAAGCCCCTGGTGATCGCCAGCGCCGTGCGCTCGCCCTTGCGCTCCAGCAGCGCGTTGGTGGCCACCGTGGTGCCCATCTTCACGGCTTCGACCAGCTCGGCCGGAATCGATTGCTCGGAGGTCCGGTCCAGCAGCTCGCGGATGCCCTGAAGGGCAGCGTCCTTATAGGCTTCCGGATTCTCCGACAGCAGCTTGTGGGTGACCAGCACGCCATCCGGCTTGCGCGCCACGATATCGGTGAAGGTGCCGCCCCGGTCGATCCAGAACTGCCACTCGCCCGCGCCGATCTGTTGTGCCGCCATCTTCTGTCACCCTGCTACGATCCTGCGATCTTGTCGCATTGCGGTAACGTGCTTAGCAACTTCCCGGCGGCCTGTCACGCCCAGAGCCGGAGCCCTCGGCGCTCGACTTTCTATCCAGTCAGTTTTTCCAGCTGGGCCAGCGCCAGCTCCGGGGTCAGCCGGGCGGTGTCGATCACGATATCCGCCTCCGGCCAGGGCCTGTAGTCATGGGCCTGCACACTGGCCCAGTCGGGCTGGGCATGTCCTGGTATGTCAGCGATCCGGCTTTCCACCCGGCGGCGATGCTCCACCGGATCGGAGCAGATCACTTCTACCTGCAACAAGCGCACACCGGCAGTGCCAGCGACACTGGCCCAGCCCGCGCGGCTTTCGGGGACCGGGTTTACGCAATCGGCGATGACGGCATGGCCGATGGCCAGATTGCTGCGGGCCAGCGCCATTGCCGCGAGATAGCCGGCGGGACCGACCTTGCCCGGCAGCATGCCGGAATCGCGAAGTGCCTGCTCGACCGCGTCGATGCGCAGATAGACCGCCCGGAGCTTCGCCGCCAGCGCGCGCGACAGCGTTGTCTTGCCGGTTCCCGGCAGTCCACCGAACACAATCAGCATGATGCCCCCTATAAGTTGCGGGCTATCATCCTATCGTGCCGGCCTGATGCGCAAGCTTATGCGGCCTTGGCGCCGAACTGCTCGTAGAAGCTGGAGATACCGGTTTCCAGCAGGCCCAAAGCTTCCTCGGCATAGCTGATCTGTGTCGCCGGTCCGAGATCGACCGTCAGTTCGGCATCGCCGTGGTCGATTGTCATCGTCGGATCGAATTTGCGGGCCAGCGCCATCAGCCGGAAATTATCGCTCAGGCAGAACAGCGTCACCCGCGCCACGCCGCGATTGCGGGCAATGTTGGTAGCCCGGCGCATCAGCTGCGTGCCGATGCCGCTCCCTTCAAAGGGCGCTTCGACAGTGATGGCCAGCTCGGCTTCGTCAAGCCAGCCATTATGGGCGCGGATGATGAAGACTGCGCCGCGCATCACGCCATCGACGAAACAGCCGAAGGCAAGACAGCGCAGCCAGTCGATATCACCGGTCTTTCGATCCAGGAAACCGTCATCGACCATGCCGCCAAATCGATAATGGCGCTGATCCGGCGTCAGCCGCATCAGATGGTCGCGATAATCTGTCGAATGGGTCGGCCAGAGCCGCTTGTAGATGATCATGGGGTACCTCATTACCAGCAGGCACCCTCCCTAATGATTTTATGGGGCAGAACCCCTTGCCGCCTCTTCTCGGCGGCTTGCCGTGCATCGTCGCTTCTGCGATACCTGTTCGCCAAATTATGCTGCAGTGCACAATCTAACGCCTAATAGATGATGTGTGCGTTGATTACTGTCAATACCGGATTATGCGCTACCCATATGAGACACCGTGCCGCATTGGGCCGCATCTGGGCCGCATCTGGCATGATCGGCTGTTTACCGTTAGGGTCCTGCATGCGCGGTACGGAGAGTGGTGAATGAGCGTCTGGGGTACAATTATTGGCGGAGCGGCGGGTTTTGCGCTGGGTGGGCCGCTGGGCGCCATCATGGGCGCGCTGGCCGGGCATGCGGTCGACAAGATCCGCGAGATTGATGTTCTGGAGCCGGAGCCGCTGAAGCCGACGCAGGACGGGACGCGCAAGATCGCCTTCACCATCGGCGTCATCGTGCTGGGCGCCAAGATGGCGAAGGTCGATGGCGCGGTGACGCAGGATGAAATCCGTGCCTTCCGCGAGGTTTTCCGGGTGCCGCCGGACGAGATCAAGAATGTCGCCCGTATCTTCAACCTAGCGAAGAAGGATGCGCGCGGCTTCGAGCCCTATGCGCGCCAGATATCCAACCTGTTCGAGCCCGGCTCTCCGGTGCTGGAAGAATTGCTGGCCAGCCTGTTCCATATCGCCAAGTCCGACGGCAGGCTGAAAGGGCCGGAACTCGACTATCTGAAGGAAGTGGCGCGCATCTTCGGCTTCGACGAGATGGCGTTCGAGCGCATCCGCGCCCAGCATACCGGCGAGGAATCGGCCGATCCCTACACTGTTCTGGGGATCACCCCGGAGACCAGCGACGAGGATGTGAAGAAGACCTATCGCGACCTGATGCGGGAAAACCATCCCGACCGTCTGATGGCCCAGGGCATGCCGCCAGAGTTCATTGAGATCGCCAATGAAAAAGTGGCCGCCATCAACGCCGCCTATGACCGCATCCGCAAGCATCGCGGCATGAAATGAGTCTGTTCCAGCCCGGCAATGACACTTTAAAGCTTAAGAATCGATTTTTCTGACATGGCCAGCAATCCCCCCATCGTGGCGCTGCGTAACGCGGCGCTCAGCTTCGGCGGCAATCCGGTGTTCGACAAGGTCGACCTGCCGGTTGGCATTGGCGACAGGCTGTGCCTTGTCGGGCGCAATGGCAGTGGCAAGTCGACCCTGATGAAGGCGCTGGCCGGGATGATCGATCTGGATGGCGGGGAGCGCTTCCAGCAGCCCGGCGCACGCGTCGCCTATCTGCAGCAGGAACCGAAATTCACCAAGGGCAGCACGGTCGGCGAATATGTCGCCGAGGGACTGCCGCCGGCCCAGGACAACGCGCCGCGCGATCATCTGATCGAGGCCGTACTGCGCCGCCTGAGCCTGCGCGTCGACACGCCGACCGAGCGCCTGTCGGGCGGCGAGAGCCGGCGCGCGGCGCTGGCCCGGACGCTGGTCTCAGACCCGGATATCCTGCTGCTGGACGAGCCGACCAACCATCTCGACCTGCCGACCATCGAGTGGCTGGAACAGGAGTTGCTGAATTTCCGTGGCGGCATCCTGCTGGTCAGCCATGACCGCGCCTTCCTGACCAAGCTGGGGCAGAAGACCTACTGGCTGGAACGCGGCGAATTGCGCCGTACCAACCAGAGCTTCGCGCATTTCGAGGAATGGGCCGACAAGCTGCTGGCCGATGAGGAAATGCAGGCGCAGAAGCTGAACCGCCGCATCGCCGAGGAAACCCGCTGGCTGCGCGAGGGGCTGACCGCCCGGCGCAAGCGCAATATGGGCCGCGTGAAGGCGCTGATGGTCAGCCGCCATGAACGCGCCGAACGCATCCGCCCGACCGGCAAGATGACGGTGACGGTGGAAACCGCCGATGGCGCCGGCACAGCGATCATTGAGGCCAACCACATCTTCAAATCCTATCCGACGCCGGAGGGCGGGGAGAAGGTGCTGGTGAAGGATTTCTCCACCCGCGTGCTGCGCCGCGACCGGATCGGCCTGATCGGCCCGAATGGTGCCGGCAAGACGACGCTGCTGAAGATGCTGATCGGCGAGACCAAGCCGGACAAAGGCCGGGTGAAGATCGGCTTCGGCGTGGAACTGGCCTATTTCGACCAGAAGCGCGAACAGCTGAACCCGATCCTCAGCCTGTGGGAGACGCTGGCCCCCGGCGGCGACACCGTCTTTATCAACGGCAAGCCCAAGCATGTCGCCAGCTACCTGAAGGAATTCCTGTTCCAGGACAAGCAATTCCGCAGCCCGGTCAGCAGCCTGTCGGGCGGCGAGCGCAACCGCCTGCTGCTCGCCAAGCTGTTCTGCCAGCCGCATAATTTGCTGGTGCTGGACGAACCAACCAACGATCTCGACATGGAAACGCTGGATCTGTTGCAGGAGGTGGTCGCGGATTACGCTGGCACTGTGCTGCTGGTCAGCCATGACCGTGACTTCCTGGACCGCACTGTGACCAGCATCCTGGCGGTCGAAGGCGAAGGCGTGGTTACTGAATATGCCGGCGGCTATCAGGACTACCTTGCTCAGCGCCCGGCCCCGGTCGATGAAGCACCGAAAGCCACGAAACCCAGCGCGCCGAAGCCGGAGCGGGCGAAATCTGCCGCGGTGAAGCTGAGCTACAAGGACCAGCGCGAGCTGGAGCAGCTGCCCGGCATTATTGCCAAGCTGGAGGGCGAGATCGAAAAGCTGGAAGCCCAGCTGGCCGATCCTGACTTCTTCAGCCGCGATGCGGCCGGCTTCCAGAAAACCAGCGCGCTGCTGGAACGCGCCCGGGGCGCCGTCGCCACCTCCGAGGATCGCTGGCTGGAGCTGGAAGCGATGCGCGAGGAAGTCGAGCAGGTAAAAACCGCATGAGCCTGCGCGATATCGCCCTGATTATCGTCGTCATGGCCGTCTGGGGGGCCAATTTCGGTGTCAGCAAGCTGGGCCTGCAGGAACTGCCGCCGCTGATGCTGGTCGGGCTGCGCTTCGCACTGACGGCGCTGTTCCTGGTGCCCTTTACCCGACTGCCGCGCGGCAAGATGCTGCCGGTGATGCTGCTCAGCGTGTCGCTGGGTTTTGCGCATTTCGCGCTGATGTTCACCGGGCTGCAGAAGGTGGATGCCAGCACGGCGGCCATCGCCGTGCAGGTCCAGGTGCCGTTCTCCGCCCTGCTGGCCGTGATCTTCTTCAAGGACCGGCTGGGCTGGCGCCGGTCGCTCGGCATGGCGCTGGCGATTGTCGGCGTGGTGCTGCTGGCCGGCGAGCCGCAGACCAGCAGCAACATGCTCTATCTCGGCATGATCATTGCCGGCTCGATGATATGGGCGGTGGCGGCCATCCAGATGAAGCAGCTCGCCGATGTCGATGCGCTTACCCTGAACGGCTGGATGGCCCTGTTCGCCGCGCCGCAGCTGCTGATTGCTTCCTGCCTGCTGGAAGATGGACATGTAGAGGCCTTTACCGGTGCCGGCTGGAAAGGCTGGGGCGCTGTCGCCTATATGGCGATCGTCGTCACCATTTTCGGCTATGGTATCTGGATGAAGATGCTCAGCCGCTACCAGGTGAACCAGGTCATGCCCTTCACGCTGCTGGCCCCGGTATTCGGCGTGGTCGCCGGCATCATCATGCTGAGCGAGGAGCTGAGTCTGCTGAAGCTGCTGGGCGGTGCAATAACCATCTGCGGTGTCGCCATCATCACCATCAGGCGACCACAGCAGGCGCAGCCCTCGGCGCCGCGATCCTGAACTCTGTCCCATGCAGATCGTCGACACCCCTTCCCCAAATTTCGGCGACCGCCCGGACGGCCGGCGGCCCGATGTGCTGGTGCTGCATTATACCGGCATGGAAACCGGCAAGGCGGCGCTGGACCGGCTGTGCGACCCCGTCGCCAAGGTCAGTGCGCATTACCTGATCGAGGAGGACGGCACCTGCTTTCGCATGGTGGCGGAGGAAAACCGCGCCTGGCATGCCGGCCTGTCCTTCTGGGCCGGGGAGAGCGACCTGAACTCCGCCTCCATCGGCATCGAGCTGGTCAATCCGGGGCATGAGCATGGCTACCGCCCCTTCCCGGAACCGCAGATCGCCGCCTTGCTGACGCTGGCGACGGGCATCCGGGACCGGCATGGGATTCTCCCCCACCGCGTCGTCGGCCATTCCGACATCGCCCCCACCCGCAAGGAAGATCCGGGCGAGCTGTTCCCTTGGCAGCGCCTCGCCCGCTACCGGCTGGGCCTGTGGCCGAAGCCGCAGCCTGCCGGCGCTCCCGGCACGGCGATGGAGGCCGCCTTCCTTCTGGCCCAGATTGGCTACGATATCGCTGATCTGCCGGCCACGCTGACCGCCTTCCAGCGCCGCTACCGCCCGTCCAGCCTGGACGGCGTGCTGGACAAGGAAACCGCCGCGCTGATCAACGGCCTCGCCGCGATGCTGCCGCGCCAGGATGTGCTGTCGGCGGAATAGCGCCGGCCATCTTCCTTGACCCGCCTGTCCGAACCCCCTACCTATCCGCGCGGGGTCAGACGGTCGGATGGCCGCCTTCCGAGTAATCGGGGGGAGGAAAGTCCGGGCTCCACGGAAACACGGTGCCGGGTAACGCCCGGCGGGGGCGACCCTAGGGAAAGTGCCACAGAGAGCAAACCGCCCGCCCCCTGTCTTCGGACAGGCGGCAGGTAAGGGTGAAAGGGTGCGGTAAGAGCGCACCGCGGTCCCAGCAATGGGAACGGCACGGTAAACCCCACCGGGAGCAAGACCGAATAGGGATGGCACGCAGGCGCTTTCGGGCGTCGGCAGGCGGGTTCTGCGCCGCTATCCGGGTTGGTCGCGCGAGGCGTCCGGTAACGGGCGTCCCAGATGAATGGCCATCTCCCGCCACCGCGAGCAATCGCCGGCGGGGACAGAACCCGGCTTACAGACCGCCTGACCCCTTTTTACAGCTGCAGTGTTTTTTACGGCACGGCCGCAGCGCCGATGCCCTGCCTTGGCCTCAAATAAGAACATTCAGTGAACAAATATACTATTTCGAATACTTATCCACAGCAGAAGACGAGGCGGGCATTAACTTGCCGGTTGCAGAAAAGTTCCCAATCGCAACGGGATAAATCAAGAACATCCCATCCATATACTGCTCAATCCCATTGACCACCATATTTTCCCATGATATCCCATTAAAACCCATGAAAGACCATGGCTGGCCATCCCTGCCCACCTCCCCCGGATCGCGACCGGGATGACTGGCCGGGGCGAATGGCAAAACTTGGAAGGGGGAGCTTCCGTTGGCGGTTTTTATCGGCCAGCACGAGAACAAGATCGACAGGAAGGGGCGTGTCTCCGTTCCGTCGAAGTTCCGTGCCCAATTGGCCGAGGAAAGCTTCCAGGGCGTGGTGGTCTACCCCTCCCCCAAATTCGCCGCCCTTGAGGGCTGCAGCTTCAAACGCATCGAACAGATCGCAGCCAGCCTCGACGATCTCGACATGCTCTCCGATAAAGCCGACGACCTTGCCGCGACGATCCTCGCCGAAGCCCGCGAACTCCCCTTCGACAGCGAAGGCCGGATCATGCTGCCCAAGGAATTGATCGATCAGGCCGGCATCGGGGATGCCGTGCTGTTCGTCGGCCAGGGCAAAACCTTCCAGGTCTGGGCGCCGGCAGCCTATGAGCGGCGGCGCGAGGAAGCCCGCCAGCGCATCAAGGATGGCGACGTCACCCTGAAGCTGCGCCGCGACGATGGCGGCGGCACTGGTGGGGGCGGCACATGACGACGGCCACGCCCCGCCTGCATATTCCTGTCCTGTGCGACCAGGTGGTCGCCGCCCTGGCGCCGCGATCCGGCGCCGTCTTCGTTGATGGGACATTCGGTCTCGGCGGCTATGCCAGCGCCCTGCTGGAAGCTGCCGATTGCCGCGTTTTCGGCATCGACCGCGACCCCGACGCGATCCGCCGCGGCGCTGCCCTGGTGGAGCGCTATGCTGGCCGTCTGGCTTTGATCCAGGGCCGCTTCGGCGAGATGGACCGGCTGCTGGCCGAGCGTGGCGTTACCGGCGTCGATGGCGTGGCACTGGATCTGGGCGTCTCCTCGCCGCAGCTGGACGAGGCCGAGCGGGGCTTCTCCTTCCGCAGCGACGGCCCGCTCGACATGCGCATGGAGCAGGACGGCCCCAGCGCCGCCGATCTGGTGAATGAGGCCGGCGAGGCCGAGCTGGCCGACATCATCTTCCATCTGGGCGAGGAGCGGATGGCCCGCCGTGTAGCGCGCGCCATCGTCGCCGCCCGTGCCGAGGCACCGATCACCCGCACCGGGCGGCTGGCCTCCATCGTGCGCAGCGTCGTACCGAAATCGAAGGATGGCATCGATTCCGCCACCCGCACCTTCCAGGGCCTGCGCCTGCATGTGAATGACGAGCTGGGCGAGCTGGATCGCGGGCTTGCCGCCGCCGAGGCGCTGCTGGCGCCGCAGGGCCGGCTGGCCGTCGTCACCTTCCATTCGCTGGAAGACCGCCGGGTGAAGGTTTTCCTGAAAAGCCGCGCCGGTGAGACCAGCCGCCCGTCACGCCATATCCCGGTTGCCGATATCGCGCCACGCAGCCCCAGCTTCCGCCTGCTGCAGCGCAAGCCGATCACGGCTGAGGACAGCGAGCTGCGCGTCAATCCACGCGCCCGCTCCGCCAAGCTGCGCGTCGCCGAACGCACCGATGCCGATGCCTGGGGGGAGGCCGCCTGATGCGCCAGACCTTCCTGCTGTGGATTTTCCTGATCGGTGGCGCCGGCGTCGCACTGTTCCTGCTGAAATACGAGGTTCAGGAACGTGAAGAGCAGCTGGCCCGACTGAACAGCCAGATCATCCGGGACCAGGAGGCGATCCAGATCCTGCGTGCCGAGTGGAGCTATCTGAACCGCCCGGACCGGCTGGCCGATCTGGCACGCCGTTATCTCGATCTGGAGCCGGTGACGGCGAAGGTGCTGGCCGCATCGGTAAGCGCGCTGCCTGATCCGATCCCGGTCATCACGCCGGATGGCCTGCCCGTGCCGCCGGTGGCGCGCAGCAACCCGCTGATCGCCGCCCCGATGGAAAAGCCGCAGGCGATCCTGGCCACCAGCCGGAGGCTCAGCGAATGACCCGCACCCGCCTGAATCTCCGCACCGTCTTCAAGCGCGCGCCGAATCCCGACGTGCCGCCGCCCTCGCATCATGTCGCGCTGGAAGGCCATGTCCGCAACGCCATCGAGACCGGCCGCACCCGGCTGGTGATCGCCGCCGCCCTGTTCGCCGTGGCCTTTGGCGCGGTCGGCGTGCGGCTGGCCGATGTGACAGTGATGAACCAGGGGGCAGAGCCGCGCCTGGCCGATGCCGCACGCGCCACCATCATCCAGAGCAGCCGGTCGGAGATCATCGATCGCAATGGCCTGCTGCTGGCGACCAGCCTGCACACCCCTTCGCTCTACGCCGATCCGATGGCCGTGCTGGACCCGGTCGAGGCGGCGCAGAAGCTGGCCACCGTGCTGCCGGGCATCAGCGAGCAGGAAATCATCGCCAAGCTGGCGACCGAGCGGCGCTTCGTGTGGATCAGGCGCAACCTGACGCCACGCCAGCAATTCGATATCAACCGCCTCGGCATCCCCGGTTTCTACTTCCAGCGCGAGGAGAAGCGGGTCTATCCGCAAAGCGGTGCGGCCGCGCATGTCGTCGGCTATACCGATGTCGATGGCCGGGGCATTGCCGGCATCGAGCAATCCTTCGACGAGGTGCTGCGCAGCGGCGGCCAGCCGGTCCAGCTGTCGCTCGATCTGCGCCTGCAGCACATCGTGCGTGAATCACTGCTGGAATCGATGACCGAATTCCAGGCCATCGGCGCCGCCGGCGTGGTGCTTGACGCCCGCAATGGCGAAGTGCTGGCCATGGTATCGCTGCCGGATTTCGACCCGAACCAGACCCGCAGCCTGGACCCCGACGCGCAGTTCAACCGCGCCACGCTGGGCGTGTATGAGATGGGCTCGACCTTCAAGGTGTTTAACCACGCCATGGCGCTGGACAGCGGCAAGGTGCGGCTGAATGGCGGGTTCGACGCCTCGCACCCGATCCGCATCGCGCGTTTCACCATCTCCGATTATCACGGCAAGAATCGCTGGCTGTCGGTGCCGGAGATCTTCGAGCATTCCTCGAATATCGGCTCCGCCAAGATGGCGATGGAGGTCGGCGTCACCGGCCAGCACGATTTCATGAAGAAGATCGGCATGCTGTCGCGCCTGCCGATCGAGATTCCCGAGGCCGGCGTGCCGCTGGCGCCCAGCCCGTGGCGCGAAATCAACCTGATGACCATTTCCTTCGGCCATGGGTTGTCGGTCAGCCCGATGCATCTGGTCAGCGGTGTCTCGGCCATGGTGAATGGCGGCATCCTGCGCCCGGTCACACTGCTGAAGCGCGAGCCCGGTGCCACGCCTCCCGGCGCCCGCGTCATCTCGGAGCGAACCTCGGACCAGATGCGCCGCCTGCTGCGCCTTGTCGTCGAGAACGGCACCGGCCGCAACGCCTCGGCCGAGGGCTATCTGGTCGGCGGCAAGACCGGTACGGCGGAGAAGCTGTCCGGCCGCGGCTATAACCGCAAGGCCCGCATCTCCTCCTTCGTCGGCGCCTTCCCGATCAATGATCCGAAATACATCGTGCTGGCGATGATCGACGAGCCGGTGGGCAACAAGCGCACCTTCGGCTACGCCACCGGCGGCTGGGTTGCCGCCCCCGTCGTGAAGAACATCGTGCGCCGCATGGCTCCGATGTACGGAATTTCGCCTGTTGACGAAAATGCGCCAGAAATCCGCCGCGATCTGGTGCTCGATATCGCCCCCCGCGACCCAACGAAAAACGGGGGCAAGCATCTTGCGTCTTATTGATCTCATAAACGGCGACCAGCCGGCAAACGCGGTCCTGGCCGCTGCCGGCGATATCGACATCGAGGGGCTGACGGCGGATTCCCGTCAGGTCCGCCCCGGCTATCTGTTCGCCGCCCTGCCCGGCGCGAAGGCCGATGGCCGTGCCTTCATCGCCGATGCCATCGGGCGCGGCGCACGGGCCGTTCTGGCCTCCAGCGGCGCCCAGGCGGGCGGACTGACATTGGATGGGACGGTACCGATCATCGCCGATGCCAATCCGCGCCAGCGCCTTGCCCGCATGGCGGCGCGCTTCTATGGCCAGCAGCCCGAGCATGTCGTCGCCGTCACCGGCACCAACGGCAAGACCTCGGTGGTCGATTTCACCCGCCAGATCTGGACTTATCTTGGCCGCAAGGCCGCCAGCGTCGGAACGCTGGGCGTGGTTGCCCCTGACTTGCCGAGCACAAAGGGGCTTACGACTCCGGACCCGGTCGAGTTGCACCGCGTTCTCGCGACGCTCGCCGGGTCCGGAGTCGGCTTTTTATCCATGGAAGCCTCCAGCCACGGGCTCGACCAGTACCGGCTGGACGGTGTTCGCGTGACGGCCGCCGCCTTCACCAACCTGGCCCGCGACCATCTCGACTACCACGCCGATATGGAGGCGTATTTCCAGGCCAAGACCCAGCTTTTCTGCCGCGTCATGGCGCCGGGCGGGACAGCGGTGCTGAACGCCGACATGCCGCAATTCGCCACGCTGGCGCGGATCTGCGCCCGGCGCGACCACCGCATCGTCAGCTATGGCCGCGCCATGGGTGCCGATCTGCGCCTGGTAGACCGGCTGCCGCGCCCGGACGGGCAGCGCCTCGGCATGATCCTGCATGGCAAGGCGCGCGAGATTGATTTGCCGCTGGCCGGCGGCTTTCAGGCGATGAACGCCCTGGCGGCCCTCGCCCTCGTCATGGCCACCGGCATTCCGCTGGATGAGGCACTGCCGGCGCTGGAGCATCTGCGCGGCGTGCCGGGCCGGCTGGAGCGTGTCGCCACCCTGCCGGGCGGTGCCACCATCTATGTTGATTACGCCCATAAGCCGGGCGCGCTGGACGCCGTGCTGAGCGAAATGCGCCCCTTCGTCGAGCATCGCCTGGCGGTGGTGTTCGGCTGCGGCGGCGAGCGCGACCGCGGCAAGCGGCCGATGATGGGCGAGATCGCCGCGCGGCTGGCCGACCGGGTGATCGTGACCGACGACAATCCGCGCAGCGAAGACCCGGCCGCGATCCGCGCCGAGGTGATGCAGGGCTGCCCCGGCGCGCAGGAAATCGGTGACCGTGCCGTCGCTATCCACAGCGCCATCGCCGCGCTGGAGCCGGGCGACGTGCTGGTGATCGCCGGCAAGGGCCATGAGCAGGGCCAGGAAATCGGCGGCGAGACCCGCCCCTTCGACGATGCCGCCGTGGCCCGCGCCAGCGTGGCCCGGCTGTATGGCGCCGATACGACCGGGAGGAGCGCATGACCGCGATCCTCTGGACATCCGCCGATGCCGTTGCCGCCACGGGCGGCCGGAACAGCCGGGACTGGCAGGCGATGGGCGTCTCCATCGACAGCCGCACGGTGGCGGAAGGTGATCTGTTCGTCGCCGTGAAGGGCGACAGTTTCGACGGCCATGACTATGCCCTGGATGCCTTGGGGAGGGGTGCGGCCGCGGTGTTGGTTGAGCGTGACCTGGAGGGGATACCGGCCAACGCGCCGGTATTGCAGGTTACCTCGACCCTGGAAGCGCTGAGTTCGCTTGGCCGATTCCAACGCGGCCGCAATTCTGCCAAGGCGATTGCCGTCACCGGCAGCGTCGGCAAGACCGGCTCCAAGGAGATGCTGCGCGTCGCGCTGTCGGCACTGGGGAAGACCCATGCCAGCGTCGCCAGCTTCAACAACCATATCGGCGCGCCGCTGACCCTGGCGCGACTGCCGCAGGACGCCGCCTATCTGGTGTCCGAGCTGGGCATGAACCATGCCGGCGAGCTGGCCCCGCTGTCGCAGATGGTACGCCCGGATGTCGCGCTGATCACCAATGTCGAGGCCGTGCATGCCGGGCATTTCGACAGCGAGGAAGAGATTGCCGACGCCAAGGCGGAAATCTTCACCGGCCTGACCAGCGACGGGATCGCCGTGCTGAACCGCGACAACCGGCATTTCGCCCGGCTGCGCGACAAGGCGCGCGCGGCCGGCGTGCGGGAAATTGTCGCCTTCGGCAGCGACCTGACCGCCGATGCTTTTCTGGTCAATGCCCAACTCAGCGCCACGGGCAGCCAGGTCCAGGCGGTGGTCGGCCGCCGCCGGCTGTCCTACAAGCTGGCCGCCCCCGGCCGGCACTGGGTGATGAACAGCCTGGGCGTGCTGGCCGGCATTGCCGCGCTGGGCGGGGATGTCGTGCAGGCCGCCGCCGCGCTGGTGAAGGTCGAGGTGCCGAAGGGCCGCGGCCGGCAGGTCCACATTGCCCTGCCGAAAGGCGGATCGCTGCTGCTGATCGACGAAAGCTACAACGCCAGCGCGCCAGCCATCCGCGCCGCGCTGGACGTGATGAAGATGACCCCGGTCGCCACCGGTGGCCGCCGTGTCGTCGTGCTGGGCGACATGCTGGAGCTGGGCGATGCCGCCCCGGCGACGCATGAGGCGCTGGCGCCGGCTCTTGTCGAGTCCGGTGCCGTCCTCGTGCTGACCGTGGGCCCGAACATGGCCCGGCTGGCAGCGATGCTGCCGAAGGGCCTGCATGCCGGCCATGCCGATACCGCGCAGGAACTGGCCCCGCTGGTCAGCGCGCTGGTGCGCAGCGGCGATGTCGTTCTGGTCAAGGGCAGCCTGGGCATGAAGATGGCCCGTATCGTCGAAGCCCTGACGGCGCTGCACAGCGCCGCCGCAGGCGCGTGAGGAGAAACCGGATGCTGCCCCTTCTCCTCACCCCCTTCGCCGACGATTTTGCGGTGTTCAACCTGTTCCGCTACCTGACGTTCCGCAGCGGCGGCGCGGTCATCACTGCGCTGATCATCGCCTTCCTGACCGGGCCGGCCATCATCGACTGGCTGAAGGCCAAGCAGCGCGGCGGCCAGCCGATCCGCGAAGACGGGCCGGAAAGCCATCTGCTGACCAAGAAGGGCACGCCGACGATGGGCGGTGCGCTGATCCTGCTAGCACTGGCCGTCTCAACCCTGCTCTGGGCCGATCTGCGCAACCCCTATGTCTGGACCGTGCTGCTGGTCACCTGCGGTTTCGGCGTCATCGGCTTCTTCGACGACTATCTGAAGCTGACCAAGCGCAATTCCAAGGGCCTGCCGAGCCGGCTGAAGCTGCTGGGCCAGCTGGCGGTCGGCCTGGTTGCCTCGGTCATCTTCGTCTGGATCAGCGCCGACCCGATGTCGACCGGCCTCGCCATCCCCTTCCTGAAAGGCGTGATGATCGATTTCGGCTGGTTCTTCATCATCTTCACCACCCTGGTCATGGTTGGCTCCTCCAACGCCGTGAACCTGACCGACGGGCTGGACGGCCTGGCCATCGTGCCGGTGATGATCGCCGCCTCCTGCTTCGCGCTGATCGCCTATCTGGTCGGCAATACGGTATTCGCCAATTACCTGCAGATCATCCATGTGCCGGGCACCGGCGAGCTGGCGGTGTTCTGCGCCGCGCTGGTCGGTGCGGGCCTCGGCTTCCTGTGGTTCAACGCGCCGCCGGCCATGGTGTTCATGGGCGATACCGGCTCGCTGGCGCTGGGCGGCGGGCTGGGCGCCATCTCGGTGGCGACCAAGCACGAGCTGGTGCTGGTGATCATTGGCGGGCTGTTCGTACTGGAGACTGTGTCGGTCATCGTCCAGGTGCTGTCCTTCAAGCTGACCGGCAAGCGCGTCTTCCGCATGGCGCCGCTGCATCATCACTACGAAAAGAAGGGCTGGGCCGAATCGACCATCGTGATCCGCTTCTGGATCATCGCCGTGGTGCTGGCCATCGCCGGCCTGTCCACCCTGAAGCTGCGCTGAGGGGGAGGACAGATGATCGACCTTTCCTTCTTGCGCAACCGCCGCATCGCCGTGATGGGCCTGGCACGCTCCGGCATCGCCAGCGTCACCGCGCTTGTTGCCGCCGGGGCCGAGGTTCTGGCCTGGGACGACACCGCCGCGCGCCGGGACGAGGCGGCAAAGGCCGGTGCGACGATCACCGATCTGGCGAATGCCGACTGGT
Source organism: Alphaproteobacteria bacterium (assembly GCA_018823745.1). Taxonomy (GTDB): domain Bacteria; phylum Pseudomonadota; class Alphaproteobacteria; order Oceanibaculales; family Oceanibaculaceae; genus Oceanibaculum. The sequence goes on from JAHJHR010000003.1 coordinate 176,190, forward strand.
CCACCATCGACCTGGCGGTGTGGAGCCCGGGCATCCCGCACAGCTTCCCCGCCCCGCATGCCGCTGCCAAGGCGGCGAAGGCGGCGGGCGTGGCGCTGGTCTGCGATATCGAGCTGCTGGCGCTGGCCAATCCGCAGGCGCGCTTCCTCGGCATCACCGGCACGAATGGCAAATCGACCACCACGGCGCTGATCGGCCATATCCTGAAGCAGGCCGGGATTCGCGCCGAAATCGGCGGCAATCTGGGCATGGCGGCGCTGACCCTCGCGCCGCTCGGGGCAGATGGCGTCTATGTGCTGGAACTGTCGAGCTACCAGATCGAGCTGCTGGACAAGGCGCGCTTCGATCTCGCCTTGCTGCTGAACATCACGCCTGACCATCTGGACCGCCATGGCGGCTTTGACGGCTATGTCGCCGCCAAGCGCCGGCTGTTCGACCGGCTGGCCGCCGAAGGTGCGGCGATCATTGGGCTGGATGATGCCGCCTCACGCGGCATGGCAGCGGGACTGGGCCGCGCTGTAACCGGCATTTCGGTCGAGCATCCGGTCGCCGCCGGCATCTATGTCGAAGCCGGACGCCTGGTCGATGCCACGCAGGGCAGTGCGGACACCATCCTGGCCCTCACCGACCTGACCGCCTTGCCCGGCGCGCATAACTGGCAGAACGCCGCCTTCGCCTATGCCGCCTGCACGGCGCTGGGCGTGGCGCGCGAGGCGATTATCGCCGGCATCCGCAGCTTCCCCGGCCTTGCCCATCGGCAGGAGCGGGTGGCGGTGATCGACGGCGTCGCCTTCATCAATGATTCCAAGGCCACCAACGCCGAGGCCACTGCCCGCGCGCTGGCCTGCTATGAGCGCATCCACTGGATTACCGGCGGCAAGGCCAAGGATGGCGGCATCGACAGCCTCGACGCCTTCTTCCCGCGCATCCGCAAGGCCTATCTGATCGGTGAATCGGCACAGGCTTTCGCCGATACGCTGGAGGGCAAGGTCGCCTGCCGCCAGTGCGGCACACTGGACATTGCCACGGCCGCCGCCGCCGCTGATGCGCGCGGCACCGGCGGTGTCGTGCTGCTGTCGCCGGCTGCCGCCTCCTTCGACCAGTTCCAGAGCTTCGAGCATCGCGGCGATGCCTTCCGCACGCTTGTCCAGGCGCTGGCGGACCGCCCGGCCTCCACCGTGACGGGAGGTGCCGCATGACCGCCCTGTCGCGCACCGATACCAGCACCTTCGGCCGCTGGTGGTGGACCATCGACCGCTGGAGCCTGGCCGCCATCGGCCTGATCATAGGCTTCGGCGCGCTGATGACGCTGGCCGCCAGCCCGCCGGTGGCGGAGCGCATCGGCCTGGACCAGTTCTATTTCGTGCGCCGCCATTTCGCGCTGCTGCCGGTTGGCGTCGCCCTGCTGATCGGCGTCTCGCTGTTCACCCCGCATCAGGTCCGGCGCGCCGCCGTGATCGGCATGCTGGGCACGCTGTTCCTGCTGGTTGCCGTGCTGTTCGTCGGCGGCGAGATCAAGGGCGCACGGCGCTGGATCAACCTGGCCGGCTTCTCGCTGCAGCCTTCCGAATTCATCAAGCCCTTCTTCGCCGTGGTCGCCGCCTGGATGTTCGCCGAATGGCGCAAGGGCGAGGGCTTTCCGGGCCATATCGTCGCCATCGCAATATATGGCGTGATCATCGGCCTGCTGCTGCTGCAGCCCGATCTGGGGCAGGCCGTCGTCGTCAGCGCCATCTTCTTCGGCCAGTTCTTCCTGGCCGGCATGCCGATCATCTGGATCGTCGGCGGCGTGCTGCTGGGCGTGGCCGGGCTGGCCGGCGCCTATTTCACGCTGGATCACGTGGCCAGCCGCGTGAACCGCTTCCTCGATCCGGCATCGGGCGACAGCTATCAGGTCGACCGCTCGCTGGAGGCCTTCGTGAATGGCGGCCTCTTTGGCCGCGGGCCGGGCGAAGGCACGGTGAAGGCCTATATCCCCGACGCCCATGCCGATTTCGTCTTCGCCGTTGCCGGCGAGGAGCTGGGTCTGGTGGCCTGTCTGCTGGTGCTGACGCTGTTCGCCTTCGTGGTGCTGCGCGGCTTCGCCCGCGCGCTGGGCGAGCAGAGCCTGTTCGTCATGCTGGCCTCGGCCGGGTTGCTGGCCCAGTTCGGCGTACAGGCGCTGGTCAATATGGGTTCCACTTTGCACATGATCCCGACCAAGGGCATGACCCTGCCCTTCGTCTCCTATGGCGGCTCCTCCATGCTGGCGCTGTGCATGGGCATGGGCATGGCGCTGGCGCTGACCCGCCGCCGGGTCGGGGGAGGCTACCGATGAGCCGCCCGATCATCCTCGCCGCCGGCGGCACTGGCGGGCATCTGTTCCCGGCCCAGGCGCTGGCCACGGCGCTGCTGGCGCGCGACCACAGTGTGGCGCTGATCACCGACCGCCGCGCCAAGGCCTTCGAGATGGGCGGCGCCAGCGATTTCGCCATCCACCGCATCCGCGCCGAGGGCATCAACCGCCCCGGCATCTCGGCAAAGCTGGGCGGGGCGATGTCGCTCGGCCTCGGCACCATCGACGCGCTGGCGCTGCTGCGCCGGCTGAAGCCGGGTGTTGTCGTCGGCTTCGGCGGCTATCCCTCGGTGCCGAGCGTGGTGGCGGCGCAGCTGCTGGGCATCCCGACCGTACTGCATGAGCAGAACGCCGTGCTGGGCCGTGCCAACCGGCTGTTGGCCCCCCGCGCGCGGATGATTGCCACCTCCTTCCGCGAAACCCTGATGGTGCGTGCCGGCGACAGGGCGAAGCTGGCCTTCACCGGCAATCCGGTGCGCCCCGATATTCTCGCGGTGCGCAACACCCCCTACCCGCCTGCCGAGATTGACGGCAAGCTGAGCCTACTGGTCACCGGCGGCAGCCAGGGCGCGACGATCTTCTCCGACGTGCTGCCGGCTGCGCTGGCGCTGCTGCCCGAGGGGCTGCGCGCCCGCCTGCGCATCGAACAGCAGGCCCGGCCGGAGGATGTCGCCCGGGTCGAGGCCGCCTATGCCGATATCGGCATGGCCGCCGAGGTGCAGTCCTTCTTCGCCGACATGCCGGCTCGGCTGACCCGCGCCCATCTGGTGATCTGCCGCTCCGGCGCCTCCACGGTAGCGGAGCTGACCGCCGCCGGCCGCCCGGCGGTGCTGGTGCCCTATCTGCACGCCATGGACGACCACCAGACCGCCAATGCCCGCGCCATTGAAGACGCTGGCGGGGCCTGGGTCATGCCGCAAACGGCGTTCTGCGCAAAATCCGTTGCCGACCGGCTGGAAATGCTGCTGGCCATGCCGCAGGGCCTGATCGTGGCGGCCGAGAAAATGCGCGCCGCCGGCACGCCCGACGCTGTCGATCTGCTGGCCGATCTGGTGCTGGCCCAGGCGCCGGCCAATGGCGGCGTCAATCCGGTTCTTCCGAAGCCTCAGGAGAAGGCAGCATGAGGGCGCTTCCGCTCGACATCGGCATCATCCATTTCGTCGGCATCGGCGGGATCGGCATGAGCGGCATCGCCGAGGTGCTGCTGAATCTGGGCTATCAGGTGCAGGGCAGCGACCTGGCCGACAGCGCCAATGTGAAGCGCCTGCGCGAGCGCGGCATCGTCATCCATATCGGCCACCGGGCCGAGAATGTCGGCGACGCCGCTGTGGTCGTCATCTCCTCAGCCGTGAAAAACGATAATCCCGAGGTCGTGGCCGCCCGCAGCCTGTTCGTGCCGGTGGTGCGCCGCGCCGAGATGCTGGGCGAGCTGATGCGCCTGAAATGGTCCATCGCCATCGCCGGCACCCACGGCAAGACGACGACGACATCGCTGGTTGCCTCGATCCTCGACACGGCTGAGCTGGACCCGACCGTGATCAATGGCGGCATCATCAATGCCTGGGCCAGCAATGCACGGCTGGGCGCGGGCGAGTGGATGGTGGTCGAGGCCGACGAGAGCGATGGCACCTTCACCAAGCTGCCGGCGACCATCGGCCTCGTCACCAATATCGACCCGGAGCATCTGGACCATTACGGCACTTTCGAGAAGGTCCAGGACGGCTTCCGCCAGTTCGTAGAGAACATCCCGTTCTACGGCTTCGCCGCCATGTGCCTGGATCATCCGGTGGTGCAGTCGCTGGTCGGGCAGATCGCCGACCGCCGCATCGTCACCTATGGCATGAGCCCCCAGGCCGAAGTGCGCGGCATCGATATCGACATCACCCCGGACGGCGCCGTCTTCTCAGTGGTCTTCGGCGCGCGCTCGCGCAACGAGGGCAATGTCTTCCGTGACATCCGCCTGCCGATGTATGGCCGGCACAATGTCCAGAACGCCCTGGGCGCCATCGCCATCACTGCCGAGATGGGGCTGGACGAGGCGACCATCCGCAAGGCGCTGGCCGCATTCGCCGGGGTGAAGCGCCGCTTCACCCGGACCGGCGAATCGAACGGCGTGGCGGTGATCGACGATTACGGCCATCACCCGGTCGAGATCAGCGCCGTGCTGTCTGCCGCCCGCAATGCCTGCCCGAAGGGCCAGGTCATCGCCGTGGTCCAGCCGCACCGCTATTCCCGTCTGGCCAGCCTGTTCGAGGAATTCTGCACCTGCTTCAACGATGCCGATGCGGTGCTGGTGGCCGATGTCTATGCCGCTGGCGAAGCGCCGATGGAAGGCATCGACAAGGACCGGCTGGTTGCCGGCCTGCAGGCCCATGGGCATCGCAATGTCAGCCCGCTTTCCGGCCCGGAATCGCTGGCCAAGCGCATCGCCGCCATGGCCAAGCCGGGCGACATGGTGGTCTGCCTGGGGGCCGGTTCCATCACCAACTGGGCCAACGCCCTGCCGCAGGAGCTGGACGCGGTCTACAGCGTCGATGCCGGGCGGAGGGCACGCTCATGACAGCGGTGCGCAAAACCATGACCAGCCTGATCGAACGCCTGCCGACCATCCGGGGCCGCTACAGCGAACAGGCGGACCTCGCCAAGACCACCTGGTTCCGCGCCGGCGGCCCGGCCGAGGTATTGTTCCGACCGGCCGATGTCGAGGATCTGGCCGATTTCCTGGCCGGTAAGCCAAGCGACGTGCCGGTGACAGTGATCGGCGTCGGCTCCAATTTGCTAATCCGCGACGGCGGCGTGCCGGGCGTGGTCATCCGCCTGGGGCGTGGCTTCACCGATGTGACCGTGCAGGGCACCCAGCTGCGCGCCGGGGCCGGCGCGCTGGATATGAACGTCGCGCTGACGGCACAGCAGGCCGGGCTGGCCGGGCTGGAATTCCTGTCCGGCATTCCGGGCACCATCGGCGGCGCGCTGCGCATGAATGCCGGCGCCTATGGCGGCGAACTGAAGGATGTGCTGGTCGAGGCCGAGGCCATCGACACGCTGGGTCATCGCCGGCGGCTGGAGCTGGCCGATATGGATTTCTCCTACCGCCATGCCGGCGTACCGGAAGGCTGGATCTTCACCGGCGCGCTGTTGCAGGCCGAAAAGGGCGATGCGGCGGCGATTGCCGCCCGTATGGCCGATATCCGCACCAGCCGCGAGGAAACCCAGCCGGTCCGCGCCCGCACCGGTGGTTCGACCTTCAAGAATCCAGACGACCACAAGGCGTGGCAGCTGATCGACGCCGCCGGCTGTCGCGGGCTGATGGTCGGCGCGGCGCAGGTGTCGGAAAAGCACTGCAACTTCCTGATCAACACCGGCGACGCGACCGCCACCGATATCGAGGCACTGGGCGAGGAAGTCCGCCGCCGGGTGTTCGAGCATGCCGGGATCACGCTGCAGTGGGAAATCCGCCGCATCGGCGTGCCGGCCACCACCGGCCCGACGCTTGTCCAGGGGGATCGCGCATGACCGGCCGCATCGACACCCATGTCGCCGTCCTGATGGGCGGCTGGTCGGCCGAACGCGAGGTCTCCCTGACCAGCGGCAAGGCCTGCGCCAAGGCGCTGCGCCAGGCCGGCTATACGGTCACCGAGCTGGACATGGACCGCGACCTGCCGGCCAAGCTGGCGACACTGAAGCCCGACGTGGTGTTCAACGCGCTGCACGGTCCCATCGGCGAGGACGGTAATGTCCAGGGCCTGCTGAACATCATGGGCATCCGCTACACCCATTCCGGCGTCATGGCCTCCGCCATCGCCATGAACAAGCCGGCGGCCAAGCAGCTTTTCGCCGGTGTCGGCCTGCGCTGCCCGGAAGGCCGGATCGTCGGCAAGAAGGACGTCGTGCTGCAGCACCCGATGCAGCCGCCCTATGTGCTGAAGCCGATCGACGAAGGTTCCTCCATCGGCGTGCGCATCGTGCAGAAGGGCAGCAATGCGCCGCTGCTGAATGGCGACTGGCCGTTCGGCGAGGAAGTGCTGGTCGAAACCTATATCCCCGGCCGCGAGCTGACCGTGGGCGTGATGTCCGGCAAGGCCATGGCCGTGACCGAGCTGGTCACCGAGGACGGCTTCTACGACTACGAGAACAAATACACCGCCGACAGCCGCACCACGCATGTCGTGCCCGCCGATCTGCCGAAGCCGGTCTATGAGCAGGCGATGCACATGGCAGAGGCCGCGCATGCCGTTCTGGGCTGCCGTGGCGTCACCCGTTCCGATTTCCGCTATGACGACACCGAGGCCGAGATCGGCACGCTGTATCTGTTGGAGGTCAACACCCAGCCCGGCATGACCCCGATGTCGCTGGTGCCAGAACAGGCCGCCCATCTGGGCATCAGCTTCGCCGATCTGGTCGCGAAGATGGTGGAGGAGGCGCAATGCGATTTCTGAGCGCTTCCCAGAACAATGCCGCCAATGCCACCGCCACCGGCCGGCGCGCGCCGGCGCGCAGCGGCCGCAAGGCAGCCCCGCGCCGTCGCACCACCCTGCAACCGCCGCGCTGGCTGAACCCGGTCCTGAAGGGGGCGGCGGTTCTCGCCATCCTCGGCGGGCTGGGCGGCGGCACGATCCATCTCTACGAGAGCGGCATTGTCGAGCGCAGTGTCGCTGCGGCCGGCGAGCAGCTTCTGCGCGCCACCGCCAGCGCCGGGCTGCAGGTCGATGACGTGCTGGTCGAAGGCCGCGCCCGCGCCGATACGGAATTGCTGCTGGCCGCGCTGAATGTCAGCCGTGGCACGCCGATGCTGGCCTTCGATCCGGTTGCCGCAAAGCAGCGGCTGGAGGCCATCGACTGGGTGCGCAGCGCCACCATCGAGCGCCGCCTGCCCGACACCATCTTCGTGCGCATTGAGGAACGCCGGCCGATGGCGCTGTGGCAGCGCAACGAGAAGCTGGTGCTGATCGATTATGACGGTGTTGTCGTGCTGCATGACCAAATCGACGCGTTTGGCGGCCTGCCCGTGCTGGTCGGCGACAGCGCCCCAAAACATGCCCCCGCTTTGCTCGCCCTGCTCGACCGCGAGCCGGCGCTGAAATCCCGCGTCCGGGCCGCCAGCTGGATCGGCGACCGGCGCTGGAACCTGCAAATGGACAATGGCATCGATGTCCGCCTGCCCGAGGAGAACCCGGCCGAGGCCTGGCTGCGGCTGGCCTCGCTGGAACGCGACCACAAGGTGCTGGGCAAGGATGTCATCGCCATCGATCTGCGCTTCGCCGACCGGCTGGTCGTGCGCGTCGCCCCCGACGTGCTGAAGCGCACCCGCCCGGGCGCCAAGCCCGCGCCCGGCAAGAATACGTAAGGACCGCCATCTTGAAGAAAAGCATGTCCAAACCTCGGACCGGAACCATTGCCGCGCTGGATATCGGGACCACCAAGGTCGCCTGCTTCATCGCGCGGGTGGATCATGGCGTGCCGAAGGTGGTGGGCATCGGCCATCAGGTCAGCCACGGCCTGCGCTCCGGCGCCATCATCGATATGGAAGCCGCCGAGGAAACCATCCTGAACGCCGTCCACGCCGCCGAGAAGATGGCGAATGAGACGGTGCGCGACGTCATCGTGAATGTGTCGGGCGGCTATCCCGCATCGCACACCATCGGCGTCGAAGTTGCCATTGGCGGCCAGGAAGTCGGCGACGGCGATGTCCGCCGGGTGCTGAGCCAGGGCCGCAACCCGCAGGAGCCGGAAGACCGGCAGCTCATCCATTCCATCCCCATCGGCTTTTCCATCGATGGCAGCCGGGGCATCAAGGACCCGCGCGGCATGTATGGCCAGCGCCTGGGCGCCGACATCCATGTCGTCACCGCCCAGTCCGGCGTGCTGCGCAACCTGACCACGGTGGTCGAGCGCTGCCATCTGGATATCGAGGCGCTGGTCGTCTCGCCCTTCGCCTCGGGCCTGGCTTCCCTGGTCGAGGACGAGATGGAGCTGGGCGTCACCGTCATCGACATGGGCGGCGGCACCACCACCGTCGCAGTATTCTTCGAAGGCCAGGTCGTGTTCACCGACATGGTGCCGATTGGCGGCGCGCATGTGACCAGCGATATCGCCCGCGGCCTGACCACGCCGCTGGTCGAGGCGGAACGGATGAAGACGCTGTATGGCAGCGCCATCTCCTCCCCGCTGGACGACCGCGAGATCATCGACGTGCCGCTGGTTGGCGAGGACAGCCACACCAACCCGAACCACGTGCCGAAATCCTTCCTGGTCTCGATCATCCAGCCGCGTCTGGAAGAGACCTTTGAGCATGTCCGCTCGCGCCTGGAAATCTCCGGCTTCGACAAGCTGGCCGGGCGACGTGTCGTGCTGACCGGCGGCGCCAGCCAGCTGCCGGGCGTGCGCGACATGGCGCAGATGGTGCTCGACAAGCAGGTCCGCATGGGCCGGCCGATCCGCATTCCGGGTCTGGCCGATTCCACCGGCGGGCCGGCTTTCGCCACCTGCGCCGGACTGCTGACCTATGCGGTCAATGAACAGATTGACGCTGCGCTGATGAAGCGCGGCGACACCGAGGCACCCGCCGGCTTTGTAGGCCGGATCGGGTCGTGGCTGCGCGAGAACTTCTGATGCTGGGACAAAGGAAGTGTCGCGCTGTCGTTTTTGTTTTGATTTCAATTAGCTAGCGGAGGGCTACCCATGACGATCAACATCACCCTGCCGAATGAGCCGGAGCTGAAGCCCCGGATCACCGTCATCGGCGTCGGCGGCGCCGGCGGCAATGCCGTGAACAACATGATCCGGTCGAACCTGACCGGCGTGGAATTCCTGGTCGCCAATACCGATGCGCAGTCCATCGCCCAGTCGGTGGCGGAACGCCGCATCCAGCTTGGCACCATCGTCACCCAGGGCCTGGGCGCCGGCTCGCGCCCGGAAGTCGGCCGTGCGGCGGCGGAAGCCTCGATCGACGAGATCCTGGAGCATCTTGAAGGCTCCAACATGTGCTTCATCACCGCCGGCATGGGTGGCGGCACCGGTACCGGTGCGGCTCCGGTCATCGCCCAGGCGGCGCGCGAGCGCAACATCCTGACCGTCGGCGTGGTCACCAAGCCGTTCCATTTCGAGGGCCATCACCGCATGCGCATTGCGGATGCCGGCATCGAAGAGCTGCAGCAATATGTCGACACCCTCATCATCATCCCGAACCAGAATTTGTTCCGGGTGGCGAATGAGAAGACGACCTTCGCCGATGCCTTCAAGATGGCCGATGATGTTCTGCATGCCGGTGTGCGTGGCGTGACCGACCTGATGGTCATGCCGGGCCTCATCAACCTCGATTTCGCGGATATTCGCACCGTGATGAGCGAGATGGGCAAGGCGATGATGGGCACCGGCCAGGCTTCGGGCGACAAGCGCGCCATCGATGCCGCCGAGGCCGCCATCAACAACCCGCTGCTCGACGACAGCTCGATGAAGGGTGCACGCGGCCTGCTGATCAATGTGACCGGCGGCGCCGACATGACCCTGTTCGAGGTCGACGAGGCGGCAAACCGCATCCGCGACGAGGTCGATTCCGACGCCAACATCATCTTCGGCGCCACCTTCGACGAGGCGCTGGAAGGCCATATGCGCGTCTCCATCGTCGCCACCGGCATCGAGGCGGAATCGGCCACGCAGAACCGTCCGGCCCGTCCGCAGCTCAGCGTCGTCGCCTCGCGCACCCGTCCGGGTGGCATGGGCACCGGCGGCATGGGTACGGCTTCGGCCGGTGCTGCCAGCATGAGCGCCGCCCCGGCGGCCGCCCCCAGCTTCAGCGCCATGCCGATGTCCGGTGCGATGATGTCCGGCAACCAGGCCGTCGCCTACGACCTGATGCAGGAAGAGATCATCGAAACCGGCCCGGTTGAAGCGGTTGCAGAAGCCCAGCCCCAGACCGAAGCCGAACTGGTGAAGGCCGAGTCCATCCCGACCGCCGAGCCGGCCAAGACCGCCGCTGCGCCGTTTATCGCGCCGCGTCCGGTCATGCCGACGGCGCAGCAGGCCCGCCTGTCCAACCCGGCCCCGGTTGCCGAGAGCCGTCCGGTGGAAACCAGGCGTCCGGCCAGCCTGTTCAGCAAGATGACCGGGCTGATGCGCGGCAACGAGCCGGAACAGGCCGCCCCGAGCGTTGGCCGTGCAGCCCCGCTGCCGCCGGCACCGGCGGCCCGTGCGAACCCGGCCCCGCAGGCCTCGCAGCAGGCTGCCGCTCCGGCCCAGCAGCGCCCGGCGGCTCCCCAGGCGCCTGTAAGTGCACCGGCGGCCACCGCCACCCAGCCGCGCCTCGGCGGGCTGGATTCGGCGGATCGTCTGCGCGCCTCGCAGGCCGATGAGGACATGCTGGAAATTCCGGCCTTCCTGCGTCGTCAGGCGAACTGACGCTGACGGAAACGACGGAATACGGGTTCCCAGACCTGTAGCCGACTGCCTGGGCGGAACTCCGCACCGTCCAGGCAGTCCGGCGCTGGGAAGCAGAAAAGTCGAATGCGGAAGTTATTTCGTTTTTATATAAGGGGTTAAACCCCATTCAGGCAGCATCCAGGGCCGGAACCCGATCTGCCGCGACGGAATTCAAAGCGTCATACGTTTAATCTGAAAGGCGGCGTTCACACGCCCCGGCAGTCATGCCGCAAGCCTTTGTCCGGCCTAGTAAAATCACTGTTACATTCGGTTACAAAAGGTGATTTGGGAATCACCTGTTCTCACTGATAAACATTCTTATCTGAGAAGGGTGCCAGAAAGCTGTCTGGCCCTTCGGATGAAGAAGAAAGGCGTTTTACCAGATGCGTGTTGAATCGGCAGTCATGGATACGATCCGCGGCCTCAGCATTATGGGCCAGGGGTCATCTTCGGCCGTCTCGCCCATCCGGCAGAAGACGCTGCGCGCGCCGATCTCCTGCACGGGCGTTGGCCTGCACTCCGGCACCAAGGTGACCCTGACGCTGCGCCCGTCCGCGCCCGATACCGGCATCGTCTTTCGCCGCACCGACATCACCAGCGGCTCGGCCGAGATCGCCGCGCATTACGAGAACGTCACCGATACGCGCCTGTGCACCCTGCTCAGCAATGAGGATGGGGCGACCATCTCCACCATCGAACATCTGATGGCGGCGCTGGCCGGCTGCGAGGTCGACAATGTCATCATCGAGGTCAGCGGCCCGGAAGTGCCCATCATGGATGGCAGCGCCCAGCCCTTCGTCTTCCTGATCGAAAGCGCCGGCATCGAGACGCAATCCGCGCCGCGCCGCGCCATCCGCGTGCTGAAGCCGGTCGAGGTGCGCAAGGGCAATGCCGTTGCAGCCCTGCTGCCGGGCACGGGTTTTTCGGTGAATTTCGAAATCGATTTCGACAGCAAGGCGATTGCCCGCCAGCGCTATGACGGCCAGGCCATCAACGGCGTCTTCAAGTCGGAAATCAGCCGCGCCCGCACTTTCGGCTTCGCCCATGAGGTCGAGGCGATGCGCAAGGCTGGGCTGGGCCGGGGCGGTTCGCTGGAAAACGCCGTCGTCGTCGATGGCGACCGGATTCTGAACGAGGAAGGCCTGCGTTTCGATGACGAATTCGTGCGCCACAAGGTGCTGGATGCCGTCGGCGATCTCTATCTGGCCGGCGCGCCGCTGATCGGCCGCTTCGAGGGCGTGCGCACGGGCCACATGTTCAATAACGAGGTTCTGCGCGCCCTGTTTGCCGACCCGACGGCCTGGGAAGAGGTGGAAATGACCGCCGCCGATCGCCACGCCCCGGCACCGCTTATGGCTGCCAGCGCCTGACCAATTCCGGTGCGTATCGATAAACCGGCAGCGGCCTCCCCAGCGGGAGGCCGTTCGCGTTGTGGACCTGCGTGCTGAGCCTGTATACTGTCCGCGAAACAACGGGGCGCATCGCGCTTCGCCTTTGCCCGCAACCGCTCGTCCGGATGTGATGATTTTGTCAGCTCCCGCCTTCCGCTTCGCCGCCCTCGCCGCTGTCGCTTTGCTCGCTGCCTGTTCCGGCTCCGAGGAGGCGCCCTATGTCGAGCGGCCTGCCGAGCAGATCTACAATGATGCGATGGACAAGCTGCTGGTCCGCGACTACTTCCTGGCCACCCCGGAATTCGAGGAAGTCGAGCGCCAGCACCCCTATTCGGTCTGGGCGACCAAGGCGCAGCTGATGGCTGCCTATTCCTATTACCAGCAGAACAAATACGATGATGCGGTTGGCGCCCTGGACCGGTTCATCGACCTGAACCCCAGCCATCCCGATATCGCCTATGCCTATTACCTGAAGGCGCTGTGCTACTACGAGCAGATCGTCGATGTCGGCCGCGACCAGCAGGTCACGCAATATGCGTTGCAGACGCTGGACGAGGTGGTGAAGCGCTTCCCCAACAGCAAGTTCGCGCGCGATGCACAGCTGAAGATCGACCTCGCCAACGACCATCTGGCCGGCAAGGAGATGGAGATCGGGCGCTATTACCTGCAGCGCAATCACCAGCTTGCCGCCATCGGTCGGTTCCGCCGCGTCGTCGATAATTACCAGACCACGACCCATGTGCCCGAGGCGCTGCACCGTCTGACCGAGGCCTATCTGGCCCTCGGCCTGACCGAGGAGGCGGAGAAGACCGCCGCCGTGCTGGGGCATAATTTCCCGGGCAGCGAATGGTACCAGGACAGTTATGCCAATCTGGCCGGTGGCGACTATGCCGAGGGCGCGTTCAAGCGAAGCTGGCTGCGTCGCACCCTGGATATCTTCTAACCGGCCCAACATGCTGACCGGCCTCCCATGCTGACTGGCCTTGCCATTCGCGATGTCGTCCTGATCGACAGGCTGGAGCTGGGCTTTCGGGCCGGCCTGTCGGTGCTGACCGGCGAAACCGGCGCCGGCAAGTCGATCCTGCTCGACGCGCTCGGCCTGGCGCTGGGCGCGCGGGGCGATAGCGGGCTGGTGCGCCATGGCGCGGAGCAGGCCAGTGTGGCCGCAACCTTCGAGATCGCACCCTCGCATCCGGCCTTTTCCCTGCTGGCCGAGCAGGGGCTTGAACCCGATTCCCTGCTGATCCTGCGGCGCATCCTGTCGGCCGATGGGCGCAGCCGCGCCTTCGCCAATGACCAGCCGATCAGCATCGGCCTGCTGCGCCGTCTGGGCGATTTGCTGGTTGAGGTGCATGGCCAGTTTGATGATCGCGGCCTTCTCGACCCCACCACCCACCGCGAGGCGCTGGATTCCTTCGGCACGCTGCAAGGCCAGGTCGAGGCGGTTCGCCAGGCCTTCCGAAACTGGCGCCAGGCCGCCGCCGCCGAACAGCAGGCCGTCGAGGAGGGCAACCGCGCCCGCGCCGACGAGACCTTCCTGCGCCATTCGGTGGAGGAGCTGGACGCACTCTCCCCCGAAGAGGGCGAGGAGGACCGGCTGGCCGAGCAGCGCAGCCTGATGATGAATGCCGAACAGATCGCCGAGGCGCTGAGCACGGCGCTGGCACTGCTGGATGGTGATCGCGGCGTCGAATCCGGGCTCGCTGGTGCCTCGCGGCAGCTGGGCCGCGTTGTCGGCAAGACCGGCGACATCCTGACCCCCGCGCTGGCCGCGCTCGACCGCGCGACGGCGGAAACGCAGGAGGCGGTGCATCTTCTGCAATCCGTCACCAGCGATATGGAAACCGATCCCGCCGCTTTGGCCAAGGCGGAGGAACGGCTCTACGCACTGCGCGACGTCGCCCGCAAGCATGGTGTCGAGGTGAATGACCTGCCGGCCCTGCGCGGGCATCTGGCCGCACAGCTTGCCGCCATCGACGACAGCGGCGACCGGCTGGCCCGGCTGGCGGCGGAAGCCGCAGCGGCCCGCACTGCCTACCTCGCAGCGGCAACTGCCCTGCACGAGGCCCGGACCAAGGCTGCCACGAGATTGGACAAGGCTGTCTCCGCCGAATTGCCGCCGCTGAAGCTGGAAAAGGCGCGGTTCCAGACCCGCCTCGATCCGCTGGAGGAAAGCGGCTGGGGCGCCGATGGCATCGACCGCATCACCTTCGCTGTCGCCACCAATCCTGGCCTGCCGCCGGGGCCGATCAACAAGATCGCTTCGGGCGGTGAGCTGTCGCGCTTCATGCTGGCCCTGAAAGTGGTGCTGAGCCAGGCATCCCCCGTACCGACGCTGGTGTTCGACGAGGTCGATAGCGGCATTGGCGGGGCGACGGCCGATGCCGTCGGCGAAAGGCTGGCCCGGCTGGGTGGCGATCTGCAGGTGCTGGTCATCACCCATTCGCCGCAGGTCGCCGCGCGCGGCAGCCAGCATCTGCGTGTCGAGAAGCGCGCCGCCCGCGACCAGACAACCACAACCGTCGTGCCGCTGGGCGATGGCGAGCGCCGCGAGGAGATCGCCCGCATGCTCTCCGGCGCTGAGATCACCAACGAGGCCCGCGCCGCCGCCGACCGCCTGATGACGAGCCGCTGAGCAACACATGACCGCCGATATTCCTGTCGAGAAGCTGACCCCGGAACAGGCCGTCCGGGAACTGGAACGCCTTGCCGCCGAGATCGCCCGGCACAACGCGCTGTATTACCAGAAGGATACGCCAGAGATCAGCGACGCCGCCTATGATGCCCTGTTCCAACGCAACCAGGCCATCGAGGCGCATTTCCCGGAGCTGATCCGCGAGGACAGCCCCTCACAGCTGGTAGGCGCCGCCCCCTCCTCGGCTTTCGCCAAGGTCGCACATGCCCGGCCCATGCTGTCGCTGGCCAATGCCTTTGATGCCGGGGATGTGGATGATTTCGTCGCGCGTATCCGCCGGTTTCTCAGCCTTGATGCCGATGCCCCGGTCGATCTGGTGGCCGAGCCGAAGATCGACGGGCTGTCGGCCTCGCTGCGCTTCGAGAACGGCCGTTTCGTGCAGGGTGCGACACGCGGCGATGGCGCGGTGGGCGAGGATATCACTGCCAATCTGCGCACCATCGCCGATATTCCCGACCGCCTGAAAGGCGATGCCCCGGCTGTGCTGGAGGTGCGCGGCGAAGTCTATATGCGCAAGGATGATTTCCTGGCGATGAACGAGACCGCGCAAAAGCGGATCGAGCAGGGTGAGAAAGGCGAGAAGATCTTCGCCAATCCGCGCAACGCCGCCGCTGGGTCGCTGCGCCAGCTCGATGCGACGATCACAGCAAAGCGGAAGCTGCATTTCTTCGCCTATGGCTGGGGCGAATTGAGCGAGCCGGTGTCGGAGACCCAGTCGGGTTTCCTGGAAAGGCTGGCGGGATGGGGCTTTGCCACCAACCCGCTCTGGACGCTCTGCCGCTCGGCCGAGGAGCTGCTCGCCTATCACACACGCATCGGGGAAGAGCGCGCCAGCCTGCCCTATGATATCGACGGTGTGGTCTACAAGGTCGACCGCATCGATCTGCAGCAGCGCCTCGGCATGGTCAGCCGCGCGCCGCGCTGGGCCATAGCCCATAAATTCCCGGCCGAACAGGCCCAGACCCTTCTGGAACGGATCGACATCCAGGTCGGCCGGACGGGTGCCCTGACCCCCGTAGCCATCCTCACCCCGGTGAATGTCGGTGGTGTCATGGTCAGCCGGGCGACTCTGCATAACGAGGATGAGCTCAACCGCAAGGATGTCCGCGCGGGCGACACCGTCATCCTGCAACGCGCCGGCGACGTGATCCCGCAGATATTGGGCCCGGTTCTGGAGAAGCGCCCCGCCACGGCCAAACCCTACGTGTTCCCGGACACCTGCCCGGCCTGCGGCAGCGATGCCGTGCGTCCCGAGGGTGAGGTGGTGCGGCGCTGCGTCGGCGGGCTGACCTGCCCGGCCCAGGCGGTCGAACGGCTGCGCCACTTCGTCAGCCGCGACGCCTTCGACATCGAGGGACTGGGCGAGAAATCCATCCAGGCCTTCTTCACCGACGGCCTGGTGAAAAGCCCCGCCGATTTGTTCACCCTTGCAGACCGTGATGCGAAGTCGCTGACGCCGTTGCGCAACCAGAAGGGCTGGAAGGAAACCTCGGTCCGCAATCTGTTCGACGCCATTGAGCAGCGCCGGAGCATAGCGCTGGACCGGTTCATCTATGCGCTGGGCATCCGCCAGATCGGCCAGGCGACAGCAAAGCTGCTGGCTAGGCATTACGGATCGCTCGATGCGCTGATGCAGGCCCTGCACGACGCCCGCGATGAGACGAGCGACGCCTATCGCGACCTGGTGGATATCGACCAGATTGGCCCGGCCGTCGCCACTGATCTGGTTGCCTTCTTCGCCGAGGACCATAACCGCGAAACGCTGGCGGCGCTGCGCGGGCAGATCGAGGTCCAGCCCTATGTCAGCACCGTCACCAGCGACTCGCCGGTGACCGGCAAGACGGTTGTCTTCACCGGCACGCTGGTCCGCATGACACGGGACGAGGCCAAGGCACGAGCCGAATCACTGGGCGCGAAGGTCGCGGGTTCGGTGTCGAAGAAGACCGATTACGTGGTGATCGGCGCCGATGCCGGCTCCAAGGCGAAAAAAGCCGAGGAACTGGGCGTCGCCATGCTGGATGAAGATGCCTGGCTGGCGTTGATCGGCGACACTCGCTGAGTGACGGACTCACCCGCATTGGTATACATAGAGCGAATAAAAGGGCGCCGCGCGGGGACCGCGTCGTCCGGACATAAAAAAGGGGATATTGCGACATGCGCCAAGTGAAGACGTCCATCAATATCGGGTGCTCGCCAGGCGAAGTATGGCGGGTGCTGATGGACTTCGCCGAGTATGGCGACTGGAATCCCTATATCACCCAGATCATCGGCGTCCCGGCCACGGGCAACCGGCTGCGCCTCACCATCAGCCTGCCGAACGACAAGCGCAAGATCTACCGCCCGAAGGTCACCAAGGTGGATATCCGGCGCGAAATGCGCCTGCAGAACTCCGCCTTTCTGCCGGGCTTGTTCCGCAACGAGCATGTCATCCGTCTGGTCAGCCGCGGCGCGATGGGCTCATCCCTGTATCAGGAGCAGAGCTTCAGCGGCCTGATGATCCCTTTCATCGCCGGTTCCCTGTTGCCGACGGCCCAGGCCGGTCTGGAAGCGATGAACGAAGCCGTGAAGCAGCGTTGCGAGGGTGGCCCCGCTCTGCTTGAGGCCGCCCCCGCCGCCGAGCTGACCTGAGCGCCACTCACACCGGCCGCGTCATCTCTTCAAGCCAGAGAGCCGTTTCGGCATCGACCAGCGGCGTGATCGCCGCGCGGACACGGGCCTGGTAGGCATTCAGCCAGTCCCGTTCCGCCGGTTCGAGCAGATCGGCATCGATCAGCGCCCGGTCGAACGGGGCCAGGGTCAGGGTCTCGAAGCCCAGCATCTTGCGCTCGCCACCCGGTATGTCTCCCGCTTCGGTGACGACCACCAGATTCTCGATTCGAATGCCATAGCCGCCCGTCTTGTAGTAACCCGGCTCGTTCGAGACGATCATGCCCGGCTGCAAAGCGACGGTATTCACGCCCCGCGAGAGGCGCTGCGGGCCTTCATGCACCGATAGGTAACTGCCAACGCCATGGCCGGTGCCATGGTCGTAGTCCAGCCCGACCTGCCAGAGCGGCAGGCGCGCCAGCGCATCGAGCTGGTGGCCGGTCGTGCCTTTCGGAAACCGGGCGCGGGCAATGGTGATATGGCCCTTCAGCACGCGCGTGAAGCGGTCCCGCATCTCCGCATCCGGTGTGCCGATGGCGATGGTGCGGGTGATATCCGTGGTGCCATCCAGATACTGACCGCCGCTATCCACCAGATACAGCTCGCCCGGTTGCAGCCGGCGATCACTCGCCTCGGTCGCCCGGTAATGCACGATGGCGCCATTCGGCCCAGCACCGGAAATTGTATCGAAGCTGAGGTCTTTCAGCAGCCCGGTCTCGGCGCGCAGGGCTTCCAGCCGGTCGCTGGCCTCGATCTCGCTGATGGTGCCGGACGGCGCGGCCTGCGCCAGCCAGGCGAGAAAGCGCGTGACCGCCGCCCCGTCGCGGAGATGGGCGGCCCGCGTCCCGGCCAGCTCCACAGGGTTCTTGCAGGATTTCGGCAGCAGGCACGGGTCCTCGCCGCGCAGTAGGGTCGCCCCGGAATCCTTCAGCCGGTCCAGCACCAGCACCGGCGCGCTGCCGGGATCGACGCGCACCTTCCGGCCCGCCTGGCCCAGCGCCAGCAGCGCCGGCTCGAAATCACCCGGCGCGCCCAGGGTGACCTCATTGCCCAGATGCGCCCTGACTTCCGGACCCAGCTTTGCCGGGTCGATGAATAATTCCACCCGCGCATCATCATGCAGAATGGCAAAGGACAGCGGCAGCGGGGTATGTGGCACATCGGTGCCGCGAATATTCAGCAGCCAGGCGATCGATTCCGGCAGCGTCAGCACCGTGGCCTCCTGCCCGGCCTGCTTCAGGATATCGGCAATGCGGCGGCGTTTCGCAGAAGCCTCCTCCCCGGCATAGGCCAGCGGATGGGGCAGTGTCGGCGTCACCGGTGCGGCCGGCTGGTCCGGCCAGACGGCATCCAGCGGGTTCGTCTCCAGCGCCACCAGATGCCCCCTGGCCTTTGCCACGGCAGCCGCGAATTTCTCGATATCATTGGCGGTGTGGAGCCAGGGATCATAGGCCAGCGCCGCACCGGCCGGCAGATTGGCCGCAACCCAGTCGCCCGGCGGCTGGTCGGTCAGATGCTGGTGTTCGTACAGACTGCCATCGACCTGGGTTTTCGCCTGCAGCGTATAGCGGCCATCGATGAAGACCGCCGCTTTCTCCAGAAGCACCACCGCCTGGCCAGCCGAGCCGGTAAAGCCGGTCAGCCAGTTCAGGCGATCCGCCCGCGCCGGCACATATTCGCCCTGGTGCTCGTCAGCGCGCGGCACGAGGAAGCCATCGACGCCCCGGCGCTTCAGTTCGGCCCGCAAATCCGCCAGCCGCCGGGCGTGTTCAGGCAGGAAGCGGGGTTTTTCCATCGGGGCGGCAGACATGGTGATCCTTCTGGGTACGTGGGCTGTGACAAAGCTAGGCGGCGCAAGGGATTGAGACAAGCGACGCGTCATCGAACCGTCACAAGCATCCCGCTATGCGCATGAATATGGATTAGCCATGCAATCGCATCATTGCTGCGGTGCAGTAAATGCGCGTTTCCTGATCAGGGGAAGAGACTAATTATGTTGCGTGATTAAACGGCGTGCCCGGCCACCCACCCTTTGGGATTGAGCGACTGAGGCACCCAAGGGAATGATTGAAGGATAGCCGCCATGACCAACACTGCATCGAACACCCAATACCGTATGGCCCCGCTGGATTCGCTGGCCGCCATGACCCACGCCCGCGCCCTGCAGGCCGCTGCCATGCGTGACCTCTTCGCCGGCCTCGGCCGCGCGATGGTCGCCGGCGCCGGCTGGATGGCCCGCCCGGCCATTGCCGCCTACCGCAAGAACCGCACCTATGGCGAGCTGATGTCGCTGGACGACCGCATGCTGCAGGATATCGGCCTGCATCGCACCCAGATCCGCGCCGTTGCTTTCGAGCCGGAGACCGACGCCACCACCCTGCGTCCGGCCGCCAACACCAACGCAACCCCGAAAGCCGCGTAACCCCCTTACGCGCGCTCTAAGGGCCGGCGGCCACTCCCAGCCGTTTCCTCCCCCAGGTAGGTGAGGGCCGCCGGTTTTCTCTCGACAAAGCCCTCTTCCGCAAGGAGAGGGCTTTGTTTTGTCTTAAGCCCGGTGCTCAGTGCCTTCCCCGGCGGTCAGGAAGAGGGTACGGCTCGGCGCGTGAATCACGATCTGGTGCCATAACCCGCGCGGGATGAAGCCGCTCTGGCCGGCGGCGAGGGACAGGGTGCGATTGCCCGCCTCCTCCTCCAGCACCACATCGATGGCGCCGGACAGCATGAACACGATCTCATCGCCCTGGGGATGGCACTCCCAATGGGTCGCCCCCGGCTGCATCTCGAAGCTGCTGACCAGCCAGCCGGCGAAGGGGAGTTTCTCCGTGCCCAGCTCGGCCCAGAATTCCGGCGTAACCGGCATGGGCAGGGCCACGCCATCAGCACGCAGCTGGAAATAAGTGTCGAACAGGCCGAAGCCGCTATTACTTTCTGCCCCGGCCATCCGATCCTCCCTATCCAATCATCAGCGTATGCCAGCCATCCTGCGGGATACGCTTCTTCAGATACAGGCGCTGGGCGCGATGCGCCGACAGCACCCACATTTCCTGCCGCGCCGTCAGGCCGGACAGCACGGCGACACCGCCCGGCGCCAGATGACGCTTCAGATCCTTGGCCATGCGGCAGAGCGGCCGGGCCAGGATATTGGCGTAGATCAGGTCATAGGGGCCGCGCTTCTTCACCAGCGGGTTGCGATAGCCCGGCCCGGCAATCGCCCGGACCCGCGGCACCCGGTTCAGGATGGTGTTCTCATGCGCCACATCGCGGGCGATGGGGTCGATATCCGAGACCAGCACGCGGCACGGCCAGACCTTCGCCGCCGCAATGCCCAGAATGCCCGATCCGCAGCCCATATCCAGCACGCGCAGCGGCTTCTTGCGCCGTTTCGCCCGGATACCGGTCGCCATCAGGCAGCCCCGCGTCGTTGCATGCTCGCCCGAGCCGAAGGCCAGCGCCGCATCGATCAGCAGCGGAATGCTGCCGGCAGGCTTCGGCTTGGTGTAGTGCGAGCCATGCACGAAGAACCGGTCGATCCGGATCGGCGGGAAGCGGCGGCGGTTCTCCAGCAGCCAGTCGGTCCAGGGCAGCACCTGGATCTTCACGGCCGGCGCCTCGATGCCGGCCATCAGCGCGGTCAGCTCGATCCCGGCGACCAGCCCGGATTTATCCGGCAGACTCTCGCCGAAGCCCTCGACGCGCCAGACCTTGCCCTCGCCGATTTCCACCATGGCGACCGCACTGGCGAAATTCTCCACCACATCGGAAAACGCCAGCACATGCTCGACCGGCACATCAAGCTCGATGCGGTAGCCGCCGGTCCGTTTCGGATCGTTCATTTCTTCTCCACGAAAGCGGCCAGCACCTTCTTCGTGCCGGCCTTGTCGAATGCGATTTCCAGCTTGTCGGCCTCGACGCTGCGCACCGTGCCCATGCCGAATTTCTGATGAAAGACGCGGCTGCCCCGGGCGATGCCGTCGGCATTCGGCTTGTTGGTCGCCACGCTGTAGGGCACGCCCTCCAGCATCGGCGCCTCGCGGCGCTGGAAGCGCCTGCCGCCCTCGAAATAGCCGCCACTCTCGCGCGGCGGGTTGGAGGCGTAGAGACCGCTACGACTGGCCGCGCCCCACTCGCTCTGCCGTGCGCCACCGCCGAACAGCCCACCCTCGGTCACCTGCTCGATATGGTCGGTCGGCAATTCCGAGACGAAGCGCGAGGGCAGCGAATTCTGCCACAAGCCATGCACCCGGCGATTGGCGGCATAGAGGATATAGGCCCGCTTGCGTGCCCGCGTAATGCCGACATAGGCAAGGCGGCGTTCCTCCTCCAGCCCGGAGGCGCCGCTTTCGTCCAGCGCGCGCTGGTGCGGGAACAGCCCCTCCTCCCACCCCGGCAGGAAGACGGTGTCGAATTCCAGCCCCTTGGCGCTGTGCAGCGTCATCAGCGACAGCTGGTCGATGCTGGAATCCTCGGCATTCTCCATCACCAGGCTGATATGTTCGAGGAAGCCGGCCAGGCTCTCGAACTCGCCCATGGCGTTGATCAGTTCCTTCAGGTTTTCCAGCCTTCCCGGCGCCTCGGGCGATTTATCGGCCTGCCACATGGCGGTATAGCCGCTTTCATCCAGCACCAGCTGGGCCAGCTCCGGATGCGGCATATGGTCGAGTTCACCGCGCCAGCGGTCAAAATCGCGGATCAGATCGCCCAGCGCCTTGCGCGGCTTCGGCTTCAGCTCGTCGGTCTCGACCAGATGGCGGCACGCCACCATCAGCGAGGTTTCCTGCGCGCGGGCAAGCTGGTGGGCGGCCTGCAGCGTGGCATCGCCCAGACCGCGCCGGGGCGTGTTGATGATGCGCTCGAAGGCCAGATCATCATCCTGCTGCGCGATTAGCCGCAGATAGGCGATGGCGTCGCGGATTTCGAGACGCTCGTAGAAGCGCGGCCCGCCAACCACCCGGTAGGGCACCCCCAGCGTGATGAAGCGTTCCTCGAATTCGCGGGTCTGGAAGCCGGCGCGCACCAGCACGGCAATCTGCGACAAGGCGTGATCCTTGCGCTGCAGCGCCTCGACCTCCTCGCCGACGGTGCGGGCTTCCTCCTCGCCATCCCAGACACCGCGCACGGTGACCTTCTCGCCCTCGTTCTGCTCGGTCCACAGCGTCTTGCCCAGACGCCCCTCATTCTTGGCGATCAAGCCGGAAGCGGCGGCCAGGATATGCGGGGTGGAACGGTAATTCTGCTCCAGCCGGATGACCGCGGCGCCGGGGAAATCCTTCTCGAATTTCAGGATGTTGCCGACTTCCGCACCGCGCCACCCATAGATCGACTGGTCATCATCGCCGACGCAGCAGATATTCTTGTTCTTCTGGGCCAGCAGCCGCAGCCAGAGATATTGCGCGACATTGGTATCCTGATACTCATCGACCAGCATGTATTTGAACCGGTCGTGATACTCGGCCAGCACTTCCGGGTGCTTCTGGAACAGCGCCACGCAATGCAGCATCAGATCGCCGAAATCGGCGGCATTCAGCGTCAGCAGGCGTTCCTGATACTGGCGGTAGAGCTGCAGGATCTTGCCGCCGGCCAGATCCATCGCGTCTTCCGCCGGCACCCGGTCGGGCGTCAGCGCGCGGTCCTTCCAGCGCTGGATCGCACCCATCAGTACCCGCGCCGGCCAGCGCTTGTCGTCAATGCCCTCGGCCTGGATCAGCTGCTTCAGCAGCCGCACCTGATCGTCGGCATCGAGGATCGTGAAGTTGGATTTCAGGCCGACCAGCTCGGCATGGCGGCGCAGCATGCGCACGCAGATGGCGTGGAAAGTACCCAGCCAGATCTGTTCTGCCGCCGGGCCGATGATGGCGGCGATGCGCTCGCGCATCTCGCGCGCCGCCTTGTTGGTGAAGGTGACGGCCAGGATATTCCACGGCTTCGCCCGGCCAGTGACCAGCAGATGGGCAAGCCGCGTGATCAGCACCCGCGTCTTGCCGGTGCCGGCACCGGCCAGTACGAGGACCGGCCCGTCCAGCGTCTCGACAGCCTGGCGCTGTGCCGCGTTCAGGGTCTGCAGATAGGGCGGAACGCCCTGCGGCGGGGCGGAAGTGTATGAGGTCGTTGACATGGCCTTGATATAGCGGATCGCCGCGCGGGCGTCTGCCCCCTTGGGTGGGGAATTCGAGTCCCTGGCCTATCCTGCGCCGAAGCCTAATCCGTGACCTTCTCGCCATGCTCCTCGGCGCGCAGGCGAATCAGGGCCTTGTTATAGGCCCGCATCACGTCGCGCTCGTGCAGGCAGCCGATCAGCCGCATGCTGCGCCGGTCCTCGACCACCGGCAGCAAGCCTTCCTCGATCTGCGAGAACAGCTTCACCGCCGCTTCCAGATCATCCTCTGCCGACAGGAAAGGCGGGGGCGTGCGCATCGCCTGGCGCGCGGTCGGCGCCGTGGCAACCTCCCCCTCGAAGGCCGCACTGCCCAGATCAGCCAGGGTCAGGATACCCAGCAGCTTGCGGTCCTGGACCACGAAGAGTTCGGCCTGCGGCGCCTTCAGCAGATGGGCGCGCAATTCGAGGATGTCGTCATCCGGCCCGACGGTTTCCTGATCCGTGCGCAACAGGCTGCGGACCTTGATGTCCTGCAGGATGCCGACCTCGTGCCCGCCCTTGATCGACAGCCCGCGTTTCGCCAGCTGCCAGGTGAAATAGCTGTGCCCCAGCACCTGTCTTGTGACCAGGCTGGACAAAGCGACCGCTACCATGGCGGCAATGGTGATCTGGTAGTCGCCGGTCATCTCGAACAGCATCAGCACGGTGGAGATCGGCGCACCCAGTACGCCGGCGGAAACCGCCGCCATGCCGATCAGCGTATAGGCCCCGGCACCGGCGGCATGCTGGGGGAACGGCATTTCGGCGACAATCCCGAACGCCCCGCCCAGCATCGCGCCCAGGAACAGGGCCGGGCTGAACACCCCGCCGGGGAAGCCGCCGCCCAGCGCAATCGCCGTCGCTGCCATCTTCGCCACCAGCAGCGCCACCAGCATCCAGAAGCCATATTGCGCCTGAGTTGCCCGGTCGGTCGCCTCATAGCCGACGCCCAGAATTTCGGGGAAGAGCAGCGCGATCAGGCCGATGGCAAGCCCCGCCGCACCGGTGCGCACAAAGCGCGGCATGGCGAAACGGGTTGCCCCCCATTCTGCCCAGTCGACGCTGCGCACGAAGATCACCGCCACCGCCGCCGAACACAGGCCCAGCAGGATGAAGGCCGGATATTCGAAGACCGACATCTCGATGGCATCCGGCACGACAAAGGCCGGGAAATCGCCGAAATGCATGCGACTGACAATCGCCCCCAGTACCGAGGCGACAACAATGGGGGCGAAGGCCTGCAAGCCGTAATGGCCGATCACCACCTCCAGCGCGAAGAAGGCGCCGGCCATCGGGGCATTGAAGGAGGCGGAGACCGCCGAGGCAACGCCGCAGCCCAGCAACACCCGCACGCTGGACCGGCCAAGGCCGAAGCGGCGCGACAGCCAGCTGGCCACCGTCGCCCCCAGATGCACCGCCGGGCCCTCTCGCCCGACCGAGGCGCCTGAGCCGATGGACATGGCGCAAAGCACGGCGGAACCCAGGCCGCCACGCACACCGATGCGGCCACCGCGCAGGGCGCTGGCCTCGATCACGTCCGGCACGCCGCGCGTCACGCCGCCGGGCATCACATACTGGATCAGCAACCCGATCAGCACCCCGCCCAGAGTCGGGGCAAGCAGGATGCGCCACCAGGGCTGGCTGGCCGACAGGCTGGCCACCCGGTCGCCCTCGAAACCGAGGAAGATCAGCTGAAAGACTTCAATGGCCTCGCGGAACAGGATCGCACCAATGGCGGCGGCCACACCGATGATCACCGAGAGGATGCTCAGCTTGATATGGTCCTGCCGCAGCAAGCGGCGTATCGCGCCCAGAAGGCGGCCCAGAGGAGAGGCTGCTGGGGTCTCGTCCGGCATATCAGAGGGTGATGGCGTCGGGGTCGCGCGCCTGTTCTTCGGTGATGACCCGGTTCCGGCCGCTGCGCTTGGCGATATAGAGAGCCTCGTCGGCGCGGTCGATCAGCGGACCGACGCCCTCGCCCGGCTGCAGCAGCGCCACGCCGGCGCACAGCGTTATACCGCCCAGCTCAACCTTGCTGTCGCGCCGCACGATGCGGCGCGTCGCAATAGTCTGCCGGATACGGTCGGCAATCTCCGCCGCCTCCGCCAGCGTCGAATTGGGCAGCACGACGGAGAATTCTTCGCCGCCAAACCGGGCCGGCAAATCGCCGGTGCGCACGCAATCCTTCAGGCTGCGGGCGACCAGCTTCAGCACCTGATCGCCCATCTGGTGGCCATAGAGATCGTTGAATTTCTTGAAATGATCGATATCCGCCATGATCAGGCAGAGCGGGCGGCCAAAATCCTGGGCGTCATGTACCGCGCTGCGCAGCACCATGTCGAAACGCTTGCGGTTGGCGATGCCGGTCAGTCCATCGGTCTGCGCATCGCGCTGCATGGCCTCCAGATCGCGGCGCAGCACCGAGACTTCCTCCGAAGAGGTCGTCAGCCGCGATTCCAGCGCCGCGTTGCGCGCCTGCACCTGCTGGGTTTCGGTCAGCAGGGTAGAGATCATCGCCGCCAGGCTTTGCGCCGTCATCCCGCCTTCGAGCCGGCCCGAGGATTCCTGCAGCAAGCTGGCATAGGCCGCCGCATCCTTGTTGGCGAGACCAATCTGCGCCAGCACCTCCTGCAGGATTTTCTCTGTGCTCGCGGCCGTGCTGAGCGTCATGCTCTGCGTATCGCCGCCAAAGAACCGTGCGTAGAGAGCTTCGTTGCTGGCAGCGTCGAACGGCTTTTTGTCCGTGGCCAGCGTGTCGATCAGCCGGTTCAGATCGCCATAGGTCCCGGCATGGTAATGGAACCAGACCTGGAAATTCTCCGGCGACGGCGGAATACCATGCTCGCGCATCGACGCCAAGGCAGATTCCGCAAGCCCCCTGATCTGCTTCACGTCACTCATCGTTCCCAGCGCCCCGTTTATCTTGATTTTTATCGATAGCAGATTGGCCCACAAGAATCAGCCGTGTTCGCTGGGCCTGGGTTCATTTTTCGCGAGTTTTCAGGGAGATGGACCGCCCGGCCTGTTTCGGCAAGGGATGAGCGGCCTGCAAGGCCTCCAACTCGATCAGCCGGGCCAGGATGGGGGCGGGAAACGGGGCCGACCGCCGGGTCCGCATATCAACATGCAGGATCATCAGCTCATTGGTGGCGGCAATTTCCGTCTCCCCGGCGCGGTACATCGCCTGGAACAGCCGAAGCTTCCGGCCATCGACGCCCAGTACGCGTGTCTCGATGCGGAAAGCCTCTGCCTCGACCAGCTCGCGGGCATAGGTCAGATGCGCCTCGACGACGAAGATCGTGCTGTCATGGGCCGCGCGATAAGGCCGGTCGAGACCGATGAAATCGGTGAACCCGTCACTCGCCTGATCGAAGGCGACGAGGTAATAGGCCAGGTTCATATGGCCGTTATAATCGATCCACTCGGGCAGGACGGTGCCGTGATGGATGCTGGCGATGTGCGGTGGCGTCATGGGGGACATGCTCATGGTATGCCATGCTAATGCCTATGCCGCCCTTGGCAAGCCGGCAGGCACGCTCCTACACTCCGGCCATCATGCTGGCCCGTCTCCTGGCGACGCTCGGTCGTCGCGCACCCCTCATCCTTGCTCTTGGCATCTTCATCGGCCTGGCTTCGCCGGGGCTGGCCGCCTATGCCCGCCCTTTGCTGACGCCCAGCGTCTTTGCCATGCTGGTCGTCACCATGCTGCGGATCGACTGGCCGAAGGTCATCGAGCATGCGCGGCGGCCCGGCCGTCTGGGTCTGGTGCAGGGCTGGGTGCTGATCGGCTGCCCGCTGCTGATGATGCTGCTGGTCGCCCCGCTCGACCTGCCGCCCGGTCTGAAGGCGGCGATGGTGCTCTACGCCGCCGCGCCGCCCTTGCTGACCGCCCCGGCGATTGCCGTTTTCTCGGGCCTGGACAGCGCGCTGGCGCTGATCGCTGTGGTCGCGGCAATGTTCCTCTATCCGATTGTCCTGCCGCCGCTGGCGCTGGCCCTGCTCGGCATCGATCTGGAGGTCGGTACCGCCGATCTGATGCTGCGCCTGGCCGGTCTGATCGTGGGCGCCTTCCTGCTGGCCATGGCGATCCAGAAACTTGCTGGCAAGCCGCGCATCAAGGCGCTGTCCTTTCATCTGGACGGCATGCTGGTGGTCTTGATGATCATCTTTGCCATCGCCGCCATGGATGGCGTCGCGGCCCGGGCGATTGCCGAACCCGGCTTCGTGCTGATGTTCGTACTGGCCAGCTTCGCGGTGAATCTGGGGTTGCAGGCGCTCAGCCTGCTGGTCTTCTTCCCCTTGCCGAGGATTACCCGCACGACCATCGCCCTGATCACCGGCAACCGTAATTTCGCGCTGCTGATGGCGGCGCTGGGCACCTCGGCCGATCCCGACATCTTCCTGTATTTCGCCATCGGGCAATTGCCGATTTACCTTCTGCCGGTCGTTCTGCAGCCAGTATACCGGCGCCTGGCCGGCACCCAGATACAAGTACCACCGCCTAACACAAGAATCAGTTAGAATTTTCTGCTTCTCCCGACGTACCAAGGCCACTTATAGAAGGGGGTGTGGTAACGGGACCGCGAGAGGCGGATAAGGCGTTGAGAGCAGTCGGGCGTGTCAGTCTAAAACAGAAGCGCCACAACAGGATTCTACGCCGATCCCTGATGCTTCTGGGTGCCCTGGCGGCAACCGGCAGCAGTTATTTCCTGACGCTCGGCAAGCCGGAGATGTACCAGCACATCGTCGCCGGCGCGACTTTCCTGATCTGCTGCGGCGCGATCCTGATCGATTACGTTGCCACCCGCGGGATCGAGCGCGAGGGCGGCGTCGATGCGCTGATGAGCGGCGGCAAGCTGTCGACCGGCCTGCAGGCCGCCGCCGGCCGCAGCTGGGTCCTGGCCGAAGGCGCCCGCCTGACCGGCCAGGGCAGTGAGGCCGGCACTCTGTACGACGAGGCACGACGCCAATTCCAGGAGGCGGAGGACAAGGTCGGCACTGCGCTGGCTCTAACCGGCAAGGCGGAATTCGCCCTGGCGCGCGGCCAGAACCCCGATGCCACAGCCCTGCTGCAACTGGCCCTGCAACAGATCGACGGCACCAAGCATCTGCGCGAGCAGGGCAATATCCTGCTGGCCATGGGTGATCTGGCGGCTCTCGGCAACGCCAATGACGAGGCCGCCCAGCATTACCAGTTCGCCCGTGAGAAATACCGGGGCGAGGCCGATTACATGGGCGAAGGCAACGCCCTGCTGGGGCTGGCCGAGATTTTTGCGCGGCAGCTGAAGCATGAAGACGCCATCACCAGCTTCGAGCAGGCGCGGGTCTTCTACTCGCAAAGCGGCGACAAGCTGGGCGAGGCCCATGCGCTGGGCCGGCGCGGCGATCTGGCGCGCGAGAAGCGGGACACGAACGAGGCCTTCATTCGCTATGAACGGGCCATCACCTTGTATCGTCGCTGCGGTGATTTCGTCGGCGAAGGCGTGTTGCGCATCACGCTCTATGAATTGCTGCGCATGATGGAGCGCCACGGCGAAGCCCGCGAAAGCCTGCTCCAGGGCGCGGAATTGCTGAAGCGCGCCGGCCGCCGGGTCGGTGATGGCGCGCTGCTGTCCGGGCGGGGCGATCTGCGGCGCGCCGTCGGGCGTTTCGACGCTGCCCGGATGATCGGCGCTGCCGCCATCGGCATGCTGAACGAGCCCAAGGACAAGGCTGATGTCGCCAAAATCCTGGTCGGGCTGGGTGAGATGGAGCGTATGCTGGGCCGGCTGAACGAGGCCAGCCAGCATTTCGAGCGTGCGACTAAGCTGGCCAATGAGGTACAGGATGCCGGGCTGATCGGCGACGGCATGAAGGGCCAGGGCCATATCCACCGGCAGCGCAACAACCAGCGCCAGGCCAAGCAGCTGTTCAAGGAGGCCTATGGCTTCTACAGCTCCGCCGGCGACACCAAGGATCAGGCGCAGACCCTGCTGGCCATGGGCCAGGCCGAATTCCTGATGGAAAATGTCGATGGCGCGCGTGTCACCTTTGCCTATGCGCGCTCCTACTACGAACAGCTGGGTGATATTGCCGGCGCCGGTGCTGCCCTGCGCGCCATCGGCGATCTGGAGGCGAATATGGGGCGCCTCGGCCCGGCCATGGAAGCCTATGCCGAGGCACGGAATTTCTACCAGCAGGTCGGCGATTCGCTGGCCGAGGCCGATTGCCTCTTCATGCTGGGGATGATGAATGTCGGGTCCGACAACATGACAGCCGCAGCCCTGCTGACCGCCTCTGGCCGGGTCTACCGTGCAGTCGGCGTGCCGAACTGGCAGCGCCGCGCCAATAGCTATGCCATGCGGGTGCGCTGACCCAGCACTACCCAGGGGTTATGCGGGTGAGGCTTTGCCGCATGCGCTGTATGGCTTAGAGTCCGGGAAAATCATAAACCCCGAGGAAGCCCAAGATGACCCGTTTGACCGACGCCCAGCTTTCCCTGCAGGCCCGCGCCCGCGAACTGGCGCAGACTGTAATCGCCCCGCGCGCCGCCGAGGTGGACCGCAGCGAGCAATATCCCTGGCACAATGTGAAGGCGATGGTGGAGGCCGGCTTCTTCGGCATGACCATCCCGCAGCAATATGGCGGTCAGGGGCTGGGCTATCTGGAAACCTGCCTGGTCATCGAGGAAATGGCGAAGGTCTGCGGCGTCACCGGGCGCATCGCAGTGGAGGCCAATATGGGCGCGGTCGGCGCAATCATGGCCTATGGCTCCGAGGAGCAGAAGAAGCTGGCGGCGGCGCTGGTGCTGAAAGGCGACAAGCCGGCCATCTGCATCACCGAGCCGGATGCCGGCAGTGCCGCCACCGAAATGACCACGCGGGCCGACAAAAAGGGCGACCGCTATATCCTGAACGGCAAGAAGCACTGGATCACCGGCGGCGGCGTCTCCAAGCTGCATCTGATCTTCGCCCGCATCTTCGATGATGGCGTCGAACAGGGCATCGGCGGCTTCATCGCCGTACGCGATCCCGAGGCCGGCATCGAGCCGAAGGGGCTGATCATCGGCAAGCGCGAGCCGACAATGGGGCTGCGCGGCATCCCGGAGGCCGAGGTGATCTTCGAGGATCTGGAGATTTCGGCCGACATGCTGGTAACGCCGCCGGAAGGCATCCGGCGCGGATTTGCCGGGCTGATGAATGCCTATAACGGCCAGCGCGTCGGGGCCGCCACCGTCGCCTTCGGCATCGCCGAGGGGGCCTATGAGACGGCGCTCGCCTTCACAAAGAAGCGCGAGCAGTTCGGCCGGCCGATCTATGAATTCCAGGGCCTGCAATTCATGCTGGCCGATATGTCGATCGCCGTGGAGGCCGCCCGCGCCATGATCCACAACGCCGCTGTCAGCGGCGAACGCTTCCCCGACCCGACGGCAGCGGCGCAGGCCAAGGTCTTCGCCTCAGAGATGGCGGTCAAGGTGACCAATGACGCGCTGCAGCTGCATGGTGCGGCCGGCTATTCGCGCAACAACCCGGTCGAGCGCATGGTCCGCGACGCCCGCATGTTCACCATCGGCGGCGGCACCGCGCAGGTGCTGCGCACCCTGATCGCCTCGCGCATCCTGGGTGCCAAGCTGCCGCAGACCCGCGACGGCTACCTGAACCTGCCCCGCGCGGCGGCGGAGTAAGCATTCCCTTTCCCAGACCGTCATTCCCGGCCTTGTGCCGGGAATCCAAGGTTCAGCTTACGCGACCGATATCCAGCAAACTGAAGCATGGACCCCCGGCACAAGGCCGGGGGTGACAGATGGAGAGGAACGCGGTCGACAGGCTCTGTCCTCAGCCTCAGCCCCTTTGCCTCACACGTTGAAGTATTTCGCCTTCGGGTGATGCAGGACGATGGCGGAGGTTGACTGCTCCGGGTCGAGCTGGTCCTGGTCGGTGAGCGAGACGCCGATACGCTCCGCGCCCAGCAGTTCCAGCAGCGGGCGCTGGTCGGCCAGGTTCGGGCAGGCCGGGTAGCCGAAGGAATAGCGGCTGCCGCGATATTCCTGCTTCAGCAGGCCCTGCATATCCGCCGCCTCTTCCGAGGCGAAGCCAAGTTCGGCGCGCATGCGCTTATGGACATATTCCGCCATCGCCTCGGCCATCTCGACCGACAGGCCGTGGAGGTAGAGATAATCCTGGTAGCGGTTGCCCTCGAACCACTCGCGGGCGATGTCGGAAGCCTTGGAGCCCATGGTGACGACCTGCAGGCCGATCACATCGCGTTCGGCATCGTCGATATCTCGGAAATAATCGGACAGGCACTTGCCGTCCGGCCCGGCCTGGCGCGGCAGCTTGAAGCGGCACACCTCGGTGCCGCCATTCTCGCCGAACAGCACGATATCATTGCCCTCGGCCGCCGCCTGCCAATAGCCATAGACCGCCTGCGGCACCAGGATATCCTCCTGCTCGCAGGTCTCCAGCATGCGCTTCAGGATCGGCTTCAGCTCCTGCTCCGCATATTTGCGGTATTGCGCGCGGGTGCGGCCGCTTTTGCGGAAGCCCCATTGAAACTGGTACAGCGTCATTTCGTTCAGATAGGACAGCACCGTGCGCGCCGGCACCCGCGCGATGACACGGGAGCCCCAGAAGGGCGGCTCCGGGATCTGCACCCCCTCGGCCAGCTTGTGGCGGCGGGCGCGCGCCGCGACCGGGTCCAGCTCATCGTCATTCGCCGCCTTCGATGTCTTGCCCGGCGCTTTGGAACTGGTGGCACGGCTGTTGCGCTTCTCCCGCTCATCCAGCAGGAAGGCGTCGAAGCCGCCATCGATGACCTTGTTCATCAGGTTCAACCCGTCAAACGCATCGCGGGCATAGGCGACCTGGCCGCTGCCATAGGATTGCGCGCAGTCGGTCTCGACATAATTGCGGGTCAGGGCAGCGCCGCCCAGCATCACCGGCGTCTTCATGCCGTGGCGGGTCATCTCTTCGAGGTTCTCGCGCATGATGACGGTGGATTTCACCAGCAGGCCGGACATGCCGATGGCGTCGGCCTTATGCTCCTCGGCGGCCTGGATGATCGTCGCGATGGGCTGCTTGATGCCCAGATTGACGACCTTGTAGCCATTATTGGTCAGGATGATATCGACCAGATTCTTCCCGATATCGTGCACATCGCCCTTCACGGTCGCCAGCACGATGATGCCCTTCTCCTGTCCCTCGATCCGCTCCATATGCGGTTCCAGATAGGCCACGGCGCTCTTCATCGTCTCGGCCGATTGCAGCACGAAGGGCAGCTGCATCTTGCCGGCGCCGAACAGCTCGCCCACTACCTTCATGCCGTCCAGCAGATAGGTGTTGATGATGTCGAGCGGCGGATGCTTCTTCATCGCCTCGGCGAGGTCGTCCTCCAGCCCCTTGCGGTCGCCATCGACGATGCGTTCCTTCAGCCGTTCCTCGACCGTCTCGGCGCGCTTCTTCTCCACCTTGGCGGCGGATTGCCGACCCTCGAACAGCGCCATGAAGGCGTGCAGCGGATCATACCCCTCGGCGCGGCGGTCGAAGATCAGGTCTTCGGCGATCTTCACCTCATTCTCGGGGATCTGGTGCAGCGGCATGATCTTCGAGAAATGCACGATGGCGCCGGTCATACCGCGCTTCACCGCATGGTCGAGGAACACCGAATTCAGCACATGGCGCGCCGGCGGGTTCAGGCCGAAGGAGATGTTGGAAAGGCCAAGGACGATCTGGCATTCCGGCAGTTCCTGGGCGATCCGCTCGATGGCTTCCAGCGTCCACAGACCCAGCTTGCGGTCATCCTCATTGCCGGTGCAGATGGTGAAGGTCAGCGGGTCGAACATCAGGTCATAGGCCGGCAACCCGTGCTTCACGCAGGCGAAATCATGCAGCCGCTTGGCCAGTTCGACCTTGCGCTCGACGGTCTTGGCCATGCCCTCCTCGTCGATGGTCAGCGCAATGACCGCCGTGCCGAAGCGGCGGGCCAGATCCATGCGCTTTTCCGCCGGCTCCTCGCCATCCTCGAAATTGATCGAGTTCAGGATCGCCTTGCCGCCATACAGCTTCAGGGCGGCTTCCAGCACGATCAGCTCGGTCGAATCGATGACCAGCGGTGAATCGACCGACCCACGCATGCGGCTGACCACCTCGGTCATGTCGGCAACCTCGTCACGGCCGACAAAGGCGGTGCAGACATCCAGCGAATGGCTGCCTTCGCGCACCTGGTCGCGGCCCATCTCGATGCAACCGTCCCAGTCACGGTTTTCCTGCAATTCGCGGAATTTCTTCGAACCATTGGCGTTGCAGCGCTCGCCGATGGCGAAGAAGGCATTCTCCTGGCGCAGCGGCACCGGGCCGTAGAGCGAGGCGACCGACGGTATCCAGACCGGTGTGCGCTGCTTCGGACGGGGACGGTGGTGACCTTCGCCCTCCTCCGCCGCCAGCTTGCGCAGCATGGCGTCCAGCGCCTGGATATGCTCGATCTGCGTGCCGCAGCAGCCCCCGATGAAGCCGATACCGTCCTGGCGCAGGAAGCGTTCCAGCCAGGTCGCCAGTTCCGGCGCGGACAGCGGATAGACGGTCTGGCCATCGACCAGTTCCGGCAGGCCGGCATTGGGCTGAAGCGAAATCCGGCCCGGCCAGTTCTCCGACAGCCAGCGCACATGCTCGGCCATTTCCTGCGGCCCGGTGGCGCAGTTCAGGCCGATAACCGGCACGTCCAGCGAATTGATGATGGTCGCTGCCGCAGCGATATCGGTGCCGACCAGCATGGTGCCGGTGGTTTCCACCGTGACCTGCACCATGATCGGAATATCAGCCTTGGCCTCGCGCATCGCCCGCTTGGCGCCGTTCACGGCGGCCTTCACCTGCAGCGGGTCCTGGCAGGTCTCGATCAGAAAGGCATCAACATTGCCGGCGATCAGCCCGGCCGATTGCAGCGCCAGCGCATCTTCCAGCGGCTGATAGGCCATATGCCCCAGCGAGGGCAGCTTGGTGCCGGGACCGATGGAGCCCAGCACGAAACGCTGCCGGCCATCGCCCTTGAAGCGGTCGATGGCTTCATGGGCCAGAATGCCGGACATGCGGTTCAGCTCGAAGGCTTCGTCCTGCAGGTCGAATTCCGCCAGGGTAATGGGCGAGCCGCCGAAGCTGTTGGTCTGCACTGCATCCGAACCGGCTTCCAGATAGCCGGCGTGAATGTCGCGCACCAGATCGGTGCGGCTGCGGTTCAGGATTTCGGTGCAGTTCTCGCAGCCCAGATAATCCTTGTCGACATCCAGATCGGCCGCCTGGACGCGCGTGCCCATGGCGCCATCGCCCAGCAGGACCCGTTCTTCCAGCGCCTTCAGAAAACGCGACATGGCAAATTCCCTTTTATGTTTCTTAGACGACCGATGCCGGCACGCGGGCGCCGAGGCCCAGCATGCGGCAGATCGCCAGTGTCAGATCGGCGCGGTTGAGCGTGTAGAAGTGGAAATCCTCGACGCCATTATCACGCAGTTTCTCGCACAGTTTCACCGCGACCGAGGCGGCGACCAGCTGTCGGGTTTCCGGATCATCGTCCAGCCCCTCGAACAGCCCGCCCATCCAGCCCGGCACGGCAGCACCGCAGGCTTTGGAAAATTTCTGCACCTGGGCGAAATTCGTCACCGGCAGGATGCCCGGCACGATGGGCACGGTAATGCCGGCCTTGCGGGCATTCTCGACAAAGCGGCAGAAGGTCTCGGCCTCGAAGAAGAACTGGGTGATCACCCGCGTTGCCCCGGCATCGACCTTACGCTTCAGATTATCCAGATCGCTCGACAGGTCAGGCGATTCCGGGTGACGCTCGGGATAGCCGGCGACGCTGATCTCGAAATCGCCGATGCGCTTCAGCCCGGTCACCAGATCGACGGCATAGGCATAGCCTTCCGGATGCGGCATGTAGCGGCCGAAACCGCCCGTCGCATCCGGCGGGGCATCGCCGCGCAGGGCCACGATATGGCGCACGCCCGCCGTCCAATAGGCCTGGGCGACCTCGTCCACCTCGTCGCGGGTGGCGGTCACGCAGGTCAGATGCGCGGCCGGGACCAGATCGGTTTCCGCCACCAGGCGCTGCAGCGTGGCATGGGTGCGCTCCCGCGTCGTGCCGCCGGCGCCATAGGTGACCGACACGAAATCCGGCCTCAGCGGTGCCAGGCGCTGGATCGACCGCCAGAGCGATTCCTCCATCGCCGGGGTCTTGGGCGGAAAGAATTCGAAAGACAATGCACCGCTCATGACCGGCCCCCCTCCACAGCCGCGAGGGCCGGTTGTTTCGTTGCGCGCCAGAAGGACACAGTCAGCGACTTGCCCGGCAATTGCGCCGTTGTATCGACCTTCAGCCCGGCCTCGGCGCACCAACCGGCAATTTCCTGATCCTGGAAACCCGGCCAGCGATGCGCCTGGCGCTGCAGCAGCGATGCCTGGTCATGCGGCGCGAAATCCACCACGACCAGCCGCCCGCCCGGCCGCAACACGCGCGCCGCCTCGGCGATCACCGCCGCCGGCCGTTCGGCATAATGCAGCACCATATGCAGAATCGCCGCGTCGATCTCGGCGCCGGCCAGGGGCAGCTGATACATATCCGCCTGCCGCACCGAACAATTGCGCAGATCGGCCGTCTCCAGATTGGCCCTGGCCACCGCCAGCATTTCCCGCGACTGATCGACCCCCAGCGCGCGCGTCACGCGCGGCGCGAACAGGGCCAGCATGCGCCCCGTGCCGGTGCCGATATCCAGAAGATCCTCGATACCGCCGGGCAGCAGGTCGAGCAGCTTCTGCTCAACCTCGCGCGGATCGGCATGCAAGGCGCGGATCGTGTCCCAGTCGATGGCGTTCTGGCGGAAATACTCCGCCGCGGTCTCGGCCCGGCTGCGCTTGATCGCGTCCAGCCGCTGCAGGTCGAGCGCAAGGGCGGCATCGTCGGACGGGATAAGGTCGATCAGGGCACGCCCCAGCACCGCCCCCTCGCCCGTCTGCGCCAGCCGGTAATAGGCCCAGGTGCCCTCCCGCAGGCGGGCCAGCAGCCCGGCCTCGCAGAGCAGCTTCAGATGACGGGAGACACGCGGCTGGCTCTGGCCGACGATCTGGGTCAGGTCGCTGACCGTCAGCTCGGCATGCGCGCACAGGGTCAGAAGCCGCAGCCGCGTCGGCTCGGCCGCAGCGCGCAACCCGTCGAGCAACGCCGCCATAGGCAGATGCGTCCCATCGCTCTGCTTCTCCACCACACTGATCGGGCTCGGCTGAGCCATTCATCACCCCCAAAAACAGATAGATACATAAAGATATATTTATGTATCGCCGTCAATTCATTTCCCGCCCCTGCGCAGCGCCATTTCTGCAACACCTGTTGCCTGTCACATTCACATGGCTGCTGGTCTTATTGGAGAAACCTTGCGCGTGTGCTACCTCATCACGCGAAAGTGTCATAGGCCGTTATGCTGCAACACTTCCACAGGACTGGGTTTTTGTTGGATAATTCGCCTGCGAAGGCTGCTAATATCAGCAGCCTGCGGGCATTGGTGTTTACGTCAAACGGGTTCAGGAAACGGTGACAATGACGCAATCGACGTCGCAATTCTCTCGGATCGGCGCCGGCTTTCTGGGCATGGCCGCCGGGCTGCTGCTGCTGTCCGGCTGCGCCAGCATGCACTCCACCGGCGAGGAACCTTCGGCACGCGCCGAAGCGAATGACCCGCTGGAGATCCCCAATCGTTTCGTCTTCGCGCTGAACGAGACGGTCGATACCTTCGTCCTGCGGCCGGCCGCCGTAACCTATGACTTCTGGATGCCCACCCCCGGCAAGACCGCCGTGCGCAGCTTCCTGGATTACCTGCGCAGCCCGGTCATCCTGGCCAATGACCTGTTCCAGGGCGAATGGGACCGCGCGGAGACCACGCTGACCCGCTTCGCTATCAATACGGCGACGCTGGGCGTCTACGATCTCGCCGCCTATTACGGTTATCCCAAGCACAGCGAGGATTTCGGTCAGACGCTCGCCTTGCATGGCGTCGGCGAAGGCCCATATCTCGTCCTGCCGCTGCTCGGCCCGTCCAACCCGCGTGACGCGGTCGGCGTTGGTGTCGACATGGTTCTCGATCCGTTGAACTGGTACGCCTGGAATACGGATCGTGACTGGATCACCTACACACGTGCTGGCGTAGGCGCCGTTGATGCCCGCGCACGCTCGCTGCAGGCGCTGGACGACGTGAAGGCAAATTCTCTGGATTATTATGCCACGATTCGCAGTCTATACAGGCAGCGCCGCGCCGCAGAGATCCGCAACGCCGGCACGTCGGACGATAGCGGTTCAGACGCTTACCGGGACTTCTTGCCCGGTGGCAAGGACGCAAAAGCCCCCTAGGGGCATAGCCATGCCCCTGACGGGGCTTAGCCTGAAGGAAACCTGATGATCCTGAGTTCACTCCGCAAGATGATCGCGGCGGCAGCCCTTGGGTGCCTCGTGGCGGTTTCGCCCGCGCTTGCTGACAGTCCGGAGAAGGCAACGGCTTTCATCCAGGAACTGGGCGGCAAGGCGATCAGCACGATCACGGACCAGTCGATCGGCCGCGAACAGCGCATGGAGACCTTCCGCACGCTGCTGAACAAGAATTTCGACGTGCCCGGCATCGGCCGCTTCGTGCTCGGCCGCTACTGGCGCACTGCCACGCCTGAGCAGCAGCAGCAATATCTGAAGCTGTTCGAGGACAGCATCGTGCGCACCTATGCCGCGCGCTTCGAGGAATATTCCGGCGAGCAGCTGGCCGTCGACAATGCCCGCCCCGATGGCGAGCGCTTCATGCTGGTCGACAGCAAGATCCAGCGCCCCGCCGGGTCGCCCGTCGCCGTCACCTGGCGGCTTTTCCCCGAGAATGGCAGCTTCAAGATCGTCGATGTCATCGTCGAGGGTGTGAGCATGAGCGTCACCCAGCGTTCCGACTATTCCTCCGTCATCCAGTCGGGCGGCGGCAATGTCGATGCCCTGCTGAAGGCAATGCGCGAGCGGCTCGACCGCGTCTGACGCAGCGTCTTCCAGACAAAGAAAAAGCCGGGCATTTCGCCCGGCTTTTTTTGTACTCATTCCCCCGGCTTACGCCCGGACAATCGGCTTGTACTTGATGCGATGCGGCCGGTCGGCCTCGGCGCCGATGCGGCGGTGGCGGTCTTCCTCATATGCCTGGTAATTGCCTTCGAACCAGACCACCTGGCTGTCGCCCTCAAAGGCCAGGATATGGGTGGCGACGCGGTCCAGGAACCAGCGATCATGGCTGATGACCACGGCGCAGCCGGCGAATTCCAGCAGGCCTTCTTCCAGCGAGCGCAGCGTATCGACGTCCAGATCATTGGTCGGTTCGTCGAGCATGATGACGTTGCCGCCGGATTTCAGCATCTTCGCCAGATGCACCCGGTTGCGCTCACCACCGGAGAGCTGGCCGACCTTCTTCTGCTGGTCGGCGCCCCGGAAGTTGAACAGCGAGACATAGGCGCGGCTCTGCATCTTGCGCTTGCCGAGTTCAATCTCGTCATTGCCGCCGGAGATTTCCTCCCAGACGGTCTTGTTCGCTTCCAGATCGTCACGGCTCTGGTCGACATAGGCCAGCTTCACGGTCTCGCCGATGCGGATGGCGCCGGTATCGGGCGTCTCCTGCTCGGTGATCATGCGGAACAGCGTGGTCTTGCCGGCGCCGTTCGGGCCAATCACGCCGACAATGCCGCCCGGCGGCAGCTTGAAGGTCAGATCGTCGATCAGCAGGCGGTCGCCATAGGCCTTGGTCAGATGCTCGGCCTCGATGACGACATTGCCGAGGCGCGCGCCGGCCGGGATGACGATGCGGTTGGCGTCGGGCGCGCGTTCCTGCCCGGCGGCCAGCAATTCCTCATAGGCCTGCAGACGGGCACGCGACTTGGCCTGGCGGGCACGCGGGCTGGCGCGCACCCATTCCTCTTCCATCTTCAGGTTGCGGATGCGTGAATCCTCGGTCTTGGATTCCAGTTCCAGGCGCTTGCGCTTCTGTTCCAGCCAGCCGGTGTAATTGCCCTCATAGGGGATGCAGCGGCCCCGGTCGATTTCCAGAATCCAGCCCGCTACCTCGTCGAGGAAGTAGCGATCATGGGTGACGGTCACGACGGTGCCGGAATAATCCGCCAGCGTGCGCTGCAGCCAGGCGACCGATTCGGCGTCCAGATGGTTGGTCGGTTCGTCGAGCAGCAGCAGATCAGGCGCTTCCAGCAGCAGCTTGCACAGCGCCACGCGGCGCTTCTCACCGCCCGACAGCGTGTCGACCTGCGCATCGCCCGGCGGGCAGCGCAGCGCATCCATGGCGATCTCCACGGTGCGCTCGATCTCCCAGCCATTGGCGGCGTCGATCTTCTCCTGCAGCTCGGCCTGCTCGGTCAGCAGGTCGTTCATCTCGTCGTCTTCCATCGGCTCGGCGAATTTGGCCGAAACCTCGTTGAACCGGTCGAGCAGCCCCTTGGTCGTGGCCAGCGCGTCCAGCACATTGCCCATGACGGTCTTGGTCGGGTCGAGCTGGGGTTCCTGCGGCAGATAGCCGACCGTGGCGCCCTCGGCGGCCCAGGCCTCGCCATTATATTCCTTGTCGAGGCCGGCCATGATCTTCATCAGGGTCGACTTACCGGCGCCGTTCGGGCCAAGCACGCCGATCTTGGCACCCGGCAGGAAGGACAGCCACACATCCTTCACGACCTCGCGGCCCCCCGGATAGACCTTGGCAAGGCCCTTCATCACATAGACATACTGGTAGGAGGCCATGCCGATCCTCATTCACGCTTAAAGGGAAATGGTTCGCGGCCACCCGGCCGCAGCGTGTGCTTTGTAGCCGATAGCAGGGGGTCGGTGCAATGCGGGGGTGGTGTGGCATGCAGACAGCGCCGCCATAAGAGCAGCCCCTCACCTGCGACGCGCCCGGATTATCCGAGTTCCAGGGTGGCCGGGGCGTGCAGAAGGGCGCTGCCCGGCGGGGGGGTGCCCTTGTACATGCGGGCGGTCGCGAAGGTCTCCACCATGCCGGCGGCCTCCAGCATCCCACTGAGTGCCGTGTTGCTGTCGGGCACATCGACGATGATCGCCCCGCAATCAGGAAACAGGCCCGCAGCCGCCCGGATCAGCCGCAGGGCGGCAGCGGCATCCGGGGCCACGATAGGACCGATTTTGGCGCCGCTGCGGCAGAGACGGATGGTGGCGAAGCCTACCGGACCGCCCGGCGCCTCCAGCACGAGTGTCTGGCGGGTCTTCATCTCCTGCAGCCAGACTACCAGGAAAGCAGGACGGGTATAGCCGTTTGCCCGTTCGTCGAGCGCCAGCAGGGCCGGCAGGTCGGCGCTGGTCATCGGGCGGATATCGGCGCTGCCCTCCTGCCCGATACGGCCTTCCAGCCGCCGCGTCGCGCCGCTGCGCACGAAACCTGATTTGGCGTAATTCGCCTGCTGCGCGGCAACACCGTCCAGCCCGATGACGCGGCTTCCGGCATGCAGCAGCGCATGGTCCCAGAGGGCCAGACCGAGCCCCTTGCCGCGCCATTCGGGCCGGCAGATATACAATCCCAGAAAGGCAAAATCCGGGCTGTGATTGACCACGGAAATCGCCGCGATGGGCACACCATCCTGCAGGGACACGAAGAATCCCCCCGGATCGGCCACCAGAAAGGCGGCGGCATCCTCCAGCCCCGGATTCCAGCCCTCCCCGGCGGCCCAGTCGATCACGCTGTCCAGCTCAGCCGGCGTCATTGTCCGTATTGTCATGCCCTGCCCTCCGCTTTTCGGGCAGGATGCGGTATCGCGGCACGCGGATGCAACCCCGGCGGCGGAAGCGGTCATACCGCCAGCGCGTCCTGTATCATCTCCGGCAGGTGGCCGATGCGGCGCAGAACGTCGCGCAGCAGGCGGCGTTGCGGGCGGGTCAGGCGGGTGGCGTCGACCTTGGTGCTGGGCGGCTTGCCCTCGACCAGGTCGATGATCTGCTGTTCCAGCACATAGCGCACCAGAATGCGATGGGCCCCGGCCAGGTCACTGGCATCGGCCTCGGTGATCAGCCCGGCGGCGACGGCACCCTCCAGCCGATCAGGCGTGGCGGTGGACGGGTTGCCGCTGCGCAGGGACAGCAGCCGGGCGGCCGCGACCAGCGGCAGCAGCCCGCCAATCTTCAGATCGACCCGGCCATCGACGGTCTGAAGATCGCCGAAAAAGCCGAGCGGCGGGCGCATCTCGCGCAAATTCAGCGACAAATTGCGCAGGAAGCCGGGAGACTTCCCCACCCGGTTCAGGGCGTAGGCGCGCAGCAGGCTGGCCAGATCCTG
This sequence comes from Alphaproteobacteria bacterium, assembly GCA_018823745.1. Classification (GTDB taxonomy): domain Bacteria; phylum Pseudomonadota; class Alphaproteobacteria; order Oceanibaculales; family Oceanibaculaceae; genus Oceanibaculum. The sequence goes on from JAHJHR010000003.1 coordinate 218,118, forward strand.
ATCGCCGGCCACCGCCTGGAAATCGAAGAAAATATCGACATTCAGCAGATTCTCGCCGATGGGCCGGTTGCCCCAGCCATCGACGACGCGCCGCCAGCCGGTCTCGTCATGCCGCCATTCGCCATTCGAGGCCATGACGCCGCCCTTGCAATAGGGAATGCCGGCCAGATGCAGCGTATCGGCGATACGCCGCCCGGCCTCGGCATACCAGGGATCATCGACCGGCTTGCCGGCATGGATGATGGCATTATCCTGATCCGGGGCCAGCAGGCTCTCGCCGCGCCCGGCGGAGCCCAGGATCAGCACGCACCAGGCGGCCGGCGCTTCCGGCCAGCCGGTGGCGCGCATCGAGTCCTCGGCCAGGAAGGCGGCGCGGCCGGTCATGTCCTGCATGACGCCGGAGATCACGGCGGCGATATCGCGCGGGGCCACCTGCTCGGCCAGCAGCGCCTCGGCCAGGCGCGGCAGGCTGCGCAGCGCCTCCGCCAGATCGGCAGGAGTCTTGGCCACCGCCACCCGGTCGCCCAGCGCCAGCGCCGTGCCGGCGCGCTGGCGCAGCAGCTGGCGGGCCGACAGGATACCGACCGCTCGTCCCTGATCATCGGCGACCACGAGATGCCGGATGCCGAGGCGGTCCATGCGCCCCAGCGCCAGATAGACGAAGGCGTCATCACCGACCGAGGCGACCGGGCTGCACATCACCTGCGACAGCGGCCGCTCCAGCGCCGAGGGCCCGGCCTCAGTCAGCTGGCGCAGCACGTCGCGTTCGGTGACGATGCCCAGCGGCACGCTCAGCGTTTCCGGCGTATCGGCGACGAGAACCGAGCTGACACCGCGCTCGACCATCAGCGCCGAGGCCTCGGCCAGCGTCTCCTCCGGGCGCAGCATCAGCACCGGGCTGGTCATCACATCGACCACACGGTGGCGATAGGGGAAACTGTCCAGCCGTTCCAGCACAGACCGGTTCATGACGGCTTATCCCCAATGTTCGGCGTTTCAGGTTTCGGCGTTTCATGCCAGCCCGCCTGGCGTTGCAGCGCCAGCAGCGGCGAGGCCCGGCCGGTCAGCTCCAACGCCTGCCCAAGCGTGGTGACGCCAATCTGCGCCAGCCGCGGCAGCAGCCCGGCATAGAGTTCCGCCGTCAGCAGGCTGTCACCCAAAGCCGTGTGGCGGCCCTCCGGCTCCAGCCCGGCGGCCCGCGCGACGGCTTCCAGGTTCATGTCCTTGCTCTGCGGCTCCAGCGCGCCGCAGAGCAACGCGGTGCACAGCGTGACCGGTTCCTGCCAGTCCAGCCCGTGGCGCGCCGCCTCGTGGCGCATCAGAGCCATGTCGAAGGCGATGGAATGGCCGATCACCACCTTACCCTCCATCGCCCGCAGGATATCGGGCAGGATATCGGCCACCGGCGGGGCGGCAGCCACCATGGCGTCGGTAATGCCGTGGATCGCCGTCGAGCGCGCCGGAATGGGTATGTCCGGGCGCACCAGATGATCCTGCGTGATGTGATAATAGAGCCTGGCACCATGCAGCCGGACAAGCCCGATGGAGACGATCCGGTCCTGTGCCACATCAAGGCCGGTTGCCTCGCAATCCAGCACCACAGCCGGCAGATCGGCCAGCGGGGTATCCGAGGTCACCTTCCCTTCGGGCGGCGCATCATGCAAAGCCAGATCATGCTGGATGCCGGGGTCATGCGCGCCCACAGCCGCGTCGAACACCAGCAGCAGCCCGCCAGGCTCGTCCAGCGGCACCACGCGCACGGCCAGCGCCTCGCCCCAGACGGAGCGGATCATGGCCTTCTCAGGCTGTCCGCCGCCTCGTGCGGCGCTCGCGGCGGCGACAAGATCGTCACGCTCCAGTGTGGCGAAGATGCTGCCGGCCAGGGAGAGCTGGCGCTCGCCCAGCAGGCGCGCCGCCCGGGCGTTGAACAGGCTGACCAGTCCGCTATCGGTGACCACCACGATGGCTTCGCCAATGGCACCCAGTATGGCGGCCAGGCGCTGGTCCGCCTGCCCATCCTGCCGGTGTAGGCGCAGAATCACCTCGTCCAGCACACCGGCCAGCCGGTGCAATTCATCGGTGGCGGCACCATCGCCGCCCGACCAGTGCTCCGGCAGGCCGCGTCCCCGGGCGGCCGCGCTCAGCACGGCCCCCTGCAGGCGCTCGATCTGGTCGAAATGGCCATCGACAAAGGTCAGCAGAGCCCAGATTCCGGCGATCCCGAGGGCAAGGCCCAGCAGCGGCAGCAGCGCCGCGCCCGTCACCCCCTGGGACAGATCGACAAGGCCGAACAGCAGCGGCAGGGCGGCCAGCAGGAATCCCGCAGTGGCGACGATGAGGCCGACAAACAACGTCTTGCGCAGCCCGCCGCCTTTCCTGCCAAGCCTGATGCCGCGCCCGCCGCCGCCGGCCATGGCCTCAGCGGCTACCGATGGCGGCCCATGCCGCCTTGCTGGATGGCTGCGCCAGCATATCGGCGACAATGGCGGCGGGAACCAGGCGGCGCACCGCATCCTCGTGAAAGCGGCAGAGCGCGAAACGGATGTTGTTGGTCACCAGCTCGCGGTCGAAACGCGTCAGATCGCTGTGAATCGGCAGCACCTTGTACACCCGCCCACCTGCGGTCTCACCGATGTCGTAAGGCGCGCGCGGCGGCGCCAGCTGGACCAGGGCAATACGTTCCCTGAACAGGGTGATCTCGTCATCCCAGCCATTCGGGCGATGCTCAGGGCGTGCATGTTCCAGCAGACAGAGCACAAAGGTCTCGACCAGACGGTCGGCCAGCTCGATCTCCCGGCCTCGGGCATGGGGGCGCAACTCACCCTCCAGGATCACAGCCACATCCGAGAGCACGTAGCAGAAGGCCTCCCAGCGACAGACTTCCATCGCTTCCCGGAAAGCAGTTTCCTTGAACAATTTGTCCCAGTTCAAGCCGGCACGGACCCGGGCGTATTCGTAGGCGCATTTCTGCGCAACGAAAGCGCCCTGCTCCCCCATGAATTTTCTGAAGGTCGCGAGGCTGTCTACTTGAGGAAGCGGCTGCCAGAAACGTGTAATTTTAGATAACAAGTAAAGACCCCCCGGAAATATTTCTTTGCTTAGAATGAGGCTATGATATTTTTATGATATCGCAAGAGCAGGATGTTGGGTCATCCTGTTTCTGTGTCTCGCAGGATCAACGGAGCAAAACGCGTCCGTATACGGTCCGGAAAGCGGGTTATCGGGTCATATGCCGGCACAAAAACAAAAAAAGCCGGCTGCAACATTGGAGGGAGACGTTCAAGCGATGTCTAGCCAGTCATCGACCACGTCCGCAAAGGCCGTGGAGCACTGGAACCGAACCAAGTCGCTCATGTGGGTTACGCTGACGATTTGGTTCATTTTCAGTTTCGTTGTTCATTTCTTCGTCAATCAGTTGAACACCATCACATTCATCGGTTTCCCGCTTGGCTTCTACATGGCCGCGCAGGGGTCGCTGATCGTCTTCGTTGTCCTGACCTTCTGGTACGCGAACCGGCAGAACAGGATCGACGAAGAATGTGACCTGGCAGAAGATTGAGGGGGACGGGATCATGAAAGGCGATTTCCTATCTAACCTCGGCCGGATCTACGGGCTTTATACCGGCGGCTTCCTGGGCTTCGTCATCCTTCTGGCGATCCTGGAACAACTGGGCGTGCCGAATAAGATCATCGGCTATCTCTTCGTGTTCTTCACGCTGGCGGTCTATGCCGGCATCGGCATCCTGTCGCGGACCATGCAGGTGTCGGAATACTACGTCGCCGGGCGCAAGGTGCCGGCCATCTATAACGGCATGGCAACAGCCGCCGACTGGATGAGCGCCGCTTCCTTCATCGCCATGGCCGGCGGGCTCTATGCCCAGGGCTATGACGGCCTTGCCTTCGTGCTGGGCTGGACCGGTGGCTATGTGCTGGTGGCGGTGCTGATTGCACCGTATCTGCGCAAATTCGGTGCCTATACCGTGCCCGATTTCCTGGGTGCGCGTTTCGGCGGCAATGTCGCCCGGACGATCGGCATTGTGGTGCTGTTCTGCTGTTCCTTCACCTATATCGTCGGTCAGGTCGTGGGCGTTGGCACGATTGCCTCGCGCTTCCTCGGCATTTCCTTCGAGATCGCGGTGTTCGTCGGTCTGATCGGCATTCTGGTGTGTTCGATGCTGGGCGGCATGCGCGCCGTCACCTGGACGCAGGTCGCACAGTATATCGTGCTGATCATCGCCTATATGGTGCCGGTCGTCATTCTGTCGGCGCAGACCACGGGCATTCCGGTGCCCCAGCTGATGTATGGCGAAATCATCCAGCGCATCACCGAGCTGGAGCAGACGAAGGCGGCACTGGCCGGCGCCAAGGCGCATGTCATACCGTACAGCACCTTCGATTCGCTGAACTTCTTCGCCCTGATCCTCTGCCTCATGGTTGGTACGGCCTCGCTGCCGCACGTCCTGATGCGGTTCTTCACCACGCCCAGCGTGCGTGATGCCCGCAAGTCGGTGGCGTGGAGCCTTCTGTTCATCTTCCTGCTGTATTTCACGGCGCCGTCCTATGCGGCCTTCGCGAAATACGAAATCTACAACAACGTGATCGGCACGACGATCGCCGAGCTGCCGAACTGGGTGCGCATCTATTCCGAAATCGGTCTGGTGACGATTGCTGACGCCAATAGCGACGGCATTCTTCAGTTCACTGAGTTCAAGATCAATCCGGACGTGATCGTTATCGCAACGCCGGAAATTGCCGGCCTGCCTTACGTCATCGCCGGTCTGGTCGCCGCCGGTGGTCTTGCTGCCGCGCTGTCCACTGCGGACGGCCTGCTGCTCGCCATCGCCAACGCGCTCAGCCATGACATCTACTACCGCATGGTCGATCCGAACGCCTCGACCGCCAAGCGGCTGGTCGTTGCGCGTGTCATGCTGGTCGTCATCGCCCTGCTCGCGGCTGTCGTGGCCTCGACAAGACCGGGCGGTATTCTGGCTCTTGTCGCCTGGGCCTTCTCCCTTGCGGCGGCCGGTCTGTTCCCGGTCCTCGTTCTGGGCGTCTGGTGGAAGCGATGCACCAAGGAGGGCGCCATCGCCGGCATGCTCGTCGGCTTCGGCTTCACCCTGTTCTACCTGGTAGCCACCAAATACTTCGCGATGCCGGTCTGGTTCGGGGTGTCCAACATCTCCGCCGGCCTGTTCGGTATCCCGACGGGCTTCCTGGCCACCTGGATCGTCAGTCTGATGACTCCCCCGCCCTCGCGAGAGATGCAGGATTTCATCGACTCGATCCGCATTCCGCGCGGCCAGACGCTGATGGAAGAAAAGGCCGACTGACGCTCAGGCGTTCTGTCGAAAGCTGGGGGCAGGGTCTTCGGACCCTGCCCTTTTTTTCCGCCCGGCCCGGTGCGCCATGGTAATTTGGCGGGGCTGACTACCGACCGCAGACACACGGAAATTCCCGCATGTTCGTCGATAATCCGTTCTGGGAATACTGGTACTTCCATATTCCCAACTATGTCATTGCCGCGATCATCTACACGCTTTTCGGGCGCATGCTGCTCGGCCTATTCGTGGCACCGGACTGGCACAACTACATCTGGAAGACCTTCTGCCGGCTGACCGACCCGTTGCTCGATGCAACCGCCAGGATCACGCCCGATTTTGTGGCCCGGGGCCTGTTGCCGCTGGTGACGATCTTCTGGCTGATCGTGTTGCGACTGGTCTATTGGGGCGTGCTTGGCTATTACGGCCTGGCGCCTACTCTCGGCCTGACACCGGGTACGTAACCCGTACCGATCCGCCGCGTGGCATCTTGAAGCGGCCGTAATCCAGAATATACTTATATCAACTCTCTATCATCCTTGAGCAAGGATGCCCGTGGTGGATCGGATCAGGGTCTGTGCCGAAATTTCCGTCCGTCGCGCGACCGCGTTCGCGCTTCTCGGCGTCGGGACGATGATGATCGGCGTCAGCTACAACATGGAGATGGCGCTGAAAACCGGCGCCGGACTTCTTGCCATTATTGCCGTCATCCTGGGCTTTCGCTCTCTGATGGCGATAACGGCGGATTACCGCAAGACAGAAACCTGGATTCTGCTCGACAAATCCCACCCTCTGCCGGCCGACCGGCTGCAACGTGTCATCGGCGAGACATTACGCGACATCTACAGGCGCTATGCGAAATACAGCGTCGGCGGCGCTTTGATCCTGTGGCTCATGAGCCTCGTGGTCCGCTGGCTCTAACGCAAAAGGCCGCCCCTATGGCAAGGGGCGGCCTTTTCTACATTCGGTCAGAAAGAGTTAGAGCTTCTTCGACCAGTCATCGACCTGGCGCTCGGCTTCTTCCTTGGCAACGCCATAGCGCTCCTGGACCTTGCCGACGAGCTGCTCACGATTGCCTTCCATGACGTCGAGGTCGTCATTGGTCAGCTTGCCCCACTGAGTCTGGGCCTTACCCTGAAACTGCTTCCACTTGCCGGCGATCTGATCCCAATTCATGACACTCTCCATTTTTACGAGAACTGCCCATAGAACCTCTGACGCCGGCGTATGTTCCCTCGCGACACGCGGACGCACCATGCTGTATCCGCTTCGGACCGATGCCATTTAATGCGACAAGGAGCGTGATTGATTTCGTCGCAGAAAGTGCACCGGACATGACAATGATCGAAAAAGCCCCGCCCCGGCTATCGCTTGCGGCGCTGCGCGGTATGCTCGGACGCTGCCCGTCCTGCGGCGAAGGCAAGCTGCTGCAGGGCTATCTGAAGGTGGTGCCGAGCTGCCCGTCCTGCGGCGAGGCCTATGGTCATCTGCGGGCCGATGACATGCCGCCCTGGCTGACGGTTTTCATCGTGGCCCATATCGTCATCCCGCCGATGCTCTATCTGGAGCAGGTCTACCAGCCCAATGTCTGGCTGCAATCGATCGGTTGGTCCGTGGCCAGCCTAGCGCTGACACTGGCGATCCTGCCGCGCTGCAAGGGCGTCGTGCTGGCGTTGATGTGGTCGCTGAAATCAGAAGGCTCCGAGCGCGAGGAAACCCCGTAAGGAAGCCCGCCGGCAGAAGAATTAATTTTATTTTATAAAAGACCCACGCCAAACCTCTGACCCCTGTGTGATATATTTCAGATGCTTATCTGAAAACCAGGGGGGCAGGGGTGTCATCGCTGAATCGCGCGCTGCAAATACCGGCGTCCCGGGGGGAACAGCCGCTTGTCCAGTAATGTCTTCCGCAAGGCGGCGCTGGAAAGACTGTCATCGCCGGAGCAGCTGGACCGGCTGGTAACTGTCACCAGCCCGAAGGCGTGGATCGCCCTGGTCATGCTGGTCCTGATGGTGGCTGCGGCCGTCATATGGGGCATTTTCGGCCGTATCCCGACGCGCATCGACGGTCAGGGCATCCTGATCAGCAGCGGCGGGCGCGTGGTCAGCGTGCAATCAACCGGTGCCGGCAGCCTGGCCGAGATCCTGGTTACGGTCGGCGATCCTGTCGCCGCCGGCCAGACTGTCGCCCGCCTGACTCAGACTGATGCGGAACAGCGGCTCGTGAACGCCCGCGCCGTGCTGCTGGAACGCCAGGCCGCCCTGCTGCGCGCCGAGACACTGGCGGCGCAGGAAGCGGCCATCAAGCAGGAGAATTTCGAGCGCCGCCGCCGCGCGCTGGGCGACCGGCTCCAGGCCGGCCAGCAGCGTTTAAGCTTCCTTGAGGGGCGGCTGCGCGACGAGGAGCAATTGCTGCGCGACCGCATCCTGACCCGGGAAATCGTCGCCCGCACCCGAGACGACTACAACCGCGCCGCCCAGGAAGTGGCGGAGGTGCGCAACACCATCGCCCAGCAGGAGGCGGAGGAGCTGGATTTGCTCGGCACCCTGGAGAACCGGGTGCGCACCGCCCAGGATGCCGTGGCCGAGGCCGAGCGGCAGATTACCCAGATCAGCGTGTCGCTGGATCGCGCCCGCACCGTCCTGGCGCCGGAAAGCGGCGTCGTGACGGAAATCAAGGTCACTTCCGGCCAGGTGGTGCAGGAAGGCCAGTCGCTCTTCACCTTCCAGTCGGGCGGTGCCGCACTTGAACTGGTGCTCTATGTCCCGCCCCAGCAGGGCAAGCGCATCACCCCCGGCATGCCGGCGCAGATATCGCCCTCGACGGCGCGGCGCGAGGAATTCGGCACGCTTCATGGCACCGTTGCCTCGATATCGGATTTCCCGGCGACCCTGGATGGCATGCGCGCATTGCTGCAGAACGACGAGCTGGCGCGCACCTTCTCGCAGGGCGGATCGCCCTATGTCGCCCGGATCACCCTGACCCCGGACAGCGACACGACCAGCGGGTATCGCTGGTCGTCGTCCAAGGGGGCTGCGCTGGCCCTCTCGGCCGGCACGCTGGCCAGTGCGGAGATTACCGTCACGGAACAGGCACCGATCACCATGGTCGTACCGCTGCTGCGCGAATTCACCGGTCTCTTCTGATCGATGAGCAGCGCTACCCCATCCCCGGCCGAGGTGACTGAGACCTTGCGCGCCAACGCGCCGAAGGGTGGAAGGCGCTTTCGCACGCCCACCATCCTGCAGATGGAATCAGCGGAATGCGGCGCGGCCAGCCTGGCGATGATCCTGGCCCATCACGGGCTGTGGATGCCGCTGGAAGCCCTGCGTGTGGAATGCGACGTCTCGCGGGATGGTTCCAAGGCAGCCAATATCCTGCGCGCCGCGCGCCGGCAGGGGCTGGTCGCCAAGGGCTATCGCCGGGAACCGAGCACGGTGGCCAATTTGCCCTTCCCGATGATCGTGTTCTGGAACTTCAATCATTTCCTGGTGCTGGAAGGCATTGACTACAAGCGCGGAAAGGTCTGGCTGAACGATCCGGCCAGCGGCCCGCGGGTGATCTCGCTGGAGGAATTCGACCAGGCCTTCACCGGCGTCTGTCTGGCCTTCCAGAGGACGGCCGACTTCCATCCCGGCGGCCAACGGCCCGGCGTCTGGGGCGTGCTGGCACGCCGTCTTTCCGGCTCCGGCCTGGGCCTCAGCTTCGTGCTGCTGGCGACTCTGCTGCTGGTCATCCCCGGTCTGGTCATCCCGGTCTTTTCCAAGATCTTCATCGACGATGTGATGATCGGCGGCACGGAGAGATGGCTGGCCCCGCTGCTGATCGGCATGGGCCTGACCGCGATCCTGCGCGGCGTGCTGACCTGGCTGCAGCAGGTATTCCTCGCCCGTCTGGAAATGAAGCTGGCGCTGAATGCCTCGGCGCAATTCTTCTGGCATGTGCTGCGCCTGCCGATGGAATTCTTCGCCCAGCGCTTTGCCGGCGATATCGGCAGCCGGGTTGCCGCCAATGAACGCGTGGCCAAGATTTTGTCCGGGCAGCTGGCCACCAACGCCATCGGGCTGATCACGCTGGTCTTCTACGCCAGCGTCATGCTGTTCTATGACGTGGTGCTGACCATCATCGGCATCGGCCTCGCTTTGCTGAACTTCGTGGCGCTGCGCATGGTCGCCCGACGGCGCGAGGATAGCAGCCGCCGGCTGGTAACCGAGCAGGGCAAGCTGGGCGCCACCTCGATCAGCGGCATCCAGTTGATCGAGACGCTGAAATCCAGCGGATCGGAAGGCGATTTCTTCGCCAAATGGTCCGGCCTGCAGGCGAAATACCTGAACGCCCAGCAGGAGCTGGCGATCACGACAACCTTCATCTCGGTCGTCCCGATCCTGCTGGCGGCGCTGTCGACCGCCCTGATCCTGGCCGTCGGCGGTTTCCGGGTGATCGAAGGCGCCCTGACCATCGGCACGCTGGTCGCCTTCCAGAGCCTGCTGGTCAGCTTCTCCGCGCCGATCGAGGCGCTGGTCGGGCTGGGCGGTGAAATCCAGACTGTGAAGGGCGATCTGGCACGCATCGACGATGTCCTGAAATACCGCAGCGAAAGCCGCCTGGACCAGACCGAGAAGATGTTTGCCACGACCTCGCCGGACCGGCCGCTGCCGGCCAAGCTGTCCGGGCGGGTCGAGCTGCGCGATCTGGTCTTCGGCTATAACCGCACCTCCAAGCCGCTGATCGACGGGCTGAATCTGGTGATCGAGCCGGGCCAGCGCGTGGCGCTGATCGGCGGGTCCGGCAGCGGCAAATCCACCGTGGCGCGGATTGCCTGCGGCCTGTATCGCCCTTGGTCCGGTGAAGTGCTGTTCGACGGCATCCCGCTGTCGGAAATGCCACATGCCTATTTCGCCAATTCGGTTTCAAGCGTCGATCAGGAAATCTTCCTGTTCGCCGGCACGGTGCGCGAGAATATCAGCATGTGGGACCCGACCGTCTCCGAGGAGATGGTGACCCAGGCCCTGCGCGACGCCAGCCTTCTGGATGTCATTGAGGGCCGCCATGGCCGGTATGATTCGCAGGTGGCGGAGAATGGCGCCAATTTCAGCGGTGGCCAGCGCCAGCGCCTGGAAATCGCCCGTGCGCTGGCCAACAACCCTTCTGTGCTGATCCTCGATGAGGCGACCTCCGCCCTGGACCCCATCGTCGAGAAGAAGATCGACGAGAATCTGCGCCGGCGCGGCTGCACCTGCCTGATCGTCGCCCATCGCCTCAGCACCATCCGCGACTGCGACGAGATCATCGTGCTGGAGCGCGGCGTTGTTGCCCAGCGCGGCCGGCATGAGGATCTGGTCGAGATCGACGGCCCCTATCGCCGGCTGATCAGCTCCGGGGAGGCGTGAGATGGCGACCGACCCGGCTGAGCTGAATTACGACAGTTTCGACGCCGAGCTTCTGGCCAAGATCGACGGTACGAAGCTGTCGGTCGGCTATCACAACCCGTTTCTGGTCAGCGATCCGGGGCTGGTCTGGCTGGTCCTGAAGGGCAGTGTCGATATCTATGCCGTGCCGCTGGCCGATGGGGCCGTCGCCGGCACCGGGCGGCATCTGCTGCGCGTCGAGGCAGGCGAGCTGATCTTCGGCATGCCGGCCATCCCTGACGATCTGGCCGCGCCGGATGGCAGTCGCCGGGAGATCGGCCTGCGCGCCGTGGCGGTGATGGGCACGGAGCTTTTCCGCGCGGCACGCCGGGATCTGGAACAGGATGATTTCGACCTGATCGTGGTCGACTGGATCGACCGCTGGCTGACCCAGATCTCCGAGATCATCGCCCCCGGAGCTCCTGGCGGCGGCACCCGCCCCACCGCCCTGCTGGAGGCGGAGCCGGAGATACCACAGGCGGCAGGCGCCGTGCTGGTGCCCCAGCGTGGCGACGTGATCTGGACCCGTATCGAGCAGGGCGAGGCCCAGATCCTGGATGACGCCCACCTGACCCTGGCCGCCGGCGGCGCGCTGCTGCCGATGGCGAAGAATATGTGGCTGACCTGCCGGGAGGAGTGCGTGGTCTCGGCGGTCTATACACCGACCGCCCTGTTCCGGGGCGAGCTGTGGGACAATCTGGACCGTTTCCACCATATGGTCGTGCAGATCGTGCGCGACAGCCGCCGCACGCATATGAGACTGGAAACCGCGCGGCTGGAGGCCAAGGCCAGCGCCAATCGCGGCATCTTCCGCAGCGCCCTGACCGAGATTGGCGGCGTGCTGATGGGCGGCGAGGCCCTCGTCACCGGCCCTGGCGGCGATGGCAATGCGCTGCTGGCGGCCATGGCGGTGGTCGGCCATGCCGCCGGCATCCGGATCACGGCACCGAAGCAGCGCGACGAACGCCGGCTGGAGACGCCTTTGGCCGATATCGCCCGGCATTCGCATATCCGGGTGCGCCGTGTCGTGCTGCTGGAGGAGTGGTACCGGCGCGATAATGGCCCCCTGCTCGGCTTCCTGGGCCCGGAAAAGCAGCCTGTCGCTTTGCTGCCGGATGGTATCGACGCCTACCGGATGAACGATCCGGCGACCGGGCGCATCGTGAGGGTGACCGACAGCATCGCCGGGGAGCTGTCCGGCGAGGCCTATGTGCTGTACCGCCCCTTCCCGGCACAGGCGCTGACCCTGCGCAGCCTGCTGGGCTTTGGCGCGCGCGGGCTGAAACGCGAATTCCAGATCACCGCGACTATGGGCATACTGGCCGGGCTGGTCGCCCTGGCGACGCCGATTGCGACCGGCCATCTGTTTTCCAGCGTCGTGCCGCGCGCCGATATCGAGATGCATCTGATGATCATCGCCGGGCTGGTCCTGGCGGCCTTCGGCACGGCGGCCTTCACCGTCACCCGCAGCTTCGCCATGCTGCGCATCCAGACGCGGATGGATTCCAGCATCCAGACCGCCGTCTGGGACCGGCTGCTGGCGCTGCCCATCCCGTTTTTCCGGCAATATTCCTCCGGCGATCTGGCCGACCGCGCCAATGGCATCAACGCGATCCGCGAGGTCATGACCGGGACCGTCATGCAGGCCGGGCTGAACGCCATCTTCTCGCTGTTCAGCCTGGCGCTGCTGTTCTGGTACAGCTGGAAGCTGGCGGTGGTTGCGATGGGCGTGGTGTTCGTGATGCTGGCGCTGTCCATGACCCTGCTGCTGGTGCAGATACCGCATCAGCGGCGGATGGTCGGCCTCAGCGGCCGCATCGAGGGGCTGGTGTTCCAGTTGCTGACAGGCATCTCCAAGCTGCGCATCTCCGGCAGCGAGGCCCGCGCCTTTGCGCGCTGGAGCCGGGAATTCACCGAGGTGAACCGGATCAACTATACGCTGCGCAAATTCACTGCTTTGCAGGAAGTGCTGGTCGGGGTCTTCCCGGTCGCCGCCTCGATGATCCTGTTCGCCGCGATCATCCTGATGCTGGACGTGCCGGAGACGGCCGGCCAGAACCGCGCCTTCGGCATCGGCCAGTTCCTGGCCTTCAATGCCGCCTTCGGCCAGTTCAGCATGGCCATGTTGAGCCTGCTGGGCGTCGCCGGGACACTGGTCGCTGTGGTGCCGCTGTATGAGCGCATCAAGCCGATCCTGGAATCCCTGCCGGAGATTACCGCCGACAAGGCCGATCCCGGCGCCATTGACGGCGATATCGAGTTCAGCCGGATCGTCTTCCACTATGACGCGACCGCCCCGGCGGTCATCGACGATGTCTCGCTGAAGATCGACAGCGGCAGCTATGTCGCCTTTGTCGGCGCGTCGGGGTCCGGCAAATCGACGCTGGTGCGCCTGCTGCTCGGCTTCGAGCAGCCGCAATCCGGCGGCGTCTATGTCGATGGCAAGGATCTCAGCGGCCTCGACATGATGGCGGTGCGCCGGCAGATCGGCGTGGTGCTGCAGAATGGCCGGATCATGGCCGGCACGATCTTCGACAATATCGTCGGCAGCCTGCCGCTGACGCTGGACGATGCGTGGGAGGCGGCGCGCATGGCCGGCTTCGCGCAGGATGTCGAGCAGATGCCGATGGGCATGCACACCTTGCTGTCGGACGGGGCGGGCACCCTGTCAGGCGGCCAGCGCCAGCGCCTGATGATCGCGCGGGCGCTGGTGCACAAGCCGCGCATCCTGATCCTCGACGAGGCAACATCCGCCCTCGACAACCAGACCCAGGCCGTCGTCAATGCCAGCCTGGCGAAGATGAACATGACCCGGCTGGTGGTCGCCCACCGGCTGTCCACCATCGAGAATGTCGACCGCATCTTCGTGATGCGCCAGGGCCGCGTTGTCGAGAGCGGCGATTTCAACAGCCTGATGGCGCTGGATGGCGAATTCGCCGATCTGGCCCGCCGGCAGATCATCTAGGGGAGGAGAACCGGCATGACCCCTCCCCGGCTTCTTGCAGCGGCCCTGGCGCTCTGCCTGTGCCCGGCGCTGCCGGCCTCGGCGGAAACCATCGTCGAGGCGCTGGTCTCCACCTACCAGAACAATGCCGATCTTCTGGCCGCGCGGGAGGAGCTGCGTGTCGTCAACGAGCAGCGCCCGCAGGCCATTGCCGGCTGGCTGCCCACCGTCACCCTGCAGGGCACCTATGACGAGACCAGCGCGCAGGGCGACCGGATCGGCAACCGCAACCAGCGCACCGTCAGCGAGGTTCTGCAATACCGCCAGGGCCTGTATCGCGGCGGCGCGCTCTCGGCCAATCTGGCGCAGGCGGAGAACACCATACGGCGCCAGCGCGCCGTGCTGCTGACCACCGAGCAGCAGGTGCTGCTGAACGCCGCCAGCATCTATATGGATGTCCTCCAGAACGCCGCCATCGTGGAGCTGAACCGCAACAATATCCGCGTGCTGGAGGAAAGGCTGCGGGCGACCGAGGCGATGTTCCGGGTTGGCGACATGACCCAGGCCGATCTGTCGCAGGCCCAGGCCCGGCTGGCCCAGGCCCGCGCCCAGCTGATCGCGGCGCAGGGGGCGCTGGACACGGCGCGCGCGACCTACACCCAGATCATCGGCAATGCGCCGGCCGGCCTCACGCCGCCGGGACCGATGGGCGGGCTGCCGGCGGAGATCGAGGATGCGGTGGTCATCGCCCTGCGCGAGAACCCGACGCTGGTCGCCTCCGACCTGGCCGAACGGGTGGCCCGCGACCAGGTGCGCGCCCGGCTGGGCAGCCTGCTGCCCTCGGTCGATCTGGTCGGCCAGCTGCGCCGCGATGATTACCGCATCGCCACCCCGGATACCCGCAGCGACCTGGCCAGCGCACAGCTGCAGGTGACCATCCCGCTCTACCAGTCAGGCGCTGAATATTCCCGCGTGCGCGAGGCGAAGAAACGGGCCAATCAGCGCCAGATAGAGACCGTATCGCTGATCCGCAAGGTGGAGGAACAGGTGGTCCGCGCCTGGCAGGATCTGGCGACCGCCCGGGCCAGCGTGGAGGCCTACATCCAGCAGGTCGCCGCCGCCGAACAGGCCCTGGCCAGCGTCCAGCGCGAGGTCGATATCGGCCGCCGCCCTTTGCTCGACCTGCTCGACGCCCAGCAGGAACTGCTCGATGCCGAGGTCAATCTGGCCAGCCAGCGCCGCAACGTGACGGTAAACGAATTCGCCCTGCTGAACGCCCTGGGCGGGCTGACGGCACGCGGGCTGCAACTGCCGACCGATTATTTCGACCCGGAAGCCGATTACGAAACCACGAAATGGCGGCTTTTCGGGACGGGTATCGATTGAGGGGCGTGGGGGCGGGCCAGAGAAATATGCCCGCATTACCCACCGATTGACAGCGTCCGACACGCGGGTTTCTATGGATTCACCAAGTACGCTATACGCTAAGGAGGCATTGACCTTGGCGTGGCTCTAACAGCAGTGCGTAATTTTTTATAAATGAATACAGGCAATAAAATGGCGAAGGTTTTTGTTTTAGGAGACTCAAGAACTGGAACAACAACAATACATAAATACCTGCAAACATTAGGCTACAATTCCATTCACTATTATTTTAAAGATAGCGGCGTTCTGGAATACAACGAAAATTTAGGAGAATACAAAGATTACATTAAAGAAAACTGGATTAAAATGAAGGAATTCATAGATGAATCAGGGTACGATGCATTCTCAGACTACCCGACGCGTATTTTTTATGAAGAACTAATGGATCATTATAAAGATGGCTTCTTCATTTTAACGAAGAGGAAGAACACCAAAATATGGCAAGAATCAATGCTATCTTTTATGGGAAAACACAATATAAATATAGACATAGATATACTAACGGGACATTACGAGAGAATAAACTCTGCTATTCGGAAGAAATCAAAAGAATATGGCATTAGGTTTTGTGAAATAAACATTGATCAAGACGACAAAAACATATCGAAAAAATTATCGTCTCTTTTTAATTTAGAAAGAAATATTAGCGTAGGTCACGAAAACTCATCTTCACAATATAACGTGCGCCTATGGTCCGGTCGGACATCCCTGTTTGATATAAAAGATGGGGACCCGGTCAGTTATGTTGAAAAATCATGTCACCCACACAAGGGGACTTTATCTGAAAACGGCTGGGTTTTTCTTATAAATGACAGCTCTGATTTTTTAGAATACTTCTATGGACGCAAGAACTGGACCGTAGAAGAAAAGAATCGCGCGGTATCAACCTTAAAGCAGCGACGGACTAAACTTGAGAAAGATGGAATATTATATAGAAAATATATAATACCCGAAAAATCTTCTGTTTACGAAGAATACATGCCTAGAGTTTTATCCAAAATTCCCGTCAATAAATCTAGGCCCGCGGCACAGATAGAAGAAGAAGAATTTTCATTTTATAGCTACCTGAACGACATACTTAAAGATGTCCGGCCATACGGTCATGTCTACTTTAAGGGAGACAGCCACCCCAACTGGCTTGGTGCATACTTCATTTATCATCATATCGTTGAAACAATGAACGCCGATATGAAAAACAAGCATGTAGCAAGACCCCCTATAAAGTTATCCGAATTATCAGCCAGTCTTGTTGGATACAAGGGCGACATTGCCGAACAATTGCCAAGCGACCAGAAAAGAATTATCTCAACAACATGGGAGAATATTTCTTACGAAGATATATTTGAATACACCACTCGATATGAATTGCCCGAAGCGCTTAGTCTTGCAAAGAAAGTACGCGCAGGCAGCGCTTATTCTAAAAATATAAAAAACAGAGAGACGTTGGCATTTAGTATGCCCGATTCAAATTTACCAAAAGCTGTGATTTTTAGAGACTCGACGTCTGATCATTTTATTGATTTATTGGCACAACATTTTTCAAGCAGCCTTTTCATATGGCACAACGGGCTCTTATACAAAGATATCATAAAAAAAGAAAAACCAGATATTGTGTTGCACATACAAGCCGAACGGTTTTTTGTGCAATACAAGGAATACCCAGTGTTTTCCGAGCTTTTCAAAAAATCAAACTGACAACGATTCTGTTTCAGAAAAAGCTGTCTATCTAAGAAGTTCATACATTTAAAAGTGCTCTATGGCAGACCGGATCGACACGCTTTACGGCCCGCTTTCGGTCATGGATGATCCCCGCGACCTGATCCGCCGCTTCCTTGAGGCTTATGGCGAATGGGGGGCGGTCGAGGCGGCCCTGGCGCGGCATCTGATCCGCCCCGGCGATATCGTCGTCGATGGCGGGGCGTGTCTTGGCACCTTCGCGCTGTCGGTAGCCGGGGCCAATGCTGGGGCCGGCCCGGCGCGGATCGTCGCCATTGACCCCAATGCGGATATCCTGCCGCTGCTGCGCGACAATCTGGAACGGCTCTGTGCGGTCGATACCGCCGTGGTCGAGGCGGCGCTGGGCGAGACGGCCGGGGAGGCCCTGTTCCATCCGGTTCCGGGCAATGCGGGGGCCGGCAATCTGTTCGGCCACCGTGCCCTCACTGAAGCGCCGGGCGCGGAGTCTGCCGCCGGGGCGACGCGCCCCGTGCCGATGCTCTCGCTGTCCGATATCCGGGCAAGCCACGGCGATTATGATTTCGTGAAGCTGGATATCGAGGGGGCGGCCCCGGCGGCGCTGCGCGGCGATGCCGCCTATATCGCGTCCCGCCAGCCCGTCGCCTGGGTCGAGTGCAATGAGGACGAAACCGCGCTGGAAACCTTCCGGGAGATGCGCGCGCTCTTCGGCCAGGTGCAGTATGTCGCCTTTCCCTGCCACCGGGCGGCGCCCTACAGGGTTCCGGCGCAACCGATCTACCCGCTGGCCTATGAGGCGGCCCTGATCGGCGCGGCGGAAGACAGGGAGATCACCCTGCCGCCCGGTCTGGCCGGCGAGGACTGCATCCTCACCCCCCTGACGGATGCGGACAGCCTGCGCCGCGCGCTCTGGCGCACGCCGCGCTGGGCGATGGCGCAGTGGGTGCCGCTGTCGCGGCCGGCGCTGATCGCCCTGCTGGGCCGCCAGCATCTGGGGCAGGCCTGGGAGGAGTTCCTGCCCGAGACGCCACCCGAGACACTACCGGGGGACAAGCTGGATTAGGCCGCGCCGGCGATCATCCGCTCCACGGCCTCCTGCGCCTCGAACGGGTTCTCGATGGCGAAGCGCTTCTCCCCCAGCTTCCGGAAGGCCTGCCGGGTCTCGCTTGCGATCCAGGGACCACTCCGGTAGCGGCCATAGGCCCAGTCGGCATTCAGGAAGGCCATCTCCAGCCGGCGGCCGCGCAGCCGCGCCACATAGCTGTAGAACAGCTCCTGGAAGAAGGCCGATTCTTCGCTGATCATGCGCTCCATCGCCTCATTGCCGATATGCGATGCCTTGGTGAAATGGCAGAAGCGCAGCGGCTGCCCGTCGACCGTTGGTCCCTCGCTGGATGAAAAGGCAACCCGCCTCTCCCGCAAATTCCAGGTCGCCAGATTATAGCCGGGGTGGCGCAGCACCCGCAGACCCGGAAACAGCGCCGGGGCCAGGTCGAACAGCTTCTGGTCGGTGAACAGACCATTGGGGAAATCGACGACACAATAGGAATAACAGCGGCGCGCCCACCAATCGGCGATCTCCCGCCCGCCGGTGCTGCTGCGCACCGACAGGAAGCCCAGATTGAAGACGCCATAGCGCATCGATTCCAGCTCGGTCGATTCAACCAGCCACTTCTCGCGCTGCGGGTAGATCTGGTGCGGCGTCACCACGGCGTCGAATTCGCTGTCCGTCGCCTCTATCTCCGCCAGAGGCGAGAAGAGATAGGTGTCGGGATCGAGATAGGTCACCTGCTGGTATTCCCTCAGCAGTGCCGACAGCGCGAAGGGCTTCACGGCCGTCGCCGCCTCCACCACATCCAGGCCGAAGATCCAGCTGTGGAAATTGGGAATGCCCAGCGCCGACGCCTCGATGGTGCGGGAAAACGCCTCGAAGCCGGGCCGGTCCTCCGCCGTCAGCTCATCGACCAGGACGGCCACCAATATGGCCTTGCCGCCATAGACATGGCGTAGCGATTCGGCCAGCAGCAGGGCCTGCGGCAGATACGCCTTGTTGAAGGAGGTAAAGAAGCAATGCGGCTTCATCAGGCAACCTCCCCGGTAAAGATTGATCGGGTGGGGGTAAATCTCAGCGCCGCCCCGGCCTGCTTCCATCGGGCGATATCGTCCGGCAAGGAGGGGCTGCGCAGCAGGGTGACACAATCCTGCCAGCCCGACACGCTGGCGCCGACACCATTCTGCACGACGAAATCCTGCACATTGCCCGCACCCTCCAGGGCAATCAGGGCCGCCCCACCCTCCACCGCCTCATAGGCGATGAAGTTGAAGGTCTCGCGCCAGGTGGACGGCACGAAGACGATGTCGATGCCCTGCTCGCGCAGCCGTGCCGGCATGATCGACCGCCCCTTCTCCAGCTGCGCCGCAACGAAGGTAACGCCCGGCAGGTCGGTTTTATCCGAGCCGATATGAAAGAATTCGAGATGCGCCTCCGCGCGGCAGCGCTCGACGATTTCCTCGAAAAGATGGAAGCCCTTATGCGCAACCGACGCACCGCAGAAGGCAACGCGCAGGCGCGGTCTCTCCTCCCCGGCCGGTGGTGATGTCTCCACCACCCGCTTCAGGGGCTCCAGCCGCTTGCCGACGGTCAGATGCGGCACGATGCGACCCGGCAGGGCGGCATAGCGGGTCCCCTCGAACACCGCGCGCGCACTGGCCGAGGGATAGATCATTTCAGGCTTCACCACGCCGAAGAACGCCGCCATCGCCGCATCCGCCTTCACCCGCGCAATGCCATGCAGGCAGACCCCGCAATCGGCTGCTCCCAGCGCGGGCGCATGACAGGCGGCAATGCCGTTGCGCAGCAGGCGATATTCCGGGCAGAGGGCGAAATAATCATGCGTATAGAAATGGTTTCTGGCCTCGGCCAGCGTCACGAAATCGGCCAGCGACGGCAAATGCCAGCCCATCAGACTGTGCAGGATGACATGCGCGGTTTTCAGCTTCTTCTTCCGCAGCGCCAGAAGGACATCGCTGATTTCAGCCAGCGTGAACGTGCCCAGAAATTCGCCATTCAGGGTGACATTCACCAGGAAGGACGCGGCCGCCGCGACCGGGGCCAGGCATTGCATGGGAAAGGCCGGGCACAGATGGATATACACATACCCTTCGGCGACGGCATGCCCCTCCTCGTCGCGGATGAATTTCTGCACCCCGCCGGTATGGGCGTTGTACCTGTCATGCGAGACGGAGAATACGAGGCTGCGTTTCCGCGTTGCCTGCGCCAGCGCCTTCAGCACCAGGAGGTTTGCATCCTCGAAGCGCAGACCGGTGACATTCCGTCCCGCCTTTGCGGCAAGCTCCTCCACGCTGACAAGCTGCTTCAGGATCTTCTGATCCATCGGCCGGACCGGCCTTGGCTTGCGGCCCTCCTGCTTTCCGTCGGACAGGTAATGAACGAAGGCATTGATGCCCGCCTCGCCCACATCCGTGTTCATGGACGCATAGTAGTGCGTGTCGAAATCGGGATTTGGATTGCGCAACTCCTGCCATCCGAACGTGCAGAAATGCTGCAGGGCGTCGCAATCCTCGGGAACATCCGGATAACGGGCGCGGTAATAGGTGGAATCGAAATGGCCGCGCATGGTCGCGCAGTCCCAGCAATCCGTATGCCCGAAATCGAGATAGAGCCGCTTCTCGGTGATTTCCCTGAACTTGCGGAATGCGCTCTCGTCCAGAGCGGCAAGCAACAGCACGAAAGGCGGCGTTTCCGGATTGCCGAGCATCGCCTTGCGCTCGACCAGCGACGTGCTGAACCAGCGATTCGGGCGCCGGTTCTCCTTCCAGCCAAATTTCATGTAGTGAAAAAGCGGGTCCATGCCCGCCTGGCGCACATCATCATTGTGGGAAAGGTAGTACGCGCTGTCGAAAAGGAGAGAAATCCTCTTCTCTATGTCGGTTCGTACAGTATTCATTCCGTCCCCACCCGAAATTCTCTTCTGAAACGCAGCCTTGCAGACACAGCAGTCTTTTATCCCCGTAGCGCCAGAAACGCCCAGAACAGGTTCGAAACGATCAGCAGCAGCGCCAGCAGCCCCAGAAACCGCCGGTTCCAGACAATCTTGCGGACGAACGCGCCGAAATACGAGGTCTCCCGCAATATCTCCTCGGTGCGTTCGTCCTGGCGGAACAACACCGTGTCATGTGCCTTGATGTCGCGCTGCAGCATTTCCAGCCCCTTCAGGGCGACGTGATAGAATTTGCCGGTCTCCTGCTGCTTGGCCAGCAAGGTCCCGACATTCTGCTCCAGCTGGGCCAGCCGGCTGAACAGCGCATGGGTCGCCAGCACCGAGGCCGCCTGCCCTGCCGCCTGCAGCGATACGCCCCGCCCGGCCAGCCGGACCTCGATCTGCCGGCCGACCAGAATGCGGCCTTCAGGGTCCTGGTACTCGAAGGCGTGATACCCGTCGCCGACGCCATTGGCCTCAAGATCCTCGCGCAGAAGCCCCGCCTCCATCTGCGCCGCCCGGGCACCATCGACATAGATTTCGACCGGCAGGCGCGTCCTGGGCTGGGCCGGGTCCCAGGCCCAGCCATACAGCCGGTCGCCCTCTATGGCATCGATACAGCCGAGAATGCCGCCCGGCTGCGCCGGCAGCGGGGACTGGCGCATCGGGACGCCGCCATTCTGCGCCGGGGACATCATCACCCCCGCCCTGCCGCTGACGGATCAAGCGCCTGGAGCACGCACATATCCTGGAAGCCCTCGCCACCCGAATCATCCGGCCAATGGCCGCGCAGGACCGGCCCGGCCGGCACCAGCCCGGCCTGTGCGGCGGCGCGCAGGAACCAGTCGAGATCGACGGCGATGGCGGCTCCCGGATGATCCACATGCCCTTCCTGCCAGAAACCGGGCGCATCAGCGCGGAAGGGAATGCGGCATTTCCCGGCGCGCAGCCGCGCCCTGACCTCATCGTCCAACAGGAAGGCCGTGCAGAAGAACCGGCCGCCCGGCGCTAGGCTGCGCCGCACCTGCCGCAGATACTGCCCCATCACATCGGGCGGCAGATGGGTGAAGACGGAGATCGCCGCAGCGAGATCGACGCCCGCCGTCTCCACAGGGAACACGAAGGACAGCGGGTCGAGCGCCCCGCCCGGATTATAGAGGGGGTGGCGCAGATCGACGGCGTGGAAGCTGAAATTCGCATGCCGGCTGGAAATCTCGTCCTGGCACCAGCGGATCGCCCTGGCAGCGACGTCGAAGCCGATATAGCTGCCCGTGTCACTGTCGAGAAAGGCGGTCAGGGGAAGGGCGAGACGCCCGACGCCGCAGCCGATATCGAGAACCCGTTCACCGGGTTGCAGCCCGGCATGGTGTACCAGGTTCCACAGGAACTCCCGGCCGATCGCATCGAAATCGCCGTCACCGACATCGTGAACGCCAGCCGGCGGTCTCGGCAGGTCGATGATGCCAAAGGCACGCTCGAACTCAGGCCGGGTGATTGTGCTCATGCCGGCCTCTTCTCCGGCCTGTGCCGCTGGCCGATGGCGGCGAGGGCCGGCTCGGTCCGGGTGCTCTCCCCATCCAACTGGATGATCTCCCGCAGGCGCTGCGCCAGCGCCGCAGGATCGCTGGCGGGGAACCCCGTCCCGCCCGACTGTGCCCCCGCCTCGGCCAACCCGCCCAGATCGGCATAGAGGACGGGACGCCCAATGGCGGCGGCCTGATGCACGATCAGCGGATCATTCTCCCACCAGACCGAGGGCACGACCACAGCATCGACACCGGCGAGAAGCGACGGCAATTCCTCATGCCCATAGGCGCCACGCATCGACACGGCCGGCCCCAGCGTCTCGACAAGACCGGCGATGCGCGCCTTGTAGGCGTCCGGCGCATGTGTATCGGCGCCATGCACGGCAATGCGGAAACCCTCCACCCCCTGCGCCTTCAGCCACAAAGCCGCCTCCAGCAGAACATGCAACCCCTTATGCGGCATGATATTGGCGAAGAAGCCGAAGACCGCCGGTTCGCCCGCCCGCCGGTCGCGGGCCGGAAGATGCGCCATACCGTCCCAGCCTTCCGGCAGGGCGTTGGGCTGATGCACGATCCGCTCCGCCGGCACACCCCAGGCGAGGAAGCGGTCACGCAGGAAGGCGCTGGGCGCGATCATCCTGTCCAGCAGCTCAAGCGCCGCCCGGATTCCCTGTTCGCGCAACGCGACCGCCTCGATGGACGCCTCGGGCAGGCATTGCAGGCAGGCATGGGGCTGCGCGGCATAGCACAGCGCGCCATCCGGCTTCTTCGTCATCAGCCCGTCATTGGCGCAGATCGCGTAATAGTCATGCAGCGTCAGCAGGATTTCCGCGTCCGGGCAGGTACGCCGCGCCATGGCGATGCCCTCCACACCGAGATAGAGCAGATGGTGGAAGTGGATGCGGTCAGGCCGGTAGGTTTCCAGGAAGTCGCGGAACGCGCGCAGCGTGCCCAGATGATCGGGCTGCGACAAATGGAAATGGTCGAAGCCCCGGATGGCGATGCCGGTTTCGCCCCGCCCGGATGTGGGCGCCAGGAAGTCGCTGCCGGCCCCCGGCTTCGCATGCCAGGACGGCACGCAGGCCAGCAGGTGTGACTCGACACCCGGCTGATTCAACAGGGAACGATGCAGGCTGCGGGCGCACAGCTCCGTCCCGCCACGCTGGAATTCGAAAAAAGCCGGTGCGATCTGGAGGATACGCATCATGCCACCTGGAGGCGGGAGTCCCCGCCCGCGATTTCGGCCTGCAGGGCAGCGATATCGTCGCCCCAGAGCGTCGTATGCAGCCAGCCATTATAGGCATCGACGGGCGCCTGGCTGTAGCTGGAATGCCCCTCGATGGAGGCCCGCTCCATATGCATCAGCGCGGTATCCGCCATGTACCAGTTGCGCCAGCCCTGCCGGCGGCAGCGCAGACTGAGATCCGTATCCTCGAAATCGCCGATCACATACTGCTCGGAGATGCCGCCCACCGCCGCGTATTTGTCCCGCGCGATCATCATGCAGGCACCGGTGACGGCGGGAACCTCGCGTGAAATGCCGGCCGCCGGCCAGTCGGCGCGATAGCCCTTGTGGTACACGCCGTTCAGCCACCATTTCACGATGCCGTCGATGAAATAGAGCCCGGCATGCTGGATGCTGCCATCGGGGAACAGCAGCTTCGGGCCGAGCAGCCCGATACCCGGCGTCGCCCTGTAGAAATCCAGCATCCGGCCGAGCCAGCCTGTCCCCATCGGCACGACATCGGAATTCAGGAACAGCAGCATCGGCGCCACCGCCAGCGATGCCCCCAGATTGGAGGCACCGGCGAAGCCGTAATTCTCCGCGTTGACTGCCAGCCGGCAGGAGACGCCGAAGGTCAGATGCAGGCCGCGCAGCAGTGACTCGACCTGCGCGGCATCCTCCGGCTTGTCGAGGACATAGATCAGATCGGCATTCGCCAGATCTGGATCGAAGGCGAAGCGCAGCCATTGCGCGCGGATGAAGTCGTAGCGGCCATAGAGCGGGATGACGATGCTGACCCGGGGCCGCGCCGGCGACGGCCCGAAGGCGATCACCCGGTCGATCCGCTTGCCGGCCAGGCAGTCGGCCTGCAAGGCGCTCAGCGCCGGGTGATACAGTGTCTCGAAAATCTCCGGCGTCAGCCGGTCGCGCGGCAGGGATTGCAGCACCAGGTCGCGGGCCTGGCGCGCGGTCATCTGCGAAACCGGGCTCAGCAGGTCGATCTTCACGCCACCCGCGAAATCCAGCTCGGCGCGGGTCTGCAGGCCATGCCGCGCGCCCTTGGCCATCGGCAGGAAGGCGACGAAGCCGGGCTTCTCCTTCAACTGCGGAAAACCATTGCGCTGGAAATGCTTGCCCACCTTGTCAGCGTCGATGCGGATCATCCGGTCAAGAACCGGGATTTTCTCGCCATAGGCGGAGACCACATCGAAACGCTCGATGGCCTTATGCGGGTCCCAGAGCCAGCCGCGCAGGAAAATGCCGGCATCTCCACAGGGCACGGCAAAGTCGATACCGCCGCCAAACGGCGCCGCCGCCTCGGCGCTGGCTTTCACCGCCAGGCCCTGCAACCGTTGCATCCACGCGAAGACCGGGCCGAACGGGTCATCCGGTCCAGTCAATCCGCCCAGCGCCTCGCGCAATTGCATGTGGACAGCGGGAGTGTAGGGCGCAATCCGTCCCAGGAAGGCTTTCAGCGAGGTGCCCCGCACACCGGGGCTGCCGATGGTCAGCATCCGATCTGCCTGGATCATGACGACCAGCTCGTTCTTCAGCGGCTGGCCATCCTGGCCAGTCAGGAACAAGCCCTGAAGGCAATCGCCATTGGCAATGCGGCTAATCTCGACCGGCCGTGTCTGCGTCACCCGCGCGCCATCCTCGCCGATCGACAGGATTGTGACCGGCCGCATATCCGGCACCGCCAGACGGGCTTCGACGTAATGCTTACCCTTGGACAGATCGGCATGATAGACGACCGGCAGATGGGCGGTCGCCAGGCTGCGCAGCAGCCCCTGCAATGCCGCCGTGTCGCGCCCGCGCGCCAGAAGGCCGAAGCGGGGTGCTGCCTCCTTCACCAGGAAGGACACAAGGCTGAGGCACAGTTTCTCGCCCAGCGCACCCGCCGCCTCTGCCAGGCTGGCCAGCGGCCGCACGGGCAGGGCCTCCGCCTCCAGCCCGGTGCCGCGCAGCCAGAGCCGCCCGACCGGCTGGCGTGACCGACCGGAACGCCGGAACAGGATATAGCAGCGCCGCGCCCCACCGGCGCGGATATCGAGGATGGAGCGGATCAGACTGTCAGCCGGCTTTTCCCGCTGGTTGATCTCCAGCCGTACATCCGATGGCAGGCGGGGTGCATTGCGCAGCACGCCGACCAGCCACTCCCCTCCCATGTCGAACAGCTCAAGATCGAGTGTGTCCACCCGGCACCTCCCCGTCACTCCCCGGCGCTCCCTGGCGCCATAATGCTCCCATTTGCGCGTCCAGACACCCCAAAGGACAAAAAAAGAGGCGCTTGTGGAGCGCCTCTTTGATCGGATTAAGGACTCTGAAGAGCCGGGAGCGTTTTCTTATGAGAACAGGAAGAGGCTGGACGTCACCGCCGCGGCATCGACGCCCTGCAGCTCGATGGTCGTGCCATCCGGCATGCTGATGACGGCATTGCCCGAGCCATTATTGGCAATCGACAGATCGGCGAAGGTGTAGCCTGCGATCTCGATCCGGTCATTGCCGGTACCGAAATCGGTGATCACATTCGTTTCGTCGCCACCCTTGAAGGAGAAGACGTCATCCCCGGCCCCGCCGGTCAGCGTGTCGCTGCCAATGCCGGAATAGAGCGAATCATTGCCGGTGCCGCCAACGACACTGTCATTGCCCTTGCCGCCGCGCAGCTCTGCGGAAACCGCATCGCCGGCCGTGAGCGTGTCATTGCCCTCATTGGCGTTGATCGTGTCATTGCCGGTGCCGCCGAGCAGGGAATCATCGCCCTGGCCGCCATAGAGCTGGTTGTTCCCGGCCGTGCCCTCGACGGTGTCGTTTTCCTTGCCGCCGCGCAGCGTGTCATTGCCGGCGCCGCCGACGATGCTGTCCTCGCCGAGATTGCCTTCCAGCAGATTATTGCCGTCGCCATCCTCCGCCACGCCACCATAAACGATGTCATTGCCGATGCCGCCATAAAGGATGTCGTTGCCGGCACCGCCGCGGACCTGATCGTCGCCAATTCCGCCGAAGATGCTGTCACCGCCCGAACCACCAAGCACCGAATCGCTGCCGGAGCCCCCGACGATGCTGGCATTACCGCTGCCGGTGACGATCACCGTCTTGCCGGACGAGCCGGACAGCACGACACTCGCGGTCTGGCCGGAACCGACCGTGAAGGTCGACGTCGGCGTCGTGTCGCTGATCGTGTTGGTGCCGGTCGTGCTGACGGTGACCTGCGTGATGGTGCTCTCGGACAGCCCGAGCTGATCCAGAAAGCTGGAGATCAACGAGCCCTCACCGGGACCAATAATAGAATTGTCGAAAATTCCGCCCGGTACTGTCGCCATGATCCCGCTCCCTTTTTGGGGAAAAATTACTTAGGTGCATCGCATTTTTGCGACGCGTGAAAAAATTCTGGAAAAGACTATAAAACCTTCCAGGGGGCACCGCCAATCAAAATGATAGCCCTTCGCAAAGAATTCACAGTCATTGCATACAACTAGGCATAGACAACATCCGTCCAGTCCAGCATCGCCACGCCGATCAATCTGATTGATGTCGCGCCGATCTCCACCACCAGGGCATCGCCATCGACATACTGCCGGCTCATCTCACCCGCTGACACACCTTCCAGCATCAGCGTGTCCGTCTCGTCTTGAAAATCGGTGATCGTGGGGGCAAGCACGGCGCCCGGAAACAGCGGGTCATAGCCGCGCAGCACAAAGACATCCGCGCCGTCCCCGCCGGTCAGCGTGTCGCGCCCGAGGCCGGAATAGAGCGTGTCGTCGCCCGCCCCGCCTTCCAGCGAATCATATCCCTTGCCGCCGCGCAGCACATCGTTACCCGCACCACCGATCAGCGTATCCGCGCCCTTGCCGCCGGACAGCGTGTCACTACCGCCGGCACCGTCGATCCGGTCGGCATGATCGGTGGCCTGTATGTCATCACCCAGCGCACCGCCCGCCACGTCGATGGGGCCATACCCGGCCAGCAGATGCTCATTGGCAGCCATGAGGGAGAGTATCTGGTCGTAATGGGCACCGCCGATCTGGAAGCCCCAGCCGGTGGTGGAGACCAGCCCCGCCACCGCCGGGCCATCAGGGCCTTCGACCCAGACCGGGCCGCCGCTATGGCCGCCCTGCACCGTGAATCCCAACAGCGATAATACGCCGGCGGTATCCGTTGGGCCGACCGTCGCACTGTCCGTCGTCATCCGCCCCGATTGCAGGGCCGGATAGCCGGTCAGATTGGCCGTGCCGCTGGCAAAGCCGGCATTGAGCGCCATCCAGCCGACGACATCGCCCACCGGCGCATCGAAGCTCAACACGGCATAATCCCGCGCGGCTTCATCAATCTCCAGCTCGGAATTGTCGTCCGGATCGACGATCTCGTGCGACCAGCCGGTCGCCGCAAAAGTGCCGAAAGGCTGGCTGAGCGGCGTGTTCCCCGGCACGATTTCGACACGGTCGGCGACGCCATAGCTGGCGTCATAGACCAGATGCGAGGCGGTCAGCACATCGTTGCGCCCGACCACCACACCGCTGCCGGTCTTGCTGCGCTCGCCATCCGGCGTATCGAAAAAGGCCCGGACCAGAACGACGGTCCGCCAGGGCGCATCTTCGGTGTTGGGGACGGTTTCGTAATCGTATGTCATGCACCTAGCCTAGCGCACAGGACAAGGCAGGGCCAAGCGCCTCCGCGCCTTGATGGCATCGCGGAAATCCGCAGCCGGATTTCTGCTAACGCGCTGAAAAGAGTGGTGGGCCCGGCAGGATTCGAACCTGCGACAACACCGTTATGAGCGGTGGGTTCTAACCGCTGAACTACAGGCCCGTAGGGGTATCTTGTTTCACCGCGCGTTTATCCCGCATCGGCGGGGCGCCCGTCAACCGAAGCATGAAAAACCCGCCACCGGCGGGGCCGGGGCGGGTTTTATGCGATCAGGTGTCGAGGAAGCTGCGCAGCTTGCGGCTGCGGCTGGGGTGCTTCAGCTTGCGCAGCGCCTTCGCCTCGATCTGGCGGATACGCTCGCGGGTCACGGAGAATTGCTGGCCGACCTCTTCCAGCGTGTGGTCGGTGTTCATGCCGATGCCGAAGCGCATGCGCAGCACGCGCTCCTCGCGGGCGGTCAGGCTGGAGAGCACGCGCGTCGTGGTCTCGCGCAGATTGGCCTGGATTGCCGCATCGACCGGCAGGATGGCGTTCTTGTCCTCGATGAAATCGCCCAGATGGCTGTCTTCCTCGTCGCCAATCGGGGTTTCGAGGGAGATCGGCTCCTTGGCGATCTTCAGCACCTTGCGCACCTTTTCCAGCGGCATGGCCAGCTTCTCGGCCAGTTCCTCCGGGGTCGGCTCACGGCCGATCTCGTGCAGCATCTGGCGGCTGGTGCGCACCAGCTTGTTGATCGTCTCGATCATGTGCACCGGGATGCGGATGGTGCGGGCCTGGTCGGCGATGGAGCGGGTTATCGCCTGCCGGATCCACCAGGTAGCATAGGTCGAGAATTTATAACCGCGGCGGTATTCAAACTTATCGACCGCCTTCATCAGGCCGATATTGCCTTCCTGGATCAGATCGAGGAATTGCAGGCCGCGATTGGTGTATTTCTTGGCAATGGAGATGACGAGACGCAGATTGGCCTCGACCATTTCCTTCTTCGCCCGGCTGGCCTCGCGCTCGCCCTTCTGCACGGTCTGCACGATGCGGCGGAATTCGCCGATCGGCAGCGCGCCTTCAGACGAGATATCCGCGATCTGCTGGCGCAGCGCCAGAACCTCGTCGCGGCAGGCGGTGGTGAATTTGGTCCAGTATTTGTTGCGCCCGCCGACCGCATCCAGCCAGTTCGGGTCCAGCTCATTGCCGAAATAGGCATCAAGGAAGTCGGCGCGCTTCACGCCCGCCCCCTCGGCGACGCGCAGCAGGCGGCCTTCCAGCCCGGTCAGGCGTCGGTTCAGCTCATAGAGCTGCTCCATCAGCGCCTCGATCCGGCCGTTGTTCAGCCGGATCTTGTTCATCATCTCGACCAGCTGGGCGCGCGCCTGCTCGTATTTGGTTTCCGACGGCTTAGCCAGCGCCTCGCCCTTCTGCACTTTCAGCAGACGGCGTTCCTGCAGCTTCTGCAGCTTGCCATAGGCCTCGGCGATCTGGTCGAGCTGCTCCAGCACAATCGGCTTCAGCTCGGCTTCCATGGCGGAGAGCGACATGGTGTTGTCGTCCTCGTCGCCTTCCTCGCTCTCCTCCGGCTCGGTTTCCGGCTGGTTTTCCTTGGCGATGACGGGTTCCGCCTCGGCGGCCTCGCCCTCGGTCTCGGCTTCCTCAGCCTCCGGGCCGGCGCCATAGGTGGCGTCGAGATCGATGATGTCGCGCAGCAGGATGCGTTCCTCGATCAGCGCATCGCGCCAGGCCAGGATCGCATCAAAGGTCAGCGGGCTTTCGCAGATGCCGCCGATCATCGCCTCGCGGCCGGCCTCGATGCGCTTGGCGATGGCGATTTCGCCCTCGCGCGACAGCAGCTCGACCGAGCCCATCTCGCGCAGATACATGCGCACCGGGTCATCGGTACGGCCGATATCGTCATCGTCGATATTACCGCCCTTGGCGACTTCCTCTTCGTCATCGCCGGCGGCCGGGCGCTCCTCGCGCTCTTCCTTGTCGTCATCATCGATGACATTGACGCCCATCTCGGAGAGCTGGGTCATGATGTCTTCGATCTGCTCCGACGACATCTGGTCGGAGGGCAGCGCAGCATTCAGCTCGTCATAGGTGATATAGCCGCGCTCCTTACCCTTCTGGATAAGACGCTTCACCGCCGCGCCGATATTGTCGATCAGCGGCGCGTCGTTCTGGTCGTCGCGCGCTTCTTCTTTATCTTCGCTCGCTGCCGCTTTGGTTGCCATTCGTCACTGCCCTCTCAATACAAATAATCGCCGGTCGGACGCCCCCCAGCGCCCTCCCCAACGTAAATCCCCGCTATGATTGACTGTTCGAGTCGTTTCCTGCGGCGCCGTCCCGACTCTCTGCTGTCTGGCTGAACACATCGTTCTGCGACGGTCCATTTACCAGATCTTGCAAGGCCTGACGTAAAGATACCATTCGCGCCCAGTTTTCCTCAGTCATCTCATCGGCCAAGGCGGCCTGCGCCTCTGCCAGCTGGGTTTCCAGCTCCCCTTGCGCCGACAGGCGCATCAGAAAATCATCCAGAGACAGCTTTGTCCGCTCGTCCGGCACGATCGCCCGAACGAACGGCGCTGTATCCTCAACTTCCGGTGCACGCAGCCGCTGCAGGGTCGTCAAAAAACCCTGCGCAGAAAAGTGGCTATGCAGAGCCTCCACGTCAAGGTCGGAAACTGTCGCGGCCATACGCATCAACTCGCCGCGCAGCCGATCCAGCGCCGGATCATCCAGCCGGATCTGTGCCACGACCTCGGCATATTCCTCAATCAGCGCCGGGTGGTTAACCATGGCAGCCAACAGAATCTGCTGGTTCCGGCGCAACCGCAGGCCGGAGGCGAAGGCCCCCATCTTGCGGGTCTCGATCATATCGGCCAGCCGTTCGGACGAGGTGATCGGGCGCTCCTGAAATCCGTTCCGGCGATACCGGCCGCGCGGCGGGCGCTCTTTCCAGCGCCGTTCCGACTGCGCTGGTGCAGCGGACGCTGCCGCCGGGGGCGGTGCCACCATGCCAAGATAGGTCTCATCCATCCGGCGCATCAGGGCCGCCCGGTACAGGGCCTGGATGTTGCGATCCTCGATCCTGGTGGCGAAGCCTTCCAGGGTCTGGCGCAGCAAGGCAAGCTGTTCCGGCGTCTCGTTCTGCAGCTTGGCCTGCTCGACATCCCACAGCGCCTCGACCATCGGCTTGGCCCGGTCGATCAGCCGGCGCATCGCCGCCGGGCCTTCCTTGCGGATCAGACTGTCCGGGTCTTCCTTCGCCGGCAACGTAACGAAGCGCAGGCTGAAGCCCGGCTTCAGCAGCGGCAAGGCACGCTCGGCGGCACGGGCGGCGGCGCGCTGCCCGGCGGAATCGCCGTCAAAGCACAGCACCGGCTCCGGCGCCAGCTTCCAGAGCTGGATGATCTGGTCCTCGGTCAGGGCGGTGCCGAGCGGCGCCACGGCGTAATCGAACCCGCCCATGGCCAGGCCGATCACGTCCATATACCCCTCGGTCACCAGCACGCTGCCGATCTTGCCGGCCGATTCGCGCGCCTGGGCCAGGCCATAGAGCACCCGGCCCTTGTGGAACAACGGCGTATCCGGCGAATTCAGATATTTCGGCTGGCCATCGCCCATGACGCGCCCGCCAAAGCCGATGACCCGGCCGCGCCGGTCGGTGATCGGGAAGATGACCCGGTTGCGGAAATAATCGATCGGGCCGCGCTTGCCGTCGGGCGTGTCCTCCGCCGGCTTGTGCAGGCCAGCCTCGACGATCAGCGTCTCCTCATAGCCTTCGGCGACCAGATGCGCCTTCAGCGCCGAGCGCTCATTCGGTGCATAGCCAAGGCGGAAGCGTTTCAGCGTCGCCTCGTCCAGCCCGCGGCCCTTGAGGTATTCCATCGCCTCCTTGCCCACCGGCAGGCGCAGATTGCGCTCATACCAGAGGCAGGCCGCCTCCACCACATCTTCGAGTGTCCGGCGCTTCTGCTGGCGCTCGCGATCCTCCGGCTTCTCGCGCGGCACGTCGAGACCGGCCATCTGGGCCAGTTTCTCGACCGTTTCCGGGAAGCTCAGCGCCTCGGTCTCGATCACGAAGGTGATGACATCGCCATGCGCGCCACAGCCGAAGCAGTGATAGAAGCCCTTGTCGTCATTGACCGTGAAGGAGGGCGTCTTTTCGTTGTGAAACGGACACAGCCCCTGGAATTCCCGCCCCTTGCGCTGCAAGCGCACGCGCCGACCGACGATCTCGGAGACCGGCAGCCTGTCGCGCAATTCATTCAGAAATTCCGGCGGAAAGGACATTGAACCCCAATGCTGCGTGGTCGATGTCAACGCCGTGCCAAGACGAGGGCGCCATCATACGCCGTTTCGTCTGCGGGGCGAGTCCCAGATATATGGGGCGGGGCGGCCCGATTTCCTATCGGCCGCCTTACGCTACCAGCCGACCGCGCAGCAGGCCGCTGGCCTTGGCGAAATCCATCTGGCCGGGATAATGCTGCTTCAGGAAGGCCATGACCTTGCCCATATCCTTCACGCCGCTGGGCTGGACATCGGTGATCGCCCGCTCGACGGCGGTGGCGATCTCCTCCTCACCCAGCTGGGTCGGCAGGAAGCCTTCGATGATGACGATCTCGCCGCGCTCCTGCTCGGCCAGTTCACAGCGACCGCCGCGCTCGTACATATCAATGGAATCGTGACGCTGCTTGATCATGCTCTGCAGCATCTGCTGGATCTCGGTATCCGTGATCCCGTCATTATTCCCGCGGCCCCGTGCGCAAATGTCGCGGTCCTTGAGGGCAGCTAGAATGAGGCGCAAGGTAGAGACCGCGCGGGTGTCGCGGGCCTTCATCGACTCTTTAAGCGATTCGGTAAGCTGTTGGCGAAGCATAGGGTTCCTCGCAATTGCCAGCGAAGTCATGGGACGGTAATCCAAAAATGATTTCCACGCAATTCGATAAAAATTGCCAAGTGACTGTTTTCACAAGGAAAATTTTATTTCACAAGACTTGACTGCGGCACGTGATTTGCTTATCACTCCGCCAATTTGCCCGCCGCTGCATCTCTGCGCCCGCCTCACCGGCGGCCTGCGGGCGCTCGATATAGGATAGGCCGCATGCCAAATCAATATGGTTTCACCGCCCCGCCCCAGCCAGAGGGGGCAACGGCGGCGCTGGTGCTCGCCGACGGAACGGTATTCTGGGGCCATGGCCTCGGTGCCGCGACGACCAAGGTGGGCGAGGTCTGCTTCAACACCTCGCTGACCGGATATCAGGAGATCATGACTGACCCGTCCTATGCCGGGCAGATCATCACCTTCACCTTCCCGCATATCGGCAATGTCGGCGCCAATGACGCCGATAACGAGACGATCACCCCGCCGGCGCGCGGGCTGGTCCTGCGGGCCTCGATCACCGAGCCGTCGAATTACCGCGCCACGCGCCATATGGATGACTGGCTGAAAAGCCACGATCTGCCGGGCATCAGCGGCGTCGACACCCGCAAACTGACCCGCCGCATCCGCGACAGCGGCGCGCCGAACGGGGCGCTGCGCCATGCGCCGGACGGCAAGCTGAACATCGAGGAACTGCACGCACTGGCCGTCGAATGGCCGGGGCTGGAGGGTATGGATCTTGCCAGGGAGGTTTCCTGCCGCCAGACCTATAAATGGGATGAAACACTCTGGGCCTTTGCCGAGGGCGATACGCCCGACGGGTTCGGTACGCTGGCCAGCCCGAAGAAGAAGGTGGTCGCCGTCGATTTCGGCGCCAAGCGCAACATCTTGCGCTGCCTGGCCAATGCGGGCTGCGACGTGACCGTGGTGCCGGCGACGGCAACCGCCGAGGATATCCTGCGGCACAAGCCCGATGGCGTATTCCTGGCCAATGGCCCGGGCGATCCGGCGGCAACCGGCGAATACGCCGTGCCGGTGCTGAAGGAACTGATCGAGAAGAACATGCCGGTCTTCGGCATCTGCCTCGGCCACCAGATGCTGGCTTTGGCGCTGGGCGGCAAGACCGGCAAGATGGAGCGCGGCCATCGCGGCGCCAACCATCCGGTGAAGGATCTGGAAACCGGGAAGGTCGAGATCACCAGCCAGAATCACGGCTTCGTGGTCGATGGCGACAGCCTGCCGGACACGGTCGAAGTCACCCATATCTCGCTGTTCGACGGATCGGTCGAAGGGTTGAAGATGAAGGACAAGCCGGTCTTCTCCGTGCAATACCATCCCGAGGCGAGCCCTGGCCCGCATGACAGCCACTACCTCTTCGACCGCTTCGTAGATTTGATGGGCCGGAAATAATGCCGAAACGTACAGATATCTCTTCGATCCTGATCATCGGCGCCGGCCCCATCGTCATCGGACAGGCCTGCGAATTCGATTATTCCGGCACCCAGGCCTGCAAGGCGCTGAAGGATGAGGGCTACCGCGTCATCCTGGTGAACTCCAACCCGGCGACGATCATGACCGATCCGGGTCTGGCCGACGCCACCTATATTGAGCCGATCACGGCGGCCATCGTCGCCAAGATCATCGAGAAGGAGCGCCCGGACGCGCTGCTGCCGACCATGGGCGGCCAGACCGCGCTGAACACGGCGCGCGACCTCGCCAAGAACGGCACGCTGGAGAAATTCGGCGTGGAGCTGATCGGCGCCGATCTGGAAGCCATCGAGATGGCCGAGGACCGCCTGCTGTTCCGCCAGGCGATGGACCGCATCGGCGTGCCCTCGCCGAAGAGCAGCCTGATCAAGTCGCTGGACGGTGCCGACGCGGCGCTAGCCGAGGTTGGCCTGCCGGCGATCATCCGCCCGTCCTTCACTCTGGGCGGCCAGGGCGGCGGCATCGCCTATAACCGCGAGGAATTCGAGCAGATCGTCCAGCAGGGCCTGCGCCTGTCGCCGGTCCATGAGGTGCTGATCGAGGAATCGGTGCTGGGCTGGAAGGAATTCGAGATGGAGGTGGTCCGCGACAAAGCGGATAACTGCATCATCGTCTGCTCCATCGAGAATATCGACCCGATGGGCGTGCATACCGGCGATTCCATCACCGTGGCCCCGGCGCTGACCTTGACCGACAAGGAATATCAGCGCATGCGCAACGCCTCCATCGCCTGTCTGCGCGAGATCGGCGTGGATACCGGCGGCTCCAATGTGCAGTTCGCGGTGAACCCCGAGGATGGCCGCCTGGTCGTCATCGAGATGAACCCGCGCGTCAGCCGGTCCTCGGCGCTGGCCTCCAAGGCGACCGGCTTCCCGATTGCCAAGATCGCTGCCAAGCTGGCCGTCGGCTATACGCTGGACGAGCTGGACAACGACATCACCGGCGTCACCCCGGCCTCCTTCGAGCCGACCATCGACTATGTCGTAACGAAGATGCCGCGCTTCACCTTCGAGAAATTCCCCGGCGCCGACCCGATCCTGAGCACCTCCATGAAGTCGGTCGGCGAGGCCATGTCGATCGGCCGCACCTTCCAGGAAAGCCTGCAGAAGGCGCTGCGCTCCATGGAAACCGGGCTGACCGGCCTGAACGAGGTCGATATCCCGGGTGTCGAGGGCGACAAAGTCGACCGCGCCGCCGTCATCGCGGCCCTGAGCAAGGCGACACCGGACCGGCTGGTGCGCACCGCGCAGGCCTTCCGCCTTGGCCTGACAGTCGAGGAAATCCATCAGGCCTGCGCCATCGATCCGTGGTTCCTGCGCCAGATCCAGGAACTGGTCGAAGTCGAGGCCGATATCCGCAAGACCGGCCTGCCGGAAGACAAGCCGGGCCTGCACCGGCTGAAGCAGATGGGCTTCTCCGACGCAAGGCTGGCCGAGCTGGTCGGCCTTTCGGAGGAGGAGGTTGCCGCCCGGCGCCGCATCCTGGACATCCATCCGGTCTACAAGCGTATTGACACCTGCGGCGGCGAATTCGCCAGCCTCACGCCCTATATGTATTCGACCTATGAGGGCAATGGTCACGAGCCGGCCGAGTGTGAATCCGAGCCGACCGACCGGCAGAAGATCGTCATTCTGGGCGGCGGGCCGAACCGGATCGGCCAGGGCATCGAATTCGACTATTGCTGCGTCCATGCCGCCTTCGCCCTGTCGGAGGCCGGCTATGAGACCATCATGGTCAATTGCAACCCGGAAACCGTCTCGACCGATTACGACACTGCCGACCGGCTGTATTTCGAGCCCCTGACCGCCGAGGATGTCATCGAGCTGGTGCGCCTGGAGCAGTCCAACGGCACCGTGTTGGGCGTCATCGTCCAGTTCGGCGGCCAGACCCCGCTGAAGCTGGCGGCGGCGCTGGAGGCAGCGAATATCCCCATCCTCGGCACCTCACCGGACGCCATCGACCTGGCGGAGGACCGCAAGCGCTTCCAGCAGCTGCTGAAGCAGATCAATTTGCGCCAGCCGCAGAACGACACTGCCTACTCGGCCGAGGAAGCGGAGAAGATCGCGCTGGAAATCGGCTTCCCGGTCGTCATCCGTCCGTCCTATGTGCTGGGCGGACGGGCGATGGAGATCGTCCATGATGTCAGCCAGCTGCGCCGCTACATGCGCGACGCGGTGAAGGTGTCGGGCAAGAACCCGGTGCTGATCGACGATTTCCTCAGCCACGCCACCGAGGTCGATGTGGACGCGCTGGCCGATGGCGAGGATGTCTATATCGCCGGCATCATGGAGCATATCGAGGAAGCCGGCATTCATTCCGGCGACAGCGCCTGCTCCCTGCCGCCGATCACTTTGGCGGTCGATATCATCGAGGAAATCCGCAAGCAGACCCGCCTGCTGGCCCAGGGGCTGAACGTGGTCGGCCTGATGAATGTGCAGTTCGCCGTGAAGGGCAACGACATCTTCATTCTGGAGGTCAATCCCCGCGCCAGCCGCACCGTGCCCTTCGTCGCCAAGGCAACCGGCACGCCCATCGCCAAGATCGCGTCGCGCGTCATGGCCGGGGAAAAGCTGGCCAATTTCGATCTGCCGACCGGGCCGCTGAAGCATGTCGCGGTGAAGGAAGCCGTCTTCCCCTTCGCCCGCTTCCCCGGCGTCGATCTGATCCTCGGGCCGGAGATGAAATCGACCGGCGAGGTGATGGGCATCGACATGGATTTCGGCATGGCCTTCGCCAAGGCACAGCTGGCCGCTGGTGTGGAACTGCCGCAGGCCGGCACGGTCTTCATCTCGGTGAAGGATGATGACAAGCCGCTGGCCGCCCAGCTGGCGAAAAAGCTGGTTTCTTTCGGCTTCAAGGTCATTGCGACCGCCGGTACGGCCAATTACCTGAAGCAGGAAGGCCTGATCGTCGACCGCGTGAAGAAGGTGCTGGAAGGCCGGCCGCACATCGTCGACAACATGCTCAGCGGGCATGTCGATCTGGTCTTCAACTCGACCGAAGGTGCACAGGCCATATCCGATAGTTTCAGCTTGCGCCGCACTGCGCTCACCCACAATATTCCCTATTATACGACGGTAGAAGGAGCCCGGGCGGCTGTTCAGGCCATTGAGGCTTTACGCTCGGGACGGATTGAAGTGGCGCCACTGCAATCCTATGTAACCGGATCGTTCTAGGTTCTGGCAGGTTCCGGAACCGGGCGGTGTAACGGCCGCGCGGCGGATTATTGTTGTGTCGCGCGGGTTTTTCTATGGCTGACGGGACGAGACGAATATGGAAAAGATCCCGATGACCGCAGAGGGCTACGAACGCCTGGTCGTTGAATTGAAGACTCTGAAGACGGTTGAGCGGCCGGCGGTTATCCGTGCCATCGCCGAAGCGCGCGAGCATGGCGATCTCTCGGAGAACGCCGAATATACCGCCGCACGCGAACGCCAGAGCTTCATCGAGGGGCGGGTTCTGGAGCTGGAGGACAAGATTTCCCGTGCGGAAATCATCGACCTTTCCAAGCTGTCGAACGACAAGGTGACCTTCGGCGTCACCGTCACCCTGGCCGATGAGGATACCGACGAGGAATCCACCTATACGCTGGTCGGCGTGGAGGAGAGCGATGTCGCCCTTGGCCGGCTGTCGATCCAGGCCCCGCTGGCGCGCGCCGTCATCGGCAAGGCTGTCGGCGATTCGGTCGAGGTGAACACCCCGCGCGGCACGAAAGCCTATGAGGTCGTGAAGATCGAAGTCCGCTGACGCCATAGACGGTTCAAATACAAAGGGCGGGGCCTTGCGGTCCCGCCCTTTTCTATTGAGCTATCAGGCTGCCAGCGTTTCGACCTCAATCCTCCTCGACCGCATCGACATCGATGGGCACGCCGGGGCGGTGCTTGGTGGTCTGCAGCACCTGCATGGTCTTCACATGGTTCACATTAGGGGCGGCCGTCAGGCTTTCATCGACGAAGGTCTTGTAGGCATCCCAGTTCTCCGCCACAACCTTCAGCAGGAAATCGGCCTCGCCGGCCAGCATGTGGCATTCGCGGACTTCCGGCCAGCTTTCGACCAGTTGCTCGAATTTCTGCAGATCGGTCTTTGCCTGGCTCGACAGGCCAATCAGCGCGAACACGGTCAGCTCATAGCCCAGAAGCTCCGGTGCGATATCGGCGTGATAGCCGCGGATGAAACCGGACTCCTCCAGGGCACGCACACGGCGCAGGCAGGGCGGTGCCGAAATGCCGGCCCGGCGCGCAAGATCCACATTGGTCATGCGGCCATTGCCCTGAAGATCGTCGAGAATGCGACGATCAATGCGATCGAGTTTTACGCGCCTGGTCGGCATACCTGATTTCCTTGAAGCTGGAAGAAGCGAAGGGAGAGGACCGAAAAGCCTGAATTCGCGTAATTATATAATAAGTCGCCGCGCATCTCGCAATTATATTACGCGGAAATTTTGCCCAATCGTGACGATTCAATTGCTTGCCGGATTTCAGCCCTCATGCCACGGTGCCGCGCTTTTCCGGCGTCAGAAAGCCCTGCGATGAACCCCTCCAACCTGTCCTGCTGGGTGATGACCGACGGTAAGGTCGGCATGGAAATCCAGTGTATCGGCCTTGCCGAGGCGCTGGGGATCACCCCCGTGGTGAAGCGCATCGCCCCCGCTTTGCCCTGGCGCTGGCTGCCGCCCTCCCCGCTCTGGGCCTCGCTGGCTGCGGCCGGGCCGGGCGGCGACCGGCTGGAACCGCCCTTTCCGGATTTGCTGATAGCCAGCGGCCGGCAATCCGCCGGCCCCGCCATCGCCCTACGCAAGGCCAGCGGCGGCAGGACGTTCGTCGTGCAGATCCAGGACCCGAAGACCGCCCCGTCGAATTTCGACCTGATGATCGTGCCGGAGCATGACACGGTGCGCGGCGACAATGTGTTCCGAACCTTCGGCTCGCTGAACCGCGTCACCCGCGCCCGGCTGGATAATGAGGCTACGAAATTCGCCCCGGCGCTGGCACATCTGCCGCGCCCGCTGGTCACCGTTTCCGTCGGCGGCAGCAATGACCGCTATACGCTGGACCGCGCCGCCATCGACGATCTCTGCGACAAGCTGCTGGCCCTGACGCACAGCCAGGGCGTCGGCCTCGCCGTCACGCCGTCCCGCCGCACCGGTGCCGAGAACGAGCAGCGCCTGCGCGAGCGGCTGAAGGATGCCCCGGCCGTGGTCTGGGATGGCAGCGGCGAAAATCCCTATTTCGGCTATCTCGGTTTGGCGGATTACCTCGTCGTCACCTGCGATTCGGTAAACATGGTTTCCGAGGCCTGCGCCACCGGCAAGCCGGTGCATGTCGTCATGCTGAAGGGCGGCAGCGCCAAGTTCGAGCGTTTCCACGACGCCATGCGCGCGGCTGGCTATACCCGCCCCTTCGCCGGCGCGCTGGAGGACTGGAGCTACACGCCGCTGGACGAAACCGCCCGCGCCGCTGCTGAGGTGAAGCGCCGGCTGGCAGAGTGAGGGAAAGCTTAGAGCACCCTGCCTGCGACACCCTGCGGCATGACGCGACGTTGTAATTAACGCCGCCGGGCCGTACATAATCGGGCGTGGAAACGGATGTGATGTCATGACCCTGATCGATATCGCCGGCTTTCGCGCCACCCCGGCGGCGCATGATCCCTTCCCCTTTCTGGTGATGGAGAATTTCGTGCGCCCGGAGGCCGCCGCCGCTGTCACGCGCGACTTCCCTGTTATCGACAAGGGCGGCAGCTTCGATCTGTCCACCGTCAGCGTCGGGCCGGCGGTGCAGGATCTGATCGACGAACTGAACAGCGACGCCCTGCGCGACGCTTTCGCGGCGAAATTCGGCATCGACCTTGCGGGACGCCCGACTACCTTCACCTTGCGCGGCATGAGCCGCGAGAAGGATGGCCGCATCCATACCGACAGCAAGACCAAGCTGATCACCGCGCTGATCTATCTGAATCCCGACTGGGAGCCGGCGGCCGAGGGCGGCAGGCTGCGCATGCTGCGCTCCTCCTCCGATCTGGAGGATTACGTCGCCGAAGTGCCGCCAAGCTTCGGCACGCTGGTTGCCTTCAAATGCCAGGACAATGCCTGGCATGGCCACAAGCCCTTCATCGGCCAGCGCCGCTCGATCCAGCTGAACTGGGTTGTCGATGAGAGCGCCGTCACTGCCAGCCGCGGGCGGCACCGGCTTTCCGCCTTCTTCAAGAAGCTGCTGCCGGCCTGACCGGCCGGCACGCCCTTTCCTTTCAGAAAAAAGAACAGCGACACGCCATGGCGCTTCAGATCGACACGTTCAGCAACCTCACCGGCGGGCAGAGCTTCTTCAAGGCCATCGGCCATCCGCTGTCCGCCCGGCCGATTGCCGATCTGCTGACGCGGCTGTCCGGTGCGGGCAAGATTGCCGTCTATGACCCGCTGGGCTTCCTGCAGCCCTTCGCGGAAATCCAGGACTGCGCCGCGCTCGATCTGGCCGGGGTCTATGTCCAGAATATCGACCAGATCGGCCGCACTTTGCTGGGCCAGCCGGCCCAGCCCGTCACCGGTATGCGGGAAAGCGGCGCGCAGGCCGTCTTCGTCGTCGCCTATGATGCCGGAAGGCTGGTCGATCATATCCGCCATCTGGTCCCGCAGGGGGCAGTGATCGTCACGCTGGATGATGCCCGCCTGCCGGCCGAGATGCTGAGCAACCAGCGCAACTATCTCGACCCGCTGAACTTCGCCACCAACATGGCGTTGTTCCGCGATTCCGACGGCCACCATACCCGCCTGACCACCGCCAATTACTGGGCCGGCTATGGCGCGAAGGATGTCTCGGTCTGGTGCTGCCTGTTCGATGCCGGGGGCCAGCGCCTGGCCGACTGGCGGCAGAACCTGCCCAATGCGACCGCCAGTCTGGTGCTGGACAGCCAGGATATCCGCGCCCGCCTCGGCCTGGGGGAATTCTGCGGCAGCCTGTTCATCCATGTCATCGGCGCGCGCGGCCATGATGTCGTGAAATACGCCATGGACACCTATGGCGATGATCCCTCGGTGCTGTCCTGCACGCATGACGCCAATGCCTGGCCGGCCGATTTCTATGCCGGCCTGCCGGCGCCGCGCGAAGGCGATACCGTCCTGCTCTGGCTGCAGAATGCGCATCCCTGCCCGATCCCGGCCGGGGGCATCGGCCTCAATCTGATGGGCCAGCCGGAGATCGCCTGGCTCGACCGGGAGATTCCCGGCTTCGGCACCTATGCGCTGGATGTCGCCGACTTGCTGCCGGGGGCGCGCTGGCCGCAGCAGATCGAAATCCAGGCCGGCAAATATGTCGTGCGCCCGCGCTACGAGATCGTGCAGGCCGATGGCCGCCGCCGCATCGCCCACGCCAATGTCGAGCGCACCGATCTGAAGCCCGATCCGCGCCTGCCGGAGCTGTCCAACCTGATGGGCAAGGGCTTCATCCTGCCCGCCCCAATCCTGCCGACCGACCGGTTCGACAGCACCCTGTTGCCAACGCCGATGGCGACGGGCCAGGAGGATATGCCGGTCGCAGTTGCGGTCTATGACCATCAGGGCCGCGAGGTGGCGCAGAAGCGCCTGGGCCGGCTGCTGCGCCGCGACAGCGTGGCGGTCGAGTTGAAGGAGCTGATCGACGGTCATCTGAAGGGCGGCTATGGCCATGTCGAGCTGGTCTACGATTTCGCCTGCGGGGGCAGCGGCGATGGCTGGCTGCACGGGCTGTTCCGCTATGAGGACCGGCAGACCGGCCATGCCGCCGATTCCAGCTTCGGCGCGCATATCTTCAACACCGTGCTGACCTACAAGAATGAGCCGCAAAGCTATGCCGGCCGGGCGCCGGGCCTGTCGACCCGGCTGTTCCTGCGCCTGGGACGGCAGCCGATGGACACGATCTGCCATCTGATCTACGCCGCCTCCACGCCGTGGCATGCAATGTCGGAAACCGAGCTGATCCTGACCTCCGCCGAGGGCTGGGAGATCGCCACCCACGCTGTTGCAATTCCATGTTCCGGTAGTTTTTTCTTCCGATATTCGGAAGTGTTCGACGCCGAAACGCGCCGGAAGGCCGGCGAGGATGCCTATATCCTGATCCGCGACCAGACCTGCCGGCTGTTCGGCTTCCACGGTCTGATCCGCGAGGACGGGCCGAAGGGCGCCTTCAGCCTGGACCATATGTTCGGCTTCTGAGGCTATCGTGGAGAGCCGCATCCGCCTGGCCGGGCGGGAGGATATCCCGGCGCTGGCCATCGTGATCCGCGAGACCGATCTTTATTACCGCTCGCCCCATGTCCAGACGATCGAGGCCACCATCGCCAAGCTGGAAGCGCTGGATTTCGGCGGGACAGCCCGCTTCGAGATGCTGCTGGCCGAAGTGCAGGACGGGGCGGCCTGGCAGCCGGCCGGCATGGCGACGCTGGCGACGCTGTTCCCCACCACCGCCTCCAGCCCGGCTTTCTTCCTGAAGGATCTGTTCGTCATTGAGGCCTATCGTAGTCTCGGCCTCGGCAAGAAGCTGATGCAGCGCATCGCCGCCCTGACCGTGGAGCGCGGCTATAGCCGCCTGGACTGGACGGCGGAGACCAGCAATCCGGCCAGCCTGCGCTTCTACGACACGCTGGGTGCGCAGCGCCGTGAGGAAAAACTTTTTTTCCGCCTGAACGGTGATGCGCTGAAAACTCTGGCCAGCGAGGGGTAGGCTTCCGCCTTCCGTCGAGCGGATGGCGGCAAGAACCAACCGCATGATTGTCTCGCGCGGCATCGCCGCCTATGTTGATGGCAATCCCTAATCAAGGTTGCTTTCCATGCCGACGCATAAACACACCAAGCTGCTGATCATCGGGTCTGGCCCGGCCGGTTATACCGCCGCCGTCTATGCCGCGCGCGCCAGCCTGAACCCGATTCTGGTGCAGGGCCTGCAGCCCGGCGGCCAGCTGACCATCACCACAGAGGTCGAGAATTACCCGGGCTTTGCCGAGGCCATCCAGGGTCCCTGGCTGATGGAGCAGATGGAGGCGCAGGCGCGCCATGTCGGCACCGAGATCATTTTCGACATCATCACCGATGTCGATCTGAGCCAGCGGCCGTTCCGCGCCACGGCGGATTCCGGCGACATTTTCACCGCCGATACGCTGGTCATCGCCACCGGCGCTCAGGCGCGCTGGCTGGGGCTTGACTCGGAGAAGAAATTCCAGGGCGGTGGCGTATCGGCCTGCGCCACCTGCGACGGCTTCTTCTTCCGCGGCAAGGAGGTCGCCATCGTCGGCGGCGGCAACACCGCTGTCGAGGAGGCGATCTACCTGACCAACCACGCCACCAAGGTGACGCTGATCCACCGCC
The DNA here is from genome assembly GCA_018823745.1 of Alphaproteobacteria bacterium. Classification (GTDB taxonomy): domain Bacteria; phylum Pseudomonadota; class Alphaproteobacteria; order Oceanibaculales; family Oceanibaculaceae; genus Oceanibaculum. Next base: position 262,002 of record JAHJHR010000003.1, read on the forward strand.
GCGATTTCCTGCGCGCCGAGAAGATCATGCAGGAGCGGCTGTTCCGCAATCCGAAGATCGAGGTGATCTGGAACCACGCGGTGGAGGAGGTTCTGGGCACCGAGAACCCGAACCAGGTGACCGGCCTGCGGCTGCGCAACACGCAGGACGGGTCGGCCCGGCAGCTTGATGTCGACGGCTTCTTCGTCGCCATCGGGCATGATCCCGCCACATCCCTGTTCAAGGGCAAGCTGGACATGGACTCCGAAGGCTATATCATCACAAAGCCTGATTCGACGGAGACCAGCATTCCCGGCGTCTATGCCGCCGGCGACGTGAAGGACAAGGTGTTCCGCCAGGCCATCACCGCGGCCGGCATGGGATGCATGGCAGCGCTGGAGGCCGAGCGGTTTCTGGCTGCCAGCGAGGATGGCAGCGAGGATAGCCAGCGTTCGGCCCTCGTTGAAGACGCAGCCACCGTGGCGGCCCAATAGCCGTCATTTTCGCCAAACTGTTGCAACGCAACGGATTTAGTTGCGCTTGCACCGCTGGGTAGTCATCATCCTGTCATGGATTGGGATAAACTGCGCGTCTTTCACGCGGTAGCGGAAGCAGGCAGCTTCACGCATGCCGGTGAAACCTTGAACCTGAGTCAGTCAGCCGTCAGCCGCCAGATCAGCGGGCTGGAGGAACGCCTCCGCGTACCTCTGTTCCACCGCCATGCGCGCGGCCTGATCCTGACCGAGCAGGGCGAGATCCTGTATCGCACGACACGGGAGATTTTCTCGAAGCTGGCGATGACCGAGGCAATGCTCTCGGAAGGCCGGGAAAAGCCGAAAGGCCCGCTGAAGATCACCACCACCGTGGCCTTCGGCTCCACCTGGCTGACGCCCAACATCAAGAATTTCGTCGATTCCTACCCGGAAATCGCCGTTACCCTGCTGGTCGATGATGACGAGCTGGATCTGTCGATGCGCGAGGCCGATGTCGCCATCCGCATGGCGCCGCCGCGCCAGCCGGACCTGATCCAGCGCCATCTGATGAACATCCATTTCCACCTCTTCGCCTCGCCGGACTATCTGAAGCAGTTCGGCGAGCCGAAGACGCCGGGCGATCTGGCCAAGCACCGCCTGGTGATCTATGGCGAGCGCACGCATCTGCCCTTCCCCGACGCCAACTGGGTGTTGCACCTGGCCAAGCGCGAAAGCGGCGTGACCGTCGAGCCGGCGCTGACGGTGAACAATTACTATGCAATCTACCGGGCCTGCATGACCGGGATCGGCATCGCCGCCCTGCCGGACTACATGGTCCGCCAGGATTCCGAACTCCAGCAGGTGCTGCCGGAAATCGAAGGGCCTCAGGTGCCGGCCTATTTCGTCTACCCGGAAGAACTGCGCAATTCCAAGCGCATAACCGTGCTGCGCGAGTTCCTCCTGCAACAGGTTGCCGCCGAGCAATTCTGATCGCCGGGGTTCGTCTTAATTATTTTGCAACACTCCCGGCTCGGCCATGCATCCATCGCATGACGGGACTGATTTTTTATGCATGGAATTTCGGCACGCCGAAGCCTATCTCTTAGTCACTTCGATGTTGCGTTGCAGCATCCGCCGATTTTATCGGTGAGGGTTCCTCGTGAACCCACGTCTCCCAGACGTGAAGCCTCCCTGTTCAACTTGCCGGCAACTCAATAGGTTGCCGGCATTTTTTTGCCCTACAGCTGGGCTGGGGTAACACCTGGGGTAACAGCGGCGAACAAGGTTCACGCCGGCGGCATGGCGGCTTACAATTCGAGGTCGCCAACGCTCCGGAGGTACCCATGGCAGAGCCCGCTAGACCGTTCACCCCTGAAAGCCTGGCCGAATACTGGTCCTGCTCCTCGCAGCATGTGCGCGATCTCATCCGCAAGGGGGACCTTCCGGCTTTTCGCATCGGCAATCTCATCAGGATCCGGCGAGAGGATGTCGAGCGCTACGATCAGCAGCAGGCCGAAGCAAGGGAGCGCGCGGCCCCACAGGGCGCCCTGGATGTCAGCCAGCGCCCCTACACGCCAGAGACGCTGGCAGAGCGCTGGGGATGCTCCCATCAGCACATTCGCGACCTGGTGCGGACTGGGAAGCTTCCGGCCTTCCGGGTTGGCCGGCTCATTCGCGTGCGCCGCGAAGATGTGGAGACATTCGAGCGGCCGCAAGTCGAGATCGAGGCCGCAGCACCACCGCCACCGCCTCGACCAGCCGTTATCCCAGGGGTGCCAAAGCGGCGCCGTCATATTGTGAAGCTCGCGGACGGCCGCGAGATTGACCTTAACCGAGACTGAAGGCTGGCCGTAGGCCGCTGCTGTTATGTTAGTGGTGTTTTTTCACGAAATTTAACGCACCAATCGCACAGCGATCAGGCGGAAGTTGGAAGAGCGTATTGGGTGCGTAATGGGTGCATTATGCACCCATTACGCACCCATAAAACCCGATCAAGAAAAAGCCCCGCCGGTGAGGGCGGGGCTGTTCCATGCGGCGATGGCCGATCAGGCGGCCTCATCCTCTTCCGTGTCCGGATCGCGGCCGCCGTGCCCGAGCCGCTCCAGGTACTTCACCAGCGGGCGGCGCAACTTTACCAGGCCAGCTTCGTATACCTTCTCGTGCAGCGCCTTTAGCGCGTCGTCGCCCTTCGTGTCGGCCGCGATGGCAATGATAGCCACCACGTTGTCAGCAGAAAGCTTCACCACCGCATCGGTGGCGCTGTTCAGCCCGCCGAACTTCTTCTGGATCGCCTCGCTGGCCTTGAAGGACGGGACAAGCTCGACGTCCTCGCCTGCAAGCTTGATGGTGATGTTATCGCTCATGTCGGTCTCCATGCTTAGTGGTGGGAACGGCAACGCCTGCGACAGCCGCTTTGCCCCGCCGGACAGTCAGGCCTCGCATGATGACCGATCAGGCGGCCTCATCGTCTTCGGCATCGCGGCCGCCGTTGCCAAGCCGGACGAGGTACTTCACCAGCGGGGTGGTCATTTTCAGCAGGCCGGCGGCGTACACTTTCTCGTGCAGCTCCGCGAGCTTGGCCTCGCCCTTCGTGTCGGTGGCGGCGGCGATGATGGCCACCGCCGTATCGGCCGAGAGCTGCGCCACCGACTGGAAAGCCGGCTGATGGCCGCCGAAGCGTTTCTGAATGGCCTGGTGAGCCTTGAACGAACAGACGAGCTCAACCTCTTCGCCGCCGAGCTTGATGGTGATTTTATCGCTCATGGGTGTTTCCTTTCGGGGTTGGGGATGGTGACGCCAGCCGCCTGTGCCCTGGCGACCAGCGCTTCATGCTGCCGCGCGACGCGGCGGACACTGTCGGAGAAACTCTGGAGCACGTCGGTCTGGCTTTCGATGTGCCGGACCAGAGACATGATGATCGCCCGCTGCAGATCGTGCGGCTGCCGGTAGAACTGCCCGGTAGCCAGTGCAATGCGAATCGGCCTCATCGCCGCCCGGGCATCCGGCAAGGTGCCGAACGCGCCAATGGGCGCAGGCGCGGTGGTTTCAGTTGGGGCCATTCAGCGCCTCCTTGATGGCGTCAGCGAGAAATTGCGTCACCGGCTGTGCGGTGATGTCCCCCGCGCGCATCTGTCGTTCCACCCGGCCTATGGCGGTGGCCACCCGACGCCGCGCCGGCTGCTCGTAGCGGGCCTTGAAGAGGCGGCGGCCAGCGCGGCGGTCCATATCCCCGCGCGCCGAGGCGATGTCGCGCAGCACGCGGATGGCGTCGTCGGTGGCGTTCTCCAGCACGGTCCGGACAGCTGGAAGGGTTGCCTCGTTGATCGGCTTGTCCCCCGGCACGCCGCGAATGAACAGCTCGCGCTCCATCCCCTGAAAGATCACTTCTATCCGATCGAGGTATTGCCCTTGGTCGATCATGCAGCGGCGGCCTGCGGATGCAGCTGCGCCCTCATGGTGGCATAGTCCGGATATTCGCCGGCCTTCCATTGCCGGGCGCCGGTGGCCGTTACCTCGGTCAGGTGCATCAGCCCGCCGATGCACATCGGCAGGGAGAAGTGATGCATCACCTTCCACTGTGCCAGCGCCAGCCGGACCATCAGCGCCTCGTCAGCCTCTCCAGGCAGAAGGTCATCCAGGCCTTTGCCGGTCGGCAGCATGTGGACGCCAACGGGCAGAACGGTAATCTCGGGCTGCTTCATGCCCTGCATGCGGCGCACGCGGACGGCCTTCAAGCGCTGCTCAGCGCTGCACCAGCCGCCCAAGGTCGCCTCGATACCGACGCTGGCAGCAACCAATTCGGGTTCGACGGCCGTCATCATGCCGGCCACCGCACCGATGGCCTCGTGAAGCGTCGGCACGTCGTCCAGCGCCTGGCGGATGAACTCGGCGACGATCACCGGGCCGCGCAGAGTGTGCGCGTAGCCGCCGACGGTGCTGATGCTGGTTTTCCGATCACAGAAGCCGACCGGCTGGCCATCGAGATACTGCAGCGTGTCCGACAGGATCAGGATCCGGGTGGGGGTGACAGACAGATTGGCGACGCTCATGCGATGGCTTCCCTGTAGATGGCGATGGTTTCGGGATGGCGGGCGATCTCGGAAGGGATGGCGGATGCCGAACGCTGAATGCCGGCCAGCGCGTTCTTGAACGGCTCCATCGCCAGTCGTTCCATTTCCTCCGCCTGGCGTTCCGCCGCGCGGGTGGCGTCTTGCGAGGCGCGCTTGGCTTCCTCGGAATAGCGCTTCGCGGCCTCCTGCGCCTCCTTGTACGCAGGGTCAGCGTCCTGCAGGGCGCGGTTGTAGGTCTCGAGGGTGAGGTAGCCGCCCTCGAGCAGCTTGTTCAACTCTTCCTGGGTGCGGGCGAAGGTTTCGGTCTCGGATTCGACATCGCGCGTGATCTGCGCAGCGCGGTCCAGGACCTCCTGCTCCGCCTTGGTGGCTTCGGTGACCTGCCGCCGCGCCTCCTCCTGATCGTAGAGGGCGCCGGCGATAGCTGCGATCTGCTGACCGGCCTTGGTGTTGATGTCCACACCCGCGCGCTGAAGCTGGTTGTAAATGGTCTGGTCGCGGGCCGTCCGCTTCAACTGGTCTTGTTGCAGACGCAGCGCCTCGATGACCTTCTGCGCGGCCGACGTGATTTCGTCTTGGCCGCTGGCAACCTTCTTTGTGCTGGGCAGGAAACGGTTCAGATCATCATCAATGCCGCCGGCCACGTCGGCGGGCTTGACGTCGCGCTCCGCCATGCCCAGCCCTTGGGCGGTTCGGCGGACCAGGCTTACGGCACCGATGCTGTTGAACACACTCTCGGCATTCGCCCAGGTCGGATCATCAATCAACTTGAGAAGCGCGCCCAGCGAGGTCACGCCGTCCGTCGCATCCTTGGCGATGGCGGCGATCAGGTTGCCGACCCCTTTCAAGCCGTCCTGGAAGGTCTTGTTTTTGTATATGTCGGCCAGGGACTGGCTTTCCTCGGTCAACCCCCGGAGCAGGCCGGCCGCTAGGTTTGCCTGGATCACCTGGTTCAGGCGCGACAGCTCGTCATTGAGCTTTTCGGCGGAACGAACGGTCTGGGTATCGAGCACCAGGTTCAGGTCGCGCGCCTCCTTGCGCAGCGCCGCCAGCCCGGCCGAGCCGTCTTTCAGCATCGGGATCAACCGCCGGCCGCTTTCGCCGAACGCGTCGTTGACAATTCGGGCCTGCTCGGTCGCGTCGGAGGTGCTTGCCAGTCTGTCGGCGATGCCGGCTATCGCCTGCTCGGTGTTGGCGTAGGGCAGCTTGCCTTCCGCGAGGCGGCGCTGGAGCTGCGCCATCGCTTCCTCGAGCTGCTCGGACGAAACACCGGCCAGATCGGCCGCATAGCGAATTTCCTGATAGGCCTCGATACCGAGGCCGATGCGATCCGCGGCCTTGCCGATGGCGTCGGCCGCCTGCAGCGCGCCGGTTGTGAAGCTCCGGAAAGCCGCGATGGACAAGCCGGCGCCGATGCCTTTCAGGACGCCGGTGAGGCGTGTGCCTGCCTGGCCGACGCGGCCTAATTCACGGTCGACCGAATTCAGCTCGCGGTTTATGGCGCCGCTGGCCTGAGTAATGCCCTGCTGACTGCGCTTCAGCGCCTGCTGCAAGCTGGCGTCATCGCCAGCGATTCGCACGATCAGTGCGTCATCGAGACGGCCAGACCTAAGCATGCCGCCCGCCCCCCGGAGTAAACCGGCCGGAGTAAACCGGAAAGTAAACCAGTTTTCGGACCCCATAGCTGGCCACAACACGCGCTCGCGAATTACCCACGTCGCACGTATCTGCCAGGGGCCCCCGGTGGCGGTCCAGCCGGCCAGAGCTGTTTTCGGTGGAGTCGGCTCGTCGGACAACGCGCCAACCGCACTTACTTTTCCCTGGCCGGCTGCCCGCCGTGCCGGTGATCACTTCCTGAGACCATGCCCGCAGGGCAGGAAACGATCTTGGGGGGACCGGCTTCCCCCTGCAAAGGAGCCCTGCGGGATCCTGATTCGCGCTAGTCATCGTCTACCTTGATCGCGCGGGTGAGATGGTTGCGCAGGCGGTGGTCGTCACCGGCTACACGGTCGATCATCGCGGCGTCATCGTCGTTGGCTTCCTCGTCCGCGCCTTCGGGCTCATCGTCCACCGCCAGGACGGCGCGCGGATCGGCGTCCGGCCGGCGATCGACATCTAGGCCGGCTTCCTCCGCGTCGCAGATCATGCGTTCCTCATCGACCTCAAGGGTGAACAGGTCGCTGCGCATCTGTTCCAGCTTTTCGCGGCGCTCGGTCGAGGTCATGGCCATCGGCGCCGCTTCCAGCGCCTGCTTCGCATCGGCCAGGAAGGCGGCCTTGATGCGTTCCGGCACCAGCGCACACAGCGCCAGCGGCAGTCGGTTAATGTCGCTGTATTCGCTGACCTTGAACGGATCGAGGTCTGCGTCAGGCCCCGCGCTTTTCGGACTGGCGAAGACGCGACCGAAGCAGTCCCAGTTGGCCGCTCGCTGGGAAATCCAGGCGTCGATCTTGGCCTCAACCTCTTCCAGCGACAGCGCCGCCTGTTCGACCATCGAGATCTCTCCTTTGGTCTCTTCGATGCGGTGGCGAAGAGCGGCCAGCGCATCGTGAAACTCGGCAATCGCCTTTTTGTAGGCCTTCACCCGCACCCGGACATTGGCTGTTGAACTGGTCATGGTGATGCCTCCTAGCCGACCATTATGCCGGAGAATTTATTGGCGCTGCGGTCAGCGGCAAACGTTTCCAGGGCCTGCGCGCCTGTGATCTCTTGAACAGCGGTGACGAGCGCCCAGGCGCGGCGCCATCGCTCGGCCAGTTCGTCATGTTCTGCCTGGATACGGCGGAGGTCGCGCTCCGCGCCATCTAAAGCGCGCTGGCGGCGCTTGATTTCTTTCCAGTTGATGCCCTTAAACTCGTGGCGCCGGCCGTCCTCTCTGATTTCGGTCTGGCGAATCGGGCGCAAGAGCTCCTCCATACTTTTTTTGTTCAGCTTCTCTTGCGCGAAAGTAAGCCGACGGCGGGCTTCTCTCACATCCTCGTCCAGCCGCATCAATCCAGCATGCAGATTTTCGGCCTGCTGTTTCAGGCGCATTGCCTTCTGGATATTCATCGAGCTGCCTTGCTGTTGGAATTGCCCGGCAGCGACGCCTTTGCGGATTCATCGCCGGCTGCCGCCACCGCTTCTTTTCGGTGGGTGAACAGGCGGGCCAGGACGGGATCATTCTTCAGAGCCGCGCGAACCTTGTCCTCGTCGGCGCGCGTATCCTTAGCCTTGTTCATGCGTGGTGCCTCCTTGCTGCTGTGCCACCGTCGGGCGGCTGATCGCACCGCCGGCCTTGGCGAAAGCCTGGCGCCAGCGTCCGACGTTTTTTTGCTCGGCGCTGGGGCCGGTCGCGTCGGGCGGAACCTGACCGCGAATCATGATTGTGTCGCTGAGATCGGCCATTTCGTTGATGACGGCCGCCCGGGCTTCCTTGATGGTGGCGCCGTTGGCGATCAGCTGCCGCGCCATGCCCGCATCGATGCGGGCGTCGATCTTCCGGGCCTGTTCGACCAGCGCGGTGATGGCGCTTGCGCGGCCGATCAGACGCTCGACCTCCGCCGGGGCGATGCCATCGAGGATAAATTTGCTGGCCTTTTCGGGCACGCCATGCCGGGCGCACAGATCGGCGATCTGCGCAGCACGGTCGATCATGGTCTGATCCGAGGCGGTGGCGCGCCGCTCTTCCTGCTCCTGCCGGTGCGCCGCTTCGGCGGCCTCTTGCTCGGCAGCTTCGGCTTCGGCATTGGTGGCGATTATTGCGCGGCTCTCTGCCAGGCGTCGTTCGGCGGCAACAGCGGCCTGCTGGCGATTGGAAAGCCCGCTCTGTTCGGCGATCCGCTGCCGGGCGTCCTGGCGCTGGGCGAAGCGGCTGGAGGTGGTGCCGGTGCGCGCCTTGATCAGCCGCCTTGCGGTATCTTCCCCCGCCTGCTGCTGGACTCGGTCCTCTTGTGTCGGCATACGATTGAAGGCCATCAGCTTTTGACCTCCGGCAGCTGCGCCAAGCTCATCGAAGCGGGCAGCAGCGCGGCCACCTCGGGATGACGGCTCGCGGCGGCGAGGATGGCGTTGCGGCTGAGCGCATCGGATAGGCTGAACGCCTGATCGATGCTGAGGCGAACGGGCAGACCATCGCCGACCGACAGCTCGAGGTTATCGTTGATCGTGATCGCGGGCATAGATGGCACCTCCTGGCGATGATCTTCGCGGAGGAGGTTCGGACAAAGGAAGGGCCTGCGTTTGTCCGAACAAGTAGCTGGGATTTCAGTCTGTTGACTGTTTCAGCAGGCGCTCAAGTGTCTTTGCGGAGGGCGTATTATCATAGCCATTCGACCGCAAGGCATCATGCAACGCTACAGCTTGCTGATACGGGCTCATCGAAGCATGGTTCGGCACCAGTGTGGCTAGCTGCCACCGCACCGCCACCGCCTGCGCTGCCTTGTCGGCGATCTGCCACCAGGGCTGATGCCCCTGCCGGGCTTCAAGGCCAAGCTCGGCCTCGATGGTAGTTTCTGGCGCCATGTCGAGGTAGCGGGCGAGGGCAAAACCGACGTCGCGGGCGACTTCGTCAGGATCCATGGCCAGCTTCGCGGCCACCGCATGCAGCCGCTCGATGTATGCGGGAATTTCCGAGGGGTCGCGGGGGCGATGGGTGCGGGCAGGGCGGTATGGAAACCGGGTCATTCCTTGTCACCTTGCTTGGCACGGCGCTGGAGCGCACTCATGAACCCGGCCACCAGGCGCTCGTCGCCGCTCCTGCCGTTCGTGACAGTTCGCCTTTGCATCGCGCCTCTGTATCCGGCCACCAGGCGCTCATCGCTGCTCATGCCGCCACCGCGCCGGGAGCCCGTGCGATCCATCGCGGTCCGGACCCAGTTCCGCCAGGTCCCGAACCAGTCTAGCTTTACGCCCCGCTGGCCAGGCAGCGCCCGCCAATAGTCCGCGAACTTTGCAGCTTCGCGCTGCGGGTCCGGGTGCCCCTCCGCCTCCGCGAAGTCCTGCCAGTGGGGCGGGAGTGTCCAGCCCTCTGGTAGTCGCGTCCCGCGATTGCTGGCCGGTTTTCTTGCGGGCTTCGGCTCTTCCGACCCTACAAGGGTTTTACCCAATCTCTTATCTACCCTTTCAGGGAATATCTTCTGCGGCGCTTCCTGTTTGTTTTCATCGGCTTGCAATTTCAGGTGGGGAACTATTATGGCCTCATTGTTCCCCTCTAGGGGAACCTCGACTGGCAACACTTCTCCATCCGGGGAACCATACACTTCCCCACTCGGGGAACTATCAGGGTCAGGGAAACCCGCCATCGCGGCGGCATCATCGCCGGTATAGGCAACCTTGTATGCGCGGCGGCGCCGGCTCAGGGGATGCGCGCAGCGCTCGAGGTAGCCGAAGGCAACCAGATCGGCGAGGGTTGCGGAAAGGCGCTGGTAGCTCGATCCAACCATCTTCGCCAGGCGCTCGTGCCCGGCCGTGCAGGGCTGCCCGTTCCGCCCGAACTGATAGTGGGCGGCTATCACGGTCAGGGCGCGGAAGTGCCGTTCGGACAAGCGATTGTCCCGTGCTGCGCGCAGCGGAACGCCACCGTAGATGGCCTTGTCTTCAGTCGGCATCACATCCCCAGCTGCGCCCGCGGGCCAGCAGGCGGCCGGGTTCTCCCGGCCGCCCACCGCATGGCGGTATTTTCTTTGAGTTTCAGGAGGTTTGGCTTATCATTCGAGGTGTTCTGGCCGGCAAGCTGAACACTTTCTGAAGGGCCTCGCTGTTCTCCGCAGCGGGGCCTTTTCCTTGCCCGCCATCGCTCATGCCGCATGGGCTGACCTCGCCGCCAACTGGTCCAGATCACGGATTATCTGCCACAGCACCTTGGTCGGCTTATCGCCGTCGATCCATTCCGGCGAAGGCACCGGGCCACCCTGGAAGGCGGTACCGTACTCCCGGCCGGCAATCACATACCAAAGCAAGCAAGCCTTGATCCCGATGTCATGCGGGGTGCGGGCGGGCGCCTCAGCGATCTTGTCCTCGATGTCGAGGACCACCGCACACACGGCATCCATAACTTCGGCGGGCGCCTCGGGCGGCAAACCCGCCACCGCCAGCGCGGCGCATCGATGCTGTTCCCACAGCTGGCGAAGTTGTGAAGTTGGGCTCATTGCGTTCATGGTCTCGGTCCCTCCGGGGTTATGCCGCGCCGGGCGGCGGTGATGGTGCGGGCCATGGCGGTCGCCTCCTCCGCAAGCTCCGCAATTTCGTCGAGGCTCCATCCGCGCTCTTGCAGAAGCCCTATACTGCATCGGCCGTACCGGGCTTCGTCGGCGGCGATGTCTCGGGCAAGCCGGCGGATCGTCTCGGCGCGCGGTGGATCGCCACGCGCCGCGCTGGCGATGGCAGCGGCGATCACGGCGCGCCGCCCTGGCCGCCACCGTCGGCCTCGTCCAGCGCCTCCAGACGCTCGATGAGCTCGCCCAGGTCGCCCACGGTCCGTTCAATCGCGTCAGCCGTGATCCTGGTAGCAGCAGCCCCCCCTGCGGAAGAGCCTCCAGGGCTTACCCCGCAAGCGCTGACCACCAACCGCAATGTGTCAACGGCGTCGCCGAGCTGGCTGCGTGCTTCGTCCAGATCGATGGCGATGCGCTCGATCTGCTCCTTTGCAGCCTTCAGGCTGCGGATGTCGGGGGCGGTCATTTATGCGGCCTCCGCGGGGGTATTAAGTCTCGGCCGGTTATTGACCCATTCGGCGACCTCGGCCGCACGCCAGGCTGAACGCCTCTTCCCGATCTTGATGGGTGGCGGGAAACCGTCTTCTTTAACCAGGCGATACAGGCTCGGCTTGCTGCCAACGATGCCCGCCTCGATCAACTCTGCAGCAGTGTTGAACTCTTTCATTTGACACTCCATGAGGCTTTCAGAAACGCTCCGACAATATGGATGTCAAGTGACGATCATGTCAATGATCTTCAGATGACGATTAAATGCAATGGATTGCGACGACAGCGAGAGAGAGGTAGAAGCCGATCATGGAGAAATTTGGAATAGCAGCTGTAGAGGCGGCCACGGGCTGCACAGCTAAAGACATAGCGAACTGGAAGAGGCGGAATTTGCTTTCGGTTCCGTTAGAACCGTCTGGGCGCGGAAAGATTCGTGGCTACTCCAGGGACAATATCTATGAGTTCGCACTATTGAGCGAACTCTCAAAACTGGGCATCCCCTTGGCCAAGGCACGCGGAATAGCTGGCGGAATGCGCGGAAAGTTTATTTCCGCCACAAACCACTGGTTTCTATTGTGGAATCCAGCGGCGCCTGACGGCTCCTCTATGCTCCGATGGGAGCAGATAGACAGGAATGCACTCTTTCCCGACAAGAGCCGCCGGCGATCAGTCGCCATTGTCAGCATCGCCCAGATACTGGATGACGTCGATGCGGCCCTAGCGCGCTTCGCGCAGCCCACTTAACGCAACCACGTTGCCGGACGGCAGCCCGAGAAGGTGCCCCTCCCAAGCTAGCAGGGCGCGCAGCTTCTCTTCTCGGAATTCGTGTAGGTCGTAGGTCTGGCCGAGGCGGCCTCCTACCGTATGGCCGATCACGCGCTCGGCAATATCCGGCCGGATGCCCAGCGCGGAAAGCCCGGTTCGCACCGTGCGGCGGATATCGTGCAGCGTCCAGCCGGTCACGCCGCTTGCCCGGTCCAGCGCGGCCTTCGGCTTCACCGTCGCCGAATAGGGTTTCGCGCCACCGCTCGGGCTCAAGACATAGCCCGCACGATCCCGGAACGGCATATCCTGGAGCAGATCGCGGACGACCGGCGCCAGCGGCACCAGGTGCGCGCGGCCCGTCTTGTAGCGGCCGGCCGGGATCGTCCAGGTGGCCGCCTTCAGGTCGACCTCATCCCAATGCATCTTGCGCACGTCATCGCGGCGCTGGCCGGTCAGCAGCAGCAGGCGCATGAATTCCCGCGCCGGATAGGACAGATCTTCAGTGCCCCTCCAGATCGCCACCAGCTCGCCATCCGTCAGTGTTCGGTCGCGCGGCCGCTCCTTGGTCGGCTTCTTGATGCCCGCTGCGATGTTGACCTCGACCAGGTCCTCGGCCAGCGCCCAGTTCAGCATGGCGCGCAGGCGCGTCAGCACGCGATTCGCGGCCACCGGATAGCCCTTGGCAACGATGCCCTTCAGCATCTCCCGCACATGGGCGCGGGTCAGCTCGTCCAGGTGGTACCGGCCAAGGGCGGGCCGGATATGGGTCTCGATCTCAGCCTGGTTGTTTCGCCAGTTGCGGACCCGCTTCTTCAGGTGCTCGTCGCGGTAGCGGTCGCACAGGTCGCCCAGGCTCTCCGGCAGGGTCGCCAGCGCGGCCGCCTGCCGGCGCTTCGCCTCCGCAGGGTCGCCACCCAACGCCGCATCCCTCAGCGCCTCCCTGGCGGCCTCCCTCGCGTCAGCGAGCGACAGCAGAGGATACTTGCCCAGCGTCATTTTTGCCGGCCGCCCTCGGTGGCGGTACCGCACCGCCCATGACTTCGCCCCGCTCGGCTGCACAATGAAGTACAAGCCGGGCGTCAGGCCGTCGGGCAGCTCGAGACGCTTCGCAGGGTCCGGCGCCACGGTGTCCAGGAATCGGGATGTCAACTTTGCGGTCATGACGTGGGAACCTATCGGGGTAACGCTGGGGTAACAGAATTGGTCGAGAACTAGCGATATCTACTGTTACCCTTTGATACGCAAACCGCAACAACTTACTGATATAAAATGATATTTGACGCTTCTTGATACGCCATGAAATGATAATCTTCACGTCTCCCAGACGTGAAGCCTCCCTGTTCAACTTGCCGGCAATCCTTTGATTGCCGGCATTTTTTTGTGCGCGGCAACGGGGGTTGCAAGAGAGGCATACTCCGGCGGGCCTGTGGCACGCGTTTTTCAAGCGACGACTATTGCCGCACTCCAATAGGGCATGATCTGCTGGAATGGAGTCGGCTGAGACAGCATCGGCCATCCCATCGGATCATTGATGTGGAGAATAGGATTTGAGCCGTAGCAGCTCATGCCCCTTATAACGACAACATGCCCCATGTAGGGGCTGGACTGGACTGCCATGATGATCGCCTGGCGAGCGAGCAGGGTATTGTAGACTGGGCTAGGTCCAGCCGGCGGAGAGATGGCAGACATCGATCCACCAAACTGTGCGATCAGGTATTGGATTTGCTGCAGTTGACCGGTCACATGGCATTGTGGATTTCCTCCACAGCAGTTTGCCGGGTGCAACGCGTTCGCCATTGCGACCAGCGCGCATTGCGATGGAGCGTGGCCGGTTTTCCAGAAGATGATCTGCTGAGCGACGGCTACCCAACACCAGACCATCGTCTCCTGGCTAATATTAGGAATCCCCAGATCGATGGGTGCGCATTGTGCGGCGGCCTTCCTGCTCAAAAGGCCAGCCGCAGTGCCGCCGAGAACGAACGACCTTCGAGAAAGCATGCGCCACCCCCAAAGATTGTATTTTATAGAACTCTGCGCCCCATTAGTTATGTCGTCAATGCCCTGCGGTTGCGTATCGTCTATCAAGGCTTTGCACGCGCTTCGCATCTATACTGTGTCCGATGGCCTGAATGGTCCTGAGGCTGCCGAGAAGGGCAAGAAATTCGACGGGCAAACGACCATCGCCGAAGCCCCCATGAAACCAAACGCTCCCCTCGTCGTTTCCCCATGATGCCCTTAGGGGCATTCGGAAAAAGCGAGAGGGGAATACGCCATGGAAGAATGGTGGGCGGGCATTTATGTCGCCACGGAGATGCCGACGATGATCTTCCTCGGCCGGTTGCTGGTCGCGGGGCTGCTGGGGGCGATCATCGGCATCGAGCGGGAGTCGAAGGCCCGGGCGGCGGGGCTGCGCACGCATGTCCTGACGTCCGTGGCGGCGGCAACCTTCGCGATGCTCACGGCGGAAATCGTGAATTCCCCGATGTTGCAGGATGACAGCGTCAAGGTCGATCCGATCCGTGTGATCGAGGCCGTGACGAGCGGTGTGGCCTTTCTGGCCGCCGGGGCGATCATCCAGGGACGCGGTCGGGTCCAGGGTCTGACCACCGGGGCCGGGATGTGGCTGGCCGGGGCGATCGGCGTCGCCTGCGGCATGGGCTATCTGGTCATTGCCGCCCTGGCCGCCGGAATCGGCCTGGCAACCATGGTCGGCCTGAACCGGTTTTCCCACGATGCCCAGGAGGCCCAGAAGAGCCCAGAGGCCAACCAGAAGAACAGTGACTGAGCCGCCTATTTTACTGATTGGCCCAGGCGCTGGCGCTGGGTCTCGTATTCGCGGGCATCGATCAGCTTCTCCTCGAACAGATGGCGCAGCACCTGAAGCTGCAGCGCCGCCTGTTCGTCGGATGCCGGTTTTTCAAGCTGGATCTGCGGCGGGGGCGGCGGCGCAGCACCCGGGACGCTGCCGGGAACGCTGCCGGGCATGCTCTTGCTCATGCCAGGGCCACCGGGCGGTGGAGGCGGCACATCGGGTGTCGCCCGTGCCGTGCCGGCCAGCAGCAGGCTGCCAGCGGTCGCTGCAACGATCAGGATGCCATAGCGTAGGGGGCGTATCGGGCGCATGTTGTCTCCTTATCCCGGCAGCAGTCTAGGGACAGCGCCCTGCCCCGCCAAGGCCGGCCCTATTTTTAGATCTGGCGGGTACGTCCGGGAACCCTTCCATAACCTGTGACGTTGATACGCTATCAATGACGTCAGTACACACCATCGGGCCCAGAATCGGGCCAGGAGAGAGAAAATGAATTCGACCCGTATTATCGGCCTTGTCCTGCTTGCCGTTGGTGCAGTGCTTCTGGTCTTTGGCCAGAATGCTTCGGAAGCTCCCGTTGAGCAGCTGTCCAATGCCCTGACCGGCCGCTACACCGAAAACACCATGTGGTACATCATCGGCGGCGTTATTGCCCTGGTTGCCGGCGGCGGCATGCTGCTGTTCGGGCGCCGCGCCTAAGGCCCTTCGTTTCACGCCTGATTGTTCAACTGGCCGGCCCTGTATCCCAGGGCCGGCTTTTTGCGGTTTACCAGCCGTTAATTCTTTTCCGGTATCAGGGGAAGGAAGGGTTTCGCCGCAGCAGGGGCAGCGCCATGAATGATTTCTCCCACCAGCGCACCGCGATCAACGAGATCGCCGTCCTGATCGAGCGTGCCAGCCTCAACGCCTCGTTCCGCGCCCGGCTGATGGCCGCACCGCGCGAAGTCCTCTCGGAGGCCGGGATCGGCATCGCCGACAGCGTCGAGATCATCGTCGAGGAAGTCGACTCGCTGGACCAGATCGCCTTTCCGGCCCGGCGCACCGCCCTGTATCTGCCGATCCCCGTGCTGGTGTCGCAGGACCGGGATATCGACGACAGCGAGATGGATATGGTCACCGGCGGCGTGCTGGGCGACCACCCGGCCTTCCAGGCCCTGTCGGCGCATCTGCTGAACCATGTCTCGACCCAGGGCCTGTGGCTGAACAGGCCCTGAGACGAGGCCGGAACTACATGAACAGCTTCTCGGATTCCATGCCGGTATAGAGACCGGCGACGTAATCGGCATAGCCGTTATACAGCTGCGTCGGCACCCGCTCGTCACTGCCCAGCAGCCGCTCGCTCGCCTGGCTCCAGCGCGGATGCGAGACTTCCGGGTTCACATTGGCCCAGAACCCGTATTCGCGGGCCTGAAGCGCCTCCCAGTAGCCGACCGGGCGCTGGTCGGTGAAGGTCAGGCGGACAATCGACTTCACCTGCTTGAACCCGTATTTCCACGGCGTGATGAAGCGCAGCGGCGCGCCATTCTGGCGCGGCAGTGGCTTGCCATAGATGCCGGTGGCCATCAGCGTCAGCTCATGGGTTGCCTCGGCCATGGTCAGCCCGTCGACATAGGGCCAGGGATACCAGCTCTGCTTCTGGCCCGGCGCGATCTCGGGGTTCATGAAAGTTTCCATGCGGACGTATTTGGCACCCGACAGCGGCTTGGCGATCTCCACCAGCCTGCGCATCGGAAAACCGGTCCAGGGCACGGTCATCGCCCAGGCCTCGACGCAGCGAAAGCGGTAGACCCGCTCCTCCAGCTGCACCTGTTTCAGCAGGTCGTCGATATCGATCTGCTGCTCCTTTTCGACCATGCCGTCCAGCGTGACGGTCCAGGGCCGGATCGGCAGTTTCTGCGCGGCGCGCACGATGTTCTTGCTGGAGCCGAATTCGTAGAAATTATTGTAGCTGGTCGCCAGCTCCTCGCTGGTCAGCTCGCGGTCGACCCGGTAGCGCAGATTGCGCTGCGCCGGATACAGCCCGGCGGAGGGATCCTCCATCGGGGCCGCCTCGCTGCCGCAGGCGACCAGCCCCGGCGCGGCGGCGGCCAGCAGGGAACCGGCGGCCACGCCCTTCAGCAGGCGGCGCCGGTCGCGGAAATGGGCTTCCGGGGTCACGGCGGATTCGGGCAGTTCCCACCCGCGCTTGCGCTTGATCAGCATGGTCATCTTCCCGTGCAATGTGCGTTTGCACCAACATAGCCCTCAGGCCGGGGAGGGCAAATCACCAGATGGTGAAGTCCGCGTGAGAGCGGGTCAGCCCGCCACCATCCTGTCCGCCTCCGGCATGCGCCAGCAGGCGGCGGCGGACAGCAGTCCCAGCCCGCCCAGCGCCAGGATCGCCGCTTCGGGGCCGACCGCCAGCAGCGCCACCCCCACCGCACCGCCCAGCAGGGTGACAAGGCCGGTCAGCGTATTGCTGAAGGCAGCGTAGAGCCCCTTTTCCTCCTTCGGGGCGGCGTCGACCAGATAGGTCTTGCGGCCCAGCCGGACCCCGGCTTCGGCGATGCCGAGGATGATGAGCACCAGCGCAAAGGCCAGCGGGTGCTGGAAATCATCACCAAAATGGGGCAGTCCCAGCGCCAGACCGGCGGCCAGCGCCGCGATCAGACCGCTTAATGCCATGACGGTGCGGCTGGAACGGTCCACGAACAGCCCCCAGAACGGGCTGCTGATGATGCCGGCCACGCCCACGGCGATGACCAGCAGCCCCAACCCTGTCACGCTTTCGCCGGTGATGCGGCTGGCCTGCAGCGCATAGATCGGCATGGCCAGCTCGACCGACAGCAGCAGCATCCGGGCGAGCAGGAATTTGCGGAAGCCGGGCACGTCGCGCGCCAGCTGCACGCCCTCGCGATAGGATGCGAGCGGGTTGACCCCGCCCTCGGTCGCCCCGGCCTCCTCCCGGATCGCGGCAAAGCAGGCCGCCCCGGCTGCCCAGAGCAGGGCGGCCATGCCGATCAGCAGCAGATAGGGGGCAATGCCGGCCCGCTCGCCATCCAGACCGGTTTGCAGGGCCCCCCCGGCCAGCAGCGTCAGCACCCCACCGATAGCTGCCCGGGCAGACAGCATCCGCCCGCGCCGTCCCTTCGGCACCGTCTTGCCCGTGACATCCTGGAAAGCGACAGAACCGACGCCACTGGCAGCGCTGAACAACGCCAGCAGGGTCAGAATCGACAGGCCCGCCGCCAGCGGCGGCAACAGCATCGCCGCCGGAATCATCAGGATCAGGAACACCGCCTGCGCATAACCGGCAGCGGCCCAGGCCCATTTACGCTTTGACAGCCGGCGGATCGCCCCCGCCACGGCAAGCTGCGGCAGCAGCGAGCCGCCTGCTTCACCGGCTGCAACAGCCCGACCAGATAGCCCGGCGCGCCGATGGCGGTAAACAGCCAGGGCAGCACCAGACCGGGACTGGCCAGCTGTTCGGCCAGCTTGGTGCAGGCCCCGTTCAGGACATTCAGCAGATAATTGCGCCGCAGCGCCGTGCAGGACGCCTCAGGTATCGCCGCACAACTCCGATCGGCGCTGTCATCGCCGCTGAGAAACGCATAGGCCCGGTCTTGTGCGCTGGGTACGCCGGTGGCACCGACGGCTGCCTCGCTCATCCTGTCCTTCACTTCACCTTGGGAAAACCCATGAGGCGAAGTAGTCCAGGAATGAGCAATGGGCAAGGGGGCATCAGGCCATGGTCAGGAACTTATGGTAGTCCTCCGCCACATCGCGGGCCGAGGCGGCAACCAGGCGTTCGCCATGCTCCGGCCGGGCCAGCGTCGGGTCGGAGCCGATGCGGCCATCGGGGTAGAGCATGCGGTAATCATCGGCATCGGCGAAGGGGCGCGGGGCACGGCCAGCCTGCTTCATTTCCTTCTTCTTGATATCGTCCGGATAGGCGAATTGCGTGACCGACACTTCGCTGGCCGTAGCGTGGGCGCCATCCTTGTCGCCATACAGCTCCTTCGACAGCGCCTGGACGCCGGGCGTGTCCCACCAGTTCTTCAGCGCGCACCGCACCTGCGGCCGGTTCGAGCCGGGCATCGCCAGGCTGTAATCGGCATAAATCTCGGCAAAGGCGGCGCCGATGGTGGCGATGTTGCCGCCATGGCCGTTCAGGAAATAGAACCGCTCGAACCCGTTGCGGGCCAGCGAGGCGACATAATCCTTGATGACGGCGATCAGCGTCGTCGGGCGCAGCGTGACCGAGCCGGAGAAGCCCAGATGATGCTGGGCATTGCCGATGGAGATGGTCGGGCCAACCAGCGCGCCGGTCTCGTCGCCGATGACTTTGGCGATCACTTCCGGGCAGATGGCGTCGGTGCCGATCAGGCCGTTCGGGCCATGCTGCTCGGTCGAGCCGATGGGGATGATGATGCCCTTCGAGGTTTCGAGATAGGTATCGACTTCTTCCCAGGTGCTGAGATGCAGCTGCATGGACGCGTTTCCTTGATTAAGGGACTCAGGGCCTATGTGACGAACAGGCGGGAAGTCTGGCACGGCCGGCGGTTACTGTCAGTCATCGCCGCAGAACAGCCCCCTGCGCTGGCTGCATAGCGCGTTCAGGGAAAAACAGACTTGCGGACAGGGCCGGTTGCATCGGTCCCGGACGGGGTCTAGCGTGCCCGGCGACAACTCATCCACCCACAAGGGGGACCACCCATGACCCAGAAGATGAACCGCCAGATCACCCTGGCCTCGCGCCCCGAGGGCGAGCCAACACCGGATAATTTCAAGCTGGTGGAAACCGCCATCGGCACGCCGGAACGCGGCCAGGTGCTCGTCCAGTCGCTGTATTTGTCGCTCGATCCCTATATGCGCGGCCGCATGAGTGCCGCGAAATCCTATGCCGCGAGCACCGAGATTGGCGATGTCATGACCGGCGGCGTGGTTGGCCGCGTCGTTGAATCGAAGCATGCCGGCTTCAAGCCGGGGGATATCGTGAACGGCACCATCGGCTGGCAGGAATATGGCCTGCTGGACGGCGCCGAGCTGCGCAAGATCGACCCTGCCCTGGCCCCCATCTCTACCGCCGTTGGCGTGCTGGGCATGCCGGGCCTGACTGCCTATTTCGGCCTGTTCGAGATCGGCAAGCCGCGGCCGGGCGAGACGGTGGTGGTCTCCGCCGCGTCGGGTGCTGTCGGCGCCGTGGTCAGCCAGCTGGCGAAGATCGCAGGGGCGCGGGTGGTCGGCATCGCCGGCGGTCCGGATAAATGCGCCTATGTGAAGGACACGCTGGGGGTCGATGCCGTCATCGACTACAAGGCGGAGAAGGATCTGGCCGCCGCCCTGGCCAAGGCCTGCCCGAAAGGCATCGACGTCTATTTCGATAATGTCGGCGGGCCGGTGACCGATGCGGTCGCCACCCTGTTCAACCTGCGCGCCCGCATGGTCGTGTGCGGCCTGATCTCGCATTACAACATGCCGAACGGCTATTCCGGCCCGTCCATCCTGCGCTCGGTGCTGACCAACCGGGTGACGATCCAGGGCATGATCGTGTTCGACTGGTACAGCCGCTGGCCGGAAGGCCTGGCGCGCCTGGGCCAGTTCGTGCGCAGCGGCCAGCTGAAATACAAGGAAGACATCGTGGACGGGCTGGAGAATGCGCCCGCCACTTTCATCGGCATGCTGAACGGCAAGAATTTCGGCAAGACGCTGGTTAAGATCGCCGAATGAGCCTGACCCAGGAGCGGCAGGCGGCGCTGGCCGAAGACATGGCTGCGCTGGCCCGTCGCGACCCGGATATCGCGGCGGCGGTGGCGCTTGTCGGCCTGCCGCCGCCGCGCGTCCTGGAACCCGGATTCGCCTCGCTGCTCGGCATCATCGTCGAGCAGCAGGTTTCCGTCGCTTCGGGCAAGGCGATCCAGCGCAAGCTGCTGGACGCCTTCGGCACGGTGACGGCGGAGGCTGTCTGCGCCGCCGACGATGCCACCCTGCTGGGCTGCGGCCTCAGCCGGCCGAAGCTGCGCTATACCCGCATCCTGGCGCTGGAAGTGGCCGAACGCCGGCTGGCGCTGGACGATCTGCACGGGCTTTCCGACGCCGAGGCGATGGCCCGGCTGACCGCGCTGACCGGCATCGGCCGCTGGACAGCGGAGATTTACCTGATGTTTGCCCTGGGCCGACGCGATATCTGGCCGGCACTCGACCTTGCCCTCCAGGTTGCCGTGCAGGACATCAAGCGACTGGAAACCCGTCCCGGTGCCAAGGTCATGGACGCGGTCGCCGCCCCCTGGCAGCCGCAGCGCAGCGCCGCCGCCCTGTTGTTCTGGCGCTACTATCGTCATCTGCGGCAAAGGCCGGGCACGGCTGATATTTGATGGCGTGCATATAATCAGGCTTGCAACCCCCGGTTATTTCTTTCAAAACCGTATTCGCCGGTGGCGTTATGGCGATTGATTCTTTAGAGTTTTAAAAATTGAATGAATTTCACATCAATTGCCGGCAATACATGACTCTGGACCGCATGACAGCTTGCCCTCGACCCGAGGGTCTACTTGCCTGCCTGCTGCCTCTCACCTGCAGGTAGTAAGGCTGTGCCGTCACGATCCAACCCGGTTTCCGCCAGCCTGGACATCGAAGGCCTGCTGATCGATGCGCTGGAAAGCGTCGATGAAGGTTTCGTATTCTTCGATGCTGATGACCGGCTGGTCCTGTGCAATGACCGCTACCGTGCCCTTTACCCGCATATCGCGCCGCTCTGCGTCCCCGGTACACCCTATCGCGCCTTGCTGGAAGCCGATGCGGCGGACAAGCACGCGGCCGGGCTGATCGACGATCCCGAGGCCTGGATTCAAGAGCGGCTGGAACAGCATCTGGCCCCCCAGCGGCTGATCGAGCAGCGCCAGAGCAACGGGCATTGGGTGCAGATCAGCGAGCATCTGACGGTCGATGGCGGCAGCGCCGGCATTCATCACGACATCACCGAGATGAAGGCGCGCGAGGAGCAGCTGGAACGCTATTCCCACATGCTGCGCGACACGCTGGAGAACATCAGCCAAGGCCTCGCCGGCTATGACCGCGATCACCGCATGACGCTGTGGAACGAGCGCTATGTCGAGTTGATCGACCTGCCGCCGCATTTCCGCATCGCCGGCACGCCGCTGCTGGATATCATCCGGTTCTGCGCTGATCGGGGCGATTACGGACCGGGTGATCCGGAGACGCTTGCGCGTATCTCCTACCAACACCTCACCAATCCGCGCGGGCACAGTTATGAGCGCCGCACCACGCGCGGGCGCATGCTGGAAATCCGGGTCGTGCCGATCCGCGATGGCGGGCTGGTCGCCACCTTCACCGATATCACCGAACGCAAGCAGGCCGAGGAGGCACTGCGCCAGAGTGAGGAGCGCTATGCGCTGGCCGCCGCTGGCGCCAATGACGGGCTGTGGGACTGGGATCTGGAGGCGAACCACATCTTCTATTCCAGCCGCTGGAAGCAGATGCTGGGCCATGCCGATCCCGAGATCGGTGACGGCCCGGAAGAATGGTTCAGCCGCATCCACCCTTATGACGTGCAGCAGGTCACAGCGCAGCTCGACGCGCATCTTGCCGGCGCCCTCTCGCATTTCGAGAGCGAGCACCGCATGCTGCATGAGGATGGCACCTATCACTGGATGCTGACGCGCGGCCAGGCCGTGCGCGACCGGCATCAGCGGGCCTATCGCATCGCCGGCTCGCAGACCGACATCACCGCGCGCAAGCTGGCAGAGGAGCGCGTGCAGCACGACGCCCTGCATGACACGCTGACCGGCCTGCCGAACCGTGTGCTGTTCATCGACCGCCTGCGCCAGACCCTGGCGCGCGGCAAGCGCACCGGTTCCTCCGCCTTCGCCGTGCTGTTCATCGATCTCGACCGCTTCAAGGTGGTGAACGAGAGCCTGGGCCATATGCGCGGTGACGAATTGCTGGTCACCACCGCCCATCGGCTGGAGGAAGTGCTGCGCGCCGGCGACACGGTCGCGCGCATGGGCGGCGATGAATTCGCCGTTCTGCTGGAAGACACCAGCAGCACGGTCGAGGCCGCGTCCATCGCCCACCAGATACTCGATGCCATTTCGACCCCGATGCTGCTGGACGGCAAGGAAATCGTCAGCACCGCCTCAATCGGCGTTGCCTTGTGGGACGAGAACTATAAGGGCCCGGAAGACATCCTGCGCGATGCCGATCTGGCGATGTACAGCGCCAAGAGCGAGGGCAAGGCCCGCATCGCCCTGTTCCACGCCACGCTGCACAAGCGCGCCGTCGCCATCCTGGATCTTGAGAGCGACCTGCGCCGGGCGCTGGACCGCAACGAGATGGTGCTGCACTACCAGCCGATCATTTCGCTCGACAGTGGCCAGATCAACGGCTTCGAGGCGCTGGTGCGCTGGCGCCACACCGACCACGGCGTCCTGTCACCGCTGGATTTCATCCCGCTGGCCGAGGAAACCGGCCTGATCGTGCCGATTGGCGAATGGGTGCTGCGCCGGGCCTGCGAGCAGATGGGAATCTGGCATGCTGATTTCCCTGATCGGCCGCCGCTGCAGATCAACGTCAACCTGTCGAGCCGCCAGTTCGGCAAGGTCGATCTGGTGCGCAGCGTCATCGACACGCTGCAGAGCAGCGGCATGGACGGCTCCTTCCTGAAGCTGGAGATCACCGAAAGCGCGCTGATGGAAAACGCCCAGCGGTCGACCAAGATGCTGGAGCAGCTGAAGCAGCTGAAGATCAAGCTGTCGATCGATGATTTCGGCACCGGCTATTCGTCGCTGGCCTATCTGCGCACCTTCCCGATCGACACCATCAAGATCGACAAATCCTTCATCACCGACATGGTGACCAACCGCGATAATCTGGAAATCGTGCGCACCATCACGGCGCTGGCGCATAATCTGAATCTGGATGTCATTGCCGAAGGGGTGGAGACGGCGGAGCAGCTGGCCCAGCTGCGCGCGCTTGGTGTCGAATATGCGCAAGGCTATTTCTTCTCCAAGCCTTGCGACGTGCCCGCTGCCACCGAACTGATCCAGCGAAACCAGACCTGGTAGCCCCTATCGGTCATTTGCCGGTTTGACGCCATAATCGTGTCGCCTATTATCTCTGAGGCGTCATCTGGCGCCTGTCAGTTCGACTCCATCCAGCTATTTTCCAGATAACAGCCAAGGGGCGGTCCACATGGGTCAGTTCGGTATCGGCCAGCCAATGACGCGCAAGGAAGACCAGCGCTTCATCACCGGAAAAGGGCGCTACACCGACGACATCGATCTGCCGGGGCAGGCCTATGGCTATGTCCTGCGCGCACCCTTTGCGCATGCGAATTTCACTATCACCGATATTTCCGCCGCCCAGGCCGCCCCGGGCGTTCTGGCCGTACTGACCGGCGCGGATGTGGCGAAAGACGGGCTGGGCGATATTCCCTGCCGGGTGCCGATCAAGAATCGCGACGGGTCGATGAGCGTGCTGCCGCCTTATCCGATCCTGGCGCAGGACACGGCGCGCCATGGTGGCGACGCCATCGCCTTCATCGTCGCGGAAACCTTCGAGCAGGCGCAGGACGCCAGCGAGCTGATCGAGGTCGATTACCAGGATTTGCCCGCCATCACCGATACCGGCAGCGCGATGCAGCCCGGCGTCGCCCAGGTCTGGCCGCAGGCCAAGGACAATGTCTGCTTCGACTGGGAGATGGGCGACGGCAAACTGGCCGAGACGAATGCCGCCAACGCGCATCATGTCACCCATATCCGGCTGGTGAACAACCGGCTGGTCGTGAATTCGATGGAAACCCGGGTGGCGCTCGGCACCTATGATCCGGCCCAGGACAGCTACGAGCTGTACACCACCTCGCAGGGCTCGCACACGCTGCGCGGGCTGCTGGCGGAGAACATCTTCAAGGTCCAGCCGGAGAAGATCCGCGTCGTCACCCCCGATGTCGGCGGCGGCTTCGGCATGAAGCTGTTCCTGTACCGCGAACATGCGCTGGTGATGTATGCGGCGAAGAAGATCGGCCGCCCGGTGCGCTGGGTCGCCAGCCGCTCCGACGGTTTCGTCAGCGATACGCAAGGCCGTGACCATGTGACTGACGCCGCGCTGGCGATGGACAAGGACGGAAATTTCCTGGCCCTGCAGGTGCATATCACCGCCAATCTGGGCGCCTATCTGTCGAACTTCTCGACCTATGTGCCGACCATGGCCGGCTCCAACATGTATCAGGGCCTGTACAAGACCCCGGCCGTGCATGTGCATGTCCATGGCGTGTTCACCAACACCGTGCCGGTCGATGCCTATCGCGGCGCCGGGCGGCCGGAAGCGGCCTATCTGGTCGAACGGCTGGTCGACAAGGCGGCGCGCGAGATCGGGCTGTCGCCGGACGAAATCCGCCGGCGCAACTTCATCCCGCCCGAGGCGATGCCCTACAGCACCTCTCTGGGCGACGTCTATGACAGCGGCGAATTCACCGCGCATATGGAAATCGCCATGCAGAAGGCCGGCTGGGCCGGCATATCCAGTCGCAAGGCCGAGGCTGCCAAGCGCGGCAAGTTACGCGGCATCGGCATGTCGACCTATGTCGAGGCCTGTGGCGGTGGCTCGGACGAGACCGCCATCGTCAGCGTGAACGAGGATGGCAGCGCCACCGTGCTGATCGGCACCCAGTCGAATGGCCAGGGGCATGAGACCGCCTATGCCCAGATCGTCTCCGAGCATCTGGGCCTGCCGCTCGATCAGATCACCGTGAAGCAGGGCGATACGGCGGAAATCGCCACCGGCCGCGGCACCGGCGGGTCGCGCTCGGTCCCGGTCGGTGGATCGGCGCTGGACGGCGCCTCCTCCAGGCTGAAGGAAAAGGCCCAGAAGCTGGCCGCCCATCTGCTGGAAGCGGCCGAGGCCGATATCGAATATGACGATGCCGTCTTCACCATCGCCGGCACCGACCGCCGCATGACCCTGGCCGAGGTGGCCGCCGCCGCCAATGACCCGGCGAAGCTGCCTGAGGGCATGGAGCCGGGGCTGAAGATCGAGAATGCCTGGAAGCCGCCGGCAGCGACCTTCCCGAACGGCACCCATATCTGTGAGCTGGATATCGACCGCGACACCGGCATCGTGGAAATCCTGAAATACACGGTGGTCGACGATTTCGGCAAGATCATCAACCCGATGATGCTGGCCGGCCAGGTGCATGGCGGCGTCGCCCAGGGCATCGGCCAGGCGCTCTATGAACGCACTGTCTATGACAGCGACAGCGGCCAGCTGCTGACCGGCTCCTTCATGGATTACTGCATGCCGCGCGCCGATCAGGTGCCCTTCGTTGATTTCGACATGCACAACGTGCCCTGCACCACCAACGCGCTGGGCATCAAGGGCTGCGGCGAGGCCGGCGCCATCGGCGCGCCGCCGGCGATCATCAACGCCCTGGTCGATGCCCTGCAGGAATTCGGCATCGACCACATCGACATGCCGGCCACCAATGAGGTGATCTGGCAGGTCATCCATGGCGGCTACGCCCAGGCGGCAGAGTGAGCGGGCTTAATCTTGCCGCCCTGCTACCGACGGTAAAACAGATTGCGCTGGAAGCCGGGGAAGTCATCCTCGGCTTCTACCGTGACGGCTTCACCGTTGAGGGCAAGGCCGACGGATCGCCCGTCACCGCCGCCGACAAGGCCGCCGATGATCTGATCGTGGCGCGGCTGATGGCGCTCGCCCCGGATATCCCGGTCGTCTCCGAGGAAGCCTATGCGGCCGGCGTGCGCAACGATGTCAGCGGCGGCCGGTTCTGGCTGGTCGATCCGCTGGACGGGACCAAGGAATTCGTCAGCCGCAACGGCGAATTCACTGTCAATATCGGGCTGATCGACAAGGGCGTCCCGGTGCTGGGCGTCATCTTCGTTCCGGTCACCGGCATGCTGTACTGGGGATCGGCCGATGCCGGTGCCGGCAAGGCCGATGCCACGGGAGAGACAGCGTCCATCCAGGCCCGCCCGGCCCCGGAGGGCGGCTTGACCGTGGCGGCCAGCCGCTCGCACCGCAACCCGGCGCTGGAAGCCTATCTGAAGACCATCCCGATGAAGGACCAGCAGGTCGCCGGCAGCTCGCTGAAATTCTGCCTGGTGGCGGAAGGCCGCGCCGATCTCTACCCCCGCACCGGCCCGACCTGCGAATGGGACACCGCCGCCGGCCACGCCATCGTGCTCGCCGCCGGCGGCCGGGTCGAGCTGATGGACGGCACCCCTTTGCCCTATGGCAAGCCCGATTTCCTGAACCCCCATTTCGTGGTGCGCGGGCGCTAGGGCGCCTGATTTAAGTCAGCCCGCCTTCGTGCCTTCTCCGCCTCGCGCGCAGCGATGAAGTCGGCCATCAGGCGGCGCGGTTCCTCGCCTTTCCAGGATTCGGCGAAGCAGTCTATGCCGGCGGCCACGGCGGCACGCAGCGGGAGGTCTTCCCAGTCGCGGATCAGTTTCTTTTGCTGGCGGGTCGCAACCGGGCCATTGGCGAGCAGGCTGTCGAGCCACTCATCGACGGCGGAATCCAGTGCCGCAAAGGGAACCACTTTCTCGACCAGCCCCCATTGCGCGGCCTCGGCGGCGGAGAAAGTCTCGCCCAGCAGTAATATCTGTCGTGTCCGGCCCCAGCCGATCAGCCCCGGCAGCAGGGCGGCCTCGACCACCGAGGGGATGCCCAGCTTCACCTCCGGCATGCCGAAGACCGCCTTGTCGGCGGCGATGCGCAGATCGCAAGCCGCCGCCAGCTCCAGCCCGGCGCCCAGCGTGAAGCCCTGGATACGGGCGATCACCGGTACCGGCAGCCGGCGCACCGCGTCGCAGCAGCCATGCACGCGGGTGATGAAATCACGCGCGCTATGCGCGTCCAGCCCCGCCATCTCGTCAATATTCGCCCCGCCGACAAAGGCCTTCTCGCCCTCGCCGGTCAGCACCACGGCGCATAGCGACTCATCGCGGCCAAGAGCGTCCAGGGCAGCGGCGAATTCCGTCATCAGGGCGCTGTTCAGCGTGTTCAGCTTGCGCGCATGGGTGATGGTGACACGCGCAACGCAGCCCCCTGTGCGTTCGCTGATTTCCACCCGCACCGATCCGTTTGTATCGGACATGTTTTTCCTCCCACTTTTCTTGTCCGGGGGATAATGCCGCAGGAAATCTAATCCCGGAAGTAGCGTGCCGGCGGCACGCCGAAGGCGCGGCGGAACATGGCGATGAAGGCGCTGACGCTGTCATAGCCGAGATCCAGCGCCACCAGCGTCACCGGCCGCCCGGCCGCGAGCAGCTCCAGCGCCCGCACCAGCCTTGCCTGCTGGCGCCAGGCGGTAAAGCCCATGCCGGTCCCGTCCCGGAACAGCCGGCCCAGCGTGCTGATGCTGGCCCCGGCCTGCCGCGCCCAGGCCGCCAGCGGCCGGTTATCCGACAAATCATCCAGCAGCGCGCGGCAGATACCGGCCAGCCGGCGATCTTCCGGCATCGGCAAATGCAGCGGCATGACCGGCAGCACGCGCAGCTGGTCCAGCACCACCGCCATCAGCCGGCCATCCGGTCCATCCTCGTCATAGAGCGGCGGAATGCCCATCGCCCGCAGGATCAACTCGCGCAGCAGCGGCGAGACGGCCACCACCCGGCAATCCGCCGGCAGGCGCGATGCCGCCACGCCCGCCAGATAAAGCGTGCGCATCTCGACGGCGCCGGTCATGCGGATGGAATGATCGATCCCCGCCGGCATCCACAGCGCGCGTTGCGGCGGGATCACCCACAGTCCGCCGCCGCCCCCACCCTTGGCCCCACCTTTGGCCTGTGTGACAGACACGGTCATCACCCCGCGCGCGGCATAGATCAGCTGCGCCCGCCGATGCGTGTGCGGCGGGATGATGTGTCCGTCCGGGAAATCGATGGCCAGCGGTACGACCGGCCGCGGCACATCCTCCAGCCCGCGTACTTCCAGGCTGGGCCGGTAGGTTTGACCGGCTCGCGATAGTTCCTGATCCAACATCGCAAGATGGTCGCACCACTCCGGCGTAGAGTCGAGACGCGATAAGGATTTTCTCAAACCGTCACCCCGCACTTGTTGCGGGAATGACGGTCTGGGGAAGCGGTAGCCGAACGGATAATCCACCCGTATCGGGTAAAGATTTATGAGGATTCCCATGAGCGTGCATCGTGACCGGACCGGCTTCTTCTTCCTGAATATCGGCCATTTCTACGATCATCTGTTCATGCTGCTGTTTCCGACCGCCGTGCTGGCGATGGCCAGCGACCCGATCTTTGGCGGCAGCTATGCCGATGTGCTGTCGCTGGCGGTCTATGGCTTCGTCGCCTTTGGCGCGGCGTCGATCCCGGCCGGCTGGCTGGGCGACCGCTGGAGCCAGCCGGGCATGATGTGCGTGTTCTTCCTGGGCATTGGTGCAGCCTCGATCATTACCGGCCTCGCCCGCTCGCCCTTTGAGCTGGCCTGCGGGCTGACGCTGATCGGGCTGTTCGCGGCGATCTACCACCCGGTCGGCATCGCCATGGTGGCGGCCGATGCAGAAAAGCTGGGTAAGGCGCTGGGCATCAATGGTGTCTGGGGCAATCTGGGCGTCGCTGCCGCCGGCATCACGGCCGGCGCGCTGGCCGATCTGTGGAGCTGGCGCGCGGTGTTCATCGTGCCGGGGCTGATCGCCATCGCCACCGGCATCGCCTATGTCTCCTTTGCCCGGCGGCAGGCCGCCAAGGGCCTCGCCAAGCGCCCGGCGCGCGCGCATGTGGCGCTGACGGCCAGCCAGATGAAGCTGATGTTCGGCGTGGTCATCGTCGCCACGCTGTGCGGCGGTGTCATCTTCCACGCCACCACGGTCGGCCTGCCGAAGCTGCTGGAGGAACGGACGCTGGATTTCGATATCTCGATCACCATGGTCGGCATCCTGGTCACGGCGGTCTATGTGGTCGCCGCCTGCGCCCAGATCGTCGTCGGCCATCTGATCGACCGCTATCCGCTGAAGCCGATCTATGTCGGCGTCATCGTGCTGCAGATCCCGCTGTTCCTGATCGCCGCCAATGCCGATGGCATGGTCATGGTGGGGGCCGCCATCGGCATGATGCTGCTGGTTTTCGGCGCGATCCCGATCAACGACGCCATCGTGGCGCGCTATGGTGCTGCCGAATGGCGCTCGCGCATCTATGCCGCCAAATATGTGCTGTCGCTGGGCGTCAGTGCCGCCGCCGTGCCGCTGGTCGCCGGGCTGCACAAGGGCGGCGGCGGCTTCGCCACGCTGATGCTGCTGCTGGCCGTGCTGTCGGCGATCATCACTTTGGCCGCTGCCCTGATGCCCACCGGCGCCTCGGAAAAGACCCCGGCCCCGGTTGCAGCGGAGTAAGGGCCGGAAAATCCTGGTCCCCGATGCTTCGAGACGCCTGCTGTGCAGGCTCCTCAGCATGAGGGAGCTTGCCAGTCGGGCCGGATGAACAGGAAACGAATGCCCCCTTCTCCCCTCACCCTGAGGAGGCGCGCCAAGGCACTTGGCGCGACGTCTCGAAGGGTACGGGGGAAGGGACTCTCGTCAGCCCTTCGCGGCCTTGTGGACTTCCTTGGCGAGGGCGGCGATTTCCTTGCCGGCGATGCTGGAGGGTGCCGCCTCCGTGATGCCGCGGCCTTCCAGCAGCGCGCTGGCCAGGGCGACGCGGTTGCCGAGCGTGCTTTTGGCGACCTTGACCCCAAGCTTGCCGATGGCGGCTTCCATCGCCTCAGCCAGCCGGGCGCGTGGCGGCATGCGGTTCAGCACCAGCAGGATGGCGCTTTTCTCCTGTTTGGCCAGATCCAGCGTCGCCTGGGTCGCCCAGAGATCCATCGGGCTGGGCTGGATCGGCACCACCACCAGATCGGCGACGCGGATGGCAACACGGGCCTCGGTCTCGGCATGCGGCGGGCTGTCGATCAGCACGACGTCGAAATCCTTCTTCAGCTTGTCGACCTCGCTGGCGACCCGCCAGCCGGTGATTGCCCGGATATCCGGCATCTCCGGCGCAGTCGGCAGCGCCTTGCGGATTTCGGCCCAGCCGGTCAGGCTCGCCTGCGGATCGATATCCAGCACGACGACGCTGCGCCCGGCGCTGGCCCAGGCCACCGCGAGATGCGCGGCCAGCGTGGTCTTGCCGGCGCCGCCCTTCTGCTGTGCGATGGTGATTACCTTGCCGGACATGTCCTTGCTCCCTGCTCGCGTTCCATGAGGGGCTCATGTTGCACCGCACAGGTGTTCAGAACAAGGCCGAGCCGCAACCGCAAAACCTTGACGGCGTGGCGGCACTGCGCCATCCCTCTGATCCCATGTCTACCAGCGCCCCCATCCTGCCCGCCACCGACGACGCCATTGCCCAGGCGGCGGCGCATCTGCGCGCCGGGCGGCTGGTCGCCTTCCCGACCGAGACGGTCTACGGTCTGGGCGGCGATGCCACCGACGACCATGCCGTGGCGGCGATCTTCGCGGCCAAGGGCCGGCCCAGCTTCAACCCGCTGATCTCGCATCTGCCGGATCTCGATGCGGCCCGCAAGCTGGCGATCTTCACCCCGCTGGCCGAAAGACTGGCCGCCAACTTCTGGCCCGGCCCGCTGACGCTGGTGCTGCGCCGGAGGCCGGATTGCCCGGTCTCGCATCTGGCCTGTGCCGGGCTGGACACGATTGCGCTGCGCGTGCCGGCGCATCCCGTCGCAACGCGGCTGCTGCGCGCCACGGGGCGGCCCGTGGTCGCCCCCAGCGCCAATCCATCCGGCAAGGTCAGCCCGACGCAGGCCCAGCATGTGCGCAACCTGCTGGGCGACCGGCTGGCGCTGGTGCTGGATGGTGGGGCCTGTGCCATCGGCGTCGAATCCAGCGTCGTCGATGCCACCGGGGACCGGCCCGTGCTGCTGCGCCCCGGCGGCGTGACACTGGAGGCGCTGGAGCAGGCGGTCGGACCGGTGACCCTGCCGGAACACGACCCTGACGCCCCGACCTCCCCCGGCCAGCTGGCCAGCCATTACGCCCCGGCCCTGCCGGTCCGGCTTAACGCCACCAACGCGGCTGCCGGCGAGGCGCTGCTGGGTTTCGGCCCAACCGATGGTACAGAGGCGCTGAATTTGAGCCGCGCCGGCGATCTGCAGGAGGCGGCGGCCAATCTGTTCGCCATGCTGCGCGCGCTCGACCGGCCGGGATTGAGCGGCATTGCCATCATGCCGATACCGGAGACCGGGCTGGGCCGGGCGATCAACGACCGGCTGCGGCGGGCGGCTGGCCCGCGCTAGACGGTCTTGTTCGTGCGGCTGCAAAGGCTAACATTAACCAGAACGATACATGACCGAGGGATGATTGCCGCCATGAAGGTGCTGACCGAAACCGTCATCGACGACACGCTGCTGCGGATCAAGGAACTCGTCAGCGACAAGGGCTTCATCACCGAGCCTGACGCCATGGAACCGCATCTGGTGGAGTGGCGCGGATTGTGGCGCGGCCAGGCGCGCGCGGTGGTGAAGCCGGCGAATACGGCGGAGGTATCCGCCGTGGTGGCGCTGTGCGCCGAGAATGCCATTCCCATCGTGCCGCAGGGCGGCAATACCTCGCTGGTCGGTGGCTCCGTGCCTTATGAGGATTTCGGCGGCATCATCCTGTCGCTGGCGCGAATGAACAAGGTACGCGGCATTGATCCGCTGAACTACACCATGACCGTCGAAGCCGGCTGCGTGCTGGCCGAGTTGCAGCGCGTGGCGGAGGAGAATGACCGCTTCTTCCCGCTCAGCCTGGCGGCCGAGGGCAGCTGCATGATCGGCGGCAATCTGTCGACCAATGCCGGCGGGGTGAATGTGCTGCGCTATGGCAATACCCGCGAGCTGGTGCTGGGGCTGGAAGTCGTGCTGCCCGACGGCACGGTCTGGGACGGCCTGCGCAGCCTGCGCAAGGACAATACCGGCTATGATCTGAAACACCTGTTCGTCGGCGCGGAAGGCACGCTGGGCATCATCACCGCCGCCGTGCTGAAGCTGTTCCCGAAGCCTGCCCGGCGCGAGACGGCGATGGTTGCCATCACCGGCCCGGATGCCGCCATTGAGCTTCTGGCCCGCGCCCGTGCCGCCACGGCGGATGGCGTGACCAGCTTCGAGCTGATGCCGCGCATCTGCTTCGATTTCGTGCTGGCGCATATCGCCGATACGGTTGATCCGCTGCCGCAGCGCTATGACTGGCATGTGCTGCTGGAACTCAGCTCCACCTCGGTCACGGAAGACGGGCTGGGCGAGAAGATGCAGGCGTTGCTGGAGCAGGCCGCCGAAGACGGGCTGGTGCTGGACGCCGCCATCGCGCAGAACCAGGCGCAGGCGCTGGCGATGTGGAAGCTGCGCGAGACCGTCTCCGAGGCGCAGAAGCCCGAGGGTGCCTCGATCAAGCACGACATCTCGGTCCCGGTCAGCCGGGTGCCGGATTTCCTGCGCACCGCCGATGCGGCGGTGACGGCCGCCTATCCGGGCATCCGCATCGTCGGCTTCGGCCATGTCGGCGATGGCAACATCCACTATAATCTCAGCGTGCCCAAGGGCGGCGACAACCAGGCCTTCCTGGCCGAATGGGAGCGCATCAACGAGATTGTGCACGACATCGTGCAGTCGATGAATGGCAGCATCTCCGCCGAACACGGCCTCGGCCGGCTGAAACGCGAGGAGATCAAGCGCTACAAGAGCCAGACCGAGCTGGACATCATGCGCAAGATCAAGGGTGTGCTCGACCCGCGCGGCATCATGAATCCGGGCAAGGTGCTGTAGGGGGCGGACTGTCCCCCCTAATGCCGGCCCACGAACTGCCGCAGCTCCGGGGTCCGGGGGGCGCCGAACAGTTCTTCCGGGGGGCCGGATTCGTGGACGCGGCCTTCATGCATGAACACCACGCGGTTGCAGACATCGCGGGCGAACTGCATCTCATGAGTGACCATCAGCAGCGTCATGCCGTCGGCCGCCAGCTCCCGCACCACGGCCAGCACCTCGGCCACCAGCTCCGGGTCGAGCGATGAGGTGATCTCGTCGCAGAGCAGGGCAATCGGCTGCATGGCCAGCGCGCGGGCAATTGCCACGCGCTGCTGCTGGCCGCCGGAAAGCTGTTCGGGATAGGCATCGAATTTATGGGCCAGGCCGACACGGTCCAGCATGCGCCGCGCCATCGCCTCGGCCTCGGCCTTCGGTGTCTTCTTCACCACCATCTGCGACAGCATGACGTTGCGGCCGACCGACAGATGCGGGAACAGATTGAACTGCTGGAAGATCATGCCGACCTTCAGCCGCAGCGCCTTCAGCGATGCCTCGTCGGGCGCCAGATGCGCCCCGGCGACCAGGATCGAGCCGTCATCGATGCTCTCCAGCCCGTTGATGCAGCGCAGGAGGGTCGATTTGCCGGACCCGCTCTTGCCGATGATCGCGATCACCTCGCCCGGATCGACATCGATATTGATGCCCTTCAGCACCTCGTTGTCGCCGAAGCGCTTCTTGACGTCAGTGATGGCTATGAGGGGCATTGAGCTTCCTTTCCAGCATCTGGCTGCTCTTCGACAGCGGCCAGCACAGCGCGAAATAGATCAGGGCGACCAGGCCATAGACGGTGAAAGGCTGGAAGGTGGCGTTGGTGACCATGCTGCCGGCCTTCGACAATTCGACGAAGCCGATGATCGAGGTCAGCGCCGTGCCCTTCACCACCTGCATCGAGAAGCCCACCGTCGGCGGCACTGCGATGCGCAGCGCCTGCGGCAGGATCACCCAGCGCATCTGCTGGATATAGCCCATGCCCAGGCTGGCCGCAGCCTCCCACTGGCCGCGCCGGATCGCCTCGACGCAGCCGCGCCAGATTTCCGCCAGGAAGGCGGCTGTCCACAGGATCAGCGCCGTTGCGGCAGCCAGCCAGGCCGGTACGTCAATGCCGAACAGGCCAAGCCCGAAAAACGCCAGGAATAGCTGCATCAGCAGCGGCGTGCCCTGGAACAGCTCGACATAGCCTGCCGCCAGAACCCGGCCCGTCCGACCCTTGCCGATACGCAGGAACAGGATCAGCAGGCCGACCAGTGCACCGCCGATGAAGGACACCAGCGACAGCAATATGGTCCAGCGCGCCGCCAGCAGCAGGTTGCGCAGAATGTCCCAGGTGGAGAATTCCATCATCATGGCAGGCGCCTCGGGAACAGCGCCCAGCCCAGCCCGCGCAGCCCCTGCCGCAACAGGATCGACAGCAGCAGATAGATCGCCGTGGCGACGATATAGGCCTCGAAGGCGCGGAAATTGCGCGACTGGATGTAATTGGCGGCGAAGGTCAGATCCTCGGCCGCGATCTGCGAGACCACGGCGGAGCCCAGCATCACGATGACGATCTGCGAGGACAGCGCCGGCCAGATCCGTTGCAGCGCCGGAATCATCACGACATGGCGGAAGGTCTCGAAGGGCGTCATGGCCAGGCTGGCCCCGGCCTCGTACTGGCCGCGCGGCGTCGCCTGGATGCCGGCCCGGATGATCTCGCAGCTATAGGCTCCAAGATTAACCGCCATGGCGAGATTGGCGGCCTGCAATTCCGAGAACTGGACGCCGATGGAGGGCAGGCCGAAGAATATGAAGAAAAGCTGGATCAGGAAGGGGGTATTGCGGATCAGTTCGACATAGGCAACGAACGGCGGGCGCAGCCAGCACGGCCCCAGCGCGCGAATCCAGGCGCAGGTGATGCCCAGCGAAACCCCGACCAGCGCGCCGACGAAAATCAGCTCAAGCGTCACCGCGATACCGGCCAGCAGAAGTGGCAAATATTCGGCGATCCAGCTGAAATCGAACTGATAGGTCATGCCCCGGCCCCGGTTTACGAGGAGGCTGCCGCGCTTCCCGACGAAGGCGGCAGCCTCGCCGTGATCAGATATCCGCCGGCAAAGCAGCGCCCAGCCATTTCTCGGCAATGGCGTTCAGCGAGCCGTCCTTCTTCGACTCGGCGATGATGGCGTTGACCTTGTCCATCAGCGCCGGCTCGTTCTTGTTGAGGCCGATATAGCAGGGCGAATTCTTGATCAGGAACTTCATCTCCGGCCGCTTCGGCGGGTTGCGCGCGAGGATCGCGGCGGCCACGACATTGCCGGTCGCAATCACATCCACCTGGCCTGAGAGGAAGGCAGAGATCGTGCCGTTATTATCCTCATAGCGCTTGATGACCGCAGTTTCCGGCGCGATCTTGGTCAGCTCCATATCCTCGATGGCGCCGCGCGTTACACCGATGGTCTTGCCGGCCAGATCGGCGGCGGCGGCCACTTTCACATCGGCCGGCGCGAAGACACCGTTGAAGAACGGGGCATAGGCGTTGGTGAAGTCGATGGCCTTCTCGCGCTCGGCATTCTTGCCCAGGCTGGAAATCACCAGATCAACCTTGTTGGTCTGCAGATAGGGGATGCGGTTGGCACTGGTGACCGGCACCAGTTCCACCTTCACACCCAGCTTCTTGCCGATCAGATTGGCGGTATCGACGTCATAGCCGACGGCTTTCATGTCGGTGCCGACGCTGCCGAAGGGCGGGAAATCCTGCGGCACGGCGATGCGGATGGTGCCGCGCTTGGTGATATCGGCCAGCGCGTCGGCATGGGCCAGTTGCGGTGCCGCGACAAGCGCGCCGGCCGCCAGGGTGATCGATGCGAAAAGCGATAATGCCGTCCTGCGATTCATGATGATGTTCCTTTCCAGTTCAGGAGGGTGAACGCGTAAGCACGGAAGGCCGCGCAGCAGCGGCCGGAGACAGAATTTCCTTCAGACCGGCCAGCGGGTCGGGCTTTGTAGAGAGGTCCAGCCCGCCTTCGACACGGCCGATATGCTCGGCCATCAGCGTGGCGGCCTCGGCATTGCGGCCGGCCTCCATCGCATCGAGAATCGCGGCATGGTCGGCGTTCGAGGACGCAGCATCGTCGACCGACTGGTAGAGCATCGACACCAGCACCGTGCGGGCTGTCAGGTCGCGGATGATCTCCGTCAGCAGCGGGTTGCTGAGGGCATCGGCCAGATGGATATGAAAATCGCCCAGGGCGCAGGTCCGGTCATGCACACTGCCGGAGCGCACAATGTCCTCTTCCTCCCGTACATGGGCGCGCAGGGCCGCCAGCGCCGGCTGCGGGATCGTGCCGACCGCCATCAGCATGCCGGCCTCGATGACCTTGCGGGCATGGAAGGCAGCACGGGCATCATCGGCCGAGGGCTCGACCACGAACCAGCCGCGCCGGGCGCTGACATGCACGATGCCGCGCGCCTCCAGCTTCATCATCGCCTCGCGCACACGGGTCCGCGATACGCCGAAGATTTCCGCCAGCATGGTTTCGCCCAGCCGCATGCCGGGACGCATCCGCCCGGCTAGAATCGCGGAAATAACCGCCTCGTCTATCGAGGCATTTTCAATCGAGCGTCTCGTCCACCAATCTTGCATACAAGCGAATTGAGCAATACTCGTGCCAGCTCGTAACGCATTGCGGACTCTAGAATCGCCCTGTACTCACCGATGAAATAATGAGCAGGAAAGGCACAGGACTGCACACGCAAGCGGCATAAGTATCACGCCTGCGGGACTAATTCTTGATTTCAGAAAGGCAGGAAAAAGGCGCCAGAACGACGTTACCGGCGGCGATCCACTTGCGCCCGACTCGACAAATCGTCAGGCGATCAGCGTGGGCTGCGGGCTGAGGGCGGTCAGCGTCTCACGCACGGCCTGCGGCACCGGGATGGTCTTGCGCGCCTCTAGGTCGAAGCAGACCACGGTGGCAATGCTGCGGGCGACGCAGCGCCCCTCGACGAACAGGCCCTGCCCCATGCTGACCGATTTGGTGCCGATGCCCAGCATGCGGGTGCCGATGCGCATGGTGCCGGGGAAATACACCTCTGCCCCGTAATCCAGCGTCAGCCGGGCCAGCACCCACGCATTCTTCACCCCGGTCCGGTCGGCGACCTCGCGGATCAGATGGACGCGCCCGGCCTCGCAATAGGCGGCGAAGCTGACATTGTTCACATGCCCCAGCATATCCACGTCAGAGAAACGGATGCTCTCATCGTTCCAGAAGACGAAGGAGGCGGGATCGGCAAGGTCGATGCCGGCTTCGGTGAAGATGTCGGTCATGGGAAAATCCACACGGGTTCAGGACAGAAGCATGCTCTAACGCAAAACCGGCCGGGCTGTCGAGCGCCGGCCGGTTTCGCGTCTGGGTTAACGCCGAAAGACTCAGCTGCCTTCTGTCTTCTGCGACACGACGGGCGTATCGCCGACAGGCTTCAGCAGGATCTGGCTGGCCGCTACCAGGGCGATCAGGCCCGCGCCGATCAGATCGGTCGCCAAGCCCGGCTTGATCAGCACGAAGGCTGCCGCAATCAGGAGCAGGCTTTCCCACCAGCGGGCCGGACCGAAGAAGAAGTATCGGTGCAGACCGCCCGCCAGGCAGATCACGCCAATGGTCGAGGTGATGATGGTCAGCAGGATGGTATCCCACGAACCGATCAGCAGCAGCGACGGGCCGAACACGAACATGAAGGGAATGACATAGCCCGTCAGCCCGAGCTTCACCGCAGCGATGGAGCTTTCCATCAATCCGGCGCGGGAGATACCGTTGGCGGCATAGACCGCCATGGCAACCGGCGGGGTGATGGCCGACAGCACGGCGAAGTACAGCACGAACAGATGCGCTGCCTCTACCATGACGCCGAGCTTCACCAGGGCCGGAACCAGCAGCGCCACCTGGACGATATAGGCCGGCGTTGTCGGCAGACCCATGCCCAGGATGATGCCGGCGACCATGGTCAGCATCAGCGCCAGGATCAGCGAGTTCTGCGACAGCGCCAGCACGACGCCGGTGAAGCTGAGGCCAAGGCCGGTCAGGGTAATGGTGCC
Organism: Alphaproteobacteria bacterium; assembly: GCA_018823745.1. Classification (GTDB taxonomy): domain Bacteria; phylum Pseudomonadota; class Alphaproteobacteria; order Oceanibaculales; family Oceanibaculaceae; genus Oceanibaculum. Next base: position 300,659 of record JAHJHR010000003.1, read on the forward strand.
GATGACGATGCCCGCACAGGCGCAGGCCAGCGCCACAACCAGCGTATTGCGGGCACCGGCTTCCAGCGCCTCGACGATCGCCATCGGGGTGAAGGTGTTGCGGGTGCTGGCGCGCAGCCAGGTGGTCGGGATGACCGAGGCAATGCCGCACAGTGCCGAGAAGGCAGCGCTGTAGCCGGCCAGCAGGACGGCAATAATGATAAACAGCGGCAGGAACAGATGGCCGCGTTCCAGCAGCACTTCCTTCAGACGCGGCAGGTCAGCCTTCGGCAGGCCCTTCAGCCCGACGCGCTTCGCCTCGAAATGCACCGCCATGAAGACGGCGACGTAATACAGGATTGCTGGCAGCACCGCGAAAGCCGCCACTGTCAGATAGCTGGTGCCCAGAAACTCCGCCATCACGAAGGCAGCGGCACCCATGATCGGCGGCATCAGCTGCCCGCCGGTCGAGGCCACGGCCTCCACGGCGCCGGCAAAGGCCGGTCGATAGCCGGTGCGCCGCATCAGGGGAATGGTGAACGTGCCGGTCGTCATCACATTGGCGACGGCGCTGCCCGACACGGTGCCGAACAGGCTGCTGGTAATCACCGCCACCTTGGCCGGCCCGCCGACAGTGCCGCCTGCTAAAGCAAGGGCGAAATCCATGAAGAGCTGCCCGGCCCCGCTGCGCTCGACAAAGGCGCCGAACAGGATGAACAGCATCACATAGGTTGCCGAGACATAGAGCGGGATGCCGAAAATGCCCTCGGTCGTCAGATAGAGCTGGTCCAGCATGATGCCGAAGGACTGGTTGCCCATCGTCACGCCATAGATCAGGAAGGCCATCGCCGTGATCGGCAGCGCCCAGCCGGTGGCCCGGCGGGTCGCTTCCATGATCAGCAGGATGAGACCGCCGCCGAAGATATAGTCCATGAGGACCGGATCATCGACATAGTACATCCGGTTGACGATGTAGTTCAGATTGAACATCGGATACAGCGCGGCCGCCGCTGCGGCCGCGAGCAACACCATGTCAAAAACACTGGGCCTGTCGGCCTTGCCGTTGAAACCCGGCATAATCAGGAATGCCAGCACCAAGGCGAAAGCCAGGTGCAAACCGCGCATCACATAGGCGTCAGGCGGGCCAAAGAACGCGACATAGAGATGGAAAACCGACATCGAAACGGCCACCAGCGTGATCAGCCAGCGGTTCAGTGATGCGGGTACGTACATGATCGGGCACTCCCCCCAGGGGCACTCCAACAGACAGGATTAGGCCCGCCTTCACAACTCGAAGGCGGGCCCGCTTAACCCTTTGGTGCGTTACATCGCACCCTTTTCTTTGTAGTACTTCGCCGCGCCCTTATGGAGAGGCACGCCGATGTCCTCGGCCATCACCTTCAAGGTGGTGTCCTTCATGACGCGGACGATGGAGGTCAGGTCGGCATTGCTTTCGGCAAGGCCCTTGGTGACCTCGTAAACGACCTTCTCGTCGAGATCGCAACGCGCGATCACATGGGTGGCGTAGCCGACGGCCTGCACGTCCTTGTCCTGCTTCGGATAGGAACCAGCCTTGATCGTCAGCTTGGTGTAGCCCGGGTTCAGGGCGCGCATTTCTGCGAACTTGTCGTCCCCGACGCTGATCAGCTTGATGTCACGGGCCGAGGCCAGATCCATGATCGCCGAGGCCGGAACCGTGGTGCCCAGGGTGAACAGCTGGGCGTTGTTGTCCTTCATCAGCGACACGGCGTCGGTGTAGGACACATAGCTGACGCGCGATGCGTCGTCATACTTCAGGCCATATACCTGCAGCGCCTGCTGGCTGATGAATTCGGCGGTGTTGCCCTTCGGCTGCACGGCGATCGCCTTGCCCTTCACATCGGCCAGCGAATTGATGCCGGAATCGGCATTGGCGACGATCTGGAAATACTGCGGATACAGCGTGGCAACGTTGCACACATTTTCCGCCTTCGCATCGAACGGCGGCCGGCCGGCCACACCATCGACCGTGGAGATCGAGTTGCCGAAACCGAAATCGGCCTTGCCAGCCTGCACTGCCTTCACATTGGCGATACCGGCACCCGGCAGAACCTGCATGCGGATACCGGCCTTCTCGACGATATTCGCGATGGCGCCGCCCAGCGGGTACCAGGAACCGCCCTGCGGGCCGGTCATCAGGCGAACCTGCTGTGCTTCGGCAGAGACCGAAGCGAGCAACGCAATACCAACACCCGCCGCGATGGCAACGGTTTTAATTTTAGCAGTCATGGACATCCTCCCATTGGATTTAAAACACAAGGCCACGTTTGATATGCGCGGCTCTTATTTTTGATTGTGACACATAAACCCCTACACCGCCACCGGCACAAGCGTAAAGGGCACGCCGGCACGCTCCGCAATGCCGGCCAGCATATCGACCATGGGCCCGGCGATCGGTACGCCTTCCGTCTCCCGCTGCGTCCGGCGCTGATGTTCCGGGTCGCCCGGGACCAGCACAGGTTCAGCGGGATCGACGGGGGTTGCGGCATGCAGCCGGTCGATCATGGCGTCCAGATCATCCTCGAACCCGTCCTCCTCGCGGAAGCAATGCGGGTCGAGGGCGAAGAAGAAATGGCCGATATCGAAATGCTTCTGGTCTGCGGCCCGCAGCGGCGCATAGGTTGCCCCCGCCAGCATGGTCGACAGCACCTCGACCATCGCCCCCAGGCCATAGCCCTTGTGGCTGCCCATATGGGCGATGCCGCCCAGCGGGGTGAGCCGGCGCGAGGTCATGGCGATCTCGGCATTCAGCTCCGGCTTGCCCTCGGCATCCAGCGCCCAGCCTTCCGGGATCGGCTTGCCCGCCAGCCAGGCCAGCTTCAGCTTGCCGATGGCGACCGTGCTGGTCGCCATGTCGAACAGGAAGGGCTGGTTGCGCTTGGTCGGTGCGGCGAAGGCAAACGGGTTGGTGCCGAACATCGGCTCAGCCGACCGGGTCGGCACGACCGAGGGATTCCAGACCGAGGAGGTCGAAATGCCGATCAGCCCCTGCCGGGCGGCCCGCAGCGCATAGGCGCCGGCCGCGCCGTAATGGTTGGAGTGGCGCACCGTGACCGCCGCCATGCCGACCTTCTTGGCCTTCTCGATGGCCATGTCCATGGCGATGCTGGACGGGTAATGCCCCAGCCCGGCGTCACCATCGATCACCGCCATGACCGGCGTTTCCTTCACCACCCGGATCTGCGGGTTCATGTTCAGCCGACCGTCCTTCTGGAGGTTCTCGTAGGTCGGGAACATGGTCACGCCATGCGAATCGATGCCCATGACATCGGCTTCCAGCATGATCTCGACGGTGCGGGCGATGGCCTCCTCGGCCATGCCCCAGCCGCGATAGATCGCCGCCATCTGCTCCGAAAGCGCTTTCACCGGAACCGTAATAGACGCGGTCATTTACGTTCTTATCCTTTGAAACGGGCGCACAGCGCCTCTGCCTGACGGGCCAGCAGGGCGGCGTCATTGCCCAGGGCGACAAAGCCGAAACCCTGTTCGATCCAGAAATTCGCGTCTTCCTCGACCGGGGCCAGGATGCCGGCCGATTTCCCGGCCGCCTTGATCCGCGCCAGCGCGCCGAGGATGGCCTCACGCACTGCGGGGTTGCGGTTGTCGCCGAGATAGCCCAGCGCCGCCGACAGATCAGCCGGGCCGATGAACACCCCGTCCACACCCTCGACCGCCGCAATCTCGTCCAGCGCGTCCAGTCCCGGCTTGGTTTCGACCTGCAACAGCACGCAGATCTCGGCATTTGCCTTCTTGTGGTAATTCTTGATCCGGCCATAACGGCTGGCGCGCATCGAACCGGCGACGCCACGCATGCCCTGCGGCGGGTAGCGGCAGGCGGCCACGGCAGCGCGGGCTTCCTCGGCCGTCTCGATCATCGGCACCAGGATGGTGCGCGCACCGACATCCAGCACGCGCTTGATGAACACCTGGTCGTTCCAGGGCACGCGGACCACCGGCATGGTGGTCGATTGATGCTCCATCGCCATCAGCTGCTGCATCAGGTCGACGGGATCATTCGGCGAATGCTCGGCATCCAGCACCAGCCAGTCATAGCCGGCCTCGGACAGGATATCGGCAACCATCGGGCTGCACAGCGCCGACCAGAAGCCGATCTGCAGCTTGCCGCCATGCAGCGCCTTCTTGAAATCGTTCCGGGGCAGTTCCATCAGTGGATCTCCGGTTCCGGCGTCGGCTCACCGGCTTCGAGAATGTCGAAGTCGCAGCCCTTATCCGCCTGGGTGATGTGATTCTGGAAAATCGCGCCATAGCCGCGCTGGTAATGCTCCTTGGGCGGGGTCCAGGCGGCCTTGCGCTTCGCCATTTCCGCGTCGGAGATCAGCAGGTTCAGCTTGCGCTCGTTCACGTCCAGCTCGATCAGATCGCCATCCTGCACGAAGGCCAGCGGCCCGCCGACATGGCTTTCCGGAGCGACATGCAGCACGCAGGTGCCGTAGCTGGTGCCGCTCATCCGCGCGTCGGAGATGCGCACCATGTCGCGCACGCCCTCCTTCAGCAGCTTCTGCGGGATCGGCAGCATGCCCCATTCCGGGATGCCCGGCCCGCCCTTCGGCCCGGCGCTCTGCAGCACCAGAACCGAATCGGCGGTAACGTTGAGGTTCACATCGTCGATCCGCCGCGCCATGTCGTTGTAATCCTTGAACACCACGGCGGGGCCGGTGTGCTTCCAGAATTTCGGGTCGGCGGCGGAATGCTTGATGACCGCGCCATCCGGGGCCAGGCTGCCGCGCAGGATGGCGAGGCCGCCCTCCTTGCTCAGCGCATTGGCCTGCGGGCGGATCACATCGTCATTGACGATATGCGCACCCTCCAGATTATCGCCCAGCGTACGGCCATTGGCGGTCATGCAGTCGCGGTGCAGCAGGTCGCCCAGTTCCGCCAGCAATGCCCGGATACCGCCGGCATAATGGAAATCTTCCATGATGTATTTGCCGGACGGGCGGATATTGGCGAGGAACGGCGTGCGGCGCGAGATGGCGTCGAAAGTGTCGAGGTTCAGGTTAACCCCGGCGCGGCGCGCCATCGCCACCAGATGCACCACAGCATTGGTCGATCCGCCCATGGCGACGACCGTGGTGATGGCGTTCTCCACCGCCTTTTCGGTGACGATGTCGGACGGTTTCAGGTCTTCCCACACCATGTCGACGATGCGCCGGCCGCAGGCGGTCGCCATGCGGGCATGGTTGGAATCGGCGGCGGGGATCGAGGCGGCACCGGGCAGGGTCAGGCCCAGTGCCTCGGCGGCGCACATCATGGTCGGCGCAGTGCCCATGGTCATGCAGGTGCCGGCGGTGCGGGCGATGCCGTCCTCCACGCCTTCCCAGTCTTCCTGCGTGATGTTGCCGGCACGCAGCTCGGCCCAGTATTTCCAGCTATCCGACCCGCTGCCCAGAACCGCGCCGTTCCAGAACCCGCGCAGCATCGGCCCGGCCGGCATGAAGACCGCCGGGATATCCATGGAGAGCGCACCCATGATCAGCGCCGGGGTGGTCTTGTCGCAGCCGCCCATCAGCACCACGCCATCGGCCGGATAGCTGCGCAGCAGCTCCTCCGCCTCCATCGCCAGCAGGTTGCGATAGAGCATGGTGGTCGGCTTCTGGAACGGTTCCGACAGCGAGATCGCCGGCATCTCGACCGGGAAACCGCCGGCCTGCCAGATGCCGCGCTTCACCTCTTCCACGCGCACCTTGAAGTGGCTGTGGCAGGGGTTGATGTCGCTCCAGGTGTTCAGGATGGCGATGACCGGCTTGCCGGCCCAATCCTCCTTCGCATAGCCCATCTGCTTGGCGCGCGAGCGGTGCCCGAAGGAACGCAGATCATCGGCGCCATACCAGCGGTGGCTGCGAAGCTCTTCCGGCTTCTTTCTCTCGGTCATCTTACGCCTTCTTCGCCGCGGCCTTGAGGGCGCTGATGGTGGTGCGGGTGCTGATCTGCTCCGGATCGGTCTGCAATTCGATGATCGCCGCCTTGCCGGATTTCAGCGCCCGCTGGAAGGCGGGGGCGAAATCCTCGGTCTTGGTGACCGTCTCGCCATAGGCGCCATGCGCCTTGGCCAGCATCGCGTAATCCGGATTGGTCAGGTCGGTGGCGCTGCGCCGGTCGGGGAAGCGCTTTTCCTGATGCATGCGGATGGTGCCGTACATGCCGTTGTTGAACACCAGGATGATCGGCGTTGCCTTGTGGTGCATCGCCGTCGCCAGTTCCTGGCCGGTCATGCCGAAGCCGCCATCGCCAACGCAGGACACAACGACACGGCCCGGATAGGTGATCGAAGCGGCAACGCCCGCCGGCACGCTGTAGCCCATGGCGCCGCTGGTCGGACCGAGCAGCCGGCCCGGCCGGCCGAAATTCAGGAAACGCTGCGGCCAGCCGCTGAAATTGCCGGCATCGACAGTGACGATGGCGTCGTCCGGCAGCATCTCACGCAGGGCCAGCATGCATTTGCCGGCATCAAGATAGCTGCCCTTGTAAGGCTCCGGCTCGAACCAGGCGGTGAATTCGGCGCGGGCCTCCTTCGTCCAGCCGGCCCAGGCCTTGCTGTCGAGCGGCTTGGTTGCGGCCAGCGCCGCAGCCAGCTCCGGCATGCCGGAAACGATGCCCAGCTCCGGCCGGTAGGTGCGGCCGATCTCGATGGGATCGGGATGGATGTGGATCATCGTCTTCGCCGGTTCGGGCAACGGCATCAGGCTGTAGCCCTGTGTCGTCATCTCGCCCAGCCGCGCACCGGCGACGATCAGCAGATCGGACTCCTTCACCCGGGCCAGCAGCTTCGGCCCGGTGCCGGTGCCCAGATCGCCGATGAAACCCGGATGCCTGGTGCTGACAACATCCTGTCGGCGGAAGGAACAGCAGACCGGCAAATTATTGGCTTCGGCAAAGGCGCTGATATCCTTGGCCGCCTGGTCGCTCCAGCCGCTGCCGCCAACCAGCAGGATCGGTTTCTTCGCCTTGGCCAGCATGCCACGCAGCGTCTCGATATCGCCGGAACCGGGATGGGCGCGCGACGCCTGGTAGGGCTGCGCCGGATGCGACGATGCATTGTCGCGCAGCATGTCTTCCGGCAGCGCGATCACCACCGGGCCGGGACGGCCGGAGCTGGCAATATGAAAGGCGCGGTGCATGATTTCGGGGATGCGTTCGGCATCGTCGATCTGCTCGACCCATTTCGCGACCGGCGCGAAGAAGCGGCGATAATCGATCTCCTGGAAGGCCTCGCGCCCGAACTGGTCGCGTGCCACCTGGCCGACCAGCACGACCATCGGGGTCGAATCCTGGAACGCCGTGTGAATGCCGATGGAGGCGTTGGTGGCGCCGGGGCCGCGCGTGACCATGCACACGCCGGGCTTTCCGGTCAGCTTGCCATAGGCTTCCGCCATATTGGCGGCGCCGCCTTCCTGGCGACAGGTCACATATTTGATCGAAGGCGCATCAACCAGCGCGTCGAGCACTTCGAGATAGCTCTCCCCGGCAACGCCGAAGGCAAGCTCGACCCCATGCAGCTGCAGGGCGTCAACGATCAGCTGTCCGCCAGTGCGGGTACCTTTTTGGACGGTCACAGACCGCTCCTCCTTCGTTTCATGAAATCCGGATTGTAGGTCTCCGGTTCCCCGCGACCTACGCAGAGTCGGCGCACAGTCTTTTTGAAGCCGCGTGTGTTGTCAACCGAACTGACAGCTCAATCGCTGGGGAGGCCGGAGCCTGTCGCCCTACTCCACCGCCGGCGCCGTCAGCACCTTCACATCAGCGGCGAAGGACAGCGGAGCCTCGGTCAGGGCCTGCAGGGCGTCGGGGGTCAGCCCCTCGGCCATGTCGCGGACCAGCAATCCGTCCGGCGTCACATCGATGACCGCAAGATCGGTATAGATGCGCGTCACCACCCCGGCAGCCGTCAGCGGATAGCCGCAGGCATTGCGGATCTTCGACTCGCCCTTGCGGGTGGTGTGCTCCATCAGGATCCAGATCCGCTTTGCCCCGACTGCAAGGTCCATGGCGCCGCCGACGCCGGGGGGAAAGCGCAAATCCTCTGTGGTCCAGTTGGCTAGATCGCCATCCTTCGACACCTCGAAGGCGCCCAGCATCGCAAGATCGAGATGCCCGCCGCGGATGATGGTGAAGGAATCCGAATGCTTGAACACCGACGCACCCGGCAGCAGCGTTACGAATTCCTTCGTGGCGTTGATCAGATCGGGGTTTTCCTCACCCGGCTTCGGATAGGGGCCGACGCCGAGCAGGCCGTTTTCGCTGTGGAACACCACCTCGCGATCCGCCGGCACGAAATTGGCGGCAAGCGTCGGCAGGCCGATGCCCAGATTCACGTACCAGCCATCCAGAATGTCCTGAGCGGCGCGCCAGGCGACCTGACGGCGGCTGAGGCGGGCGATGGTTTCGGTGGCGCTCATGCGTTTTTCCCCACATGGACAAGGCGGTCGACGAAAATGCCCGGCGTGACGATATGGTCGGGGTCGAGATCGCCCAGTTCCACCATTTCCTCGGTCTGCACGATGGTCAGCCTGGCCGCCATCGCCATGTCCGGGGCGAAGTTCCGCGACGACAAGGTGTAGGTCAGATTGCCCCAGCGGTCGGCCTTCGCGGCATGGATCAGCGCGACATCACCCTGCAACGGCATTTCCAGCACATAAATGCGGCCGTCGATCTCGCGCACTTCCTTGCCCTCGGCCAGCTTGGTGCCGACGCTGACCGGCGAGTAGAAACCGCCCAGCCCGGCAGCGGCGCAGCGCATCCGCTCGCTCATCGTGCCCTGCGGCACCAGCTCCAACTCGATCTCGCCGCGCGCGTAGAACTCCTCGAAAACCACGGAGCCGCTGGTGCGCGGATAGGAACAGACGATCCGCTTCACCCTCCCAGCCGCGATCAGCGCCGCCAGCCCGTCGCGGCCGCTGCCGGCATTGTTCGATACAACCGTCAGATCGCGTGCGCCCTGGTCGAGCAGGGCATGGATCAGCTGGGTTGGTACACCCGCCGCACCGAAGCCCGCCGCCAGAATGGTCGAGCCATCCTCGATGCCGGCAACGGCCTCTTCGAGTGTCGGAATTCTTTTATCAATCATGGCGCCCTGTGATTTTTTACAATTAATGCGGGAGTCTTCCCTTCTGTACTCCCGAGTCTAGCTTAATCTGTGGTAAATTCGGGTCACGTAAAAATTCATCAATAAAAACACCAGGGTTGGATAGACATCAATGCAAAGCGCACAGGCTACCCAGAAGAACGGTCTTGGAACGGGGGGTGGGGTGACCCTCGATTTCGTTGCCGTCGCCCCGCTTCGCCAGAGCAAACTCGCCGATCAGCTTTATGAACAGATCATGCTGCAGATCGTCAACGGCTCGCTGGCGATTGGCGAAAAACTGCCGTCCGAGGCTCAACTCTGCCAGCTTTTTGCCGTCTCGCGCCCGGTCGTCCGGGAAGCGCTGGCCCGGCTGCGGGCGGATAATGTCATCGCCTCACGGCGCGGGTCGGGCACCTATGTCCAGTCGCGCCCGGCTGCCGATCTGGTCCGGCTGGCCCCCTCCGGCGTGCTGGCCGAGCTGCTGCGCTGCTACGAGATGCGCGTTGCTCTGGAGGGCGAGGCCGCCTATCTGGCCGCACAACGCCGCGAGAAGGAAGATCTGGTCGCCATCGAGCAGGCGCTGGACTACATGAACAGCCAGCTTGGCAGCGGCGATGACGAGCAGGGTGCCGAGGCGGATTTCAATTTCCACATGGCGATTGCCGCAGCGACCAAGAACGCCCTCTATGTGAAGACATTGCAGGGGCTGCACATCACCGTGCGGGATGGCATCCAGCTGGCCCGCCGGATTTCCATGCTGCAGCACGAACCGCTGGAAGTGGTGCGCACCGAGCATAACCGCATCTTCCGGGCCATCGAGAAGAAGCAGCCGGGGGCGGCCCGCAACGCCATGCGTGCCCATATCGACTTTTCGCGCCTGCGGATGGTCGGCCAGCTGCAGGACGGGGACACGGTATAATCCTGGCATGATCGAGGCGGTCGACAGCCTGCTGGAACGATGGACGCAGCCGGGATCACCCGGCTGCGCCGTCGCTGTTGTGAAGGATGGCGACATCCTGCACGCCAAAGGCTATGGCCTGGCGCATGTCGAGCTGGGCGTGCCGAACACCCCGGAAACAGTGTTCCGCATCGCCTCGATCACCAAGCAGTTCACCTGCCTTGCTATACTGATGCTGGCACGCGATGGCGCCCTCAGCCTCGATGACGATATCCGCCGCCATATCCCCGGCTTGCCCGATTATGGCCGGCCGATCCTGATCCGCCATCTGATGACCAATACCAGCGGGTTGCGGGATTCCCTGGAGGCCTTCCGGCTGACCGGCCTGACCCTCGGCCAGGCGCGCAGCGTGGCCGAGATGACGGCGCTGATCTGCCGCCAGCAGGGGCTGAATTTCCTGCCAGGCGACAGTTATCTCTACTCCAATGCCGGTTTCGTCCTGCTGACGCTGATCGCCGGGAAATGCGCCGGAACCAGCCTGCGGGATTTCCTCGATACCCGCATCTTCACGCCGCTGGGCATGGCCTCGACCGCGCTGCTGCCCTTCGATGCCGAAGTGTTTCCCGGCCGCGCCCAGGGCTATGCCCTTGACCAAGGCACGCTGTGGCGCGTCGGCAGCGGCTTCGAGACCAATGGCGAGGGCGGCATGGTCTCCTCGGTCCGGGACATGATCACCTGGATGTCATGCTGGGGCACGGACAGGCTGGACGGCATCGACCCGCTGGCGATCCTGGACGCGCCACCAATCCTGACAACCGGCGTGCGAAGCCGTTATGGCTACGGCTTCATGGTGGAACGCTATCGCGGGCTGAAAGCCTATGGCCATAGCGGGTTGCTGCCGGGCTTCACCTCCAACATCCTGCATCTGCCGGAACGCGGGCTCAGCGTCATCTGCCTGTCGAACACATTGGCGGTGAATGCCTATCTGACCACCCGGCTGATCGCCGACACAGTGCCGGGCATGGATTTCCCCGAACCGGCCTTCGCCAAACCCGCCCCTGCCCTGCTGCAGCGCCTTGTCGGTGCCGGCCTGTTTGTCGATGAGACGACGGGCGCCACCGCCAGCTTCACCGATGCCGAGGGAAGGCTGGGCGGTACACGCTATGGCGCGCCCTTCCTGCTGGCGAACCAGGATGGCACCGAAAGCCGCTTCCAGGTGGTGCAGGGCGGCTTCGACGTGGTGTCGGTCGAGATCGATGGCGAGGGTGTCGCCATGACCCGTGTCGATGGCGGGGTGGAGCGCTATGTCCCCGTCGCCGCTGGCGATACAGGCGCGGACAGGCTGGGTGATTATGTCGGCCGTTACCGCAGCGCCGAGCTGGCGAGCGACTGGGTCATCGAGCGCGACGGCGACAGCCTGACCTGTCGTGTGGAGGGGCCGCGCGGCCCGGCCGAGCCCTGCGCGCTGGAGGCAACCCGGCCGGATGTGCTGACCGGCCGCATCGGCTGGTTCGGCTGGATCAACCGTGACGCGCTGTTCTTCGAGCGTCAGGGCGGGCGCGTCAGCGGCTTTACGCTGAACAGTTCCCGCACCCGCAGCGTGCGCTTTGTGTCGGTGACAAACTAGCGCTTTGCGCTCTTCCGGGCCAAGGGTAGCGTTCCCCCTCCAGAAGAGGAGGATTACCGCATGGCCGTCACCATCGACCGGCTGAACGACAGCGACAAGCCGGCCTGGCGCGCGCTCTACAACGGCTACGCCGCTTTCTACAAGATGCCGATGACCGACGAGACCGCCGACCGGGTCTGGGGCTGGCTGCATGACCCTGCCCATGTGCTGGAGGCACTGGTCGCCCGCAACGAGACTGGCAAGCCCATCGGCCTGGCCCATTTCCGCGCCATGCCCAGCCCGCTGCGCGGGGCGAGCGCCGGCTTCCTCGACGATCTGTTCGTCGATCCAGATGTGCGCGGCAGCGGTGCGGCCGATGCGCTGATCCGCGCGATCAACGTCCTGGCCAAGGAACGCGGCTGGCCGGTGGTGCGCTGGATCACCGCCGACAACAACTACCGTGCCCGGGGCGTCTATGACCGCCTGGCCACGCGCTCGATGTGGATCACCTATGAGATGAAGCCGGAATAAGGTCGCCTGCGCTATCTAAGCTGCGCGGCGGCGAACCAACCTCCGGGTCTGGGGGTGGGAAGGCTGGATCATGCCGGTAACGCCGTCCAGCGCGCCGGAGACCAGTTCCAGCGCCAGGAAGCGCCGCTCCTCGACCGGACCCGGCAAGGCGAGGTCCAGCGCCTTTTCCCGGGTGAAGCCGAAGGGGTTGTAGTATTCCGGATCGCCGACAAGCACGACGATCCGGTGCCCCAGGCTGGCGGCATGGGCCAGCGAATGGCGCATCAGCGCCTTGCCGAAGCCGCGCCCCTTATGGGCCGGATCGACCGCCAGCGGCCCCAGCAGGACAGCGGGGGTCTGTCCGGCGCCAATCAGGATCGGCCAATAACGGATCGAGCCGCGCAGCGCGCCGTCTTCCAGCGCGACAAAGGCCAGCGCCGGATCATGCGCCACGCCCTCGCGCAGCTTGTAGACGGTCTTTGCCGACCGGCCGGGGCCGAAGGCATCGTTCAGAAGGGTCTCGATGAGAGCGGCATCGGTCGGCCGCTCGTGCACAATCTGCATATCCTGAATTCCAGAAATCGGGGTTGGGGGCTTGGTCAAAACCCGCATCGCCGATTCCGGGGCGGAGGCAGCCTGTTGGGCTAGCGGCTCCGGCGGTGATCCAGCGACACGGCTGCCCTTACCGCTGACGCGGTCGGGCAGGTCGTACGTCGTCGAAGGTCAACCGTCATGATCGGGCTCGCGCCGCTGTTTCAGTGCTCATGCATTTATCATAGGCGCCCCCCTGCCGATAGTGAATTTTCGTATACCGGCTAGTCGCTTAGCGGGGGGCTGTCTTTCTGCTGCGCAGCACCTCCAGGAATGTGGCCACGGCGTCCTGCCCGTCAGGGGCGGCGGAGGCGCGCAGCTTCTTCCGGCGCAGCCCTTTCAGGGCCTTCCGGCGGATGGCGGGATCGTCCAGCCGGTGCTTCACCCAGGCAATTGCCGCCACGCCTTCGCGCCAGCGGATCGGCAGCGGCTGGACCGGCTGGGCGATCAGCCCGGGCCAGTTCAGCACGGAATCGACGAAGTGATCGGCGCAGAAGGTCAGCAGAACCTCACGCTCGCCGGAGGAGACATAGGTGTTCAGCCCCTGTGCGTAGCGCTGTGCAGCGGCCTCGTCCAGGCCGAAACTGACCACCGCCGGCCGGCGGCATCGGCAGCAGAAAATCCCGGCCGGGCGCGTGGCAGTCGCAGGCTTGGCCGGCCTGGCGCGGCGCAGCCATGAAAGCAGCATGCCGGTCACCCTCTGGCAGTCATCCCTGAAGCGCGGTTATGATGCGGCGAATGCGGGCCGCGGTCCACCATCCCCGGCAGGAGCAAGAGAAATGGCAAAAGACCCGAAGGTTCTGGAAGCGGCGCTGAAGCAGATTCGCAGCGTGCGCGAGCAGGTCGACCCGGAGGTACTGGAGAGCGCCGAACGGCTGGCCCGGCACCAGATGGGGCTGCCGCAGCGCCCCAGCCTGGCGCTGGCGATGCTGGAACGTGCCCGGGCGGCGGGAGGCCGCGACCGCGACCGCGTACTGGCTGAACTGGAACGTCAGGTCCGGCTGCGCGGCGGCAATACGGATAAGAGCTGAGGCTAGACGCGGGTTCCGTGACGCAGCGCTTCGATCGACGCCTCAATCTCGGAGACCAGCTGCTGGACAGGCGGACGCGGGAGGCAATGCTGGCGCAGCAGCACCGCAATCGTGGTCAGCACGGTCAGGGCCAGATCGGATCGCGGCAGCGTCATGGCGGGGTCCTATAAGGTTATAACTAGACTATAGGCCGCAGACGTTAAAAACCCGTTTAAATTTGCCGTGATTTTGCTACTTCCGCGTCCAATATCCTCCGCGTGAAGAGGCTGGCGAAAGCCGGGCCGGGCTGGCATTGTGCGAGCCGCCTGTTGCGCAGCCGGCCTGAAACCCCAATATCCAGCGGCCGGAACAGAATTCCGGGCGTTATCCCGACCTCCCCCTAAGGAGCTGGCGTTTGTATCGGATTTTCGTGCGCGATCTCGTTCTCTTCGTCGAAGTCGGCGTCTATGAGAGCGAGAAGAACCGCCAGCAGCGTATCCGCCTGAACATCGAACTGGACTGCGAGGATACCATCGCCGCAGCCCAGGACCGGATTCGTGGCGTTGTCTGCTATTTCAGCGTGGTCGAGCGGATTCGGGCGATGCTGGCGGAAGGTCATATCAATCTGATCGAGACCGTTGCCGACCGGGCCGCCCTGCTGTGCCTGGAGGATACCCGCGTGCATGAAGCACGTGTCACGGTCGAGAAGCTGGACGTGCTGGACGATGCCGCTTCCGTCGGCGTCACAGTCAGCCGGCGGCGTTAGCGCTTCATATTTTCCGCTGACCGCCCTAATGTTACCGGGAAGTCGCTGACCGTGACACCCCGCCCACTGGAAGGACATAGACAGCAAATGCATCGTCTGAAGACTTTCGTCGCCGCGCTGCTCCTGGCCGCCGGCACGCTCTTCACGAGCCCCGTGCAATCCCAAGCAGCCGACCTGGAGAACATGCTTTATCTCGATCTTGAATATGGCCGCGTCGTCATCGCCCTGAAGCCGGACCTCGCCCCCAAGCACGTCGCCCGCATCAAGGAACTCGCCAAGCAGGGTTTCTATGACGGAATCGTCTTCCACCGCGTCATCGACGGGTTCATGGCCCAGACCGGCGACCCGACGGGTACCGGCACCGGCGGCAGCGGCAAGAAGCTGCCGGCTGAATTTTCCAGCGCCCCGTTCAAGCGCGGCACAGTCGGCATGGCCCGGTCGCAGAACCCGGACAGCGGCGACAGCCAGTTCTTCATCTGCTTCAAGCCGGCGCCGTTCCTGAACAACCAGTACACGGTCTGGGGCGAAGTCGTCGAAGGCATGGAATTCGTCGACATGATCAAGAAGGGCGAGCCGCCGGCAAACCCCGACAAGATCATCAAGATGAGCGTCGCCGCCGACGCCGAAAAGAAAAGCTGACGCCTCGTCGCAGCGGATCGAACAAGAAAACCCCCGGCCTTGTGCTGGGGGTTTTTGTTTGCCCTGCCGGGTAGCAAGCGGGCTTTGTCCTGCACGCACACCATCGCCAGAGGCTTGGTTTTACGGCATGATGACGCTCTGGAGTCGCCTGTAATGCGGGGATGCAGGGTGTGATGATGCGGTGGATGATTCTTCTGGCGTCCGTTCTGGTGCTGCCGGCAGCCCTGTCGGCGCCCCGCCCGGCCATCGCCGCGGAAACTGTGCGGATCGGCGGCTATCTGTTTCCGCCTTTCGTCGAATTACTGGATGGCCAGCCCGGCGGGCTGACGCTGGATCTGATCGCCGCAATCAACCGCGCACAAAGCAAATACCGCTTCGACTTCGTGCCAATCTCGGCGGACAACCGCTATACCGATCTGGCCCGCAAAAAATACGATCTGATCGTCTTTGAAAGCGCCAGCTGGGGATGGAATCCGGCCCAGATCGCCACAACCGAACCCCTGATGGAGGGGGCCGAGCTGTTTGTCGCCCTGGACCAGCCGGGGCGCGGCCAGGAATTCTTCAACGATTTGAAGAGCAAGAGACTGGCGGCCCTGCGTGGCAATCACTACCGCTTTGCCGATATGGTCACCGATCCGGCAATCCTGGAGAGCCGCTTCGACATCGCCCTGATGGAAGATCCGGGCGATTGCCTGCAGGCCGTGCTGGATGGCGAGGTCGATGTGGCGGTGATGACCGGGGCCTATCTGAACCGGCTTCTGGCCGAAGTGCCGGAATTCAGGGAGGCCCTGCTGATCGGCCAGACACCCGACCAGCGTTACGCGCTTTCCGTGATTGGCGCGGCATCCAGAAGGACTCTCGTCGAGGAGATCGGCCGGCTGCTGCGCCAGACCCTGGAGTCGCCCGATTTCCAGCTTCTGCTGCAGGATTACGGCCAGCTCCGGAAGGGCTAGAGCTATTTGGTCAGGATCAGCTTGCCCTTGCGGGTCAGGCGCAGCCGGTAATATTCATCGGCATGCTGGATCAGGATTTCCCGTCCGGCCCGGAACAACTCCCCGCTCTGCAGGGTCATCTGTCCGCTGACAGGAGGAAGCGCCTCTGCCTGGCGCAGGACCGGCAGGGACGTCACGGCGCCGGCAACCGCAGGATGGGACAGGCTCATAGCGTCTCTCCATGTTTGCGACTGATTATCAATAACAAGAGAATGCGGGAAGCAACCCGCCCTGTCAATCCCCCCCTGATGGCGAAGAAAAAGCCCCCGCCCGTCGCCGGAAGGGGGCTCAGACTGAGTCGTCATCTCAGTCGGGCGTTATGACGCCCTGACCTGGCTGAGGAACTGCTCGACCTGGGCACGCAGCCGGTCACTCTGGCGCATCAGATCATCGGCGGAGTTCAGCACCTCGTTGGCAGTGCTGCCCCCCAGCTCGGCTGCCGTGCTGACGCCGACGATGTTGGAGCTGACTTCCTGGGTCCCCGACGCCGCCTGCTGCACATTGCGGGCGATTTCCTGGGTAGCCGCATTCTGCTCCTCGACGGCGGAGGCGATGACCGTGGCGATCTCGTTGATCTCGCCGATCACCCGTGCGATCTCGCTGATCGCGTCCACGGCCTCCTCGGTTGTCGATTGCATAACCTCGATCTGGCCGGAGACTTCCTCGGTTGCCTTGCCGGTCTGATTGGCGAGGTTCTTGACCTCCGAGGCGACCACGGCGAAGCCCTTGCCAGCCTCGCCCGCGCGGGCGGCCTCGATGGTGGCGTTCAACGCCAGAAGATTGGTCTGCTCGGCGATGCCACGGATCAGCTGCACCACGTCGCCGACCTGCTGGGCCGCCTTCATCAGACCCTGGACTGTGCCGTTGGTCCGCTCAGCCGCCGCCACAGCGCGCTGGGCGATGGTCGAGGATTCCGTGACCTGCCGGCCGATCTCGCTGATCGAGCTGGACAATTCCTCCGCCGCCACACCGACAGTCTGGACGTTGCTGGAGGCCTCCTCGGATGCTGCCGCCACGGTGGTCGCCTGCGCCCGCGTTTCCTCGGCTGTCTGCGCCATGCCCTGGGCGGCCGTTTTCAGGCCACCGGCAGCCGTGCTGACCGCATCCACGACATCACCGACCTTGCTTTCAAAATCGGCAGCCAGCTGCATCATCATTTCCTTGCGTTCCTGGGCTGCCTGCCGCCGGTCGATATCGGCCTGGGCGCGGCTTTCCTCCAGCGCCACCGCATTGTCACGGAAGACGATGAGAGCGGCTGCCATACGGGCGATTTCATCCTTGCCGCTGTCAGGAATATCCGCCGTCAGATTGCCCTGGCTGATCGCTTCCATTGCCACGGTCAGGCGGGTCAACCGCCCGATCACCGCCCGGCCGACATAGAGCCAGCCCAGCAGCACCGCGCCGATGACGCTGGCGATGACAATCGCGATCATGATGGCATTGCTGGTCGCAATCGACGTATTCGCGGCGTCGCGGGCCTCGGTGATGCTGGCATCGCTATCCGCCACCAGGGCATCCACGGCCTGCTTCAGGGCAGCAGCCTGGGCCTGCGTCTCACTCACCAGCTGCCCGGCCAGCGCCGAGAGCGAGAGCTCCTTGCCGCGCAGCTCGAAGATGTTGTTCTCCTGCTGGCCCAAATCGACCAGCATGAGCGCCTGCGATTGCAGCATGTCGAGCGAGCCATTATCCGGCAACATCTTCAGATAGGAATTCAGCCGCGAGGACGAGCCGCTGAAACGGCCGCTCAGGACATCCAGCTGATCGCCGTCAGCTTCATTCGAGGCGGCGGCCAGGATGCCGGACAGGAAATTGGCTTCGGCCTGCAGCGACAGCATCGCCCGCAGCATGCCGAAATCCCTGTTCATCAGCGTCTGGATAACGAAGCCGCTATCCTCGATCGCCACTTCCGAGCTCAGCACCAGGTCGAAATTGGTGTCATCAACCAGGGTGATCAGGGCGAGCGACAATTCCTCATAGATCGACAGCGCCTCCATCATCATGGCGGCACGCTTGTCGCGCATGGCCTCAAGCTTCGTGAAATCATCGCCGGCCAGTTCCTGCCGGCGCACCTCGAACAGGCTTTCCTCGCCCTTGCCCATGGAGAGAAGCTGTTCGGTCATCATCGCGACCGTGGCCCCGCTGCTCAGCCCCCACAACCGCTCCAGCATCGGCCGCAAGCGGTTGTCGATCAGGTTGAACTGCTCGCGCAGCGGCCGCAGGGCGGTGGCATCGCCGACCGTAACGGCCTGTGTATAGACGCTCAGGATGGAATTGACCTCGGCCCGGACTTCCAGCGCCGACCGCAGGCCACCGACCTGCCCTTCGAGAAGCTCGCCGATTGTTTTGCCGGTATTCTCCGTCGCCTGTTCGGCGGCGGTGACCATATCCCGGCTGGCCTTCTCGATACGCGGCGCCAGATCGATCAGCAGCGATTCGTGCAGCAGCGAGGCTTCCTCGATCTTCTCCAGGCGGTTCAGGCCGATATTGATCGAATCGCTGACCAGCTGGTTCATCTCATCCAGCTGCGCGCCCAGCTCCTCGATCCGAACACCGAGATTCTGTACCTGCGCCTTGTCATCCGGGCTGACCGAGCTGTCGAGCGCGGCGAGCAGCGCGCGTAGGCGGTCGCGGCTTTCTTCCAGCTGAATCCGGGCGACCTCGCGCGTCTTCTGGGTGTCGGCGGCCTGCAACGCTGGCGCCACGGCGACGAAGGTGCCGGTTTCCGCCGCCAGCTTCAGCGCCGCCTGCGAGACCGGGACCGCTTCATCGGTGATCTCCGCCAGATTGCCCTTGATACCTTCGAAGGACACCCAGGCCACCGCGCCTGCCGTAATCGTCATCACGGCAGCGGCCGTGAAGGCCATAAGCAGCTTTTCACGAATGCCCAGGCCTTGCCCGCGCCCGGCCCGAACCGGCGGAACCGGATCGTCGCTGCGGATCTGCTGCATGTCGTTTTGGGTCATGTCTGTCATGTTCTGCGTCCGCGTATGATCGGGTTTCGACTCAGCCGCCAACGGCGGCAAGGCTGTTCACCGTCTTGAAGGCGCCGTCATCCTGGATGACGGTCATGAAGACCTTGTCCAGACCCTGATTATCCTCCGCGCCGAAATTCAGGGTGACGCCGCCCAGATCGAATGTCCCGGTCGTGGCAATCGTCTCCAGCAGGGCCTTGCGGGTGATGTCACCCTCGATGCGCGACAGGGCGTCCACGATCAGCCGCCCGGTTATATAGCCTTCAAACCCGATGAAGCTCGGCGGGATGCTGGCGTCGAGTTCCTTCAGCGCAGCGCGGAAATCCGCCGCCAGCTTTAGCGAATCATCCATCGGATTCGGCACCGCCTGGCTGACCACGACCCCCTTGCGGGCCGCCCCCAAATCCTGGGCCAGGGTTTCCGGCCCGACGAAGGAGGTGCTGACGAAGAGGGACTCCATGCCCAGGCTGCGCGCCAGCTTGATGAATTCCGCCACTGGCTTGGCGGTGCCGATGAGGACCACCGAATCGGCCTTCGCCTTGCGGATATCCAGCAGAGCGGTCTTCACCGCCGTCGTGCCCCGGTAATAGCTGCCTTCCGCCACCAGCTTCAGGCCGCGCTTGTCCATCGCCTTCCGGACCCCTTCCAGCCCGGCCCGACCGAAGCTGTCTTCCTGGTACAGAACGCCGATACGCTTGGCGTCGATATCCTTCGTCAGGTGCTCGACCCAGGCTTCCGCCTCCTCATCGACGGAGGCGCGGATATTGACGATATTCTTCAGCTTCGGATTGCGCAGGAAGGCAGCGCCGCTATAGGCGCCGAAGAACGGCACGCCGAAATTCGTGGCGATGGGCTGCGCAGCAGTGGTCGCCGGCGTTCCCACCGCGCCGACCAGCGCAAAGACGCCATCGGAGGAAATCAGCTTGCGGGTGTTCTGCAGCGCCACATCCGGCGCGTAGCCGTCATCATAGGTTATCAGCTCGATCTTTCGGCCCTTGACGCCGCCGGCCTCATTGACCTCCTTGAAGGCCGCCGTCATGCCGCGCATCAGCCCCAGGCCGATGGCGCTTTCCGGTCCGACAATGGCGGCCGATTGCCCGAGCAGGATGCGATCACTGGTCACCCCCGTATCCTGGGCCAGCGCCATGCTAGGCAGTGTGCCGGCGACGATACCGGCCAGGACACCCAGACCTGCGAGAATAGCGGTTGCTGGTAAACGCATTGATTTTTCCTCCCTCACACCTGCGACAGAGTAGGCCCCATTTTTTTAAGAAGGCTTTAACAGACCGCCGGATTTAACTAAAAAGCCGCCGGTGTTTTATTCTTCTTAACCACACTCCAGATGACTATACTTGTTAATAATCAATACACTACCAAAAGTAATATGAAGACATGATGCATCCTGTGGGCGGCCTTGAGACCGACCGCTGGAAAATAGTTTAACCATAATCACGTTCTATGGTCCCGACTGTTCCAAGAGTGCCCGCGTGCCTCCCCCTGTTGTCCAAGGTGATTCTCTGTGGCCCGACGCATCTCCCGCTGGCGTTCCTATCGGCTGCCTCTCGCACTAGCGCTGCTGGCGATGCTCGGCCTTGGGGTAGCCGGCGCCGTGCTTCTGTCATCGCCGCAACCGGCGCAGATGCCGTCTGTCATCCTGTCCCTGCCGCCCACCCCCGCAGCGGAGCCGGTCGCCCCGCCTGCCAATGACATCCCTGCAGCGGCCGCCCCGGAGGCCGTCCCTGAACAACCCCTGCCGCAGGCATCACCACCAGCCGTGCTGCCCCCCCTGCCTGTCACCCAGGTTCCGGTCCGGCCCCGCGCGGAACTGCGCCCGCCGACCGAACCAAAACCCTGGTCCTTTGAAGGCGGGGGTGGCGGCAATACCCGCTCCCCGGCAAGAAGCAGCGGCGGTGGACGCATCAGCGATATCCGAATCATCGGCCCGACCATGCTGGCGGTTGCCGGACGCCCGCAGACCCTGGATGGCATAGCACCGCCCGCGCCGGAAGCGGTCTGCCCCAGCCCCGACACGCCGGGCCGGCGTTGCGCCGATGCGGCGATGACGCTTCTGGCCGGCCGCATAGACCGGCACGCGCCGCTGACCTGCCAGCCGCGGGGCACGGCGGTTGCCTGCAGCGATGCGACGGGTGTGGATCTCGGCCGGCTGCTGGTCGGGCAGGGATTGGCGCTGCCCCTGCCGGGCAGCCCGCCGGACTATGGCGTGGCGGAAAGCCAGGCCCGTGCCGGCCGGCTGGGGCTCTGGGCGCGCTAGGCTGCCTGAGGCGTCTGGACCGGCCGCAGCCGCGCCAGCAGGAACAGCATGATGGCCAGGTTGACCGCGTTGAAGGCGACGCCGGTGGTAAAGGCCGTGGTGTAGGTGCCGGCCAGATCAAAGACGAAGCCGCCGACATAGCCGCCCGCCGCCATGCCCGTCGTGCCGGACAGCAGGATGATCCCGATCCGCCAGCCGGCCTGGTTCTCCGGGAACACCTCGCGCGCGGCGAAGGAATAGGTCGTCACCAGCCCGCCAAAGGCAAAGCCGAACAGGGCGGCAGCGATATACAGCCCGGCCAGCCCGTCGACCCAGATGAACAGCGCCAAAGTGACCAGTTGGGCGATGGAGCCGAAGAGAATGGTCCGGATGCCGCCGATCCGGTCGGCCATAATGCCGAAGCCGAGCCGGCTGACAAAACCGCAGGCCAGCATCAGCGACAGCATCTCCGCCCCGCGTGCCGGGGCAAAGCCGAGATCAATGGCATGCGCCATCAGATGCACCATCGGCATCGCCATGGCGACGCAGCAGGTGACAATGGCGGCGCAGAGCAGGAAATGGGTCAGCGAGAAGCTCAGCCCGCCCAGCAGGATACCCGTCGCCTTGCTGCCATCGGCAGCGGGCGCCACCACCACCGGCACTGGCGGATTCCGGCGCAGCACCAGATGCAGCGGCAGGATCAGGGCCAGCGCCAGAACGCCATAGCCGATCATCACATCGCGCCAGCCATGCTCATCCATCAGATAGCGGAACAGCGGCGGCCAGATCATCCCGGCCACGCTCTGCCCGCTGCCGGCCAGCGCCAGGGCGAAGCCGCGATGCCGGTCGAACCAGCGTGTCGTATTGGCGAAGAGCGGCGCCATCAGCGCGCCATTGCCGAACGCACCCAGCAGCACGAAATGGGAGAAATACAGCGATGCCTCGCCCTGCATCATTCCGGCCATGATGCAGCCGGCGGCCAGGGCGAAACCGGCGACCAGGCTGGTCTCCCCGGCCCCGCGCCGATCCGCCCAGTAGCCCATGAAGACGCCGCCGATGCCGGCCCCCATCCAGACCAGGCCATTGGCCAGCGACGGCACGCTGCGCGGCCAGCCGAATTCCTGGCTGACCGGCAGCATGCCGACGACGATCAGATACATCGCCCCGAAACCGACCGACACCATCACCATGGAGGTGAGGGCAACCGTCCAGCCATAAGGCGTTTCGATGCTCTCGCCGCGCGGCTCCATCAGATCGGGGCTATGCTGGCCGGTATCAGTTGCCGGCCATCGCCTCGTCGAGCAGCTTGCGGTAATCCTCGCGGGTCGCCTTGCGCGGGTTGGTCGGATGCGCATGGTCCTTGGTCGCCGCCAGGGCGATGTCGTCCAGCTTGTCGTCGGTGACACCCAGTTCCCGCAGGCTGGACGGAATGCCGATCTTCGCGTTCAGCTTGGCAATGGCATCGGCGATATCCGTGCCCGGCTTCAGGCCCATCGCCTCGGCCACGCGGTCGTATTTCTCGCCCACCACCGGCTTGTTGAAGCGCAGCACCGCCGGCAGGAAGATGGCATTCAGCGTGCCGTGATGCAGGCGCAAGCCCTTCACCGCGCCAAGCGGATGCGACAACGCATGGACCGCGCCCAGCCCCTTCTGGAAGCTCATGGCGCCCATCATCGAGCCCATCATCATCTCCCAGCGCGCCTGACGGTTGGAGCCGTCCTTCACCGCCGTCTCGATGGAGCGGGTGGCCAGGCGCAGGCCTTCCAGCGAGATGCCGTCGGCCGGCGGGTTCACCGCCAGCGACAGGAAGGTCTCGATGCAATGGGTGATCGCGTCCATGCCAGTGCCGGCGGTCAGCATCGACGGCAGGCCCAACGTCAGCTCCGGATCGTTGATCGCCACATTGGGGATGATGTGCGGGCTGACAATGGCCAGCTTGCGCCCATCCTCCAGCACGATGACCGCGCCGCGCCCGACCTCGGAACCGGTGCCCGAGGTGGTGGCAACCGCGATCAGCTTGGCGACATCCGGGCGGATGCGGGCGACACCGCCCTCGACCATGGCGTATTGCGCCAGATCGCCGTCATGGGTGGCCAGCAGACGCACGCCCTTGGCCAGATCCATGGAGGAACCGCCACCGACCGCGATGATGCCGTCGCACTTGTTTTCCTTGTAGACCGCCAGCGCCGCGCGGGTCGCCGCCTCGGTCGGATTCTCCGGCGTGCCGTCGAAGATCGAGACGTCGAACTCATTCGGGATATTGGCGCGGATCGTGTCCAGCACGCCGGATTTCACCAGCCCCTGGTCGGTCACGATCAGCGGCCGGGTGATGCCCAGCAGCTTCATTTCGTCGGCCAGCAGCTTGATGGCGCCGAAGTCGAACTGGATTTTGGTCAGATAGCTGATAACGGCCATGATGCGTTTCCCATTCCCGTGTTTTGGCTCATTGCCCACCATGCTTGCCGGCCAAGGGCGGCAGGTCAAGAGATGCCCGGCGGAGGTCTGTCATGTCAGGCGGTCGGGCCACCGACCAGACCCTTCAGATAGGCCAGCAGGCTGTTCAGCTTGCCGGTGGCGTCGCGCCGGACATCCTTCGGGTCTTGCCCGGACCAGTCATAGAAGCCCTTGCCGGCGGAAAGCCCGACATGACCGTCAGCATAAAGCTTCTGCAAAATCGGGTTCGGTTCCGCCCCGTGGTGGAGATGCGGCACGATGGCCCGCTGCGCCAGCGCATGGGTTTCCAGCCCGCCGATATCCTTCTGCTGGATCAGCCCGGTGACGCACATGCGCGGGCCGAGCAGGTATTTTGCCACGTGATCCACCGCCTCGGCATCGCAGACCCCGGTTTCGATCAGATGATAGGCCTCGTGCAGGATGGCGTGCTGCAACCGGTTGACCAGGAAGCCGGGGACGGCCTTGCGCTGGATCAGCGGTGCCTTGCCGGTGCCGCGCACCGCCGCCGCGACGCGCTGCAGCACAACCTCTGTCGTCTCCGGCAGGCAGATCACCTCGACCATTGGGAAGACATCTGCCGGCTGCAGGTAATGGATGCCGACGAAACGCTGCGGATGCCCATAGGCGGCCGCCAGATCGGGCAGCGGCAGGCCCGAGGTGTTGGAGCCGACAATCGGCTTGTCACCATAAGCGGCGCGCAGCCGGTCGAACAGCGCCTGCTTGGCGTCCATCTTCTCGACGATGGTTTCGATGATCAGGTCCGGCGCCACCTCCGGCAGATCGGCAACCGCCTGCACCCCGGCCGGCAGATCGCTCAGCTTCGACGGATCGCGGCTCAGCAGCGTGACCGTGAAGCCGGTCTCAGCGAAGCTCTTGGCAATGCCCCGGCCCATGGTGCCGGAGCCGGCGACCAGCACGGTCGCAATCGGCGCAGTATCGTTCACGGTGTTTCCTCTTGGGGTTTTCTTGCTTTACTGGACGCGCAGCCGGGTGATCTGGGCGCTGTAGAGATTCAGCGTCGGGGTCACCCGCCGGATTTCCGCCTCGATGCCCTGGCGCAGGGTTTCGATGTTACCGGGCTTCGACAGGCTTTCGACCGGCTGATTGTTGAGATAGACGATGATGGCGTCACGCATGCGCGCCTCGCCCGCCTTCACGATGGCATTCTGGTCCTGGGCGCTCAGATGCAGGCTGATGGTGACCATGACGAAGCGCGATTCGCCTTCGACGGTACGCGGCGTCAGGATGAAATCCGACAGGGTCGTATAGAAACCGGCCTCGCCCTTTTTCGGCATATTGGCCGGCTCCGGCTCGGCCTGCTGCTGGCCATCGGACTTGCCGCCCAGCAAGCCGCTGAGAAACAATCCGGCGCCGCCACCCAGAATCAGCAGCAGCGGCAGAAGGATCAGCAGGATCAGCTTCTTGACCGGCAGGCTTTTGACCTTTGGGGCATCCCCCAGCGTATCGCCGCCGACATCCTCCGCCATGACCTGTTCCCGATCCGGATAGTGAATAAAACCGCTGCCGATTGTAGCAGAGCTTCCCCTCAGGGGCTAACAGCGCCCTCTTCCTCGGCGCGGCGGTCCACGAAATCGCCGACCAGCAGCGTCACCCGCTCAGCGATATCGCGCTTGGTCTGCGCCGACAGCGCATCGAAGGATGCCTGGGCCAGCATGATATCGACATACTGATCCGATTCGACCGCGCGCAGAATATCGCGATAGATCTCGCTCTTCGCCCCGACGACATCGGCAATGCCCTGGGCGAGCAGGGCAAGCGCAGGATTGCTCGGCGCTGGCATGGCGGCACAAATCCACAATCAAGAAAATTTGTCTCGATTGTTTGCCAATGCCGGCCGATATGCAATGCCCCTGTCTGACAGGTCAGCCGGGTTTTACCGGCCGATGGCGTATCCCTGCATGCCACGCGGATTGGCGGCGGCCTTCAGCACCTCGCCATCCTGCGCCACCGCCGACAGCCGGCCTTCCGACCAGTCACCGCCCACGGTCACATCATGCCCGCGGCGCCGCAGCTCCTCGACCGTGGCGGCCGGGAAGCGACCTTCCAGCTGGACATGGTTCCACTTCGCGGCGCGCGGCCAGAAGGAATTCGGGAAATGGTCGATATGCAGCGACGGGCAGTCGATGGCCTGCTGCAGATTCATGCCGTGATGCGCGTGATGCAGGAACATCAGGCTGGACCATTGCGGCTGCTGGTCGCCGCCCGGCGTCCCGAACGCCATGTAGGGCTTGCCGTCGCGCAGCGCCATATTGGCGGTCAGCGTGGTGCGCGGCCGGCGGTTGGGGGCCAGCGCCGAGGCCGATTTCTCGTTCAGCCAGAACATCTGCATGCGGTTGGTCAGGCAGAAGCCCAGTTCCGGGATGATCGGGCTGGATTGCAGCCAGCCGCCGCTCGGCGTGGCCGAGACCATGTTGCCCCAGCGGTCGATGATGTCCATGTGGCAGGTATCGCCGGCGGTGTTGCCGTCGCGCCGCACGGTCGGCTCGCCGATGGAGAAATTGGCGTATTCCGGCGCACGGCCCAGGCGGGTACCGGCTTCCTTGTCCATCCAGCGCTCCAGCCCCGGCACCTCGCCGGGACGCGGATCTTTGGACGCCGCATCGCTGATCAGCTTGCGGCGCTCGTCGTTATAGGCCGCCGAGAGAAGCGTCTCCATCGGCACCTCGACCTGGGCGGAATCGGCGTAGAACTGCTCGCGGTCGGCCATCGCCAGCTTGCCGCTCTCGATGAACAGATGCAGGAAGTCCGGCCCAAGCGGGTCGGTCTTGTCCAGGTCATAGCCCTTCAGCAGGGCCAGCTGCTGCACCAGCACCGGACCCTGGCTCCAGGGTGGGATGACGGCGACGGTATAGCGGCCATACTCCAAAGTCGTCGGCTTCTCGACGCTGGCCTGCCAGTTCGCCATGTCGTCGGCGGTCAGGATGCCCTTGTTGCGCCGGCCGGAATCATCGATGGCCTCCGTGGTGCGGCAGAATGTGTCGATCGCCTCGGCAACGAACCCCTTCGACCAGGCGTTGCGGGCCGCCTCGATCTGCCGGTCGCGGTCGCCGCCCACGGCCTCCGCCTCGCTCAGGATGCGCTTGTACATCGCCGCCATGCCCGGATTGCGGAACAGCGTGCCGGGCTGCGGCGCCTTGCCGTCCTTCAGATAGACGGCGGCGCTGGTCTTCCATTCATTGGCGAACAGGTCGCGCACCGTATCGACCGTCTTGGTGATGTTCGGCACGACGGGGTAGCCGTTCTCGGCAAAGGCGATGGCCGGGGTCAGCACATCGGCCAGTGTCATCGTGCCATAGTCGCGCAGCAGCAGCATCCAGGCATCGAAGGCGCCCGGCACGGTCGCCGCCAGCAGCCCGGTGCCCGGCATCAGATCAAAGCCCAGCCCGCGATAATGCGCCATGGTGGCCGCTGCCGGGGAGACGCCCTGGCCGCAGATCACCTCCATCTCTCCGCGCTTCCGGTCATGCACGATCATCGGCACTTCGCCGCCGGGACCGTTCAGATGCGGCTCTACCACCTGCAGCGCAAAGCCGGTCGCCACCGCCGCGTCAAAGGCGTTGCCGCCCTTCTCCAGGATCGCCATGCCGGTGGCGCTGGCCAGCCAGTGGGTCGTGGCGACGACGCCGAAAGTACCGAGGATTTCAGGGCGGGTGGTGAACATGAACAGGCTCCGCTTCAGGGGGGACGGCCCTTCATAGACCCGCCCGCCACTTGTGTGAAGCGCTTACAGGCCAGAGGGGATACGAGAGAGATGGCCGCCCGATCTTCAGAACCCCGAATTTGGCTGCTTCAGGAATTCCGCCTCCTCCGGTGTTGTCTTCCGGCCCAGCGCGGTGTTGCGGTGCGGGAAGCGGCCGAAGCGGGCAATGATGTCCCGATGGGCGATGGCATAGGCCTCCCAGTCGGGATTCCCGGTCTGCGCGCTGACCGCAGTCAGCAACTCTACCGAGCGCGCCTGATCGGCCATGGTCTCGCTATGCTCGAAGGGCAGATAGAGGAAGATGCGCTGCACTGGCAGCAGGGCCTCGTCGAACCCGGCATCCATAGCCGTATTCGCCAGTTCCAGCGCCCGTGCATCGCCGGCAAAGGCCTGTGCCGTGCCGCGATAGAGATTGCGGGGGAACTGGTCGAGCAGGATGATCAGCGCCAGACAGTCAGCCGGCGTCGTCTCCCAATCGGCAAAGCCGCCGAGAAGCGCGTTTTCCACCGCCTCCCCGAAACGTCCCTGAATCTCGGCGTCAAAATCATCATTCTTCTCGAACCAGATTTTGCGGGACGTGCCGTAATCGGCGCTGCCCGGCCGGCCAAACCAGAAATCCAGAACATCATCGGGCGTGGTCGCCATGGTCTTCTCCTGCTGCGTTAGCGGCCAGCATAGAGGACAGCGCCACATCGAGCGACCGTGCGAAGTCCGCCGCGTCGAGAAAACCGCCCGACGGTTCCGAAAGCCTTGGCAGGCCCAGCATATCCAGTGCGATCCGCCGATACTCACCGGCATCGCGGGCAATACCGCCCTGCCGCCCGGCCTCCGACAGCAGGGCGGCCGCCTGATTGCCGCGCTGGCTGTCGCCTACCATCGCCACCACCGGCACGCCCGCCGCCAGCGGCGCCAGCAGCGTGGTGCACCCGGCATAGGGGAAGGCGTCGAGGTACAGATCGGCCAGCCCGGCCAGCGCATCGACGGTGCCGGCATCGGTGAAGGGCCCGGCCAGCCGGATACGATAGGGCGCGATACCGCGCCGCCGGGCCAGATCGGCCAGATGCGCCGCCAGCGCCGTGCGGGGCGGCGTGTCGCCCAGCCAATACGGGTTGAACGGCGCGAGCAGCAGCACCGCATCCGCCCGCGTCTCCAGGATCGACAGCCACAGATCGAGGCAGGCCGGCGTCAGCTTGGTCAGGCTGGCGGTGGACAGCAGGAGCTTTGCCGATTCCTCGATGCTGAAATCGGTGCGGCTGGGGGCTTCCGACGCCGCACGCGGCACCCCCGGATCGAAGCAGCAGAACAGCCGGTCGAGCCTCAGCAACTCTTCCGTACACTGCGTGTCCGCGCCTTGTGGGGTCTCCGTGCCGACCAGCACATGATCGATGCTGGCCAGGCCACTGGTCACCGGTGTCGCGGCCAGCAGGACCTGATACCGTGCCAGACGCCACGCCGCCAGCCGGCACAGCGGATCGACGGAGGCCGCGACATTGCCGCCGATCAGCAGGATATCCAGCCTGTCCCGTCGGATCGCCGCCACCCGGTCGTGCTGCGCCATCCCGTCCAGCCGCACCAGCCGGTCGCAGGCGCTGCGGAACAGCGCCGCCATGCCATCCTCCCCGCCGCCCAGCGCATAGCCGAAGACGCGATAGCGGCGGCGATCCAGCCGGTCGATATGCGGCAGCAGGAAGCGCGTATTCGGCCGGTCGTCGATCCGCCCCGTCAGCAGGCCCAGCCGGATCGGTTGCCCTGCCGCAGGCCTGCCGGGATACCAGTCATCGATGCCTTCCGCCTGCGCGATCAGCCGGCCGCGCAATGTCATCAGCCGCCGCAGATCACCCGTCGCGGCAAACGCCGCATGCAGACGTAAAAACGGCAGCACTGCCGCACCGCAGGCGACCAGCAGGCTCTCGGCATAGGCGGCCCAGGCATCGGCATCGCCCGGCTGCCGCAGCACATCCGGCCCACGGGCCAGAATCGGCAGCAGCTGGCGCCCGGCCTCCACCGGCAGATCCCGCAGCGGATCGACAAAAGGCAGGCGGAACGGCGTTTCCAGCAGCAGCGCCGCCAGATAGGGGCCAAGACGCTCTGCCGGCTCCCGCGCCGCCACCAGCAGCGACAATGCCTCTTCCAGCATCCCGGCATCATGTGTCATCGGCGCGGCCAGTGTGGCCTGAAACCCCGGCCACGCCACGCCTTTGCCATCCAGATAGTGGCGCGCCAGCACCAGCCGCTTAGTCATAGCCCAGCAGCCCGGTAATCTCGCCATAGCGCCGATCCCGCGACAGGAAATGCAGCAGATGCGGCGGGGCGGGCCGGCGCGGCAGCGTCTCGATCTCTGCCGCCAGCCCGGCCCGGCCGGGGACGGCGCCAGTGCTGACATCGATCCGCCCGGCCCAGCCGGCCAGTGCCCCGGCGTTGAACCCAATCTGGAGCCTGTCGCAGAGATCACCCATGCCCGTCGCCGGATCGGCAATGATCGCCTCATAGCGCACGAAACCGGTTTCCAAGGCCATCCGGGCGAAGCCCAGCGCGCCGTCGAGAAACTGCTCCAGTTCCGCCCGGCCCGGTGGTCGCCCCTCGGCGGTCAGCATCGCCGCAAGGCTGAGCCAGTGGTCGAGCGGATGGCGCACGCTCGCGACCCGCAGCAGATCAAAACCGGACGACAGCACCGCGACCTGCCGGGATGTCATCGACGGCGCGATGCCCATGTCGAAAGGCATGAAATCCAGATGGCTCCAGTCGCGCAGGATCAGCGGCCGCCGCGCCTTTGCCGCCTTGCGCGCGATCAGGGCGATGGCTTCCGCATAGGGCACGGCGTTGCGCGCCGCCAGTTCGGCCATGTCGTCTGCCTGCAGCAGGCCGAACCAGTGATGCGCCTGCACCAGCGCATCAAGCGTGGCGAAGCCGTCGGGATGCACCTCGCTGAGGATCGCCGAACGCGCCTGCGTCAGCAGCAGCCGGTTGATCAGCGTGCCGCCGGAGCGCGCCAGCTGGTGCAGCACGCGCAGCCGCCCCCGCTTCACAACGCCACCCGCGACAGGCTGATATTTCCCGACCATGCCAAGGGCGACCGCAGGACCACGCTGGCCGGCCCCGGCTCGGCGCGCTGGTGATAGCCCTGCAGCACCCCGCCCCGGCGATGCAGCGGCACAGGCATGTCATCGACGGAGAGGACAAGCTCCGCCGCCGGCTCCAGTGTCACCAGCCAGGTTCCCGGCTCCACCCGATCCAGATAAAGCTGGCCCGGATGGCCGGGGTGCAGACTATGCCGCCCGTCCTGCGGATCGACCCGCCAGCCCCGGCCGAGCAGCGGTGCATCTGCCGCGATGGCGATATCACCGCCCGCCGGGCGCAGCGCCGCGCGGGATACCGCCACCCCCAGCCCCCGGGGATCGCCCGCCACGCGTCGTTCCGGCACGGACAGGGTGAGGGCGAGATCACCGCCCTCTGCGGGCAACCGAAAGCGCAGCAGCGCCCGTTCGCTCGCCAGCAGCGGCGGCAGGATATCGGGCGTCACGGAAACACCGCCAACATTGAGCCGGATACCGGCAAGCTGCTCCGCCGCCGCGACATGGCGGATGGCGATATCCAGAACCGCCGGCCCGGCAGGAGCCGCGAAGAACCGCAGCGTGGCCGCTTCCCCGCTCCAGCGCCAGAAACCGTTATCGGCGCGGCCTTCCAGCGGATACCAGCCTGCCGGGAAGCAGGCATCCCAAATCGCGTCGATCCGCACCATGCCGGGATCGCGCGCATTCTGGCCGTCCTGCAGGATGTCGCGGTACAGCGCCTCATAGGCGCCGGCCACGCGCCGCGCGAAATCGGCCGGGTCAAGAAACGGCGCCGCCGCGATCCGCGCACGGATCACCGCCCGCCAGCGCCGGCACTCGGCTGGATCACCGGCCAGACGGACAGAATGCGCGACATAGGCGGGAACATCCGCCGCGACCAGATCGTCCAGCCTGAGAGCGCACAGCAGCGCCGCGCCCTGATGTGCCTTCTGCCCCTGTCCCGCCAGCGCGATGACCGGCGTGCCGGCGCGCAGCGGATCGATCAGGCTGGCGCAGCCGCCATAGAGGAAACTGTCGAGGACAATATCCACCCGCGCAGCCAGATAGGTGACAGCACTGCGTGCGACAAACGGCCCGGCGACGATAATGCGGCTGGTATCCAGCCCGGCTGCCCGTGCCGCGCTGTGGAACCAGCGCCGGATGGAGTCAGGGTTGATGCGTATCTGCCAGCCCGGATTGCCCGGCAATAGCACGAGAACAGCGTCCGGCGCCTGATCGAGAATGGCGATCCAGGCCTCGCGCAGCGCCGGTGTCAGCTTCGCCGCATGCGCCGTTGCCAGCATCACCACCCGCCCCGGCAACCCGGCCAGCAACCGGTCGATGCCATCGGTCTCGGCTGGCGGAACGGGTTGTCCTTCCGGGTCATCGAAGCAGATCGGCAGACCATCCATCAACACCGGCGTTTCGGTATAGCGCTCCGCGATGCAGCCGAGGTCGCTGGTGTTCTCCGCCTCAGTTGACGTCAGGAAACCGTCGATACCGGGTAGCCCCGTGCTGGCCGGGCTGGTCAGCGTGGCGATCTGCCGCCGCGCCATGCGGCGGGTCGCCAGTGCCGGATAGGCCCCGGCCCGGCCGAGCAGATTATTGGCGAAGACCAGCAAATCGAGATCGAACCCGCGGATATAGCCTGCCTGCTCACCCGCCGGCACGCCGGCCAAAGGCACGCAACGCGCCGCCAGCCCTGCAACCGACCGGGCATAGGCTGTCTGCAAATCGCCCAGCAGGAACAGATGCACATCGAACCGCGCTGCATCGAGATTGCGGAACAGCGGGATCATTGCCCGCGTCTCGGTCCGCTCCTCCGCATCCAGCGCCACGATGCCCAGACGGATGCGCGGCCGGGCCTGGCGCAGCAGCGGCAGGGGCGGATCGACCCTGTCGGTGATCAGCCGCCCACGTCGCCGCAGCGTTTCCAGATCGGCCTCATCTCGGAAATGCGCGATGAAATTGGCACGGTCCAGAAAGGCCCGGAGCAGGGCGCGGGACTCGGGATGATCGGGTGCGCCCTCGACACGCCTGGTGATCCACGCCACCAGATCGATGTAAAAGCGCCGCCGCCGGGCGGCCGCCGTCCCATCCGCATCCAGTGGCAATCCGCCGAGCAACGCGCCGGCCACCGGCTCCAGCAAGGGCGGCGGGCAGTGATCCAGCAGCGCTGGCTCCGCCAGACAATCCGCCGGATATTCATAGAGCAGCCGGGCCAGTAGCGCGGGCCAGAAGGCGGGGTCTGCCGGATCAACCGGACCAAGGGGCACTGCCCCGCCGGGCAGGGCGCGCAATTCCAGCGCCTCAATGCGCTGGTAGAGCGTGCCGAGATCGCCGCGCAACGCCGTTGCCAGCGCCAGCGGCGGGGTTGCCAGAATGGCCTCGGCCAGTCGCCCGCGCAGGGTCTGGACGGGCCGCAGTTTTTCCGCCGGGATCGCGCCGAGACGCGGAATATCCAGCGCCGACATCTCGGCGAGGCCGGCCAGCGCCACGGTCGGAATAGCGGTCATACCGCCCCGGCCATCAGGGCAGCGTTGCGCTGGCGCACACTGGCAAGCCAGAGCTCATGCTCCGGTAAGGGCGCATCGGACAGGCCGGCGCCATGCCGGCGGTATTGCGTGCCGGTAATGCCGCTATGGCGCCAGACGGCGCGGCAGGCGGCCAGCCGCAGCTTGAAATCCCAATCCTCATAGAGCGGCAGGGCATGGTCATACCCGCCGGCCTCCAGATACAAATGGCGGGACAGCAGCATGTCGCGCGGAATCGGGGCGCTCCGCCGGGCCATCCAGGTGAGACGCTCCGCCCGGTCCATCAGGGCATAACGTGCCAAATTCCAGCACTCCAGCGGATCACCCCAGGCATCGACCAGCAGCACATCGGAAAACCCCACCGCCTCGATGCGGTCCTGAAACGGCGCGATGGCCTCCCATTCCGCCGCATGTTTATCGGGCGCCATCTTATCGTCCCCATCCAGCTGGCTGATCCAGTCCGCCCGCATGTCGCGGATGGCGAGGTCACGATTGCCGGCCGGTCCCAGCCGCCGGTCGCGCAGCACCGGCACGAGGCGCGGCTCCTCTGCGGCCATACTGCGGATCACTTCGCGCGATCCATCAGTGGAGGCATCGTCGGCCACCACAATCAGATCAAAGGGTCGGGTCTGCGCCCGCACCGAGGCGATGGCCTGCGCCAGATAGGGGGCGTTGTCGCAGGAGGCGATCAGGCAGGCCGATATCACCATGCGCGCCGCTGCCTTGTATGGAAAAATGCGTCATGCGGATCAGCCTCGTCATCCCCAGCTTCAACCAGGGCCGGTTCCTTGCCGAGGCACTGGCCAGTGCGCTCGACCGGCCGGATGCCGCTGATCAGGTGATAATCTGCGACAATCTTTCGACCGATGAGACGGAATCGGTGCTGGACGGCTCCGCCGCGCGCCATCCGGACCGGTTGCAGATCATCCGCGCCGCCGATGCCGGACAGGCCGATGCGCTGAACACCGGCTTTGCGCGGGCCGATGGTGAACTTGTGGGCTGGCTGAATGCCGATGACCGTCTGGCGGAAGGCGCGCTCGCCCGGCTGCGCCAGAGCGCCGGAATGGAGCCGGAGAGAATGGCGTTCCACGGTCATGCCCGGTTGGTCGATGCAACAGGGGCCGCTATCGGGCACTACCCGGTGAAGCCGGAGGGGCTGCTCTATGATTTCAGCGCCGGCTGCTTCCTGTGCCAGCCGACCGTCTATCTGCGGCGGCAGGCAATGGTCCCTCTCGACCCCATCCTGCACACCGCGATGGATCTTGATCTGTGGCTGCGGCTCTACCGGCGTCATCCGGGGCGCATCGGCTTCATCGAAGCGGTGCAGGCTGATCAGCGGCTGCATGACGGGGCCAAGACGAGGCGGCTGCGCGCGCTGGTCTTCGTCGAATCGATGCAGGTACTCCATCGCCACGGCCTGGCCGTGCCGGAGTCCTGGCCGCTGACCTATGCCGCCGAATGCGGCACCGGTGATCCGGGCTGGGCCGATGTAGCTGCCGCCTATGGCGCGGTGGCCGGACAGGCGGCTTTGCAGGCGCTCTACAGCCATCCGAGACTCTCCAGCCGTGCCCGGTAGCGCTGGCCGACGACCGCCGGGTCATGCTGCGCCCGCATCAGCGCCTGCCCGGCAGCGGCAATGCGCTGCGCCTGCCGCCGATTGCCGGCCACCCATCGCATTAGTCGGGCGGCATGGTCGATATCCGGCTCCGCCCAGAACTGCCCGGCACAATGAGGATAATCCTGCACGGGGATGAGGTGGCTATCGACCGGGAAGCCGGTTTCCGGCGTCACAAAATCCGCCGTGCCGGACCATCCGGTGGCGATGACCGGCTTGCCCAGCAGCAGCGCCTCCGCCGGAATGCGCCCGAAGCCTTCCGCCCGGTGCAGCGAGACATGGGCATCGCAGCAGGCCAGCAGGGCATTGGCGTGCAGGCGATCCTCCGTCCGGTTCAGCAGATGGATACGCGGGTCACCGGCGATTGCGGCCTGCAATCCGGCCCAGCCGGGGATATCCGGCGCGCCGTTCATTGCCTTCAGCACCAGGCCGACCGATTGGCGCGTCGGAAAGGCGCGCTGGAAGGCCTGTACCGCCGCCGCCGGGTTCTTGCGTGACAGGGTCGAGCGGGCATCGAAGCCGGCATGAAACAGGTAATGCTTCTCCGGCAGGCCGAAACCCGCGCGGCTGAATTGCGCCGGCAGATCAGCGGTTACGGCCGGCGGCATGTCCAGCACCGGCACCGGCGCCTCCCGCCGCCAGACCCGGGCCAGAAAATCGCTCATCGCCCAGATTTCGTCCAGCCCCGCATAGGCCAGCCGCAGGGATGCCGGCCAGTGCGGCAATTCCCAGGGCAGCAGGCCGATGACTTTGCGATCCGCGAAAAACCCCTCGCCCTCCTTCGCCAACAGATCCAGAAGATCGAAGCCGGTGAGGCAGACAAGGACCGACCGGTAGCGCGGGGGTCGGGCCGGCCCCCCGCCCGGCGGCATATCGACCAGATCAACCGGCAACCCTGCCGCCTGAAGCGCGCCGGCTGCCTGCCTTGCATCCTCGCCAATGCCCAGAGCCGCCGAGGCATGGCCGATGATGCTGACCCCGCCCATCTCCGGCTGCGGCGCGCGGTGCAGCGCCGGAACGGCCAGCGCCGCCACCTCCCGACCACCATGAAATTTCCGCCAGAGCGCAAAGCCTTCCGCGCCCTCCGGCTGGCGCAGATCGAAGGCGGCCTGTAGATCGGGCCGGGCCTGATAGACCGCCGCCGCGATCCCGGCTTGCGTCCAGCCAGGGGCGTCCAAGAGTGCAGGATAGACGCGCGCACCCTCCAGCAGGCACCAGGACAGGAAGCCACTTCGGCCCTCCTGTGTCATCAACGGAAACAGCGCCTGAAGATCAGGCCGCAAATGCCACAGCGCCAGCATCAGCCGGGTGATCGGCAAAGGCAGGCCCGTCGAGAGCGTGGCTATCGGTGCATGCAGGCCCTCGTCATGCGCCTGCCCCGGCATATAGCTGAAGCGCAGCAGACGGCCCTTGGTAAAGGCCAGGACAGCCGCCTCCGGCTCCGGCGGATCGATGACCACGCTGTGGAGATCGGGCGCCAGCGGATCGGCGGTCGAGCGCGCGACCCGGCCAGCCTGCGCGCCAAGGCACAGCAGCGTGACGGGGGCGGCCAGCGGCGCGACAGCGAGGCCCTGCCGCCTGCCCTCCAGAGGCCAGCGCCGATAGAGCGGGTGCAGGGCTGTGACCTGCCCGGCCAGAAAGTCGCGCAGCGCCGGATAGGCGGGGCCTTCCAGCAGGCCCGCATCCTCCGCCTTATCGACCAGAAAGGCGGTGATCGCCGCCAGCGTGCCAGCGTCCAGATTGCGTGCGGCCTCCCGTAGCGCTGGCCCCTCGCCCGCCTCGCACCGCAACAGCAGCACGCGCCAGGGCGGTTGCCGCAGCAGGACACGCAGCGGGTCCAGCGCCGTGCGGCAGGCCAGCGCCGTGCCCTCCCGCCAGGGCCTGTCGGCATGGAAATGCGTCAGGGTGACATCCGGCCCTAGGGAAAATCGCCCCGCGCCGTCAACACCAGGAGCAGGCGCGGCCCGGAGCGCCAGCGGAGTCATGTCAGCACCAGGAAATGATCGACGGTCAGCTCTGCCGGATCGACGCCGAGCAGCGTGACCATGGCCCCTGCCCCCAGATCCAGCACCGCATTGCCGTCTGCATCGCGGCCGAGATTTGCCAGCATCGCGATGGCGTCGAGGCCGAGATCAGCGGCAAGCTCGATGCGGTCCTCGGCGAGATCGAAATCCAGCACCAGATTGGCCTCGTCGCCGGCCTTGAAGGCGAAGACATCACGGCCGGTACCGCCGGACAGCGTGTCACTGCCCCTGCCGGCATGGATCGTATCGTCGCCGGCACCGCCATCGATGCGGTCATCATCCTTGCCGCCCCGCAGCCGGTCAGTGTCGCTGCCGCCGGACAGGCTGTCGGCACCGCGATTGCCTTCCAGCGCATTGTCGCCCGCTTCGGCGGCCAGCGTGTCGTCGCCCAGCCCGCCGATCAGGCAATCGGCACCAGCGCCGCCTTCCAGCCGGTCATCGCCCTTGCCACCGCGCAACGCATCATCCCCGGCCCCGCCGAGCAGCGTGTCGTCGCCCGTTGCCCCCTGGATGCTGTCCTCGCCCTGCCCGCCAATGACGATATTGTCCAGCGCATTGCCGGTCACCTGCGCGCCCTCCGGGGCCAGAATCTGGACCGCCTCGATATCACCGGGCAGGGCCGCGACATTGAAGGGGGTGCGCAACATGTCCTGGCCAGCGCCGCCGCCGGCCAGCACATCGCGCGGGTCCAGCCATTCGATCAGGTCATCGCCCGCCCCGCCGCGCAGCACCGCCGGCGCGTCACCGGAACGCACCAGCGAGTCGAATCCCTCGAAACCCTGGAAAGCCTCGCCGAGCATCATCCGGTCGCGGTCAGACAGGGCGGCGTTTTCCTCGAAGAACGCAGATGGAACCGTCGCCATGCCGGTAGCAGCCCCCATGCCTAAATACCATTAGTTTTAGATTGATTTATCATACAACCGCATTCAAGCAGCAATCAGGACCGGCAAGCATCCCTGCCGTCGCAATGCTGCCGATTGAACCGGCGCGCGACCTGCGGTAGTTGTTTTGCAGATTTACAGGCGACCCGCCGGAATACCGGCTGCGCCGACAGATTTGACTGCCCTTGCGACCCTGCAACCCATTCTTGAAGGAATAGCCTCGTGTCTGCCATCGAAGCGCCGTATCTCATGTTCCTGGGCGATGCGCCCGACCAGCTGGCTGCCAAGACGGCCTTCGGCGTGAAATTCTGGCGCCCGGAAAAGTGCCTGGGCCAGTTCCGCCTGCCGGGCTGCAAGGCCGATCTGGGCCTGCCCGACATGACCATTGAGGAAGCCGCCAAGGCCGGGGTGAAGACCATCATCGTCGGTGTCGCCAATCGCGGCGGACTGATGGGGCAGAGCTGGATAGAGCCGCTGAAGAAGGGCCTGGAGCTGGGCATGGACATCTCGTCCGGCCTGCACCGCAAGGTCGCCGACGTGCCGGAGCTGAAGGCCGCCGCCGCTGCCAATGGCCGCACCATCACCGATGTGCGCCATCCGACCCGCGATTTCGATGTCGCCAGCGGCATCAAGCGCAGCGGCAAGCGCCTGCTGACCGTCGGCACCGATTGTTCGGTCGGCAAGATGTTCACCACGCTGGCCTTCGAGGCCGAGATGAAGAAGCGCGGCATGAAGGCTGATTTCCGCGCCACCGGCCAGACCGGCATCTTCATTGTCGGTGACGGTGTGTCGGTCGATGCGGTGATCGCCGATTTCATCTCCGGCGCGGTCGAATGGCTGGCCCCGGCGAATGATGACGACCATTGGGATCTGATCGAAGGCCAGGGCTCGCTGTTCCACGCCTCCTATGCCGGCGTCTCGCTGGGCCTGCTGCATGGCGCCCAGGCCGATGTGATCGTCATCGGCACCGAGGCGAACCGCCCGCATATGCGTGGCCTGCCGGGCTACAAGCTGCCCAGCCTGAAGGACACCATCGATCTGAACCTGCGCGCCGGCAGCCTGACCAACCCGGCGATCAAGGCCGGCGGCGTCACCGTCAACACCTCCATGCTGTCCGAGGCCGAGGCCAGGGACATGCTGAAGAAGATCGAGGACGAGACCAGCCTGCCGGCCACTGATCCGGTCCGCTTCGGCGTCGGGGCGCTGGTCGATCACATCGCCAAGCTGTGATGCGCCAGCTTTCCATCCAGCGGGAGAGCTTCCCGATCCGGGGCGTGTTCCGCATTTCGCGCGGGGCACGCACCGAGGCCCATGTCGTCACCGTCACTTTGACCGAAAACGGCGCGCGGGGCTGGGGCGAATGCGTGCCCTATGCCCGCTATGACGAGACGCTGGACAGCGTCATCGCCGAGATCGAGGCGGCGCGTGCCGCCCTCGAATCGGGCATTGGCCGGGAAGAACTGCTGGGCGTCATGAAGAATGGTGCCGCCCGCAACGCGGTCGATTGCGCGCTGTGGGATCTGGAAGCGAAGCTGTCCGGCACGCCGGTCTGGCAGCTGGCCGGCCTGGCTTCCGCGCCGAAGCCGCTGGTCACTGCCTATACGATCAGCCTCGACGCGCCGGAAGCCATGGGCAAGGCGGCGGCGGAGAATGCCGACCGGCCGCTGCTGAAGCTGAAGCTGACCGGCGAGGGCGATCTGGAACGGGTCGAGGCGATCCACCACAACGCGCCCAAGGCCCGGCTGATCGTCGATGCCAATGAGGGCTGGAGCCTGGAGCAGTATCTGCGCTATGCCCCGGCGCTGGTCGATCTGGGTGTGGAAATGATCGAGCAGCCGCTGAAGGCCGCCGATGATGCGCCGCTGGCCGGGGCCGAGCATCCGCTGCCGGTCTGCGCTGATGAGAGCTGCCATGATCTGCGCTCGCTGGAGCACATGGTCGGCAAATACGAGATGATCAACATCAAGCTCGACAAGACCGGTGGCCTGACCGAGGCGCTACGCCTGAAGGCAGCGGCGGAGAAGGCCGGGCTGGGCGTCATGCTGGGTTGCATGCTGGGTACATCGCTGTCGATGGCGCCGGGCGTGATCGCCGGCCAGGGTGCGAAGGTCGTCGATCTGGACGCACCGCTGCTGCTCGCCCATGACCGCGAGGGCGGGCTGACCTATGAGGGCAGCATCGTGCACCCGCCGAAACCGTCGCTCTGGGGATAGACGCCGGACTGGCGTAGGCTGCGTACTGGAATACGGCGACAGGGGGATGCGGTGGACCAGTTCAGCGAGACGACATCGGTATCCTGGCTCAGCCGGCTGAAGGACTCGATCATCGGGGTTCTGATCGGGCTGCTGCTCATCCTCGCCTGCACCGTCGGGCTGTTCTGGAACGAAGGCCGCGCCGTCACCACCGCCCGCTCGCTGGAGGAAGGTGCCGGGCTGGTTGTCCATGTCTCTTCGGCGACACGCGATGCCGCGAATGAGGGCAAGCTGGTCCACCTGACCGGTCCGGTCGAGACTGATGGCGCCCTCTCCGACCTGGCCTTTGCCGTATCGGCTACCGGGGTCAGGCTGATCCGCCGGGTCGAGATGTTTCAGTGGCAGGAGGATTCCACCTCCGAAACCCGCAGCAAGCTGGGCGGCGGCGAGGAAACCGTCACCACCTATACCTATTCCCGGGACTGGTCGGACACGCCCGCCGATTCCGCCCGCTTCCGCAAGCCGGAGGGGCATGGCAACCCGCCGATGACGCTGCGCAGCCGCACCATCGCCGCCCCCCAGGCCCGGCTGGGGGCCTTCACGCTGGGCCAACCCGTGCTCGACCTGATCGATGGCGACCGCCCCCTGCCCCTCGATGCCACACAGCTTCAGCGCAGCCGCGCCGCCTATGGTGGGGGCAAGAAGGTCAGCCTGATCGATGATCGGCTGTATCTGGGGGCCGATCCAGAAAGCCCGGCCATCGGTGATTACCGGATCGCCTATGAGATCGTGCCGCTCGGCCCGGTCAGCATCATCGGCCGGCAGAGCGGTGACACGCTGACCCCCTATCCAACGAAGGCTGGCGACCGCCTGCTGATCGTGACGCGCGGCGATGTGCCAGCAGACGAAATGTTTGCCGCCGAACAGGCCGCGAATGCCGTGCTGGGCTGGGTACTGCGCGCTGTCGGGCTGATCTTCCTGTTTGTCGGCTTTATGCTGGTGATGCGGCCGATGGCGGTTGCCGCCGATATCGTGCCGATGCTGGGCACGCTGGTCCAGTTCGGCCATGCGCTGATTGCCTTCTGCCTGGCGCTTCTGCTGGGGGCATCGACCATTGCACTTGCCTGGTTCTTCTATCGCCCGCTATTGGCAATCGGCATCCTGGTTGCCGGCGTCGTTTTGGCCGCCGGTATCCTGTATCTGCGCCGCCGCAAGACCGGCACCCTGCCGCCACCGGCCGGCATGCCAGCTTGAGAGCCGGCCATGCGCTCAAGGCATGGCCCTCCGCACGGAACGCCCCATCTTCACCTTTCGTATTGCGCCCGCGACCGCATCGCCTATGGTTCGCGTCGCCTGACTGAAACGTAAGAAGAGGACACGCCTCCATGTCCGAGATGACAGAGAGTTTTCCCGAGATTCGCGATGCCGTCCGCCAGCTTTGCGCCGGCTTCCCCGGCGAATACTGGCGCGAGACCGACCGCGAGCGCGCCTATCCGACGGCTTTCGTGAAGGCGCTGACCGAGGCCGGCTACCTCTCCGTGCTGATCCCGGAAGAATATGGCGGCAGCGGGCTGGGCATCGAGGCGGCGGCGGCGATCCTGGAGGAAATCCAGAAGGCCGGCTGCAACGGGGCTGCCTGCCACGCCCAGATGTACACGATGGGCACGCTGCTGCGGCACGGCAATGACGCGCAGAAGCAGCAGTATCTGCCGAAGATCGCCACCGGCGAGCTGCGCCTACAGGCCTTCGGCGTGACCGAGCCGACCGCCGGCACCGACACCACCTCGATCCGCACCGTGGCGGTGCGCGAGGGCGACAAATACATCATCAACGGCCAGAAGGTCTGGACCAGCCGGGCCGAGCATTCCGACCTGATGATCCTGCTGGCCCGCACCACGCCGAAGGATCAGGTGACAAAGAAGACCGAGGGCCTGTCGGTCTTTCTGGTCGATATGAAACAGGCGCTGGGCAAGGGGCTGACCATCCGGCCGATACGCACCATGCTGAACCACGCCACCACGGAAATCTTCCTGGACGATCTGGAAGTGCCGGCGGAGAACCTGATCGGCGAGGAAGGCAAGGGCTTCCGCTACATCCTGGACGGGATGAATGCGGAGCGCATCCTGATCGCCTCGGAATGCATCGGCGATGCCCGCTGGTTCATCAAGAAGGCCACCGACTACGCCAATGAGCGCAAGGTGTTCAACCGCCCGATCGGCCAGAACCAGGGCATCCAGTTCCCGATCGCCAAGGCCTATGCCCAGTCGGAAGCAGCCGCCCTGATGGTCGAGCGCGCGGCGCAGATGTATGATTCCAAGCAGCCCTGCGGCAAGGAAGCCAATATGGCGAAGCTGCTGGCGGCCGATGCCTCCTGGGCGGCGGCCGATATGTGCCTGCAGACGCATGGCGGCTTCGGTTTCGCCGAGGAATATGATGTCGAGCGCAAGTTCCGCGAAACCCGGCTGTACCAGATCGCGCCGATCTCGACGAACCTGATCTATTCCTATTTGGCCGAGCATGTGCTGGGCCTGCCGCGTTCTTACTGATGGGTGCCCTGGACGGATTGCTGGTGGTGGCGCTGGAACAGGCCGTCGCCGCCCCGCTCTGCACCGCGAAGCTGGCCGATGCCGGTGCCAGGGTCATCAAGATCGAACGGGTCGAGGGCGATTTCGCGCGCGGCTATGACCGGGCGGTGAACGGGCAGTCCAGCTATTTCGTCTGGCTGAACCGGGGCAAGGAATCGCTGACCCTCGACATCAAGAACCCGGACGACAAGGCATTGCTGACCCGCATCCTGGCGAAGGCCGATGTGTTCGTGCAGAACCTGCTGCCCGGGGCTGCCGGCCGCGCCGGTTTCGGCTCGGAGGAATTGCGCCAGCGCCATCCCGGCATGATCACGGTCGATATCAGCGGCTATGGCGACAGCGGGCCGATGGCCGAGATGAAGGCCTATGATCTGCTGGTGCAGGCGGAAAGCGGTGTCTGCTCGGTCACCGGCACGGCGACGGACATGGCGCGCGTCGGCATTTCCATCGGCGACATCGGCGCCGGCATGAACGCCTATGCCGCCGTGCTGGAAGCGCTGATCCAGCGCGGCATCACCGGCAAGGGGGCGGCGATCCAGGTCTCGTTGTTCGACGGGCTGGCCGACTGGATGAACGTGCCATACCTGCAATATGCCTATGGCGGCACCGGTCCGGCGCGCATCGGCCTGGGCCATGCGACGATCCAGCCCTATGGCGCCTATCAATGCGCTGATGGCCAGATCATGCTGGCGATCCAGAACGAACGCGAATGGGTGCGGCTCTGCGCCGAGGTGCTGGGCCAGCCCGGCCTCGCCACGGATGAGCGCTTCAACACCAATGTCGCGCGCTGCGCCAACCGCCCGGCGCTGACCGAGGCCATCGAATCCGTCTTCCGCCCGCTGACCCGCGCACAGGCCTCAGCCCTGC
This sequence comes from Alphaproteobacteria bacterium, assembly GCA_018823745.1. Classification (GTDB taxonomy): domain Bacteria; phylum Pseudomonadota; class Alphaproteobacteria; order Oceanibaculales; family Oceanibaculaceae; genus Oceanibaculum. The sequence continues at coordinate 343,917 of JAHJHR010000003.1, forward strand.
TGAAGGCCGCCCAGATCGCCTTCGCCTCGGTCAATACGGTGGAGGATCTGAAAACTCACCCGGCCCTGCGGCTGACGCCGATGGACACGCCGGAAGGACCGGTCGAGATCATCGCGCCCGCTCCGATCACCGATGGAAAAAGCCATCCGATGCGCCCGATGCCTGCCATCGGCCAGCATTCGCACGCCCTTCGTCAGGAGTTCGCATGACCATCGACGCAGAAAAGCTGCAGGCCTGGGTTGGCAAGCGCGAGGAACAGCAGCAGCTGATCCCCGCCTGGCCGGTCGGCGCCTGGGAAGCCATGCTCGATCATGACCGTCCGGAGCCGAAGGAAGGCGATGCCCTGCCGCCGGGCGCGCATTGGATATTCTTCAACCCGGTCGCCCGGACCGGCGTGCTGGACGAGGATGGCCACCCGAAACGTGGCGGGTTCCTGCCGCCGGTCGAGCTGCCGCGCCGCATGTGGGCCGGCGGTCGCCTGCAGTTCGGGGAATCGCTGAAGATCGGCGACACTGCCACCAAGGTCTCGGAAATCCTGTCGGTGACGGTGAAGGAAGGCCGCACTGGCCCGCTGATCTTCGTCACCGTGAAGCACACCTTGTCCGGCAGTGCGGGCGTGGCCATCGTCGAGGAACACGACATCGTCTATCGCGGCTGGCCGACCGAGGCGGAGAAGGCCAAGCAGCCGCCGGCCGCCCCGCCGGTCGATGACGCCATCTGGTCGCGCGAGGTGGTGCCCACGCCGCCACTGCTGTTCCGCTATTCGGCGCTGACTTTCAACGGCCATCGCATCCATTACGACCAGCCCTATGTGACGCAGGTGGAAGGCTATCCCGGCCTGATCGTGCATGGCCCGCTGATGGCGACGCTGCTGCTCGATCTGGTGCGCCGGGAGCGGCCGGCGGCCCGCCTGACCGGCTTTGAGTTCCGCGGCATGAGCCCGGTATTCGACACCGCCCCCTTCACCGTGAACGGCAAGCCTGTTGAGGGCGGGGCAGAGCTTTGGATTGGCGGACCGGGCAATTATCTTGGCATGAAGGCCCAGGCCACTTTCAGCTAAGCGGCGGCCAGAACCCGGCTGGCCGGGAAGGACAGCGTTACCATCGTTCCTACCCCCGGCTGGCTGGTCAGCGCCAGGCTGCCGCCATGGGCCTCCATCATGGATTTCACAAGCGGCAGGCCCAGCCCGGTGCCGAGATGCTGGCGGCCCAGCGAGGAATCGACCTGGCCGAAGGGTTCCAGCGCCAGCGGAATATCCTGCGCCTCCATGCCGATCCCGGTATCGATGACCGACAGCGCGTAGCCGCCATCCGGCAACGCCGAGCCGTCGATGGTGATGCGTCCGCCTGCGGGGGTGAATTTGATCGCATTGGTGGTCACGTTCAGCAGCATCTGCATGATCTGGCGTTCATCGGCCATCAGAGGTGGCGGGCCGGGCGGCACCCGGACATCCAGCACCAGCCCGGCCGCCGTCACGCGATCCGTGATCATGCGCAGAACGGCAGCCAGGATGCGGTCGATATCGACCTGCTGCTCGACCAGGGTGAACCGGCCGGCATTGTATTTCGACATGTCGAGAATGTCGTTGATGATGGCCAGCAGATACCCGCCGCTTTCATGGATGCAGGCGGCATAGTCCCGGTAATGCGGGTCGCCTACCGGGCCATTGGTTTCCCGCATGATCATCTCGGAAAATCCCAATATGGCATTCATCGGCGTGCGCAGTTCATGCGTCATGTTGGACAGAAATTCTGTCTTGATCCGGTCAGCCTGCTCGGCCTTTTCCTTGGCCTCCAGCAATGCGATCTCGCGATGGCGCATCTCCGTCACATCGACATTGACGAAGACCAGTCCACCGCTCGGAGTTCGTTTCACCCGGGGGCGCATCAGCCGGCCATCCACCAGGCTTTGCTCGACCATAGGCCATTTCCCCGGCTCGTTGGACAGGGCTGAGGCGAGGATGGCCAGTTTATCGCCGGGGGGCGGCGGCATGATGCCGGCATCGATCATGTCGGACAGAATATCCACGCGGTTGCGCCCCACCTTCATGATGGCGCCGGCGCCGGGATAGAAATCCTTGAAGGCCTTGTTGCAGAAGATCAGCCGGTCGCCCGGCCCATAGAGCACCAGACCGATATCCAGCGCATCGACCGCTTCCATCAGCAGGGCATGGCCATCGGCCACCTGGGCCAGCATCTGGCCGGCCCCCAATTCCGGGCTGGGAGGCTCGCTGTTCCGGGCTGTGTCAATCAGAGAGAGGGCGCACTGGCGGAATCGACCGGCAAGGCTGCGCAGCCTGCGGACTGCCTTCGACAGCAATCGCTCCTGATCAGACGCATTCGACGACATAAGGCGCAAAATCTCTTATCGATCCGCAGAGTGCCGGGTCCCTGCCATAGGCCCGCCCCTTCGGGTCTTCATTATTCCCGCACATTCTGTGATCGATTGGAGGGCGCGTTGGTGATTCTCCCTGCGCCAGGAGGCTTTTTATATTAGTTACAAAAAGATAGCCTTCCTGAAGATTATTCTAACATAAAGCCCTTTTGCCCACCAAGAATTGTGAACACGGCATGATTCGCCCTGCAAAACAGCAATTATGCGGAATTTGCATTGCTGCAATGCACAAAAAATCAGGCGCCAAATGCGCCGTCCCACACGAAATTATTGCGCTGCAAAATTGTCTGGGGTGAAATATTCTTTCCCGTATTATATATTTTTGTTTAATAACAATGACTTAAAAAGCGTTTGACAGCCGCTCGCAAGGCTATCATATTTTGCAGTGCGACATGACCTTGTCCTCTGTCGTACGCACTTTTTGGGCGTTTCCTCCCTAAACTCGGGCCGCGCTTCATTGCGCGGCCCTTTTTTCTTGCCCTAACGCGCAGGCGTGCTTTGGATTCCAGCGGGTCCGGTAGCGCCCCGAATCAGCATCCAGATTGATTATTTGGGTTTCTCGCAGGAAACATTCCCGTACTTCGACAGGCAATTACTTTGCGTGCAAGCTCGAATTTGAGCGTCACGGCTCTCCTTATTTCGATCCACAGTACGTATCGCGGGAACCGTGTACTCTTCATCTCTCATTTTCTGCACACAATTCACAGTATTTCCGACCGCCGTACAGGTGGATTCCCCAGTCGGAACTTTTCTTTTCATCGTTTTATTATACATCTCCTGTTCATTTTTTGGCGGTATCTCGCGCATCCATTTTGAAGAGCATTCCGCTTGAGTGGCTTGGTATTCTGGCGTCGCGCAACCCATCAAGGCAAAAACACAGCATAAAAACAGGAACTTCTTCATTTACAGATCCCCAGCATCCGATTTTTCCGCGTCTTCACACAAATCCATTTCAGCAGAATTTACCGTAATCTAATACTGAAAATCCTGTAACCATTCCGGTAGGTTATTGAATTTGAGTATGTTGCGGCAGTGCGGCAGGCGGCGGGTAAAGCTGTCGGCGAAGCGGGGGACCGCGTGTTCTCAGGGAAGCGTGGTGTCGCCAGACCCGAGCGGGCGCTGCAACAACACACTGTCGACCCAGCGTCCATGCTTGAAGCCGACGGACCGGATCGTGCCGATCCGCTCGAAGCCCAGCGATTCATGCAGCCGGATCGAGCCGGTATTGCCGCTGTCGCCAATGATCGCGATCATCTGCCGGAAACCGCATGCCGTGCAGCGCTCCAGCAGGGCCGACAGCAGGGTGCGGCCGATGCCCTTGCCGGCATTCCCCTCCCGCACATAGATCGAATCCTCGACCGAATGGCGATAGGCCGGGCGCGGCCGGTATTGCCCGGCATAGGCATAGCCGACCAGAACCCCGTCCAGGAATGCTGCCAGATAGGGGAAACCGGCCTCGCTCAGCGCCTGAAAGCGCCGGGTCATCTCCGCCAGATCCGGCGCCTGTTCCTCGAAACTGGCCAGCCCGTGCAGGACATGATGGGCATAGATGTCGCGGATCGACGGGACATCATCGGGCGTCGCATCACGGATCACGATCTCAGGGGTCATTCCGCCGCCAGCTGGTTGAGGTCGAGATCGGCAAGGCCCCGGATCAGTGTTTCCATTTCCGTTGCAAGCACCGGCAGATGCGCGCTGCGCTCATAGCGGTGCTCATCCATGTAAAGCGCCCGGCTCAGCTCGATCTGCAGGGCATGGACACCATCGCGCGGCCGCCCGTAATGCCGCGTGGTATACCCGCCGGCATAGGGATGATTGCGCGCCACGCTGTAACCCAGCCCCAGCAGCAGGGCCTCGCAGCGCATGGTCACCGCCGGCGAGCAGGCCGTGCCGAAGCAATCGCCCAGCACGATGTCCACCCGGCTGCCCTCCTTGCTGGAAGCCCCGCCCCGCCCCGCCCCCCCTGGTCGCAGCTTCGCCGAGGGCAGGCCGACAGAGGGCATCGAATGGCAGTCGATCAGGATGGCGAAGCCGAAACGCTGCCGGGTTTCCTTCAGCAGCCGACTCAGCGCGGCGTGATAGGGGCGATAGCAGGTGGCGATGCGCCGCGCCGCCTCGGCGAAATCCAGCCGGTCGCGGTAGATCGGCTCGCCATCGGCGACAATACGCGCAATCGTCCCCAGCCCGGAGGCGACACGCGGCGAGCGGATATTCACATAATCCGGCAGCACATCGCGGAACATGGACGGGTCCAGCTCATAGGGCTCCCGGTTGGGGTCGACATAGACCCGCGGGAAATGCGCCTTGATCAGCGGCGCGCCACAGGCCGGGGCTGAGGCAAAAATCTCGTCGACGAAGCAATCCTCTGATTTGCGCAGCGCCTGCGCATCCAGCCGCGCGGCATCCAGCAGGGATTGTGGATAGACCCGGCCACTATGCGGCGAGGCGAAGACCAGCGGCAGGGTCTGCAAATCCGGCGCCAGCACCTCGAAGGCCGGCGAAATCTCGGCAACGGGAAATTCCGCCGACGGGGCGGTGCGCGCGGCCGTGCCGAGGTCAGGGGAAGGCGGTTTTTCCGTCGTCATGTGCCGCGATGATACGGTTGGTTGGCGCAGCTGTCATCTGCGCTAAAAAAACGGTCTAAGCGCGCCTGTCGCCCTTGCCTTCCGGGATGGGCAGTGCTAAACGCTTCGCTCCGTTCGATACCCCGCATCGAACGCCAATGGAATGGGCGCGTAGCTCAGCGGGAGAGCACTACGTTGACATCGTAGGGGTCACAGGTTCAATCCCTGTCGCGCCCACCATTCCCTCCGGAAACTAAAACTTACGTGTCACCGCAGGACCAGCACCGAACAGCTGGCATGGCGCACCACTCTGGCGGCCGTCGATCCCAGCAGATAGTCCTGCAATCCGGGCTTGTGCGAGGCAATCAGGATCAGATCCGCCTTGCTGCTGTCGGCCAAAGCGAGAATCTCCTGTGCCGCATCGCCCTCGCATATCTCGATTCCGGCGACCGTCCCGGATTCCTGGACCAACTTCTCGATATCCTGCCTAGCCAGACGGGTGTTTTTCTCGACCAGCCCCTGAGGCAGCTCCGCCCGCACATAGGAGGGCAGGTCTTTCACCACATGGACGACCGTGATCCGCGCGCCCTGATCGGCCAGAAGACGGGCGCGGTCCAGCATGGCCTGCGCCTTTTCTGCCTGGGCAAGGTCGATGGGAACCAGAATATGCTTGAACATGGCTTTTCCTCTCGCGCGGAGGCGGCGGTGCGGCTCAATGCCGACCTTCCCCTCGCATCAGGCCAGCCTATGCCCGCTCAGCGGGGCGGCATTGACGCAGGTCAAACACGATTGGATTAAGCAGGAGGGCGCTAAGGATATCGTTGCGGCGGTGACGCTGATAAATATAGATTAATTTTATCGATCTGGGTCTGCATCCGGCAATCAACCCTGGCGCATCGATAGAGGGGGTTCCCGATGGAGAGGCGGCCCGTCACGGGACCGGAGGCTCCGCCACGCGGTGGTCTGCGGCTGCCGCTGCGCCTGCACATCCTGATCCTGTTTCTGGCCCTGATCGGCGTGATCGCGCTGATTCTTGGCAGTGTCGTAAGCCGCACCTCGCGCGACCTTGTCGATCAGACGGTCTCCGCTTCCTTCATCGGCAGCGCTGAACTCGCCCTGCAGGAACTGGCCCGGATGGAGGAAACCGCGAGGGCCGCCGCCGAGGCGCTGGCCGCGCACCCCATCACCCGCGCCACGACTGAGCAGGACCGCGCCGGCCAGATCTTTGCCCTGGCGACGATCCTGCAAGCCGTGCCCGGTGTCTCCGCCACTTATGTCGGATGGCCGAATGGGGATTTCGTACTGTTGCGGCCGGTCGATCTGACTATCGAGCAACTGGGCGTTCCAGATGGTGCTGTATGGCTGGCGCAGTGGATCAATGGCGAAGATTCACGCTTCGACTTTCTCGATGCCGGCCTCGCCCTGGTGGAGAGCCGCGACAATGTGAACACCAGCTTCGATCCGCGCACACGCCCGTGGTTCATTGAAGCGATGGAAACGGCGGAGACCATCCTCACCGCCCCCTATATCTTCTATACGACCCGTGATCCGGGCATCACGGCGGCCCGGCGCGCCGATTCCGGCGCGGTCGCGGGCGTCGATGTCTCGCTGTGGGATCTGTCCGCCCGCCTGCCCCAGGGCCGGCCCGTGCCGGAGACGCAGGCAGCGGTCATCGACCGTACGGGCGGCGTGCTCGCCTATTCGGGTGCCGCCCGGCTGCGCGAGATCGTCGAGGCCGACCAGAAGGCCAATGCACCTGTCCTGATCGAAACCCTGCCTTCGGCGCGCCTCTTCGACTCGGCGATCCTGAGCGCCCTGACGGACCGGGCTGGAACCACGGCCCAGACCTATTTCGGCCCGGTGGAGGCCGGTGGTGTCACATGGCTGACCGTCATCAAGACGCTTAACGACGATGGCACCAGCTTTGTCATGGCCGCCCCTCTGGAAGCACTGGGCAGCGGCCCGCGCGCCATCCGCGTGCGGCTGTTGCAGGTGCTGGGCCTGGCAATGATCCTTGCCGTGCCGGTCATCTGGATCGCGGCGCGTATTCTCGCCCGCCCGGTCGAGGCTTTCGCGAAGGATGTCGAGCGGATCACGCAGATGGATTTCGTGGCCCCGCCGCCGCTGCAAACCCGGATCGCCGAGCTGGCGGCACTCGACGGGTCGATCCACGCCATGCGCCTCACCCTGCGCGAACGCCTGAAGGAATTGCACTGCCTCTATCAGGTTCTGGAGCTGACAGCCGACACCAACCGACCGGTCCCGGATATCTGCACCGATATCGCGGAAATTCTGGCGACCAGCCTTCTGCATACGGACTCGGCGATGGCACGTATCGTCCTCGCCGGCCAGGAATGCCGCTGCCCGGACTGGCAACCACCAGCCGTGTCCATCAGCGCCCCCATCCATCCCGACCGACCCGATGCCGGATATATTGAAGTCGGCTATACGGCAGGGAGCGAGGAGGAAAACCCCTTCCTGCAGGAGGAGCACGCGCTGATTAAAGGTGTCGCCGCCCATATCGCCCGGTTGCAGCAGAATCGCCAGATGGTCGTGCAGCTGACCCAGTCAGAACGGCTGAGCGCGGTCGGCCAGCTGACCGGCGGCGTGGCGCATGATTTCAACAATCTGCTGACCGTCATACTGGGCAATGCCGAATTGCTGAGCGAAAGGCTGACCGACCAGGAACTCCGATCCCTGGCGGATATGACGGCCAGCGCCGCCGAACGCGGCGCGCAGTTGACCAGGCGGCTGCTCGCCTTCGCCCGGCAGCAGGCGCTGCAGCCCCGGCATGTCGATGTAAACAAGCTGCTCGCCGAGATGGAGGGCCTGCTACGCCGGACACTATCCGCGAATATCGACATCCGGATCATCCAGGCCGAGGATTTGTGGATTGCCGAGGTAGACCCTGGGCAACTGGATGCGGCGCTGCTGAACCTGGCGATCAATGCGCGCGACGCCATGCCTGATGGCGGGTGCCTGACCATAGAGACGGCAAATGCGGTGTGCGACGGGGCCTATGTCGCCTCAAGATTTGCCGTGGAGCCGGGGCCGTATGTCATGATATCGGTCTCGGATACCGGTACCGGCATGACCCCGAAAGTCGCCGCGCGGGCCTTCGATCCGTTCTTTACGACCAAGGAAATCGGCAAGGGCAGCGGGTTGGGGCTCAGCATGGTTTATGGCTTCCTCACCCAGTCACACGGCCATGTGCATCTCTATTCCGAACCCGGCCATGGCACGACGGTGAAGCTGTATCTGCCACGCGCCGCCGGCACCCGGATCGATGAACCCAGCCCCAGCCACGCCGCACCGGCGACCGGCAGCGAGCGCATATTGCTGGTCGAGGATGATGATCTGGTCCGCGATAATGTACAGCGCCAACTGGTCCAGCTGGGCTATGACGTGCTTGCCGTGCGCAATGGCCAGAAAGCGCTGGAAGCGCTGCAAGGCGACGCCGGTTTCGACCTGCTGTTTACCGATATCGTCATGCCCGGTGGCCTGAACGGTCGCCAGCTCGCCGAGGAGGCACGCAAGCTGCACCCCGCCCTGCCGGTCCTCTTCACCTCCGGCTATTCCGAGAACGCGCTGACCCATAATGGCCGGCTGGAATCTGGCGTGCATCTTCTGCACAAACCCTACCGGCGGCAGGATCTGTCGATGAAAATCCGTGCCGTACTGGACCGGGGCAGCAGCGAATCCTAGATTGCGTAGCCCAGCGCCTCGGGCAGCCACAGGGCAAGGCCGGGGAACAGGATCACCAGCACCAGCGCCGCCATCATCGAGAAAATGAACCACAGCGACCAGCCGATGGTCGATTCCATCGACACATTGGCAATCCGCGTCGTCACCATCAGATTGACCGCGACCGGCGGGGTGAACTGGCCGATGGCAATGTTCATCGCCATCAATATGCCGAACCAGGTCAGGTTCCAGTCCAGCGCCAGCGCCATCGGATACAGCAGCGGCAGGGTGATCAGATAGATCGACACCCCGTCCAGCAGCATGCCGGCAATCAGCAGGATGACCATGATGGCGGCCAGGATCAGCATCGGGTTGTCGGTCAGCGACAGGATACCCTGCGCCGCCGCATCGAAGGCGCCCAGCGTCGATCCGGCCCAGGCCAGCAGGCCGGCCAGCGCGATGATGATCATGATGATGGCCGAGGTTTCCGCCGCATCCGCCAGCATCCGGTAGACATCGCGCCAGCTCAGCGCGCGGTAGATCACCACGCCGACGATCAGGCCGTAGAACACCGCGACAACCGCCGCCTCCGTCGGGGTGAACAGGCCGGAACGCAGGCCGCCCAGAATGATCACCGGCGCGAACAGCCCCGGCAGCGCCGCAATGAAGGCCGGCCCCAGCGCCGGGCGTTCGCTTTTGTCCGCACTGCCGAAATCATGCTTCCGGCTGAGCCACCAGGCCGGCAGCATGATCGACAGCCCGGCCAGGATGCCCGGCACGATGCCGGCCGCGAACAAGGCCCGCAGATCGACCCCCGGCATGAAGACCGCATAGATGATCAGCGCGATGGACGGCGGAATCAGGATCGCGGTCGAAGCACCGGCCGCGATTACGCTGGCCGAGAAGGCATTGGGATAGCCCGCCTTGCGCATCGACGGGATCATGATGGTCGCCACCGCCGCCGCATCGGCCGGGCCGGAGCCCGACATGCCGCCCAGGATCATGCAGACAATGACCGCGACCAGCGCCAGCCCGCCGCGGCGCGGACCGACAATGGCCTGCGCCAGCCGGACCAGCCGCTCGGCCACGCCGGAGCGCTCAAAGATGATACCGGTCAGCACGAAAAGCGGGATCGCGATCAGCGGATATTTGGCAACGGAATTATACGTCGTCGAGGCGATGGTCTGCAGCGCATAGATATCGAGGCCAGTGGCAATCGCCGCCGTTCCGGCCAGCCCGAGGGCCACCGCAATAGGCACACCGGCGACCAGCAGAAGGCCGAACACCAGCAGCAAGATCAGATTGGCATCGATCATGGCAGCGACTTCAGCTCGCGCCGCCAGCGCCCCAGGATGCGCAGCAGGATGGCCAGCGACAGGACCGGCAACCAGATCGTGTAAATCCAGGTGGGATGGCCCATGCCCGGCGAGGTTTCCTCGAAGCGGAATTCATCCCAGGCCAGGAAGGTGCCGTAGTAGAAGACAAGGCCGAACATGGTCAGGCTGGCCAGCGCGGCCACGCTGATCCATAGCCGACGCCACACGCCCGTCGTGCGGTCGACCAGCGCGCCGATGCGGATATGCGTGCCGCGCGCGAAGGCGGCCGAGGCCCCCAGCAACGTCAGGAAGACCAGCAGGAATACCGAATATTCTTCCGTGAAGGCAAAGGACACATTGGTGAAATAGCGCACCAGGACATTGCCGAAGCTGATCACGCAGATGATGGCCATGGCGAGGGCGGCCAACGCGCGCTCGACCTCCACCGTCACCGCTGGCGGATGCCGGTCCACCGACCCGGTTTCACTATGTTCGGACATGCCGCCCCTCGGGCTTCCGGATGCTCAAAAAGACTGCCGCCCGCCCGGCCAGAACACTGACCGGGCGGGACAAAGAAGAAGCGGCAGATCACTTGCCCTTGATCGACTTCTCGGCCAGATCGACCAGATCGGCGCCGATCCGCGGCTTCCACTTGTTGTGGACCTCGCGGGTGGCGGCGACGAATTTCTGGCGCTCGGCATCGCTCAGCGTCACCACATTGACGCCACCGGCCTTGATGCTCTCGATGACCGACATGTCGGACCCGCTGATGCCCTTGCGGCCCATGTCGATGCCGAACTTGCCGGCCTCGACGGCGGCCTCGCGGACGATCTTCTGGTCTTCCGGCGAGAAGTTCTCCCAGACCCGCTTGTTGACCACGAAGATCAGCGGATCGGCCATGTAGCCCCAGAGGGTCAGGTTGTTCTGGCCGACATTGGGCAGCTTGGCGGCGACGAAGATCGACACCGGGTTCTCCTGCCCGTCCACCGCCTTCGTGGCGAAGGCCGGCTGGGCATCGGCCCAGCTCATCTGTGTTGGGTTGGCACCCAGCGCGGTGAAGGTGTCGAGGAACAGTGGCGAGCCGACGACGCGGATCTTCAGCCCCTTCATGTCGTCCGGCGTGCGCACCGGATGCTTGGAATTGGACAGCTCGCGGAAGCCATTCTCGCCCCAGGCCACCGGCACCACATCCTTCGAGGCGATGACCTCGAACAGCTTCTTGCCGACCGGGCCCTGAGTCAGGGCGTCGATGCTCTTATGGTCGGGCATCAGGAAGGGCAGCGAGAACAAATTCAGTTCCGGCACCTGCGGCGACCAGTTGATGGTCGAGCCGACCGCCATGTCGATGATTCCCTGACGGATCGCGGTGAATTCCTTGGTCTGGTCGCCGGCGACCAGTTGCGCGCCCGGATACATCTTCATGTTGATCCGGCCATTGCTGCGCTCGCGCACCAGATCGGCCCATTTCACTGCTGATTCGCCCCAGGGGAAGGGCTGGCCAATGACCGTGGAAATCTTGTATTCTGGCTTGTAATCGGCGGCCAGTACGGCCCCCGTCAAGCCCCCAATCAGGCCAAGACCAAGCGCCAGGCCGATAGCGGCCGAAACACTCCGGCGCGTGAAATTGTATGCACTAAGTTTCATATTTCCCTCCCAAGGGTCGCGTTATTATTGCTCCGCACCCTTTGGTAGTGAAATTAAAGAACCAGCGGAAGTGCAAATTGCAAGACGCTGCCATTCTGATCCTGGGCCGGGCCGCAGGCAATGTGCCCGCTTCGCGCTGCTGCACAAGCTGACCAGAGCAAAATCCGAAACCCTGATGTCCCTTGACCCGCCCTTATGCCGAAACGCCCACTTACTAGGCACTTCCACATCATAAAATAGGCATGATTCAGGTTGGTAGAAACCCGAACCGGCCCTGCAACCCGTTCCGGAGATGGCATGCCCCTTGCGATCCCGATTTCGCACAATGTCCGGGAACGGACGGGAACAGGAGGCTTCATATGACATTCAAACTTCGTTCGATCCTGATGGCCGGAGCGGCGATCGCCACGGCCGGCATCATGCTGGCAACCGGCGTCGCACACGCGCAGGAAAAGGTGCTGCGCATCGGCATGACCGCCGGCGATATTCCGCGCACCCTGGGCCAGCCCGACCAGGGTTTCGAGGGCAACCGCTTCACCGGCATCCCGATCTATGATTCGCTGGTGCAGTGGGATCTCTCCAAGGCTGATGCCGCCTCGGTCCTGATTCCCGGCCTGGCGACGGAATGGGCCGTCGATGCCGCTGACAAGACGAAATGGGTGTTCAAGCTGCGCCCCGGCGTGAAATTCCACGATAGCTCGGCCTTCACCGCCGATGCCGTGGTCTGGAACGTGCGCAAGGTGCTGGACAAGGATGCCCCGCATTTCGACCAGAGCCAGGTCGGTGTCACCGCCTCGCGCATGCCGACGCTGCGCTCGGCCCGCAAGATCGACGACCTGACCGTGGAGCTGACCACGTCCGAGCCGGATTCCTTCCTGCCGATCAACCTGACCAACCTGTTCATGGCCTCGCCGGCCCATTGGGAGGCCAAGCTGAAGGCTGTGCCGGCCGATGTTACCGACGCCAAGCAGCGCGCCGCGCAGGCCTGGACCGCCTTTGCCGCCGATCCGTCGGGCAGCGGCCCGTTCAAGGTCACCGCCTTCGCGCCGCGCGAGCGGCTGGAAATGGTGAAGAATGCCAGCTACTGGGACCCCAAGCGCACGCCGAAGCTCGACAAGGTCGTGCTGCTGCCGCTGCCGGAAGCCAATGCCCGCACGGCGGCTCTGCTGTCCGGCCAGGTCGACTGGATCGAGGCACCGGCCCCCGATGCCGTGCCGCAGATCAAGGAGCGCGGCTTCAAGATTTACGCCAATGCCCAGCCGCATGTCTGGCCGTGGCAGCTGTCCTTCGCCGAGGGCTCGCCCTGGCTGGACAAGCGTGTGCGCCACGCCGCCAATCTCTGCATCAACCGCAGCGAGCTGAAGGAATTCCTGGGCGGGCTGATGGAAGAACCGAAGGGCACCGTGCCGCCGGGCCATCCCTGGTGGGGCAATCCGAAATTCGACATCAAATATGACCTGCCGGCCGCCAAGAAGCTGATGACGGAAGCAGGATTCTCGGCCTCGAAGCCGCTGAAGGTGAAGGTCCAGACCTCTGCCTCCGGTTCCGGCCAGATGCAGCCGATCCCGATGAGCGAATTCGTTCAGCAGAGCCTGAAGGACTGCTATTTTGACGTCGAACTGGACGTGATCGAATGGAACACGCTGTTCACCAACTGGCGCGTCGGGGCAAAGGACGCCACCACGGCCCGTGGCGCCAATGCGATCAACGTCTCCTTCGCCGCGATGGACCCGTTCTTCGCCATGGTCCGCTTCACCTCGACCAAGACCTTCCCGCCGGTCTCCAACAACTGGGGCTATTTCGGCAATGACGAGTTCGACAAGCTGATCGCCGCTGCCCGCACCAGCTTCGACGGGACGGAACGCGACGCGGCACTCGCCAAGCTGCATGCCCGCATCGTCGAGGAAGCCCCCTTCGTCTGGATTGCCCATGATGTCGGGCCGCGCGCCATGTCGCCCAAGGTGACCGGCGTCGTGCAGCCGAAATCCTGGTTCATCGACATCGCGCCGATGGATATCCAGCCGTAACGCTGCCGGATGCCGCCGCTCCAGACGGGGTGGCGGCATCCCCTTTTCATCCTCCGCTGACCTTATCGCCGGGCGACCCTTGAATGCTGGTCTATCTGACGAAGCGCATCCTCTACACCATCCCGATTGTCCTGGGTGTCTCCCTGGTCTGTTTCCTGCTGGTGCATCTGGCGCCGGGCGACCCGCTGGTCTCGGTGCTGCCACCCGATGCCTCCGAGGATCTGAAGCAGCAATTGCTGGTCATCTACGGTTTTGACCGGCCGTATTGGGAGCAGTTCCTGCGCTGGGTCGGGCGCGCGCTGCAGGGCGATCTCGGCTATTCCATTGCCAGCGGCAGGTCGGTGACGACCGAGGTGCTGCGCGCCGTCGGCAACACGCTGATCCTGGCGAGCGTCGCCACCGTCATCGGCTTCTTCTTCGGCCTGCTGTTCGGCTTTGTCGGCGGCTATTTCCGCGACAGCTGGATCGACAAGACCGCCTCCGCTTTGGCCGTGGTCGGCGTTTCCGTGCCGCATTACTGGCTCGGCATGGTGCTGGTCATCATCTTCTCCTCGCAGCTCAACTGGTTGCCGCCGACCGGCGCCGGCCCCGGTGCGTCCAGTGACTGGCAGCCCGACTGGGCGCATATCCGCCATCTGATCCTGCCGGCCGTCACCATGTCGGTCATTCCGATGGGCATCATCGCCCGCACCATCCGCGCGCTGGTCGCCGATATCCTGTCGCAGGATTTCGTCCAGGCCCTGCGCGCCAAGGGGATGGGGGAGCTGGGCGTGTTCCTGCATATCGTGAAGAACGCCGCGCCGACCGCGCTGGCGGTCATGGGCCTGCAACTTGGCTATCTGCTCGGCGGCTCGATCCTGATCGAGACGGTGTTCGCCTGGCCCGGCACCGGCTTCCTGCTGAACGCCGCCATCTTCCAGCGCGATCTGCCGCTGCTGCAGGGCACCATCCTGGTGCTGGCGCTGTTCTTCGTGCTGCTGAACCTGATCGTCGATCTGGTGCAGAGCCTTCTCGACCCCCGTATTCAGCGGAGCTGACGCGATGGCCCTTGCAAGAAGCACCGCCGAAATTGCCGCGCTGCCGCCCGTTATCGACAAATCGGAAGGCTATTGGGCCTCGGTCTGGCGCCGGCTGCGCCGGGACAAGGTGGCGATCATCGCCGGGCTGGTCGTGCTGGCGCTGATCCTGATGGCGATCTTCGCCCCCTATATCGCCCCCGCTGATCCGCTGTCCGGCCGCATCACGCGCCGGCTGCGCCCAATCGGCACCGAGGGCTTCCCGCTGGGCACCGACGAGCTGGGGCGCGATATGCTGTCCCGGCTGATCCATGGGGCCCGCATGTCGCTGCTGATGGGAGTGACGCCGGTGATCATCGCCTTCGGGCTGGGATCGACCATCGGCATTGTCGCCGGCTATCTGGGCGGCTGGTTCAACACCATCGCCATGCGCACCATCGACATCTTCTACGCCTTTCCGTCCGTGCTGCTGGCGGTAGCATTGTCGGGCGCGCTGGGGGCCGGCCTGACCAATGCGCTGGTGTCGCTGTCCGTGGTCTTCATCCCGCCCATTGCCCGCGTTGCCGAGGCGGTCACGACGCAGGTGCGCAACCGCGATTATGTCGAGGCGGCGCGGGCCTCCGGCGCGCCCGGCTTCACCATCGTGCGGGTGCATGTGCTGGGTAATGTGCTGGGGCCGATCTTCGTCTATGCCACCAGCCTGATCTCGGTCTCGATGATCCTGGCCTCGGGCCTGTCCTTCCTGGGCCTGGGCGTGCGCCCGCCGGAACCGGAATGGGGGCTGATGCTGAACACGCTGCGCACCGTGATCTACAGCCAGCCCTGGGTGGCAGCACTGCCGGGTCTGATGATCTTCATCACCTCGATCTCCTTCAACCTGTTGTCGGATGGCTTGCGCTCCGCCATGGATGTGAAGCAATGAGCAGTGCCCTGATTTCTCCTCTAGACCGGGGTGGCCCGGCCCAGCCGCTGCTGACGGTGCGCGGGCTGGTGAAGCATTTCGCCGTGAAGGGCAGCGTCTTCGGCGCCAAGGCCGTCGTGCGCGCCGTCGACGGGGTGGATTTCGAGATCTTGAAGGGCGAGACGCTGGGCGTGGTCGGCGAATCGGGCTGCGGGAAATCGACCACCGCACGGCTGCTGATGCATCTGATAGCGCCCGATGCCGGCACGCTGATCTTCGATGGCGAGCCGGTCGGCACCGGCGGCCTGGCGATGCGGGAATTCCGCCGCCAGGTGCAGATGGTGTTCCAGGACAGCTATGCCTCGCTCAACCCACGCCTGACGGTGGAGGCCTCCATCGCCTTCGGGCCGCAGGTGCATGGCATCGCGACACGGGCCGCCATCGACCGGGCGCATGGGCTGCTCGACCGTGTCGGGCTGGACCCCAGCCGCTTTGCCAGCCGCTATCCGCATGAATTATCGGGCGGCCAGCGCCAGCGGGTGAACATCGCCCGCGCCCTGGCGCTGCAACCCCGCCTGCTGATCCTGGATGAGGCGGTCTCCGCGCTCGACAAATCGGTCGAGGCCCAGGTGCTGAACCTGCTGCTCGATCTGAAGGAGGAATTCGGCCTGACCTATCTGTTCATCAGCCACGATCTGAATGTCGTGCGCTTCATGTCGGATCGGGTCGCCGTCATGTATCTCGGCAAGGTGGCGGAGATCGGGCCGTCGGAAACCGTCTTCGACAAGGCCGCCCACCCCTATTCGGCGGCGCTGACCCGCTCCATGCCCTCCATGGACCCGGATAACCGCACCGAGGAGGCCCCCATCGCCGGCGACCCGCCTAACCCGATCAATCCGCCCAGCGGCTGCCGCTTCCACACGCGCTGCACCTTCGCCGAGGCCCCCTGTTCCGCAACGCCCCCGACGCTGGCGGCTGTAGGCATCGGCCATAAGGTTTCCTGCCTGATGCACGAGCCGGGCTCCGGCCACAGCAAGGCGGCCGCGTCATGAGCGCGCCCATCGTTAAGGTCAGCAATCTGACCGTCAGCTTCCTTGGCGGCCCCTCGCCGATCTGCGCGGTGAATGGCGTCGATCTGGAGCTGGAGGCCGGGGAAACCTATGCCCTGCTCGGCGAATCCGGCTCCGGCAAGAGCGTCACCCTGCGCGCCCTGATGCGGCTGAACCCGGAGAAGAAGACCCGGGTCGAAGGCTCCATTCTGGTCGGCGGGCAGGATGTCATGGCGCTGAGCCGCACGGAGTTGCAGGCATTTCGCGGCAAGACCCTGTCGATGGTGTTCCAGGAACCGGCGCTGGCGCTCGACCCGGTCTATACACTGGGCCAGCAGATTGCAGAGGCCGTGGCGATCCATGAAGGGGTCAGCCAGGCCGAGGGACGCAAGCGGGCGCTGGAATTGTTCGAGCGCGTGCGCATCCCCTCCCCGGAGCGCCGGCTGGATGCCTATCCGCATGAAATGTCGGGCGGCATGCGCCAGCGCGCGATGATTGCCCTGGCGCTGGCCTGCAAGCCGCAGGTGCTGCTGGCCGACGAACCGACCACGGCGCTGGACGCCACGGTGCAGATCCAGATCCTGCTGCTGCTGCGCGAATTGCAGCGCGAGCTGGGGCTGGCCATCATCTTCGTCACCCATGATATCGGGGTGGCGGTGGAGGTGGCGGACCGCGTCGCCGTCATGTATGCCGGCCGCATCGTCGAGACCGGATCGGTACGCGACCTGATCCGCAATCCGAGCCACCCCTATACCATCGGCCTGCTGCGCTCGCGCGCCGACGGGGCGTTGCAGAAGGGGGCACGGCTGGAGACAATTCCGGGATCGCCGCCCGACCTCGCCAATCTGCCGCCGGGCTGCCCTTTCGCGCCGCGCTGCCGCTTTGCCATCGATGCGTGCCAGACCACGACGCCGGAGCCGGTGACGATCCGCGACGGCCAGATCGTGCGCTGCCTGCGCGTGGGAGAGCTGGAGGCGGTTTAGGCTTCTGCGCCGGGTGCAGGCCGGGGTATGAAAGACGGACCAGCCGGGGAAGCCATCCATGCGCGTCGTCATCGTCAATCCGAACACCACCGCCTCGATGACCGCGAAGATCGGCGCGGCGGCGCAGGCTGTCGCGACTGCGGGAACCGAGATCATCGCGGTCAACCCGCCGGATGGCCCGGCATCCATAGAGGGCTATGTCGACGAGGCCTATTCCGTGCCGGGCCTGCTGGCGGAAATCCGCCGGCAGCCGGCCGATGCCTATATCATCGCCTGCTTCGACGATACCGGGCTGGAGGCGGCGCGCTGCGTCACTGAGTCGCCGGTGATCGGCATTGGCGAGGCGGCCTTCCACATCGCCAGCCTGCTGGCCGGGAAGTTCAGCGTCATCACCACCCTGTCGCGCTCCATCCCGGCTATCGAGCATAATCTGCTGAAATACGGGCTGGACCGGCGCTGCGCCAGAGTGCGCGCCGCCGAGGTGGCGGTGCTGGAGCTGGAAAACCCGGCCTCGGACGCTGCCGCGCTGATTGCGGCGGAGATCGAGCGAGCCAAGGCGGCGGATCGCTGCGAGGCCATCGTGCTGGGCTGTGCCGGCATGGCCGATCTGGCGGCAAGCCTGTCGCGCGCGCATGGCCTGCCGGTGGTCGATGGCGTGGCGGCAGCGGTGAAGCTGGCCGAAAGCGTCGTGGCGCTGGGGCTGAAGACATCGCGCCTGGGCGGCTATGCACCGCCCCGCGCCAAACCCTATGCCGGCCGCTTTGCCGGGGAAGCGCCGTCATGCTGATCGCCCAGCCCCTGACCGCCGAGACCTTTGCACCTTTCGGACGGGTCATCGCTGCACCGGAGAAACCGGGCCGTGCCTTTCTCGGCAGCCTGATCGAAAACCGCCGCGACGATGCTGCCCTGGATCTGTCGCTGACCCATACCGCCGCCAGCACCTTGCCCTTCGAGGCAAGGCTGATGGAACGCCACCCGGTGTCGTCGCAGGCCTTCCTGGCGCTGGATGTGGCGCGGTTTCTGGTGATTGTCGCGCCAACAATTGAGGACAAGCCGGACATGAGCCGGGCACGCGCCTTCATCGGCTCCGCCGGGCAGGCGCTGGTCTATGCGCCGGCGACCTGGCATCACGGCATGGTCGCGCTCGACCGCCCCGGCCGTTTCGCCATCATCATGTGGTGCGCCGAGGATGGCCGCAATGACGAGTTCCGCACCCTGGCGCAGCCGGTGATGGTGGCCGACTAACCCTTATACGGATGCGTTGCCATCCAGTGGCGGGCGATATCGATGCGGCGGGCGAGCCAGACGCCGTCATGCTTCTGCACATAATCCATGAAGCGCGCCAGCGCCGCAGCCCGGCCGGGCCGGCCGACGAGACGCAGATGCAGGCCGATGCTCATCATCTTCGGCGCGCCGTCGGCGCCTTCGCGGTAGAGCACGTCGAAGGCATCCTTCAGATAGTCGAAGAAATCCGTCCCGGTGGCGAAGCCGTGGATCTGGCCGAACTTCATGTCGTTATTGTCGATGGTGTAGGGAATGATCAGCTGCGGCTTGCCGGCCTCGATCGACCAATGGGGCAGGTCGTCATCATAGGCGTCGGAGCTGTAGAGGAAGCCGCCCTCCTCGGAGACCAGCTGGCGGGTATTGGACGACAGCCGGCCTGTGTACCAGCCCAGCGGCCGTTCGCCGGTCGCCTGCCGGATAGCAGCGATGGCCAGTTGCATGTGCTGGCGCTCGGTCTCGATGGGCATGCCGCTATAGTCGATCCAGCGCCAGCCATGGCTGGCGATCTCATGCCCGGCCTCGTGCATTGCGCGCACCGCATCGGGGTAACGTGCCACGGCCATGCCGACAGCCCAGGAGGTGAAGGGGATATTGCGCTCGCCGAAGAGCCGCATCAGCCGCCAGAGCCCGGCACGCATGCCATAGTCATAGACCGATTCGACCTGCTCATCGCGCAGCCCCTCGCGCGGGGTGCCACCCGGCACTTCATGCAGGAAGACTTCGGAGGTGGGATCGCCGTGCAGGATGCTGCGCTCGCCGCCTTCCTCAAAATTCACAACGAAGCTGAGGGCGATTTTCGCCCCATTGGGCCAGCGCGGGTCCGGCGGGGTCGGGCCATAGCCCTTCAGGTCGCGGGGATAGGGCGCTGTACCCAGCGCATCGGCAATCAGTTTCGTGTCGGCGTCTTGATCCTGCATGGCACCCTTCCTGACCGTGAGGGTGAATCACACGTCATCAGGGCCGGCTTGTCCAGACGGGACAAGCCGCTACAGGCCGAAAATGCGGTCAGGAACGCCAGTTCTGGGGGGTGGTCGGCAATTCGCCGGTAACATCGACATGGGCGATGTCGCTGTCGGAGCTCAGGGCCTTCTCCGAGAAACGCAGATTGAACAGACGGCCGTCATCGGCCAGCAACTGCACACCCTTGCGGCCAAACACGCCCTTCAGCGCGGTCGGGGTCGCCTTGATCTCGCCGCAGCTGGTCACGCCGATCGGCCTCTTGAAATAGCCTTCGAATTCGTAGGACGCCCGCGCGACCTCCTCGCCATCGCATTTCAACATGCCGTCGCCAGCGATCTTACCGAGATACTGCATGATGGAATTCCTTTGGGCTATGAAGGGTCGGCCTTGCCATCCGCCTCAAGGGCTGCGGCAAGCTCTGCGGGATCGACGAAGAACACTTCATTCAGTCCGCCCGGTAGAGGGACAGCCGGGACATGAAGCATGGTCGCCGTGCGCCGGTAGGCGGAGAAGGACAGGCCGGCGATCTCCTCCTCGTCGATGACGAGACGATAGGTGCCGGCGGGCTGCGCCGTATCCAGCGCGCTCAGGGAGAAGGGATGGCGGAAGGTGACCGTCGTTTCCGTGGTCCGGTCCGTCATTGTTTCTGCTCTCAGCCCTTCTTTTTCGGGCTGGCGGCCTGGCCCCCGGCATTCTTGCTCATCACGCTGGACACCGTGGCGGTGGACACAGCGGCGGAGGGCTTGCTGGCCTTGGGTTTGCGAACTTCCCGATTACTGCGCTTCTGACTCTTGGCCATGCTGGCCTCCTGATGTGGCACACCGACAGGCGGTGCGCTCGGGAAATGATACGCAGACAAGAAATCGGCAGACCCCGGCGAACCGAAGCCTGCCGAGCGCATTCAGTCGAGAATCTTGAGATTATCGGCCGACATCTTGCCGCTTCGCTGGTCAGAGACCAGTTCGAAGCCAATCTTCTGGCCTTCGCGCAGGTCGCCCAGACCGCAGCGCTCGACAGCGCTGATATGGACGAACGCATCGGCGCCGCCATCATCCGGCTGAATAAAACCAAAGCCCTTTGTGGCGTTGAACCACTTCACGGTGCCCGTAGTCATGAATTATTCCTTCTTGAACCAAATATTATCTTCAGTTAACCCCACATAAATGGTTGCTCTGCGCCAGAAATTCAATTCCAAAATCAGAAATCGCTCCAGAAATCAATTTACCAGCCGAATGGAATATTTACGGATTTCCCGTTCCCAGCCGGTTTATTTTTCCTGCCCCAGGGCATAGCGCAGCGCCTCGGTGCCGGCAGCATCGACGGAGCGGCCATCGGCCCCAGCCACCACGCCATAGACGTCGCGCATGGTGGCTTCCGAAATAATCGCGTCGCGCCAGTCGCGCAGCACCAGCGCCGGGTCGCGCTCCAGCGGCTGGCCATAGCCGCCGCCGCCCGGCGATTCGACGACAAAGCGCACCGGCCCGGTGGATTTCAGGCCGAATTTCGGCGCCGCCTCGCTGCGCCCTTCCTGCTCCAGCCTCATCGTACCGAAAGCGCCGAAGCCGCCGCCCTGGATGCCATAGCCGGTTTCGTAATTCAGCCCCTCGCCGCGAAACGAATGGGTGGCCGGGGTGAGGATATCGACCGCATAGTCGCAGCCGCTGCCGCCGCGCCACTTGCCCGGCCCGGCCGCATCGGTGCGGAATTCCTGGCGCTGGAATCGCACCGGATAGAGCTGCTCGTAGATTTCCACATTCGGCATGGTCAGCCCGCCCAGCGTGCAGACATGGCCGATCTGGTTGAAGCCATCGCGCCCCCGGACCGCACCGCTGCCGGCCGAGGCGGCACCGTGATAGAAAACATAGCCCGCCCCGGTCTCGTCCTTGCCGACCGACAAGCCGAAGACATTCTTCGCCCAGCCGGCACAGCCGCGCAGCGGATCGGCCTGAGCCAGTGCCTTCCAGACCGCATGGATGATCTCATGCGCGAAGAACACCGTGCACATGGTGGTGGCCGCCCCTTCGCCGGCATTCACGATACTGCCTTCCGGCGCGATCATCTCGACGCAGCGGAACGCGCCCTCATTATGCGGCAGATTGGGATCGAGGAAGGAGGCCAGCGCCGTGTAGACCGCCGAATAGCTGTTCGCCAAAGTGGAGTTCTTGAAGCCCTTGATCTGCGGGTCGCTGCCGGTGAAATCGGCAATCAGCCGATCACCCTGGATGGTCAGCGCCACCCGCACCGTCACGTCGCGGATCTCGAAGCAGTCATTGTCGGAGCGGTCCTCGGCGATATAGACGCCGTCCGGCAGTTTGCCGATCTCGGCCCGGACCAGCCGGTCGGCATGGTCCAAAACGCCGGTGAAATAGCCCAGCGCAGCCTCCACACCCAGTTCCTCGACCAGTGCCGCCACCCGCTCCATGCCGATCCGGGTCGAGCCCAGCATGGCGTTCAGATCGCCATCCAGCAGATGCGGCGTGCGGGTGTTCAGCAGCAGCATCTTCCACAGGTCACGGCGCACCTTGCCGGCCTCGACCAGCCGGAGCACCGGCAGGCGAATGCCTTCGTGAAACACCTCGGTCGCGGTCGGGTTATAGGTGCCGGCCGCACCACCGCCGATATCGGATTGATGCGCCCGGTTGCAGGTGAACCCGACCAGCCGCCCGTCGACGAAGACCGGCCGGGCGATCACCCAATCCGGCAGATGGTTGCCGCCGGCTGCCCATGGGTCGTTCAGCAGATAGACATCGCCTTCCGCGATCTCCCCGTCGAAGTCGCGCAGGATGGCGCGCACGCCGAAGCCGCCGCTGCCGGTATGGATCGGAATCCCATCGGCCTGGCTGATCACCTCGCCCTGCGGCCCGGCGATGAAGCAGGAGAAATCATGCGCCTGGCTGAAGATCGGGCTGCGCGCAGTGCGCACCATGACCCAGCCCATCTGGTGCGAAATATGGTCCAGCCGGTTCTGGGTCAGGGCGAGGATGATCGGGTCCTGTGCGGTGCTCATGGCGCTCAATCCTCGCTGCCGAAGCGGATGATGTAATTGTTCAGGGCATCGACCGAGACATGGTCGCCGGGGCCGACGAGAATGGTGGTCGTCGATTCCTCGATCACCGCCGGCCCCTCGAAACTGTGGCCATGCTGCAGATCGGCGCCGCGATAGATCGGCGTATCGACGAAATCGCCCAGCCGGTCGGCATAGACCTTGCGGGTCTCGACCGGCACGACCGGCGTGTCGACCGTCGGATAGACCGGATTTTCCAGCACCGGCAGCTTGCCGATGCCGACGACGCGCAGCTTGGCGACATTGATCCGGGCTTCCGGGTTGGTATGGCCGAACTGCCGGTCATATTCACGCTCGAAAGCCGCGCGGATATCGGCCGGGGAGGCATCGCGAGGCAGCGTCACGCGGACATCCCATTGCTGGCCCTCGTAATGCAGATCGAGCTCGTAGTCGAAGCGCGTATCGCCCTCGCCGAAGCCCTCCTCGCCCAGCGCCGCCCTTGCCTGGGCCTGCAACTGGGTGAAGCCCTCTGCAATCGCGGCACCGACCGTCTCGTCCAGCCGGCGCATCAACACATGCACGAAATCACGCCGCACATCGGCATGCTGCATGCCGATGGCGCAGAAGGCCCCGGCCTGGCGCGGCACATAGACCGCCCTGGCCCCCAGCCGGCGACCAACGCTGGCGCCGTGCATCGGCCCCGCCCCGCCACAGGCGATCAGCATGAAGCGGCCGAGATGATAGCCGCGCTGGATGCTGATCTGCTCCACAGCATGCATCAGATTCTGCTCGACGATGCGGATGATGCCGGCTGCCGCCTCGGTGCGGGAAATGCCCAGCGGCAGCGCCAGCTCGTTGTCCATAGCCGCCTCTGCCGCCGCGAGGTCCAGCGTCACCGTCCCGCCGGCATAGGGGCCGGGGCGCAGCCGGCCCAGCACCAGATGCGCGTCGGTCACGGTCGGCCGCGTGCCGCCCAGGCCATAGGCCGCCGGACCGGGACGCGCGCCAGCACCTTCCGGCCCGGCATAGATCAGCCCGGCCGCGTCGATGCCCGCGATGGTGCCGCCGCCGGCACCGACCGTATGGATATCGACCGAGGGGGTGACGAGGTCGTAATCATTCACCGACAGCGTATCGGTGATGGCAACCCGGCCTTCATTCATCAGCATGACATCGCAGCTGGTGCCGCCGATCTCCATGCTGACCAGATTATTCTCGCCGATTCCGGCCGCCAGATACTGCATCGCGCCGACACCGGCCGACGGGCCGGACAGCAGCAAATTCACCGGCTGGCGGATCAGCTGGTCCAGCGAGGCCGCCCCGCCATTGCTCTGCAGCATCAGCAGCTTTGTCTTCAGCCCCAGCGCGATCAGCCTTTCCTGCAAGGCGCGCAGATAGGATGCCGTGCGCGGCATCACATAGGCATTCACCACGGTGGTCGAGCTGCGCTCATACTCGCCCATGATCGGCACGATTTCGGACGAGACCGACAGCCAGTCGCACACGCCTTCCTCGCGCAGCAGCGCGGCCACGGCCTGCTCATGCGCCGGATTGACGAAGCTGTTCAGCAGGCAGACGGCGATGGATTCTACGCCCTCCTCGCGGAACACCCGGCAAGCAGCGCGCACATCGTCGAGATCCAGCGCCTCGACCTCCGCCCCGCGTGCATCGATCCGCCCGGCGACCGGCAGGCGCAGATAGCGTGGCACCAGCACCGGCGGATAGGGCGTGCGATGGTCCCAGGGGTTCTTGCGCAGGCCGCGCCGCGCCTCCAGGCTGTCGCGGAAGCCCTTTGTGGTCAGCAGGCCCACCTTCGCCCCCTTGCCCTCCAGCAGCGTGTTGGTGGCCACGGTAGAGCCGTGCAGGAAGAACTGGCATTCCCCCAGGAACTGCGCCAGCGACAGACCGAGCGCCGCACAGGCCGCCTCCAGCGCCGAGATCACGCCCTGACCGGGATCGGCCGGGACGGACGGCACCTTGAAGACATCCGTGCGCCCGTCGCTATCGGCGATCACCAGATCGGTGAAGGTGCCGCCGACATCAACGCCGACGCGCCAGGGCGGCGACTGGATGCTGGTTGTTCTGCTGCTGGTGCTCATGCCGGGTCTCATTCCCCTTCGCGTGTCTGACCTGTCATCGCCGATGACAGGATGCGAGAGGCTAGAGCATTTTCCCGGCCGGTTGAATAGCCGGTCAGGCGTTGCCTGCGATAATTAGGCGCGCATAACGGCATCGACGGCGGGATGGCGCCTGGGCTAAACCTCTCGGCACCTTTCCCATAACAGCAGCGATCCCCCATGCCGGACGAGAAATTCATCCTGACCCTGTCCTGCCCGAACCGCCCCGGCATTGTCGCGGCTGTCTCCCAGCATCTGTTCGACCAGGGCGCCAATATCCAGGAGGCGCACCAGTTCGACGATCCGGAGACCGGCATGTTCTTCATGCGGATCGTCTTCAACTTCGTCGAGACCGGTGACATCGCCCTGACCCGCGACGGTTTCGCCGCCATCGCCGCGCGCTATGCCATGGACTGGAAGATGTTCTCCAGCCAGCGCCGCCAGCGGGTGTTGCTGCTGGTCTCGAAATTCGACCATTGCCTGGCCGATATTCTCTATCGCTGGCGGAATGGCGAGCTGGGCATGGAGATTGCCGGAATCGTCGCGAATTACCCGCGCGAGACCTATCACCATCACGATTTCGGCGGCATCCCGTTCCATTATCTGCCGGTTGCCAGGGACACCAAACCGGCTCAGGAAGCGCAGATCCTCGATATTGTGGCGCGCGAGAAGGTCGATCTGGTGGTGCTGGCGCGTTACATGCAGATTCTGTCCAACGAGCTGTCGGCAGAATTGTCAGGCCGCTGCATCAACATCCACCATTCCTTCCTGCCCGGCTTCAAGGGTGCCAGGCCCTATCACCAGGCGCATCTGCGCGGTGTGAAGCTGATCGGGGCGACCGCCCATTACGTGACAGCCGATCTGGATGAAGGCCCGATCATCGAGCAGGATGTCGAGCGTATCAGCCATGCCGATTCTCCCGAGACGCTGGTGCGCAAAGGACGCGACATCGAACGCCGCGTGCTGGCCCGCGCCATCGCCTGGCATCTGGAAGGCCGGGTGATCATCAACGGCCCGAAGACGGTGGTGTTTCACGATTGACCGGGTTCGGGCCGGGGCGCTTTCGCAATCCCCGGCCCTGACGCCCGTTTGTGCTACCCGCGCGGCTCGCTGCGCAAACCCTTCACAAGGGCAACGCAGGCCAGCAGAAGCACGATTGTGAACGGCAGCCCGGTCGAGACAGCCGCCGCCTGAAGGGCCGCCAGGCCACCGCCCAGCAGCAGGGCAATCGCCACCAGCCCCTCGGAGACACACCAGAAAACGCGCTGCGTCTTCGGCGCATCAAGCTTGCCGCCGGAGGTGATGGTGTCGATGACCAGCGACCCCGAATCCGACGAGGTCACGAAGAACACGATCACCAGCACGATACCGATGAAGGAGCTGATGGCACTGAACGGCAGCGCCTCCAGCATCACGAACAGCTTCAGCTCAAGCCCCGCATCGGCCACCGCCTGGTAGCCATCATTCACGATCTGGCCGATGGCCGTACCGCCGAAGGCCGTCATCCACAGCACCGAGACCAGCGACGGGATCAGCAGGACGCAGGTTAGGAATTCCCGGACCGTCCGGCCCCGGCTGACCCGGGCGATGAACATGCCAACGAAAGGCGACCAGGAAATCCACCAGGCCCAGTAGAACGCCGTCCAGCCCTGGCTGAAATTCTCATCCGCACGGCCGAACGGATTCGACAAGGCGGGCAGATATTCGGCATAGGCAAGAAGGTTGGTGAAGAAGCCGGTCACGATGGCCAGCGTCGGGCCAACGATGATGATGAACAGCAGCAACAGCGCTGCCAGAACCATGTTGATTTCCGACAGCCGCTTCACGCCGGCATTCAACCCGGCCAGGACCGATGCCAGGGCTATCCCCGTGATGCCAACAATCAGCAGCACCTTGGACACATCGTTTACCGGCACGCCGAACAGCATCTCCAGCCCGGCATTCGCCTGCTCCGCGCCGATGCCCAGCGATGTCGCCAGGCCGAACAGCGTGGCGAAGACGGCCAGGATGTCGATGACATGGCCGGTCCAGCCCCAGACCCGCTCGCCGAAGATCGGATAGAAGATCGAGCGGATGCTGAGCGGCAGGCCCTTGTTATAGGAAAACAGGGCCAGCGACAGCGCCACGATGGCGTAGATCGCCCAGGGATGCAGCGCCCAGTGGAAGATCGTCGACGCCATGCCGAGGCGCGCCGCTTCCCCCGTGTCGCCAACAGCACCAGCCAGCGGTGCCCAGCTTTCGGCCGAGCCTGCCCCTTCCGCCAGGGAGGAGGAGAAATGCGAGATCGGCTCCGACACGCCAAAGAACATCAGGCCAATGCCCATGCCAGCGGCAAACAGCATGGCGAACCAGGCCGAATAGGAATAATCCGGCGTCGCATCGACGCCGCCGATACGCACCTTGCCCAGCGGCGACACCAGAATGCCAAGACAGACCAGCACGAAGATGTTGGCCGAGAGCAGGAAGAACCAGTCGAAGGTCGATGTCAGCGCCGGGCGCAGCCAGCCAAAGAACGTGCTGGCCTGTTCGGGCAAGGCAAGGGTGAGGAAAACAAAGGCGACAATGGTCAGGCCCGAGATCGCAAAGACAGGATTATGGATATCCAGTCCGAAGGGGCCGAAGGTCTTCTGGATATTGTCCTGACCGATTTCGTAATCCGTATCGATCAGTGTGACAGCCCCATCGGGCGGGGTGTCCGCTTGGTGAGCCATGTGCCCCCCTTTCTTGTATGCCAAATCTAGAACACCCGGCTGCAAACCAGTGCGGCAAGCATGATGCCGGGCGCATTGAAATCAGAGACTATTCGGAATCATCATGCGACCCGAAAACAGGAAATTCTGATCATGAGGCTGCATGTGAACGCGCAACCGAATACCCCAAGAGGGTAAAAATGTCAAATTTGTGGTATTTGCGAAACTCATTTATTCATCAAAATTTGCAAAAAATATCTAATTATTAGAAATTATATTATAGAAATAACACAGAATATCTTTGGTTATTTTCATGATTTTTACTGTGTTTTATATTTTTGGGGCATTATCTGGAATATACAGCCCCGCTGTCGAAGACCACGATGCCGCTTGCCTGACTGCTTGCCGCTTGGCGTGCCGTTCCGGCCCGGTCTATAAGGGCTGAGCTGTCTTCCGGGTTTTCACCCATCACCATCCCCCATCACCACCCCAAGGACCGAGAAATGGCCGCCCAGAGCTATCCCGTCGAGCTGACCGCCCCGGATATCGAGCCCTATCGCAAGGGCAATACCGGCATCGAATTCGTCACCAGCTTCGACAGCGGCAAGCCCGGCCCGCATGTCATGATCAACGCCATCACCCATGGCAACGAGATTTGCGGCGCCATCGCCCTGGACACGCTGTTCAAGCTGGGTCTGCGCCCGTCGCGCGGCATCCTGACCTTCGGCTTCATCAACCACATGGCCTATGCGCGCTTCGATGCCGCCAATCCCGATGCCTCACGCTTCGTCGACGAGGATTTCAACCGGGTCTGGGTGGAAAACCGGCTGGACAGCGACGAGGACACGGTGGAACTGCGCCGGGCACGCGAGCTGCGGCCGCTGTTCGACACGGTCGACCTGATGCTCGACATCCACTCGCTGGGCACCTATTCCAAGCCGCTGATGATCTGCCACGGGCTGAAGAAGGAACGGGATTTCGCTGCCAAGGTGAATTTCCCGGCGCATATCATGTGCGGTTCCGGCCATATCGTCGGCAAGCGCATCATCGAATACACCCCGTTCAACGATGCGGCGAACGACAAGGTGGCGCTGCTGGTTGAGTGCGGCCAGCATTGGGCCGCCTCCAGCGGCCGCGTGGCGCTGGACACGGCGCTGCATTTCCTGCGCGTGGCGGATGTGGTCGACCCGGCCTTCATCGACGCGCATCTCTCGGCCGAGGGCAAGAACCCGCCCAAGGCGGAGATGTGGGAAGTGACCGGCGGCATCACCGCGAAGACAGATGATTTCCGCTTCGCCGAACAGTATATCGGCATGGAGGTCATCGCCAAGGCGGGCACGCCCATCGCGCAGGATGGCGGCGAGACCATCGTCACCCCGCATGATGACTGCCTGCTGATGATGCCCAGCTACAAGCAGGGCGCTGGCACCCGCAAGCTGCGGCTTTGCAAGCGCATCGGCTAGGACAGGATCAGGTGCTGCGGCGGCGTTCTGCCAGCCAGATGCCGCCCAGCACGCTGCCCAGCGCCAGCGCGTGATAAAGCTGGAACTGCTCGCCCAGGATGACGACCCCAAGGGCGGCTGAGAATACCGGCACCAGATTGACGAAGACGCCGGCCCGGCCCGGCCCGACCAGCTCGACACTGCGCAGGAAGAATATCTGTGACAGCAGGGACGGAAACACCACGACATAGGCCAGCACGCCCCAGCCGGTCAGCGTCGGCCACTGGAAATCGCCCATCGCCACCTCGATAATGACCAGCGGGATCGAGGTCAGGAAGGCGGCCCCGGCCATGACCGAGAACATCGCCAGCCCCGACACCGCCGGGCGACGGCGCAGCGCCACGGTGTAGCCGGCATAGAGCGCACAGGCGACGACCATCAGCAGATCGCCCCGGTTGAATTGGAAATCGACGATCCGCGCCAGCTCACCCTGCGTGGCCACCAGCGCGACGCCGATCATCGTGGCGGCCACCCCCAGAATCTGCACCAGCGTGACCCGCGTGCGGTAGACCAGATAGGCGCCCAGCAGCACGAAGATCGGGATCGAGCCCTGGATAATGCCGATATTGATCGCCTGCGTCGTATGCGCGGCGACATAGAACAACGCGTTGAAGGCCGTGAATCCCAAGGCGCCGAGGATCATCAGAAAGGGCAGATGCCGGCGCAGGACCGGCCATTCCGCCGTCACGGTCTTGCGCGCGAAGAGCACCAGCAGCACCACGACGCCGACCCAGCGGAAGCCGGTCAGCGCCATCGGCGATATCTCGCCCACGGCCAGACGACCCGCCACCGCATTGGCGCCCCACATCAGCGTGGTCAGCACCAGCAGCAGATAGGCATTGCCGAACAGCAGGCCGCCGCTGCGCGTGCCTGCTTCCTGTCCTGACGATTCCTGTTTCACCCAAGCCCTCTTCCAGACGGAGCCTCAGCCTGTTTACTCGGCCGAATAGCGCCAGAGCGCAAGCGTTATGGGCGCAGGGCAGAGTTTCCGGCGGGTAAGCTGGCGCCCTACCCGATCGTCATCAGGCTGGCGTTGCCGCCGGCGGCGGCGGTGTTGATGCTGATCGACTGCTCCTCGACCAGCAGGTCCAGCGGGTAGTCGCTGATGCCGCTGGCCAGATCGTCGCGGGTCACGCCATAGACCGGGACAATCGGGCCGTCGCGTTCCGCCAGAATGCCATTCTGCGTTTTCAGCGCGTCGCTATCGCCTTCGAACAGCACCGCGGCGTAATTGGTAGAAGCGTCAGACACGATGTGCGGCTTCACCGATTCCGGCAGCGTGTTGAGCAATGCAGCCTTCTCCGCCGGCACCAGCGCCGTATTGCCGGTGGCCAGCGCCGCGCCGATCTGGATCAGCAGCCCGGCATCGGTCTGCGCCAGACAGAGAACCGCGCCGCGCGGCTGCAGCGTGTAGACATTGCGCTCCCCGACCGGGCCGGGCAGATCGACCGAGCCACCGATCAGGCTGCGCCGCAGATAGGCATCGACGCGCGTTGCCGCCTCCGCATGCCCCTGCGCCGCCAGCCAGTCGCGATAGTCCGTCGCCGGTTCCAGCGCCTTGGCGGACGGCGCCAGATCGACCGGCCTGTCCTGCGGCCGCCGGGACAGCAGACGGTGTAGATAGAGCGGTCCGCCCGCCTTCGGACCAGTGCCGGACAGGCCGCGCCCGCCAAAGGGCTGCACGCCGACCACCGCACCGATCAGATTGCGGTTCACATAGATATTGCCGGCCTGGATCTGCGCGATCAGCTTGTTGATCGTCTCGTCGATCCGGCTGTGCACGCCGAAGGTCAGGCCATAGCCGGTGTTGTTCACCGCCTCGACCAGCGCCTTCAGCTTTGTGCGGCGATAGCGCAGCACATGCAGCACCGGGCCGAACACCTCGCGGCTCAGTTCCGACAGGCTGTCGATCTCGATCAGCGTCGGTGCAACGAAGGTGCCGTTGCGTGCCGCCGCCGGCAGGGCAGCCTGCTCGACCTTCCGGCCGCCTTCCCGCATCGCGTCGATATGCGCCTGGATGGTCGCCCGCGCCTCCTCGGTGATGACCGGGCCGACATCGGTGGACAGCCGGTCGGGATTGCCGATCGACAGCTCCGCCAGCGCCCCCTTCAGCATGGTCAGCACGGTATCGGCAATCTCCTCCTGCAGGCACAGCACGCGCAAGGCGGAGCAGCGCTGCCCGGCGGAATCGAAGGCCGACATCAGCACATCGCCGACCACCTGTTCCGGTAGGGCCGAGGAATCGACGATCAGCACATTCTGGCCGCCGGTCTCAGCAATCAGCGGGATGGTCCTGCCCTCGGCGGTCAGCCGCTCGGCCAGGGTGCGGCGGATCAGCTTTGCCACCTCGGTCGAGCCGGTGAACATGACTCCGGCCGTGCGGCTATCCTCCACCAGCGCCGCGCCCACCGCGCCATCGCCCGGCAGCAGCTGCAGCGCGCCGGCCGGGACGCCGGCCTCATGCAGCAAGGCAACTGCCTGCGCGGCGATCAGCGGCGTCTCCTCGGCCGGCTTGGCCAGCACGGCATTGCCGGCAGCCAGCGCCGCCGCCACCTGCCCGGCAAAGATCGCCAGCGGGAAGTTCCACGGGCTGATGCAGACCACCGGCCCCAGCGGGCGATGCGTGTCGTTGGAGAAACCCTTGCGGATCTGGACCGCGTAATAGCGCAGGAAATCGACCGCCTCGCGCACCTCGCCCACCGCATTGGGCAGCGATTTTCCGGCCTCGCGCACGATCAACCCGAGCAGGGCCGGCAGGCGCGCTTCCATCAGATCGGCGGCGCGAGTCAGGCAGGCCGCGCGCTCCTCCGGCGGGGTCGACTGCCAGATCGGCGCATAGGCGGCGGCATGCTCCATCGCGGTGGCGACGGTCGCCGGCGTGGCATCCAGGACGGTGCCGACGATGTCGCGGTGATTGGCCGGGTTGCGGATCTGCCGGGACACGCCCTCCGCCGGGCCATCGGCCAGCAGCGGGGCTGCGGTATAGACCATCTCCGCGCTGGCCAGCAGCGCCCCGGACAGCGAGGCCAGGCGCTGCTCGTTCGACAGATCCAGCCCGGCGGAATTCGGCCGTTCCGGCGCGAACAGGTCGCGCGGCAGGGAAATCTTCGGATGCGGCGCGCCGACCGGCGTGATGGCCGCAGCCTGCGCCACCGGATCAGCCGTCAGCTCCTCCACCGGCACCGCCGGATCGGCAATGCGGTTCACGAAGGAGGTATTGGCGCCGTTCTCCAGCAGGCGGCGCACCAGATAGGCCAGCAGCGTCTCATGCGTGCCGACCGGCGCATAGATGCGGCACGGCCGGTTCAGCTTGTTATGGCCGACCACCTCGTCATAGAGCGGCTCGCCCATACCGTGCAGGCACTGGAACTCGTACTGGCCGGCGTAATAATTCGACCCCGCCATGTGATAGATCGTCGCCAGCGTATGGGCGTTATGCGTGGCGAATTGCGGGTAGACCGCATCGGGAGCCGCCAGCAGCTTGCGCGCACAGGCGATGTAGGAGACGTCGGTGTAGACCTTGCGGGTATAGACCGGGAAGCCTTCCAGGCCATCCAGCTGGGCGCGCTTGATCTCGCCATCCCAATAGGCGCCCTTCACCAGCCGGATCATCAGCCGGTGGCTGCTTCGCCGCGCCAGGTCGATGACATAATCGATCACGAAGGGCGCGCGCTTCTGGTAGCCCTGGATGACAAAGCCGATGCCGTTCCAGCCCGCCAGATCAGGGTCGAAGCACAGCGCCTCCAGCAGATCGAGGGAGATTTCCAGCCGGTCGGCTTCCTCCGCATCGATGTTCAGGCCGATATCATACTGCTTCGCCAGCATGACCAGCGATTTCAGGCGCGGCAGCAGCTCGCTCGTCATGCGCTCATACTGGCTGCGGGAATAGCGCGGGTGCAACGCCGACAGCTTCACCGAGATCCCCGGCCCCTCATAGATGCCGCGCTTGCCCGCCGCCTTGCCGATGGCGTGGATTGCCTGTTCGTAGTCGCGGTAATAGCGGTCGGCATCCGCCGCCGTGGTCGCCGCCTCGCCCAGCATGTCGTAGGAATAGCGGAAACCGCGCGATTCGTATTTGCGGCTGTTGGCCAGCGCCTCGGCGATGGTCTGGCCGGTGACGAACTGCTCGCCCATCATCCGCATCGCCATGTCGACGCCCTTGCGGATCAGCGGCTCGCCGCCCTTGCCGATCAGCCGGGTCAGCGCCGAAGACAGGCCGGATTCGCTGCTGGTTCCGGTCAGCTTGCCGGTGACAAGCAAGCCCCAGGTGGCGGCGTTCACGAACAGCGACGGGCTGTGGCCGATATGCGCCTCCCAATCGCCGACGCCGATCTTGTCGCGGATAAGCGCGTCGCGCGTACCCCGGTCGGGAATGCGCAGCAGCGCCTCCGCCAGGCACATCAGCGCCACGCCCTCCTGGCTGGACAGCGAATATTCGTGGATCAGCGCCTCGACACCGCCGCCATGCAGCTTGGCACGCAGCGATTCAACCAGCGTGCGGGCCAGCTGGCCGGCCTGGCTCACCGTTGCCGCCGGCAGCGTCGCCTGGGTCAGCAGCAAAGGCAGGCATTCCGGTTCCGGCCGGCGATAGGCCGCCGTGATCTTGGCGCGCAGCACGCTTTGCGGCTGGACGGTCTGGGCGAATTCCAGGAAGGGGGTTAGGGCCGCTTCCTCGGCCGCCTCGACCATCTCCAGCTCGGCGCCCTCCTCGCCCAATATCCCGGACAGGCTGCCGCCGCGCTCGATATGCTCGACGGTGGAGAGCAGCGACTGCTTGATCAGCCAGTGCGGCGACCGCCCGACCCGCTCCGCCACCGCCTTCAGCCGGTTGCGCAACCGCTCGTCGACCTTTACGCCAATAGTGGTGGACGCATTCTTGCCGCTGGTCATGCCCCGTCTCCCGAGCAGGTTGCACCTGGGAAGACGTTACGGTTGCGACGATAAAGGCGCAACCGGATTCTGGGGGTCTTTGGTGTATCCCTACAGGCCGGGAATGACGTTCATATCAAATCAAGCCCACCACTTCCCGCCCAGCACGATGCCCTCGCAGCGGAGCATCTGCTGGCCCGCGACGTTTTCGCCTGTGGAGTCGGTGAAGTTGAAGGCGCCGTCTTCGAGCGACAGGATGGTAGCGTCGCCGAGCAGGCCCGGCTTCAGCGTGCCGCGGTCGGTCTTACCGACGGCGAGAGCCGGGTTGATGGTGCTGGCGCGAATCACCTCGGCCAGGGGCAGACCCATGGCCAGGAATTTCGACATGACATTGAGCTGGTCGAAGGCTGGCCCCTTCTCCGACAGGATATGAACGTCGCTGGACAGCACGTCGGGCAGGAAGCCCTGCTTCATCATGCCCATGGCAGTCTCGAAACCGAAGCTGCCCTTGCCATGGCCGATATCGAAGATCACGCCGCGCGCCCGCGCTTCCAGCACATCGTCATGGATGCGCTTGTCGCCGGCGACCGGGCTGTTCGGGAAGGGGCGGAAGCAATGGGTGAGGATGTCGCCCTTGCGCAGCCGAGGCATCACCTCGCTGCGGTAGGGCGGTGGCGAATCCAGATGCACCATGACCGGCAGGCCGGCATGGTCCGCCACCTCCAGCGCCATGTCGAGCGGGGCAATCGCCATCGGGCCGCTGGTGGTGCGCCCGACGCGGACCTTGATGCCGCAGACCAGATCGGCATGCTCGCGTGCCGCCTTCAGGCATTCCGGCGAGTTGATCAGGCGAAGATTCTCGTTCTCGCCGAACATCACATTCAGCGAGAAGGCGAAGATGCCGGGATAGGAGATGTTGATCAGCGGCAGGATGCGCACTTCCGACCGCTCGATGATGTGCTTGCGGAAACCCAGTATATTGCCCGGCCCGGCAGAACCGGCATCGATCAGCGTCGTGCAGCCGGATTTGCGGGCATAGGCGTCGGGATCGACGCCCAGCGAGGTACCGCCATAATAGACATGGGTGTGCAGATCGATCAGTCCCGGCGTGACGATCTTGCCGGAAACATTCCAGCTTTCCGTGCCCGCCAGACCGTCACCGATGGCGGCGACCTTGCCGCCGGTGAAGGCCACGTCGGTCACCTTGTCGATGCCCTGCGCCGGGTCGATCACCCGGCCGCCGGTCAGCACCAGATCATGCATGATCCCCGTTCCTCTCAGCTCAGCTTGCCGCGCGCCGCGACCGGCAATTCGCCGATCAGCCGGTCGCCGCGCACAGTGACGAAACGGTCGACCATGTTGGAGACGACGCAGACATGGTTCGGCACGATGCGCACCACATCACCCACGCCCGGCCGCACATTGCAGGCCGCGAGGTCGAGGAAGCCATGCTCCTCGGCGAATTTCTCGATACGGGCCTTGGGGTGTTCCAGGATCATCCCGAAACCGTCCAGCCCGCCCTTGTCATTGGTCAGCGTCTTGGAGCCGGAATCGAGAATGCCGCGCTCCGCCCCTGCCCGGCTGACCACCGTGGCATAGACCGTGACCGCGCAATCCTCCAGCGTCGCCGCACCACAGGCCATGGTCATGCGGTCGTTGAAGATGCAGGTGCCGGCGCGATGCTCGGTTGCGCCCTTGATCTTGCCCAGATTGATCAGGTTCGGCGTGCCGCCGGAGGACACGATACCAACATCCAGCCCGGCTTCGCGCACGCCGGCCGTCGCCTGGTCGAGGAAGGCCTGGGTCTCCGCCATCGCATCCTCGGGCGGGTAGAGCATGAAGCCGGCGAAGTTCAGGCCCGGCCGGCTGGCGATATCCTTCGCCAGCGCCACCGCCTCGGCCACTGTCTCGACGCCGGAACGCTTGCGCCCCGTATCGCATTCCACCAGCACATCGAGCGTCCGCCCGGCGATCTCGGCGGCTGCCGGCAGGCCTGCCACCACCACCGGATTATCGGCGGCAACGCGGATCGTGATCCGCTGCAACAGCTTGCCCAGCCGGCCGATCTTCTCCTCGCCCAGCAGATTGTAGCTGATGAAGATGTCGTCCTGCCCGCCATCGGCCATCACCTCGGCCTCGCCCAGCTTCTGGCAGGTGATACCGGACGCCCCCGCGGCGCGCTGCATGGCGGCCAGAACAGGGCTCTTATGCGTCTTGATATGCGGCCGGTTGCCGACCCCCGCCGCGTCGCACATCGCTTGTACGCGGGCGATGTTACGCTCCACCACATCGAGGTCGATGACCACGGCCGGGGTGGAGAAATTCAGGGCGATTTCGCGTTTCAGCGCGTCGATGCTCATGATTCTGTGAACTCTTATTCTGCTTCGACCGGCGGTGCGGTGACGATGGATTTCAAATCCGGGCGCGCCGTTGCCAGCTTGGCCAGATCCGGCTTCGGACGGGCCAGGCCGGGGATGGCGGTGAAGGCGCTTTCCATTGCCTGGGCCGCGTCCAGCAATTCCAGATCGCCGCGGAACCGGCCGATGATCTGAAGACCGAACGGCATGCCGTTGGCATCGACGCCGCAGGGCAGCGAGATCGCCGGGTTGGTGACCAGCGTGATGAAATAGGTCAGCGACAGCCAGTGATAATAATTGCGCAGCTTCTGCCCTTCCATCTCGGTCAGATAGAGCTGGGTCCAGGGGAAGGGGCTGACCGGGGTAGTCGGCGCGATGATCAGGTCATAATCCTGGTATAGCGCCTGGAAGCGGCGGAACAGGTTGGTCTGCTCGGTATGGGCCCAGGCGGCATCGGCCATGGTCATCGCCGCGCCGAGTTCGTAATTGGCGACGATGTTTGGCCCCAGCTTCTCGCGCTCGGTATCGTAGGAATGCTTGTAGCGCGCGACATAGCTCTGAGCGCGGATCACATCGAACATGCGGTCCGCCTCGCCGAAATCGACATCGATCTCGTCGCAGGACAGGAACAGATGGCTCATCGCCTTCATCCGGGCGCGCATCACCTGCTTAATGTCGCTGGCCACCGGGCACTGGCCGAAATCCGTCGTCCAGGCGACCCGCAGGCGCGACAAATCGAGCGGCCGGCTGGCCGAGGCCGCAGCGGCATCCAGCGGCTGCGACAGCGGATCGCGGTCATCAACGCCCAGTTGCGCACCAAACAGCAGCCGTGTGTCGGCAACATCGCGGCCCATCGGCCCCAGCACGGAGATCGGCGTCCAGCCCAGCCCGCGCCCATCCATCGGCACCAGCCCCGGCGAGGGGCGATAGCCGACAATGCCGCAGATCGCGGCGGGGATGCGCAAGGAACCGCCGGTATCGGAGCCGGTACAGATCGGCAGCATGTCACAGGCCAGCGCGGCAGCCGAACCGCCCGAGGACCCGCCGGCATTCAAGGACGGGTTGAACGGGTTCCCGGTAGCACCCCAGACCGGGTTGCGCGAATTTGCGCCTGCGCCGAATTCCGGCACATTGGTCTTGGCGGTGACGATGGCGCCGGCCTTGCGCACCAGCGCGATCTGCGCTGAATCCCGCTTCGGCACATTGTCACGATAGAGCGGCGAGCCATGGGTGGTCAGCAGCCCCTCGGTATCCTGCAGATCCTTCACGCCCAGCGGCAGCCCGTGCAACGGCGGCAGATCCTCGCCGGCCAGCACCGCCGCCTCGGCCGCCTTCGCCTCCTGCCGGGCGCGCGTGTAGCCCTTGGCGGCGATGGCGTTCACCGCCGGGTTCAGCGCGTCGATTCGGGTGATACAGGCATCGAGCAGCTCGACGGGGGAAATCGCCTTGGTGCCGATCAACCGCCGCAATTCGACGGCGGACAGGGCCAGCAACGAGTCGGAGGACATGGATCTACCTTCAGGGTTCAGACTGTGGGGGTGAGCGGCGCGAGATCTCCACCGAGCGGCCGGCGGATGCAGGCAACCTGATGGCCGGGGGCGACTTCCAGCAAGGCCGGGTCGATGGTCTTGCACTCGGCAATCGCATAGGGGCAGCGTGTATGGAAATGGCAGCCGCTGGGCGGCTTTGCCGGGCTGGCCACATCGCCGGGCAGGATGATGCGCTGGGCGCGCTTCTTTGTGGGGTCAGGCACCGGGGCGGCGGAGAGCAGCGCCTCGGTATAGGGATGCAGCGGCCGGGTGAACAGGCTGCGCTTGTCGGTCAGCTCCACCACGCGCCCCAGATACATGACGGCGATGCGGTGGCTGATATGGCGCATCACGCCGAGATCATGGCTGATGAACAGATAGGCGAGGCGATATTCCTCCTGCAGATCGATCATCAGGTTCAGCACCTGCGCCTGCACCGACACATCGAGCGCGGAGACCGGCTCATCGGCCACGATCACCTCGGGATTGACCGACAGCGCCTTGGCGATGCCGAGACGCTGGCGCTGGCCGCCGGAGAATTCATGGGTGAATTTGCGCATGTTTTCCGGCCGCAGGCCGACACGCTGGAACAGGGCGGCGACCTGCTCGTCCCGCTCCTTGCCATGGGCGAGGCCGAAATTCTCCAGCGGCTCGCCGACGATATCGCCGGCCCGCATGCGCGGGTTCATCGAGGAATAGGGATCCTGGAACACCGTCTGGATCTGCCGGCGATGCGACCACATCTGGCCCGGGCTGAAATCGGTGACATTCACCCCATCCAGCAGGATTTCGCCGGCTGTCGGCTCCAGCAGCTTCAGCACCGTCTTGCCGACGGTCGACTTGCCGCAGCCGGATTCGCCGACCACGCCCAGCGTCTCGCCGCGCCGGATCGAGAAGCTGACGCCATCGACCGCGCGCACCGTGCCGGTCTGGCGCTGCAGCAGCCCGCCATGCAGCGGGAAATGCTTCTTGAGGTTACGGACCTCCAGGCTGGGTTTCTCGCTCATGCCGCGGCCTCCAGAACCTTGTCGGTGTGCCAGCAGGCCGCCAGATGGCCCGGCCGGCTTTCGATCAGCGGCGGTCGTTCGGCGCTGCATTGCGCGGTGGCGAAGGGACAGCGCGGTGCGAAGGCGCAGCCGGTGATCACCTGGGTCAGTACCGGCACCATGCCGGGAATTTCCTGCAACCTTGCCCGGCGCCCCTGGTCCTCGGCATCGACATCCAGCCGGGGGATCGCCCGCATCAGCCCCCGCGTATAGGGATGCAGCGGCACGGCGAAAAGTTCCTCCACCGTCGCTTCCTCGACCTTGCGGCCGGCATACATGACGACGACGCGCTGCGCGGTTTCCGCCACCACGCCCAGATCATGGGTGATCATGATGATGGCGGCGTCGATCTTCTCCTTCAGCTCCAGCATCAGGTCGAGAATCTGTGCCTGAATGGTCACGTCCAGCGCCGTGGTCGGCTCGTCGGCGATCAGCACGCGCGGATTGCAGGACAAGGCGATGGCGATCATCACGCGCTGGCGCATGCCGCCGGACAGCTGGTGCGGATATTCGTCGAGCCGGCGCCTGGCGTCGGAGATTTTCACCAGCTCCAGCATTTCCTGCGACCGGTCGAGCGCCTCCTTCCAGGACACGCCCATATGCCGCACGACATTCTCGGCGATCTGCGTGCCGATGGTCAGAACCGGGTTCAGACTGGTCATCGGCTCCTGGAAGATCATCGAGATGTCGTGGCCGCGAATGCCGCGCATCTCCTCCTCCGTCAGGGTCGTCAGCTCGCGGCCCTCGAACTTGATCGAGCCGCCGACGATTCGCCCGGTCTCGGCCTGGATCAGCCGCAGGATCGACAGCGCCGTCACCGACTTGCCGCAACCCGATTCGCCGACAATCGCCAGCGTCTCGCGGTGGTTCAGGTCGAAGGACACGCCATCGACGGCGCGGGCGACACCATCCTGGGTGAAGAAATGCGTCGCCAGGTCGCGGACTTGAAGAATGCTCACATCCGCCTCGACAGCCGGGGGTCCAGACGGTCACGCAGACCGTCGCCAAGAAGATTGACCGCCAGCACGGTCAGGGTGAGGAAGGCGCCGGGGATCAGGATGCTCCAGGGGGCAATCTGGAAGAAGGACCGGCCCTGCGAGATGATGTTGCCCCAGCTTGGAATCTCCGGCGGCACGCCGGCCCCCAGAAAGCTCAGCCCGGCTTCCACCAGCATCGCCGAGGCGCAGACATAGGTCGCCTGCACGATCAGCGGCGCCATGGTGTTGGGCAGGATATGCCGGATCAGCAGTTTGGCGCCGCGCGTGCCACCGGAAATGGCGCTCTCGATATAGGGCTGGCTGCGGATCGACAGCACGACGGAGCGGGTCAGCCGCACGACGCGCGGCACCTCGGGAATGACAATGGCGACCAGTACGATGCCGAGGCCCGGCCGGGTCAGCGTGATCAGCGCAATGGCCAGCAGGATGGAGGGGATCGACATGATGCCGTCCATCACCCGCATCACGATGGCGTCCACCTTGCGGAAATAGCCGCAGAGCAGCCCCAGGGTCAGCCCGATGACGCTGGCGAAGGCCGCCACCGACAGCCCGACCACCAGCGACACCCGCGCCCCATGGATAGTGCGGGCGAAGACATCGCGGCCATACTGATCCGTGCCGAACCACCAGCGCTCGGAAGGCGGGCGCAGCCGCTGCGACGGCGTCAGCTTCAGCGGATCACCGGTGATCCAGGGCGCGATCGCGGCCAGAACGATCAGGATCAGCAGGATCGTCCCGCCGAAGAAGATCGTCGGATTGCGCCGTATCGCCGTGCCGGTCTTCGCCAGCAGCGAGGGCGCGCGGGGAACGACCGCATCCGTGACAGCGGCCATGAGTCAGCGCCGTCCCGCAACGGCGAGACCGACGGGCTGTTTCACCATGATTTCAGTGATTTGTTCCATACGCGCAGCCCCAGCCCTGAATTATTTGCGCCGCCTTAGGGCAGCTTGTGCTTGTAAAGTATGATGACAAAAAATCGACGGGGTCAATGCGCTGGGTCGGGAAAAGAAGGCTGGGTTGCGTGGTGGTGCCACCCTCCCCTGCCCTTGCCCCGTATTCCGTGACGCCGCACCCTCATCATCGTCACCCTCGGGCTTGACCCGAGGGTGACGATAAAGTGTGTGGCTGGCGGGCGAGCGTATCCCACTCCTCAGAAAATCAATCCCGGGTTCGTCACCTCGTCCAGTGGCCAGATCGGGCGGTTGACCTTGGTGAAGGGGATCTTGGTGAAGGTCCGGCTTAAAGGCGCATCCGATTCGATGTAGATGACCTTCTTGGCGATGGGGCCGAAGGCGGCCATGAAGTGGTTGGTGGATTTCACTATCAGGATTTTCTTCGCCAGCGGGTCGATGCCCAGATTGGTGAAGAGTTCCAGCCCCAGCGCCTGGGTGCGGTTGTCGATCAGCACGATCTCGACACCGCCGATGCGGATGGCGGCACAATCGCCCAGCGGCACCTTGGTCGGGCCGAAGCTCTGCCAACAGTCGCGGGCGAGGCCGATGACCTCCACCGTCGCATCGATGGGCTGGCCAGAGGACGGGCCGATCTTGCCGCCGAAGCGCAGCGGGAAATGCGCGCCCAGCCCGGCATCGAAGCACAGCCGCACCGCGACCGGGTCCCAGATCGGGCCGACGGCGGCGTCCTGCGCATCCTTCTCGATCAGCTGGCGCAGGATGGTGGTGTTGTCCGACGGCGCGCCGCCGCCGGCATTATCGGCGGGATCGGCCATGACCACCGGGGCATCGTTGAACTCCATGCCGATCTTCACGCCCTCGGCCGGGGAGTGATATTCCGGCATGGTCTTGCCGCGCATCGAGACGAATTCCTCGCCCAGGCGGGTCGCCAGCGCATCGGCCTTCGCCTTGTCGCCATCGGCCACGACAAGGATACGGCCGGTCAGCTCCGGCACATCCGCATAGGGGAAGCAATGCGCCGCCGAGACGGAGAGGATGCCGTCCTTGCCCTCCAGCGCGAACATGCGGTCGACGAAGCCGCGCATCAGCGGCAGGGTCGTGGGGTAGCTGCTGATCTGCCGGCAGTCATAGACCGACATGACCGGCTTCACCTCGCCCCGGATGGTGCGCAGCACGAGGTCGAGCAGGTCTTCCGCGCGGTCCTGCACGTCGGTATGCGGGAATTCCTTGTACAGAATGACGATGTCGGCGTTGGAGACACGCTTCAGCGTCAGATGGCAATGCGGGTCCAGCTCCACGCCGATCACGCAATCCGGCCCGACAATGGCGCGGGCGCGCTCCAGAATGTCGCCTTCCACATCGTCATAGCCATAAGCGACCATCGCGCCATGCAGGCCGAACAGCACGCCATCCAGCGGCAGCGCGGCCTTCAGCTGGTCCAGAACCTCGTCACGCATGAATTCATAGGCGTCGCGATTCACCGTGCCGGCAGGGCTGGCAGCAAAGCAGCTGCCCTCGATCAGCGTATAGCCTTCCGCCTTGGCGCGCTGGCGGGCGACGAAAAGCGGTGCCGTGCACATGCGCGGCGCGTCGGTCGGATGCTCGCCGGGGCGCAGCCAGACGTTCTGGCGGAAGGCGTCCAGGCTGGTCGGCAAGGGCGAGAAGGTGTTGGTCTCGGTCGCAATGGTGGCGGAGAACAGACGCATCGGAAGCTCCTCAGGCTGAAGGCGGGGTCCAGCTGGTCTGGTCGTCCAGCGGATAGACCGGGCGCGGCAGACGGGTCCAGTTGAAGTTATGCAGCGCGGGAGAGGTCAGGCCGGGGCAATCGACCTCGATGATCCGGTCCGGCGTGAAGAATTCGTCGAAGCCGGCGCGAAAATGCCCGCGGCTCTTCACCACGACACAGCGCGCCTGCGACAGGTCGACGCCAAGCAGCTCGATCTGCATCGGGTCCAGGCATTGCTGGCGGTTGGTGATCACCACCACCCGCACGCCGCCGACCTGCAACAGCGCCGCCGGCCCCAGATCGGCCGCCAGATCCTTATACATGCCGCGCCGCCCGATGAATGGGCCATCGGCCAGCGCCAGCACCTCGACCTCGGCCTGGAACACCTCGGAGAATTCGGTGCTCTCATCGCGGTTGAAGCGGGCGGTGAACCGCGCACCCTTGCCGCGATTATGGGCCTCGGCGGCCAGCGACGGGTCGTTGAACACGCCGATGACAGCGCCCTCGGCCCCGGCCTCGACCAGCGCGCGCAGTATATAGGTCGTGTTGCCACGCCCGCCGCCGCCCGGATTATCGGCGACATCGGCCAGCAGCACCGGCGTGCGCTCGCCCTTGCCGGCGGCAACCGCCTGGGCCACGGCATCCGCCAGCGGGGTCATCGCCTTGCGGAAGCGGTCGCGCATCGCCCAAGTCTTTTCCGCGATATCCAGCGCCACGGCGCGGGCGGCCGCCCGGTTGCCGTTGCGCGCCGTCACCACCGCCGTATAGCCATTCTTCGGCGTGTCGGAAAAGGCGAATCCGGCCATCACCGAGACATTCATGATGTCTCCGCCGACCTTTGTCTGACCATAGGCGATCATCTCGCCATAGGGATTGCCGGCGGCGGTCAGCAGCGCGATGGAGGGCGGCACCAGCGGCAGCTTCACCATCTCGATGGCGGTCTCGGCGCCGGCCAGCAATTCGCGCATATGGCGGGCGGCCTCGACGCCGCGATCATAGATATCAACATGCGGATTCTCGCGGTAGCCGACAAAGACCGAGATCGTGTCGGTCATCCGGCGCGAGATATTGGCGTGCAGATCGAACACGGCGGCGACCGGCACGGCAGGGCCGACAATGCCGCGGATCATCGTCAGCATATCGCCATCGGGATCGTCGCTGCCGGTTGACAGCGCCGCGCCATGGGCGGCCACGAAGACACCGTCGAACGGCCCCTGCGCGCGCAGCCCGGCCTCGATTTCGGCCAGGAACCCGTCGAAGAATTTCTGATCGACCGGCCCGCCCGGCTGCGCCAGGGCGACGCGCAGCGGCACGGGGGTCCAGGGACCAGTGCGGTCCATCTCGGCGAAGAAGCCCGGCAGGTCCGGCAGGGTCATGAAATTTTCCGACCGCGCCTCCTGAAGAATGCGATCGCCGCTGATATCCAGATCCTCGGCGAAATCGGCGGCGGTGGAAACCGGCGAGAAACGATTGCATTCGATGGCGAAGCCGAGGATCGCAATGCGCGGGCTTTCTGGTGGAGTCTTGAGGCTCACAGGAGAATTTTCCTCTCTGTTGGCGGATGGGTCGATGCCCAGCCTCGGGCCATCGGGCAGGCACGACAATCGGGAAAAACGAATGGGTGGGTCCGGCTAAACGATTGCGCTTACAATTATATGAAGATTATAAATTAGTCAGGTCCGTATACAAATCGCAGATAACTGCCGAAAAGGGGACAGGGATGGGTAACAGTATTTCTCTTCGCACTCTGCTGATGGGGACGGCTGCCGTCCTGATCGGCCTGGGTGCCTTCACCGCGACACCGGCCAAGGCCGAAACCGTGCTGCGTGCGTCGATGCATGCCGATGTGCGCACGCTCGATCCGCATTGGACGACGCAGACCATCGCCGGCATTCACGGCATCATGATCTATGACACGCTGTTCGGCATCGACGACGATCTGGTGCCACATCCGCAGATGGTCGGCGACTACACGATTTCCGACGACCGCAAGCTCTACACCATGACGCTGCGCGACGGGCTGAAATGGCATGACGGCACGCCGGTCACCACCGACGACGTGATCGCCTCGCTGAAGCGGTGGGGCGCCAAGGACCAGGCCGGCCGCGCCATGATGGGCTATGTGACGGCGCTGGAAAAAGTCGACGCCAAGACCTTCAAGATCGTGCTGTCGGAGCCCTATGGCCTGGTGCTCGATTCGCTGGGCAAGACCGGCACCATGGTTCCGGTCATCATGCGCGAGAAAGACGCCAAGACCGAAGGCAACAACCAGGTCACCGAGGCGGTCGGTTCCGGCCCCTTCATGATGCTGAAGGACCAGTGGGTCCCGGGCAGCAAGACGGTTTATGCCAAGAACCCGAATTACGTGCCGCGCAAGGAGAAGGCC
Source organism: Alphaproteobacteria bacterium (assembly GCA_018823745.1). Lineage (GTDB taxonomy): Bacteria > Pseudomonadota > Alphaproteobacteria > Oceanibaculales > Oceanibaculaceae > Oceanibaculum. Next base: position 388,877 of record JAHJHR010000003.1, read on the forward strand.
GAGGGCCTGTCCGGCGGCAAGGTGGTGAAGGTCGACAAAGTCGAACTGCTGTGGATCGCTGATTCGCAGACCAAGATGCAGGCGCTGATCGCCGGCGAGATCGACTTCCTGGAACAGCCCTCCACCGATTTCATCCCGATCCTGGAATCGACGCCCGGCATCAAGGTGATGAACACCGGCAAGGTGGATAGCCACTGGGGCACCATCCGCCTGAACCATCTGCACCCGCCCTTCGACAAGCCGGCGGTGCGCCAGGCGATGTATCACCTGGTCAACCAGGAGGATTTCCTGCAGACCATCGTCGGCGACGAGAAATACTACAAGGTCTGCCACAGCTACATCACCTGCGGCACGCCCTATGCCGACGAGACCGGCAAGGACGTCATCGGCAAGTATGATCTGAAGCTGGCAGCCCAGAAGATGAAGGCGGCCGGCTACAATAACGAGCCGATCTACGTGCTGGCGGCGACCGACCACCACACCATCACCCCGGCCTCCCAGGTGCTGCTGACCGCCATGCGCGAAGCCGGCCTGAACGTGAACGCGGTTTCCCTGGACTGGAGCTCCGTGGTCGCCCGGCGCACCAAGAAGGAAAAGCCGGAAGATGGCGGCTGGAACCTGTTCGTCACCACCTCGTCCGGCGTGTCGGCGCTGAATCCGGCGCTGAACACCTGGCTCGGCGCCGGGTGCGACAAGGCCAATATCGGCTGGCCCTGCGATGAGGAGATGGACAAGCTGCGCGCCCAGTTCGCCTTCGCCAAGACCGAGGACGAGCGCAAGGCGCTGGCGAAGAAAATCCAGGTAAAGGCCACCGAGCTGGTGCCCTATATCAGCTTCGGCCAGTGGACCCAGCCGCTCGCCTACCGCTCCGACAAGCTGTCGGGCATCGTGCCGGTCACCGGCCTGCCGGTGTTCTGGAACATCGAAAAGAAGAACTGATCTTGCCCAACCCGGCCCGGCGGCCCACCATGCCGCCGGGCTTTTCTTTTCGACACTGAGCCGGAACCGGAATGACCGCCTATATCGTCCGCCGCCTGTTCGCCACCATCCCGGTGATGGCCGTTGTTGCCGTCTTCGTGTTCCTGCTGCTGCGCCTGGCACCGGGCGATCCGGCGGCGCTGATCGCCGGCGACGATGCGACATCCGCCGATATCGAAGCAATCCGCATGCGTCTTGGCCTCAACCTGCCGATCTGGACCCAGTTCGTCATCTGGCTCAGCAATATCGCGCAGGGTGATCTGGGCGTTTCGATCTTCTCCAACCTGCCGGTCACGACGCTGATCGCACAGCGGCTGGAACCGACCCTGATGCTGATGGTGGCGACCCTGTTCGTCGCCGTCACCCTGGCCATTCCGCTGGGCGTCTGTGCCGCCTGGAAGGCGCGCACCTGGATCGACCGGCTGGCTATGGTGATTTCCGTCCTGGGCTTTGCCGTGCCGGTCTTCCTGGCCGGCTATGTGCTGATCTATGTCTTCTCGATCCAGCTGCGCTGGCTGCCGGTGCAGGGCTATACCTCGCTGGATAACGGGCTGTGGGCGTGCATCCGCAGCCTGATCCTGCCGGCCATCGCGCTGGGGACGACCTATATGGCGCTGATCGCGCGCATCACCCGGGCCTCGATGCTTGACGTGCTGTCGCAGGATTATATCCGCACCGCCAATTCCAAGGGGCTGGCGACCAAGCGCGTGCTGCTGCTGCATGCGCTGAAGAATGCCGCCGTGCCCATCGTCACCGTCATCGGCATCGGCATCGCCCTGCTGATCAGCGGCGTGGTCATCACCGAGACCGTGTTCAACATTCCGGGACTGGGCCGGCTGACGGTAGATGCCGTGCTGAAGCGCGACTACCCCATCGTGCAGGGACTGATTCTGGTCTTCGCGGCGACCAAGGTGCTGATCAATCTGATGATCGATATCTCCTACGCCTTCCTCGATCCGCGCATCCGCTACTAGGCTGCATCGGGGGTTTTTCGGAACCTTTGCTCCAAGCTCCGGGTTTATTGAGGGACAGGGCCGCGCCAGGCGCGGCCTTTTCCGTATCCGACACAACCGAAGAGCTTGATGACGGCATCGACGATCCGCGTCTTCACCTGGAATATTCACGGCGCCATTGGCCCCGACCGGCGCTATGACCTGGAGCGCGTGATCGCGCTGGTGCGCCTGCACAAGCCCGATATCATCGCCCTGCAGGAAGTCGATTCGCGGGGCCGCAACGGCAATTCGCCGTTTCAGCGACTGGTGGCCACGCTGGGCACCCATTCGGCGGAGGCACGGACGATCACCGCCCCGGATGGCGAATACGGCCACATGCTGATCAGCCGCTGGCCAATGGCACAACCGATCCTGCACGACCTCTCCATGGATCGGCGCGAGCCGCGGCTGGCGATTGAAACCACCATCGAAACGCCGCTGGGCCGGCTGCACACAATCGCCGCCCATTTCGGCCTGGGCTTCAGCGAGCGCCGGCGCCAGACCTCCATCCTCAACGCCATACGCTGCCCGTCCGACGCCCCCCTGTCGATGATGCTGGGCGATTTCAACGACTGGCACTGGCGCGGGCCGGTCCGCCGCATCCTGGCGGGCAGTCTGCCCTCCCATACCGGGCACATGACCTTTCCGGCCTGGGCGCCCCTGTTGAAGCTGGACCGCATCTATTGCGGCGGAGAGGCGCAGGTCCGGCGCAGCTGGACAGACCGGGGCGCGCGCCGCGCCTCCGACCATCTGCCGGTGATTGCAGATATCGGCCGGGGTAGCGCTTCAGAACTGTAGCGGCCGGGGATTATAGGTGACGCGCCCGCAATCGCTGACGTCATAGCCGCCCAGCAGCGCCGCCTGCTCGGCGAATTCGGGGCTGCGGGTCAAAGCGAGCAGCGCCTGGAAGGGCGGCTCGAAATAGGCCCAGCGCTGCACCACCAGATCGAAGCGCTCGCGGCGCAGCGGCACGAAGCCCAGCCTGAAGCGCCGGGCAACGGTCTCGATACCCAGGCCGACATCGGCGCGGTCATCCGAGATACAGGCTCCCAGATCATATTGCGTGCGTTCGGCATGGGGCAGGCAGTCCAGCGTCGCCGGGTCGATATCGGCCTCGGCCAGCATATGCTCCAGCAGGGCATTGCTGCCGCTGCCTTGCTGGCGCATCACAAGACGCGCCCGGCTGGACTGGATATCGCCGATACCGGCCAGGCCCAGCGGATTATCCGGCGCGACGATCAGCCCCTGCTGGCGCCACGCCCACTGGATGACCACGATATCACCCACCGGCACCTGCTGGAACACAGCCGACAGATTGTAATCCCCGGCGCCGCTGTCCACGAGATGCGTGCCGGCGGCAATCGCCCCGCCCTGGGCCAGCCGGTTGATCCCCGCCAGGCTGCCTTCGACGATCAGCGCAATCGATGAATTGCTCTCCCGGACCGCCCATTCCAGCAGCGGCTCGTGGCTGCCGGCGATCACCAGCGGCAGGTCGTAGGATTGATGATGGCCGGGATAATCCGTGGTCTCGACGATCCAGCGCTGCACCATCGCGCGGGGGAACAGCAGCTTGCCGCCGATACGGCAGAACGGGATACGCTGGGTGCGGACCAGATCATAGACCGTGCGGTTCTGCACGCGCAGAAACCGCGCCACCTCCGGCACGGTCATCAGCGATTCCTGGTCTGCCAGGGCAGTCACCGGAGAATTACTCACCGGCACCGCGCCGGCAGTTCCCGGTTTGCGTTTTTCCACCACAGATCGACCCTCCAGGGCCCCGGCGCCACCACCATACACGCGCCACGGCAGGTTCCTCCATAAGCGCAACGTTTTGCCGACGCAAGGGCCGCCCTGAGGCCTCCCTTGTTCCCACCGCTCAGGAGATGCTTGATTTACAGCATTCTCATCGGTATTTTCCAAATCGTGTCAAGAAACCGCATTTTTTGCAGTCAAACTACACGACTGTAATATCGATTTCCGTCTCGGATTTTGGATATGCGGCTGCGAGGGCACTCTTCAACGTATCCACCTTACCCCGATCCAGGAAAAACCTGTGGTCGGGGTCTTTCATTTCCGCTTTGATTCCGCCGGCGCTTCGGCCAGCCTGTCGCCGGAAGGCGTCCTTCCTTGCACCAGGAGACAGGCGTGGCCCCGCCGATGCTGCTTATCCGACCGATTGTTGCCGCCGACCAGGCCGCCTGGCGCGGCTTATGGGATTCCTATTGCGATTTCTACAAGGAGGCCGTGCCGGAGCCGGTCAGCCAGGGGCTCTGGCAGCGCTTGCTCGATCCCGAACAGCCAATCGGCGGCATGCTGGCCGAAGCGCAGGATGGCCGGAGTGTCGGGCTGATGCATTACGTGCTGCATCCCAACACCTGGAGCCTTCAGACCCTGGGCTATCTGGAAGATTTGTATGTCGCGGCGGACCAGCGCGGGCAGGGCATCGGCCGGGCGCTGATCGAGGCGCTGGTAGAGAAAGGCCGGGCGGAAGGCTGGTACCGGGTCTATTGGCATACCAACACCGATAATGCCAATGCCCGCTTCCTCTACGACAAGATCGCCGGGCCGTCGGCAGCGGTGAAATACACAATCCCGTTAGGCTATAAATAACCTTACGGCAGGGGGTTGCCCTTCGACGCCTGACACCTCATGGTTAATCGTGAATCGAGGTGACATGGCGCAGAATGCGACATCCATACAGCCTGATAGGGCGACCGGTAGAATCGTGGATTCCCCACTTTCGGAGGATATCCACTGCCGCATTCGCTGGGCTTACGACTACTGGAACGCCAAGCGTGGCGCTCGCCCCTGGCCGCTGCGCGAGGATATCGACCCGGTCGATTTCCCCCGCGATGCCTTGCCCACAGTCTATATTCTGGAACGGCTGGATTCTGAGGATGACTACCTCGTCCGCCTGGGCGGCAATGTCTATCGCCAGATCTATGGCCGGGAAACCACCGGGTTGCGGGTCAGCCAGATGATCCCGCGCGATGGCGACGGCGCAGCCATCCACGATGAATTCGCCACTGCCCTGTCGACCGGGCGTCCGGTCCTGCATATCGGTCGGCTGTGCTGGCATAAACAAGGCGCGCATCTCTCCTTCCAGCGCATTCTGCTGCCGGTCAGCGGCAATGGGACGCGCTGTGACATACTGGTCGGTGTCGCCGTGATGTTCGGCCTGGACGGTGCCATGCGCTACTGACCCGACATACAGGGTTGTGCAGGCCGATTCCAGCCGACAAGATTAGTGCGCATATCACCGGAGGCGCATTTCCATGAGGCAGATCGAAACAGATGTTGTCGTGATCGGCGCCGGCGGGGCCGGGATGGCTGCGGCCATCGCCGCCTCGGAAGCCGGCAAACGCTCCATCCTCATCGACCGCAGCCTGATCGGGCGCGGCGGGGCCACGGTGATGGCGCAGATGACCGTTGCCGCCGCCGTCGGCGAGCAGACCGAGGATCACTGGACGCACCATCTGAAGGACACGCTGGCCGCCGGGCGCGGGCTGTGTGACGAGCGCCTCGCCCGCCTGCTGTGCGAGGAGGGTGTGACCGCCATCCGCAAGCTGCAGGAGTGGAAGGTCGGCTGGGCCGCCGAGGATGGCCATCTTAAGCAGGTGCAGGCACCCGGCCATGACCGGCCGCGCTGCGTCTATGTCGATTTCCTGAATACTGGCCCCGCCGTCTCCAAGACGCTGCGCACGCAGGTCATCCGTCATGATCGGATCCGCCGGGTCGGCGATCTCTATGCGCTGGATATCGTGCTGCGCGACGGGGCCGCCGTCGGCGTGCTGTGCGTGCATCTGCACACCGGCGAGCCGGTGCTGATTTCCGCCCCCGCCACCATCATCGCCACCGGCGGGCTGACCCGGCTGTACCGGCGCAACAGCGCCTCGCTGAATATGAGCGGTGACGGCTATGCCATGGCGCTGCGCGCCGGGGCCAGCCTGATCGACATGGAATTCGTGCAGTTCTTCCCGATCGGCCATCTGGCCCCGCGCCTGATCGGCATGGACCCGATCATGTGGGACCCGTTCCGCTACAAGCTGGGCGGACGGCTGCTGAACGGCAACCGTGAGGAATTCACGCAGAATTACGGTGTTGCCGATGGCGGCCGTTACCAGATCACCCGCGACCAGGCGACCTATGCCATTACCAAGGAAGTCGAGGCCGGACGCGGCAGCCCGGCGGGCGGCGCCTATCTCAGCTTCGAGCATGTGCCGGAAGCGGAACTGCGCAAGGCGTTCGGGCCGATCATCGACAAGCTGGCGAAGAACGGCATCGACCTGACCAAAACCGCTGTCGAGGTCGCCCCCATCGCGCATTACCACATGGGCGGGGTGCGCGTCGGCGTAGATATGGAAACCGAGGTGCCGAACCTCTATTGCGCCGGCGAGGCGGTGGGTGGGGCGAATGGCGCCAACCGGCTGTCCGGCAACGCAATCACCGAGGCGCTTGCCTTCGGCTTCGTCGCCGGGCGCAACGCGGCTGCGCGGGCGGCCGACACCGGGCCGGCAGGCGACATTGCAGCGGATGCGGCGGAGGGGCTGGCCCTGTTGCAGGCTGATGGCCCGACCGATGCCCCGAACAGCGCCGCCCTGGTCACCGCGTTGCAGGCTTTGATGCAGGATTATGTCGGCCCGTTCCGCACGGCGGAGAAACTCGCCCATGCGCTGGCCGAACTGCGCCGCATGAAGGCCGAACTGGGCGACACGCCCTATGGCAGTGGCGGCACCTATGATTCGGAGCGGCTGGACTGGTTCGATCTGCGCACCATGCTGGTCATTGCCGAGGCGGTCACGCTGTCGGCCCAAGCCCGCACCGAGAGCCGGGGGGCGCATCAGCGCGAGGATCACCCCGGCCTGGAAGCCGCGTGGGAGGTCAATCAGGTGATCCGCCTTGCCGAGGGCACGCTGAGCCTGGAACGCCTGCCTGTGATCCGCGAAACCGTGCTGGAGGCCGCGTCATGACCCAGACCGCCCATCTCGTCGTCACCCGCGGCACCAGCGGGGACGACACCCATATCGAGAGCTATGACGTGCCGTTCGAGCCCGGCCAGTCGGTGCTGGACGGCCTGCGCTGGATCCGCACCCACCACGACCCCAGCCTCGCCTTCCGCTTCTCCTGCATCAGCGCCAATGCCTGCAAGGAATGCATGATGCTGCTGGACGGCAAGGTGATCTATGCCTGCACCGAACGCCTGACCGATGGCGAGATGCGCGTCGAACCGCTGGCCAACAAGACGCTGATCCGCGATCTGGTCACGGAAATCGCCCCGCCGGATGAGCGGCTGTAAGGGGTGCCGTAGCCCCGGCCTCTCTTCGTCCCCCTCCCTTCCTTCGTCACCCTCGGGCTTGACCCGAGGGTCCATCTGGCCGTGCAATTCGCTCGGTCAATGGATGGTCGGATCAAGTCCGACCATGACGATCTCTTCAGGGTAAGGTCGTCACCCTACCCCGCCAAACTCTTGGAGGCGATTTCGTAGACATCCTTGGACAGGCCGGGGACCGCCAGGACGCGCTCGATCTCGGCTTTCAGCAAGGCCTGACGGGCGGTATCGAAGCGGCGCCAGCGGGCGAAGGGCGAGAACAGGCGGGAGGCGACCTGCGGGTTCATCGGATCGAGGGCGATGACCTGATCGGCGATGAAGCGGTAGCCCGCGCCGTCGGCCGCATGGAAACCGACCGGATTGCCAGAAGCGAAGGCGCCCAGCAAAGAGCGCACCTTGTTCGGGTTCTTCAGCGAGAAGGCCGGATCGCCCATCAGGGCCTTTACCCGTGACAGGGTATCGGGCCGCTTCGCCATGGCCTGGATGGCGAACCATTTGTCCAGCACCAGCGCATTGTCGCGCCAGCGCTCGTGGAACGCCGCCAATGCCCGGTCACCCGCTGCATCGGTGCTGTCGGCCAGGCAGACCAGCGCCGCCACGCTGTCGGTCATCACCTGCGCGCCGGCGAATTGCGCCTCGGCCAGCGCCAGCCCCTCGGCATCCAGCCCGGACAGATAGCCCAGCAACAAATTGCGCAGCACGCGCTTGCCGATGGCCGCGCCCTCCAGCTGCACGCCCGGCACCGCCAGCGCCGTATAGAGCGCCAGCATCACCGGCTTCAGCCTGCAGGCCAGCACGCCCCGCAGATGCTCGCGCGCGGCGTGGATGCCATCGACATCGATGGTTGCCATGGATTCGCCGAGATCGCCTTCCGACGGCAGCGACAGCGCCTGTGCCCGGAAAGCCGGCGATGCCCCGTCATCGGTCAGCACGCGGCTGGCGGCATCGACGAAACTGTCCGGCACCGCCATGTCGCGCCCGGCCGCCCGGTCAGCGACCATGCCGAGCAGCAGCCGGCGGGCCAGCGCCTGCCCGGCTTCCCAGCGATTGAACTCGTCGCTGTCATTGGCCATCAGGAAGGTCAGGTCGGCCTCTGAATACCCGGCCTCCAGCTTGATCGGCGCGGAGAAGCCCCGGAACAGCGAGGGCAGCGGCTCCTCCGATACGCCGACGAAGGTGAAGACCTGCCGCGCCTCGGTCACGCGCAGCACGCGGTCCGTGCCCTGGGGGGCGTTCTCGCCCTCAAGCTGCAAGGGCAGATCAGATTTGGAGACGCTGCCGACCAGCCCCATCGCCATCGGCATCAGCACCGGCTGCTTCACCGGCTGGCCGGGCGTCGGGGGCGTGGTCTGATCGATGGTCAGCGTATAGGTTTTGGCAGTGGCATCGTAGCGGCCCTGTGCGGTGACCTGCGGCGTGCCGGCCTGCTCGTACCAGCGGCGGAACTGCGTCAAATCGGCGCCATTGGCGTCTTCCATGGCGACGCAGAAATCCTCGCAGGTCACGGCCTGGCCGTCATGGCGCTGGAAATACAAATCCATGCCCTTGCGGAAGCCTTCCGCACCGAGCAGCGTGTGGTACATGCGCACCACCTCCGCCCCCTTCTCATAGACGGTGGCGGTGTAGAAATTGTTGATTTCGATATAGGAATCGGGCCGCACCGGATGCGCCATCGGCCCGGCATCCTCGGGGAACTGGGCGGCGCGCAAGCCGCGCACATCCTGGATACGCTTCACCGAGCGGGCATTCATGTCGGCCGAGAATTCCTGGTCGCGGAAGACCGTCAGGCCCTCCTTCAGGCTCAGCTGGAACCAGTCGCGGCAGGTGACGCGGTTGCCGGTCCAGTTGTGGAAATATTCATGGGCGATGATGCCCTCGATCAGCTGGTAGTCGGTGTCGGTCGCGGTGTCGGGCTTGGCCAGCACGTATTTGGCGTTGAAGACGTTCAGGCCCTTATTCTCCATCGCGCCCATGTTGAAGTCGCTGACCGCGACGATCATGAAGATGTCGAGGTCGTATTCCAGGCCGAACACCTCCTCGTCCCAGCGCATCGACTTCTTCAGCGACACCATGGCGTGATCGCATTTGTCCTCGTTGCCCTTCTCGACATAGATCCGCAGATCGACCTTGCGGCCCGAGGCGGTGACGAAACTGTCCTTCACCGGCACGAGATCGCCAGCCACCAGGGCGAACAGATAGGCCGGCTTGCGGAACGGGTCTTCCCATTTCGCCCAGTGCCGGCCCTCCGGCAACTCGCCCTCGCCGACCGGATTGCCGTTCGACAGCAGCACCGGACAGGAGGCCTTGTCGGCCTCGATGGTGGTGGTAAACAGGGCCATGTTGTCCGGCCGGTCGATGAAATAGGCAATGCGGCGGAAGCCCTCCGCCTCGCACTGGGTGCAGTACATCGAGCCGGATTTATACAGCCCCTCCAGCGCGGTGTTCTTTTCCGGATGGATGCGGGTGCGGATTTCCAGCACTGCGCGGTCCGGCACCTCCTCAATCACCATGCATTCCGGCTGCACGACATAGCGGCAGGGCGGCACATCCTCGCCATCCATTTTCAGATAGATCAGCTCCTGGTCCTGCCCGTCCAGCACCAGCGGCGCGTTGGCGGCACGGTCCGGATTGCCGGTCACCACCAGCCGGGAGGTGACAATGGTCCCGCCATCGCGGATATCGACATGCAGGTCGATCTGTTCCACCCGGTAGTCCGGCGGGGTGTAATCCTCGCGGCGGATCAGCGCCGGTTCGGTCTGGGGCAAGGTCTGACCGTCAAGGCGATCCATGGGGGGTCTCCGGGGTAAGGGGTGGGGGTAGTCGGTCCGTCAGATATGGGAAGGGCCTAGCCGAAGACCAGATCGGCGATGCGCCGGGCGCGTGCATCATAGCCATGTTCCGCCAGGGCGCGGCGCTGGGCGTTGCGGCCCAGCAGCAGGCTGTAGTCGCGGTCCTTCAGCAGGCGCTGCCAGTGTTCGGCGCAGTCCCCGGCATCATCGGCCAGCAGGATTTCGCTGTCCGGCTCGAAATAATCCAGAATTTCCAGCCCGGCGGTCAGCATGATCTGCGCCGCACCGGCGAAGGCTGCCTCGAAAGTGCGCGGCCCAGGCGTCGAGGGACGGATGGCGAAGCGGCGATTGGCGATATTCTCGTCCCGGCCGATATTCACCACACCCAGCGCCGAGGCGTAGAGATCGGGCAGCGCCGCATTGGGCAGGCGCATCGGAGTCACGCCTTCGATGGCATCGCGCTCCCAGCCGCTGCCGACGACGCAGAGCTCCGCGCCCAGCCGTTTCGCATGCGGCGCCAGATCGCCGAAGAACCGGCTGCGATTGGCGAAGCGATGGCCGCAGAAGAACAGGTCCGGGCCGCCCCGAGTCACCACAGGCCGCAGATGGGTGGCCGCACTGCCGGCCAGCGGCAGATGATGCACCGGCACCGAAGGCGGATAGAAATCCAGGCTCGCCCGGTCATTGGTGAAGACAATATCGGCCATGCCATAGATCCGGGCATTCATGTCGAACTCATAGGGATCGTCATGCAGCCAGAAACCCAGCAGCCGGCCATGGCGTTTCGTGACCTCGGCAATCGGCCCAAAATCCGCCCCGTCGAGCATGATGCTGCCGAAAACCAGGGTCATGTCGGGCTGCAGCGCCTGCGCACTGCGCACGCCGTCCTCATAGGAGGACACAGCGATGGTCGCTTCCGGGAAGGCCGCGCGGAAGCCCTCGCCGACATAATGGCGCAGGCTGGCATTGGTGTTCAGCGCATCCGGGCTGCCGCTCATCACCAGCAGCTTGAAATTCTGGCGGGTCATGCCGGGCGCAGCCTTGCCGCGATCTGGCGCAGCTTGTTGCGGGCCATGCGAAGGGCGAGGCCCATTCCGTCAGTACGGGCAACGGCGACGAAGCGGCGCATCATGAAACCGACGCCGCGCGGGCCGGAGAGCAGGCTGAAGCCATACAGGCTGCGCTGGGTCCAGGTCGGGCTGTCGAGAAACACGCCATATTCCTCCAGTGACAGCAGCCGCCGTGTCTCGGCCGGGGCTGCCGCCGGCTGCGGCGGCAAGCCGGCATACAGCGCCTCCAGCCCGGCGATGAAATCATCGGCCCCGATACCGGCATCAAGGGGTTGGGCAGCCCGCAGGGCGTTCAGCCGCGTCCGGTCCTGCGCCAGAGTCAGCACGATATCCGTTACCGCCAATGCATCGCCGATCTCGACCAGGAAACCGGTCTCGCCATCGCGAACCCGCTCCGCCTGGGCGCCCAGATTGGTGACGATGGGCACCAGCCCGGCCAGCTGCGCTTCCGACAGGGTGATGCCGTAAGTCTCGGGCCAGGTGGACAGGAACAGCATGACATCGCAATCGGCCAGCGCTGCGGGCAGCGTGCCGCCACTGAAGCTGCCATGCAGAGTCACGCTGCTGGCGGTGTATTTTTCGACCAGCGGCAGGAAATCAGGATCGACGCGGCCGAAAATATGGAATTCGACCGGCTGGCCCTGACACCGGGCGATCACCTCCAATATCGTATCCGCCCCCTTGTGCCGGCCGAAATTCCCCAGATGCGCGACCTTCAGCGGTCCGGCCTCGCGCGGTGCCGGACGCGGCGGCGCGGCATTCACCGGCGGCGGCAGAAGATGCGTACGCGCCGCCGTCTCCAGATAGAAATGCTGCAGCAAGGCGGCACTGGCGGCGGAGCCAGCAAGCACGACATCGATGGCCGCCAGACTGTCGCGCATGAAGCGGCGGCGGCGGGCCTGGCTGCCCGGCTCCAGCCCCTGGGTCTGCTTCAGGCAGATATCGCAGGTCGCTGGCGGGCGGCGATCAATCTCGCAATAGCGCCCCGCCGGTCCCAGCAGGTTGAAGCGCTCGCAGATCGGGAAATAATCATGCAGCGAATACAGCGTCGTTGCCCCCATCGCCCGGGCGATGATCGGCAGCGAGGGCGGAAAGCCCAGCAGATGGTTGAAATGCACCTGCTCGAAGCGGTGCTCGGCCAGCAGCTTCTGGAAGAAGATTTCCAGCTCCGGATGGGTCAGCAGTGCGGCGGCATAAGGCGCGCCCAGCGTGACGCTGTCGCGCACGACAAGGTCGCGGTCATAGAGCAGGAAACGCCGCCCATCGATCTTGCGGTTATCCGGCACCAGTATCCAGGGATCGACCGTGCCGATCCGCGCCCGGATCGCCTCCAGATAAGTCTCCGCCCCGCCGAAGCGGCCATGCTGAACAATGTTATGGGCGACGAACAGCACGCGCGGGCGTTGCCGTGCCGGCGCAGGCGCAAGCACCGGCGTCTCAAGTGCTGCCACCCGGTCGAGCATCGCTGCGACGCGGTGGCGGTACAGATGCGCCTGCCCGACATGCGTCTGGGCATCGCGGGCGATGGCGCGGCGGCGTGGCTCATCGGCCAGCGCCGTCTCGATCTGCGCCAGGCAGTCATCCATGGTGCGGAAGCCAAGGTAATGCACGCCCTCAGTGAACAGGCTGGCCGCCGCACTGGTGGTCTCGGCATCGACGATCTGGCAGGACCCGGCCAGCGCCACCTCGAAGAAGCGCGGCCCCGGCGTGTCGCTGGCGGTTTCGGGATCGGCCTCGGAGGTCGAGAATTTGCGCGGCAGGGTCAGCGTCACCCGGCTGGCATTCGCCAGACGGCAGAAATCGCCGATGGAAACACCGGGCGTGAACTCGAAGCCGTCGCGCATTCCCTCGATATGCGGATCGAGCGCAGGATTGCTGACCAGCACGAATTTGCAGCGCAGATCGGGCCGGCGGCGCTTCAGCTCCGCCAGGAATTTAAGCCGGTTCGGCCAGGCCGTGCCGCCGAAGAAGACATCGTAGCGCGGTTTCTGGTCAGTGATCGCATGGCGGTTGCGCTGCGGATCGCCGGCCAGCGGCAGGTGGATGCCGCGATTGTCGTAATAGGCCGCACTCGACCCGTCATTGGTGAAGACGAGGTCGAAATGCCGGGACAGCGCCAGGTTGACGCCGCGCTCATAGGGGTCCTCGGTAAACCACACAAGCTTGCGCTGGATCAGCTCCAGCAGGCGGGAGATCACCGGGTTTCGCGCCTCCTCGCCATCGAAGGCGAAGAGCAGGTCGAAGGGCTGGGCCAGCGCCAGCGGCACGGCATCGGCGTATTCGGCCCAGACAGCCTCGACCACGCGCGGATCGGCGCGCAGCGCATCGAACACGCCGCGCGCGATGTAGCGGTTGGGATTGAACGGTTTGGTATCGATGAACAGGACACGCATGCGGATCGGTTTCAGCCCCTACGGAAAAACCGCTTATACAGCCGCGAGAGGACGCGCAGCGGGGCAGAAACCTGCCAGCTTGTGGAATGATAGAGGTCGTTGATCCGGGTATTCAGATCGAGCAATTGATGCGTCAGCACCTGTTCGCGCACAAGGGCGGCATCATGGTCCTGCTTCGCCAGCGCCAGTTCGGCCGCCTTCGCTTCAGCGGCCTGCGCCCGCTCCCGCGCCTCGACGATGACCTGCCGCAGCGCCGGGGCGGCACGCGCCTCGATCAGGCTGGCCGGCGTGGTGAAATGGATTTCGTCGGTCACCGCCGTCGACAGATTGGTCAGGATGCCGATATCGACCCGGCCCTTGTCCATGTCCGCGCGCAGCAGATCATTGCGGATCGCCGCATCGTAATAGGCGTGCTGTGAGGCCCCGCCCAGGATGCTGTTGGAATAACCATCAGGGGAATCGCTGACCCGGTGATGCCAGTAGGCCAGGGCCTCCGGCACCACGCCGATATCGTAGCGGCGCAGAAAACGCAGGTTGAAATCCCAGTCGCCCAAGACCGGCAGATCCTCACGATAGGGGCCAATGGCCTCCAGTGCTGCGCGGCGATACAGAAAGGAAATCGGCGGAAACAGATTACGCACCGCCATCTGGGCGAAGGGGATCGCCAGAAGATTGGCATTGAACGCCTCATGCCCCAGGATCACCGGCGTATCATCTTCCAGCCGCTCGCGGATCAGGATGCTGTGGCAGATCGCCCCTGCCGCCGGGTCTGGTGCGTCTTCCAGATAGCCGACCAGACGGTCCAGGCAGGTCGGATGCCAGGTATCATCATCGTCATGGATGATCAGATAGCGGCTGGCGCTGGCGGCGATGCCGCGATTGGACGCTACTTCCATGCCCAGCGATTGCGGATTGTCCACCCGGACCAGACGGCCGGCATAGGCATCCATATACCCCGCCAGCAGCCCATCCACCGGTGCCGGATCGCCACCGTCATTGACGATGACATGCACCCAGTCGCTGTAATGCTGGGCCAGCACGCTGTCTATCGCGCGCCGCAGCAGGATCGGACGGTCCTTGGTCCGGGTGATGATGGCGACGACAGGTTCAGGCATATGCACGACAGGTCATGGCTTGGGGCAAGTTCGGGCACACTGTGCCGCGACCGCGCGCCCGTCAAGTCGCCAGAGCCATATCGCCTGCCTGCCGTCACGCCGCCGCCAGCTGCCCCATATCGCCCTTCAGCAGATCGATGAAGCTGCGTGCCGGCGCGGAAAGCGGCCGCAACGAGGGATAGGCGGCCACGACCTGCAGGGAGACGCGCGGGCGCAGGGGACGCATGGCAAGGCGGCTCAGGCCGGCACGGGCGACCAGGGCATCGACCAGGGCCACGCCCTTCCCCTCGGCCGCCAGGGCGCAGGCAATCGCGGCGGATGACACTTCCACATCGACGCGGCGCTTGCGGCCGGCCTTGCGGAACAGCTCGTCAAGCTGCGCGCCCATCGCCGTGTCGCTGCCGGGGCCGATCATGGCCACATCCGACAGATCCTTCGGCTCGATGCCATCATGGCTGGCCAGCGGATGCTTTTCCGTCATGACGCAGACGATATCCGTGCTCGACATCTCCTCGACACCCGCCGAGGCTGCCGTGAACGGACCGAACAACAGGGCCAGATCGACCTGGCCCTTGCCCAGCTGCTCGCCAATGGCGCTGGATTCGACTTCGGTCAGCAGGACCTTCACGCCCGGATTTGCATCCTGGAACAGCGTGACCGCGCGGGGCGCCACCGAGGCTGACAGCGAGGCTGTCGCCGCAACGCGCAGAATGCCGCTGTGACCGTGACGCAACTCCTTCACGAAACGGCGCAGCCCGCCGATGTCCTGGAAGATGCGGTCGACTTCGGGGAACAGCTCCTCAGCCTCGCGGGTCGGCACAAGACGGCCCTTCACGCGCTGAAACAGGCGCATGCCCAACTGGGTTTCGGTCTGGCGCAGCATCTTGCTGACTGCCGGCTGGGAAACCTCAAGCATGCGGGCTGCATCGGTAATTCCCTGGCAGCGCATGACCGCCCAAAATACCTCCAACTGACGAAAATTCATCGCCGTCACTTTCTCCTGGCAGACGGGGGGCTTCCAGTTGAAACCCTGCCGTAACAAAAACTCTCTCCTGTCAAAACCGATCTTGATGACAAAGGTTCCCGCTTGCCTTCCCCCTTGCCATCAGGGACACCTGCCGCTTCCATGGCGGCAGGGCTGACACAGCGGGGATTGAGGTTTTGGCCAAGGGCAGCATTCTGGTAACCGGCGGGGCCGGCTATATCGGCGCGCAGATGGCGCTGACTCTGGCCGAGGCCGGGTATGAGCCGGTGATTCTGGACGATCTGCTGACCGGCCATCGCGCCGCAGTGGACGCGCTGCCCTTCGTCGAGGGCGATGTCGGCGATGTCCGCCTGGTCACAGACCTGCTCGCCCGATACCAGCCGGTCGGCGTGCTGCATTTCGCCGGTGTCAGCCAGGCCGGCCAGTCGGTCGAGCAACCGGCGCTGTATTACGACCGCAATCTGGTGCGCAGCCTCGCCCTTCTCGACGCGCTGCGCACACTGCCGACCCTGCCGGCCTTCGTGTTTTCCTCCAGCGCTGCGGTCTATGGCGAGCCGGCGGCACTGCCGATCCGGGAGGACCATCCCTGCGCCCCGGTCAATCCCTATGGCGCGACCAAGCTGGCGGTGGAAGGGGCGCTGGAAGCCTATGGCACGGCCTATGGCCTGCGCTGGGCCGCCTTGCGTTATTTCAACGCTGCCGGGGCTGACCCGCAGGGCCGCAGCGGCGAATGCCATGAGCCGGAAACCCATCTGATCCCGCTGGCCCTGCAGGCCGCAGCCGGCCTGCGGCCGCCGCTGAACATCCATGGCCGGGATTACGACACGCCGGATGGCACCTGCATCCGGGACTATGTGCATGTCGCCGATCTGTGCCGCGCCCATCTGCTGGCGCTGGAGAATCTGATTCAGGGCAGCCCGGTCGGCTGCGTCAATCTGGGCGGGGGCACCGGGCGCTCCGTGCTGGAGGTCATCGCGGTGGTGGGCCGCGTCACCGGCCAAACCGTACCGGTGGCCGATGCACCGCGCCGCGCCGGCGATCCGGCCCGGCTGGTTGCCGATATAACCCGCGCCAAACAGATATTAGGCTGGGAACCGGCGATGAGCGACCTAGATACAATCATCGGGCATGCGTGGACGTGGGAGAAACAGAAACACGGCACCGCCTGACCTTCCCGGCCCTTGCTTGGCCACCCGAATGGAATATGCGCG
Organism: Alphaproteobacteria bacterium; assembly: GCA_018823745.1. GTDB lineage: Bacteria > Pseudomonadota > Alphaproteobacteria > Oceanibaculales > Oceanibaculaceae > Oceanibaculum. Next base: position 405,739 of record JAHJHR010000003.1, read on the forward strand.
TGCCAGCACTCCTTTCCATCTTCCTTGTCACCCTTGGCTTCGCCGCCGTGCTGGCGCTGCCCTTCCGGATTCCGTCCGACCATCCGCTGAATCTCCTGTCCTTCTCGGTCGAGGCTGTCGGCCTTCTCGCTTTGCTCACCGTGGTGCCGCTGCTGCGCGACCGGCGGCCGGTTGCCGCCCGGCATTGCGCTGCCCTGCTGGCCGGGCTGATCATCTTCGTGGCGCTGGGCGATCTGATGACGCGGCTGGCACTGGCCCGGCCACTCAACCTCTATCTCGATGTGAACCTGCTGCCATCGGTCATCAGCCTGGCGCTGGGTGGGCTGGGGCCGCTGCTCGGCGTTCTGGCGGTGGCCGCCCTGCTGTTGCTGCCTGTATTGGCCTATGGGCTGGCGCTGGCCGCCGGGGCCTCCGCACAGCGCCTGGGCCGCCAGCCGGGCGGGCGGGCGGGGGCGATGATGGCGCTGGCGCTGGTCGCCGGGCTGCATCTGGCCCAGGAACGCCAGCCCTATCTGTTCCACCGCTTCTGGCCGTCCTCGACCGATATCGCCACGGCCACCACGGCCCAATGGACGCAATACCGCGCCGTGAAGGCCAGCGAGCCGCTGTTCCGCGCCGCCGGCCGGCAGGACGCATTGGCCGGCATCGCGCCCGAGGATCTGCTCTCGGCGCTGAAAGACACGGATGTGCTGGTCGCCTTCATCGAATCCTATGGCGAGAGCACGCTGACCCCGCCCTATCGCCCGGTCATTGCGCAGCGTCTCGCCAGTTTCGAAGACAGCGTCAGCCAGGCCGGGCTGAAGGCGGTGTCGGGCTGGTTCGTCTCCGCCACCTCGGGCGGGCAGTCCTGGCTGGCGCATTCCAGCCTGCTCTCCGGCCTGACCATCGACAGCCAACATCTCTATGACATGCTGGTCGGCAGTGAGCGCCGCACGCTGGCGCATTACTTTGCCCAGGCGGGTCATCGCACCATCGATGTCCAGCCGGCCATCGTGAAGCCCTGGCCGGCCGGCGATTTCTTCGGCTTCGACACCATCTACCAGGCCGGTGATCTGGGCTATCGCGGCCCCGCCTTCGGCTGGGTGACGATGCCCGACCAGTACACCCTGTCGCATATCGAGCAGACCGAGCGCGGTACCCCCGACCGGGCACCGCTTTTCGCGCAATTCGCGCTGATCAGCAGCCACGCGCCCTTTACCCCTCTGGCGCCGCTGGTGGACTGGGATGCCATCGACGAGGGCACTGTCTTTCACGGGGTCGAGCCGGTCGGCCTGCCCTCGGAGGATGTGTGGCGCGACATCAACCTGTTGCGCGACCATTACATCCGCTCCATCGACTACACGCTGGCAACGCTGCAGGGCTATGCCGCCCGCCATGTCGCCGCTAGGGCGGGCCGCGAGACGCTGCTGATCCTGGTCGGCGACCATCAGCCGCTGCCGCTGCTGGCCGGCGACACCGCCTCGCTTGCCGTGCCGGTGCATGTGATCAGCGGCGACCCGGCGCTTCTGAAACCTTTCCGGGAAATCGGCTTCACCGCCGGCATGATGCCGAATCCAGCCTCGCCACACCTGCCCATGGCAGCGTTCCGCGACTTTTTCGTCACCGCCTTCAGCGGCGGGACCGGCCCGGTTCTGGCCCGGCAGGAGCGGAAGACTCCGGGTGATATGCTGGACGGCAGGACGCGATCCAACTAGAAATGGTGCAAGACTTCCCTGAAACGGCAACCCGATACCAGCCATCGTGCCAGCCGTAACCGCCGCCACCACCACCCTGCCGCCGACCATCCGTCCGGCGACGCCGGGCGATATTGAGGCGCTGCTGGCGCTGGAAAACCGCACCTTCCAGACCGACCGGCTGACCCGGCGCAATTTCCAGCATCTGCTGACGCGGGCGCATGCCGCCTGTCTCATCGCCGAGCGCGGGGATGAACTGCTGGGCTATGTACTGGTGTTGTTCCGGCGTGGCACCTCGCTCGCCCGGCTGTATTCGCTGGCGGTCGCCGAGACGGCGCGGGGGCTGGGCATCGGCCGGCTTCTGCTCGAAGCGGCGGAAGCGGCGGCGCTGGAAAACGAGGTCTGGCTGATGCGCCTGGAAGTCCGCCCCGACAACGCGCCGGCGATTAAGCTGTACGAGGCAGCCGGTTATCATCGCTTCGGGCGCTATCTCGATTATTACGAGGATCATGCGGAGGCGCTGCGCTATGAGAAGCGGCTGCGTCCGCATGTGACGCCGCCCGAACCGAAAGTGTCCTATTACAGCCAGACAACGGATTTCACCTGCGGTCCGGCGGCGCTGATGATGGCGATGAAGGCGCTGGACCCCAGCCTGCCGATGGGCCCCCGGCTGGAATTGCAGCTCTGGCGCGAGGCGACGACGATCTTCATGACCTCCGGCCCCGGCGGCTGCGGGCCCTATGGCCTGGCGCTGGCCGCGCATCGACGCGGCTTCCTAGTCGATCTCTATGTGAACAACGAGGCGCCCTTCTTCGTGCATACTGTACGCAACGAGGAAAAGAAGCGCGTGGTGGAGCGTGTCTCGCAGGATTTCCGCGAGCAACTGGCGGAAAGCGACATCCAGCTGCATCGCCGCGCCCTCACTCTGGACGAGATGACCGGGCTGATCGACCAGGGGGCGATGCCGCTGGTGCTGATCAGTCTGTTCCGGATGTACCGGGAAAATGTGCCGCACTGGGTTGTCGTACACGCGCATGACAGCCGCTTTGTCTATGCGCATGATCCGCTGGTCGATCCCGACCATCTGGACATGATCTCCGACAAGGCCAATATGCCCATCCCGAAAAGTGAATTCGACCGCATGGCGCGGTTCGGCCGGAACGAACTGCGCGCTGCCCTCGTTATTCGCCAGCGGGAGAACACAGCCATATGACCGATTGGGTCGTCGTCGTCGACAAGCGCAGTGACTTTACCGGGATCGAGGATGACCGCTCGATCCTGCGGACGCGCGAATATATCGCCAAGCCGGGCATGCTGAAACCGCAGGCGCCGAAGATCATCAACCTGTCGCGCAGCTATGCCTATCTGTCGGAGGGGTATTACACCTCGCTGCTGGCTGAGGCGCGCAATCACCGCGTCATGCCGACGGTCGATACCATCCTGCAGCTGCGCCAGCGCAGCCTGTATTCCGGCGAGATCGCCGATCTGGAGGATGAGCTGAACCGCCGGGTGAAGCGGCTGGTCAATCCGCCGACCGACTCCTTTCGGCTGCTGATCGCCTTTGGCTATCCCTATGACGGGCGTTTCCAGGCCTTTGCCCGGCATGTCTTCGACACCTTCCGGGCGCCGCTGCTGGAATTGCGCGTGCGGCATGGCGAATGGCTGAAGATCACCAGCATCCGCGTCGTCGCCATCGACGAATTGGACGAGGACCAGCATGTCCTGTTCAACTGGGCGCTGGACCAGTATACCCGCGCCGGCTGGCGCAAGCAGAAGCCCCGTATACCGGCCAAATACACCATGGCCGTGCTGTATAACCCGAAGGAGGAAATGCCCCCTTCCGACCCGGCCTCGCTGAAGAAGCTGATCCGCGTCGCCGAGGGCATGGGCGTGGATGTCGAGCTGATCGAGAAGAAGGATTATCTGCGCCTCGCCGAATACGACGCGCTGTTCATCCGCGAGACCACGACCATTGAGAACCATACCTATCGCTTCGCCAAGCGTGCCGAGGTTGAGGGCATGCCGGTGATCGATGATCCCACCTCCATCCTGCGCTGCACCAACAAGGTCTATCTGGCTGAATTGCTGAAGGCCAACAAGGTGCCGACGCCGAAGACCATCGTCGTCAACGCGCTGAAATCGCTGGAGGAGCTGGAAGGCGAACTGACCTATCCGATGGTGCTGAAGATCCCCGACGGATCGTTCAGCCGCGGCGTGCACAAGGCCGGCGACCGGACCGAGCTGAAAAAGATCAGCCGGGAATTGCTGGAAGAATCCGACCTGATCCTGGCGCAGGAATTCATGCCGACCGATTATGACTGGCGCGTCGGCGTGCTGGATGGCGAACCGCTTTTCGTCTGCCAGTATCTGATGGCAAAGAAGCACTGGCAGATCGTGAAGCATAATGCCGACGGCCCGGCGACCCATGGCGGCTTCAAGAGCTTCACCATCGAGCAGGCGCCGAAGGAAGTGATCGACACCGCCGTCCGGGCTGCCCGCTTGATCGGCAACGGCCTCTATGGCGTCGACCTGAAGCAGAACGAGCGCGGCGTCTTCGTCATCGAGATCAACGACAACCCCAATCTCGACACCGGCGTCGAGGATTCCGCCCTGAAGGACGAATTGTGGAAGCGCCTGGTCGGCTGGTTCCTGAAACGGCTGGAGGCGTAGGACCGTCCTGTCTCCCACCGTTGATTGCAGCGGCCGACAGGCGCATATAAACGGGCTGTTCCCTTACAGCGCCCGAGTGCCTTCATGATCCCCACATCTGCCGACGATATCGCCCATGCCCGCCGCGTCATCGACATTGAGGCCGATGCGCTGAAAACCATGTCGGCGCAACTTGACGGGAAGCTGGGCGAGACCCTGGCCAGCGCGGCGCAGGCACTGGCCGCGCTCAAGGGCCGGGTGATCATCACCGGCATGGGCAAATCGGGCCATATCGCACGCAAGCTGGCGGCGACCTTCGCCTCGACCGGCACCACCGCGCATTACATCCACCCCGGCGAGGCGAGCCATGGCGATCTCGGCATGATCGGGCCGGAAGATGCGGTGATCGCCTTTTCCAAATCCGGCGACACTTCCGAGCTGGCCGACATCCTGCACTACGCCAAGCGCTTCCGCATTCCGCTGATCGGCGTGACCGAGCGGGAAGGCAGCTCGCTGGCCGAGGCCGCCGATTTCCCGCTGATCATCCCGGCCTGCCCGGAGGCTTGTCCGATGGGTCTGGCGCCGACCACCTCGACCACGCTGATGCTGGCGCTGGGCGACGCGCTGGCGGTCACGCTGCTGCAGCGCAAGGGCTTCACGGCCGATGATTTCCGCGTCTTCCATCCCGGCGGCAAGCTGGGCAAGCAGCTGATGAAGGTGAAGGCGCTGATGCGCCCGATCGAGCGCGTGCCTTTGGTCACGCGCGACCAGCCCATGTCCGAGGTCATGCTGGATATCAGCGAGATGGGCACCGGCTGCGCCGGCGTTGTCGATGCCGACGGCCGGCTGACCGGTATCATCACGGATGGCGATCTGCGGCGCCACATGGCGCCCACGCTGCTGGCCCAGCCGGCCGGCACGGTAATGACCGCCAGCCCGCAGACCATCCGCCCCGACGCGCTGGCCGCCGAGGCGCTGGCGATCATGAATGAACGCCGCATCACCGGGTTGTTCGTCGTCGATGACAGCAAGCCGCTCGGCTTCGTCCATATCCACGACCTTCTGTTGGCCGGCGTCGGCTAAGGGCGCCTACTCGAACGGATCGATCAGCCGGTCGGTGGCGCGGCGTTCGGCCTTGGTCGGGCGGCCGGTACCGCGCTCGCGGCTGGCCGGGGACTGGTCCTCGGGCGGCTGTTCGGCCCTGGGCTGCGGCGGGGCAAGATCGGCGTAAAGCGTCTGCGCCTCGACCGCCGGGCCGCGCCGCGTGCCCAAAGCCACCACCTCGATCACCCTGACATGCGGGCCTTGCGGAAAGGTCAGCACATCGCCGGGGCGCAGCATCTGGTTGGCCTTGGTCACTGCCTTGCCGGCCAGCTTGATGCGACCGGTCTCGCAGAGCTTCCCGGCCAGCGTCCGGCTCTTGCAGAAGCGCGCGAACCACAGCCATTTATCCAGCCGGATAACGCTCTCCCCTGCCATTAACGCCGCCCGCCAGAGCCGAGCGCCTTCAGCACGGCAAAGGGGCTGTCGAAAGCCTGCGGCCGGGCCGGCTCAACTGGTTTCGGCTTTGCGCTGCGCGGTTTCGGCTGGCGCTTCGGCTTGCGGAACCTCGTGCCGGTCTCGTCGATGCTGGCGCGGTAGCCCAGCGCGGTCAGGATGCCGACCATCTCCACCGCCCCGCAGCCGGCCAGCGACAGCAGTTCCGGGCTTGCCGCGAAGCTGCCATCGCCTTCCCGCAGCAGGCCGCGCGCGATGGCGGCGATGCGTTCCACCATGTCGATGCGCAGCACGCGCGGCCCCAGAACGGCATAGCCGATGGCGGGATAGAAACCGTCCGGCGCCGGCGCCTCATCCGTGGCGAAGGACACCCGGCCAGGGGCCGGCGGATGCGGGATCGGCCGGGCCTTGTGCTGCACCGACCAGAGCACGGCGCGCAGCGCCACGGCCTTGGGCTTCAGCAAAGCCGGAAAGAACACCGATTCCGTGCCGAAACGGATGCCAAGACGGGTCAGTTTCTTGCGATCCGCCGGTTGCAGCGCCGACAGCATCGCGCCGGCAGCGCCTATGGACAGCCCGCCCAGCCCCTCGCCCAGCTGGAAGACCAGACCGCGCGCCGGCCCCGGCAGATCGGCGTCGAGCGCTTTTGCCAGCGGTCCCAGCGCATCGGCCACGGCAGCAGCCAGCCAGCCGGCCAGCCGCTGCTCGACCCGGTCGCGCAAACCGGGTGTCAGCAGATCATCGCCGAACGGCTCGACACCCGGACGCAGGATCGATCCACCGGGGCGCAGCCGGCCAACCACCGCCTCGTCACCTGCCTCCTGCTTCCATGAAATGCCGCCATCGGGCAGCAAGCGGAAGCCGGTATCGGGGGTTTCCTCCAGCCGCCGCACCCGGCCGGGCATCTCGCCGGACAGCGCCCGGCGGGCGGCGGTGCGCAGCGCCTTTGCCTCCTCGCCGATGGCCTTGTCGTCGGCAATAAAGTTCAACCCGTCCAGCCGGCCAATGGCATGGCCCTCGACCAGCACCTCGCCATCGCGGCGGACAATGGCGATCAGCTCGTCCTGATCCTTCAGCCGCTTCACCAGAACCGCGCTGCGGCGGTCGACGAAGCGCTGGGTCAGTCTTTCATGCAGCGCATCCGACAGCCGGTCCTCAATGCCGCGCGCGCGCTCCTGCCAGTGCTGCGGATCATCGATCCAGTCGCCGCGATGGGCGATGTAGTTCCAGGTGCGGATGTGGGCGATGCGCTCCACCAGCGTCTCGATATCACCATTGGTGCTGTCGAATTGGTCGAGCTGCTTTGCCACCCAATCAGTGCCCAGCCGGTTCGCCCCCTCGGTCAGTTGCAGATAGATGCGGGTCAGCAGCGCTGTATGGTGGTCGGTCAGCAGCTTGCGGAAATCCGGAATCTGGCAGACTTCCCACAACAGCCGGACGGTCGGCGCGTTGCGGGCGCGGGCCAGCAATTGCTCGTTGCGCGACAGCACCTCCAGCGCCAGCGTGTCACCGGCATCGCGCTGGCGCATCAGGAAGGGATAGGGTGCCCGCGCCTCCAGGCTGCGCTGCAGGCTGCCAACGCTGCGGAAATCGAGGCTGCTGGACCGCCAGGTCAGCGCCTTCAGCGGCTCGAAGGCGTGGTTCTCGATCTGCTCGACCATTTCCTCGTCGATGCCTTCCACCTCGGCTGTCGTGCCGAAGCTGCCATCGCTCATATGCCGGCCAGCGCGCCCGGCAATCTGCCCCATCTCCGCCGCCGTCAGCCGGCGCGGGCCGCGCCCGTCAAACTTGCCGAGCCGGGCGAAGGCGACATGGTCGAGATCCATGTTCAGCCCCATGCCGATGGCGTCGGTGGCGACCAGATAATCGACCTCGCCGGCCTGGTACATGTCGATCTGCGCGTTGCGGGCACGCGGGCTGAGTGCGCCCAGCACCACCGCCGTGCCGCCGCGCTGCCGGCGCACCAGCTCTGCCAGGGAATAGACATCGGAGGCCGAGAAGGCGACTACGGCGGAGCGGCGCGGCAGCCGCGTCACCTTCTTGTAGCCGGTATAGCTGAGCGTCGAGAAACGCTGCCGGCTGATGAACTCGGCCTGCGGGATCAGCCGCTTCAGCAGCGGCCGGATGGTGTCGGAGCCGAGGAACATGGTCTCGTCCAGCCCGCGCGCATGCAGCAGCCGGTCGGTGAAGACATGGCCGCGTTCACGGTCGGCGCAGAGCTGGATCTCGTCCACCGCCAGGAAGGACACCCGGCGGTCCAGCGGCATGGATTCCACCGTGCAGACGAAATACCGGGCGCGGGGCGGCACGATCTTTTCCTCGCCGGTGATCAGCGCCACCATCCCCGCCCCCTTGATGCGGGCGATGCGGTCGTAATTCTCCCGCGCCAGCAGGCGCAGCGGAAACCCGATCATGCCGCTGGCATGGCCCAGCATCCGCTCAATGGCCAGATAGGTCTTGCCGGTATTGGTTGGCCCCAGCACGGCGGTGATACGGCCGGCCGATGAAGGGTGAGTGTGCGCGTCCATCACTTAAGCCTCGGGCGTTCCGGGCGGGGTGGCAAGAGGGCAGGGCTACCATCCCTGTCCCCACATCATATAGGGTCTTGCAGGGCGGGGATAAGTTCACATATCTCAACCACTCTTTTCCACCCAATGACGAAGAAGAAAATCACGCTCATGTCGGCAGAAAAGCTCTCCTTTCAGGCGGAAGTCAGCCGCCTTCTCGATATCGTGGTGAACTCGCTCTACAGCGAGAAGGAAATCTTCCTGCGCGAGTTGATCTCGAACGCATCCGATGCCTGCGACAAGCTGCGCTATCTGGCGCTGACCGAGGCGGCGCTGCTGGGCGACGACACGGAATTCGCGATCACTATCTCAGTCGATAAGACGGCGCGCACAATCATCATCGCCGATAACGGCATCGGCATGAACCGGGACGAGCTGGTGGCCAATCTGGGCACCATCGCACGGTCCGGCACGGCGGCCTTCCTGGGTGACCTCAGCGGCGACGCGAAGAAGGACACCAACCTGATCGGCCAGTTCGGCGTCGGCTTCTATTCGGCCTTCATGGTGGCGCGCGAGGTCGAGGTGCTGACCCGCAAGGCCGGCGAGGATACCGCCTGGCTGTGGATTTCCGACGGGCGCGGCGATTTCACCATCGCCGAGAGCGAGAAGGCCGGCCGCGGCAGCATCATCACCCTGCGCCTGCGCGACGGCATGGAGGAATATCTCGAAGCCGACCGGCTGAAGCAGATTATCCAGCGCTATTCCGACCATATCGCCATCCCGATCAAACTGATCGATGGCGACAAGGTGGAGACCGCGAACCGCGCCTCGGCACTGTGGACCCGCAGCAAAAGCGAGATCAAGCCGGAGGATTACAAGGAATTCTACCACCATGTCTCGCACGCCTTCGACGACCCGGCGGAGACCATCCACTGGCGGGCCGAAGGCATCATCGAATATACCGGCCTGCTGTTCATCCCTGGCGCGCGGCCTTTCGACCTGTTCCATCCGGAGCGCAAGAACCGGGTGAAGCTGTATGTCCGGCGCATCTTCATCACCGATGACTGCCAGGAGCTGGTGCCGGAATATCTGCGCTTCCTGCGCGGCGTCATCGATTCCGAGGATCTGCCGCTGAATGTCAGCCGCGAGATGCTGCAATCCAGCCCGGTGGTGCAGAAGATGCGCCAGGGCGTGGTGAAGCGCGTGCTGGGCGATCTGGAGAAGAAGGCCGAGAAGGATGCTGAATCCTACGCAGCCTTCTGGGAGAATTTCGGCGCCGTGCTGAAAGAGGGCCTGTACAGCGAGCATGGCAGCGAACAGGCTACGTTGCTGAAGCTCGCCCGTTTCCGTTCGACCCACGGTGATGCACTGGTCAGCCTGGCCGAGTATATCGGCCGGATGAAGGACGGGCAGGACACGATCTTCTACATAACCGGCGAGGATGGTGCGGCACTGCTGTCCAGCCCGCAGCTCGAAGGCTTCAAGGCCAAAGGCGTCGAGGTGCTGCTGCTGACCGATCCGATCGACGAATTCTGGGTGCCGGCCATCGGCCAGTTCGAGGGCAAAAACTTCAAATCGGTTACCCGTGGCGGTGCCGATCTGTCCAGGGTGAAGGCCGAGGACAAGCCGGAGGACGAGCAGAAAGATGAGACCGCCGAGAAGGATGACGATATCGGCAGCCTCGTCGCCCTGCTGAAGCTGGCACTGAAGGACGAGGTGAAGGATGTCCGCGCCTCGGAGCGGCTGACCGACAGCGCGGTCTGTCTGGTCGCCGATGATGGCGACATGGACATGCATCTGGAACGGCTGCTGCGCCAGCACAAGCAGCTCGACAGCGCCTTCAAGCGCATCCTGGAGGTGAATGCCAGCCACCCGGTGATCCGCCGCCTGGCCACGCATGTGGCCGCCAGGGGCGCCGAGGCGGAGATTGACGACGCAGCCTATCTGCTGCTCGACCAGGCCCGCATCGTCGAGGGTGAGCCGGTGCCCGATCCCCGCGCCTTTGCCCGGCGGCTATCGGGTTTCCTGGAAAAGGGTCTGGCGTAACCGCGGCTCAGCGCATCGCGCCAATGGTCCATTCGACCTTTGGCGCGTAGCGCCGGCCGAGGAACTGGTAGGTCCGGCGCAGCAGGCGGATGCCGACCTCGTCGGCCGTCGGCTCGGCATCGTCCCAGACCTTCATGATTTCTTCCCAATCCATCGCCATCGCATGCAGATGGTCACGGCATTTGCGGATGAAGGCGACGCTGTTCTCGTAATTCAGCACCAGGCTGCGGATCTCCGAGGTCTGGGCATCGACATCGTCGAAAAGCGCCTTGATCTCCGCATAGGGGTTGGAATACAGGGCACGGACCCGCGCAATCTCCTCGCCGACGACGCGGCTGGTAGCGAATAATTTGCCAAAGCGGTCCAGCTTGTCAGAGATCGTCTTCATCGAATGGAAACGGTCGCGCAGCGCCTCGATATAGGTCAGTTCGCGGACCAGAGATTCGACACGCACCTTGCCCTGCTCAAGGCCAACCGCTTCCGGCTCATTCGGAGATACTTCCCAGGACAGGCGCTTCATCGCCTTTTCCAGCTTCTCATTGGTCTGCGGGTCGTCCGCGATCTGCTCCAGCAGATCGGCATCAACCACGACCTGCTCATCCCCCGACACCCAGGAGGCCAGCTGGACATGCAATCGCCAGCGCGCGCGGAACTCGTGGTGATCCTCGACCGACCAGGAGGCCGTGCCGTCGAGCAACTCTTTGGGAATGGAATCGCCGGGATGGATGCGGCGGACATAATCCAGCCCCCGGACCGCCATATCGATCAGCTTGCGGTCGGGATGATCCGCATCAATGCCGAATTCGCGCATCAGCGCCGGCACGGCCACCACAGCGTCCAGCCCCTCGCACGGAATGCTGTAGACAGGCCCCTGCCCATCGTCGCCCTGCCGGAAATGCGCCCCGGGAATGGCAAAAATCCTGTGTTCGAGCAGAAAATGGGTGGGGGGTTCCATTGGGATTGCACGCCTGACAGGCTGGTTAATTTGGGTTGCCCCCATTCTGGACCGAAGCGGTTAATTAATCATGAAAAAGCCCTCCCCGATCCAAATCAGGGAGGGCTTTTTTCACGCGCCTGGGGTGTAGGGATCAGGCCGCGCGCACGCCGTCGATGAAGCGTGACACGCTGCCCCGCAGCCCGGTCGATTGCCGTGCCAGTTCCTGCGAGGAGCTGAGCACCTGCACGGCGCCGGCCGAGCTGGTCTCCGCGGCATCGTTCACGCCGACAATGCTGCTCGACACCTCGCCGGTGCCGCGCGCTGCCTCGGTGGCGTTGCGGCTGATCTCCGAGGTGGCGGCCGTCTGCTGCTCAACGGCAGCCGCCACGGCGGAGGACAGGTCGTTCAGCTTGAAGATCACCTCGGCAATCGAGCTGATCGCGGTGACCGCGTCATCGATTGTCGCCTGCATGTTGTTGACCTGGGCCTGGATCTCACCGGTGGCGTTCGAGGTCTGGCTGGCCAGCGCCTTCACCTCGGAGGCAACGACTGCGAAGCCCTTGCCGGCCTCACCGGCACGGGCCGATTCGATAGTGGCATTCAGCGCCAGCAGATTGGTCTGGTCGGCGATGCCGCTGATCAGGCCGATCACCTCGGCAATCTTCTGCCCGGCCTCGGTCAGGCTCTTCACCCGGTTCTGGGCTTCCTGAGCGCTTTCGGCGGCCTGGTCGGCAACGCTGCGGGCCTCGCCCATCTGGCGGGCGACTTCGCTGACGGTTGCGGTCAGCTCGTCAGTTGCGGAGGCGACGGTCTGCACATTGACCGAGGCTTCCTCGGCAGCGGCACTGACCGTGGCTGCCTGACGCGAAGTTTCCTCGGAGGAGGCGGACAGCGAATTCGCCGTTGCCTCCAGCTCGGTCGAGGCCGCGCTCATCACGGACAGGGCCTCGCCGACCTCGGTCTCGAAGGTGGCAATCATCTGCGAGACGACTTCCGCGCGATCCAGTTTCGCCTGGTTCTCGCGATCCTGCTCGACCTGCAATGCCTGGCGTTCCAGGGCGTTGTCCTTGAAGATCACCATGGTGCGGGCAACATCGCCGATTTCGTCCCGGCGTTCCTGGCCGTGAATTTCGGTGCTCAGATCGCCATCCGCCAGCCGGCGCAGCGCCTGCACGGCCCGGGTCAGCGGCCCGACCACACCCTTGCTGGAGACGATCCAGCCCAGCAACCCGCCCAGCAGGATGCCACCAAGGGCAAAACCGGCGATCAGGGTCTGGACGGTCGATGCCAGCGCAGCAGTCTCGGCCGCGGTACGGTCGCCAAATTTGTCAGTGTAAATAACGAAGTCGCTCATCTGCCGTCTCAGCGCATCGGCCGCTGACCGGCTTTTCTGCACCTGGGCCAGAATCTCCTCCTGGGCGCTGCTGACGTCCACGCCACGATGCTTAGCGGCAACCTTGAGCGTGGCAGCACTCAGTTCCGAATAGTGGCGAATGCCGCTTTCGATCTGGGTCAGCATCGCCGCCTGATCTGTGTCGGCGGTGAGCTTCAGCGCATCCAGCGCCGCGACCATTTCCTTCTGGGCATTCTGGACGGCCGGCAGCACCTCGTCATAATCGCCCGGATCGGCGGCCACGCGATATTCGCCGCGATTCAGTTCGATCAGATTCCGGTTCATCCGCGCCGCCGTGCGGATTTCCGTGGCGGAGACATTGATCTTGTCTGCCGCGTCGCTGAGCTGCTTCAGCGCCAGCATGGATGCGATGGATATTCCCGCAGCAACCAGGGCCATGACGCCGAGAACCGCGAAAACTTTTGTGGATACCTTCAAGCGAGCAAGCACGACATTTCTCCTTATCTAGCAGAACTCGGCACCCCTATTCTTGACAATTCCGCACTGAACACAGGAAGAAATTATTCGCGCATTATTAATAAAGCATGAATCAAGTAAAAATGAGAACGAACGTTACTTTTTTACTGAAAAAAGACTCTGGCTAATTGTGATAAGTAATTTTAGTATCGTTCGTGAACTTTATCTAACTTCAAAACTGGAACACTCTCCTTTAAGTTGCGGCCTGGACGATCCCGACAAGGCCGATCAGCACCAGGCCCAGGCCGATGAATTCGCGCGTGGTCAGCTTCTCCCGGAAGACGCGTTGCGAGACGATCAGGCTGAACAGCAACTCCGTCAGGCCCAGAGTGCGCACATTCGCCACCGGCTCGATGGCCATGGCGGTGAACCAGCCGATCGAGGCCAGCGCCCCCATCATCCCGGCCAGCAGGGAGATGCGCCAGGCCCGCATGACGGCGATCACGACCGGCCAGTCGCGCAACCCCAGATAGCCGAGCAGGAGAATGGTCTGGATCGATTGTGCCCAGACCAGCGCAGTCGCCGCCGCCAGCACCGGCATGTCCGGTGCGATGGCCAGCGCGGCACCACGATAGCCGACCGCCGAGAAGGCAAACATCGCGCCCGAGGCGATGCCAATCAATGCCGGGCGCGAGGTCAGCCCGGTCAGCAGGCTTTTCGCCGAAAGCTCGCCGGCCGGGGCCGACACCATGATGACGCCCATGGTCGCAATCAGGATGGCCAGGATGGCCGGCAGGGTCACCGGGTCGCCCAGCAGCACCGCGCCGAAAATGGCGACCTGGATGATCTCGGTCTTGGAATAGGCGACGCCCAGGGCGAAATTCCGCTCCGCCATGGCGCGCAGTAGCAACGCCGTGGCGGCAATCTGCGCCACCGCCCCGCCGGCAACCCAGAAGACGAAAGCGAGGTTGGGCGCCGGGATCGATCCGCCGCTCCACAGCAGCACGATGGCCAGCCAGGCGATGGCGAAGGGCAGGCCATAGAGGAAGCGCACCAGCGTCGCCCCCATCGTCCCCAGACCGCCGACCAGGCTGCGCTGGGCGGCGTTGCGGATGGTCTGCGCGAAGGCAGCCCAGATGGTGATGGGAATCCAGATCCAGGAAAGATCGGCGAGGGACATGCGCGGTATCCGGCTGACGAGGACAGAGCGTCACTCTAGAACCAGTTTGCGCCGGCCAGCCCTGCTTTCTCGTCAGCCCCGCCCTTTCTCGCAATTGCGAAAGCAAGGCTGGCGGGCGCGGGCAGTCGGGCCTAATCTGCGTTTCAATCCACACCGCTATCGCCAGGAACAACCCGATGCGCAAAACCCTGCCGGAAGACGGCCTCGACCTGATCTTCCGCGACGCCCGCACCTATAACAGCTTCGCCCCCACCCCGGTCGACCCCGCCCTGCTGCGGCGGGTCTACGATCTGGCGAAGATGGGGCCGACAGCCGCGAATTCGCAGCCTGCTCGCATGGTCTTCGTCACCTCGCCCGAGGCGAAGGAGAAGCTGAAGCCTGCACTGGCGCCCAACAATGTGGAAAAGACCCTGGCTGCCCCGGTCATCGTGATCTTCGCCCATGATCTGGAATTCTACGACAACCTGCCCAAGACCTTCCCACATGTCGATGCCCGCGCCTGGTTCGTCGGCAAGCCGGCGCATATCGAGGCCACGGCCTTCCGCAACGGCACGCTGCAGGCCGCGTATTTCATGATCGCCGCCCGCGCGCTGGGGCTGGATTGTGGGCCGATGTCCGGCTTCGACAATGCCAAAGTGGACGAGGCCTTTTTCGCCGGCACCGCCTGGAAATCCAATTTCATCTGCAATCTGGGCCATGGCACGACCGACAAGCTGTTCGGCCGCCTGCCGCGGCTGGAGTTCGACGAAGCCTGCCGGATCGACTAGACCATGCCCTCTGCCCTGCGCCTCGCGCTGATCCTGGGCGCGCTGACCGCCTTTGCGCCGATGTCGATTGACATGTACCTGCCCGCCTTCCCGGCGATGCAGCAGGATTTCGCCACCAATGCCGGCCATGTCCAGCTGACCCTGTCGGTCTTCCTGCTGGGGCTGTCGCTCGGCCAGATCTTCTATGGCCCGCTGGCCGACCGCTACGGGCGAAAGCCGCCGCTTTATGTCGGCATCGCGCTGTACACGGTCGCCTCGGTCGCGATTGCCCTGTCGACGACCATCGACAGCCTGATCCTGCTGCGCTTCGCCCAGGCGCTGGGCGGCTGCTCGGGCATGGTGATTGCCCGCGCCATGGTGCGTGATCTGTTCGACGAGCGCGGCTCGGCCAAGATGTACGCGCAATTGATGCTGGTCATGGGCGCGGCGCCGATCCTGGCGCCAATCCTGGGCGGCTATGTCCTGCTGGTCGCCAACTGGCACGCCATCTTCTGGATTCTGGCGGTCTTCGGCGGTGCCTGTCTGACCGCCGTCGTCTTCGCCCTGCCGGAAAGCCTGCCGGCCGAGCGGCGCGGTGCCGGTGGCCTCGGCCCGGCACTGGTCAATTACGGCTTCCTGCTGCGCAGCCCCGCCTTCCTGGCGTTCGCCATGACCGGGGGCTGCATCCAGGCCGGGATGTTCGCCTATATCACCGGGTCACCCTTCGTCTTCATCGACCTCTACAAGGTGCCGGCGGAGCAATATGGCTATCTGTTCGGGCTGAACGCTCTCGGCCTGATCGCCTCCTCGCAGATCAACCACCGGCTGCTGTCGCGCTATAGCGGCCGGCAGATCCTGAACACCGCCGTGCCGGTGATCGCCACGGCGGCGCTGGTCCTGGCCGCCCTGGCCGCAACCGGCACCGGCGGGCTGCTCGGCATTGTGGTGCCGCTGTTCTTCTGCATCGCCGGCATGGGCTTCGTCGGCCCGAATGCGCTGGCGGCAGCCATGGCCCCGCATGGCCGGATCGCCGGCAGTGCCTCCGCCCTGCTGGGGGTGCTGCAATTCGGCACCGGAGCCATGGCCGGCACGATTGTCGGGCTGCTGAATGACGGTAGTGCCCGGCCGATGGCCTTCACCATTGCCGGTCTTGCCTGCTGTGCTGCGGCGCTGCGCTTCTTCGTCCTGCCCCGCTTCAACCGGCCGGCCTGACACCCTCCCACGACGGACACATTCCGATGACGAAAAACACACGCTGCAATCACGACAGCGTGACGATGCTTGATTTTACCAGTGCGCAGGATTCGGTCACTTTGGCTGTGTAATAAATAGCCGGGCAGGCCAATAACGCTTTCCAGAAGGCCGTTTATTACTTTTGCTTCAAATGTCCTTGTCTGGAGAAATGCGATGAACCGCTCTGCAATGGCGCTTGGCGCCGCCCTCGTCACCGCCCTCGGCGTTTCCATGCTGAACAACGCCCAGGCCCAGTCCACCAATGTGGAAAAATGCTTCGGCGTCTCGCTGGCCGGCAAGAATGACTGCGCCGCCGGTCCCGGCACCACCTGCGCCGGCACCTCGAAGGTCGATTACCAGGGCAATGCCTGGAAGCTGGTGCCGAAAGGCTCCTGCGAGACCATGGTCATCAAGACCAGCGACGGCAAGGAAGTGAAGGGCAGCCTCAAGGCGCTGAACCGCAACCTGCCGAGCTAATCCTCTACCGCAGCGCCGGCCGCCCCTCATCATGGTCAGCGGCCGGCAGCCTGCCCTTCCAGCCGAAAGCAATGGCATGGTCTCGTCTTCGATCCCGCAGCGCGTCGGCGTTGGCCTGAAGCTGGAGCATTACCCGGCCATCGCCGGCAGCCTGCCGGATATCGGCTGGTTCGAGATTCATGCCGAGAATTTTATGGTCGCGGGTGGCCCCCGGCTGCGGCTGCTTGAGCATATCCGCCATCACTACCCGCTTTCACTGCATGGCATCGGTCTGTCGCTGGGCGGTGTGGAGCGCCCCGACCCGGCGCATCTGGCAGCACTGCGCCGATTGATCGACCGGTTCTCGCCCGGCCTCGTCTCCGAACATCTGGCCTGGAGCAGCGTCGGCGACACCTATTTCGCCGATCTGCTGCCGTTGCCACTGAATGCCGGCTCTCTGGCGCTGGTGGCCCGCAATATCGAGATCGCCCAGGACCATCTGAAATGCCGGATACTGATCGAGAACCCCTCGAATTATCTGGCCTTCACCGATGCCGAGTTGCCGGAGCAGGAATTCCTGGCCGGGCTGGTGCAGCGCACCGGCTGCGGCCTGCTGCTTGATGTGAACAATCTGTATATCAGCCACCGGAATATCGGCCTCGACATCAATGTCTATCTGGCAGGGCTGCCGCAGGATGCCATCGGCGAAATCCATCTGGCCGGCCATGTTGTCGAGTCCCATGGCAGCGGCGATCTGCTGATCGATACTCATTCAACCGCCGTGACGGCGCCGGTGCGCGCAGTGTTCGAGCATGTCATCCAGCGCTTCGGGCCGCGCCCCACTCTGATTGAATGGGATAACGACCTGCCGGAATGGGATGTCCTCCTGGCCGAGGCCCGGATAGCCGGACAGGTGCTGGACCGGATTCCCGCCGATGCCTGATCTCAGCACCCTGCAACGCGATTTCGCCACTGCCCTGCAAACCCGGCAGACGCTGCCTGACGGGTATCTGCCGGCGGCGCACCAGACGCGTTTCGCCATCTATCTGAACAATGTGCATCACGGGCTGGCGCAGAGCCTGGCGGCGGCCTATCCGGTGGTCAGGCGACTGGTGGGCGAGGAATTCTTTTTCGCGGCGGCCGGTCTCTATGTCACCGAAAACCTGCCGCGCAGCCGCTCGCTGACCCTGTATGGCGCAGATTTCCCACGCTTCCTGTATCGCTTCCCGCCAGCCCGCAGCCTGCCCTATCTGGCCGATATCGCCCGGCTCGAACGGGCCGCGCTGGAGGCCCTGCATGCGCCAGACGATCCCGTCGCCAGCCAGGCCGATCTGTTCGCGCTGGGCGATGCCCTCTCCGAAACACCTCTGGCACTGCACCCGGCCACAAGGCTGGTGGTCTCGCGCCATCCGGTGCTGGCAATCCATGACGCCAATCAGGCGGCGGACACCGCCACCCGGGCGATAGAAGCGACACCGCAGGCGGTTCTGGTGTTCCGGCAGGATGACGGCCTGTGCCGGCAGGCGGTGGCACCCGCCGACGCGATCCTGCTGCGCCGGCTGAAGGCAGGATGGAGCCTGTCGCGTATTGCCGGAGACTGCCCCGCTGTCCATGCCGGCGGCGGTCTCGTCTCACGCTTTCAGCGCCTGTCTTTGCTGCCTGTCTTCGCCCGGCCGCCCCTGGATATCCACCCCCTGGAGACCCGACCATGACGAACACTGTGATCGCCCGCCTGCACCATGCCCTGCTGCGCCTGCAAACAGTTCTGGAGCCACTGGCGCTGCTCGCCCTGCGCCTGCCGGTCGCGGTGGTGTTCTGGCGGTCTGCCCGCACCAAGGTGGAAGGCTGGAACATCTTCGCCCCGACCGATGGCGCCTTCTTCCTGTTCCAGCATGAATACGGCCTGCCCTTCCCGGTGCTGTCGACCTATGCGGCGACGCTGGCGGAGCATGTCCTGCCGGTCCTGCTGGTGCTGGGCCTGGCCACCCGCCTGGGCGCGCTGGGGATGCTGGTCATGACGCTGGTGATCCAGATCTTCGTCTATCCCGACGCCTGGCTGAGCGCCCATATGTTCTGGGCCACCATCCTGTTTGCCGTGCTGGCACTGGGGCCGGGAAAACTGTCGCTGGACCATCTGATTGCCCGGCGTCTCCCCGCGGCGCTCTAGCAATCCGAGGGTGCTGCCCTATCTAGATGGCGTGCAGACTGACGAACCCCCAAGAAAGCCGAGACGCGGCCGCGCCTTAGGCTGGCTGCTGGCGCTTGCCCTGCTGATCGGCGGGCCGGTGCTGGCGATCCATCAATCCTGGATTCAGATACCGGCCAACTGGGCGCCCTGGGGCGATGTCGAGCTGGAGGCCCCGCCTTCCTGGCTGGCGCGCTCGCAGATCAACAGCCTGGTCGCCGATCCGCCTTCCTGCCTGGCAGCACTGGAGCGCACGGCACTGCGCTATACCCCGATGCCGGAAAAGCCGCTGGTCAAAGGCTGCGGCTATCTCAACGGCGTGCGCCTTGAACGCTCGCAGATCGCCTATAGCAGCGGCGTGGCGGCGAATTGCCCGGTGGTCGCGGCGCTGTACTGGTATGAGCGCGATCTGCAACAGGCGGCGCGGGAGCATCTGGGCACGGAGATCGCGCGGATCGAGCATCTCGGCATCTATGCGTGCCGCAACGTCTATGGCCGCAGCGCAGGACGGATGAGCCAGCACGCCACCGCCAATGCCATCGATATCGGCGGCTTCCGCCTGAAGAATGGCGAGACAGTCTCGGTGCTGCGGGACTGGCCCAAGGACGGGCCGGCTGACAGCCCCGAATCGCGCTTCCTGAAAGCCGCCCGCGACAGTGCCTGCCGCTATTTCAACACCGTGTTGGGGCCGGAGTACAACACCGCCCATGCCGATCACTTCCATCTGGATCTCGGCAAGTCCCGCATCTGCCGTTAGGAACGGGGCGCTAACGGAAGCGGCAGACCATCAGATACTCGTCATGATAGACGCCATCGACCAGAAGGCTGCGCGGCTCGGTGCCATAGATCTCGAAGCCATGGCGCTGATAGAGCCGCAGGGCCGGCGGGTTATCGACCGCCACCGCGCAATGCAGCTGCACCACATGTGGCCGGGCGGCGGCGATGACTGTCTCGATCAGCCGGTCGGCGAGACCACTGGCCCGATGCCCCGGCTGGACATAAACCCCGAACAGAATGCCGCGATGGCTTTCCTTCACCGCAGCAAAGGGCGCAAAACAGGCGGAGCCGACAAGCACGCCATCCAGACGGGCGGCGAAGATATGGCTGCGGCCGGTCATGCCGGCCTGCCATTCCTCCGGCGTCTGCCGGCTTTCCGTCTCCCAGTCGCCCCCGAAGGCGGCGGGGTGGCGTTGCAGGGCGTCCAGGCGCAGCGCCTTCCACTCCCGCCACTGCGCCGGGGTAAGCTGTTCAATCACCGGCATCAGACGAAGAAGCTCAACGGGTTCAGCTCCGCCTCCTTCAGCGGCTTGTCCAGCAGGCCCTGGGCGACAGGGGCGGAGAACAGGCGGGGCACGCCGCGACGGTTCCAGAAATGGCACAGGCCGGGAACGACGACCCGCACGCAATCCAGCGGCAGATTGCCCCGGTCGAAATTCAGCACGACCACCTCATGTCCCATCTCGTCCAGCCGGTCGACACAGTGGCGCACGGCGGCGTCGATCGAGTCTATGCCCCGGATCGACAGGGCATTCGGATCGACCGGCGCGCCCTCACGGGCTTTCAGATAGGGGTGCTGCGCCAGAGTGGCGCTGTCGTTCCATTCCCGCGCGGTGGGGAATTCGTCCTTCTTGCCGGGGGCCAGCGGCACCTTCATGGCATCGTTAAAGAAGAACATCTGGTTCAGCTCGGTGATCGCCCGTGTCGCCGCGACCTTGCCGTCGATATGCGCGCCGAAGCCCATGGTCAGGCCAGTGCCGGTCTCCAGCTCGGCCGAAATCGCCACCATGACCGGGATGCCGATATCGCTGGTGATGTTCAGCACCTCCAGCGTGCGGCCGCTCTGCTGGATATAGTCGCGCATGGCGCTGATGAAGGCGCTGTCCAGATCATCCAGATCGACCGCCGGATAGCGCAACCGGTTGTACCACCACAGTGAGATCGAATCGCGCTCGACGATCTCCAGCAGCCCCTGCAGAATTGCCTCCTCCAGCGTGCCACCAGAGGCGCAGCCATTGGAATCGCCCAGGCAGAAGACATGGTCGCCGGGCACGTCCTGGGAGCGGTAGTCGAAATAGCAGAACCGGGTCGGCAGCCAGCGCGGCTCGTCATGGGTGAGCGACCAGGCCGGCGACCAGTCTATGAGGTTCTCCTTCCGGAACGGCTCCGGGATCAGGTGCATCGCCTCCGTGCCCTTGTTCAGCTCGGCGCGGTTGGCGTATTGCGCAGCACTGAAGCCCAGGATCGAGTGCGGGTGGATCGCCGTCTTGCCCAGATCGGTCATGCGCGCCGGACGGCGGGCCTCGGTGCCGACCCAGCCGCTGGCATAGCGCTCCACCGCCTCGGCCAGGCAGCTGACGCGTGCCTGAGTCAGGGTGACGCCCTTGCCGCCGGCGGAACCCGGCTTGCCCAGCCGGCGATTGGCGCGCGGATCGACGCTTTCGCCACTGGCCTGCGCGGCCGAGGTGACATACAGCCCCTTGCCGAAGACATGGTCATTGAGCTGCGAGACGATGCCGGTCAGCGGGCTGACCAGCGGGTTCAGCCGGGCCAGCGCCTGTTCGGCCGTCAGCGCACGCCAGCCGCCATCGCCATCACCGCCGGTGCTGACCGGCTGCAGGCGGATCGGCGTCGGCTGCAGGGGCGTCTTGGAGGTGCTGGCCGGCGCGCCGCAATGCGGGCAATCCGTGAAGCGCGGCGCGAGATGGGTGGTCGCCCCCCCGGTAATCGTATCGATGGTCAGCAGATGATGATCGGTGCGGGCATCGCCGCTGCGGACATGCTGCAGGATTTCCGCCACCGCCATGCCGCGGGCCAGCGCCAGCGAGCCGGCGGTCCAGCCGCGTGCCGGGCGCAGCCCGCCGCTGGGCGCCTGCACCAGCGTATCACCCGGCCGGTGGCTGATCAGCCGCCGCGCCAGGCAATGATAACAGGGCCGCCGCCCATCCGACCGGCCGGTCGGGTTTTCCGCCAGCGGCGTGCCCGCCCCCATGCGGGGACCGATCCAGGCGCTGTTGCCGCCCGGCTTGAAGGGCAGCCAGGACCACCCGGCCCTGTCGGCCTGCACGGCGAAATCGACCAGCGAGGATTGCAGATAGTCATCGACCAGCACGATCAGCAGATCGGCCTGCGCCGGATCGGCCACGGCGAAGCCCGACCCGGCCAGCATGGAGAGCAGCGCGCCCGCGCCCTCGGCGCCCGTCACCGATCCCTGGCCCAGCGGCACCACACCGATGCGCTGGCCGGTCAGGGTTTCCGACACCGCCAGCGGCGTCTCGCCCTGTGCGCTCCAATAGGCCGCCAGATGACCGTCATGACGCGCCGGGACCGGGACGATATAGCCTTTGGCCTGCATGTCGGTCAGCATGCCGACAACCTCCGGCTCTGGCACCTTGCCCTTGAAGACAGCGACGATCTGCCCACCGGTCAGCGCGCCGGTCAGATGCGGCAGCAGATCGCGGTAGAACTGCCCGCGCAGCCGGAAGCTGCGCGACTCGGACAGCAGCAACAACCGCTCATCATCCTGCAGATGCACCGAGAAATGCGGCGCCAGGGCAAGATGATGGGTCAGAATTTCCGTCGACATGGGCGTGATCCTGGAGAGTGTCTGAGCGGATGACCGGAGACCAGGAAGAGGCAGGCCGTCCGGCAGGAACCTGCAAGCGTTGTAATACAAAGCGCCGGGACGCGGGTGGCCAAGTTGCTATTCTGTCGGTTTTTTAATGCCAGGGCCGAGTGCTACCGGGCGCCGCAGGTCGCAAAGTACGGTGCCGGACGACAAAAAAACGCCGCGGAACCTTCTGGTTCTCGCGGTTCATTTTTGCGTCATCTGAAAGAGAAATTGGCGGAGGGGATGAGATTCGAACTCACGATACGGTGTTACCCGTATAACGGTTTAGCAAACCGCCGCCTTCAGCCACTCGGCCACCCCTCCGCCGTGAGCGGCTTACGTTCACGACGTATGCGGACGCTCCTTCTATAGGCCGCCCCCAACCCTGTCAACGAGAGAAGGAGCAAGGGTCGGAAAGAAGGAAGAAAAAGCTGTCGCCCCCATCACAGGGGCGACAGCCGGGGGAACATTCTAGCTGGGCACCGCCATGCCCTTCTGTACAGCCGGGCGGGCGGAAATCTCGTCGAACCAGCGCTTCAGATTGGGAAAATCGGCCCAGTCGATGCCGTGCCATTCCCAGCGCGCGATCCACGGATAGGTGGCGATATCGGCGATGCTGTACTCGGCACCGGCCAGATAGGGCGTCTCGCCCAGGCGCTTGTCCATGACGCCATAGAGGCGATGCGTCTCGCTGGTATAGCGTTCGATGGCATAGGGCACCTGCTCCTTGGCGAAGCGGCGGAAGTGATGCGCCTGACCCAGCATCGGCCCGACACCGGCCATCTGGAACATCAGCCAGGTCATGGTCTCGTAGCGACCGGCCGGGTCAGCCGGCATCAGCTTGCCGGTCTTCTCGGCCAGATAGAACAGGATCGAGCCGCTTTCGAACACGCTGATCGGCTTGCCGCCCGGCCCGTCGGAATCGACGATGGCGGGGATCTTGTTGTTCGGGCTGATCTTCAGGAAATCCGGCGCGAACTGCTCGTCCTTGGAGATGTTGACCGGATGCGCCGTATAGGGCAGCCCGATCTCCTCCAGCATGATGGAAACCTTGCGGCCGTTCGGCGTGGTCCAGGTATAGAGATCGATCATCATCGACTCCCAATGGTTGCGGAATATGGCGCGCACCTTAAAGCAGCGCCTGTCCAGAGGGAACAGGGGGCGAGTATAGCGCCCCCTCTCCTTGGCCTACACCGCAGCCAGCGCCTGTTCCAGATCGGCGATCAGATCATCCAGCTTCTCGATGCCGATGGAGAAGCGCAGCAGATCCTCGGGCACCGGGCTTTCCGGACCTTCGATGGAGCGGCGATGCTCGACCAGGCTTTCAACGCCACCCAGCGAGGTGGCGCGTTTGAACAGCACCAGCCCGGCGGCGGCCTTCACCGCGCCCTGCTTGCCGCCCTTGATGCGGATCGACAGCATGCCGCCGAAACCGCCACTCATCTGCCGGGCAGCCGTGGCATGGCCGGGATGCGAGGGCAGGCCCGGATAGAGCATCTGGACGACCTTGGAATGCCCCTCGAAATGCCGGGCAATCGCCATCGCATTGGCGCTGGCGGCCCGCACGCGGACATGCAGCGTGCGCATCCCGCGCAGCAGCAGCCAGGCCTCGAACGGCCCCATGATGGTGCCGATATCCTTGCGGATGGAGACGATGCGCTGCCAGAAGGCGTCATCCTGCGCGGTGACCAGCGCGCCGGCGATCACGTCGCTGTGCCCGTTCAGGTATTTCGTCGCCGAATGCATCACGATATCGGCGCCATGCGCCAGCGGCTGGGTCAGCACCGGCGTCGCGACGGTCGAATCGACCGCCAGCTTCGCGCCGACCGAATGGGCGATGCGCGCCGCCTCGGCAATATCGGTGACGCTCCACATCGGGTTGGACGGGGTTTCCGCCCAGATCAGCGCCGGGCGGTGCTGTTCGGTCAGCGCCCGCAGCGTCGTCATGTCGTCATTGGGGTAATAGACGATCTTCACGCCCCATTCGGCGCCCCAGCTGTTCAGCCATTTTCGCACGCCCCAATACATGACCTCTGGTACCAGGGCGGTATCGCCCGGCTTCAGCGCCATGAACACGCCGGTCGCCGCCGACATGCCGGACGCCACCAGCAGGCTGGCCACCCCGCCTTCCAGCGTGGTCAGCACGGCCTCGGCCTGGCGGACGGTCTGGTTGTCCGCCCGGCCATAGATGAAGCCGTTCTTGTATTCCAGATCGGGCTCGCGCTCGAAGGTGCTGGAGATATAGACCGGCGGGGTTACGGCGCCGGTCAGGGGCTCGGTCACACCAAGCGCCTGCACGGCCAGCGTCTCGGGCGACGCATCGGGAAAGTTTTTGCTCATGGCGATAGTGCTAGCGCGCCGGGGCAAGTCTCCACAAGTGCCGTCAACGCATGGGCTCGTCAAAAGAATAGCGCGGGTCGGCGGCGGGTTTTCTGGCCCCCGATTCGCGCCTGGATTTATACATTGCGGCGGCCGGGAGAATCGGTTGATCTGTGCAGGAAATCTTTCCGCTGAGGAATGAAAGACCGATGGATCGTTTCCTCGCTTTGCAGATATTCACCACCACCGTCGAATCGGAAAGCCTGATCGGCGCCAGCCGGAAGCTCGGCCTGTCGCCCTCGGCAGTCAGCAAGAATCTGGCGGCGCTGGAGGAGCATCTGGGCGCGCGCCTGCTGAACCGCACGACCCGGCGCATCGGCCTGACCGAGATCGGCGAGGCCTATTACGAACGCGCCGCGCGCATCCTGGCCGAGCTGGCCGATGCCGACCAGTCGGTCAGCCAGCAGGACGGGCTGCCGCGCGGGTTGTTGCGGATTTCAGCGCCCATCAGCTTCGGCCAGCGCCATGTCGCCCCGGCCCTGCCGGAATTCCGCGCCGCCTATCCCGATGTGACCGTGCAGATGATCTTGAACGACGCCGTGGTCGATATCGTCGCCGAACGCTTCGACCTGGCCATCCGCATCGCCAATCTGAAGGATTCCAGCCTGGTGGCGCGCAAGCTGGCGGCCAATCACCGGCGGCTCTATGCCGCGCCGGACTATCTGGCACGCAAGGGCGGGCTGGCCAGCCCGTCAGATATCGAACAGCATGATTTGATCAGCCCGCCCGCCGGCTCGCCCTTGCTCGATCTCAGCCTGACGCGGAATGGCGACACACGGGCGCTGCATCTGCTGGGCCAGATTCAGCTCAGCTCGGTCGAAGCCATACTGGAAGCCTGCCTTGCCGGCGGCGGCCTGGCCGTGCTGCCGGAGTATATGGTCGGCGAGCCGATGGCCGCTGGAAGGCTGGTCCCGGTGCTGCCGGATTACACCGTGCCCGACACCGTGATCCAGGCGGTCTTCCCGTCCTCCCGGCACCTCTCGGCCAAGGTGCGGGCCTTCCTCGATTTCCTGGTCGCCCGCTACAACCCGGTGCCGCCCTGGCAGAAACAGGGCGGGTAGGACGCAGGGTTCTATTCCTACGTCATTCCCGGCCTTGTGCCGGGAATCCAAGGTTCAGCCTACTCGACCAGCATCCAGAAAGCGGAAGCATGGACCCCCGGCACAAGGCCGGGGGTGACGGTCTTAGAGGGCTGCGGAATTCCTACGCGGCCGGGCGCGGCAGGGCGTCCTGCGGGGTCTTCATGCCGGGCAGCGCGGCCATGCGCGTCATCCAGGACTGGATCGCCGGATAGGCATCCAGCGAGATTTCCGCATCGCCGGCATAGGCGGCGGTGACGAAGCAGGCGATGTCGGCCACACTCGGCTGGGCGCCGACCAGATACTCCTTGCCGGTGAGGGCTTCGTTCAGCATGCCGAGTGCGCGTTCGCCCCGGCCCTTGAAGAAGGCGATCACGTCCGGCGCACCATTGTAGAACAGGCGCTGGGCACGGGTGGAGGCGATGCCGGGATACATCAGGTCGGCCTCCCAGAACAGCCATTCGCGGATCTGCTGCTTTTCCGCCGGGGTCGTGCCGTCGAATTTGCCGGTCTTGGCCGCCAGATCCAGCAGGGTGGCGCCGGACTGCGTCATCGGAACGCCATCGGCAACCAGCACCGGCACCTGGCCCCATTTGTTCAGCTTCAGGAAATCCGGCGTCTTGCTTTCGCCGGCGCGCAGATTGACATGCTTGTAGTCATAGGCAAGGCCGCAGAGATCGAGCATCAGGCCGATCTTCACGCAGGGCATGGAGAGAAAAGTGCCGTAAAGCGTATAGCTGGACATGGGTCCTCCGGTTCGGTAACCGCCTTGTGGCGGCCCCCGATGAAGGCCGGTGAAGGCCCCGGCGTCAAGGCCGCTATCGTCAGACCTGGGGTGTCAGGGGAGCAGGAAAACGTTCCTTGAGCCGCGTCATCAGGCTGTCGCGCACCTGGCGATAGGCGGCCAGCCGCGCCTCCCGGCTGCCTTCATAGGCAGTGGCGTCCAGCGTCGGCCAGTATTCGACCTCGCAGGCCATGGTGCGGGTCATCTCCACCGCCTTGTGCTGTGCCTCGGGCGACAGCGAGATGACGAGATCGAAGGAGGTATCCAGCAACTCGTCGAAGCTCTTGCCGCGATGGCGCGAGATATCGATGCCGATCTCGCGCATCACCTCGGCCGCGAAGGGGTCCAGCTCGCCGCCGCGCACGCCGACCGAATCGACATAGACCCGCTTGCCATACAGGGATTTCAGGATGCCCTCGGCCATCGGCGAGCGCACCGCATTCAGCGAGCAGGCAAACAGGACGGAGCCGGGCAGATCACGCGATATCATCCCCCTCACCCCCGGATATGCAGGACGCAGATGAGGGTGAAGAGCCGGCGGGCGGTCTTGAAATCGACATCGACCTTGCCGGCCAGCCGCTCACGCAGCAATTCGGAGCCTTCGTTGTGTAAGCCGCGCCGCCCCATGTCGATGGCCTCGATCTGGGAGGGCGTGGCGCGCCGGATCGCCTGGTAATAGCTTTCGCAGATCGTGAAATAATCCTTCACGATCCGCCGGAAGGAGGTGATCGGCAACTGCACCTCCGCCACCCGGACATCCTCGACGCTGCGGATATCCATGACGAGGCGGTTATCCTCGATCGACAGGCTCAGATGATACGGCCCGCCCTCATGGCCGCAGGGTGCGAAGCTGTTTTCCTCCAGCAGATCGTAGATCGCGACGGCCCGTTCATGCTCGACCTCCGGGCTGCGCCGGACAACCGTGCGCTCGTCAAGCGCGATCTTGACGAGGCGCTGGGTGGCGGTGCCGTCTGGCGCGCCGGCCAAGCGTCAGATGTCCTTCGGCTGGCCCAGCCTCACGGAAACGGAGCGGGCATGGGCGTCGAGCCCCTCGGCCTCGGCGAGGGTGACAGCCGCCGGGCCGATGCGGGCCAGACTGTCGGGATCGCAGCGGATGATCGTGCTCCGCTTCATGAAATCAAGAACGCCAAGCCCCGACGAGAAGCGCGCCGTGCGCGAGGTCGGCAGCACATGGTTCGGCCCGGCGACGTAATCACCGATGGCTTCCGGCGTATGCCGGCCCAGGAAGATCGAGCCGGCATTGCGGATGCGCGACGCCAGCGCATCGGGATCGGCCACCGCCAGCTCCAGATGCTCAGGCGCAATGCTGTCGACCAGCGGCACGGCCTGCTCCAGACGCTCCACGACGATGATGGCGCCGTAATTCTGCCAGCTGCGGCCAGCGATCTCGCCGCGCGGCAGCACCGCCAGCTGGCGCTCGACGGCGGCGGCCACGGCATCAGCAAACAGCGAATCATCGGTGATCAGCACCGATTGCGCATCGTCGGAATGCTCGGCCTGGCTCAGCAGATCGGCGGCGATCCAGTCGGGATCATTGTCGCGGTCGGCAACAACCAGGATTTCCGACGGGCCAGCGATCGAATCGATGCCCACCATGCCGAAGACCTGGCGCTTGGCTTCGGCGACATAGGCATTGCCAGGGCCGACGATCTTGTCGACCGGCTGGATGGTCTCGGTGCCATAGGCCAGCGCGGCCACTGCCTGCGCCCCGCCCAGACGGTAGATTTCCGTCACGCCAGCCAGCTTGGCCGCTGCCAGCACCAGCGGGTTCAGCACGCCATCCGGCGTCGGCACGGTCATGACGATGCGCGGCACACCCGCCACCTTGGCCGGCAGGGCATTCATCAGTACCGAACTGGGATAGGCCGCCAGCCCGCCCGGCACATAGAGGCCAACAGCCTCCACCGCGGTCCAGCGCAGGCCAAGCTCCACGCCCTGGGCATCGGTATAGGCGAAGCCTTCGGGCAGCTGCCGCTGGTGAAAGGATTCGATACGGCCGGCCGCGATCTTCAGCGCCTCGATATGCGCCGCATCGCAGGCCGCGAAGGCGGCGTCAACTTCAGCCGCCGGGATATGCATCGTCCAGGGGGTCAGGGTCAGCCGGTCGAATTTCTGGGTATACTCCAGAACAGCGGCATCGCCCTCGGCGCGCACGCGCTTCACGATATCGCTGACGACGCCGGTGACATCGACACCATTGTCGCGGTTTTCTGCCAGGAAGGCGGCGAAATCCTGCGCGAAGCCGGGCTCGGTGATGGTCAGTCTACGCGGCATTGCCCAGCTCCTGCGAGGCGGCGCGGAACCGGTCGATCCAGTAGGTCACCTGTTCCGGACGTGTCTTCAGCGCCGAGCGGTTGACGGCCAGGCGCGAGGAAATTTCCGCGATCTTCTCCACCTCGACCAGGCCATTCGCCTTCAGCGTCGAGCCGGTCGAGACCAGATCGACGATGCGCCGGCACAGCCCGAGGGTGGGGGCCAGCTCCATCGCACCATTCAGCTTGATGCACTCCGCCTGCACGCCGCGCGCCGCGAAATGCCGGCGGGTGATTTCCGGATATTTGGTGGCGACGCGGACATGGCTCCAGCGCTGCGGATCGTCGCGGCCGGCCAGATCGGCAGGCTCCGCCACGGACAGCCGGCACTTGCCGATGCCCAGATCGAGCGGCGAATAGATTTCCGGATAGGTGAATTCCATCAGCACATCGCTGCCGGCCACGCCGATATGCGCCGCGCCGAAGGCAACGAAGGTGGCGACATCGAAGCTGCGCACGCGGATGATGCTGACTTCCGGGCGGTTGGTGGCAAAGGTGAGCTGGCGCGAATGCTCGTCCTCGAACGCCGCCTCCGGCTCGATCCCGGCATGGCGGACCAGCGGCATGACCTCGGTGAGGATACGGCCCTTCGGCAGTGCCAGGACCAGCCTGTCATTCGCGTTCGCGGACATGATGCGTCTTCCAATTAGGCGCGTGGTGAGGCGCCAGCGGCAATGGACCGCTTGACCTAGGCGCAGTTGGCGCCAGTGTCAACGTCTCTAGGCAGAAGGGCATGGTTGGCCCAGCAGGAAACCTGCCCCTCTTCGGCTATGCTTGGTGTATGAAGTGAGGGCCGGTCACTATATGGAAAATCGCATGAACAGCGATAAGACAAGTACCAGCATAGCACATCCGCAGGACGCCCTGTCCGGCGCGCGGCGGGTGGAGTTCCAGCGTCTTGATGGCGATTACCGGTCGAGTTTCGAGCGCGCCCCGGTAGGCCTGTACCGGTCCACGCCGGATGGCCAGGTGGTGCGCGCCAACCCTGCCCTGGTCGCCCTGAACGGCTATCGTGACGAACGCGACATGCTGGATGATCTGCGCAGCAACGGCAACGACTGGTACGTCGACCCCACGCGCCGCAGCGACTTCCACGAGCTGATGGCCACGCAGGACCGGGTGCAGGATTTCGTCTCGGAAGTCTACCGGATGAAAACCCGCGAGCGCATCTGGGTCTCCGAGAACAGCTGGAGTGTGCGGGCAGCGGATGGATCGCTGCTGTTCTATGAAGGTGTCGTCGAGGACATTACCCTGCGCGTGAAGGCCCAGACGGAGCTGGCGCAGGCCCGCATCGCCGCCGAAGCGGCCTCGGAGGCGAAAAGCACCTTCCTCGCCGTCATGAGCCATGAATTGCGCTCGCCCCTGAACGCGATCATCGGGTTTTCGGAGATCATCGCCACGCGCCTCTATGGCCCCAGCGATCCGCGCTATTTCGAATATGCCGAGGATATCCGCACCAGCGGCACACAGCTGCTGGCGCTGATCGAGGATATTCTCGATCTGTCGAAGATCGGCGCGGGGCAGATGCATCTCCGCGAAAGTGCCGTCCATATTCCGATGATCGCCACCAGCGTCGTGCGGCTTTTCGCCACCAGCGCCCAGAAGGGCGACCTGAAGCTGATCGTGAATTTCCCGGAAGACTTTCCGCAGGTGCAGGGCGATGCGCTGCGCCTCAAGCAGGTACTGACCAATCTGGTCGCCAATGCGGTCAAATTCACCCCGGCGGGCGGCATCATCAGCATCAGCGGCGCCGTGACGCCCGAGTCGCTAAGCTTCTGGGTCGATGATACCGGGATCGGCATGACGCCGGATGAAGCCGCACGCGCCCTCGAACCCTTCACCCAGATCGAACATGACATGACCCGCAACCGCAGCGGCACCGGCCTGGGCCTGCCGATCAGCCGCGACCTGATCCATCTGCATGGCGGCACCCTGTCCATCGACAGCCGCAAGGACGAGGGCACGCGGGTGCTGATCAGCCTGCCCTCCGACAGGGTCATCCCGAACGCCTAGAAGCACCCTCTACGATAACGGCGCGGGCGGTGCCGGCTTCGGACTGAACAGATAGGGCACCAGCCCGGCTAGCAGCGCCAGGGCGGCGGCGGCAAAGATCCAGGCGAAGACCGAGGGCGGCGGCAGGCCGGCATCGGTGGCCGTCTCCGCAATCGCGCCGAAGCCGGCGGAAGCGATGGCATAGCCCAGGAAGACAAAGGAATTCAGCACGCCGAAGCCCCGCCCCCGCACCGCAGGGGCCAGCACGCCCTTGCCCTGCGCCATAAGCAGCGGATGGATATTGCCAATAGTGAACAGCAGGGCGATCAGTGCGACGCTGGCAATCAGGCTGGCAGCGGGCAGCAGCGCCAGGAGCACCGCCCCGGCGAACGTCAAAATCAGCCAGATTGTCGCGATCCGCTTGGGGTGCCAGCGCCGCACCAGCAGCGGTACGGCAAAGGCCGAGAGCAGCCCGCACAGGCTGGCAACGGTCATCGCCTCACCACGCCGCACCGCGTCCAGGCCGAAGACCTCGGCCAGATAGGGCCCGCCCCAGGCATTGCGGAAGGTGATGCCGGCGGCCAGCACCAGGCAGGCGGGAATAAGCGTCCACAGCACCGGCAGGCGCAGCAAAGCAAGGCAGCCGCGCAGGGTCTCGCCGGCCGTCTCGCTGACCTGACCGGCAGGTTTCACGTCGCGGACATAGCGCAACACGCCCAGCAGGGTCAGGAAAGTCAGCACCGAAGCCACCGCCAGCGCGCTGCGCCAGCCGAACAGATAGGTCGCCCAGCCCAGCGGCGCCGCCGCCATGAAGGCGCCGGCAGTTCCGATGGCGCTGGTCAGGGTGATGGTCTGGACGAAGCGCTGTTCCGGCAGGTGGTGCGAGGCGTAATAGACCAGCGCCATGAACAGCGGCGCACAGGCCAGGCCGAGGCCAATCTGTGCCAGCACGGCCAGGCCATAGCTGGGCGTCGCGGCAAACAGGGCGGCACTGGCCACGCCCAGCCCCAACAGCAGGGTCACAGGGCGGCCAACGCCGAACCGGTCGAAGGCAATGCCGACAGGTATCTGCGCCAGTGCAAAGGACAGGAAGAAGGTCGAGGACAGCCAGCCGAACATCGCTGGCGTCATCACCAGCTCCGCCATCAGCTCCGGCGCAATGACGGCCAGGAAGCTGCGGAAGAACTGGCTGAGCACGACGGCAAAGGTGAGGACCGCCACGGCCTTGGTGGTGGCACGCATGGAGGCCTAGCGCGCCTCAACCGGATGATGCGGACGGAAGATGGTGGGCCAGGGCTCGCCGAAATCCTCGACCACGATGTCGGTGCGGGCGACCTCCAGGCGGATCGCCTTGTCGCCGGCGAAGATCAGATCGACATGCGCGGCCCCGTCGCGCTCCGCCGCCTGCACGGTCAGCAGGTTGAGGAAATCCTCGCGGTCGCGCTGACGGTCGATGCCGGACAGGCGGGCGCGGTAGACACCCTGCACTGTGATGCCGCACAGCACGCGCTCATAGCGGTCGCCGGCAACGGGTTTTTCCTGCAGCCCCAGCATCTCCCAGCGGAAACGGTGGGCAACCAGCACAAATTCGCCGGGCACCGCCTCTGCACCCGGCTTGAACGCCATATCCTCCACCGGCACGACGGCATCCTGCAGATAGGCGGCCATCACCGTCATATCCTCCGCCGTCTCCGCCCGAACTTTCAACGGCCGGTACTCCGTCAAACCCGCCCCCATTTTCCGTGTCGTCGCGTTAGGTTAATCATAGCACCGGCGGCCACCCTGTCGGCATTATTCCCGAATCAGGAGCACACCCCACCTAACCCTCTCCGCGCAGCCGCTCGATATCGGCGCCGCAGGCGGCCAGTTTGGCTTCCAGCCGTTCATAGCCGCGGTCCAGATGGTAGACGCGGTTGATGATGGTCTCGCCCTCGGCGGCCAGCCCGGCCAGCACCATCGAGACCGAGGCGCGCAGATCGGTTGCCATGACCGGCGCGCCCTTCAGCTTCTCGACGCCGCGGATCATCGCCGAGGAATGGTGGACATTGATGTTCGCGCCCATGCGGCACAGTTCCGGCACATGCATGAAGCGGTTCTCGAAGATCGTCTCGGTCACCATCGCCGCCCCCTTGGAGACGGTCATCAGCGCCATGATCTGCGCCTGAAGATCGGTCGGGAAGCCGGGATAGGGCTCGGTCATCACATCGACGCCGGCCATCATGCCATTGGCGCGGCGGATGCGCAGGCCATCCTCGAAAGTGTCGATCTTTGCCCCGGCCTCGGTCAGCAGCTTCAGCAGCGCCTCCAGCAGGGTCGGGCAGACACCCGTCAGTTCCAGCTCGCCATCGGTCATCACGGCGGCGATGGCATAGGTGCCGGCCTCGATACGGTCAGCGACCACGCGGTGCTCCGCCCCATGCAGGGCGGCGACGCCCTGGATCGTCAGCGTGTCGGTGCCGATGCCCGACACCTTGCCGCCCATGGCGTTCAGGCAATGGGCAAGGTCGTTCACCTCCGGCTCGCGCGCGGCGTTGACCAGCGTGGTCTCGCCCTCGGCCAGACAGGCCGCCATCATCAGATTCTCGGTGGCGCCGACGGAGACCTGCGGGAAGACATAGCGGCCGCCCTTCAGCCCCTTGGGTGCCTTGGCATGGATATAGCCTTCCTCCAGCACGATCTCGGCGCCCAGCGCCGTCAGGCCCTTCACATGCAGGTCGACCGGCCGGTTGCCGATGGCGCAGCCGCCCGGCAGCGACACCCGCGCCTCGCCGAAGCGCGCCAGGATCGGCCCCAGCACCAGAACCGAGGCCCGCATCTTGCGCACCAGGTCATAGGGCGCCGTTGTGCTGGTGATGTTCCCGGCATTCAGCCGCATGGTGCGGCTGCCGTTCTCGCCCTCGACCTCGGTGGTGACGCCATGCTGTTCCAGCAGGGTTGCCATGGTCGCAATGTCGGCCAGCGCCGGCAAATTGGACAGGGTCAGGGTCTGGTCGCTCAGCAGACAGGCCGCCATCAGCGGCAGGCCGGCATTCTTCGCGCCGCTGATCTGGATGCGCCCATGGAGCGGGCGGCCACCCCGAATGCGGATCTTGTCCATCTAGGTCTCTCGTTCGTCAGGAGGAAAATCGGGGTCAGAGGGTAGTGTGTAGCCGAGGCGGACACCCCCCTCAACCGACAAGCGTGTCATCCTCCGTCTCCGTGGCTTTTTTACGGCCCTCCGCATCCGGCTCTGCTGCTTTTGTCTGTTCGCCTGCTGCCCGTTCCGCCGTGCGGCCACGGGCCTGCTGCTTGCGCTTCATCAGGTTCTGGCGCAGCGCCTCGGCCAGCCGCGCCGCCTTGTCCGTCATGCTCTGTGTCCCTTCCGTGAAACGGTCATCGCCCCGTCATGTCCCGGTCACCAAGCCGTCACACCCCGTCACTATATTGCGCCGCAGCAGCAGGGGGACAAAAAATGGGCTTTCTCAGCGCAGTTACCGTCAGCATAGCCATCGGCGTCGTTTTCGCCATTCCCATGGTACGGATGTTCTGCCGTCAGATCGACCGTCACCTGGACCAGTCCTTCCCCGCCGATCTGCGCTGGTTCTAGGCGTCGTCGGAGCGGCTGGCGGAGCGTCGGGCGGACACCCGTCCGGGGCACCGTCTGGGCCCCCGTCTGGGCCCTGCATATTTTCCGTCATCATGGCTTGCATGCCCCTGCCCGGTATGGCATGTTCCGCCGCGCTTTGGACGGCTGCCCGATGGCAGGCCCGCCCTGGCAGGGGTCTCGGGCGTTCAGCGCCCCCTTCCGCCCCCGGATGCTGCGGTAGCTCAGTGGTAGAGCACTCCATTGGTAATGGAGAGGTCGAGAGTTCAATCCTCTCTCGCAGCACCATTTTTTCCGCCTGATATACCCGTCGTCACAACATCCGCGCCGTGAGCAGACCGGCAGCAAGCGCCAGCAGGCTGACCCCGCCAACCAGCAGGCCGACCGCACGGCCGCCGATCCAGCCCGACATCACGGCCTTGGAGAGCGTATTCACCGCCACCGCAATCAGGATCGCCCAGGTCGCCGTCATCAGATCGATGCCACTGCCTGCCATCCGGGCCATCGAGAGCGTCACCGCATCGACATCGGCGAGGCCGGACAGGGCCGCGACGACCATCACGCCGACCGAGCCGAAGGCACGGCGCAGCAGCTCGCTGGCCAGCGACACGAAGGCAATGAACGCGGTCAGTTTCAGCGCGGTGCCGATGGCCAGCGGATTATCGATCTTCAGCTCGGGACCATCCGCCGCGCTGCCCCCACCGGCCAGCATCACGCCGGCGCCGATGGCCAGGATGACCGCCGCCGCCAGCAAAGGCGGCACCAGATCGGGCAGCAGGGCGCCATTCAGTGCCACGGCAACCACGCCGACCCGCACCAACATGACCAGCCCGGAGATCAGGATACCAGCGCTGAGCAGCCGGCTGGAGGCCGGATGCTCAGCTGCCAGCCGGGCGAAGGCCAGCGTCGTCGCCGTCGAGGAGGCAAGACCGCCGGCCAGGGCCGTCATCAACACGCCCAGCCTGTTGCCAAACGCCTTCACCGCGACATAGCCGGCAAAGGAGATGGCGGCGATCAGGATCGCCAGCAGCCAAATCTCGTAAGGATTGATCGTCCCCCAGGGATCGACCGTCCGGTTCGGCAGGAACGGCAGCAGCAGGAAGGACATCGCCAGCAGGGTCAAGACGGCCCGGATTTCCTCCCAGCTCAGCGAGGCAACCAGGCTGTGCAACCGCTCGCGCAGGGCCAGGAGCAGCGTCATCGCCACGGCGCAGGCAACCGCCACACGCATCTCCCCGGTAACCGCCATGACGCCCAGCAGAAAGGTCAGCAGGCCGGCGACGCAGGATGTGACACTCCAGTTCCGCGTCGCGTTGGCCTGCAGCCAATGAAACCCGGCAAAGATGGCGGCAAAACCGATGAAGACGAAACCGATGACGCCGTAACCGGTCTCCAGGGCGAGAACGCCGGTAACGCCGCCCAGCAGCCCCGACAGCGCAAAGGTCCGCAATCCGGCCGCGCGCTGGTGGTCCCCCCCGGCCCGGCTGCGCCAGCCACGCTCCAGCCCGACCAGCAACCCGATGCTCAGTGAAACCGCCAGCCTGAAGATGATGTCGTCGTCGTCCATGCCACCCGTTCTTGCGCGTGTTTCCATGCGTTCTGATTTTGACCCAGCCTGTGCAGGATAGCATGGCGCGCCGCGGAAATTTCATGCGACAAGATTGTCATCAGACCAGAGATGGAGAGACCGGATATGCGTATCGTCACCCTCGCCGCCGCCCAGATGGGCGCCATCCAGCGCAGCGACAGCCGCAAGCAGGTCGTGGCCCGCATGTTGGACCTGATGGACCAGGCAAAGGCCAAAGGAGCGACAATGATCGTCTATCCGGAGCTGGCGCTGACCACCTTCTTCCCGCGCTGGTACATGGAAGACCAGGCCGAGGTTGATAGCTGGTTCGAGCGCGAGATGCCGAATGCCGACACGCTGCCCCTGTTCGAGCGCGCGAAATCCTACGGCATGGCGATGAATCTCGGCTATGCCGAGCTGACCCCGGAGGGCCGGCATTTCAACACCGCCATCCTGGTCGACCGCAGCGGCAGGATCGTCGGCAAATACCGCAAGACGCATCTGCCCGGCCATTCGGAATTCGATCCCGAACGCGCCTTCCAGCATCTGGAGAAGCGCTATTTCGAACCCGGCGATACCGGCTTCCCGGTCTGGCGCATGGATGGCGGGCTGTTCGGCATGGCGATCTGCAATGACCGCCGCTGGCCGGAGACCTACCGGGTCATGGGGTTGCAGGGCGTCGAGATGGTGGTGCTGGGCTACAACACCCCCTCGGTGAATTCCCAGAAAGCCGATGAGGGGCCGGAAAAGCGGCTGTTCCACAACCGCCTGTCAGTGCAGGCCGGCGCCTATCAGAATGCCTGCTGGGTCGTCGCCGTCGCCAAATCCGGCGTCGAGGACGGCTTCCCGATGATCGGCGGCAGCCTGATCGTGAACCCGGATGGCGAGATCGTCGCCGAGGCCAAGACCGAAGAGGACGAGCTGCTCGTCCATGCCTGCGACCTGGATGATACCGTCTTCGGCAAATCCACCATCTTCGACTTCAAGCGTCACCGCCGGATCGAGCATTACAGCCGCATCACCGACCAGGTCGGCGTCGTCCTGCCGCCGGAATAAGGAGCGGCCCACAGATGAAGTTCGACATGGAGGCGCTGACCCCGGCGCTGCAATACAAGCTGCTGATCTCCACCGTGATGCCGCGCCCGATAGCACTGGTCACCACGGCGGATGCGGCAGGCAACCAGAATGCCGCCCCCTACAGCTTCTTCAATACGATGGGCGAGAATCCGGCCGTGCTGGTGCTGGGCCTGCAGGAAAAGCCCAGCCGCGCGCTGAAGGACACCACGGTCAACATCCAGGAGACCGGCCAGTTCGTCGTCCATACGGTGGATGAGAGCATCGTCGAGGCGATGGAGATCTGCAGCATCGACTTCCCCACCGGCATCAGCGAGGCCACTGCCGCCGGGCTGACGCTGGTGCCGTCGGACCGGGTGAAGCCGCAGCGCATTCTGGAGGCGCCGGTCGCCTTCGAATGCGAGAAGATCGCCATCATCCAGGTCAGCCCCGGCCGGCAGATCGCCATCGGCAAGGTGTTGACCCTGCATATACGCGACGGCTTGATCGACCCGGACACGCTGCGCGTCGACATTGCGAAATACCGCCCCGTCGGCCGCCTGTCCGGCGGGCTCTACAGCCGCACCCGTGATTATTTCGAGGTGCCGCGCCCGGCAACCTATGAAGACTGGCTGGAATCACAGAAATCCTGAGCAAAAAGAAAGCCGCGATAAACGCGGCTTTCTTCGTTCAGGCCGGGGTGAGCCGGATTACATCACCACTTCAATCAGATGCGGCCCCTTGGCGCGCAAAGCGGATTTGAAGACATCGGCCAGTTGCTCCGCCGTCTCGACGCGGGTGGCTTCGAGCCCGAGGCCGCGTGCCAGGCTGACCCAGTTAATATCGGGATTGGCCAGGCTGAGCATGTCCAGCGCCTTCGGGCCGGGGTTCAGCGCGCCGACATTCGCCAGCTCGCCGCGCAGGATGGCATAGCTGCGGTTGGAGAAGATCAGCGTCACCACATCCAGCTTCTCACGCGCCTGGGTCCACAGCCCCTGCACGGTATACATGCCGCTGCCATCGGCCTGCAGCGAGACCACCTTGCGGTCCGGGCAGGCGACCGCCGCCCCTGTCGCCATCGGGATGCCGACGCCGATGGCGCCGCCCGACAGCTGCAGCCAATCCATCGGGCCGGCGGCATGGGTCAGCGGGAAGAATTTGCGCCCCGTGGTCACGCCTTCGTCGCAGACGATGACGTTTTCCGGCAGCAGCGCACCGATGACGGCGCCGATGCTTTCCGGGTCCAGCGCGCCCTTCGGCAGATCGGGGCGCTCGCGCCCGGCGATCACCAGCTTCTGCGTCGCCCCGACCGCCTCGGCCAGACGCTCCAGCGCTTCCGGCTGGTCATCGGCCGGCGTGGCCAGCATATGGACCAGACAGCCTTCCGGTGCGATCCGGCTGGGCTTGCCCGGATAGGCGAAGAAGGCGACCGGATCGCGCGAGCCGATCAGGATCAGATGCTGCACCCCGGCCAGCGTGGCGACCGCCTGGTCGACCGGATAGGGCACGCGCTCCAGCGCAACGCGCCCGGCGCCACGCTGCATGCGGGCATTGCTGGTCTCGCCCAGAATGCGCGCGCCGGTCTTCTCGGCGATGCGGGCAGCGGCTTCCAGCGGCGCGGCACGGACCGCCTTGTCGCCCAGCAGGATGACGACCTTCTCGCCGGATTTCAGAATTTTTGCGGCATTGGCGATGGCTGATTCATCGACCTTGGCGCGCTCCGGAATGGCCGGCGTCTGGACGATGCCGGCGCCTTCCTCCCAAGTCGTGTCGGCCGGGGCGATCAGCGTGGCGATCTGGCCCGGCGCGGTCCGCGCGGCAAGAATCGCCTCGGCAGTGTCAGCGGCAATGCCCTGCGCCGTCTTCGATGTCTTCACCCAATGCGAATAGGGCCGGGCGGTGCCTTCGATATCGGCGGTCAGCGGCGCGTCATACTGCACGTGATAGGTCGCATGCTCGCCGACGATGTTGACCATCGGGCTGCGCGCCTTCTTGGCATTGTGCAGATTGGCGATACCGTTACCGAGGCCCGGCCCGAGATGCAGCAGGGTCGAGGCCGGCTTGTCGGCCATCCGGGCATAGCCATCTGCCGCACCGGTCGCCACGCCCTCGAACAGGCACAGCACGCAGCGCACGCCATCGACCCGGTCAAGGGCGGCGACGAAATGCATCTCCGACGTGCCGGGATTGGTGAAACAGACATCGACCCCGCCCGCCTTGAGGGTCCGCACGAGGCTTTCTGCACCGTTCATCGATCAACATCCTAATTGGGGAAACGAGGTTGTTCCGGGGTAGTGGGTCGCCGGCCTGAGGTCAAGCGTCAAGTTGTAAGCAAGGCTGACCGCCGACCGAGCCGCAGCAGCAGCCAGAAGGCAATCGCCAGATTCACCAGATTCCAGGCGAAGCCGTTCACGAAGGCGGCATCGTAGGACAGCGTCAGATCGTAGATCGCCCCCGACATCCAGCCGCCAATGGCCATGCCGACCAGCGTCGCCGACAGCACCAGGCCGATCCTCGCGCCCGCCTGGGCCGGCGAGAAATACTCGCGCACGATCATCGCATAGGTCGGCACGATGCCGCCCTGCGCCAGCCCGAACAGGGCGGAGACGACAAACAGCGACGCCAGGCCCTCGAAGGGCAGGAACAGCAGCAGAGTCAGTGCCTGCAACCCGCTGCTGATCAGCAGCGTCGGCAGCGCGCCCAGCCGGTCGGCCAGCCAGCCGAAGACCAGCCGGCTGATGATCCCGGTCGCCAGCATCACCGACAGCATCTGTGCACCGCGCGTCGTGCCAAAGCCCAGATCGGCGCAGAGCGCCACGATATGCACCTGCGGCATCGCCATCGCGATGCAGCAGGTGATGCCGGCAATGATCAGCAGAGTTTGCAGGAAGGAGGGCGACAGGCCCTGCAGGCTGCGCGGGGCCACGGCCGGCTGCCCCTGCGGCCCGGTCGCCGCGACCGGCGCCGGGCGGCGCAGCAGCAGCGTCAGCGGCAGGAGCGTGACCAGGCAGAACAACCCGATGCCGACATGGGTCTGGCGCCAGCCGACACTGTCGATGAAGCCCTGCACGATGGGCGGCCAGAAGGTGCCGGCCAGATAACTGCCGCAGGCGCAGACCGAAACAGCGATGCCGCGATGCCGGACGAACCAGCGCGAGATATCGGCGATCATCGGCCCGAAGGTGGCCGAGCTGCCGAACATGCCGATCAGCACGCCATGCGCCAGCGCGAATTGCCACAGCGTCTGTGCCTGCCCGGCCAGGATATAGCCGGCAGACAGCGACAGCGTGCCCCCGACCAGCGGCACGATGATGCCGTAGCGGTCGGACAGCCGGCCC
The DNA here is from genome assembly GCA_018823745.1 of Alphaproteobacteria bacterium. Lineage (GTDB taxonomy): Bacteria > Pseudomonadota > Alphaproteobacteria > Oceanibaculales > Oceanibaculaceae > Oceanibaculum. The sequence continues at coordinate 446,373 of JAHJHR010000003.1, forward strand.
ATCATCACCCCGCCAATCGCGAAGCCGACCATCAGCAGCGTGTAGGGCAGCGCCGCCTCGGCCCGGGCGACGCCGAATTCCGCCTCGACCGAGGGCAGCACGACGACGACCGACCACAGGCCGACCCCGCCGATTGTCGCCACCATCAGCGACAGCGCCAGCCGCAGCCAGGCATAGGGGCTGTCGAGCACCTGATCCTCATCCCGCGAAAGCACGATGGCTTTCCTCCCGATTGCCCTCCCCTTGTGCCGGGGAGCGGCGTTTCTATAGCAGAGACATCTCACGCGCTCCATCGCTCAGCCGGGCATGACGGAACGGAAGAATGCCTCTATCCTTGATTTATCTTCCCGCCCTTCGGCCGCCTCCGGCCGTGATCATTTGCGAGGCCTGATATGACGATGCGTCCCCCCGCCACCGTGGGCATGAAACTGGCCGAGGTGGATACCCCGGCGCTGATCCTCGACCTTGACGCCTTCGAGGCCAATCTGGCGCGCGTGGCGCAGGCCGTTGCCGGCACCGGGGTGCGCCTGCGCCCGCATGCCAAGTCGCATAAATGCGCCGAGATCGCCAAACGGCAGATGGCGCTGGGGGCCATCGGCATCTGCTGCCAGAAAGTCTCCGAGGCGGAGGCGATGGTCGATGCCGGCATCGACAATGTGCTGGTCAGCAACGAGATCGCCGGCCGGCAGAAGCTGGACCGGCTGGCAGCCTTGCGGCATCGCGCCTGGGTCGCGGTCTGCGCCGATAATGCCGGCAATGTCGATGAGATCGACGCCGCCGCCGCCCGCGCCGGGGTTATCCTGCCGGTGCTGGTCGAGATCGATGTCGGGGCCGGCCGCTGCGGCGTCCAGCCGGGCGAGGCGGCGGTGGCACTGGCCAGGCACATCGCGTCCAAGGCGAATCTGTCCTTCGCCGGGCTGCAATCCTATCAGGGCCGCGCCCAGCATCTGCGTGGCCATGAGGAGCGTCGGGCAGCCATCGACACCGCCATCGCCCTGACCCGCAAGACCATCGAGGGTCTGGCTGCGGCCGGCCTGTCCTGCGACATTGTCGGCGGGGGCGGCACCGGCACCTATGGCTTCGAGGCCGCCTCAGGCGTCTATAACGAGATCCAGGTCGGCTCCTACATCTTCATGGATGCGGATTACGCCCGGAACCTGAAGCTGGGCGGCGCGCCGGTCGATGAATTCGCGCACAGCCTGTTCGTCTATGCCACGGTGATGAGCCACCCGGCGCCCGAGCGCGCCTATGTCGATGCCGGGCTGAAGGCCTATAGCGTCGATTCCGGCCTGCCGCTGGTCTGCGACATCGCCGCCACGCTGGACCGCGCCTCGGACGAGCATGGCAATCTGACGCTGCTGGAGCCGGCCAACCACTCGCTGGTCGGCGACAAGATCCGGCTGATCCCCGGCCATTGCGACCCCACGGTCAATCTGTATGACTGGATCGTGTGCATCCGCGCCGGGACTGTCGAGGCGGTATGGCAGGTAACCGCGCGGGGAGCGCTGCTGTAGATGGCCGGGGGCGGGCAAAGCCGCTAGGCTCGGCGGGATGTTAAACAGATCCCAAATCCTCACCCGCTGGACCGCCATACCGGCAAATCTGCGCGGCATGGTCTGGATGGCGCTGTCCGGGCTGATCTTCGCCAGCTTCATGTCCGTCGTCCGTCTGCTCAGCCAGGAGATGCATCCGGTACAGGTCTCCTTCCTGCGCTACGGGCTGGGGCTGGTCTTCCTGGTGCCGCTGCTGATGCGCATGCAGGCCGCCGATTTCCGTGAGGCGCGGCTGTCACTGCATGCGCTGCGCGGCATCACCCATGGCCTCGCGGTCATGCTGTGGTTCTACGCGATGAGCCGAATTTCGATTGCCGAGGTCTCGGCCATCGGCTTCACCTCGCCGGTCTTCGCCACGCTGGGCGCGGCCATCGTGCTGGGCGAGCGGCTGCGGATGCGGCGCATCATGGCGATTGCCGCCGGGCTGCTGGGCGCCTTCATCATCATCCGGCCGGGCTTCACGGAAGTCGATCCCGGCGCCATCGCCATGCTGATGGCGGCGCCGATCTTCGGTTTCTCCGACGTCATCGCCAAATTGCTGATGCGCCGCGAAAGTGGGCCGGCCGTGGTCGGCTTCCTGTCGCTGTTCGTCACGCTGGTCTCGCTGGGGCCGGCGATCTATGTCTGGGAGCACCCGACGCTGGAGCAATGGGGGCTGCTGGCGCTGACCGCCGGTCTGGCCAATCTGGGTCATCTGACGATGGTGCAGGCCTTCAAGATCGCCGAGATGTCGGCGGTGCAGCCGGTGAAGTTCCTGCAGCTCTTCTGGGCGGCCCTGATCGGCTTTCTGGTCTTTTCCGAACTGCCCTCGGTCTGGACCTGGATCGGCTCCGCCATCATCGTGCTCAGCTCCTATTACATCGCCCGCCGGGAAGCAGCGCTGAAGGCGAAGCAGCCCTAGCCCTCACCAGAACGCCGCGACAATCGCCAGCGTCAGCAGGGCGACCCCGATCACCTGCACACGGTAATCGGCGTACCAGGCATGCGGCCCATCGGGTGCGACCAGGCCGCGATGCCAGATCACGCCGGCACGGTCGGGGGCGGCCTTCTCCGGTGCGGCCAGGCTGACCGCCAGGCAGACCAGCGCGCAGAGGCCGGTGGTGATGCCGGCGGTGATGGTGAAATGCAGCGTCAGCCAGCCGGCCTGCGTCGCGATCAGGGCACACAGTCCCAGAATGTGCCCGAAGATCAGCGTCACCAGCGCCGCGCGCGGTGTTGCCCCGCGCCAGAACAGGCCGATGACGAAGATCGCCACGACCGGGGGCACGGCATAGGAGAAAATCTCCTGCAGATAGGCAAAAATGCCGGGGAAATTGCGGATCATCGGCGCCCAGAGGGCGGCCACCACCATGAAGCCCAGCGTCAGCAGCCGGCCGAAGCGCAGCGCGCCGGCCATGCCCATCTTCTCGCGCCGCCGCTCGCCCAGGAAATCGTAGAAGACCAGCGTCGAGGCAGCATTCAGCGTGCTGTCGATGGTCGACATGATGGCGGCGATCAGCGCCGCCAGCACCAGCCCGCGCAATCCCACCGGCAGCAATTCGGTCACCAGCGTCGGGAACACGGCGTCCGGGCGCTCGATGCCGGGCAGGATGGAAATCGCCATCGCCCCGGGCAGCACCATGATGAACATCGGCGTGAGCTTCAGCAGTCCGGCCAGCGTCAGCCCCCAGCGGGCATGGTCCAGGCTGCGCGCCGCCAGCACGCGCTGCACGATGTACTGGTTGGTCGACCAGTAATAGAAGCCCAGGATCGGCACCCCGATCAGCGTACCCAGCCAGGGCAGATGCGGATCATCCAGTGGCCGGATCAGTGACAGATGGCCTTCCGGCAGCGCCCCGGTCGCGGCCTGCCAGGACCAGCCGGTATCGGCAAAGATGATCAGCGTCAGCGCCGTCGCCCCGCCCAGCAGCACGACCGCCTGGATGACATCGGTATAAACCACCGCACGCAACCCGCCGGCCACCGTGTACAGCCCGGCGAACAGCGCCAGCCCCAGGCAGGTCGGCCAGAAGGGCAGCCCCGGCACGAAGACCTGCAGGATCAGCGCGCCGGCATAGATGCTGCCCGCCGTATCGACGAAGATCGACAGGAAGATGGTCATCGCCGAGATGTAGCGCCGGATCCGCGAATCGAAGCGTTTCTCGAAATATTCCGGGATGGTGGACAGCCGGTTGCGATAGAAGATCGGCACGGTGATGAAGGCCATCACCAGGAAGATCAGCCCGGCCATCCATTCGTAATTGGCGACCGAAATACCGGCGGCATAGGCCTGCCCGGACAGGCCGATCAGCGTCGTGCCGGAGATGTTCGAGGCAAAAAGCGAGAAGCCGATAACCGCAAAGCCCAGCCCCCGGCCGGCCAGGAAGAAATCATCCGTGTCGCGGATATTACGCGACGCCAGAAAGCCGACGATGAAGATGACGACGACATAAAGACCGACGATGGCTGCATCGATGGCCGGAAATTCCGCCATGCCCAATCCCATCATTATTCTTGCGTTTCTTATCCGGGCTTAGCGCATGGCGGCGGCCGGGAGCAACCCCCGCAGTCCAAAAACCGTCAAAAGGGTTTTGGCAAAACCCCTCACCCCGCCGCGACGATCTCGATTTCCACCTGCCATTCTGGCTTGGCCAGAGCCGGCACATAGACAAGGGTGGAGGCGCAGACATGGCCTTCCATGACCCGGTCGCGGATCGGGCGCAGCTGGGCGGCATCGGCGGCGCCATAGACGAGATAGATCTGCATCTTCACTACGTCGCTCCAGCGCAGCTTCGACTCTTTCAGGATTTCCGTCAGGTTGAAGAACACGGCCTCGACCTGCTCGGCGAAATCCGTTGGTGTGGTGCCATCCGGCCGCTCGCCGACCTGGCCCGAGGTGAACAGCAGCGTCGCATCAGCCGGCAGTTCGACAGCGTGCTTGTAGCGGTTCATGAAGGGGGCGGCGATGGACCGGGGGTTGAAGAAACGCGCTTTCATGGGAACCTCCAATTTCATTTCGTCTGTTCATCCTGCGGGGCTGGCATGATAGAGCATGCAGGCCATAAACAGTCAGTCCCCTTGGAATTGCCTGTCAGGCTCCCTAACATCTGGGCAGTGATTTCAAGAACTCTGTCGCAAAGCAAGTAGGAGCGAACGCCATGTATCCGGAGGTTTCCCTCTATATCGACGGCAAATGGTGCAAGGGCAGCACCGGCCGCAGCGAGCCGATCCTGAACCCGGCCACCGAAGAAGAAATCGGCACCGTCCCGCATGCCGACAAGGCCGATCTCGACCGTGCGCTGGCCGCTGCCGAGAAGGGCTTCGAGCAGTGGAAGAAGGTCTCCGCCTATGATCGTTCCAAGATCATGCGCAAGGCCGCCGACCTGCTGCGCAGCCGCGCCGATGCCATCGCCAAGGTGATGACGCTGGAACAGGGCAAGCCGGTTGCCCAGGCCAAGGGCGAGACGATGGCCGGCGCCGACGTCATCGACTGGTTCGCCGAGGAAGCGCGCCGCACCTATGGCCGTGTCATCCCGGCCCGCGCCGATGGCATCTACCAGCTGGTCATCAAGGAGCCGGTCGGCGTCGTCGCCGCCTTCACGCCGTGGAACTTTCCGATCAACCAGGCCGTGCGCAAGATTTCCGCCGCCCTGGCTGCCGGCTGCTCGATCATCATCAAGGGCCCGGAGGAAACCCCGGCCTCCTGCATGGAACTGATCAAGGCCTATGTCGATGCCGGCGTGCCGGCGGGCGTGATCAACCTGGTCTTCGGCGTGCCGTCCGAGGTCTCCGAATATCTGATCCCGCATCCGATCGTGAAGAAGGTCACCTTCACCGGCTCCACCGCCGTCGGCAAGCAGCTGGCCGCCCTGGCCGGCCTGCACATGAAGCGCGTCACGATGGAGCTGGGCGGCCACGCCCCGGCCATCGTGTTCGAGGATGCCGATCTCCACACCGCCGTGAAGATTCTGGGCGTGAACAAATTCCGCAATGGCGGGCAGGTCTGCGTCTCCCCGACCCGCTTCCTGGTGCATGAATCGCTGTATGGCAAATTCGTCGACGCCTTCACCGAGATCGCCAAGAACACCAAGGTCGGCAACGGCCTGGAAGACGGTGTGGAGATGGGTCCGCTGGCCAATGGCCGCCGCATCACCGCGATGGATTCGCTGGTCGCCGACGCCGTGTCCAAGGGGGCCAAGATCCGCACCGGTGGCAAGCGTATCGGCAACAAGGGCTATTTCTTCGAGCCGACGGTGCTGACCGACGTCTCGACCGATGCCCGCATCCTGCATGAGGAGCCGTTCGGCCCGATCGCCCCGATCATGCCGTTCAGCAGCTTCGACGAGGTGGTGAAGGAAGCCAACCGCCTGCCCTACGGCCTGGCGGCCTATGCCTATACCAACTCCGCCAAGACCGCGAACGCCATTGGCGCCGCCGTCGAAAGCGGCATGGTGTCGATCAACCATCACGGCCTTGCCCTGCCGGAAGTGCCGTTCGGCGGCATCAAGGATAGCGGCTATGGCAGCGAAGGCGGTTCGGAGGCCATCGAGGCCTATCTGAACACCAAATTCGTCACGCAGGCCGGGCTGTAAGCCTTACCTGCCAGGAAAGGCCGGCGCCGCAACGCGCCGGCCTTTTTTCTGTCGCTCCGCTTGCCAAGCCTGCCCGACCCGCCTAAGCATGGGCCAGATAGAACACGCCAATAACGGGTACGCCCTTGTCCATCGCCCTGAGCCGGTCGCGGCTGCTGCGCTCGCCCTTCCTGGTGTTTTTCAGCCTGATCCGCCACCGCCATCTGATCGTCCAGATGGCGATGCAGGAGGTCCGGTCGCGCTATAGCGGCTCGGTGCTGGGCATCGTCTGGTCGTTCTTCAACCCGCTGCTGCAGCTGGCGGTCTATACCTTCGTCTTCGGCTATATCTTCCAGGCGCGCTGGGGCGTGGAGACAGGCGATGGCGGTTTCGCCGCCAAGCTGGAATTCGCCGTCATCCTGTTCAGCGGACTGATCCTGCACAGCTTCTTCGCCGAATGCATCGGCCGGGCGCCGATCCTGATGCAATCCAACGCCAATCTGGTAAAGCGCGTCGTCTTCCCGCTGGAGGTGCTGCCCTGGGTTGCCATCGCTGCCGCCCTGTTCCATCTGGCCATCGGCTTCGTCGTACTGGCCATCGGCATCCTGATCGTCTTCGGTGGCATCCCCTGGACCGCCATTTTCGTCGTGCTGCCGGTGCTGTCGCTGATGCTGATCGCCGTCGGCGCCACCTGGTTCCTGGCCTCCATCGGCGTGTTCTTCCGCGATATCGGCCAGGCCATCGGGCCGGTGATCATGATCCTGCTGTTCGTCAGCCCGATCCTGTTTCCGACCGACCGGCTGCCGGAAACCTTCCGCTTCATCCTGCTGCTGAACCCGCTGACCATCCCGGTGGAGCAGGTGCGCGCCGTGCTGCTGTGGGGCGTGATGCCGGACTGGCTGCTGCTGGCGAAGCATTTCGCCGTCGGCCTTGTTGTCGCCTGGATCGGCTATTACTGGTTCGCGCGCACCCACAAGGCCTTCGCCGACGTCATCTGATCTTTTCCTGAGTAGTTTCATGCGCCCTTCCATCGTCATCATCCTCGGCATGCACAACAGCGGCACCTCGCTGCTGGCCCGCCTCGCCGCCCTGCTCGGTCTGCGGCTGGGCGACGAGGTGCTGACCCGCGCCGATTTCGAGATCGCCCCGGCCTATGATTACTGGGAGCATGCCCGCATCACCGCGCTGCAGGACGAGCTGCTGACCATCCTCGACCGGCACTGGAGCACGCCGTCCAGCCACTTGCCGATTGCCAGCGCGGCCTGGGACCAGCCGGAAGTGCGCCGCATCGAACAGGAACTGCGCGCCATCGTCGAACAGGAACTGGCGCAATCCGCCGGCCAGCCCTGGGGCTTCAAGGATCCGCGCACGGTGCGCCTCATGCCGCTCTGGCAGTGCATCATGGCCGATCTGGATGCAGCGCCGCACTACCTGATCAGCCTGCGCGACCCGGCGACGGTCACCGCCTCCTTCGCCAGCAAAGGCCAGGTCGCCCCCGAAGATGCCGAGGCGCTGTGGCGCCGGCATTACGTTGAAGCGCTGGCGGCCACGCAGGGCCAGCCGCGCCTTGTGGTGGACTATGATTCCTGGCTGGAACAGCCGGAAGCGCAGATCGATGCGCTGGCCGGTTTTCTGGGGGCGTCGGCACGCGGGCCGCAGGCTCTGGCAGCGGTCCGGGAAGCCATAGACCCCAAGCTACGCACCATGCGCGGCGAGGCCATTACCCTGTCGCCGCTGACGCTGGAGGTTGCCGCGTGCCTGCGCGCCATGATCGGCGGTGCGGAGCATGAAGCGCGCATTACTACCGTATTGGCCGATGCGCTGGCTGCCGACCGGGCGGCTGAATGAGCAGCGCGGCTGCCCTTCCGCATTCTGACCAGCCGGCGCAGAAGCGTCGGGTTGCCATCATCACTGCCGAGATATTGGGGCCGGTGCGCAATGGCGGCATCGCCACTGCCTATACCGGCCTGGCCGAGGCTTTGGCGGCGGAAGGCCACGCGGTCGACATCCTGTTTGTCGACCTGACCAATGCCGCAGCCGATGGCAGTGACGGCTGGGTGAACCATTATGCGACGCAGGGCATCAGCCTGTCCTGCCTGCCCGGCAGCGGCGATCTCGTCGCGCTGTCACAGGCGGCAGCGGAGTGGCTGCGCGGCCGCAATGCCGATATTGCGCATTTCCACGACTGGCTCGGCCTCGGTGCGGCCGCCATAGCGGAGAAGCGTGCCGGAAAGGCGTTCTTCGACACGCTGCTGGTGGTCGGCACGCATGGCCCCAGCGCCTGGGCGGCTGAGGGCAATGCCGTCGCCCTGGACCCCGGCATTGACCACCAGGAACGGCGCAGCGTGGCCCTGGCCGATGTGCTGGTCAGCCCCAGCGCCTATCTGCTGGACTGGTTCCGCGCCCGGGGCTGGGACCTGCCGAGGCAATACCATGTGCAACAGAATCTGCTGCCCGGCCGGGCCGATCTCCCCCCGCCGCGCCAGACACTCGCGGTCCGGGAGCTGGTCTTCTTCGGCCGGCTGGAGCGGCGCAAGGGCGTGGTGCTGTTCTGCGACGCGCTCGACCTTCTGGCGACACGCGGGAAACTGGCCGGCCTGTCGGTCACCCTGCTGGGCCGGACAGCACCGGTCGACGGCCAGGACGGCCTGACCTATGCCCGGCACCGGGCGCAGCACTGGGGCCTTCCGGTTACGGCCATTGGCGACAGGGACACCGCCGCCGCCCTGGCCTATCTGAAAGAGGGAAACCGGCTGGCCGTCATTCCCTCGCTGATCGAGAATTCACCCTGCACCGTGCTGGAATGCCTGCTCGACGGCATCCCCTTCCTGGCCGCCGATGTCGGCGGCGTGGCCGAGCTGATCGCCCCGGATGATCGCGCCTCCCTGCTGTTTGCAGCCCAGGCCGAAGCGCTGGCCGGCCGGCTGGAGCAGGTGCTGACCTCAGGCGCCATGACCGGCGCACCGGCGATCCCGCAAGCCATCGTGCGGCAGGGCTGGACCAACTGGCATGCGACGGTGCCCCACAAAGCCCGCTGGCCGCGTGCCCTCTGGCGTTTTCTTGCCCGGATCGGATTTACGCCCGCTTAATCAGTTCACGGCATTCTGCCATACCCCCTTGATGCACCCGGCAGGAGCAAGCGGTGTCGCCGACAGCCATCCCTCTGACGAACTATACAATCACCCCCATGTCGGGCCAGGAAATGCCGGATGAGCGGTTGCGCGGCCTGTTCGCCTATTGGCAGTCACGCGGGAGTGCGGATCGGTTGCCGGGACGGCGCGACATCGATCCCATCGATATTCCCCGCCTGCTGCCCAACATCATGCTGCTGGATATCGAGCCGCCGGGACCGCGGCGCTATCGCTTCCGCCTGTTCGGCACCGAGATGGCGAAGCTAGCCGGCCGGGACGCCACCGGCCTCTATACCGAGGACATCCTGCCGCAGCTCTATATCGATTATGTCCTGTTCCTGAACGCCTCGGTGATCCAGCACCGCCGCGCGATCTATTCCGAGACGCTGTATCACGATGAGGGCAAGGCGACGAACAGCCTGACCTATCGCTTGCTGATGCCGCTCGCCAGCAACGGCCAGGACGTCGACATGATTCTGGCCTGCCAGTATTTCCAGCGGCGCGGACAGACCACCGGCTGGGAAGGCGACTGGCGCACCGTGCAACCGCGCACCATGCTGCTGGAATAGTCCCAACCGCTACAGCCCCTTGTAGCGCCGGTACCATTTGACGAAGCGCGGCAGGCCGATATCGATGGGCGTGGCCGGGTCATAGCCGAAATCGCGCCGCGTATCGTCGATATCGGCATGGGTCTGGCGCACATCGCCCTTCTGCATCGGCGCTTCCTCGATGATCGCCGGACGCCCCGCCGCCTGCTCGATCACCGCCACGAAGCGGCGCAGCGGCTCCACCTTGTTATTACCGAGATTGTAGAGCCGGTGCGTCACCCCGGCCTCGTCGGGCACCGGCGGGCGGTCAATGGCGGCCATCAGCCCGGCGACGATATCGTCGATATAGGTGAAGTCGCGCGCCATCTCGCCCTTATTGAACAGCCGGATCGGCCGCCCCTCGATGATCGCGCTGGCGAACAGATAGGGCGCCATGTCGGGCCGCCCCCAGGGGCCATAGACGGTGAAGAAGCGGAAGCCCGTGGCCGGAATGCCGTACAGGCTGGCATAGGCATAGGCCATCGCCTCATTGGCTTTCTTCGTCGCCCCATAGAAGGATACCGGCCGGTCCGTCGGGTCGGTGACCGCGAAGGGCAGCTTCCGGTTCGCGCCATAGACCGAGGATGAGCTGGCATAGATGAGGTGGCGCAGCCCCGCATTATGCCGCGCCAGTTCCAGCACTGTCAGGAAGCCCTGGATGTTGGAGCGCGTATAGGCCTGCGGATTCTCGACCGAATAGCGCACGCCGGCCTGGGCGGCCAGATGGACGATGACGTCGAAACGCTCCCCCGCCAGCGCCGCCTGCACGCTTTCTCCCTCCGCCAGATCGGCCTCAATGAACTGGAAATCACCTTCGGGCAGGGCAGCAAGCCGGGCCCGCTTCAGCGCCGGGTCGTAATAAGCGTTCAGATTATCCAGCCCGACGACCCTATGCCCGGCGCGCAGCAGGGCCGACGCCAGATGGAAGCCGATGAAGCCGGCAGCACCGGTGACAAGAATATTCATGCCTGGGTAATCCGCCGCGACAGCCATGCCATCACACCAAAGGCGGGTGTCGATCTATTGCATGCGCCGACGCAGACAACAACAAAGGGACTGACTCTGATGCTCACCACAAGCGTCTCGCTTTTTCCGTGCAGGATGGCGGCATTCTGGCACGTCACCTTGAGCATCTCCATGCAGATCAGGGCTGGAAACGCCCCCGCAAAGGCATGCAACTTAAGATTGAATCTAAATATAATATATTAATTTTATTCAACTTATAAAGTGACTTTTAAATTAAATAAAAAAGTCAAAACAAAAATTTTGGATAATCAAGATTCCAGAAGGGCATTAACCGATTTTTAACCAATCCAAAATACACAGTTAAATCAATATGGAACGAACGTTCCGATTAATTCGCCATCAAATCAAATACCAGACATATATACTCAATAAATCCAATGAACAGTTTCTGTATTGGATTTAAGCAGGGGAAATACGATGAATCTTGGAAAATACGCGATAGGAACGAAAATCTCGGCGATTATCGTTCTGCTGGGGATAATCATCGTTGCGGTGGCCGGCACCGGCATTTACGCCATGCGCGAGATGAACCGCCTGAACATGCTGACCGAGGAAGCCGCCGCCGGTGCCACGGAAGGCAACAACATGGCGCGGCTTGTGACCTCCCTCAACCGGGCTGAATTCCGCATTGCCGCTGATCCCTCGCCGGAAAATCTGCAGGAATTGCGCACCACCATCAACCGCGAGAGAACCAATCTTGATACGCAGCTGCGCCAGGCGACAGAAACCGCCCCGCCGCGCCGCCGCGCGCAGCTGGACCGGGTGGCCGCTGCCTATGCCACGTATCTGAAAGGCGTCGATGCAACGCTGGACATCGCCGGCCGCAATGGCGCCAGCGTCACCATCGGCATGCTGCAACAGGGCATTCTGGACAAGGTCCGGGAAAACCGCGAAACCGCCCGAAATCTCAACGAGTCCATCGAGACCTATGTCGAGATGGCCGAGGAGATCGCCCAGCAGAATGTGCAGCAATCGCAGGACACCTTCACCCGCATCACCACGCTGCTGATCGCCGTCTCGGTCATCGGCCTGATCGTGGGTGCTTTGATGGGCTTCTTCATCGCCCGCTACGGCATTATCACGCCGATCCAGCGCATCGTCGCCGGGCTGCGCGAGCTGGCCAATGGCAATCTGTCGGTCGCCATCTTCGGCACCGAGAGAAAGGATGAGATCGGCACCATCGCGGAGACCATGCAGGTCTTCAAGGACAACATGGTCCGCACCAGGGAGATGGAACAGGAGGCCGAGGAAGCCGAGAAACGCGCCGAGATCGAGAAGCGCCAGGCGATGAACAATCTGGCCGACCAGTTCGAGGAAAACGTCGGCACCATTGTCGGCCTCGTCTCCGCCGCCGCCACCGAACTGGAAGCCGCCGCACAGACGCTGAACACCACGCTGGAAGAGACCAACGCCCAGGCCAGCACCGTCGCCGCCGCTGCGAATGAAGCGACGACCAATGTCGAGACTGTGGCGACCGCCTGCGAGGAGCTTGCCGCCTCGGTGCGCGAAATCGGCCAGCAGGTCAATCAATCCTCACAGATCTCCGGCCGGGCCGTGACCAATGCAGAGTCTACCAAGGCAACGGTGGAAGGCCTTGTCATTTCGACCCAGAAGATCGGCGAGGTGGTGAAGCTGATCAACGACATCGCCGAGCAGACCAATCTGCTGGCGCTGAACGCGACCATCGAGGCGGCGCGTGCCGGCGAGGCCGGCAAGGGCTTCGCCGTCGTCGCGGCCGAGGTGAAGAATCTCGCCACCCAGACCGCCAAGGCGACCGAGGACATCACCGCGCAGATCACCGATGTCCAGAGCGTCACCAGCCGGACGGTCACGGCAATCACGGAGATCGCCGATGTCATCGGCGAGAGCAGCGAGATCGCCGCGACCATCGCCTCGGCGGTGGAACAGCAGGACGCGGCAACGCAGGAGATCGCCCGCAACGTGCAGCAGGCCTCTGCCGGCACCAGCGAGGTTTCCGGCGCCATCGTGCAGGTCAGTCAGGCGGCGTCCGAGGGCGGCTCTGCGGCAACCCAGGTCCTGTCCAGCGCCCGGGAACTCTCGCAATCCTCGGTCAAGCTGCGGACCGAGATGGAAAACTTCCTCACCCGTGTCCGCGCAGCCTAGACGGTCTTCCGATCCAGAACGTGAAAACGGCGGGGCTCAGGCCCCGCCGTTTGCGTTACAGGGAATTCATTCAGATTATCCAGCCCGACGACCCGCTGCCCGGCACGCAGCAGGGCCGGCGCCAGATGGAAGCCGATGAAGCCGGCAGCACCTGTGACCAGCACGTGCACAAACCCCTCCTCAATTCTTTTCACTAAAAATTAAAACACTTTGCCTAAAAACACACTCTCACAGCGATGGCGGTTCGCACACCGATCCTAACCGCCCCATAGGACGCGCCCCCAATGAACATCCGTTCGAAACTCCCACTGTTTATAGCCGCCGCCGTAGCGCTAACGACGATTATTACTGTCTCGCTGTCCTACCTGGAGGCCGAACAAAAGGTCGTCGAGGTACAGAAGGAAAAGCTGGTCGCCGTGCGTGCCGCCCAGTCGCGCGCTATTGTCAGCTATCTCAGCTCAATACGGGAAGAGCTTGTGATTGTGGCCGGCAACCCAGCGACAGCTGAAGCGCTGGAGGATATTCAAGCAGGTTTCGAGGAATTGCCCCAACCGACCGACTATCTGCAGAAGCTCTATATCACCGAGAATCCGCATCCGATCGGAGAAAAGGATAAGCTCGGCGTGGCGTCTGATGGAAGCAATTATAGCGCAGCCCATCAACGCTGGCATCCCTTCTTCCACGATCTCCAGAAACGCCGGGGTTACTATGACGTTTTCCTGATCGATGCAAAAGGCACTATCGTCTATAGCGTGTTCAAAGAACTGGATTTCGCCACTAATCTACTTGAGGGACAATGGAAAGACAGCGACGTAGCCAAAGTCTTTAGGCAGAGCCGTGCCAAAGCGGCGGATGATTTCATTACGTTCAGCGATTTCGCACCTTATGCCCCATCGAGCGACGCCCCTGCCAGTTTCATGGCAACCCCGATTGTCGTGAATGGCAAGTTCCTCGGTGTTCTCGCATTCCAGATGCCGATCGGCCGGATCAACGCAATCATGCAGGCCAAGGACGGCATGGGTGTAAGCGGCGAAACCTATATCGTCGGCACAGATTTCCTGATGCGCAGCGATTCCCGTTTCAGCCAGGAAAGCACGATCCTGCATCAGCGTGTCGAAACCGAGGGCACCCGCGCAGCGCTATCCGGTAAGGAGGGCGTGGCATCATTGCAAAATTATCGCGGCATACCGGTTTTCTCGTCTTTTGCACCGGTCGATTTCGAGGGCGTCCGCTTTGCCGTAATTTCAGAGATCGACGAAAAGGAGGTTCTGGCCCCGGTTACCGCGACCCGCAACAAGCTGAGCGTGATCAGTGCCGTGATCTTGACGGTCATGGTCACTTTTGGGCTACTCTTCGCCCGATCAATTTCCAAGCCACTGACCACCGTGGCGAACGCGCTGCTGAAACTCGCCGAGGGCGATACCAGCGTCGATGTGCAGGTGCGCAGCCGCGACGAGGTGGGCCAGGTCGGCCTCGCCTTCCAAACCTTCAAGCAGCGCACCATTGAGATCAAGCGGCTGGAAGTTGAGCAGGTCGAGCGCGAGGAGCGCGCCGAGCTGGAGAAGAAGCAGGCGATGCTGCAGCTTGCCGACAGTTTCGAGCAGAGCGTCGGCGGCATTGTCAGCATCGTCTCCGCGGCGGCCACCGAACTGGAGGCAGCAGCGCAGACACTGAACGCCAGCCTGGAAGAGACCAACGCCCAGGCCAGCACGGTTGCAGCGGCGGCAAACGAAGCCAGTGCCAATGTCGAGACTGTGGCGACCGCCTGCGAGGAGCTTGCCGCCTCGGTGCGCGAAATCGGCCAGCAGGTCAATCAATCCTCACAGATCTCCGGCCGGG
>JAHJHR010000004.1 GCA_018823745.1 Alphaproteobacteria bacterium
CATGACAACGCACCCCCGTCCCAAAAAGACGGGGCATACGCGTAACAGCACACACCCACAATCGCGGGGTGGAGCAGCCCGGTAGCTCGTCAGGCTCATAACCTGAAGGTCGCAGGTTCAAATCCTGCCCCCGCAACCAAAATAAAGCCCGCAATGTCATAGACTTGCGGGCTTTGATGCGTCTGGGACAATCAGCGGCGGAGCAAGCGGGTAAGCAGGAGGTAAGCAACAGAGCTTACCCAATTCGCAGGCGCCAGCGGGTTTCGTCGTTAGCCCCCGGCCGAAGGCAACAGTCGGGCTTGAAGCTGAGCCTCCATACCCGATACCAAAACTCCGCCGGTCAGCGCGTGCGTATCGTGCTGAACCTGAAGCGGGTGGCCTATGAGTATATGGCCGTATCCTCGCTGGCGTCCGACGCCTACGGGAAGCTTAATCCCCAACGGCTGGTGTGAGCGCACTCACACCACGCGCGGCGGGCGGTTGATCTTTCATACTTCGGGGCGCAGGGACAGTTTGAGCGCGACCTGATCAGGTGCCGCACGCACGCCGGCCTGGATGCCGCCATCGCCCGATTGCCCTTTAGGCGAAGAACCCGTGCTTGCCTTGCTCCGGACCACCCGAGTATTATGATTAAATAGCAGTCATTGCAGAATAAAGAGAAAGCAAACAGATGAACTCGCGCGAATCCTCCGATCCGCTGAATGCAGCGCCCGTTCCTGTCAAAAAAACCTGGATGGCCCCGGAAATCCGCGATCAGAGTATCAAGAGTCTCACCCAAGCCAAGTCCCTAAGCCCGTCTGAATCGAGCCCCAACACCGGCCCGTCTTGACGCAGGTCTGTCCAGCGAACGCATTACAACGTTTTTAATACCAGAGACAGCCGTTGTTTCATTATCGCGTCTGCGGTCTTTCCGTCGCGTCAGATTTCGCTCTTCCGGGAATGGTCGTCGCTACAGAGGGCGTGTCGCAGGCCGATGTGCGCGTCCGGTGCGGTGCGACTCCAGCGGAGCTGGGGGCGCCAAGACGTGTCGGGGCGACGTGGCAACTCGACGATACGGCATTTTTGTTCGATGTTCCGCAGATCGCTCGTTTCCTCGTCACGGATGGAAGCGAGATCGTCATTGATCTGCACGAGACATCGACCAGCACCGACGCGGCGCCCTTTCTCCTCGGTACCGGCTTTGGCGTCCTGCTTCATCAACGCGGACAGCTTGTTTTGCACGCAGCCACCGTTGCGTATCGGGGCAGGGGGGTGGCCTTGTGCGGCGTCACTGGTGCCGGAAAATCGACACTGGCAGCGGCACTTTGCCGGGCGGGCGGTGATTTCGTCGGCGACGATGTTGCCGCCATTCATTTCGATGAAGGCGGCGTGCCGACCATTCTGCCAGATGGACGTCAGCATCGGCTCTGGATGGATGCCGTCGAACAGCTTGCTCTGACCGACCGTCTGGGACCGGCCGTTCGGCCCAGCATCCAGAAGTTTCACGTTGATCCGCCAAGGATTGCGCCGCAAGGACCAACGCCGCTGACTGCGATCTTCATACTGAAGACAACGGATTCAACACGGTTGATCGAGCTGGAGCCAGCCGATGCTGCCGCGTTGCTGCGCGACGAGGTGTATCGCTCAAGGCCGGCCAGCCATCTGGGGCGCGACGCCGACCTGTTCCGGCAGATTGCCGGCTTGCTCGGCCGGGTGCGGGTCTTTCTGTTCGACCGCGCCATGGGCTTCGACATGCTGGATGACACCGTCGCCGCCATACTGGCGACGGTGGACGAGGAGGCATGATTCCGTCAGGAGGCAGGGTCGTCTGGCTCGCCTCCTACCCGAAATCGGGGAACACCTGGCTCCGCCTTCTGATCGCCAATTATCTTTTCGCTGACGCCGAGCCGCTCGCCATCAACCGGATCGATCTGAACAGCCCCTATCCGATTATGAAGGATTTTCTGGAAGACGAGAGCCTCGTTGATCCGGATTATCTCAATCTCGACGAAGCAAATCTTCTCCGTGCCCGTGTTATGGAGGATTTTGTCCGGCGATGCGGCACGGTCAACTGCATCAAGGTCCACGACAAGCGCGATGTCTGCGTTGATGGGACACCTCTCCTTGGGCGCGGGGATGTGTGGTCGGCCCTGTACATAGTCCGTGATCCACGCGATGTGGCAGTCTCACTCGCGTTTCACAACAACATAACGTTCGATGGCGCTATCGCGAGGCTGAACAACCGGGCAAACACCATCGGTGGTTGGCGCCGAAAAGATCGCAACAGGCATGTGCCGCAACGGGTTGGCGATTGGAGCGCCCATGTTGCGAGCTGGATCGACCAATCCGACATTTCCGTCCATGTCTTGCGATACGAGGATTTGCGGGCAGATCCAGCCGAGGCTTTTGCTGCGGCGGTCGCCTTTGTTGGCTGGGAAGTCCAATCGGACCGGGTGGAGCGCGCCGTCCGCTTTGCCGATTTTAGCGAGTTGCAACGCCAGGAGACTCAATCCGGCTTTTTTGAACGACCGTCCAATTCGGCCGCACCCTTTTTCCGATCCGGCCGGGTAGGGGGCTGGACCGAAGTTCTGACCGCGGCGCAGGTTGACGCGATCACTGTCGCGCACCGCCCAATGATGGAACGCTTCGGATATCTGTGATAGCGATGCCGAAGAAAGAGGACCACCGTGCGGCGTGCCTCCTGAATGCTGTTATGACACTCGGAGATATACATGGGCAACCCGATGGGGGCTTGCGAAACCGTTCGCCGCGCCGACGATCTGTTGACCGCCGATATCGACGGTGAACTGCTGATGATGAGCGTCGAGCAGGGCCGTTACTTCAACCTGAACGCTGTCGGTTCCCGTATTTGGGAACTGCTTGCGGTGCCGATGACGGTCGATGGGCTGGTGGACACGCTGACCGCAGAATATGACGTCTCTTCTGCCGACGCCCGGCAGGAGGTCGAACGGTTTCTGGGCGCCTTGCGCGAACGCGGTCTGCTTGTCACAGCGCCTGCGGCGGCACCGTAAATCCTGGCTCTGCCGTTGGCCGGCCATCTGCGGTGAACACCGCGGCATCGGCGGTGCCTGACACATCAGTGATGCTGTTGCACATAGGCGATAAAGCGCAAAACGCGCGGCAGCATCAGTGAAAGCTTTTTCAAGGCCGGGCTGTCCCCCAACTCACCCGCGCGTCGCGAGATCTCCTCCGGCGCCGGCAAGGCGCGCAAGCGCTGTTCCAGAGCGTCCAGATTGAACAAGGCGTTGACCCGCGGGTGTTCGCGCAGGTCGGGCAGTCGACACAGCAGCGCGTCGCGTTGCAGGGCGACGACCAGGGAAGTCTCGGAAATAGGGATCTCCTTGACCCGGTTTTCAAGTATCTTGTTTGGCAGGATTCCGATCATGGCGTCGCGGTATACCCGCCGCGAAACGCCACCGCGCAGGAACATCGTGCTTGGCAACGACAGCGCGAATTCGATCACCCGGCGGTCGAGCAGGGGAAAGGTTGCGGCAATGCCGGTCCGGGCGCCGGTCAGCGCCCAATGTTCGGGGCGCCGTTTTAAAACCTGGCTGCTCAGGAGACTAAGGTGGTTGGCGACGGCGTCGGGGGCCATCGGCGGCGGCGGCGGGGTGACACCATCCATCGCCTCATGGCGCAACAACCGTGTTAGGATCATCTGCGGGCTGTCCAGCACCCTGCTACGCAGGCGCCGGGCGACGGTCTGAACCGCCTCGGGCAGCAGGTAGCTGAGCACGTCACCGCGCAGTGTCGCCGACATCGCACAGCCCATCGCAAGGGAGCGTGCCCGAATCTCGCGCGCCAACATCCACCAGCGCCCGGCGAGCAGGGCTTCGGCCAGGGCGCCGCGACCGTTGAAGGATGCGCCCTGGTCGCCCCCCCACCCCGAAAAAAGCACACCCGCGCCACGCGCCGCTGCATCTATGCAGACCCATGCGTCCGGGTCAGCCGGGTCGAACGGCAGAGGTTGATCGCAATCCATACGGGGCAGCAGGAAATCCAGCGGCGGGCCAATGCGCGCGGGTATGCTGACGATGTCTGGCTCCTGGTCCAGCACCGTTTGGGCGAGTTTACCTTCGCCGTCTGGCGCATAGTCTCCGTGTTGCGTTGGAAGGAATGGGTAGGCGAGTAACGACCGCCCCGTCGCGCGCAACCCCCGCGCGGCGAGCACGGTGACGGAAGGGGAATCAAGCCCGCCGCTCAAATGAGTCGCCACCGGCCCCGTTGCCGGCAGACGGACGCGCACCGCCTGCGTGACCAGGGCGGCCATTTCCTCGGCGGCCTCTTCCGGGCGGCAATGGTTCTGGCCTGCGGTCGCCGGAGAGAGTTGCCAATGCTGCCCGCTCTTCCGCCGCCGCGCCGATACCGCCAGCCATGTTCCCGGTGCAAGCCGTTCAACGCCGCGAAACACCGAGCGGTCGTTTGGCGTTTCGCGCATCAACAACGTGCTCAGCAGGGCGGCTTCGTCCAGCTCCCGCGGGACGAGGCCGCTGGCGTGCAAGCCACGGGGCAGCGAGGCGAAGGCGAATATTCGACCCGGCTGGTCATTGATGAAGAGGGGCCGGACCCCCATGCCGTCACGGGCGCACAGCAGCGTCTGGTCGCGCGGATCCCAAGCGGCCAGGGCGAAGTCGCCGAAAATGCCACCAAGCCACCCGTCGCCCCCCCCGTCACCACCACGGCGTTCCAGCGCATGCAGCACGGTGGCTTCGTCGGTTCTTCCATCGGCACCTTCGTAGAGCCGGGCGTCGGCCGCCAGCACCAGACCGCGCGCCCCGCGTGGCAAGTCGGTGGCAGGCGGGGCCACGCGCGGCGGGGCGCTGCCGGGCAGGCTGCCGGGTGCGAAATCAAGCGTGGCGAGCGCTATGGGCCCTTCGGCAAAACGCGCCACCGCCGGGGTCAGGCCCGGCTCGACCATGGCGGCGACCATGGCGGCAAGCCGTCCGACCTCGGCCGGTCGACCATCAAGATGCAGGAAGCCGCAGATTAGTCGCATCATTCGTTTCCGTGATGGGGGCGTAGCCGAATGGTCAATCAAGCGGCCCGTCAAAGGCGATGTCGACGTAATGCAGCAGCAGCACCCAACTGTGCTGATCTGGCGGCAGGGTCGGCCGTCCATGCAAGATGTCACTGCCATGGAACAGGATGCCGCCGCCAATCGTCTGGAAGCACTCGACCGGTGCAGCGTCCGGATCAAGATGGAGCTGAACAGGCCAAGGCGACCGTCCATCCGGCGGTAGCGGCTGGTGGTCGATCTGCAAAGACAGTGTGTACCGGCATTGTGGCCGGTCGCGATGCCGGGGCAGGTCTGTTCCGCCGCAATAAAGCGAGGCGTAAGCGTAGCTGTTCTTGATCGGGTTGCCGACGATCCGCTCTACCGTTTCGCGCAATGCGTTCAGCGCCACACGTCCGGCCGGGTCGTTATGGGCGCGATGGCGGTTGGCCTGACGGTCGCCATGCGTCAGCTTTCCCGCCGGCACCGATGTCCGGTAATGGTCTGTCAGGATCCGCGTCGCGTCGGGCGTGACCAGCTGGGGGAGCACGATGAAGCCATGCCGGAGATAGGTGTCACGCGCCACGGTGATGTCGGGCGATGCGAAAGGCTCGGCGCACTCCTGCGGCAATAAGATCAGGCCGGTCTGCCAAAGGGGCATGGCCTCAACCGCAGACAAGCGCCCGCCGCCCGCCGTATCGCCGTTCAAAAGGCGTAGCGCGGCATCAAATCCTGGCGTCTCGCCCCGGGTCAGCCGTCCCTGGACGAAGCCGCGCGTCCGCGAATAGGTGGCGACATCGATATGTTCCGCAACGCCGGATTCGGTGTGGATCACCGCGTCGGCGAGGGGATTGGCCACATAGGCGGGCGGAATCATGGTGTGCGTTGGCTCCGATACCAGCAGTTGATGGCAAACCGCTGGTCCATGAATGCGCCGGATGGGCACGAGATGGGCCGCACCTCGTGTGGCGCCCAGGACGGGAACAGCAACAGCATGTCCTGTTCCGGCATGATGTCCAGGAAACACCCGCCCTCTTCAAGCGGCAGGATGGAGTGCAGCCGCAACTCGCCGCCGCTATAATTTTGTGGTTCGGCATGGAAATACAGCACGCTGGTCAATGCCCGATCCGTCGCCCTGTCGGCGGCACCGGTCTGGGTGTCGATGTGCCGCCGGTAAAAGGCGCCGTCGCCATGGGCGACAATCTCCATTTCCAACCTTCCCAGGTCGAAAGGTGACAGGCGCAGATCGGCAATCATCGGGTCCATGATCGCCAGAAACCGGGCTGCCAACGCGTCCCGCAATCCGCCCAAATCCCTCAGAAGCCAGGAGACGCGGATATCGGGATCGATCTTCCCGCTACTAATCTGGGTGGGTGTGAAGGCGTCCCGCTTGGCCTCGACGTGAGCCAGCAGGCGGGCAATCAGATCGGGTCCGAGAAAGTTGCGGCTTACCCGGTGGGGCGCTGGCTGCGCGAAAACGCGCGGGACTGGGCCTGTGCTCATGCTGCGATACTGGTACAATCTTTTAAGGGCATGGTGGGGTTAGGATGCCCGCGCTTGGTCGCATGGTAAAACGTCGAGTGCCACACAAATTCGCTGCTCGCCCACGCCGGTGGGTACCGTCCCATGCCCAAGGAACGAGGGGAAGATCAGCAGCGTCCCTTCCTGCGGCTCCATGTGCCAGCGTGGAAAATCGGGCAAGGATTCCTGGATGGCGGGCGGCCAGGGTCCGAAGACCAGCGCACCCGGCGACGCGCCCTGCGGAACGCGGACGTAATAGATGACGCTCAGCCAGCCCCGGGGATGGATGTGCGTTTCTTCATGCCCGTCGTCCGAAAGGACCAGCGCCCAGCCCTGTAACCACGCCGTTTGCGGGCGATGGGCGAGCAACGGGTGCGGCGCGTCGAGACACTCCGCCAGATAATGATCGACCTGTCGGCGAACGATGGCGAGCAGGTTGCGGATTGCCGGATGCTCGACGCTGGCCAGCTCCTCAAGGCGCAGATTGTGCCCGCGTGTTGGCCGGATATCCGGCGACGGGGCAAGTGCCGGATGAGCCAGGATTGCCTGGGCCAGTTCCTGGTTGTCGACCAGCCCGGAATTCAGTTCGATCCGGCGACACAGACGCTCCGGGTTGATCAGGCTCTGGACATCCGCCGTCCGCCCGGCCAGGGAGAGCGCGGCCGACAGATAGGCGAGGTGGATGGTTGAAGCGATCCCGCCATCGATGGAGCGTTGGCATAGAGTGATCAAGCTTTCGGCGGCACCGCGCGTCAGGCAATCCCTCGCAAAGGCGTCCAGTACCGTGCTGTCGCTCGGATCCTCGTCCAGAGCCTCCGACGCCGCCGCTCGGGCCTCGTCGATCCGGTTCAGGGCGTAAAGGGCCAGAACCCTTTGTCGGTGCGCCTCCGGCGTGGTCCCCGCCACCGCTGGGTCCAGCGCCCGCAACGCCAGCTCTGGCTGATTACAGGCGATGGCCGCCTGTGCCAGTTCGCACGCGAGCGGGGGCGTCAGCTTGCCCTCTTCTGCAAGTGGCGACAGAAGGTCACGGATTTCCGTCCATAGCTGACCGTCTCGGAGGGCGACCACAAGGTCGCGCATCAGATCCGGTCGGTCGGGGCGTGAAGTGACGGCAGCGCGCAGCAGCGGCAGGAAGGATCGGGCGGGCGGTTCTGGAATGGGCTGGTCCATCCGCCAGGCGATCTGTTGTCCGTCGGTTGGCATCATTCTGTCACACTGCTTAAGCTGGGGAGAGAATGGATCAACCGTCGCCATAGAGTAAAGCCAGATACGTTTCAGCGGACAACACGGTTCAGCCACGTCCATCAATGCGCACCAGTGTCAATCGGCATTGAAATTTGGCTCTGACTCAATTTTGATGAAATTCGGGATTCCTCTGGCATGGATTTTCCAACAGTATCAGGATGATGCGAGCAGATTTCCCAGGTTCAATATTTGGCCTTTCTGGCATGGCTATCAAGGACATCGCCGATGGGGATGGAGTGGTGCGCAGGCAGTTATATGCGCCACCGAGACTGATGGAAGGCACGTGATGACTGCCCATGCTGCAAAACCTCCCAGCGCAAGCTGGCGGCAGCGTTGGTCATGGCGCTTGCTGGTCATTGAGGCGGCGGTGATGTTGTCGATTGCGGCACTTTGCCTGCGCTTGCTGCCCTTCCGGCATGTCGTCCGCCTGCTTATCGGCCGACCGGCAATAGGGGGGGCTCCTGCTGAGGCTGCCGGGCCGGTTTCGGGGGCTATCTGGCGCGTCAGCCGGGCGGTTGGACGAGCGGCCGCTCTCTTGCCCTTTCCTGTTCTGTGCCTGCCCCAGGCAATTGCCGCCAAAGCCCTGCTGGGACGTCGCGGCTATGGCGCCAGCCTGCATTTGTCCGCTCGGCTGGGGGGCGACACCGAACCGGCGGCCCATGCCTGGCTGATCTGGGAAGGCCGGCCAGTCATTGGCGGCGGTATGCCAGCAGGACAGGCGGAAATCGCCCGTTTCCGCTGAGGCCCGCCGATCAGCTCAGGGCCAGACGGGTCAGCCTGATAGCGCATCCGAGGGAGGCGATGATCCGTGCGCGGCTGCTGGAATCCGGCTCCACGACGCGCATTGGGCGTGCCCAAATCCTATATCGCAATCAAACGATAGGCATGTCGGGTTAGGCGCACGTATAAGAGCAGGCTTCCGCTCCCGGCCACTTCTAGCCGTTCGACCCCTCTACCCAGCGGATGAAACGGCCATAGTGGATGCCGCGACCGAACAGGTCGAGCATGTCCGTGGCGCGCGCCATGGCGGCATCCGCGTCGATGGGCCAATCCTCCGCCACGGCGCGCAGGCGCGGCAGATCGATCATTCGCCGTGCCGCGGGCGATGCCTCCAGCCGGTCCAGTTCGGCCATGAAGACGGGGCGCAGCTGGGTCAGCCGATGGAACCAGTCTCCATTCTGATAGCCGCGCCTGTGTTCGTTCACCACCTGCTGCGGCACACGGTCGCTTAGCACCTCGCGCGCAAAGGAGCGGGGCTGGCCCTCTCGCTGCCAAAGCTCAATCGGAATCGCCAGGCAGAATTCCACCATCCGGCGATCCCCCAGCGGATCGCGCAGGTCACATCCGCTGACATAGGGATGCGCCGCCAGCCATTGGTTTTGCGACCAGTTCTTCTCGAGGTAGGCGAGGCGCAGGCGGCGGTCGCGATCGCCGCCGCCCGAGCCAAAGAGCATCGTGTCGGTGATCGCACGCGCATCGACGCTTGCCGCGAGCGCAGCAGTTGCGGATGATCGCAATTGCCAGTCCTCTTCGGTGCCGCGCAGCCGTCGGATTGCGGTGCGGATGCGGGCTGGGACGGCATTGGCGAGCAGGTTGTGCCGGATCTGTGATGAGAGCCGATAGCCATGCCGGTGCAGGCCGCGAAGCTGCCGGGCCACCTCCACCAGCCGCCCTGAACGCGCGAGATCGGCAAGGAGGGCTTCGCTCTTCCACGACAGGGTATAGTTGCCGGAGATACCCGTCAGGATGACGGAGGCGCCAGTTTCGCGTACTCGGGAATACAGGGGCTCCCAAGCGGCTAGATTCATGAAATTACGCACGGGAAGGCCAAACTCCCAGAACAGCCGGGTCGCGTCCTCCTCGCCCAGGGTGATGTCTCCCGGGGGGATAAAATGTGCCTCGATGTTCTTATGGAGGGCTGCCGTCGCGCGTGCGAGCGCCGTTTCGTCATAAAATGCCCGCGGGCGCTCGGCTGGCAGGCACACTGCAGAATCGGGAACCGAGGTGAATGTGTGGAGGCTGGTTGGGTCCAGCAGGCGGGCAGCCGTTGCCGCGACACCCGAGGAATCGAGCCCGCCTGACAGTTGGCAAGCAACCGGACCTGTCGCCCTCAGGCTCGGCGCAACTACCCGGCTCAGCATCTCGCGGCCAGCTTCCACATAGTCCCGCGAGTCCCGATAACGGATCCTGCGCTCAAGATCCGGCTGCCAGTAGCGGCGGATAGAACAATCGCCCTTGTGCCAGAGGAGCAAACCGGCGGGCGGGAGACGAAAGACGCCGTGAAACGGGGTTGCGCCTGCGGGCATCGCGCGCGCAAGCAGCAAATGGGCCATTGCCGATTCGTCGATGCGCCGATCAATACCGGCAAAGGCGAGCACAGCCAGTGGGCGTGTTGCGAAATACAGCCTTTCGCCATCGTTATGCGCGAATATCGCCCGGCCGCCGGTGGCATCCACCGCCAGCACCAGCCTGCGGTCGAGCTCATTCCACCAGGCAAGGGCGAATGCACCAATAAAACGGGGACAGGCGTCAACGCCCCAGCGTTCGAGCGCTGCCATCACCAATGCAGCATCGCCTAGCCGTGCGGCGTCGGGCGCAGGCAGATTCAGGGATGCGATCAGCTCGTTGCGATTGTCCAGCCGCCCGTCGAATACCAGATGCGACATGCCGCCCATAAAGGCGGCCGGCAGCCGGTCCAGACGGTCTTCCGGGGTGAATGCACGCGGCGTAAGAATCAGCGCAGCGGTGTCGCCACGCCAGAGCCTGCCTTTGCCACCGCCATATGTGACGGCGATGCTGCCGAGACGCTCCGTTTCCCGCTGTTCAACCGGGTATGCGCAGGCGAGGCCAGCGAAAAACGACATGAATGTGTGAAATCAGCTCCCGCTCGGTGACGGCGAAAAGGTGCCGTCGCCAGGCGCGACGAGGCCGTTGTTGTTGGTCTGCTGCACGGAGAGGACTTCGAAGTCAGGCGTCTTCCATGGCTGCTTCGCCTCAAGGGCGTCCGCAGTCCTATCCTTATCCTTGATGTCGCTCATGCCATACATCCCTAATCGTCTGAACTTGTTTCGTAAGCCCGTTATCTTGCGCGGTCTTCCGGAACTGGCCATATCGACCCGTCCTAGCATGATCGTGCAAGATGTTGCATGGAAAATCCACCGCCGCATCTTTTGGCTAGAACGGGAGAAGATGGTCGCGTCACGTTTTGCCCAGATACCAGCAATTGATGGCAAAGCGGGATTGGATGAATCCGCCGCCTGGGCAGGAAACCGGTCGGACCTCATGCGGTGCCCAGGCTGGAAACAGCAGGAGGCTGTCATTTGCTGGCTCTATATCGGCATAGGAGCCACCTTTTTCCGGCGGCAGCATTGAGAACAACCGCAGTTCACCCCCCGCGAAATTCGGCTTCGTGTGTCATGGCGAAAGCCAGCAAGGGAGCGACCCTATCTGCACCGAAGGCGTTCTTTGCCACCATGTGCGACGGCAGCGCCGTAAAGGCAGCCGGGGCGATGGTAGCGTCAGTCATGAGACTCTGTGGGACCGGGGCGGGTATGCGCTGGGGCGTTTAAGAGCTGAAATCGGCGATTGGGGTGAAGGCATTCGCTTCGTCCCTGTCTCCAATACCGCCCAGCAAGATGTGCTTGCCCAGCAGCAGCCAGGCATGCGCTTCCAGGCGGCCCTCATGCTTGCGCACACCAAACCGGATACGACCGCCTGTGATGCGACGGCGTGCCAGCAGCAGCAGCCCGGCCGTCGCCCGTACCAGACAGGAACTGGTCCAAGGCAGGCGGTCGGCGATATGATTCAGCCGGGCTGCTATAAATTGAGCGCGGGTCAGGTCCGCCGTGGGGGCGGCCGCCTGATCGTCCGGAGCGGAAAAGCCCCCCAAACGCTCCGCCAGCCGCTGCAGCGGCCGCAGATAGACCAGGGGCAAGGCCAGGATCAGGGCCAATGCCGTCTCGGCCCGCAGGATGAGTCCTTTCATCTCCGATCCTCATTTAACGTATCAGCGAGTGTGCCAGGCTCTTATGTATTGAGAATAGCAGGTGCAGAGCGACCAGGGATGCAGGGATATTGCTGATATGGGATGCGCGTTGCGGTGGGGGGCATGAAGCATGCAGCCAGGCTTACCGGAAGGGGCTGTCGCCCGGATCGGCTTCAGGGGAAAAGCTCACGGACATCCAGCGGGACAATAGCGGGGGCAGGGGGCAGGTATCCAGCCCATAGGCGCCCGCCAGATTGGCAAGAATCCAGTTACCGGCGCTGTTGCCCTCCAGCATCACCGGTCCTGTTCCCGTCGGGATGATATCCCAGTGGACCAGCGGCAATGCGGGAATCTCCCTCATGGCGCGCAGGGCCATTGCACTGGCCTCATCGAACCATGGGACGGGGCGGCCCGCCAGTATCGCCCCGTTCCAGCCCAGCTGCGCCAGCCTGTCGCCCGGACGCGCCAGTGACAGGCCTGCCGCCAAGCGACCGTCAGCCATATCGATCGGGGCATGAAGGGCGCCGTCGAGGAAATGGCGCGGATTGCGGCCGGGGACAGCCAATGTCAGAAGGGCCGACTGCAGGAAGGGCGCCTCACCTGGAAGCCGCGCGGTGGCGAGGCGCAGCACGGGTGCCCTGTCATCAGCAACCAGTTCGGCCAGGTCGGGATCGGCGATCAGTTTTTCCTGCAGCAGCAAGTCGTCTTGCCGCGACAGGCGCTGCAGCCGCTCGCAGAGTGCCGTTGCCGTTATCGGGCGTCCGTCCAGGTGCCAGGTTTCGCCCTGTTGGGTCAGCGCAAAGGCATTCCGCCCGCCCTGTCCGTGACGGGGCTTGAGGAACAGGCCCGCATTGCCCGCAAATGGCAAGGCCGGGGCCAGCGTGGCACCCCGGCGGTACAGGCTGTGAAGGACAGGAAACTTGATGCCGGCCATCGCCAGCTGCTCGGCGGTTGCCAGCTTGTCGGCCAGCAGTGCATGGCCCGCCGGGTCGCCCAGCCGCGTTAGCAGCAGTGCGGCGGAGCGCGCTGGTAGCGGGTGGCGGCTACCATAGAGGCCGCGCCAGACATGGGCCTCCATCGGCTGGCCGCCTGACATCAGACAATCGCCGTAAAGACGCAGGGTTTCAGCTGGCTTCAGACCCTGATTGCCGGCAAAGGCAAGTGTTCTGCTCAACGCCGCCAGTGGCCAGACAAATCGGTCAGTCAGCCACAAGAGCATGCGTAGGAGCGGAGAAAGCTTCCGGCGCCAGTCAGCAGCGGCCCATAAGCGCAATTCCGATAGAACAAGGTCTTTGGTGCTGCCCCACCCCAGGCCGCCCCAAGGAAGGCCCCGCCATATCCGTCTGGGCATCGAATGCCGCTGCAGAGGAAACCCCTTCAGCGCGTGATTGTCAGGAACCGGGTTTAAGGAATGAAGTGCCTTCCATGCCGCTTGTGCCATTCCCATTGGTGAGGGAAGCGATGTCCGCATCCTCAATGGCTGGCGTCTGCCAGGGCTTGCGATTGTCATCGCTGGCCTGGACGGCTGGAACGGGGGCTATGGTCTCGGTTTCATGGGTCATATTGATTCTCAAACTTCGAATCTACATAAGAGAGCAGAATATCAGTAAATAGTCTTTATATCCATATATATAGGCGCTGAGCAGCAATGTGCCGAGGCTGTATCAGTTGGATCAGCCTTGCCATAATGATGCCTCACAGGCAAACAGGCGCTTATGACAGAGAAAGCGAATCTTCCGCCTTATCGATATAAAATCTTCGGGCTGACTGTGGCTTCGGAAATAGCCCTGCCGGTCAGGAGTTCCATTGCGGGAGAGGCGATTGGTCCCGTCGATGTGACGATGCGGGTAGGTGAGATTCCCGGACGGCTGGAGAATGCGCCACATCAGGGAGCCTGCTGGTCGGCCGATTCCGTGCGCTTCCTGCTCGACCTGCCGGCCATCGGCCGCTTTCTGGCGGCGGATGGCTGCTGCGTGACGATTCAGCCGGCTCCGGGCGTGGCGATAGAGGATATCCTGATCTTCGCGACCGGAACTGCCATGGCCGCGATCCTGTATCAGCGCGGTGCCATGCTGTTGCATGGGTCGGCGGTTACGCATCAGGGCCGGACTTTCATATTTTGTGGCCCGAGCGGAGTTGGAAAATCGACTCTCGCCGCTGCGCTGTGCCGTTCGGGCTGTGGGTTTATTTCGGACGATGTCTGCGCCATCTCGCATCTGGCTGACGGCACGCCGATCATTGAGCCGGATGGGCGCGTGTTGCGATTGTATCCCGACAGCATAGGGCAGGTGGGGATGGAGGACGCCGTTGGTTCCAGGGTCCGCCAGATGTTGGAGAAATTCCATGTGACCCCGCCGGAGCACGACACGCCCAAGAAGGAGGCGCCGCCCCTGGCCGCCATCTATCTGCTGGCGGACAGTAATCCGGTCGATCTTCCTGGCATCGTGCGCCTTGCCCCGCTTGAAGCCGCGCAGGCGCTGTTGCGGCAATCCTACCGCCGCCGGATCGCCCTGGCCTATGCCCATCAGGGGCAGCCAGCGGCCCGCACTGCCGCGTTGCTGTCCCGGGTCGGCGTTTATCGTCTGTCCCGGCCGCGTGAGTTCGCACAGCTTGACGAGACGGTCGCCCGCCTGCGGACCCACTGGGACCAGTTGGCCTGAGAGAAAGTGGCATGGCGTTCGCACCCCCCGGCCTCGTCTGGCTCGCCTCCTATCCCAAATCTGGTAACACCTGGATGCGGGTGTTGCTGTCCAATCTGATGACGGGCAGGGATGAGCCGGCGGATATCAACAGGCTATCGGAAGAAGAGAGCCTGATCGGGCGATGGCGGTTCGCTGACGACATGCTGGTCGATGCTGATCAATTAAGCTGGCAGGAAGTGGAGATGCTGCGTCCCCTCCACTATGACTATGTCGCGGACAGGTTGGACAAACCGGTCTTCTGCAAGACGCATGACCGGTTTGAAAGCCAGTCCGGGGGACCAATTCTGGGAAACCAGGCGCGTGCAGCCCTCTATCTGCTCCGCGATCCCCGCGACGTCGCCGTCTCGCTCATCCATCACCTGGGCAGGCCGACTGATCAGGTGGTCGCCTTGATGATCGACACGGCACATCTGTCCGGCGGGGGTATCTATCCGCCTTACCTGTTGGGAGACTGGGGCGGGCATGTCTCGGGATGGACCGGGCAGGGCGTGATCCCGACCAAGGTGGTGCGCTATGAGGACATACGCCGCGACACGGTCGAGGTATTGCGGGGCATTGTGTGTTTCCTTGGCATCACGGCGACGGCAGAGGAGATTCGTCGCGCGGTTGCCCATTCCGATCTCGACGAACTGAAACAGCAGGAAGCGGCGAAGGGGTTCCGGGAGAGACAGCAAGGCCAGACGCAATTCTTCCGCTCCGGCAGGGTTGGCGAATGGCGGGATGTTCTGAACGATGCCCAAATCCGTACCATCGAGGCAGAATTCGCCCCCGTGATGACGCGCTGGGGGTATAGCCAAGCGGGCTAAAGGGCTTGGCAAGGGGAACTGGCCCGCAGAATATGGGGCCGGTTTTGATCACGGATGAAAAAATGAGTCGGTCATTGCACAGGGTAGGGGATGTTTTCGCAGCCCCTCTGGAGAACACCACCTTGCTGCTGAACGCCGCCACTGGTTGCTATCATGGGCTGAATCCCGTGGCCGCGCGCATATGGGAATTGCTGGCCGACCCGATAACCGAGGAACAGATCGTGGCGCGGCTTCTGGAGGAATTCGAGGTGACCCCCGAGGTCTGCCGGGCCGAGACGGCAAGTTTTCTGGCGGGCTTGCGCGACCGCAATCTGTTGATCGCCGACTAGAATCATGCGCCTGATTTGCGGCATCCTGCGTCTCGACGGCATGCCGGCGGCGGCGGGGGAACTGAACGCCATGGCAGATGCCATGACCGCGCCCGGTCTCCGGCCCGCTATCGACACGCGGCTGGATGGGGCGTTGGGGTTGGCCGTGCTGGACTTCACCGGGACGCAAGACGGGCTCTATGTGCGCGATGGCTGGATACTGGCCGCCGATGCGCGGCTTGACCGGGCGGGGACGGAGCCAGGGGCGGCTATCGTCGCGGCGGCAGAGCGCCACGGCCTTGATTTCCCGGACCGGCTGGATGGGGATTTCGCCGTGGCCCTGTGGCGGTCCGACAGGGCGGAACTGCTGCTGGGGCGTGATTTCATCGGCGTCCGTCCCCTTGTCTGGACCTGGCAACCGGGTCGATGGTTCGCCTTTGCCAGCCTGCCGAAAGGGCTGCACGGATCGGGGCTGGCCGCAGACGACCTCGACCCGGGAGCAATCGGCGCAAAACTCTCCCAGATCTATTTTTCGGCGCCAGACAGCGGATTTGCCGAGATTGCCTATCTTCAGGCCGGGCATAGTCTGACGATCCGGGCCGGCGATGCGATGCCGCCCCGGCCTCACCGCGCTTACCGTCCCGACCCGGCAATGGTCGGGCGCTGGAATGGCTCGTCGGCGGAAGCCGCAGAGACATTACGCCACCTGGTGGAGACGGCGGTGACCGCGCGATTGCCGGCATCGGGCCGCGTTGCCTGTCATCTCAGCGGCGGACTGGACAGCTCTGCCGTCACCGTACTGGCAGCACGGGAGATGCGCCTGCGCGGCGGGCGCATTCTGGCGCTCAGCATGACATCGCCGGCAGTGATGGGACCGGCGGAACTGGACGAAAAGCCACTGATCGCCGCAATCCTGGCGCAGGAACAGGATGTCGAGAAAGAGGTGTTCGACTATCTTCTGCCAATGCCGGGCCTGCCACAGGAGCCCGATTGGCCTGGCAGCATCCTGGGGGATTTCGACGAGCAGATGAGCGCCGCCGCCGCCCGGTTCGGCGCGGAGCGCATACTCAGCGGCGTCGGCGGGGACGAGGGGGCCAGCTATAATGGCGCCAATCTCTATGCCCGGTTGCTGCGCGACGGGCAGATCAGGGCATTGTGGCGCGAAGTGCCGGCGCGGGCGCGGAATGACGGCGTATCCCTGTCTCGCGCCGTCCGTGATCGCTTGCTCTGGCCGCTGCTTCCGGCGGTCCTTCGGCACCGGATACTCCGGTGGCGCGGGCGTCCCCGGCCATTGGACTCCCGGCACGGGATTGCGCGCTATCTTAACCCCGGCCTTCTGGACCGGGTGGCGCAGCGCCGCATGTCGCCAGTTCTGCAGGAAAACAGCCCAGAGGAACGTGTCTGCGCCTTCGCCGAGCACCATATTCCGTCGCGCTGCACTTACTACGCCATCGTTGCGGCACGGCACGGGCTGGCGGTCAGCTTCCCCCTGCTGGATCGCCGGGTGGTGGATTTCATGCTGTCTCTGCCCGCGCACATGTTCCTGGCTGACGGACAGAGCCGGCAGCCTTTCCGGCGCGCCATGCGCGGTATCCTGCCCGAGCCGGTGAGGCTGGAAAGAAACAAGCTCGGCCTCAGCGATGACCGCTTCATCCGCTATGCCGACCGTAAAGCCGAATTACTGTCGATGCTGGATACGCTCCGCGCGGCGCCTGCCCCCCTGGTAACGGAGATTTTCGATCTCGATGCCATCCGGGCGGGGGTGGCGGAACTGCCGGAGCCGGAACAGGCGTCCACCTTCATCCGCACCCGGCCGGGGCAACTTGTCGGTGGCAATCCGACTTGGCTGCCCCTGATGGCCGTGCAACATCTGATGGTGGCCTGGCACATAAACGCCACGGCCACCCCGGTTGAAGACCCACGATGACGACCTCCGTACCAGCCGGGTCTCCGCGGATGGGCTGGCGTCAGCGCTGGGCCTGGCTCCCGTCGGGGCTATCGTGCGACCCTGCTTTATCCGCGCGACTGGGGCTCGAAACGGAACCGGCAGCCCATGCCTGGGTGACCTGGGAAGGCCGGCCGGTCATTGGCGGCGGATTGCCGACAGGGCAGGCGGAGATCGCCCGGTTTCGCTGACGCCTCGCCCCTTCATCTTAGTGCCGGCGCCGACAGCCCCTCTGACAGTGAACGGACTTTGGTCGTCAGCGTTAAGGTGCGCTGTCGGCTGCTGACTCCAGTAGCCCTTCCTGTTTCAGACGAGCGAGAAATGCGGCCACTTCAGCACGGATGGTGTCTGTGGGCGCGTCATAAATCTCAGCAAGGGCTGCTGTAATTTGATCAAGATTTTGTGGCGTTTCCAAAAGATGCCAGATGCGCCCTGCAACAGTGTTCAGATTATAATATTGACCCATTTCTATACTCATCATGACGACTTCGTCATGAATCGATGCGCTGAGTATACCTTTCTTGTGCCAATAGGTTTCCTTTTCAGTCGGAGGCAGTGGATTGATTGCCATCATATATTCCTGGATCGTGCCCAAGTAAGTGGTTGGTTTGGATATTGATGCGGCTCGAGGCCGCGCGACAACTGGATAATAAAGATAGTCCATTGTCGCCCGTCGGCACGGTATGGGGCTAGAGGTAGCCTAGGCGGCACATGACCTCGCCATGATCGCGCTCGATCCGCGCGATCTGTGCCACGCTGAGCGTATCGCGCCAGCTGCCGGCAATTCCCCGGCGAAAGAAGGGGCGGTCACCACGCAGACCCTCGGGGAAGTTGCCGGCCCTTTCCTGTTCGCGCAAATGGTCAAAGCGTGTCGCTGAAACCGTTCTCTGGATCGCAACCTCGGTGCTGTCCCATTTCAGGGTGGCGCTCGCTTGTCGCAGGACATCTGCGAAGTCCACGAGCATATCCTCGTATCGGATCACCAACGGATTGAGATGCGACTGGTCGAGCCAGCTTGTGACGTGCCGGCTCCAGCTTGAATAATGCTGCGGCAGATGGGGGTGGGAGGAATCGATCTTGGTCGCAACACGATAATTGCAGTCGGCCATTAGCTCAATTGCCCTGTCCATATCGACTTCAAAATGATGGGCAAAGGAGACGGCGACGTCGCGCGGATCCCGCACGAGATAGATGGTCGCTGCGGTTGCCTCTGCGGGAAACATAGCATCGCCGTCGGTCGTCCGCTCCCAGCAATCATGTATCTTCCAGATCGTCGTTTTGCGCGCCTGGGTATCGATCAGCCCATAAATTTTTGGGCGGAGAAGCCGCACTTCTTCGGGTGCCAGATCGGATGAATCGATATCAAGGGCCATGTCCAGACGATGGCGCATCGCCAGAAATATCCCGATGTTATTGATCATGCTGCCAAGATCAATCGTCGCGCCGCCGTCGCGGAGCGTGATCAGGGCAATCCGCATCCAGGTATTGCCGGACTTTGGGTAGGATGCCAGCCACACATTGCTTTTGGTAAGCGTCATCGCGGCGGCGCCAGCATCACTCTGAGCTGCGGCCCCAGCCGGGTAACGGCATCGATCCCATCGGGCAGTGCCAGCGCCTGGTGCGGCAGAGCTTTGGCAAGCAACGCACAATTCTGGAACACGGAGCTGGAAAGGCCAAGCAGGCCGGCGGCCGTGCGACGGTAGATGTTCTCATAAAGCATCCGGACCGACTGAAGGTTGTCCAACGGCATCAGGTGAAGTGTGCCTTGGCGCATACGAGGATACAGTTGATAGATTCCGTCGAGCCGAACTGGCGCGTTGTCGAAAGGCCCTGCCACCGGGCGGTCGAACTTTTCAAGATTCACAGTGCTGCGCAGGTATCGTCCAGGCGCCAGGCCGAGTGCATCAATCGTATCGCGCCACAGTTTCTGACGCGGGAAGCTCGGTAGCATGACGGGCCCGCCCGCAGCGTGGACATCAATCACCGTGATATCGTCGGAGAGCAAGCGCGCGCCCTGTGACAGGAGCAGAGCGGCGATTGTGGATTTTCCCGCACCCGATTGGCCCGCAAAGGCGATGACCCGGCCTTCGAACTCCACGCAGCTTGCGTGCAAGGGCAGCAAGCCGCGCTGGTGGCAAAGGAACCCCAGAACCGACCCGAGAAGAAACAGCGTCACGTCGGGCGTGTCTTCGGAATGTGGCGTGTCGATGATCACTTCATTCCCGTTGCGCACGAGATAGTCAGCAACGTTCCTGACGGTAAAGCGCAGCCAGTTCTGCTCGTTCACCTGGACCAGCGGATTCTTCCGGACCGTGCCTGGCAGTTCCTTCGGCACCTTGCCGCGGTGGATCAGAATGTCGGCGGGTCTGTCTTCGCCGGTCCATGGGATGAGCTCCGGTAGTGGCCAGTCGCTGCGCACGCGCCAACCACACAGAGAAAGATCACTTGTCGTTCCTGTCACAGACCCGCACTCCCATGTAATGCTGTAAAGTCCGGGAGCACATGGACTTGCCGCAGCGGGTATTGCTGGCCCTGTTCCATTTCGTGATCAGCTCAGTGCCAGGCGGGTCAGCCTGACGGCGCATCGTGGATAGCCGGTGCGGAGCGACCAGGGATGCAGGATGGTGTCGATATGGGCGGCGACATTTGGGCGGTCCGGCGAAGCGATATCGCCGCCTGCAGCATCGCGCCGGGCGAGCACCCGCAGATTGCCCGGATAGATGCCGGTTTCCCATCCCTCCCGCTCTTCATGGAGCACCGTGAAGCCGGCCTTCGCCAGGAGGGCGCGCAGGCTCGCGGGCGTGAAATAGCTGCGATGCGAGAGGTGAAAGTTCTGGATGCCGAGCATCGACCAGTCGCCCAGCAGGTCAGGTACCTCGATCACCAGCCAGCCCTCGAAGTCCGTTGCCAGTTGGCGCAAGACAGCGAGCGGGTCGTCGAGATGCTCCAGCACGTGGAACATCGCAATCAACTGGCTCTTAAGCGGCTTTTGCGGGACGTCGGACAGATCGCCCCAAAGGTCGGTTTCCGGCCCGAGCGAGGCGATGATGTGTGCCCGACTGCTGGAATCCGGCTCCACGGCAGCCAGTTGGCTGATACCGAGGCGGCGGGCCTCGGCCAGGAAATGGCCATCGCCGCAACCAAGCTCGAACACGCTGTCCGGCCTGTCTATCCGTGCCAATATACGTTGCCAGCGGAAGGCGGCCTGCTCCCGCTTCTGAAGATCATACTCAGCCTCGGCACGGGGGCGGCGATAGATCAGCCAAGGGTAAATCGACGTATAAAACTGTCGGGCGCCTTCCCGGTCCAGATTGCGGGAGGCATGGACGAAGCCACAATCCGTGCATTCGACAACGTCGATGGGGAGGAAATACCGATCCCGCCGGACAAGCAGCGAACCGGACTTGCCCCCGCATAGGGGACAGTCGCGCGGGACAAGGGGAAGGCTGAAATACAGCTTCCTGATGGCCTCAAGGCGTTGGAGCTTCATGCGTGCCTGTCCGTCTGTCGCAGGAGGTGGGCGTGATCGAGCCTGATGATCCGATGCGCAATGGCCTCGGTGCTTTCACGGTGGCTGATCATCACGATGGTGTAATCCGGCGCAAGCCCCATGATCGCTTTCAGGAAAATTGCTTCGCTCTCCTGGTCCAGGGCGCTGGAAGGCTCATCGAGCACCAGCAGACGGGCCTTGCGCAAAAGGCAGCGTGCGAGGCCGATGCGCTGGCGCTCCCCACCGGACAGGCGGGCCCCCCTTTCGCCCACGAGTGTCTCTAGCCCTTGAGGCAGGGATTCGACAGTGGCCGCCACGCCCGCTTGATCGAGGGCACGCCAGATTTCCGGCTCGCTGCATTCCGGCCGGCCAATCAGAAGATTGGCTTTCAGCGTATCGTTGAACAGGAAATCATCCTGCGGCAGATAGGCGACCTGCCGGCGCCAGTCGATCAGATGTTCTTCTTGCAAAGCCTTTCCGTCGATCAGAACTTGTCCTGCCGTAGGCAGGGTCAGGCCGGCCAGCATGTCGGCCAGGGTTGATTTTCCAGCGCCGGAATGGCCCACGATCACTGTGATTTGTCCGGCGAGGATTTCTGCATTGATGGCTTCCAGCGCCACCGTGCCGTCCGGGTACTGGCTGGTCACCCCGTCCAGCCGGATGGACCGCGACAATGTCGGTGCCACCTGCTGCGCTGCCGGTTCAGCCGATGCCCTGGCCCGGGCGAGAAAGTCGCTGATCACACTTTCGGCGGGCAGCGCCATCACGACGATGTTCCAGCTTTGGCGGAGCCGCAGCAGCGTTTGTGCCAGCCGGCCGAAGGCAAGGCCGAAGACAACTGAGTCACTGAGCGGCATGGCGAAGAATGCCGTTGCGACGAGCAGTCCCAGGGCAATGGCGAAGGCCATCGCTGTTGCCATCAGGGTCTGGTTCGTCACCAGCAATTGCTGCTGGACCAATTGCGCGCTGGCGGCTTCGGACAGGGCGTTTTCCCAACGCTGCCGATACGCATTTTCCAACCCCAGGCTCTTCACCAGTCGGCGGCCCGCCAGGCTGTCGGTCAGCTGTGAATGCAGCCTTCTGTGATTCTGAACCAGCTGATCGCCCGCGTTGCGCAGCCGGCGTTCATGCCGTGCGATGATCCAGCCGGCGGAAATAAGCAGGGCCACGGTCATGAGGGCCATCACGGGCGACAGCAGCCAGGTGACGAAGAAGAGGATGGGGATTTTCACCAGCAGCCCGATGGCCTGGAACAGATAGTCCACGCCCTGGCCGATGCGGTTGCATTCGGACATGGCTAGCTGGATGGTGTAGGAGCTGTCTATGTCTCTCAGGGTCGTCCAGCGTTGGGCGAACAGGGCGCGTTGCAGATCACGTCGCAATCGGTCGATAACGCCGATCTTGTGTCGTGCTACGAATCTTCCCCGCAGCAGCATCACAACTGCACTGGCCAGGACGATGGCGCTGTACAGCCCCAGAATTTCGGAGATCGACCAGTTCGCCCTCAACAGCATATCGCCGCTGCCCTGCAGCGGGGCGAGTATCAACGAGAGCAGGATGAGCGCCGAGCCTTCGGCGAAGGCTGCGAGGATGCCCAGCACAGCCAGAAGGAAAGTCGTGCGGCGCCGGTCGGGCAGCACGGATCGCAGCAACCGCACTCCGTCCTTCAGCGGCGAGGTCTTGGAGGGCGTGCCGCGCTGTCGTTGCGTCATGACGGCCAGCTCCGCCTGATCGATACAAGGGCCAGTAACCCCCATACAGCCGCGATGACAGGCGTAGCAGCGGGGAAGCTCCCCATCGTCATTGCCGCAAGCGGCAGACCGGCGAGGACTGGCCAGACAAGCGTCGCCTCGCGCACGCGCAGGGCAAGCTGGGCACCCAGCAGCAGCAGCCCCGTTGCCAGAACACGCAGCCAAAGCAGCATGGCCAGTGATTCGTCGGACATGCCGGCGAGGGTGAATTGCGCGACGATGGCTGCGGGCAGGATGAGAAGATGCAATGCCAGCAGCGCCTTTTCCCTGTTCTGGCTGACGAACCAGGGAACCAGAAAGCCGGTGCAGGCGATAAACTGCCACTCCGCCAATATCAGGGCATTCAGCAGGCTGAAGCGGTCCGGCGCGATGACGTATACCGCGAACAGGGCGGCCAGGCAGGGAAGCGCCGCGCAGGCCGACAGGAAAGCGTAGGGGACGCGATCCCAGCTGCGGTTCGCCAGCAGTGGCAGGATGATTCTGTCAAGACGTCCCAGCAATGCTGCGAGGCTGTTTAGAATTTGCAGGCCGAGAATGGCCCATGCGGCGAAGTCCGGCTGCCGGGCTTCAATCAGGAAAGGCAGTATTCCCCAATAGGCGGTGCCGAGAATGGCGGCGAACCAGAGGGCGCCCGCCCCGGCGATGTGCAGGGAAAAATCAAAGGCGGGGCGCAGAGGCAGGCCGGTCTTCCATGCGGCGAGCAGATGCGTGCTGAAATTCGCACTCAGCGCGAGGCCTGCCAGGATGGCCACAAGCAGGTCAGGCTGTTCATCCGGCATCAGGGTTGCGATCAGCAGAATGACGGTAAAGATTCCCCACCTGCCAGCAAGCGCTATGCCGGCGAGCCGGTGGCGGCCGAGCCCGTGCAGGATCGGATCTGGATCCCAGGCTGAGAACAGGATCGCTGGCAGCGCTGCCAGCAGGGTTGGCAGACCGGAATCGTCCGCTCCCCGAAGCGCAATCCAGCCGATGACAAGCAGAGAGGCTATCGCTGACAGGAAGATAAGGCGGCGACCAACAGCGGTCCGGTACAGCGAGTGGGAGGCGCCGCCAGTGCGGGCGGCTTCAGCCATCAGGCGTCGCCCATAGCCGAGTTCACCGATGAAAGACGCGATTTGAGCGGCAATCAGAGCCAGTGCAATTGGCGCGTAGCGGTCATCGCCCAGCTTAAAGAGAAGCAGGCCCTGCCCGAGAAGGGCAAAGCCCTGCCCCGCCGCCTGTGTCATTACCGGACCGAGAGGAGATATCGCGCGTTTGACAAGGAGGCCGCCTGTCATGGGCGATGCTATCTCTCGGTACCGGTGAACGATGCTCCCACTCCGTCTGGCGGGAAAGGAGAAGCCGATGCTGCACTAGGCAGGTCGAAGGATCAGGTTGGGCTGCCGCTCTGGTTGGGATTTTCTTCGCGCGGTGGCGTGAAGTCCGGCTGCTCGCCCCCCAGCGTGGATGAATTCGTGTTTGTGTTGGTGAAGCTGTTGGACAAGCCTGTCGGGTTCAGAATTTGGGTGATCGTAGAGGATGTATTTCCGGCAGTTTGATTCAATGCCTGCGACTGGGCGGCTTGGGTGAGCACGCTTGCCACATTGGCGGCTGCGCCGGGCGATGCCTGACTCACAGCGGGCGTAGTCACTGCCTGATAGGCGGACGCCATGACCCCTTGAGAGGCGGTCGGGTTGACCTGATAAACAGCGGGGTTGCTGACAATCGCCGCAGAAGACTGCGATACCGATGCAACCAGTTGCGGCGCAACAGCCTGAACCTGCGGATTAGTGAAGATCCGGGCGGCCGTCACTGCGACATTCAGGGCCTGGCTGGGGGCCGATGTGGTAACGGCCTGCTGGCTTACAATTCCGACCGCGGCGGAGGCAGCCTCAATGGCCGCCCTTGGATTGGTGGCGAGCAAACGCTCGGCGGTGATGATCACCTGCTCGGCCAGCTGTGCGGCCCTGGCCGGGTTGCCTGCGCTCAGGACCTGGATGGCTTGCTGCACCGCGTTGCCATTGCCCGACAATATCGCGGCATTCAGAGCGGGTGGCAGCGGTTGCTGCTGCTGCGCCTGCTGCGCGGAAACGGGCAGTGCCGACAGCAATGCTACCGCGGCGATTACCAAAATCTTTGAAAGCGAACTCATCTTCAGTAACCCTCTGCGTACCCCAGTCCAGACATTAAAATATCAGTCCAGACGGGTGCTGGATAGATGTTAAGACTTAGTCTGATCGCTTATTTGCGATTGCCCTGTAAACAGTTAGTAAGTTTTCTATCCTGCTTTCCCAGGTGAATTTTTCTCGGACAGCGGCAATAGTCCCCTCGTCCAATGATGGCGCCCGGCATATCAGCCGTGCCATCGCCTCTCTATCGCCGATTGGATGGATATAGGCCCAGCCGATTTGCTGGGCGATTGCGGCACAGCCCAGCGTGTCGCTGGCCACGACAGGGCAGCCCAGCAGAAAGGCTTCCAGCATCGTCGTCGGCATGCCCTCGCGCGCGGAAGGAAGCACGAATATATCCGCGCCGCGCAGCAAACGGGTCGCGGCGATATCGTCCAGCCAGCCATGGAAATGCACCCGGTCGCCCAGCCTCGCCGCCGCTGCGATGTTCTTCAGACGCGATTCATCCGGCCCGGTGCCGACGATATGGAAGTGAGCTTCCTCCAGACCCGGCGCGGTCAGGACATGGATGGCATCCTCCAGCCGCTTGATCGGATCGAGGCGGGAAATCGAGAGAAGGGAGGGCGCGCCAGACAGCGTTCCTGCCGAGGCTTGGCTGCGTCGCATCTCGATTTCGTCGAACGATACGCAATTCGGGATGATGGCGATCTGTTGCGGCCTGAAACCGCGCTGGTGCGCATCATCCAGCCAGGCGTCGTTCAGGAAGATGCTGGTGGCGGCCCAGCGATGCAGCAGCCGTTCGACCGTTGAATCCCAGAGTCTCTTCATCACCTGCTTGAGCGGCCCGCCATGGTCGTAATAGCAGTGCGGCGTATAGACATACGGGATGTTGCGCAGCCGGCAGACCAGTCCGGCTGCCGCAGAAAGCGGCGACCGGGCTCCGTGAATATGAACGGTGCTTGCCGGTTTCAACAGGCCAGCCAGTCCTTTGAAGTCCTGGATAAGCGCCGTCTCGACACCCAGGGGAGCAGCCGTGCGGCAAAGCCCGTGCACATGGCGCGCGACGCCACCACCCATGGGATTCCGGTCATCGACGACCTGCAGGATTTTCATCTCTGTCTCCCCGATGCCGGCCGGCTGCTGCCGGTAACGGCACCCAGGAATATCCAGAAGGCGCCCATGCCGGAGGCGGTCAGGAAATGCTCGGATACCGGCAGGCTGCTGGCCGCGCCGATGGCCAGGGCGATGGCGGCGGCGGGCATCGTGGCGTCTCGCAGATCATTGCTTTGGAACAGCGCCCGCGCCAGGGCTGCGATGAGGGCAGCGAAGAACGCCAAGAAAGCGAGTGCCCCAGGCACGCCGATCTGGAAGGCGATCGAGAAGATAGCGCCTTCGCCACCGCCCGCGATGTCCAGGCCGAGATCTGCTGCGGTGGCGCCGGCGCTGCCGATGCCGAATCCGAGCAGGGCGACCGACCCGATGCCCTCCAGATTCTCGCGCAGCGCCTCCACATGCCCGATGGTGGAGCCGTCCTGCAGGCCGACCGTGTAGGAGAGGATGGTCGTGATGGCACCCAGGCTGAGGATGCTGACGAAAGCGAGCGTGGCGAGGTTGGCCACGAGGCTGGACAGCCCGCGGGCTGTGAGCATGAGAAACAGCGGCAGGGCAATGGCGAGCATCAGCATCGCGCCGCGCGTTCCGCTGTCCCGTATGCCAACCAGGAACAGGATGACAAGCACCATGGCAACCAGCAGGTTGCGCTGGCGAAACCAGCCAAGAGCGACCATGCAGGCGGTTGCCAGAAAAGAGCCTTGCGCCAGGGGCGCGGCCAGAAGTCCGGCCGCGCGTCGTGTGTCATCGAAGCCGAAAAAATTGAA
Organism: Alphaproteobacteria bacterium; assembly: GCA_018823745.1. Classification (GTDB taxonomy): domain Bacteria; phylum Pseudomonadota; class Alphaproteobacteria; order Oceanibaculales; family Oceanibaculaceae; genus Oceanibaculum. The sequence continues at coordinate 26,732 of JAHJHR010000004.1, forward strand.
GGGCAGGAATTCGGAGGCGCGATAGCCGATCATCACGCCTTTGACATCCATCAGATATTCGCCATAGCGCAGCGTATCGGTCCAGAACTCGGTGTTGACCCGGTCCCAGCGTCCAAAAAGGGTAGTGGCGATACCCAGAATGATGAGCGTGAGGATGAGGGGCTTCAACTGCTTCGGGTCATTGATGCAGACGAAGCCGGCGCCGAACAGGATGACAGGCAAGGCAAGCTTCGCTGCCGAACTGATAATGAGCCCTTGGCCCGGGCCTTCAATGAACCCGGCCATCGTATAGATGCCGATAAACAGGATGTAGATCAGGCCGGTCAGGCGCAGGGAGCCTGGCAGCCGGGGACTCAGCGCTGCCAGCAGGAACAGGATCGCGGCAAATATTTCATGCGGTGAGCGCAGATAGCCGACATATTCCCATTCCGAGAAGGTGTATAGCGCCGCGCTGACTATATCGACCAGGGTCAGGCCGAGTATAAGAAGACAGGGCAGGATAGGCATTACAGATCCTCCGCCAGCAGCGATGCCGCCAAGGGATGTGATGTCTGAGCGAATACCCTGTTCAGCCAGGACACCAACTCCTCCCGCATGGCGCTTTGTGCGGCAGGGACGGCGAGGGCGTGGAAGAGTGCCTCAATGCCAGCGCTGTCCGTAACCTGCACGGGCGGGCGGCCGACCGCAGCAGCGGCTTCCTGGCCGTTGATGGTGTCGTCCAGCCCGGCCACGTAATGGCCGCGCTCTGCCATTTCCAGCAGCGCCGTCGATAGCAGGCCAACGACAAGCCAGGGTTTGCTGTCGCCTGTGGATAGCGCATGGGGTGGTTTGCTCAGCAAGGGGCGGAGATGCTCCGGATAGGGGTGGCCTGTGCGCACCTCTTCCGGATGCAGCAATATCTGAATCGGTATCTCCGTATTGTGCAAGTTGCTGGCCAGGCTGCCGAGGCGTTCGGCAATATCCGGCAGGATGGCTGTGGCGTGGGTCTGGGACAAGAGGGCTATCCCGGCCGGTGCGGCCATGGCGATGCGGGTATGGGGGGATGTCCGCGTTCTGAAGCGACGGATATGAAGTGACGGCGGCGCGCATCCTTGTGCGGCATAGGCGGCAGCGCAGGCATCGCTCCAGACGATCTGGGCATCGGCCTGGCAGGGGAAGAATTCATCAGTCGGCAGACCGTGCTGCAGGCAGAGGCTGCGCCGGCCAGCGCCAATGGCGGCTGTCGAGAACACGTCGAAATCATTGTGCAGCAGCACCGGCTTTCCAGACCCCAGCAAATCCCGCCAGGCCGCCCGCCAGAGTTCCAGCCGTATGACAGCCAGCCTGACCGCCCAGATCGACAGGCCGTCGGTGCGCCGGCCACGATGTCTCAACCCGGCTCTTATGGCAGCCAGGATCTTCCGGGGTGACCGCAGTGATGGGCGCGCGAGGGGGCCGGCATAGCCGGGCAGGGCGGCAAGCCGGGGATGCAGAACCAGGGTGACGTCGCTGCCTGCGTTTCCGAGGGCTGTGATTGTCTCGCGCAGCGTGCCCCAGCCACTGGCGCCCGGCAGGGATACGGCGGCGACATAGTGCCCCGCGGGAATGCGGGCGGCCGGCTGGACGCGCAACAACCGGAAAAGGTCGCGCAGCATCACCAGAAAGGTGCGGAGACTCTGCGCAGGCTTGCTGCGCCAGCCCGTGGGTGTGATGGCATGGGCAAATAATTCGTGGCGCACGGCAAGCCCGGCGGGGCCATGCGCATCGGCGAGCACGGTGCGGAAGGAACGATAATCAATCATGGGCAGTTGACGCCGAGTCCCATTGCGACAGGCTTTGAAGAAAAAACAGCAGGTTGATCGGCCACCAGTGGCTGGGATGCGTCGGCTGGTTCTTCAGGCAGTCCCGCAGACGCGGCATGTCGATATAGCGCTCTGCCATGGCCGGCGGATTATCCAGAAGAGGCTGAACAGCCAGCGCGGCGCTGCTGAATTGTTCCGCATGCCCCATGCCGAAGGTTTTCGGCATCTTGACCACGCTGTCCGGCAGAATGCCGCTAAAGGCGTCGCGCAGGATCAGTTTTCCACCCTCGAACCCGATTTTCCGGTCACTGGGCAGAGCTAGAGCCATGGCGACCAGCCGATAATCGAGGAAGGGGCTGCGCACCTCTATCGACGACGCCATGCCGTTGCGATCTCCATAGCGCAGGATCATTGGCAGGAGATCGCGTGCGACATCCTGGTACAGCACGTCGTCCAGTGATCTGTGCCGGCTTTGGATTTCCATCTCAAGGCGGGGGCGCATCCGATTGAGAAAATCGGGGGCGATCATGCTGGAGGCTTGCTGCCGGCGCGTCAGTATCGCCTGTATAAGCGGTTGCGGCAGATGCCAGGCGAAGCGGTTTGCCAGATTTCTCCGGTTCAGAAAGGGTGATCGGGCGAGATGGGTCGCCTTCCAGAGATGGCCTTTGCGCACTTCATCTCGAATCAGCAGCGGCAGATACCGGCGGGTATAGCCGCCAAACAGCTCGTCGGAGCCTTCGCCGGTAATGGCTACCCGGAAGCCCTGTTCATGCATATGCCGATACAGCCGGTAGGTCGCGATAACCGATAATGTCGAGACTGGCTCTTCCTGGCCTGCCAGCATCGCGGCAATGTCAACAGGGTCCGGCTGGTCGGAAACCCGCAGGATATCGTGTGTCGCGTTCGGATTGAGCTTGTTCAGGGTGGCGGCGGCCGCTGCCGTCTCATCGTTCGCATTGTCGCCGAGATAGCCATAGGAAAAGAAATGCCGCGTGGCCGTTTCGCCGCTGCGCTCCAGCTCTCCGATGGCCCAGGCGACGATAGAGGAATCCAGCCCGCCAGACAGCAGCAACCCGGCAGGAACCGCGCAGCGCAACCGCTGGCGCACGGAATCCAGGATCAGCGCGCGCAAGGCCTCTGCTGACACCGGCGAATCGGAAACACTCTCCTCCCAACTGTGGAAGCGATCCGCTCGGATATTCCCGTTTCGCCGGATGCTCCAGCACGCGCCGGGCGGCACAGGCACGACGCCGGCATGGAAGGTCCGGCCGGCAAAAGCGCTCTGCCCTGTCAGCAGGTAGTCGAAGATTGCCGAATCATCCGGTTCGGCCCGTGCGCCCGCGGCCGCCAGCGTGGCCCTGATGGTGCTGGCAAGCACGAGGGTGCGGCCATCGTCGCGCAGATAAAGAGGTTTCACGCCCAGCCGGTCCCGGCTGACGATCAGGCAATCTTCTCTCTGGTCATGAATGATGATCGACCAGATGCCGTTCAGGCGGGCGAAAGCGCCCTTGCCCCATTTGCGCCAGGCCGCCAGCAGAACCTCGGTATCGCCGCTCGTACGGAAGCGGATGCCATCCGCTGTCAATTCCTGGCGCAATTCCGGGAAATTATAGATCGCTCCATTGAAGATGATCGCACTTTCGGTTTCCGGATCGACCATCGGCTGGGCGGCGGACCGGTCGCTGTCCATGATCGACAGCAGCCTGTGGCCCAGCGCCAGCGCCCCGTCCCAGCGTATCAACTGGCCGATTGCGTCGGGACCTCGACGCTGCAGCAGCGCGAGGGCCGTGGCCAGGCGCGGCAAGTGCGCCTTGCCATCGCGGGCTAGTATCGCAACCAATCCACACATGGCTTACGAAAGGGTGACGGAGAAATTGGGCATTACCGGCCTTTTGTACCTGTGCGAAGCGACCGGGCCCCAACCCTTGCCAGCCGCGCCAGTGGCAACAAGGGGGCTAGCCATGGTTTGCCCTGCAGCAGATGCTCATCCTTTTCCGTCACCCTTAATTTCTGCGCAATGACGGCGAAGCGACTGCCCCAGTTATCCCGGAGAGACATATCCCAGAAGACATACCGCCAGAGTCCGACACGGTACATCGTTGCCGTATCGATTTCCGGCGGAACGGTAAAGGCTTCTGCAAGCAGGTGCAGCTTTTGTTCCAGTTTCCAGGAAGGCGAAATCTGTTGCCTGATGAGGGAAGGCACTGGGGAGCCGAGCAAGTGCTCGGCCGCCAGGAAGGCAAAGGCCAGACGCTTCAAGACCCCTGTCTGGCGGGCAATTTCGATGACTTGTTCCCAATCGATGTCCAGCCTTGCAGCGGATTGGAAGTCAACCAGCCAGAAAAGCCGGTTCCAGAAATGATTGGTGCCGTGATGGGCGAGATAGGGCAGCACGGCTTCGAGCGATAGCGTCGTTACCTCCACATCGCCAATCGGAACTGATATGGCGTGGCGGCGGGGCGCCAGCCTGGCGATGGGCAGCGCACTGTCCGGCGTGGCCAGTCGCCAATGCAGTTCGAGCACGGTTCGGCTATTCGGTCTGTGCAGCGTGATGGCATGTGCAATGCGCTTCAGATGTTGCAGCGGGCGGGTCTCGACAGGCTGCCATCCCAGCGATTGCAGCGCTTCCAGAGCCGAGGGGACGATATCCTCTTCGACCCAGAAATCCAGATCCCGGCTGGGGCGCCGGAAAGGATCGCCCGATAGCAGCTTGGCCAAGGGGGGGCCTTTGATCCAGATCGGCTCAATAGTGGCGGCCCGCAGCGTTTTGGTCGTCTCGACCAGTACAGCCACTCTGTCCATCGCCTGCAGCCGGTTCCGCCGCTGCTCTGTGTGGAGGATATTCCCGAGTAAGGGGTCTTCCAGAACGGAAGAATCGATCGCCAGGGCAATGCGGTGATGGGAGAGAAGGCAGCCAAATATATCGGCATCAACTAATGAACGGGGCGCCTTTTCTCCCTTCAGACAGGCAAGCAGGAAGCAAATATCCTCTGCCAGCCTAGTTTGGGAAGAATTTACAAGATCGGGATTCTGAGCGGGCATTGAATGACGCTTTTCGACGGTCTAGAAAGCACTGCGATCTTGATATTTCGTATGATAGCCTGCGCTGGATTTTCTTCTATTTCATAATGGCATACCTGGCCCGTTCTGTCTCCGGCCGTGGATGGAAGCAAGAGCGCTGGCGGGGGCTGAGGACCGAATTTCGATGCGTGTATTAGTCATTATTGGCACCAGGCCGGAAGCTATAAAGCTTGCCCCTGTCATCCGTGCCCTCCGGCGTGTCACCGACTACGTCACCGTCTGCGCCACCGGCCAGCACACCGATCTGTTGCGGGAAGCCTTTCGGGCAGTCGATATCACTGCCGATCATGAGGTAACCCTGGATCGCACTTCCTCGCGCCCGGAAATCACGGTTGCGCGCCTTCTGGAGAGTTTGCCGGCCGTCATCGAACGCGTCTCCCCCGACTGGCTGGTCGTTCAGGGGGATACGGCATCGGCCTTTGCCGGGGCTCTGGCCGGGTTTCATGCCGGCGTGCCGGTGGTCCATGTCGAGGCCGGCTTGCGAAGCGGCGATTTGCAGGGGCCCTGGCCGGAGGAAGCGTATCGCAGCATGATCGCGCGGATTGCCCGCCTGCATTTCGCACCGACGCCGGCGGCCAGAGCCAATCTGCTGGCTGAGAATATAGATGAGGCGTCAATCGAGATGACCGGTAACACGGTCGTCGATGCCTTGCATTACGCGCTGGAGAAGGCCCGCTCCCCCGCCGTGGTGGCGCAGCTTGAGGAAATCCTGGGGGACATACCCGCCGACCGCCCGTTTGTTCTGGCCACGGCGCATCGGCGTGAGAGCATCGGCGAGGGGTTGCGGAATGTCGCCGCAGCGCTGCGGGCTGTAGCCGATGATGCGTCCGCGACGATTGTATTTTCAGCGCATCCCAACCCCGCCGTTGCTGCAGCCTTCCGGGGGCTTGCCACGGAGGGGGGCGCGTTGCGCGTGATCCCGCCGCAGGACTATCTCGCCTTCCTCAACCTGCTGGACCGCGCCGAGATCGTCGTCACTGATTCCGGTGGCATTCAGGAAGAAGCTTCCTGCCTGGGCAAGCCGGTGCTGGTGCTGCGGGAGAAGACGGAACGACCGGAACTGATCGCCGCCGGCAACGGTGTGCTGGTCGGGACGGACCGCGAGCGGATTTATACGACGCTGCGCGGGCTGATCGAAAATCAAAGCCTGAGAGACCAGATGAGGCGGGCGCATAATTCCTTCGGTGACGGCAAGGCGGCGGATCGCATTGCCGGCCGGTTGCTCCGCGAATGGCGTCTCGCCAATCCTGTGGCGAAGGTCGTGGCCGTACCATGACGATACGGGGAGGGTTGACCGCCGGCCTTGTCCTGTGCGCGGGGCTTGCGCCGCTGCCTTTCGGCAGTCATCGGCCCTGGGCCTGGAGCCTGATGGCGGTGCTGATGGCGGCGCTGCTCTTATGCTGGGTTGTGGGCAACTGGCGCGGCGCGCAGCTTGCGCCGGTCTCCCTGGGCAGAATCCGGGCCTTTGCCGTGCCTTTCCTCGTTGTTGCGGGGTGGATGCTTGTCCAGACCTTGCCGCTGGGCGGTCTGCTGGCGAATCCCCTGTGGGGCGAGGCCGCCACGGCGCTGGCGAGTGAGAATATCCAGTCCATCCACGGCGCGATTTCCCTGGCCCCATACGATGGGCGGACGGCGTTGATGCGTCTGGCAAGCTATGGGATCGCATTCTGGCTTGCCTTGCAACTGGCCCGCGATGAAGCCATGGCGCGGGCGATGATGCGCTGGCTGGCGATCATCTGTGTGCTCTATGCGGCTGTCGGTTTGTTTTATTATTACAATGGAATAGAAAGAATCCTCTGGATTCCGAAATGGGCCTATCTGGGGGATGCCACCGGTACTTTCGTGAACCGGAATGCCTATGGCGCGCAGATGGCGCTGGGCGTTGTTCTCTGCCTGGGATTATGCCTGCACGCTTTTCGTCCCCATGTCGGGGAAACCCCGATGGAGCGCCTTCGGCGTCTGATCAAAGGCGGAGGGTGGCTGCTGGGCGGTGGATTATGCCTGCTGGCCGTTCTGGCGAGCCATTCAAGGGGGGCGTTGCTGGCCTGTGCGATCGCTGGGTTCGTGCTGCTGCTGGCACTCGCCTTTTCAGGCTCCATCAGGCGCGGCACCTTGTTCTGGGTCATCGCTGTCGTCTTCGCCGGCGCTGCCGCCATCCTGATCGCCAATGGAGAGGCAACGTTGCAGCGTTTCGTGGGCGGCAGCGACTTCCAGGGCGACCGCCCCAATCTGGTCCGGTTGTCATGGGCGCTCGTGCAGGGGGCTCCTTGGCTGGGATATGGCCTCGGCGCGTTCGAGCCTGCCCTGTCCATCGTGCGTGACATCACGCTGCCGCGCCCGGTCGCTTATGAATTTGCACACAACATGTATATGGAAGCGCTTGTCGAGCTGGGGGTGCCTGCGGCGATCCTCTGGTGGTCAGGCTTCGTGCTTCTCGGCTGGCGTTTCCTGTCAGGTTTGATGAGGCGGCGGCACCGGCTTTATTCCGCGCTGGGGCTGGCGATTCTGGCTCTTTTCGGTAGCCATGCCGTGGTGGATTTCTCCATCGCCATGCCGGCGCTGGCGCTGATGGCAGCCATTCTGCTCGGCATTGCCTGCGCGCAATCCTGGTCATCCAGAGAGGATTTGAGTACCCGTGCATAAGGCAGAGCAGAAGCTGCCGGCTGCGTTTCTGACGCTTGCCGGCAAGGCGCAACTGTCACGGGACGTCGCCCATCTTCTGGCGTTCAAGGTCAGAAGCGCAGATATCGCAATCATGGCGGTGGCGGGGCTGGCGGTGTTCTGGTTGCGCCACACTTTCGTGCTGCCGCCTGGCCTGTATGTGATGGCCATTCTTCTGGGGATTGTTTTCTATCAGGTGGCGGCCCAGGCACTCGACTGCTACGGCCGGCTCGATACCGGTCCTGCGCTGACGCGGTTTGTCGGTGCCTTGTTTATTGCGGCCGCCGCCCTGATCGGCGCTGCCTTCTTCGCCAAAGTATCGGAAGATTTCTCCCGCCTCTGGGTGCTGGGCTGGTTGCTCGTCACCGCCATCATCGGCATCGGCGTGCGCTGTGCGCTGTTCTACAAGACGGCGGGAGACATGGCGCGGGGCGTATACCATCCGCGCATCCTGCTGATTGCAGACTCGCCCCCCTCCGAGGCTGCCCTGGCGGTGGTGGATGTCGTGCAGCGCCTGACGCCGAGGGATGCGGTCGAGCAATTGCCAGCGCTTCTCGAGAATCCGGCCTATGACGAGATTGTCATGATACCTCCCCTGGGGGACTCGGCGGACAGGCTCTTCGCCCTGGCAAGGATGTCGCCAACGCGTGTGCGGGTGCAGCTCGATCCGGTTTTCGCGGAAACCACGGCACATCGTATCGACCAGTTCGGCGAGCTTCCGACGCTTGATATCGTTCCGCCGCCGTTGAGCAGGACCAGCCAGTTGGTAAAGCGGCTTGAGGATATTTTCATCGGGATGCTGCTTTTCCTGCTCGCCCTGCCAATTCTGGCGGTGGCTGCAGCGGCGATCCGGTTGGAAGATGGCGGCCCGGTGATATTCCGCCAGCCACGCCGGGGCGAAAAAGGCCAGGTGTTCAATCTGTTGAAGCTGCGAACCATGCGGGTCAGTACAGGTCCTGACGGGCATATGCCACAGACGGCGCGCGGTGATACACGGGTGACTCGCGTCGGGCGTTTTCTGCGGCGCTGGAGCATTGATGAGCTGCCGCAGCTCATCAATGTCATCAAGGGGGCGATGTCCCTGGTTGGCCCCCGACCCCATGCCCTGCCGCATGAAGACCAGTTCGCGCTGCTGACCAAGAATTATGCGGCGCGGCGCAAGATGAAGCCGGGAATGACCGGCCTCGCGCAGATTGCCGGCTTTCGGGGCGCGGTACATGCGCCCAGCGACATCGAGGAGAGGCTGCGCCTCGACCTGGATTATATCGCCCGCTGGAGCCTGAGCCTCGACCTCTATGTACTGGTCGCCACCATCCGGGCCGTCATATGGGGCAAGGGGGCTTACTGACCTCCCAGCCTGTGGCGCAACAACAGCCCCAGGAACCGAAGGTTGGAGAAGAAATAGCGCGGGCCCAGCCGGCGCGGTTCCTGGATCAGCCGGCAGAACCACTCCAGCCCGGCGCGTTGCGCCCAGATCGGTGCCCGCCGCCTGAGGCCGGCGACGACATCGAAGGAGCCGCCCACGCCCATGGCAAAGGCAACGCCCAATGCGCCGCGATGCTGCGTCAGCAGAATTTCCTTTGCCGGGCTGGGCATGCCGACGAAAAGACAGTCAGCGCCCGATTTGGCAATCCTGGCGACGATGGCCGGCGTTTCCTGTGGCGAGAAATAGCCGTGGTGGTAGCCGGCGGGTTGCAGGGCCGGATATCGCGTCCTGAAGCGGTGGAGTGTGGCCTCGACGACCTCCGGCTTTGCGCCCAGGAAGAAAGGCCGGAACCCTTCCTCGGCACAGAGCTGGACGACCCGCTCCATCAAATCGATGCCGGTGACCCGTTCGGGCAGATCCGCACCGACGAAGCGGGCGGCGAGCAGAATCCCCATGCCATCGGCTGAAACGATATCGCTGTGATTGACCGCTTCGGCGAGCGCGGGATCGTCCTGCATCATGAACAGCTTGGCGACATTGACGTCAGCCTGGACGAGTTGCGTTCCGGTGCGCATGGCACGGCGTGCCAGATGGACCGTCTCATCCATCGTCAGCGGATCGATGGCGACGCCCAGGATCTGTTTGCGGGCGGGCCGGTTCCCGGCAAAAGGGCGGGCATGCAGCTTACGGACCTGCCGATAGGCGCGCCGTCGCAGGCTGGGGCCGAGCCGTTCCGGCCCTAGCAGCCACAGGGCCGTCCGCTTTGCCAGTCCGGTCAGCCGGTTCCGGGCGCTCCCGGACGGCGCCGGTAACAGCCGGTCGACAAGCGCCACTTCCTCTGCGCTTGCCAGGGGAAGAGGGGCCGGCGCCGGGTTCGCCTGCCATTCCCGCCAGATCACGCCGGGGATCATTGGCACAGGCTGCTCCGTCGATTCCGTCACTTCTTTCAGGCCGGCGCAGGCCGCCAGTCGGTCCAGGCTGCGGGCGGTAAAGTAGCTCAGATGTGCCGGATGGACCGCTTTCCAGCTGCGGCTGGCAGCCGCGAGGCTGTCCGGCACCTCGACGACGATCCGGCCACCGGGCGAGAGAAGATCGCGCAGCGTGGACAACTGAGTCCGGGGATCGTCGACATGCTCCAGCACATGGAACAACGCGATCAGATCATAGGATCGCCCTGAATAATCATCCGGCGGCAGCCAGGTGAGCGGCGCGCCATCCAGAGCGCAGCCGGCGATCCGGCGGTCAATCTCGGAGCCATAGAGCTGCAGGTCTGGCCTCAGGCGGTGGAGTTGCCCCAGAAAAGCGCCTGTACCGCAGCCGATTTCCAGCACCGCGCCCTGTAGTGGAATCCCGGCCTGCACCATGCCGGCACGATGCAGGCCGGTCTGCCGTGCGGCTATCTGTTCGAGATAGGCATCGTCATAGGCCCTGGCGGCCTCAATCGGGAACAGGCGGCGATAATCCTGGGCATAGAAGCGATGGCTCGCGGCTTTGGTCAAACCGGGTGCAAGATAGGCACCGGCGCACTGGCCGCAACGAAACAGCCACTGGCCATACTTCACGGCGCTTTCCTGACCGATACGACGCTGATCCACCGTCGCGCCGCACAGGCGGCAGCGGCCATCCTCGGGCAGCAGCCGGTTTACCGGATCAGTCATCGGCCTTGCGGATCGTTTCGTATCCGCCTTCTTCACCTCCGGCGACCAGGGCAAGAGAGCCGACCTGATTGTCCCGCAGGATATTGCCGTCCGCCTTCCTGAACCGACCGGAGGCCAGGGCTTTGGTTCCGGCGCGCGGGGAATGGACAGCGGTGTGTGTGATCAGCAGGTCCTGGACATCGATCAAATCGCCATCGACATCGATCAGGCAGGCGCCGTCGCCACCGCTATCGGTGATACGGTTGCCAGTCAGCTGGACGCCTCGTGTGGGCGCGCCCGGTGTCCGGGCCGCGAGCTGGATGGCGGTCTGCAATCCCGAGAGCAGATTATTGGCGACAAGGACATTACTGGCGGCAGCTATGCGGATGCCCGCATTGCCCGGTCCCTCGATCCTGTTGCCCTGAACGATAACCGTGTTGCTGCCGCGATCAACAGCAATGCCGGCGCGGGAGAAGCCCCGCAAGGAGTTGCCTGTGATCACGATGCCGCTTACCTCGCCCGGATCAACGAAGTTCACCAGGATGATGCCGACCACGCGCTCCACGCCGGATCGATTGACGAAGCTGTTGGCGCTGATTACGCCATCCACCGCGCCGTCGCGGATCAGCATGGCGCTGCTGTCGGGAAGTGCCGAATCGAATACGCCGCTGTTGCCGGTGATGGTAAAGCTGCGCACCCAGTTCAGCTCGATCAGGGCGTCCACCATCGCATCGACATGGAACCGGTTATTCGCAATGGTGACGTTGGTGATCTCCGCCGCCGGGCTTTCGGCCAGAATGTAAATGCAGTTCTGCGCACGGGTGCCTTCAGGCACGCCCTCGAATTCATTATCCAGTACCGAGATGTTGCGGCGCCGGAAGCCGGGCATGTCTCCCCCGCCGATATAGATGCCCGGCACATTCCCGTTTGCGGCGAAGCGACAGTGCCGGATGGTGATGTTCTCGACCGTCTGGTCCGGCGCGCCGGGAATGGGACCGAGAACGATTCCGCCGCCCCCTGTCCGGTTCGCGGGAACGCTGGAATTGCCAAGGTCTCGGAAAGTGCATTCCTGAATGTCAATATCGGTGCAGCCGCCCCGAAGATAGAGGCCGAAAGGGGCCTGCCCGTCAGGCGACCGCTGTTTCTGAAGCGGCCGGTTTCCCCGGAATTGCAGACCGCTGATGCTAAGCTGCGCAATCGAGCTGCGGGTCTGGACGAGATTATAGGGCGCGCGCCCATTATCCGGCAGCGCCAGAACCGTTATTGCCTGACCGTCCCCGCGCCAGACCTGCCGTGACCGGGGTATAAGGGCGCTTCCCAGCATATAGGTGCCGGCGGGGAAGCGAATGACAGAGGCCCCGCTATCCAGTGCCGCCTGTATGGCAGGCGAATCATCGGCCTGCCCATCGCCCTTCGCGCCAAACTGCATGACGTCCACGGTCCCCTGGAGTGACTGGGCAATGCCGCGGGGCGGGGCAAGGGTGGTCAACAACGCGCCGTTCGCGGCACTCAGGACGAGCAGGCCACGTCGCGACAACGTCATGAGCGTGCTTCCTGCCGCGCGCAGTCGACAATCCAGCGCAGGCTGTCTTCCAGGGAGGTCGAAGCCAGCCAGCCGAAAGCGGCGGCCATAGCATCTGGATCGCCAACCTGGCTTGGCCGGTCGATGGCACGGAGCAATCTGGGATCGACAACGAAATCGACGTCCACCGCCAACACCTGCGCCAGAAGACGCGCCAGATCGCCGGTGCTGATGCCTTGCCCGCCGCAGATATTATAGGCCGCCAATGGGGTTGGCCGCGTATCGTCCAGCAGTGCGATCAGGGCCTGTGCTGCGTCGCGCACATCGACGTAGTCGCGGACCGTGCTGGTCGCGCCGATGGCGATGTCTCTACTCGCTGTCTCTGGAGCATCGACGACCTGTGACAGGCGCGACAGCAGGTCGGGTATCAGATGCGCATTCGGATCGTTCGGCCCGATGACATTGAAGATACGGGCGATCCGGCCCCGGATATCAACTTTGGCGGTCCAGCGGACCAGCTGCGATTCATTGGTGAATTTGGACAGGGAATAGGTGTCGTGGGGCTTCAACGGCCCGGTTTCAGTCAACCGCCCGTTCTGCCAGTCATAGACTGCACCGCTGGAGGCGATCACGAGCAGCCCGGCGCCAGACTGCGCAACCGCTTCCATCACCGATTCGGTGCCGACGACATTGACCGACATGGTGCGCACCGGCTGCGCCTCGCAGGTCGGAATGTGATGCAGCGCTGCGAGGTGAAGAATTGCATCGGGATGAAACTCCCGCAGCAGGTTGGCGAGGCCTTCGGTGTCCCGGATATCGAGCGCCTCGAAAGCCACATTCGGATGGCTCAAAGCCTGCCGGGAGCCGACGCTGAGATCGTCGACCGCCAGCACCCTGTCGCCCCTGGCTGATAAGGCGGCGACGACTTCGCGCCCGATGAAGCCGGCGCCGCCGGTAACAACGATATGTCGCATGCGTCTTCTCTGCTGGCGCCGCCTGATAGGCGTCCGTTACCCGTTAAAGGTAGCGTTCCGGAATACGCAGGATGTCACCTGGCAGGATCGGTGTGCGCTCAGTCGCACGGTATTCGGTCTGCTTGCCGTCGAGTGTCCGGATGAGGACAATGGTGCCCTCCCTGGCGCGATAATCATAGCCGCCAGCCTTGGCAATGGCGCTGAGCACCGTCAGGCCGAGGGTGTAGGGATATTCACCCGGCTGCCGGACTTCACCCAGGATGTAATAAGGCCGGTAGGTGACGATCTCGACATTTACGGACGGGTCACGCAGAAAACCGCTGCGCTGGAGCGCCTTCGCAATCCTCTCGGACAATGCGTCGGACGAGATGCCGCTGGCCGGGACGTTGCCGGCGAGGGGCAGGGCTATGTTGCCAAGAGAGTCGATCTGGAAGTCGCCGGACAGGTTGCTCTCGCCGAAGACGTTGATGCGCACGCGATTGCCAGGTTCCAGCAGGTAATTCACGCTCGGGTTGAAGGCCGTGTCTGGCGCGGTCTCTGAGGGGATAGACAGGCGCGATGAGCAGCCGGGCAACAGGGCCAGTGCGCAAAACAGCAGGGCCGCGAAGTGCCAATGACGGCGGGGTGAGCTGTGCATTGTTTCCCAATTCCTTAGCAACTATACCATTTTAGCGTTTTTAGCAGGAAAGGCCGAGATCGACCATGCGGTTTCTGGCGAAACTATGTGAGCGATTGAGATTGAAGGCGCCTGATGAACGGGCAGCCGAGTGGCGCTTCGACGTTCCCGCTGACACATTGTTGTTCGCGATTGGGGACATTCATGGCGAGGCCCGCAAACTCGACAGGCTGCTCGCCAAGATTGCGGTTGAAGCGGAGCGTGGCGAGCAGGAGGGCCTGCAAACGAAGATCATCTTTCTGGGCGACCTTATCGACCGGGGACCCGACAGCAAAGCGGTGCTGGAGCGTCTGACCTCGGATCCCTTGCTGCGTAACGCACGCTTCCTGATGGGCAATCACGAGCAGGCGATGATGGACTTCCTGCAGGATCCACTCTCGCACCGGGCATGGCTCGATCATGGAGGGCTGGATACGCTCGGCAGCTTCGGAATTGTGGCGAGCCAGGCGGTAGCCGGCGAGAGATTGATCGAAATCCGGGATGTTCTCGCATCCCGCTTGACCCCCAGCATGCGCCACTTCCTCAGTCAGCTCGAAGATTACGTAATCTATGGCGATTATCTTTTTGTCCATGCCGGGCTGCGGCCCGGTGTGCCCTTGGACGAACAGCGGCAGGAGGATCTCTTCTGGATCAGGGAGCCCTTCCTGAGTTCACGCAGACATCACGGCTATCGCGTCGTTCACGGGCATACAATTGTCGATACGCCAGCAATTTTGCCAAACCGTGTGGGTATCGATACCGGGGCCTATGCGGGTGGGTCGCTTACGGCAGCATTCATTAGCAAACAAACATTGTCTTTTTTGACAGACTTATAGGCCGATCGCTTTTTGTGGCTATGTTTGGGCCAGGCTTTCGATTATTTTTCAATGCGAAAGCAGTTTTGGGGGAGGGCGTTCGGCGTGCAGGGAAAGTTCCATAGCGGGTTGGGTCTGCTTGCGATGTGTCTCGTGGGGTATTTCGCAGCTGTACCCGCAGTCAAGGCGGCTGAGACGAAGACGCCGAGGGAGAGGGCAATCGAGCGCGCTAATGAGCGTACGATGGCAAACCCTGCCGCGGCACTGGAGGAGGGGGTCACCGAGCCCAGCCTGCAGCCCAAGGGCATAGAGCTTAACGACTTCATGTTCTTTCCGTCGGTTGAACTTGATCAGATTTACACCGACAACCTCTTCGCCGAGGAAAACAACGCGAATTCCGACTGGATTACCATTGTCCGGCCGGCCTTCAAATTGCAGTCCCGGTTGCCGCAACACGCTGTAAATCTTGTGGGCTCCCTTGAGGCCTATCGCCACTGGGAATACACCCGAGACGATCACGAAAATTATTCGCTGGCTGCGGATGGCCGGTATGACCTGTCTGTTAACAGCGAGCTGAATGCCCAAATCGGCACGCGTCGCTATTACGAAGATCGCGGCAGCGACGATGATGTTCGTGGCGAGACGCCGACGGAAGCCACGGCGCACACGCTGCTGCTGGGGGGCAAGACCCGCTTGAACCGCTTCCTCTTCGGGGGCACTGCGCAGGCGGCGCGGCTCAGCTTCGGCGATGTCAACACATCGTCCGGTGTGCCGATCAACAACAGTGACCGCGATCGCTGGGAATACACAGGCCAAGTCACTGGTGGCTACGAACTGGTTCCCGGCTATTCGGCCCAGACAGCGTTCTCGGCAAATAGCCGCATCTATGACGATGAGTTCGACGATTTTGGCTTGCAGCGTGACAGCAAGGGCTGGCGCGCCGAGGCCGGTCTCGGCCTCGACCTTGGCCAGGTGCTGCGGGGCGACCTGCTGGTTGGCTATATGAAGCAGTATTACGAGGATGACAGTTTTGCCGATATCAGCGGCCCGTCCATTCGGGCGACGCTGAACTGGTCGCCAACACGCATGACCCTGATCGTTCCCTCCCTGGAGCGCTCCATTCTGGAGACCACCATTCTGGGCGCTTCCGGCATCGTGCGGACTGCCGCTTCCCTTTCCATGAGGCACGAGCTGCAGCGCAACCTGATCGGGTATGGCTATGTGTCCTACTACAATGACGATTTCGAGAACATCTCGGGAAAATCGAATACCTTCGAGACCCGCTGGCGCCTGATGTACGCGCTGACGGATAATTTCTACACCGGCTTGCAGGCCAGTTACCGGGACAAGGAATCCGATTTTCCTGATGGCAGCTTCAAAGAGGCGACGGTTGGTGTTCGCTTTGGAGTGCAGATGTGACTTCAATTACTGGCGATGCGCCGGAGAAATCCGGCGCCGCTTTTCAGAATCAGTTGAGTTGGGCGATCCGGCTTGTTTGGCGTGAAAAACTGATCATCGCTGGGATCGTTCTCCTGGCCGCCACCGCTACCCTGGCATATCTCGGAAAAGCAACCCGGCTGTACACGGCGCAAGCTGCCGTCGTGATCGACGCGGTAGAGCCTTCGGACAGCCTTACGGAACGGGAGAGCGCGCGCTACCGCCTCACCGAGGCGAACATCCAGACCGAGAGCGAGGTCATTTCCTCAACGGTGCTTGCGCGGCGCGTTATCGAACGTCTGAACCTGGATCAGGATCCGGAATTCAATCTCTCGCTGCGTCAGGAACCCTCTGCTCTGGGGCAGGTAATTGGGTATGTGCATCCGCGCGCATGGTTTCCCGGCTGGGAAGCTGGCGAGGGCAATGCCGGGCAGGATGAGCGCCTGAAGCAGCAGATGCAGGAAACCCGCATTGTCCGCCGCTTCATGAGCAAGCTGAGCGTCCGGTCCATTCGCCGTTCTTTCGTCGTCACGATCCAGTTCACCTCGGAAAACCGGGAGAAAGCTGCGCGTATCGCGAATGCGGTGGCCGATCTCTATGTGCTGGAACGCCTGGAGGCAAGCCTCGAACAGACCCGTCGCACTTCCGCCTGGTTGGGTGAAAGATTGCAGCAGCTGAGGGGCGAGGTACAGGCTGCCGAGCAGGCGGTGGAGATTTTTCGGGCCGAGGAAGGGCTGGGGCGCATTAATGAGCGCTCGATGACAGTCTCGGACCAGCAACTGACCGAGCTGAATTCCCGTCTGATTCTGGCCCGTACCGAACTGGCGCAGAAACGCGCGCGCCTGTCCCAGGTGCAGGCATTGCAGCGCGGACGAGGGGTGGATACCGCCACCGATGTCCTCCAGTCGCCCCTGATCCAGCGGCTGCGCGAGCAGCAGGTGACCTTGCAGCGCGAATTGTCCGAAGCGGTAAAGACCTATGGCGACCGCCATCCGCGGCTCATCGCCATCCGGGCGGATCTCCAGGAATTCGAAATTAAAATGCGCCAGGAGGTCAATAAGATCGCGACCTCGCTGGAGAATGAAGTAGTGGTTGCGCAGACCGGCGTGCGCACCCTGGAGGGTGAACTTTCAGGGACGCGCCAGCGCACCGACGTGGCGCGGGGCGCTGAAGTTCAACTGCGCCAGCTGCAGCGGGAAGCCGAATCCAGTCGTCTGCTCTACGAGGCGTTCCTGGGGCGCTACAAGCGTGATGCCGAGCAGGAGAGGCTGCAGCAATCGAATGCCCGGGTCGTTTCCCCGGCCGAAGTGCCGATCGGCAAATCCTCGCCGGCCAGCATGCAAATTATGATGCTCGCGCTGGTGGTTTCCTTCCTCGGCGGCGTTGCGCTTGTCTTCCTTCTGGATGCCCTGGACGGCAAGATTCGCTCCTCGGACGAGGCGGAGCATGTGACGGCGCTGCCCACCTTCGCCATGATCCCGCGCGTTTCCGGCAAGGCCCCGCAGGACGCGCTGCTGGCGGACCCGCGCTCGCGCTTTGCCGATGGGCTGCGCAGTCTTCGCAACGCCCTGCTCGTTGGCGGACGGCGTGAGGACCGCCAGGTCGTCGTCATCACCTCGTCTGTTCCAGAGGAGGGCAAGAGCGTCCTGTCGCTCTCGCTGGCCCGGCTGCTGGCGCAAAGCGGGGAGAAGGTGCTGCTGATCGATGCCGATCTGCACAGGCCGCGGCAGCAGACGATGACCGGGGCTGTCTCGGCGGCCGGGCTGATCGAGGTTCTGCGCGGCGAGCAGCAGCTTGATCAGGTCATCGCGAAAGACCCGAAGACGGAGTTGATGGTGCTGCCTGCCGGTAACACCAGGCAGGTGGGGGAGCATGTGCTCAACATGCCCGATGTCATCAGCCGGCTTCGCGGTGAGTATGACCGCATCATCATCGATGCGCCGCCGGTGCTGGCGATTGCCGATACCCAGCTGCTGGCGCAGGCGGCCGACGCGGTTCTGTATGTAATCCGCTGGGGGTCGGTCTCCCGTGAATCGGTCCGCAACGGCGTGAAGATCCTGCGGGAAGCGAAGGCGCCGTTGATCGGTGCTGCGATTACCCTGGTGAATACGCGCCGGCATCTGCGCTATGGCTATGCCGATTACGGCGCGCAATATGAGCGCTACCGTGCCTATTACACGAAGTAAGCGTATCAGGCTGGGACGTTATGCTCCCTGGGTGGGAGCGGCAGTGGCGGTGGCGATATTGTCGCTGGCTGTACCACGCCTGCTGGGGGCCGCGACAGGACACCAGGCGGCCGGCACATTGTGGTCATTGCGGGCCGGAGCGGTGCTGGAGCCGGCAGTCTTGAGCCAGGCCGCGCAGCGTCTCGACAGGGCATCACGCTTCAGCGGCGACCCGAAGGGATGGCTGGATGCCGGCTATCTATCTCTACAGGGGCAGGCACAGAGCGGGGAGCCTGACGCGGGCCAGTCTCTGGCAGAGGCACGGCGTTTGACGGCTCAAGGGCTGGCTGGCATGCCCGGTCATGCCAGCGGGTGGTCGCGTCTGGCCTATCTCCGGGCGGAGGCGGGAGACTACCCGTCAGCGGCGCAGGCGGTGCGGCTTTCCATGCTTGCAGGCCGGGTGCCGCCAGGTCTGATCGGGGATCGTGTCCGCCTCGGATTGGGGCTGCTGCCATGGCTCGACGCAGAAGGCCTGACGCTTCTGTCGAGCGATGTGCGCAACAGCTGGATACTCGATACAAGGCATATTTCTCAGGCAGTTCAGACACAGGCTCAGGCTGACTTTATCGCTCGTGCCCTTGAGGGGCTGACGGAAGAGGATAAGCGTCAGTTCCTGCGGGTTCGGGGCTTAGTGAAGTAAAACCCTGCCTTGTTCTCTTATAATCAATACTGTAATAAGACAGAAGTTGAGTGATTGGAACTGGCTGGGGTGGTTGTTATGTTCGTTTCTGCGGCATACTCACCCAAATCCAGTAAAAATAAGTATAGGGCCAGAAGGGTCAGTATTTTCAGCGGGATTGTTTCCGACATCGTTGCCAGGAACGGCTCGTGTAAAATAATCGATATCGGTGGGACTTATTCCTACTGGGAGGCATTCGGATCGGAAATAGACTGGTCTCGCGTCTCCTTGACGATCCTGAATCTGGAGTAATTGACGGAAGCTGAGGCAGGTCATGCCAGCTTCATTGTTGGCGATGCCAGGGACATGCATCAATTCAATCAAGGGGCGTTCGATATCGCCCATTCGAATTCCGTGATTGAGCATGTTGGTCTCTGGGAATCCATGCAGGCCATGGCCGATGAGGTGCGCAGGGTTGCTCCCGCCTATTTTATCCAGACACCTTCCTTCTGGTTTCCGCTGGAAATACATACCCGCTTTCCCTTCTTCCAGTTCCTGCCGGAACCGTTCCGCCTCTGGCTTCTGATGAACCGTGACCTCGGCTACATGAAGCAGGCTGCGGATATAGGCGAGGCGACCAGGCTGCTCCAGGAAACCTTCCTGTTGAACAAGTCGCAAATCCAGCACCTTTTCCCCGACGCAAGCATCCATACCGAACGCGCGCTGGGCTTGCCCAAATCCTATATCGCAATCAAACGATAGGCATGTCGGGTAAGCTTAATTGCGTCTGGTTATGCTCCTAAATGGAACTTCGCTACACGCCGTCTTGGCTTAGCGCATTCAACAGACTGAGTGGTACAGCATTTGTACTTTAATAACTCTCGGTGGATTCACGCCCTCGCAACCAAATTCTTTAAATAATTACAATGCGTTAGAACCTTTTCGGTGAGCTTTTCCATGTGACGCAACCGCTGTCACATGGAACACGCGCAAACCGAAGCGGCGGCATGATCGGGCTGGGCGGCTCCGGCGGCACCTCGATCATCGCCCCGGCCTTGCGCGCCCTGCCCATCGGCGTGCCGAAGCTGATGGTCTCCACTTTGGCCGCCGGCGATGTCGGGCCGTTCGTCGGGGTGCATGACATCGCCATGATGTATCCCGTCACCGATATTGCAGGGCTGAACCGCCTGTCGCGGGTGATCCTGGCCAATGCCGCCCATGCCCTGGCCGGTATGATGATTCACCCGGTGCCGCAATCGACAGATAGCCGCCCGGCGCTGGGGTTCAGCATGTTCGGCGTCACCAGGCCCTGCATCCAGCAACTGACGGCGCGTCTGTCAGGCGATCCGGGTGCCGCATCACATCAATGATGCCGGTTTCGTTGAGGTTGTTGAGCAGCATGTGCGCGCCCTGATGAGGTAGGCGACCGTGTCCATCCAAGCCTTGCCGCAGTCGGCGCCCAGGGAACAGGCCGGTTGCTACAGCACCGGCATGAGTTACGTCGCGCTGCCTGCACTCCTCGTTTGGACGAAATAGAGCGCAATTATACCTGCGAGCAGGCTCCCGGCGAGCGCGGGCGCTTGCCAGTTTCCGCCCGTCAGTCTGACAATGATCAGCACCAGGCAAATTGCCGTTCCAAGCGCCGGGACCCAGCGCGGGACCTCAAATTTGCCTTTTGCCTCCCCTGGCCGCCCCTGGAGGAGAAACAGAGCGCTATTCACTATGGCGAACACGACCAGCAGCATCAGGACCGTTGCCGACGCTAGTTCGGCAATGCTGCCGAAGAACGCCAGCGGGACAAGAATGAGTAGAAGAGCGAGCGTCGCCAGATAGGGTGTCCGGGTTCGGACGCCAATCTTACCAAGCGTTGCAGGCAGCAGCCCCTGCCGGGCCATGCCGTAGATCATGCGCGAACTGGTGACGTAGTTGACCAGGGCCGTATTGGCGACAGCAAACAGGGTGATGCCGGCGAACACCGCAACGGGAATTGCAGGAGCTGCTCTGCGCATGACTTCGGTCAGTGGCCCTGGCGCGGCTGCAAGCTCCTGCCATGGGACGACTGAAACGGAGCTGATTGCCACGGCGACATAGATCGACGCGCCCACGACCATCGCGGTGATCAACGCAATCGGAATTGTGCGCTGCGGATCACGACATTCCTCGGCGACGTTGAGGATGTCCTCAAAACCGATGAACGCGAAGAATGTCAGAACCGCTCCCTGAAAGACCAGTACCAGCAGAACATCGTTGCTGCCTATATCGGGCGTCGCCAAGAGATCGACCGAGCCCCAGTAAGGAATTCCGACGGCGATCACCAGCAGCAGACCCGCCGCTTCAATCAGCGTGCAGGCGACATTGACCCACATCGCCTCCCTGATACCGCGCAGGACCAGCCCCGTCAGAATAAGCAGGAAACCGATCGCGATTGCCCAACTCGGCATCACGACAATTCCCATGATCGACGCAAGGTTGACGGCAAACACCTGCGACTGCGTCGCCACCGAGGTCAGCCCGGACGCTACGACGGCGAGGCCAACGACGAAACTCAGGAGCGGCATTCCGAAGGCGCGCTCGGTGACAAAGGCCGCGCCTCCGGCGCGGGGGTAGCGCGACCCGAGCGAGGCATAGGACAGCGCGGTCAGGAGCGCTGCCACCATTGCGACAAGGAAGGCCAGCCAGACTGTGTTTCCCGCCAACCCTGCCGCCTGACCAATCAGCCCATAGATGCCGGAGCCAAGCATGCTGCCCAGGCCGTATAGCGTAAGCTGAAAGGGACCGATCGACCGCCGCAGCTTGCCTTCGGGAGCAGGGCCGAGAATGTCCTTCATCGACGCAGGCGCCTGCTGGGCAACATTATCGCCATCAGGCAGCGGCTCATCACTCTCGCTCCCTCTGTTTGGACACGACCTGGAGGTTACGCCCCGCGCCACTTTGGATATTACCGGTGGTGCCCGAATACAAGTCCATCAGGAACGCCCTGTTCACCTGCGGGTTCCCTCATGCTCCTTCGGCCCAGTTGACCTCAACGAGCTATCACCGCTTCATCTGCGATGCCGTCAGGATACGTCCACGCCGAACGGCATCTGCCTCGGAGTGGTGCCGGTCAGGAGCCTCAGGGCATTTGCCACAGCCGCGCCGGTCATCGGGACGCCGATCTCGCCCGCGCCGCTCGGTGCCGCGCCGGACTCGACGATCCGGACCTCGATCTCCGGGATATCGCTAATGCGGATCGGCTCGTAATCGTAGAAATTGCTCTGGTCGATGATGCCGTCCGTGAAGCTTGCCCGCTCGCGCATCAGGGAGGAGAGCCCGAACAGGATGCCGCCTTCGACCTGCGCCCGGAGATTATCCGGGTGCACGGCGAAGCCCGGATCGACTGCCGCCCAGAAACGATGCACGCGGAACCGGCCATCCTCGACTGATACTTCCGCCACACCGGCGCCTCGGGTTGCCTTGTAGCCCGCGAAGGAGAGGCCATGGGCACGCCCCTGCGGTGCCTGTCCGAAGCCGGACATGGCGACCACGGCGTCGAGGACCGCGAGACCGCGCGGGCTGTTGCGCAGCAGGTTTCGGCGGAATGTCACCTGATCGGCGCCGGCCTGTTCCGCAAGCTCGTCGATGAAACATTCGCGGGCAAAGCAGTTCGGGGCCCAGCCGATACCGCGCCATGCCGACACGCGGCACCGGCGTGGGGTGATCACATGCTCCGCGCGGAAGTGCGGGATCGCATAGTCGGTGCTCTCGGTCCCTTCCATGACCAGAAGGTCGCGCCCGGTCTCCGGGTTCCAGCGGGTCGGAAAGGCGAATTGCATGATCGACGGCGAGGCAACCCTGTGGCTCATCGCTGTGACCTCGCCATCCGCATCCAGTGTCGCCTCCAGCCGATGCACCGTGGCAGGCCGCAACCAGCCATTCTTCACATCATCCTCGCGTGTCCACATCAGCTTTACCGGCCGGCCGGCCGCGCGCGAGAGCAGCAGCGCATCGCGCAGCAGGTCACGGGCGAAGACGGTACGGCGGCCAAAGGCACCGCCCATCTGCATGGCGTGAAAGCGGATGCGGTCGGGCGTCGTCCCCAATACGCCAGCGGCGACTCCGATGGAGATCGTCTGGCTTTGCGTCCCCAGCCAGACTTCCGCGCCCTTGCCATCCTCGTCGACGGACGCGACAGCGTTCAGCGGCTCCATCTGCGCATGGTAGAGATGGGTGGTGCTGTAGGTCGCGGCATGTTTCCGCGTGCCCTGCGCCAGCGCCGTTGCCGCATCGCCGCGGCTCTCCCACGCGAAGGCGGGGAGGGAGGCGTCATCAACCGCCCGGGAAAGCTCCTCCAGTTCCTGCTCGCTGCCATATTTGCGGAACGCGGAGCCCTCGCTCCAGGTGACGTCGAGAAGGTCGCGCGCCGCGAGCGCCGTCTCCCAGCGTTCCGCCAGCACGGCCACGCTGTTGGCGAGCGTGACCACCTGCACCACGCCGGGCAGGTCGCGTGCCGACCGGTCTGAGACAGCAACCGGGCTTTCCCCCTCGACCGGCGCCAGGAGCTGCGCGGCATAGAGCATGCCGGGCAGCCTGACATCGATTGAGTAGAGGGCGGCACCCCTTGTCTTGCCGGGAATGTCGAGCCGGCCCGGGTCGGAGCCGATGATGCGCCAGTCTGCCCGCGGCTTCAGGTCAGCATCGGTGATCGCAGGGATGTCGGTGACGATTTCCGGCAGCGCTACCACATCGCCATAAGCCATCCTCTTGCCGGATGCGGCATTCACCAGCACGCCTGCTTCTGTCGTGACCTGCGCAGGGGAGACGCCCCAATGGGCGGCCGCGCTATGGATCAGAATCCGGCGTGCCGTTGCCCCGGCACGCCGCAAATGGTCGAAATAGCCTTCGAGCGAGGAACTGCCCGCCGAGAATAGAATCCCGCCGAAGCCGGGGTTTCCGAAGATTCCATCCGGGTCCATGCTGACCTGCTCGACCTTAACTGTGGCCCAGTAGGCATCCAGCTCCTCGGCGACGATCATTGGCAGCGAGGTATTGACGCCCTGTCCCATTTCGGCGGCACCGAAGCGGATGAGGATCGACCCATCGCGGTTGATCACGACCCAGCCATTGATATCCCGGAGGCCTGCCGTGGCCGGCTCTGCACCCGCCGACCGGACGACGGAAACGCCGCCGCCCGCCAGCAGCGCAAAGGCGAGGGAGCCGCTGCCGACGAGGAAGCTGCGGCGCGTGGGTTTCATGTCTTGCAGGATCATGGCTCAGGCCTCCTCAGCCGCGCGTTCAATGGCCCGGACGATGCGCGCATAGGTGCCGCACCGGCAGAGATTCGCGGACATCTCATCGAGGATGTCCTGTCGGTTCGGCTGGGGATTGCGCGCGAGCAGTGCGGCAGCGCGCATGATCTGCCCCGACTGGCAGTAGCCGCATTGCGGAACCTGCTCTGCGATCCAGGCGCGCTGCACGGGGTGGTCGCCCTGTTTCGACAGCCCCTCGATGGTGACCACGCGGCCATCGGCCACATCGCCCACCAGGGTCTGGCAGGCGAAGAACGCCTCGCCGTCGATATGCACCGTACAGGCGCCGCACAGCCCGGCACCGCAGCCAAAGCGTGTGCCGACGAGTCCGAGATGTTCCCGCAGGACCCACAGAAGCGGTGTGGACGGATCGGTGTCCACTTCGACGAGTTTGTTGTTGATGCTCAGGCTGATCATGTCGGCGTCATCCTTCCAGCGGAAATTGCTCGGGTTCAGGCTCTCCGCCTCACTATTGCCGAAAGTATCGAAAACTTTAATTTGTCTTTCATAACGTATTTGATAAACAGGGCTAATCTATCAGGAGGCAAAGATGCGGTATGTTGATCTGGAGGCCTTCCTGGCGGTGGCGCGGACTCGCAGCTTCCGGCGGGCAGCCCAGGAGCGCGGCGTGACAGGGCCGGCGCTCAGCCACTCCGTGCGAAACCTGGAAGAAGAGCTGGGGCTGCGCCTGCTGAACCGCACGACGCGCAGTGTCTCGCCGACCGAGGCCGGCGAATTGCTGGTGTCGCTGCTGGAGCCTGCTTTCGAAGATGTTCAGTCAGCCATTGCGCAGGTCAAAAGCCTGAGCGGCCAGCCATCCGGCGTGGTGCGGGTCAGCGTGCCGGCGCCGGCACTGGAGCATCTCATCATGCCCCAGGTGCCCACCTTCCTGGCGACTTATCCCCGGATATCGCTGGAGCTGATCTCGGATGCGCGGGTCATCGACATCGTCGCGGAGGGCTTTGATGCCGGCGTCCGGCTGGGGCTCGAAATGGCGAACGATATGATTGCCATGCCGCTCGGAAAGCCGCAAATCTACGATGTCGTCGCCAGCCCGGACTATCTGGCGCGGCACGGGCGGCCGGAGGCCCCGGCGGATCTCGCCCGGCACGACTGCATCCGGATTCGCTTCCCCAGCGGCGTTATTTTCTCCTGGCGGTTCGATGTGGACGGCGAAGAATTCGTGATGACGCCGGAAGGCCGGCTGATCCTCAATGACGCCCGGCACGTGGTATCAGTCGCGATTGCGGGCGCCGGCATTGCGCGCCTGGCGACGGAGTATACGGAGCCGCATGTCCGGGCGGGCAGTCTGGTCCGGCTGCTGGAGGGCTACGCCCCGAATCTGCCCGCCTGGCACATCTACTATCCGAGCCGCCGCTATGTGCCGCCGGCCCTGCGTGCGTTCCTCGACTTCTACCGGGACGCCCTTGCAAGAAAATAAGGGCGACATGGAGAGAGCTTCAGTCGAACCGGAAGCGCTGCAGGTGATTGACCAGCGCGCGTAGCTTCGGCGCAAGGTTGCGGCGGCTGGGATAGTAGAGATAGAAGCCGGGGAAGGGCGGGCAGTAGTCCCCAAGAACGGTGACCAGCTCGCCGCGCGCTATCCAGGGGCGGAAGCTTTCCTCCAGCCCGCAGGTGAGGCCGGCACCGGCAACCGCCAGCTTGATCATCAGCGCCATGTCGTTGGTGGTGACCTCCGGCACGACATCGACGCTGAACTCCCTTCCCTGCTCGGTGAATTCCCAGCGATAGGGCGCCACTTTGGGCGCCGGTCGCCAGCCTATGCAGCGATGGCCGGACAGATCCTTCGGATGCGCGGGCGCGCCGAAGCGGTCGATATAGGAAGGGGCGCAGACAATGATCTGCCGTTCCTCCCCGGCAACCAACACGGCGATCATGTCCTGCTGGATCACTTCGCCCAGCCTGACGCCGGCATCGTACCCCTCCGTGACGATATCGCAGTCCTCATCCGTTACCGTAACGTCGAGCTGGATTTCCGGATTTGCCTCGACGAAGCGCGCCAGGAACGGCCCCGACAGGAACCGCTCGGCAATCGAGGAGACCGCCAGCCGCAACTGCCCGCGTGGACGGTCGCGCAGATGGCCCGTGGCCTCGATGGCGGCGCGCATCTCGGCGAGCGCCGGGGCCACATCGCCATACAGCCTTTCGCCAGCCTCGGTCAGGCTGACGCTGCGAGTCGTGCGCTGCACCAGTGCGATGCCGAGCGTTTCCTCCAGCCGTTTGATTGCCTGGCTGACCGCTGAGCGGGTGACACCCAGCCGGTCTGCGGCGGCGCGGAAGCTCCGCTCCTCAGCGACAAGGGCGAAGATGGTGAGCGCGTTGAGGTCCGGTCCCATTGGTTAGTTGTTCTTTCCAGATTGTAAATGAATGGCCGCCTTATCGTAACAATGAGCCGGGCCTATCTTCCTGGCAACCGCAGATCGCGGATTTTGTGTCCAACGGAGAGAAGAACATGCCCCTCGACAAGATCGTCCTCATTACCGGCGCCTCCAGCGGCATCGGCGCCGGCATTGCCCGCGAACTGGGCAGGGCTGGTGCGAAGCTGATGCTTGGTGCGCGCCGCACCGACCGGCTGACGGCGCTGGCCCAGGAGATCAATTTCGAAGGTGGCGAGGCCGCCATCAGCCGCCTCGATGTCACCGACCGCGCCGATGTCGCCGCCTTCGCCGAGGCCGCGCGTCAGGCCTGGGGCCGGGTCGATGTCATCGTGAACAATGCCGGCGTGATGCCGCTCTCCCCGATGGCCGCGATGAAGGTCGAGGAATGGGACCGCATGGTCGATGTGAACATCAAAGGCGTTCTGCATGGCATCGCCGCCGTGCTGCCGGAAATGACCGCGCGGGGGTCCGGCCACATCATCAACATCGCCTCCATCGGCGCGCTGTCCGTCTTTCCGACCGCCACCGTCTATTGCGCGACCAAATATGCGGTGCGCGCGATCTCCGACGGGCTTCGGCAGGAGCATGACAGCCTTCGCGTTACCTGCATCCATCCGGGCGTGGTGGAAAGCGAGCTTGCCGACACCATCACCGACCCGGCCACGGCGGAGGCGATGAAGCTCTACCGCGCCATCGCCCTACGGCCGGATGCCATCGCCCGTGCCGTCCGCTACGCCATCGAGCAACCCGACGATGTCGATGTGAACGAGATCGTCATCCGTCCCACCGCTACCCGATAAGGAGATCATCATGCAGTACCGCAACAAGATCATTATCGCCGCATTTCTCGTTACAGCCCTTCCTGCAACCGCGCAGTCGCAGACTCTGGAAGAACGGCAGCAGCGCGGCGCCGATGTCATCCGCAGCCTGAACAACGGCGCGACGCAGCCGAATCTGGAGCGCATGCGCGAGGAGTTCCCGTTCCTGGCCGAGGCGACCGAGGGTTTCGCGCTGGGCGATGTCTGGTCCCGGCCGGGGCTGGACAACCGCACCCGCCAGATCGCTGCTGTCACCGCCTTCGCCGCCCTGGGCGAGACCGGCATCATGAAAGTCCATGCCGGCTATGCGCTGAATATCGGCGTCACCGAGGAGGAGCTGAAGGAGGCGATCTATCTGGTCACCGTGACCAGCGGCTTCCCGCGGACCATCGCGGCCTCGCAAGCCCTGGCCGAATTGTTCGCCGAACGGCGCTGAGGGTGAGGCCGATGAAAATGCTCCCCATCTTCGCCACCGCCGCGCTCGCAACGAGCGCTGTCCTCCTTCCAGGCCAGAAAGGTCTCGCCCAGATGAACCCGAGCCAGCCCGCCGCGTCCCAGATCACCCAGGAGCATCCCTATGTCGGCATGTGGATGACGGAGGGCGGCCATATCCGGCACGAACTTCTGCCGAATAACCGCTATGTCGAGGCGCGCGGCACCCGAGAGAAGGCCTATCAGGGCCGCTACAAGGTGACCGGCAGCTATATCGAATATTGGGACGATACCGGCTTCACCGCCGACGGCACCTTCGTGGACGAGAACACCCTCCATCATGGCGGGATGATCTTCCGCCGCCGGTGATGAAGGCAGAACTCAGGTCAAGTGGGCTTACGTGCCTTTCTGCGGACCATGCCTGTCGATGACCGATGACCAGAACCGTTCCGCGATCTCTGTCATGCGCTCGCGCCGCCGGATCAGGACGATCTGGACATCGACGTCCCACATCGCGTCCCCTGCCGCGACAAGCCTGCCCGACATCAGCTCGTCTTCTAAGAGGCTGGCCGGTATCCACGCCACGCCCTTGCCGTCGATCGCCATCGCCTTCAGGGCGACTGCGAGATGGGAGGTGAATACCGGCGAGATGTGAAGTTTGCCCGCATGCTGCGGCAGGGCGGCAGCGAGAATCCGTCCCATGCCGGAGGTGGTGTCGAAGGTCAGACACGGAACCGGCGAGCCGGGCCGCCCGGGCAGAGCGTGCAGGGGGGCTTCATCCGTGCCTCTGGCGCTGACCGGCACGAGCCTGTCCTTGGCGAGGACGACGTGCCGGTAGGCGTCGTCGCCGACGAGAGTCTTCGTTCCCTCCCGGTAGTGACACAGCAGAAACTGCGCGCTGCCTTCCTGCATCATCCGCTCGCAGGCGTTCAGATTGTCGGACAGCAGCCGCATCGGAGCGAGCAGGGGCCAGTCCGGGACGCTCTGGACCCAGTCGGGAAAGAACACGAAGGACAAGGCGTGTGTCGCCGCGAAGGTCAGCATCTCGGCCTCCGCCCGCAACGTGTCCAGCTCGTTCCGGACCCTTTCAAGACGTTGGGAAAGATCGTCGGCTGCAACAAGCATCGCCTCTCCTGCCCGAGTCAGGCTGAGCCTGTGGGTGGAGCGGTCCACGAGCTGATGGCCGCACCAGGCTTCGAGGGAACGGATACGGCGTCCAAATGCGGGTTGCGTGACGTTCCGCTGCTCGGCGGCGCGCGAGAAGTTGAGCGTCCGGGCCAGGGCGCGAAAATCTTCGAGCCAGTTCGTGTCGAGGCTCAGGGCTGCCTCCTGTGCATGTAAGGCACTCCTCCCACACGGGCGAGCGGCATCAAAGCACAGGATCATAAGCCGATTGGCGACAGCACGCCACGCGCGTTAGTGCCGATTCGGCATAGATAGAACCGGCATGAGCATTAGACGGCGTCGGGCGCACAGCTAATACTGCCGGAATAATGCCCTCTCGAAAAGCAAGCCTAGGAGAAAGTCCATGAGGATCGTCGATATCGTCGAGGTGACCAAGCCGATCGCCTCGCCCATTCGCAACGCCTATATCGACTTCTCGAAGATGACGGCCAGCCTCGTCGCGGTCGTCACCGACGTGGTGCGCGACGGCCGCCGCGTGGTTGGCTACGGCTTCAACTCGAACGGCCGCTACGGGCAGGGCGGGCTGATCCGAGAGCGCTTCCGCGACCGTATCCTCGAAGCCAAGCCGGAAAGCCTGCTGAACGAGGCGGGCACGAATCTCGACCCGCACAAAATCTGGGCGGCGATGATGACCAACGAGAAGCCCGGCGGGCATGGCGAGCGGTCGGTCGCCGTCGGCACCATCGACATGGCCGTCTGGGATGCCGTTGCCAAGATCGAGGGCAAGCCGCTGTTCCGCCTGCTGGCCGAGATGAAGGGGCGCGAGGCCGACCCGAAGGTCTTCGTCTATGCCGCCGGCGGCTACTACTATCCGGGCAAGGACAATTCGGCCCTGTGCGCGGAGATGCGCAGCTATCTCGACCGGGGCTATACGGTCGTAAAGATGAAGATCGGCGGCGCCTCGCTTGATGAGGATCGCGGCCGCATCGAATCCGTGCTCAAGGAGATCGGCTCGCAGGCCCGGCTCGCCGTGGATGCCAATGGCCGATTCGACCTTGAGACCGCCATTGCCTACGCGAAGATGCTGCGCGATTATCCGCTGTTCTGGTACGAGGAGATCGGCGATCCGCTGGACTATGCCCTGCAAGCGGCGATCTCGGAGTTCTATGACGCACCGATGGCGACGGGGGAAAACCTGTTCTCCCACCAGGACGCCCGCAATCTCCTGCGCTATGGCGGCATGCGCCCCGACCGCGACTGGCTCCAGTTCGATTGTGCACTGGCCTATGGGCTGGTCGAGTATCTGCGCACGCTCGATGTGCTGCGCCAGTTCGGCTGGTCGCCGTCGCGCTGCATTCCGCATGGCGGCCACCAGATGTCGCTCAACATCGCGGCGGGCCTCGGCCTTGGCGGCAATGAGAGCTATCCCGACCTCTTCCAGCCCTATGGCGGATTCCCGGACGGGGTGAGGGTCGAGGACGGCCATATCGTCATGCCGGAATTGCCGGGCATCGGCTTCGAGGGCAAGTCTGACCTCATCAAGGTCATGCGCGAGCTTGCCGAGTAGACGTGCCGACAGACCCCTGGCGACACCCGAAGCGTGTGCGGCTTAACGCTCGGACGAGAAATGCGTTTTCAGATAGTTGAGGATCAGGTCTTTTTCCTCGGGCGGATATTCCGGCATTCCCTGCTCGGTGATCATCCACCCCCACAGATCATCCCAGCGCCCATCGCTGATGTGCTGCTGCTTGATGATCGCGGTCGAATGGCAGGCGGCGCAGGCATAGAAAGTCTCTTCGGCACCCTTGCCATCCGGAAGGCCACCGAGATCAGGATTGCCTTCCTCGGCCGGCTTGGCCGGCGCGCCCGGCAGGCCGGGTGCGGCCCCCGGCCGGGCCAGCGGGTTGTAATTCTGCGCCAGGGCGGGAAGCGCCGCCATGCTGATCGCGGCGCACAGCGCCAAAGCCGATGGAAAACGCATCGTTGAAGTCCTGAAATGAAGGGGAGGGGGTGCCACCTGCGCGTCAGGCAGGTGGCACGAAGGCGGTTCAGGCGGCGAACATCGCGATACGATGCATCATGTTGTTGCCATAGCCGCGCGGGTTCCAGCCCGGCACGGTGGCCGGCTGCATCTGGCCGTCCTTGTCAGTCGCGCGCGCCCAGACCTCGTAATAGCCCTTCTGGGGCAGGGTGACATTGGCCCGCCAGCGCTGCCAGGCAAAACCGTTGACCGGCTTGTCCAGCTTGGCTTCCTGCCAGGTCTGCCCGAAATCGATGGAGACATGCATCGCCTTCACATCGCCCTTGCCGGACCATGTCTGGCCGCGCACTTCGGTCGCTTTGCCGACCGCCACCTTCACGCCGGTTTCCGGGAAGGTGACCAGCGACTTCACCGGCATCTCCTCCATGACCACCATGTCGGATTTCGGCACTTCCGTGCCCGGTGCCACCGGATAGGCCGGCAGGCGGTAGGAATAGCCGGTCATCTTCTCGCCATCATGCACCTTGTTCCGCAGCGTGATCTTCTGCAGGTATTTGTGCGAAACGGAGCCCGGATAACCTGGAATGACAAGCCGCAGCGGGAAACCGTGCAGCGCCGGAATCGGTTGGCCGTTCATCGCCCAGGCGATCAGATTGGTGTCTTCCAT
This sequence comes from Alphaproteobacteria bacterium, assembly GCA_018823745.1. GTDB lineage: Bacteria > Pseudomonadota > Alphaproteobacteria > Oceanibaculales > Oceanibaculaceae > Oceanibaculum. The sequence goes on from JAHJHR010000004.1 coordinate 58,272, forward strand.
TGCCTTCTTGATCGGCACGCCGCGCGAAATGACGATCTTCGCGGAATCGCCCGACAAATGGACATCATTGCCGTAATGCGCGGTGTAGACGGCGGTGTCCTTTACGCCCGCCGCCTTCAGCACGTCGCGCAGGCGCACGCCGGTCCATTCCGGGCAGCCAACCGCGCCGAAGGTCCACTGGTTGCCGGATGCGCCGGGCTGGAAATAGGCCCGGCCATTACCGCCGCATTCGACCCAGAGCCGGTAGGTGACGGTTTCAAAATTCTTCTTCAGATCGTCCATGGTCAGCGTCAGCGGCTTGTCGACCTCGCCATCGATGGTCAGCGTCCAGCCTTCGGCCTTCTGATCCAGCGCTTCCTGCGGGACCAGCCCGTTCATGCGCACGAACAGACGCTCATAGGGGGTGACATCGTCATCCAGCAGATGCGCCGGCGTCTCAGCGTTGACCGGCCGGTCGTTCAGCACGGTCAGGCCCTTCTTGGCACTCATCAGATCCAGGCCGGTATCCTGCGCCAGAGCGGCGGGGATGAGCCCCGTCGGCATGCTGCGGTGAAACGGAATCGTGGCGCCGACCATGGCCGCCATCGTGGCCAGCCCGGCATTTTTCAGGAACCCACGACGGTCGGTATGGGATTTGCGGCCGAAAACCATCATGTCGGCGTCTTCGGCGGCGTTTTCCGCGTAAATCTCACGGATTTCCTCGGGCGCTTTGGGCGCGCCCGGATGCTGCACTGTCATTTTTTCCTCCCTCACGAGCGCCATCGGGTAATGACGCTGAGGGAAGAAACGCTGGGGGGCGCCGGTTTATTCCAATTTATTTTGCCGGCACGCTCAGACGATGCAGGGGGCGTGCCGGATGCTGGTAGCGGCGACCTGCGTGGCGACCGTCTTCTGGCTCCACTCCTGGAGATGGGCAACGATATCGGCGAGGCGGATTTCATCCATGCCGACCGCCATGACGGCATAGCCGGTATCGCCGACGCGCCAGGCATAGCGCGCCATGCCGGGCGTGCTGTAATCCATGCGCGCCGCGGTCAGGCCTTCCGGCGCCTTGCCGATCCACAGGCCGATCTGGCAGCCGCGCCGTCCGGTATAGCCGGCAAACAAGCCTGCCTTCGGGCCGGCGGGCGAGACGATGACGCGGGACAGCGACAGCTTGGCCGCAAGAAGATCCGGAATCGGCGTCCAGAGGCCCGCGCGGTTAACGACCGTGTCGCGGGCGTTCAGGGCCGTGACGGAATCCGCATCGGCATTCATCCAGGCGGTATGCTGCTCGGTCGCGGCTTCGATCCAGGCGCGTGCCGTGTCCTGATCGCTGTACTGCATGCTGAGGACAAGACCGCCGACAAGGACGAGCACCAGACTGGCCGCCAGCGCCATCCCGCCGATCCAGTGTTTCACCGTGCGGCGGCCGGCATGGCGGCCCAGCATGCCGAGATCGATGTCCGGCGCGGATTCGGGCTGCAGGGCGGCACCGCTGGCCGCCTTCAGGCGGGTCAAATCCGCCACGGCGGTGGCCCAGGCCGAATCCTGCGCCACCTGCTCGGCAATGTCAGCGCGCTGCGTGCGGCTGAGCGCGCCGTCGACATAGGCGTTCAGCAATTCCCAATCCGCAATGGTCATGGATGGCGGTTTCATGCCCTGTCTCTGGCCCTGTCTTTGAGTCGCAAGGGGCGCACGTTGCTGTGCTGCAGCAATGAATGCAGCGCGAGGCGCGCCCGGCTGATCCTGCTCATGACCGTGCCTACAGGAACTTCCAGCAATTCAGCCGCTTCCATGTAGGTGAAGCCAGCCAGATCGACAAGCGTGATGATTTCCCGTGCCGATGGCGACAGCTGCTCAAGGGCCTGCCGCACGGTAATGTCATCGATCAGGCGGGCTTCATTGGCGGATAGATCGCTGGGTGGCAGCTCTTCGCCCAGCACCTCCAGGTCGACCGCCTGACGGTACTGATCGATCCAGCAATTGCGCAATATCTTGAACAGCCAGGCGCGCAAGGCGGCATCATCCTCGGGCACGCGTTTCGCCGACAGGGCGTTCATGGCGCAGTTCTGGACCAGATCCTGCGCTTTCTCCCTTTCGCCCGTCAGGCTCAGCGCATAACCGAAAAGCCGCGGCAGGTGAATCCGCAACCCTCTATCCAGCCTCTCCCGGCGTCTGAATCGTTCCAGCATGACGCATAACCATAGACCCTCGTGAAATTCGGGTCGATATCGATGAAGGGGTTTGCGGCTCTCGCCGTCTTACTCTTCCGGCCGCCAGCCGCCGCCCAGCGCGGTGACGAGCTGGATCGAAGCCGCCAGCCGGTCGGCGCGGATTTCCAGCGCGGTGCGCCGGCTGGTGAAGGTCAGGTTCTGCGCCACGGAGACTTCCAGGAAGCTGACCAGCCCGGCGCGGTAGCGGTTGGTGACGACGCGCTCATTCTCCTCCGCCAGCTCGACCAGGCGTTGTTGCTGTACCGCCTTTTCCGCCAGGGTCAGCAGCGAGGCCAGCGCATCCTCCACCTCCTGCATGCCGGTCAGGAAACTCTGGCGGTAGAAGGCGACCTGCTCGTCATATTGCGCGCGGCTCTGTTCCAGGGCGGCGCTGCGCCGGCCGCCATCGAACAGGGTCAGCGCCAGCCCCGGTCCGACCGACCAGAAGAAGCGCGGCGCGTTCAGCAAATCAAGGAAGCGCCCCTCCTGCAAACCCGCCTGGGCGCTCAGCGTGATATCAGGATACCAGGCGGTCTCGGCCACGCCGATGCGGGCATTGGCGGCGGCGACCAGCCGCTCGGCAGCGGCCACATCCGGCCGGCGGGCCAGCAGGGCGGCCGGCAATTGCGCGGGCACCGGCGGTGGCGGTGGCAATTCAGCCGTCGGTTCGAGGGAAAAGGCCGAGGGCGGGCCGCCCAGCAGCACGGCGATGGCGTTCTCCTCCAGCAGGCGCTGGCGTTTCAGATCCGAGGCTTGGGTGCGCAGCGATTGCAGCTGGGTCTCGGACTGGATCACATCGGCGCGGGCGACCAGGCCGGCAGCATACTGGTTGCGGGTCAATGTCAGCGACCGGGCATAGACCTCCATCGTCTGGTTCAGCAGGTCGTCATAGCGGTCGATGGCGCGAATCCGCATATAGGCCTGTGCCACCGTCGCCTGGATGCCAAGGCGGATGGCGGCGAGATCGGCGGCGCTGCTCTCGATGCTGGCCTGGTCGGCCTCGGTCTGGCGGCGCACGCGGCCCCAGAGATCGGGCATCCAGCTTACCGTTGCCCCGACCTCATAGCGTGTACCCTCGCTGGTGGAGCCGGTGCTTTGCCCGATGCTTCCGCTGCTGCTACCGCCCCTGCTGCCGCTGCGCTGTACTCCGGATGATGCCCCGATCTGAGGCAGGCCATCGGCGCGTGAAGCCTGAAGCTGCGCCAGCACCTGACGGTAGCGTGCCTCGGCCTGCGCCACCGACTGGTTGGACTCTGCCGCCTGGCGCATCATCCGGTCCAGTTCTGGGTCGCCATAGGCGGCCCACCAGGGCGCGTCCGGCTGGGACTGGGCGGCGGAAGGCAGGCTGCGCCAGCCGCCCTCATGCTTGTAGGTGGCCGATAGCGGAACCGTAGGGCGGCTGTAATCCGGCCCCATCGTGCAGCCAAGGGCGAAGAGCGGCAGGGCCAGCGTGGCCCAGCGGAAACGGGTGAGGCTCATGAGACATATCCCGAGCGGGCGGTGCGCCGCAGGCTCCAGAGCCTGAGACGTTCAAAATACAGATAGACGACAGGCGTGGTGTAGAGCGTCAGAAGCTGACTGACCGCCAGCCCGCCGATGATCGCGATACCCAGCGGCTGGCGCATTTCCGAGCCCTCGCCGATGCCGATGGCCAGCGGCACCGCGCCCAGCAGGCCGGCGATGTTGGTCATCAGGATCGGCCGCAGCCGCAGCAAGGCGGCGCGGTGGATCGCATCGCGCGGCGACAGCCCGTCGCGGCGCTCCGCCTCCAGCGCGAAATCGACCATCAATATGGCGTTCTTCATGACGATGCCGATCAGCAGGAACAGGCCGAGCAGGGCGATCAGGCTGAATTCGATGCCGCCGGCCCGCAGCGCCAGCAGTGCACCGACCCCGGCCGAGGGCAGCGTTGAGAGGATGGTCAGCGGGTGCAGGGTGCTTTCATACAGCACGCCCAGCAGCAGATAGACCGCAAGCAACACGCCGACGATCAGCCAGGGCTGCGCGTCCATGCTCTGCTGCAGGCCGCGCGCCGTGCCGCCCATGCGGGCCTGCACCTCGGTCGGCAGCATCACCTCCGCCAGCATGCGGCTGATGGCCTCGGACGCCTGTTGGGTCTCCACACCGGGGGCCAGGGAATAGCCGATGCCGGTCGCCGCGAATTGCGAATCGTGATAGATGCGGTCATCCCCCAGCCCATAGCTGTAACGCGTGAAGGCGGAGAGCGGCACCCGCGCACCATCCGCCGTGATCGCCTGGAGGTGTTCCAGCACGGCCGGCTGGGCGGTGTAGCCGGGCGCCAGCTCCATCACCACGCGGTACTGGTTCTGGTTGTCGTACAGCGTGGCAACCTGGCGCTGCGAGAAGGAATTACCCAGGATCGACGCGATGGTCTGGGTATCGACACCCAGCCGGCGCGCCGCATCGCGGTCGATCTCCAGCATCACCTGCTGCGTGCCCTCATCGCCGACGGAATCAACATCGACCAGTTGGGGCATGTTCTGCATCGCCTCGGACACAACGCGCGACCAGCGTTGCAGCAGCGCCAGATCGTCGGCCATCAGCACCAGCTCCGACTGGCTCTGGTTGAAGGACAGGCCGAACTGGATGTCCTGGTCGACATTCAGGATCAGGATGCCGCCCGGCACCGGCGGCACCTTGGCGCGTATGCGGTCGATCACCTGCTGCGCGCTGATGCCGCGCTCGGCCAGCGGTTTCAGCCGGACCGTCAGGCGGGCATTGCTGACGCCGCCGCCATCGCCGCTGGTGCCGACCACATCCTGCACCGCCGGATCGGCCAACAGCAGCCGGCGATAGGCCTCGATCTTCGGCTGCATCACCTGAAAGGAGAAACCGTCATCACCGCGCACGAAGCCGCGGATCTGCCCGGTATCCTGCTGCGGCAGCAGCCCCTTGGGCGCGCTGATATAGAGATAGGCATTCAGCCCGATGACCGCCCCCAGCAGCAGCAGGATCACCGGCCCGTGCCGCAGCGACCAGCTCAGGCTGTTGGCATACATCCCCTTCAGCTCGCCGAACACGGCACCCGCACCCCGCGCCAGCCGGCCCGCCGGCCGCTCCGTACGGGGGGGCAGCAGATGCGCGCACAGGCTGGGCGTCAGCGTCAGCGACAGCACCAGCGAAATCAGGATGGCGGCGGTCAGCGTGATCGAGAATTCGCGGAACAGCCGCTCGATCAGCCCGCCCATGAACAGGATCGACAGGAACACCGCCACCAGCGAGACATTCATTGCCAGCAGGGTGAAATTCACCTCCGCCGAGCCGCGCAAAGCGGCGCGGTACGGGGCCATGCCGCGCTCGATATGGCGCTGCACATTCTCCAGCACGACGATGGCATCATCGACCACCAGCCCGGCCGCCACGATCAGCGCCATCAGCGACAGGTTGTTCAGCGAGAAGCCATAGAGATACATCACCGCATAGGTGCCGATCAGCGACACCGGAATCGCTAAAGTGGGGATCAGCGCGGTGCGCAGGCTGCCCAGGAACATCCAGACCACCAGCACCACCAGTACGGTGGAGATCAGCAGCGTGATCTGCGCTTCCTTCAGCGTGGCCCGAATACCCGGCGAGCGGTCCATCACCACGCTCAGCGTCGCATCGGCCGGCAGCAGGGCGCGCAGGGCGGGCAACTGCGCGTCGATGGCGTCGATGGTCTCGACGATATTGGCGCCGGTCTGCCGGCTGATCATCAGCACCACCGCCGGCTTGTCATTGTGGAAGCCGCTGCGATAGCGGTTCTCCACTGAATCGGTGACCGTCGCCACATCGCCCAGCCGTACCGCCGCGCCATCCTGCCAGCGAATCACCAGAGGCGCATATTCTGACGCCTTGCGCAGCGAGTCGCTGGTGTTCACCTGCCAGCGCCGCTCCCCGCCCTCGATCTGGCCCAGCGGACGCACCGGGTTGGACTGGGCGATGGCGGTCCGCACCTCGTCCAGCGCGATGCCGTGATGCGCCAGCATGCCGGGATTGAGCTGTACCCGCACCGCCGGCAGCGAGGCGCCGCCCAGGCTGACCTCGCCGACGCCGGTGATCTGCGCGATCTTCTGCGCCACCACGGTGGAGGCGAGGTCGTAGATCTGGCCCGGCGACAGATTGGGCGAGCTGATCGCCAGCGCCATGATCGGCGCCTGCGACGGATTGATCTTGCGATAGGTCGGCAGGCTGGGCATGCCACTGGGCAGCTGGTTGCGCACCGCGTTGATTGCCGCCTGCACGTCGCGCGCGGCGTCGTTTATGTCGCGCCCCAGCTCGAATTGCAGGATGACGCTGGCAGTGCCCTGCGCACTGGACGATGTCAGTGCCGAGATGCCGGCGATGCTGCCCAGCGCCCGTTCCAGCGGCGTGGACACGGTGGCGGCCATGCTTTCCGGGCTGGAGCCGGGCAGGCTGGCGGACACTACGATGGTCGGAAAATCAACCTGTGGCAGCGGCGAGACCGGCAATAGCCGCCACGCCGTCAGGCCGACCAGAACCAGCGCCAGCGCCATCAGCGCGCTGCCGATCGGCCGCCTGATGAAGGGCCGGGCGATGTTCATGCCGTCCCGTCACCCGGGACAGCGATTGCTGACTCCTTACGCCGCCGCGTCAGCCGGTCGAAGAACAGATAGACCACCGGCGTGGTGAACAGTGTCAGCACCTGGCTGACCAGCAGCCCGCCGACCATGACCAGACCCAGCGGCTGGCGCAGCTCCGCCCCCGACCCGCTGGCCAGCATCAGCGGCAGCGCCCCGAACAGGGCGGCCAGCGTGGTCATCAGGATCGGCCGGAAGCGCAGCATTGCGGCGCGGTGGATGGCCTCGCGCGGGCTCAGCCCCTGATGGCGCTGCGCCTCCAGCGCGAAATCCACCATCATGATGCCGTTCTTCTTCACCAGCCCGATCAGCAGCACGATGCCGATCACCGCGATCAGGTCAAGCGGCTGGCCGGTCAGCAGCAGCGCCGCCAGCGCGCCGACGGTGGCCGAGGGCAGGGTGGACAGTATGGTGATCGGATGGATCGTGCTCTCATACAGCACGCCCAGCACGATATACATCGTCACCACGGCAGCCAGGATCAGCCAGAGCGTGTTCGACAGCGAGGAGCGGAAGGCTTGCGCCGCCCCCTGGAAGCGGCGTTCCACCTCCAGCGGCAGGCCGATTTCCGCCTCCACCGCCTCGATGGCCGCCACCGCCTCACCCAGCGAGACGCCCTCGGCCAGATTGAACGACACATTCACCGCCGGGAATTGCGCCTGATGGTTGATCAGCAGCTTTGCCGGCCGCTGCGACACCCGCGCCACCGACAGCAGCGGCACGGGCGTGCCATCCGGTGTCGGCAGGTAGACATCCTGCAACGCCGACAGGCCGGTGGCATGGGTCGGATCGACTTCCAGGATCACCCGGTACTGGTTCGACTGGGTGAACATGGTGGAAATCTGGCGCTGACCGAAGGCGCTTTGCAGCACGCTGACGATCTGGGTCACATTGATGCCCAGCCGGGCGGCCGCGTCGCGGTCGATATCGACATAGGCCTCCAGCCCGCCCTCCATCAGGTCGTTGGCGACGTCCGCCAGCTCCGGCCGCTCGCGCAGCCCGGCCATCAGCGGGGCCACCCAATCGGCCAGAACATCGGGATCGGGATGGGTCAGGGTGAACTGGAACTGGGTGCGGCTGACCCGGTCTTCGATGGTCAGCTCCTGCACCGGCTGGAACCAGGCGGTGATGCCCGACAGGCCGTCGATGCGCTGGCGCAGCCGCGCGATGATCTGCGTTGCCGAGGCGTCGCGCTCGGCATGCGGTTTCAGATTGATCAGCATGCGGCCGCTGTTCAGCGTGGCGTTGCTGCCATCGACCCCGATGAAGGAGGACAGATTGGCGACCGCCGGATCTTCCAGGATGCGCGCCGCCAGCGCCTGCTGGCGTTCCGCCATCGCCGTGAAGGAGATTGATTGCGGCGCTTCCGTCACCGCCTGGATAACGCCGCTATCCTGCACCGGGAAGAAGCCCTTGGGCACGGCGAGGTAGAGGATGGCGGTCAACGCCAGCGTCGCCAGCATCGCTGCCATCGCCAGCGCACGGTGCGCCAGCACCCAGTCGAGCCAGAGGCCGTAGCGCGTGATCACCCGGTCCATCAGGCTGGGCTTCTCCGGGTCCGCCTGATGCGCCATCGGGGGCAGCATGCGGGCGCTCATCATCGGCGTCAGCGTAAGCGATACCGCCAGCGAGATCAGGATGGCGATGGCCAAGGTGACGGCGAATTCATGGAACAGCCGTCCCACCACATCGCCCATGAACAGCAGCGGGATCAGCACGGCCACCAGCGAGACGGTCAGCGATACGAGGGTGAAGCTGATCTCCGCCGCGCCTTTCAGCGCCGCCTGCATTGGCGACAGCCCTGCCTCGCGGTGCCGGGCGATGTTCTCCAGCATGACGATGGCGTCATCGACCACGAAGCCGGTCGCGATGGTCAGCGCCATCAGCGTCAGATTGTTGACTGAGAAGCCGGCCATATAGATCACGCCGAAGGTGCCGACCAGCGACAGCGGCACCACCACGCTGGGAATGATCGTCGCCCGAGCGTTGCGCAGGAAGGCATAGGTCACCGCGACCACCAGCAGGATGGCGAAGATCAGTTCCTTCTGCACGTCGCGCACCGAGGCGCGGATGCTCTGCGTCCGGTCGGTCAGCACCGCCACCTCGACCGAGGCCGGCAGGCTGGCCGACAGCTGCGGCAGCAATTCGCGCACCCGGTCGGCAACGTCGATCACATTGGCGCCCGGCTGGCGCTGGATGTTTAGCAGCACGGCGGGCACCTTGTCCGACCAGGCGGCGAGGAACCGGTCCTCCGCCCCGTCGACCACCTTGGCGACATCGCCCAACCGCAGCGCGCCGCCCTCGCTCCAGGTCAGGATCAGCCGGCGATAGCCCTCGGCCGTACGGATCTGGTCATTGGCGTCCAGCAGCGTGGTGCGGTATGGCCCGTCGAAGCTGCCCTTGGCCTGGTTTGCATTGGCACTGGCGATGACGCTGCGCACATCCTCCACGGTCAGGCCGGCGGTGGCCAGCGCGCCGGGATTGACCTGCACGCGGATCGCCGGTCGCTGCCCGCCGGCCAGGCTGATCAGGCCGACGCCGGATACCTGCGCCAGCTTCTGCGCCATGCGGGTATCCACCAGATCATAGACCGCTGGCAAAGGCAGCGTTGCAGAGGTGATCGCCAGCGTCAGGATGGGCGCATCGGCCGGGTTGACCTTGCGATAGATCGGCGGCACCGGCAGGTCGCCCGGCAGCAGGCTGTTGGCGGTTGCCAGCGCCGATTGCACCTCCTGCTCGGCAACGCCCAGATCGACCGTCAGCGCGAATTGCAGGGTGATGACCGAGGCCCCGCCGGAACTGTTGGAGGACATCTGGTTCAGGCCGGGTATCTGGCCCAGCCGGCGTTCCAGCGGTGCCGTGACGGTCCGCGCCATGACGTCCGGGCTGGCGCCGGGATAGAAGGTGAAGACCTGGATGATCGGGTAATCGACCTGCGGCAGCGCCGCCACCGGCATCATCCGCCAGGTCAGGATGCCCGACAGCATCAGCGCCAGCATCAGCAGCGAGGTAGCGACCGGCCGCAGGATGAAGGGGCGCGAGAGATTCATGATGTCAGCCGCCGCCGGGTTGCGTTGCAGGGGGCTGAAGCACCGGGCTGGCAGGCGGCGGTGCGGTCACGACGGTCACCGCGCGGCCTTCGCGCAAGCGGTCGAGACCTTCCAGCACCACCTGGTCCTGCGCCGACAGACCCTGCAGCACCGCCACCCGCTCGGCATTGGTCGGGCCAAGCTTGATCGGGCGGATCACCGCCTTGCCATCGGCAATCATGTAGACATAGGTGCCTTGCGATCCGTATTGCACCGCATCGACCGGGATGGTCACGGCACCTTCCAGCGTGCGCACCCGCAGCCGCACATTCACGAACTGGTTGGGAAACAGCGCGTCGTCCGTATTGTCGAACTGCGCCTTCAGCCGCAGTGTGCCGGTGGCAAGGTCGATCTGGTTGTCCAGCGTGGTCAACACGCCCTCGGCCAGCATCTGCTGCTCGTTGCGGTCCCAGGCCTCGACTGGCAGCAGCCGGCCGGCGGCATGGGCCTCGCGGATGGCGGGAAGCTGTACTTCCGGCACGGTGAATTGCACGCCGATGGGCTGGGTCTGGGTGATCGAGACAATGCCCTCGGTATCGCCGGTGGAGACCAGATTGCCGGCATCGACCCGGCGCAGGCCAAGCCGCCCGGCAATGGGGGCGACGATGCGGGTATAGTCGAGCTGCAGCTTGGCGTCATCGACCTGTGCCTGGTCCGACATCAGCGTGCCGCGCAGCTGGTTGACCAGCGCCGCCTGTGTGTCGAGCTGCTGGCGGGCGATGGAATCCTGCTCGAACAGCCGGCGATAGACCGCCAGGTCATTCTCCGCATTCTTCAGCTGGGCCAGATTCTGCTGCTTCTGGCCTTCCGCCTGGGCCAGGCGGACGCGATAGGGTTCGGGGTCGATCTCGGCCAGCAATTCGCCGGCCTTCACCCGCTCGCCCTCCTGGAACAGCACGCGCTGAAGCTGCCCGTCGACCCGGCTGCGCACCACCACCGTATTCAGCGGCGTCACCGTGCCGATGGCCTTCACCTCCACTGTCATATCCTCCGACCGCGCATCGATGACGCGCACCGGCACCGGCCCGGCCCAGGGGCTGACGAGACGCGCCGGCGGGGCGGTCGGCGTGCGCAGCAGAAAGTACCAGGCTGCACCGCCCGCGATGGCCAGCAGGCACAGGATGACGGCGGCACGCAGCCAGCGGCGGGAAGAAGGCTGGCCGGCGGGGGAGGAAACAGGGTCAGTCATGAATATCCATGCAGAAGAAATAGGCCTCAGCGCCGCCTGCACCAGCCCGCCATGGCGCGCAGCATGCGGCCCGTCGCTGTGAAAGCGCGTCGATTAAACGCGAATGATTATTAAAGGACGTGGTCAGCGCGGGAAACCCCCAGCTTGCGGATCGGGTCGCTCAGGCACGCTTTATCGGCGCATGGTGACTAAACGCAGCGGGACGGCTTTTCCGTCGCAGAAAATCTCAACGAGACATACAGGAAATTATCGCGGCAGCAGGATATTGATAATCACTCTCATAGCATATAGCGTCGGGCCGATCCTGGTCCTGCACAGCGCGGCAATCCCTTGAAACAAAACGCTAGCAAGCTGAACCTGTTCCTTGCGCACAGGCGGTCGCTCATCGATTACGCCACGCCGATCGTCGGCGACCGGGCGGATGCCGAGGATGTGGTGCAGGAAGCATGGCTGCGATTCGAGGACATGCTGGCCCGGCCGGGGGCTGCGCCCGATACCATTCGCCAGCCGGCAGGATATCTCTACCGCATTGTCCGGAATCTGGCCGTGGACTGGACCCGCAGACTGGCCACGGAGCGACGCCATCACCAGGCCTCCGGCACGCTGGACCAACTGGCCGACCAGCCGGACCGCATCTCGCCAGAGGCGACCGCGCTGCATCGCGACACGCTGCGCCGGGTTGCGATGGCTGTGGCGCAACTGCCCGAGAGAAACCGTATCGCCTTCGAGATGCATCGGTTTGGCGGGCATACCTTCCAGGAAATTGCCGATCATCTCGGGATTTCGCTCGGGCACGCGCATGGGCTGGTGCGGGACGCCGTCTCCTATTGCGCTGCCCAGAGCCGGCATCCCACGCACGGTAAAAAAACATGACGCCCCCGTTGCTGCCCGTTCGTCATATAGAGAGGAGGGCAGCCGATACCCGCGTTCTTCCCAGCCAATTCGCCACGGAGATCATGGCCGCAACAGACGACATCGACGACCCGGTCTGGCAGCAGGCACTCGACTGGCTGTTCCGCCTTGATGCGGCGCCAGGGGATGCGGCACTGCGCGCGGCATTCGACGCGTGGCTGCAAGCCGATCCCCGGCATGCAGCCAACTGGCGCAGGGCATCGGAGACCTGGGCGGCAATGGGCACCGTGCCGCCTGCGCATCGTCACCAATGGCACGGCGCGCGCAGCCGGACACAGCGACCGCTCAGGGCCGGCATTCTTGCCGCGACCGCTCTCGCGGCCTGCCTTGCCCTGTGGCTGGCATCGGACGCGCTCTGGCCAGCCGGCGATTTTCATACCCGCGTCGGGCAAAGCGAGCAGATCGTCCTGGAGGACGGCTCGCGGGTGACGCTGGATACCGACAGCGCGCTGGATGTTGCCTATAGCAGCACCCGTCGGGCGGTCACGCTCTTGCACGGACAGGCCTATTTCGAGGTGGCGGCGAATGCCCTGCGGCCTTTCACGGTTGATGCCGGGGGCACATCGGTAACCGTGATCGGCACGGCCTTCGGGGTCAGGCTGGCCCCGGATGACATCCAGGTCGCGGTTCACCAGGGCATAGTGGAGGTCGCCCCCGCCGGAAGCCCGGTGGCGGTCGAACGGCTGGCACCCGGCCAGACGCTGCGTATCGACCGGCACGAGGAGCAGGCATTTCGCGGCACTGTCGATCCCGCTGCCGTCGCCGCCTGGCGGCAGGGGCTGCTGATCGTCGACGGGATAACGGTCGGCGAAGCCCTGGCCGAGATCGGGCGCTACCACACCGGCCTGATCCTGCAGAGGGACCCGGAACTTGCCGCGCGGCAGGTGACCGGCATCTACGACCTGACCGATCCGCTGGCGGCGCTGGCCGCCATCCTGCGCCCGCATGGCGGCACGATGCGGCAGATTACCCCCTATCTTGTGATCATCGGCAGCAGCTGACCCCCGTCTGCTAAAAACTTTGAAAATCCCCGGCTGAGATACGTCTGTTGTGCTGTGCAAATGAGACTTGTTTGCATAATGCATGCCTGCGCACTCTCAGAAAGAAGGGGACTCTGAATGACAGCGCCAATCGGGGCCTATACCGGCCCATCGGGGACTAGACTTAACGGCAGCGCCGCACGGGCGGTACTGCTGATGGCCACATCACTGCTTGCGCTGTCCACGGGCCTGCCCGGCGCCTCGGCACAACAAGCGCCGGCCCAGATCGCTCAGAGCAGTCAGGTCGCCTTCGATATTCCCGCCCAGCCGCTAGCCGGCGCGCTGACCAGTTTCGGCCGGCAGGCCGGCTTGCAGGTCACGATGGATACCGCCATCGCGCGCGGTCTTTCGACCACTGCGATCAGCGGCACCATGGCGCCGGGCGAGGCACTGAACCGCCTGCTGGCGGGCAGCGGCCTGATCTGGACGCAGGTGGACGCCCGGACCATCGAACTGCGCCGGCAGGGCCAGAGCAGCGGTGGGGCGCTGCAACTGTCCCCCATCCAGGTCGAAGGCGCGCGCAGCGCCGATGCCGGCAAGAGCGAGGGCACCGGCTCCTACACCATTGGCTCCAGCAGCTCCGCTACCAAGCTCGACCTGTCGTTCCGCGAGACACCGCAATCGGTGACGGTGATGACGCGCCAGCGCCTGGATGATCAGGGGCTGAACGAGATGAAGGATGTGCTGAACCAGGCGGTCGGCGTCACGCTGGTAGAATCCGGTGCGCTCGGCACCGACGGCAACCAGGTCTATGTGCGCGGCTTTGCGCTGAACAATTTCCAGGTCAACGGCATTCCGCGCTCCACGGTTTACGGCTTCAACGACGAGATCGCCGATCTCGCGACCTATGATCGTGTGGAGATCGTGCGCGGCTCGACCGGCCTGCTGAACGGCGTCGGCGATCCCTCGGCCTCGGTCAATCTGGTGCGCAAGCGCCCGACCGCGAATTTCCAGGGCTATGTCGAGGGCCAGGTCGGGTCCTGGGATCGCTATCGGGGGGAGATGGATGTTTCCGGCTCCCTGGTCGAAAACGGGCGGCTGCGCGGGCGTTTCGTGACCGCCTACCAGGACAGCAACTCCTTCATCGACCGGCTGGAGATGGACAAGCAGATCGCCTATGGCACGCTGGAAGCCGATCTGACCGAGGACACGCTGCTGACCGTCGGGCTGGAATATCAGAAGCATAATTCCGAACAGGCCTCGCGCGCCGGCTTCCCGCTGCTCTATGCCGACGGCACACCCACGGATTTCTCGCGCTCGATCAATTCGGCTGCGAACTGGGCCTATTTCATGAATGACAGCATCACCGCCTTTGGCAGCCTGGAACACCGCTTCGACAATGGCTGGAAGGTGAAGCTGGATATCGAGAACTCCTGGCGCGAATATGACGGGCTGCTGGGCTATGGCGTGCGCGGCAACCTGAACCAGGACGGCACCGGCATGGGCATCTGGCCCGGGCGCTGGAATTCCGATCTGGAGCAGACCTCGATCGGCGTCGATCTGTCCGGCCCCTATGAAATGTTCGGCCGCAAGCATGAGCTGATGCTGGGCACCAGCGGGTATCACGCGCATCGCCAGGGGCTGGACTATCCGCTCTGGTATCTCACCGGCTATGATCCCAGCATCCCGGATTACTTCAACTGGAACGGCGAGATCGCGCAGCCGGCACTGGACTCCACCGGCTGGTCGGAGACCAAGGAGCGGCAATATGGCGTCTATGCCGCGACCCGTCTGCGCCCGACGGATTCTCTGTCGGTCATCCTGGGCAGCCGGCTCAGCAAATGGGAGGAGGAGACCCGCAGCTTCCCCAACAGTGGTGCCTCCCGCGCCACCAGGCGGGCGGAAAACGGGGTGCTGGTGCCCTATGCCGGCGTTGTCTACGACCTGACCGATATCTGGTCAGTCTATGCCAGCTATACCAGCATCTTCAAGCCGCAGAGCCAGAAGGGTACCTCCGGCCTGACGCTGGACCCGCTGGAAGGCAATGCCTATGAGGCGGGCGTGAAGGCGGAATTCTATGAGGGCCGGCTGAATGCCAGCTTTGCCGTCTTCAGGATTGAGCAGGACAATCTGGCGGTCATCGATCCGGGTCAGTTCGCGCCCGATGGATCGCAGGCCTACAGGGCGGCGAAAGGCACCACCAGCGAGGGCTTCGAGGTGGAGATGAATGGCGAGCTGATGCCGGGCTGGCAGATCGGTGGCGGTTACAGCCGGGCCGTGCCGGAGGACGCCAACGGCACGCGGCTGACCACCAACATCCCGAAGGACAGCTTCAAGCTGTTCTCGACCTACCAGTTGCCGGGGGAATGGCGTGACCTGACGGTCGGCGGCAATCTGCGCTGGCAGGGCGATGCCTATAGCCGCATCAGCAACACGGAGTTCCAGCAGGATGCTTTCACCCTGGTCGACCTGATGCTGCGCTACCAGCTGACGGACAACGTCTCCGCCAGTCTGAACCTGAACAACATCTTCGACGAAAAATACCTGACCGATATCGCCTTCAACGGCTATTGGGGCGAACCGCGCAGCGTGATGGTCAGCCTGCGCGCGACCTGGTAGTCCAGCCCGCCCGGCCCGCGGAGACGGTCCTGCCGTCATCCGCGGAGTTAGGCGACCGCAAGAGGCGGGTGCGTATTGCGGGCCTTGATCAGGGCGGCGACGAAGGCGCGCACGATGCGGGCCTGCTGCATGTCGGGCCGGAACAGCAGATGGCTTCGGAACGGCACTTCCGGCTCGAACGGCCGGAAGACGACGCCGCGTGCGGCAAAGCCATCGGCCGAGAGCGGGTTGATCAGCCCGACGCCGACGCCCTCCAGCGCCAGTGCACAGACCGTGGTGGAATTCGGCGTTTCGGTGACCAGCACCGGCTTTGCGCCGACCGCGTCGAAGGCCTGTTGCAGGCGCAGCCGCGCCCGGTCCTCCGGCGACAAAGCGATGTAATCCACGCCATGCAGATCCTGCGGTCGGATGGTTTTCAGCGCCGCCAGCGGATGGCCGGGCGGCAGGGCGATGACGCCGGGATAGCTGGCGAAAAGCTGGTGATCGACACCCGACAGATCGATCTCGTCGGCGGCCAGCCCCAGATCGAAGCCGCCATCGGCGACATGATTACGCACCGCCGCCGAGGACATCACGCTCAGCGTCACGGTGATCGCCGGATGCCGGTCGCGGAATAGCCGGATGGCGCGCGGCAGCAGCGTCGAGCCAAAGGCTGCCAGGCTGGCCACCCGGACATTGCCGGAACCGAAATCCCGGATTCGCGCTGCGGCGGCGCGCAGCCGGTCAAGGCCGACAAAGCTGGCATCGACATCGCGAAAGAACATCTGGCCCTCGGGCGTCGGCACCAGCCTTCCCTTCACCCGGTCGAACAGGGCGAAGCCGAGCCGGGCCTCAAGCTCCGTCAGGCTGCGGCTGACCGCCGGCTGGGTGATGCCCATCAGCTCCGCCGCACGGGAGACGGTGCCGCTGATCATCACCGACCGGAAGGCCTCGATCTGCCGCAGGTTCATGACCGCCTCTCCGAGGTATAAGGTTTAGGCATAGACTACGGCTTTCCTGTCAATTGTTCTACTGGGCTGCCCATGCGGTAATGCGCCATGACTGACCTGACGAGGATTCCCATGCGCGACCAGACTCTCTGCGTTCACCGGCCGGCCGTCTCCCAGGAAGGCTATGCCAGCCTGGCCACCCCGACTCACCGGGCCTCGACCATTGTCTTTGCCGATGCGCAAGCCTATGCCGAGCGCGGCAAGCGCGGGCCGGATGGCTATACCTATGGGCTACATGGCACGCCAACCAGCCGGACGCTGGAAGCCTCCCTGACCGCGCTGGAGCAGGGCGTGCGCACGGTGCTGGTGCCCTCGGGACAGGCCGGCATTGCGATGGTGTTCCTGACGCTGCTGCAGCCGGGCGACACGGTGCTGATCCCCGACACGGTCTATCCGCCCGCCACCAGCCTGTGCGAGGATTTCCTGAAGCCGCGCGGCATCGGCTACCGCGTCTATGACCCGATGATCGGCGCCGGCATTGCCGATCTGATCGACGAGACGGTGAAGCTGGTCTGGACCGAATCGCCGGGCTCGACGACGATGGAGGTGCAGGATATCCCTGCCATTGTGGCGGCTGCCCACGCCAGAGGCGTGCCGGTCGGCTGCGACAATACCTGGGCGACGCCACTGTATTTCAAGCCGTTGGCCCATGGCGTCGATTTCGTCGTCGAGGCTCTGACCAAATATGCCGGCGGCCATTCCGATCTGCTGATGGGCTCGATCAGCGTCCGCGAGTTGGCGCAGCACCGGCGGCTGAAGGACACGATCCGGGCGCTGGGCATCGGTGTCTCGCCGGATGAGTGCAGCCTGGTGCTGCGCGGACTGGAGACGATGGCGGTGCGGCTGGCCCATGCCTCCGCCGTGGCGCTGGATTTCGCCCGTCGGATGGCCGACCGCCTGCCGGCCGAGCTGGTCCTGCACCCGGCGCTGCCCGGCTGTCCGGGGCATGATCTGTGGCGGCGGGATTTCGCCGGCGCCAGCGGCGTGTTCAGTCTGGTCGTGCCGCAGGGTGCGGAAGCGGCCCTGCCCGGCCTGATGACCGCTGCGCGCATCTGCGCCATCGGGGCGTCCTGGGGCGGCACCCGCAGCCTGCTGGCGCCGATGAACATCGCCGGCGAGCGCCGGATCGGCCGGGCGGTGCATCGCGGCACCATCCTGCGGATCAGCATCGGGCTGGAAGACCCGGCCGAGCTGTGGGCCGATCTGGAACCGATTGTCGAGGCGATAGCTACCGCCCGATAATCAGGCCGCCTGCAGCGCCAGTTCGCGATGCACGGCGCGCGCAAGGTCGACCGCGCCCGGCGTGTCGGAATGGATGCACACCGTATCCGCCCGCATCGCGATGTCACGGCCGCTGATCGCGCTTGCCTTGCCCTCCCGGACGGCCCGGATGACCTTCCGGGCCGCGTCGGCGGAATCGACCGCATGGTGTTCGCGGGTCATGACCAGGCTGCCGGAATCGTCATACTCCAGATCGGCATAATACTCAGCCAGCATGGTCAGGCCGCGCGCCGTATAGACCGCCTCATGCTGGGTGCCGGCCATGCCGAGCACCGGCACGTCGAAGACCGCCACGGCATCGGCAATGGCCTCGGCCAGTGCGGCATCGCGGGCGGCCACGACATAGAGCGCGCCATGCGGCTTGATGTGGTTCAGCACCATGCCCTCGGCATCGAGAAACGCCTTCAGCGCGCCTACCTGATAGAGGATGCAGGCCGACAGCTCGTCGCGCTGCATCTTCATCTCGCGCCGGCCGAAACCCTGCAGATCAGGGAAGGAGGGATGCGCACCGACCTTCACGCCATGGCTTTTCGCCAGCCGGACCGTGCGGCGCATCACCGCCGGGTCGCCGGCATGAAAGCCGCAGGCGACATTGGCAATGTCGATGAAGGGCATGATTCCCTCATCATCGCCGCAGCGAAACAGGCCGAAGCCTTCGCCCATGTCACAATTGATCGGAACGGACATTCGTTTCTCCTGAGGTGAGGACCCTCACACTATGGGAAACAAATCCGCGGGACGCCAGCCGGTTAGGCGCGCGTGGAGTCCAGCCATTGCCGCCAGCCGCCATGGGCGGTGATGTCACGGGCGGCCGCCACGGCATGGGCCTCGCACAGAAAGCCGGGGACCCACCGACCATCGGCCAGTTCCACCTTGCCGATGGCCAGCGGGGCGGCGATGTCCTGCATGAACCGGCCCATCGCGGAGGCTGGCAGGGTCCAGAGTTCGCCGGCAACCGCCGCACCGCTTGCCTCGTCGCGGACCAGGCCGGGGCGTGGCGGCGACAGCGATTCCAGCGCGTGCAGGCGATAGCAGGCTGCCGTCTCGATGACAGCGCTCATCCTGCCGCCCAGCCCGGCCAGCGCCGGGTTCAGTGGCAGGCCTTGCATATGCGCGCCGAAGATCGCCAGCTCGATGCGGTCCGTTGCGGGTGCCGGTAAAGCCGCAGAGGGCAGGGGCTTTCCGGTCGCGCCCATCTTCAGCCCGGCGGCTTCGTGCAGCTGGCCGCCCAGATGCAACAGGGCGGCATCGTGGAAGGCGGGGGCAAAGAGCGTCACGCCGAAGGGCAACCCGTCGGGCTGGAAGCCGGCGGGGACCGCCACCGCCGACAGATCCAGCAGATTCATGAAATTGGTGTAGTGGCCAAGCTGGCTGTTCAGGCGCACCGGGTCGGCCTCGACAGCAGCGATGGTGTGGATGGTGCCGGCGGTTGGGGTCAGAATGGCGTCGACTTTGGTCCAGGCGGCTTCGGCCTGCCGGGCCAGCGCGCGCAGCTCATACAGCGCGTTGAAGGAATCGACGGCGCTGAAGCGTTTGCCGCCCTCGACGATGCCGAGCACCACCGGGTGGATGCTGTCCGGGTTGCGGGCGAGAAAATCGGCGATGGCGGCGGTGCGCTCCGCCACCCAGGGGCCGTCATAGAGCAGCCGGGCGGCGGCCAGGAAGGGCGTCAGGTCGATCTCGACCAGCGTGGCTCCCATCTCGGCGCAGCGCTGCTTTGCCGCCTCGAACAGGGCGGGGGTATGCGGGTTGCCGAAAAAGGCGAGGTCTTCGGCACGCGGCACGCCGAGCCGCAGCGCTTTCGGCTCGGGCAGGCCAGGCAGGCTGGCGGGGGCGGGCCGGGCGAAGGGATCGGCCGGATCGTATTGCCCGGCAATCGCTGCCACGGCGGCGGCATCGGCGCAGTTCAGCGCGAAGATTGTCACGCAATCCAGCGAGCGGCAGGCCGGCACGACGCCCCGCGTGCTGACCAGCCCGCGCGTGCCTTTCCAGCCGACGATGTTGCAGAAGGCCGCCGGCACCCGGCCGGAGCCGGCGGTATCCGTGCCCAGCGAGAAGCTGACCGCCCCGGCGCTGACCGCCACCGCCGAGCCGGAGCTGGAACCGCCCGAGACATAGGCCGGGTCGAACGGATTGCGGCAGGCGCCATAGGGCGAGCGCACGCCGACCAGCCCGGTGGCGAACTGGTCCAGATTGGTCTTGCCGATCAGGATGGCCCCGGCGGTGCGCAAAGCGGCGACAGCGCCGGAATCCTCCGCCGGGTCGAAGGCGAAATCCGGGCATCCGGCGGTCGTGGGCAGGCCGGCGGCGTCGATATTGTCCTTCACCGCGAAGGGCACGCCATAGAGCGGCAGGCCGGCCCGGTCGCGCCCGGCCAGGGCGGCGGCGTCAGCCAGAATGTCGGCCTCCTCGCGCAGCGCGATCCAGACATTATCGGCGGCCTGCGCACGCGCCCGGCGCAGCGCCTCGCGCAGGATCGCGGCAGGGTCGCCACCCCCGGCATAGAAGGCGGACAGGGCGGCAAGGTCGAAGGAGTGATCGGACATCAGGGAGTCTCTTGCGGCAGGCTGGTACGGGTGTCGCTGACAAAGGCGGCGCTGGCGGCGCTGACAGTGATGACATGGGCGCGGGTGGCTATCGCCGCCGCCTCGCCATCGCCGCGCAATATGGCGGTGACAATGGCGTCATGTTCCTCCCAGCTCTTGCGCAGCCGGCCGAGCATGCGGAACTGGGCGCGTCGGAACGGGGCGAGCCGGCTGCGCGTGGTGCTGACCAGATCGCGCAGATAGCTGCTGTGGCAGCCTTCATAGATCAGCCCGTGGAACTGCAGGTTGAAACTGGAATAGGCATCCTGCGCGCCATCATGCACCAGCGTCGCGGCGGATTGATGCAGCGCGTCCAGCGCGCGGCGCTCCCCGGCTGACATGCGCAGGGCGGCCAGCCGGGCGCAGGCCGATTCCAGCTCCGCCATGGCCTCGAACATATCGGTCAGGCGCTGGTCGGTGATGATGGCGACGACACAGCCGCGATTGGGCCGGCGCTCGGCCAGTCCCATGGCGGAAAGCTGGCCCAGCGCCTCGCGCACCGGGGTTCGCGACACGCCGAAGCGGTCGGCCAGCCCCAGCTCGTCCAGCTTCTCGCCCGGCGGCAGGATGCCATTGACGATGTCATCGGCGAGGGTGCGGATCATCTCGTCGACGGTGGTGCCGGCGCGCAGCAAAGCGCGTTTCTGCTGCATCATGCGACCGGCTCCGGCCGGGCATGGACCGTGCTGTGGCCCGGCGGATGCGGGATCGCCTCCAGCAGGGTGCGGGTATAGGCATCGGCCGGGGCGCGCAGCACGCTCTCGGTCTCGCCTTCCTCGATGATGCGGCCCTGGCGCATGACCATGACCCGGTCGCAGATCAGCCGCACCACGTTCAGGTCATGGCTGATGAACAGATAGCTCATGCCCAGCTCGACCTTCAGATCGGCCAGCAGATTCAGCACCACGGCCTGAACCGAGACATCCAGCGCCGCCGTCGGCTCATCCAGGATCAGCAGCTTCGGGTCCAGGGCGATGGCCCGCGCAATGCCGACGCGCGCCTTCTGCCCGCCGGAGAGCTGATGCGGGAACCGGTCCAGCAGATCGATGGGCAGGCCGACCAGACGGGCCAGCGACTCGATCTTCTCACGGGCCTCGGCGCGGCGCATGCCGGCCAGTCGGTACATCGGGTCAGCAATGGAATCGAAGGCGCTCCAGCGCGGGTTCAGGCTGTCGGTCGGGTCCTGGAAGACCATCTGCAGCTTGCCGCGCTCGGGCGAGCGGGCGAAGCGCCCGGCCGGGATCGCCGCGATATCGGTGCCGTCGAAGCGTATAGCGCCGCTGGTCGGGTCGAGCAGCCGCATGACCATGGCGGAGGTGGTGGATTTGCCGCAGCCACTTTCCCCGACCAGACCCAGGCTCTCGCCCTGATGGACGGTGAAGGAGATGCCATCGACGGCGCGGAAGGCGGCGCTGCCGTTGCGGGCGGGGAATTCCTTCACCATGTCGCGGATTTCCAGCAGCGGCTCGCCGCGTGGCAGGATTGCCGGGGCCGGGCGCGGTTCGGGCAGCAGATCCCGAATCTGCGAATCGAGCCGCGGCGTGGCGCGCAGCAGGCGCTTCGTATAGGGGTGGGTGGGATCGGCGAACAGGCTGTCGGTGCGCGCCTGTTCCACCACCTTGCCCTTTTCCATGACGACGATGCGGTCGCAATAGGCGGCGGCGAGGCCCAGGTCATGGGTGATCAGCAGGCTGGACATGCCGCGTTCGCGCGTCAGCTCCACCATCAGGTCCATGACGGTCTTCTGCGTCGTCACGTCCAGGCCGGTCGTCGGCTCGTCGGCGATCAGCAATTGCGGCCGGCAGGCCAGCGCGATGGCGATGACGACGCGCTGGCACATGCCGCCTGACAGCTCGAACGGATAGGCGTGGTAGCGTTCCTCCGGATTGGCGATCTTCACCGTGCGCAGGATCTCGATGGCGGCCTTCTTCGCGGTGGCGCGCACGGCCAGCGCATGCTCGATCAGCACATCCTCGATCTGCCGGCCGATAGCGCGGATCGGGTTCAGCGCAGCGCGCGGATTCTGGAACACCATCGACATTTCGCGGCCGCGCAGCTCCGTCATCACCTTTTCCGGGGCCTTGTCGATGCCGATGCCGCCGAAAACGATGGAGCCGCCGGCAATCCGCCCGGCCCGGTCGAGGATGCGCATCACGGCATAGGAGGTGACGGACTTGCCGGAGCCGGATTCGCCGACCACGCCGACCGTCTCGCCTTTGCCGATGGCGAAGGAGACACGCTCGATGGCTGTGACCGCGCCGTTCCGGGTGGCGAACTCGACCGTCAGATCGCGGATGTCCAGCAGGGGGATGGCGTTCATCATCGATGCCTCCTCAGGTCCGGCGCTGCGGGTCGACCAGGTCGCGCAGACCATCGCCCAGCAGGTTGAAGGTGAAGACCGCCAGCATCAGCGCGGCACCGGGGAACAGCGCCAGCCACCACTCGCCGGAGACGATGAAGTTCGCCCCCTCGGCAACCATGATCCCCCATTCCGGCGTCGGCGGGCGAACGCCCAGGCCGATGAAGGACAGGCCGGCAGCGTTCAGGATCGCCCAGCCCATATTCAGCGATATCTGCACCATCATTGGCGGCAGGGAATTCGGGAAGATATGCATCGCCAGCACGCGCAGATCGCTGTTGCCCGACAGCTTGGCCGCCTGCACGAAGCCGGCATTGCGCCGCACATTCACCTCGGCCCGCGCCATGCGGGCATAGAAGGGCAGATTGATGATGGCGGTGGCGTAGATCACATTCTCGATGGTGTTGCCCGCTGCAGCCACGATGCCCATGGCCAGCACGAAGAGCGGGAAGGCCATGATCGTGTCCAGCCCGCGCCCGACGATGCGGTCGGTCCAGCCGCCGTAATAGCCGGCCAGCGAGCCGATCACCGATCCGGCGACGAAGGACAGGGCGACGGCAGCGACCGAGATCGTCAGATCCAGCCGTGTGGCGACGACAACGCGCGAGAAGACATCACGGCCGAGATGGTCGGTGCCGAACCAATGCTGCCAGGAGGGCGGCTGCAAGGCGCGCGCCCCATTGGTCGCCAGCGGGTCATAGGGCACCAGCGCCGGCCCAAGAACCGCCGCCAGCACGATCAAAAGGAACAGCGCGAAGGCCAGGGCGGTGACCGGGTTGCTGGCCAGGACATAGCGGAAATGCCGCCAGAAGCTGTTGCGCTGGGACGCCGCCTTTGGCGCGGAATGATCGGCGGTGGCGGTCATGATCATTCCTCCAGTTGCAGGCGGGGATCGACCAGCGTGTAGATCACGTCGATCAGCAGATTCAGGGCGACGAAGAGCAGCGCCATAGCCAGCACGAAGCCCTGCACGGCGGCGTAGTCGGAGACGACCAGCGCCTCTATGGCGTAGGAGCCGATGCCGGGCCAGGCGAAGACCTTCTCGACCAGCACATTCGCCCCCAGCGCGAAGGAGAACACCATGCCCAGCGTGGTGATGACCGGCAGCATGGCGTTGCGCAGCGCATAGCCGAACAGCACGGTGCGGCGCGACAGCCCGGCGGCGCGGGCGGTGCGGATGAAGTCGCTGCCCAGCACCTGCAGCATTGCGGCGCGGGTCATGCGCGCGATGGGTGCCAAAGTGAACAGCGCCAGCGTCACCGCCGGCAGCGCCAGATGGGCCAGCGCGCTGCCGAAGGCGCTGATATCGCCGGCCAGCAGCGAATCGATGGTGTAGAAGCCGGTCACCCGGTCCGGCGGCAGGAACAATATGTCCAGCCGCCCCATTGGCGGCGGTGCCCAGCCGAGCAGGTAATAGAACAGATAGACCAGCGCCAGACCGGTGAAGAAGGTCGGCAGCGAGACGCCGGCAGTCACCACGAAGCGGCACAGATGATCGACCCAGCTATCCGGCCGGGTTGCGGCCAGCACGCCCAGCGGCACCGCCACGGCGATGGCCAGCAGCAGCGCGGTCAGGGTCAGTTCCAGCGAGGCCGGCAGGCGGGTGACGATCTCCGTCAGCACCGGCTGGCCGGTCGAGATCGAGGTGCCGAGATTGCCGGTGGCGAGGTCCCGCAGATAGCTGACGAACTGCACCGGCAGGCTGCGGTCGAGGCCGAGCTGCTTGCGGATTTCGGCAATCGAGGCCTCGTCGGCCGCCGGACCGGCGAAATACACCGCCGGGTCGCCGGGCAGGGCGCGGGTCAGCACGAAGGTGATGATGATGATGCCCGCAAGGGCGGGCGCCGCCTGCAGCAGGCGACGCCCGACGAGCCGGACTTTCGGGGGGAGTGTCACGGCCCGTCCCCTCCTCAGGCGGTCTTGAAGGTCAGAGGACGGACATCGACCATGCGGTGGAACCAGGCCTCATAGCCATCGAGGCCGGGGCGCATCGCGACATCCAGATTGGGCTGATACAGCGGGATGCGCGGCACATCGTCGAAGGCCTTGGCGATCATGCGCTTGATCTTCGGCGCATAGGTCGCATCGTCCATCGGCATGTGCAGCGTCTCGTTGATCAGCTGCATCATCTCCGCATCGTCGTAATTGGACGAGTTGAAGAGGTTGCCCTTCACATAGGCCCAGAAGAAGTAATAGTCGGGCGTGTTCAGCCAGCCGCCGAAATTGTCGAGATGCAGCGGCAGCTTCTTCTCGACCAGCGCCACGGTGCGCCAGTTGGCCCCCGGAATCTTGTCGATGGTTGCCTTGATGCCGATCTTCGCCAGACCCTCCTGGATCAGCAGAGCCGTCGGCTCACCCCATTCGGCGGTGCCCAGATCGAAGGACAGCGGCACCTCGAACCCGTCCTTGAAGGCAGTCTGGGACAGCAATTCCTTCGCCTTGTCGTAATCGGTCGAATAGGGGAAGGGCTGCGGCCAGGCGATATCGGTCGGCTCGGCGCTCTTGGCGCCCCACATCGGCGCGCCACGCTCATAGGCGGCGTTCTGGAAGATTTCCTGATAGGGCACGGCATAGGCAACGGCCTGACGCACCTTCTTGTCCTTGAAGGGCTCGAAATTCAGGTTGGTGCACAGGACATGCAGGCAGTTCTCGATCGGCGTGCCGACCACTTTCACCGTCTTCAGCGCGCCCAACTCCTTGGCGTCCTTCGCCGGAATGTCGTGCGAGAGATGGATGTCGCCGCGCTCGATCAGCGCGCGTCGGGTCGATTGCGACGGGATTTCGCGCATGATGATACGCTTCGCCGCCGGCAGCGGCCCGCCCTTCCAGGCATCGTTGCGGGTATAGACCAGCTGCTGGCCCGGGTCCCAGCGCTCGACCTTGTACGCACCGGAGCCGGCTGGGGTGCGGTGCAGATATTCCATCGCCCAGGGGTCTTTTTCGGTGGCGTTGGCCTTGGCGACGGTGGAATTGATGATGAACGGCACCGGCACGGCCAAATCGGGCAGGGTCAGCTTGGATTTGCGCAGGAATTTGATGCGGAAGGTCTTCGCATCAACCACCTCGAACTGCTCCGGCTTTTCCAGCGAGCCGGCCTTCATCTGCACGGTCGGGAAGCCGCCGACCGAAACAGCGCGGTCCAGCGACCATTTCACATCAGCCGCGGTCACCGGCTTGCCGTCCCAGAAGGTCGCGTCCTTCAGCTTGAAGGTCACCGAATCCCCATCGGGGGCGATCTCCCAGCTTTCCGCTAGCTCGCCTTCCAGCTTGGCGTAATCATAGCTCAGCGAGCCGTCCGGCATGGTCTTGGTGCCGAAGGTCAGCAGCCGGTCATAGCAATTGACCGAGACCTGATAGCTCGGCCGGTTGGTGCCGGTGCGGTGCAGATCCAGGCTGTTGATCGTGGTGCCGGTGACCACCACCAGCGTATCCGCCGTCGCCGCCGAGGCCGGCAGAACCTTGAGGAAGGGCAGCATGCCGGCGCTGAGGGAGGCCCCCAGTGTCGTGGCCGCGCCTGCCTTCAGAAAACTTCTCCTGTCCATGGGTGCTATCCTTTTTGAAAGTACGAGCTTTCAAAGTGCATGCACTTTACGGGCCAAGTGAGAAGCGCGCATATAATACAGGAAAATCAATAATTTATTGGATTGTGGCGAATCGCACTAGAATCTGTGGATGTTTCATGATGATTAAAATTTAATCACGCACAAATATTCGCCTGCAAAATAAGCATTTCAGGAAAACGGCACAGCCGGTTGCTCGCAGAGGAAATTCAGGGCGATTCCCTCTTCAACGAATCCGCTGGCTTTCAGATGGCCGATCAGGCCGCCGCGCCGTGATGGCGCCCAGGCCCGCACCCTGGCGCAGCCCTGGCGGGTGGCGGTCATCTTTAGGGCGTCGGCCAGGGCGTCGATCACCACTGCCGGATCGATCAGATCCAGCGCCACGAAGCTCTCCGCAAGCAGGCTGCGGCCCAAAGCGATGCTGTCGATCTGGTGATAGACGCACAGGCCGGTGAGGTAACCGCCCTCCGCCTGCGCCGCGAGAATGCCGCATGTACCGGTGCCGCGATTGCCGATCATCCGGGCGGCAAAGCTGTGCCACTCATCCGGCTGAATATCGGGCAGGGTCGCCGCGATCAACGGGAAGGCCCGGTCGATCTCCGCCAGGGTCAGCAACTCAACCGACAAGCTCCGCACCGTAACCACCTCGCCTTATCCGGGATTTCCGGCAGTTTGCGCGGGATGGGCGGGGGCTGCTTTGCGATGGATCAATTTGCCACAGATGCCGCAGGCGGGTTGTGCTATTATTAAAGGGTTCAATTCAGTAACGGAGGTGGCAAATGACTCCGTTTGTCCAAACCCAATGCACCCATACGGCCGCAGCGCTTGCCACGGCCGATGTGGAAGACCCCTGCAGCCACTGCGAATCGCGGGCGGTGAGCATGTGTGCCTCGCTGGATGAGGCCGGGCTGGCCGCTTTGTCGCATATCACCACGGCCGTGCCCTATGCGGCCAAGACGGATTTCGTCAGCGAGGGCGAGCCGGCGACCTACCTGTTCAATGTCACCAGCGGCACGGTGAAGCTGTATCGCCTGCTGGCCGATGGCCGGCGGCAGATCGTCGGTTTCCTGTCAGCCGGGGATTTTATCGGCATCGCGGTGGATGACTGCTACCTCTATTCCGCCGAGACGGTGACGCCGGTGACGGTGTGCCGCTTCCCGCGGGTGCGTTTCAAGGCCCTGCTGGAGAATTACCCGGCGCTGGAAAAGCGCCTGTTCCTGATGGCGCGGCACGAGCTTGTCGCAGCCCAGGACCAGATTTTGCTGCTGGGCCGCAAGACGGCGAAGGAGCGGATCGCTTCCTTCCTGATGACGGTGAAGCGCCATGGCACGGGCACCGGCGATCCGGTGCTTGTCCTGCCGATGAGCCGCAGCGACATTGCCGATTATCTGGGCCTGACCATCGAGACGGTCAGCCGTACCTTCACCCAGTTCCGCCAGGAAGGCCTGATCCGGCTGGATGGCGTCAGCAACGTCGTGCTGCTTCAGCCCGACGCCCTGGCCGAGCTGGCCGAGGGGCTGTAGGCGCGCGCGGCCACTGCTCGGGAGCAGCGGCCGCTACACCCTTCGGCTTACTTCTTTTCGGCGGCCGCTTCGGCGTCGAAATCCTTGAACACTTCCAGCGCCACCTTCATGGCGTCCAGCGCTGCGGGCACGCCGCAATAGATCGCGGCCTGCAGCACGACTTCGCGGATTTCCTCGCGGGTCAGGCCGTTGTTCAGCGCGCCGCGCACATGCAAGCGAATCTCATGTGGGCGGTTCAGCGCGGTCAGCATGGCGAGGTTCAGGAAGCTGCGGGTGCGGCGGTCCAGCGTGTCGCGGCCCCAGACCTCACCCCAGCACCATTCGGTGACCAGCTTCTGCAAGGGGGCGGTCATGTCGTCGGCACTGGCGACGGATTTGTCGACATAGGCACCGCCCAGCACTTCACGGCGAATTTTCAGGCCCTTCTTGAACTGCTCGGTCTCGAATTCCGGACGCATGGCCATGGGGTATTTCCTCCTGAAGGCGCGACAGCGCGCGCCCTGTTTCTGGGATTGGGTTAACACGAGAGACATCCCGGATAAGCTAGCCCTGCCGGGCAGTCAATGGCGGCAGTCAATTATATTGTCCGGCTGCGGTTTCTCGTCTTGGATGGGTAAAACGCGCTGCGGGAGGAAACCATGCAGGACAGGATGCCCGAACCCTTCGAGTTGTTTGCTATCCGCTATGCCCATATGGGCGGGCGGCGGCAAAGCGATAATTTCATCGGCGGCGATCTCCACGAGACGGCCTCCGATCTCGACTATTTCGTCTGGGTGGCGCGCCGCTCCGACCGGCTGTTCCTGATCGATACCGGCTTCGGTGAGGCGGCGGCCAGGGGACGTGGCCGCGATTTGCTGCGCCTGCCGGCTGACGGGGTGCGGCTGCTGGGCATTGATCCCGGGCAGATCGACGATGTCATCCTCACCCATCTGCATTATGACCATGCCGGTACGCTGGGCGATTTTCCGCGCGCCTGCTTCCATGTGCAGGACCGCGAGGTCGCCTTCGCCACCGGCCGCTGCATGTGCCATGCGGCGATGCGCGTGCCCTTCGATGTGGAAGATGTCGTTGCCCTGGTGCGTCATGTCCATGGCGGCCGGGCGCGCTTCCATGACGGCATGAGCGAGCTGGCGCCGGGGTTGCAACTGCACCGGATCGGCGGTCATACGGCGGGGCTTCAGGCGGTCCGGGTCTGGACCCGGCGCGGCTGGGTCGTCGTCGCCTCCGACGCTTCGCACCTCTATGCGAACATGGAAAAGCGGGCACCTTTCCCCATTGTCCAGAATGTCAGCGATATGCTGGACGGCCATGACACGCTCTACCGCCTGGCCGATTCACCCGATCACGTCATTCCCGGCCATGACCCGCTGGTGATGCAGCGCTACCCGGCCCTCTCGCCCGAGCTGGCCGGCATCGTGGTCCGGCTGGACGTGCCGCCGCATCAATGAAGGTGGCACGCATCGACCTCTCTTCTGTCATGGTCCCTTGCGTATCAGCGCCCTAGCGCTGATCATCGGGGCAAATAGGGGGGAGAGGGGCATGCCCCAGGGCATCATCGCGGTCGGCAATCTGAAGGGCGGGGTGGGCAAGAGCACCATCGCCGTCAATCTGGCCTGTGCACTGGCGGGCAAATCCGGCAGGCCGGTGCTGGTCGATGCCGATGCGCAGGGCACCGCTGTCGAATGGGCGGCGGGTGGCGGGCTGCCGATCGATGTCGTGCATCTGCCGATTGACGAGAATACCGACCCCGACGAGTGGCGCGCCACGGTGCAGGGGCATCGCGAGACAGCCGGGCTGGTCGTGGTCGATCTGCCGCCGCATTGGGGGCCGGCCCTGACGGCGGCGCTGGAGGTCACCGATCTGCTGCTGATTCCGGTCACGCCCAGCGGCGCCGATCTGAAGGCGACGCTGCAGGCGCTGGAAAGGCTGGCGCAGACCCGCCGCCATCGCAAGGGCAAGCCGCCGACGCTGCTGGTGCCGTCGCGGGTTGACCGGCGCACGGCGGCCGGGCGGGAGATCGAAAGCGTCCTGGCCGATATGGGGGAACCTGTCGGCCCGGCCATCCTGCAACGCTCGGCCCATATCGATGCCTTCACCACCGGTCGCTGGGTCGGCGACTGGGCTCGGAAATCGGCCGCCCGCGCGGATATCGACGCGCTGGCCAGCCATGTGAAACGGAGCCTGACATGAGCAGACGCCCCTCTTTGCGTGACAATCTGAATCCCCGCAACGATTCGGTAGACACCATCGCCGCCCCGGAAAAAGCCACACCGGCGCCTGCCCGGCCCAAGGCTGCGAAGCCGAAGAAGAAGGCTTCGCCCGTAAAGACTATGGGGGCAAAGACCGTGGAGGCCAAAGTTACGGGGGCAACCGCGTCGCGGAAATCACCGGCCAAGGAACAGCCCTCCCAGGCCATATCGACGCCGCTTCCCTATACCCCGGCAGAGACCGAGGGCCGCGAGGCGCGGCTGGCGGAGTCGCACGGCATCGTAAAACGCTACAGCCAATGGGCGGCGGCGGCCGGGCTGCTGCCGATGCCGGTGCTGGATACGATGGGGCTGACAGCGGTGATCATCCGCATGATGGCGGAGCTGAACCGGGTCTATCGCTCGCATAATGACCCCGGCGTGGCGCGTCAGGCGGCGCTGACCGTGGCCGGCGTGCTGGGGCCGAAGATAGCGGCGGTCAGTACGCTGAAGGCGATTCCCGGGCTGGGGCTGGCCGGCATGGCGGTGATGCCGGGGCTGGCAGCGGCCGGGGTCTGGGCGCTGGGCCGCTACTACCTGCAGCATCTCGACCAGGGTGGCAGCGCCAGCGATTTCGATCCGCAGGCCGCCGCAACCATCGTTCAGGAAGAACTAAAGAAGAAGGGCTGAGGATCAGCACACCGTCTCGACCATGGCGCGCAGCCGGGCAGGCACATCATGGGCGCGCACAGCGGCGTCGCGGACCAGCGTGTCGAAGCGGCTGGACAGCGCGCGGATATGTTCCTTGCTGGTGAAGACCAGATAGATGTCGCCGACATAGACCACGGCGCGCAACCCGCCATAGACGCCGATGGGCGCGCAATAGGCCTTGCGCAGATCGAACAGATAGAGCCGCAGCCGGGGATACAGCTCCTCCGTCAGCTCGGCCATATGGGTCAGCTGCTCCCGGCGGGATTCGGCTGACAGGCCTTCCCATTGCCCGGCCCCCTGGCAGAACACCTCCAGCGCATGCTTCGGCATGGCCAGTTCCATGTCGACCTCGGGCAGCCGGGCGTAGTTCAGCTTGTCGCGGGCGTCGATGATGGCCTGGCGCGGCGTCTTGGCCGGGGCCAGGCGCCATTCATGGCGCAGCACCGCATCGGTTTTCAGCAGATCGGGCAGGCCGGCCGGGACATGGCGGATCTTCCGGCCCTCCGCCTCGCGATACCAGGACATCACCGTCTCGTCGAACGGGGTGCGCGCGGCGCGGGTGATATGCACGCTGGCATCCAGGATTTCCGCCGCCCCGCCCGGCTCCTCCGCCAGGCCGAGCAGCCAGTCGGTGCTGACACCCAGCGCCTCGGCCAGATTTGCCAGGACATGGCTGTTCGGCATGCGCCCGGCATCCGGCTCCAGAAGCTGGGTGATGGTGGTGCGGTCGATGCCGGCCGCCCGGCCCAGCGCGCTGAGGCTCCATTTGCCCGTGGCCAGCACGCCGCGCAGCCTGTCGGTCAGCAGATTGGCACGGTCCCGTTTATCCATATCGGGATTCTTATCACAGTCAGGGGCAATTTGCAGCAGATGGAGGATTTTATCTGCAATCCGGAGAAGCTCGTCACGAAACCCGCGTCGTACTCCCGGCCGTACCGGCGCAGGGTCGCGCCAGCAAGAAGACCCCGAAACACTGGATTCCCGGCATGGAGAGCACCAAGCGCACCTTCGTCAAGGCCATCACCTGGCAGAGCATCGGCTTGCTGGCGACGACGCTGGTCGGCTGGCTGCTGACCGGGTCGGCCAGTGTCGGCGGGCAGATGGCGCTGGCCACCAGCGGGCTGGCGCTGGCGACCTATGTGCTGCATGAACGGGTCTGGCAGCGTGTCAGCTGGGGGCGTTGAAGAGACGCAGAACCGGGATCAGCGCTTCTTCTGCATCAGGACGGCGCAATCGGTGTCTTCCTCCAGCCCCGGCTCAATGAAGGCCAGGATGGAGGCCAGCGGTGTCAGCAGGACGCCCAGCGCCACGGCGCCGGCAGCCCGCGCGGCTGCCTGTCCGGCATCGATACCGACGACCGGCTGGGCGAAGGTGCCCTTGACGGTGATCGGGGTGCGGGCGCTGAACAGGCTGGGGTCCTTGGGATAGGTTTCGAGTTGCAGACCCAGTTCCTCCTTGCCCAGATTGGCGCCGCCGGTGATCTGCACGGTGCTGTCATCGGTATCCATGACGAAGATGCGCGGCGTCACCAGCCCCTGCTTCACCATCAGATCACCCAGCATGCAGTTGATCGCCACATTCTTGTCGCCGCCGGCCCAGAAGCCGATGGCCTCGGCAATGTCGATGCCGATGATCTCCAGCGCCAGGTTAGACAACTGGCCCCGGTTCATCGCCAGGCGGATATCGCCATTGGCGCTGCCCAGGGAGGAGCGGATAGTGTCGCCGAAGCCGACCAGCTTGATGCGGCCATTGATCCGCCCCTCGCCTGCCCCCTTCACGCCGGCGGCATCGAGGAAGCGCTCCAGCCGGTAATTGCGCAGCAAGACATCATAATCAGTGCGCACCGGCTGCTCGCGGGCATTGATGGCAATGGTCGCCAGCGTGCGCCCGCCGGCGACGCCGAGAGACAGCGGCGACAGGGTCAGCAAGCCGTTTTCCAGCGTCAGTGTCAGATCGACATCGCTGAGCGGCAGGTTGGGGGCGATCACTCGCCTTCCCTTGAACAGAACCTTGGCGTCCACATCGCGCACCAGCGCGATATTCAGCGGTGTATCCGGCAGGACACGGCGCGGGGGCTGCGATGCTTTCGGCTTCGCGGGTTTGTCGGCAGCCTCTTCCTGCGGGTCCTGCTTGATGCCGATCAGCGAGCCGACATCGCGGTAATGCAGCCGGTCGGAGACAAGGTCGGCGCTGACGAACAG
Organism: Alphaproteobacteria bacterium; assembly: GCA_018823745.1. GTDB lineage: Bacteria > Pseudomonadota > Alphaproteobacteria > Oceanibaculales > Oceanibaculaceae > Oceanibaculum. The sequence goes on from JAHJHR010000004.1 coordinate 91,249, forward strand.
CCGGTCCCGGCCGGTATCCACCGCCAGTGAGCCGGCAATGTCGCTGCGGCCCATCTCGCCTGTCAGATTGTCGAAGCTGATGACATCTCCCTCGTACTTCAGCTGGGCGCCCAAATCATAGGGCGGAGTCATCGGGAAGGGGATGCCGGTCACCTGCGACAGCAGGGAAAGGTCCGGCCCCTTCAGCGTCACTTCCAGATCAAGACCGGTGAAACGGATCGGGTCCTGCACCGTGCCGGAGATGCGCCCCTGCGACTGTACGGCCTCGATATCGACGGTCAGCGGATAGGGGGTGTCGCTCTCGCGCAGTGTCAGCAGAGAGCCGCCGACCAGCTTGATCTTGAACGGGTCGCCCTGCAGCGTGCCCTCGCCGGTCAGGGTGACGGTCGATTCCCCGGCATCGCCGCTGCCGCCCTGGGCGGTATCGAGCTTGCCGTCGAGCATCAGCCCAGTCCCGGGATCGCGATAGGTCAGCGTGCCATCCTCGATGATCAGCTGGCCGATCAGCGGCATTTCGCTGCGGTCGTCGGGGGCGGCGCCGCTGGCGGTGTCCAGCGCATCGAAGTCCCAATTGGTGGTGCCATCGGGCTGCCGTTCCAGCGCCAGCGCCGGTTTGACCAGCCGGATTTCAGGCAGGACCAGCCGGCCACCCAGAAGTTCAGGGATATCAATGACGAACTCGACCGTCTCGGCGGTCAGCATGTCGCCGCCTTCGGCCCAGTCGACATTGCCGAGGCGGATATCGGAGAGGACGATGCGCGGGCGCAGCGACCATTCGCCCTGGATATCGCCGATCTCGACCGAACGGCCGGTTTTATCGCTGGCCAGACCGGTGGCCGATCCGCGCAGCCAGTTCCAGTCAAACAGCAGCATCGTCAGCGCGACCACGCCGACAAGGCCAAGCGCCACGCCGATAACCCATTTGACTGTTCTGGACATGATGAGGAAACCGCTGGACCGGGCTTAAGGTTCCCTGCCGGTCAGCAGAAACCTCAGGTTATAGCATTTCGAGAGGTCGGGCCCGATTCGGCGGCGGAAACACGCTGTCCAACGCCGCCAGATCGGCGGCGTCCAGCGTGATCGACAGCGCGCCGTGATTGTCGCGCACATGGCTGGCATGGCCGGCCTTGGGGATGGCGATGATGTCGCCCTGGCGCAGCAGCCAGGCCAGCGCGATCTGGGCCGGTGTCGCGCCGTGCCGGTCGGCGATGCTCGGCAAAGCGGGGTGGCGCAGCAGCCGCCCCTGTTCGATCGGCGAATAGGCCATGACCGGCACCCGGCGCTCCCGGCACCAGGGCAGCAGGTCGAATTCAATGCCGCGCCGGGTCAGGTTATAGAGCAGCTGGTTGGTCGCCAGCCCCTTGGCATCCGGCAGGGCCGCCAGTTCCCGGCAATCCTCGATATCCAGATTGCTGACGCCCCAGTGCCGGATCTTGCCGGCGCGCTGCAGATCGGCGAAGCCTTCCAGGGTTTCGGCAAGCGCCGGCCCGCCGCGCCAGTGCAGCAGATAGAGGTCCAGCCGGTCTGTGCCCAGCCGTTTCAGGCTGCGCTCACAGGCCGCCACCGTGCCGTGCCGCGTGGCGTTGCCGGGCAGCACCTTGCTGACCAGGAACAGCCCCTCGCGGCGGCCCTGGATAGCCTCACCCACCAGTTCCTCGGAGGCGCCATCGCCATACATCTCGGCGGCATCGATCAGCGTCATGCCGAGATCGATGCCAAGCTGCAGGGTGGCGATCTCTTCCCGTCGCCGGCGCGGATCATCGGCCAGGCACCAGGTGCCCTGTCCCAGGATCGGCACGGCCTCGCCCGAGGGCAGGCGGGTGGTTGGAATGGAGGTCATGGCGGCTCAGTCCGGTTTGTGATGCTGGCGAAAGGCTGCAGCCTGAATCCCCCGAAGGGCAATTAAGGGCGCATTAACTTTTACTTCAGCATATTGGCTTATTCTCAGTTTGTAAGAGTGCCACAAAAATGCGCCTATGGGGGAGCCCCAGCCTGTGCCGTCGGATTCGCCTTATACCGCGCATATGAAACCAGGCGACATGCCGACCGGCGAATACCGACAGGTCTTTCCCGATGGCGACGGCAGGATGATAATCGATCATGACCGGTTGGCCGCGTTGTATCGCCTGTGGAGCAGCAAAGCCATCTTTCCGGACCTACCTGACCGGGCCAGTTTCGCGCCCGAGCATTTCGCCCCCTGGATGGGCAATCTGTCCATCGTGGACTATGAACGCCCGACGCAGCGTTTTCACATCCGGCTGAGCGGCGTTGTCCTCACCCAGTTTCACGGCATGGACCAGACGGGGAAGTATCTTGATGAGATTCTTTCACCGACACATCGGCCGCGCATCCTGCAGGAATATACGGCAGCGCTGGAACGCCGGGGGCCGGTCTATTCGGTCTGGCGAGGCGGCACTGCCAGCCGGCTGTCGGTGCATCGTCTGATCATGCCCTGTCTGGCCGGCGGGACTGATGTTGACCAGCTTCTGGTCGGCCTGTATCTCGACGGTTTCCCGCAGATGGCCAAGCGTATCGGCCTGTATCGCGGTGCCCGCTAGAATGCAGGGCCCGGCGAGCGTTGCCCTGCCCGCGCCGGAGATCCCGGCAGTGGTGCATCCGAAACTCGCCCGGCTGCTCGATCTGTGGCTGGCCCGCTATGACGGTCGGACTCTGCCGTCGCGCGCAGCCTTCAGCTTTGAGGATTTCCGGCCCTGGATGGGCAATCTCGGCATTATCGAGGTCGAGCTGCCGCCCTGCGCTTCCGGTTCCGGCTCTATGGCGTCCAGCTGGTGGAATTCGACGACAAGGATTTCACCGGCAGGTATCTGGACGAGGTCCTGCCATCCGAACGGGTGGAGGCAATCCTGGCCCTTTACCGGCGCTGCGTGGAAACCAGCCTGCCCGTCCATATTACAGGGCCGAGCGGCCGCAAGGACTGGCTGGTGATGAATCGGCTGCTGCTGCCCTGCGCCTCGGACGGACGGACAGTGGATCGCATCATCCTGGGGCTCTACCCGGAAAACCCCGACCGGCAGGAAAGCCGGACGGGGTTGCTCGGGGAATAGCGTTACGACTGGCCCTTCTTCGCATTGGGGAAGAACAGTGGCTCGCCATCGATCTTGTAATCGGCAATGGCCTTCTGGCCCTCGCCGGAAACCAGCCAGTCTATGAAGCTCTGACCCAGCTCCTTTTTCACATGGCTGTGCTTCGCCGGGTTCACCAGGATAACGCCATACTGGTTGAACAGCTTGAGATCGCCCTCGACAATGATGGTCAGATCGCCGCGATTCTTGAAATTCAGCCAGGTGCCACGATCGGTCAGCGCATAAGCGTTCATCGCCGAGGCGGTGTTCAGCGTCGGGCCCATGCCGGAACCGGTTTCGCGATACCAGTCGCCGGCCCCCTTGACCTCGATGCCAGCCGCTTTCCACAGGCGCTGTTCCGCCTTGTGCGTGCCGGAATCATCGCCGCGCGAGGCGAAGGGCGTCTTGGCGGCGGCGATCTTCTTCAGCGCCGCGTCGATATCCTTGCTGCCGGCGATTCCGGCCGGGTCGGATTTCGGGCCGACGACGATGAAGTCGTTATACATCACCTCGAAGCGCTCGACACCGAAGCCCTCAGCGACGAATTTCTTCTCCGATGCGGCGTCATGCACGAAGACGACATCGGCATCGCCGCGCCGCCCGGTTTCCAGCGCCTGGCCGGTGCCTTGGGCGATGACCCGCACCTCGATGCCGGTCTTTTCCTTGAATTTCGGCAGCAGGGCCTTGAACAGCCCCGATTGCTCGGTCGAGGTGGTCGAGGCCACGGTGATGACCTTGTCCTGGGCAGAGACGGGTGTGCCGGACAGGGCGAGCGTCAAGCCGATGGCCGCGCTGATCAGGGCGGAATGGAGGATACGCATGATGCTAGGTCTCCCTCTTTCTGGTTTGTTCACCACAGCAATTCCCCCCGGATGAAGGCCTGAGCCTCCGGGGTGCGGGGATGGTCGAAGAATTCCTCGGCCGGGGTGTGCTCCAGCAATCTGCCGTGATGCAGGAAGATCACCTCGTCGGCCAGCCGCCGGGCCTGGCCCATGTCATGCGTGGTCATGACGATCTTCATGCCCTCGGCGTGGCAGGTCTGGACCATCGCCTCGATGGCGCGGGTCGCCGCCGGGTCCAGCGCCGATGTCGGCTCGTCGAGAAACAGCGCCTGCGGGCGCTGCGCCCAGGCCCGCGCCAGAGCAAGGCGCTGCTGTTCACCGCCGGATAACCGGCGCGCCGGCTGGCTGGCGATATCCTCCAGGCCGAAATGCGCCAGCGCCTGGCGGGCGCGCGGTTCGCGTTCGGTACGGGGCAGGCCGTTCAGCGCCAGCGCGTGGTGCAGATTGCCCAGCGCGCTGCGGCGCAGCATCACCGGGCGCTGGAACAGCATGGCGTGGCGCCCGACGGCCGACCCGCCGCGCCACTCGACGCGCCCGGATGTCGGCTCGATCAACCCATGGCACAGCCGGAGCAGCAGGGTCTTGCCGGCGCCGTTCGGCCCCATGACGATGGTGCGCCGTCCGGCCGCCAGATCGAAGCTGACAGTGTCGAGCAGGCGCTTTCCGCCAGCCTCATAGGAAAGGCCGCTGACCGTGAGGGGAAGGATGGGCCGCCCGTCATACATAGCTGCCACCCCCCTCAGCCTGCGGCCCGCTGGGCCATGCGGCCGGCGACGAAGGCGCCGGTGTTCAGCAGCAGGGTGATGGTCAGCAGGATGATGCCGAGGCCGAGCGCAAGGGCCAGATCGCCCTTGCTGGTCTCCAGCGCGATGGCCGTGGTCATGGTGCGCGTATAGCCGGCGATATTCCCGCCGACGATCAGCACCGCGCCGACCTCCGCGCTGGCCCGGCCGAAGCCGGCCAGGATGGCGGTGATCAGGCTGAACCGGCCATCCCACAGCAAGGTCGGAATGGCGCGCATCCGCGACGAGCCGAGCGAGCGCAGTTGCTCCTCATATTCGGCCCAGAGATCCTCGACGATCTGGCGGGTCAGCGAAATGACAATGGGCAGGATCAGCACCGTCTGCGCCAGGATCATCGCCCCCGGCGTGAACAGCATGCCGAGAAAGCCGAGCGGGCCGGAACGTGAGAGCAGCAGATAGACCACTAGCCCGGCGACCACCGGCGGCAGCCCCATCAGCGCATTGCTAACGACGATCAGCGCCGAGCGGCCGGGGAACCGCCCAAGCGCCAGCGCCGCCCCCAGCGGCAGGCCGATGGCCGCGGCGATCAGCACGGCGCTCAGCGTGACCTTCAGGGACAGCAGCACGATGTCGCCCAGCACCGGATCGAGGCTGGCGATCAGGTCGAGCGCGGTTATGAAGGCGTTTTGCTGGTTCATGGCGTTTCCTGTCGCTGACTATGCCATTTCGACAGAAGACGTAAAAGGGCGTAATGAACGTAACAAAACAGACAAATTCGTATAATCCACAGCGGCGCATGGGGATGGATTGCCCCGATGGTGAAAACCGGGTCAAATCACGCATCACCATCGGCGATCAGGAGAGGAAAAATTCTCCGGCGCTGAACCAAATCGGAGGAAACGCATGAGTTCGCATACAAAAGTCGCGATTGTCACCGGCGCCGGCACCGGCGTCGGCAAGGCCGTTGCCCTGGCCCTGGCCAAGGATGGTTTTGCCATTGTTCTGGCAGGCCGCCGCAAGGAGCCGCTGGAGGCCGCCGCCAGGGAGGTTGAGGCGCTGGGTGTGAAGGCGCTGGCCGTGCCCACCGATGTCGGCGATCCGGCGCAGGTGAAGGCGCTGTTCGCCAAGACCAAGGAGGCTTTCGGCCGGCTCGACTTCCTGTTCAACAATGCCGGTATCGGCGCGCCGGCCATCCCGCTGGAGGATCTGACCTTCGAGCAGTGGAAGGCGGTGGTCGATGTCAACCTGACCGGCATGTTCCTGTGCATCCAGGAATCCTTCAGGATCATGAAGGACCAGAACCCTCGCGGCGGGCGCATCGTCAATAACGGTTCGATTTCGGCCCATGCGCCGCGGCCCAACAGCATCGCCTATACCTCGACCAAGCATGCCGTGACCGGCCTGACCAAATCGGCATCGCTGGATGGCCGCAAATATGACATCGCCTGCGGCCAGGTCGATATCGGCAATGCGGCAACGGAGATGACCGACCGCATGGCCAAGGGCGTGCAGCAGGCGAATGGCGAGATGGCCATCGAGCCGCGCATGGACGCCGCCCATGTCGGCAGTTCGGTTGCCTATATGGCCAGCCTGCCGCTGGACGCCAATGTGCAGTTCCTGACCGTGATGGCGACCAAGATGCCCTTCGTCGGCCGCGGCTGACACTCACGCTCGAACGGAAAACGGCCGCCTCGCAGGAGGCGGCCGTTTCTGTTTTGCGCCGGTGCGACGGGCCGGCTAACCGGCGGCGCGGCTCACCCGGCGTTCCATCACATGCCGCGCGACGACGCCCAGGAAAACGGCGACACCGGCGATCTTGGCGTAGATCAGGTGGCTTTCGTTCATCGCATCCGAGACGGCATCCAGAATGCCCGGAAACAGCAGCAGGAAGCCGGCCAACAGCAGCGCCAGCCGCTCCACCCCGGTCAGCCGGCGCAGGAACCAGTTCTGCGCGCAGGAGGCTAGGGCCGCGATGCCGATGCCGGTGGTGAGGATGACAATCACCACATCCAGGATCGATCCGCTCTCCGGCATGGCGAGCAGGATGCCGACGCCGGCCGGGTCGAGCACGAAGACGAAGGGCACCAGGAAGGCTGGCAGCGTATATTTCCAGCTCTGCAGCGTCGTCTTGTACGGATCGCCGCCGGTGATCGCCGCTGCCGCGAAGGGTGACAGGGCGGTCGGCGGGGAGACTTCCGACAGCACGGCGTAGTAGAAGATGAACATGTGCGCCGCGTAATCCGGCACGCCAAGCTGGATCAGCGCCGGGGCGGCAATCACCGCGCAGATGATGTAGGAGGCGGTCACCGGCACCGCCAGCCCGACAATCCACACGATCAGCGAGGTATAGAGCGCCGTCAGCGCCAGATTGCCGCCGGCATAGCCGATGACGATGGCGCTGAATTTCAGGCCGAGGCCGGTCAGCGTTACCACGCCGACGATGATGCCGGCGGCCGCACAGGTCGCCGCGATGGACAGCGTGGCGACCGAGCCATTGGCCAGGGCCAGCAGCAATTTGCGCGGGTAGAGCGCCGAATCCTTGCGCAGGAAGCTGACCGCAATTGCCAGGACGATGGACCAGAACACGGCGGTCACCGGCGAGAAGCCGATGATCAGGAAGGCGACGATCGAGACGAGGGAGGTGAAGTGGAAGCCATGCGTGCGGGTCATCGCCCACAGGCTTTGCTTCTTCTCCACTACCACGTCATGGATGCCGAAGCGACCGGCATCCAGCTCGACCATGATGAACAGCGCCAGATAGTAGAAGACGGTCGGAATCACCGCCATCCGGATGACGTCCAGATAGGAGATGCCTAGGAATTCCGCGATCAGGAAGGCGGCCGCCCCCAGCACCGGCGGCGACAGGATGGCGCCCAGCCCGCCGGCTGCCAGCAACCCGCCGGCATCTTCCGCCTTGTAGCCGGCGCGCTTCAGCATCGGCCAGGCGATGGAGCCCAGCGTCACCGTCGTTGCCACGCCCGACCCGGACGGTCCCCCCAGCAGGAAGGAGGAGAAGGTGACGGCGCGACCGGCGCTGGTCGGCTTGCCGCCCATCATGCTGAAGGAGAAATCGATGAAGAATTTGCCGGCGCCGGAGGCCTGCAGGATCGCGCCGAAGATGGTGAACAGGATGATCAGCGATGAGGAGACGTCGATGGCCGGGCCGAAAATGCCTTCCAGCGTGATGTAGAGCTGGCCGACCAGGCGGTCCACCTCATAGCCGCGATGCGTCCAGGGGGCAGGCAGATACGGACCGAACAGCGCATAGGCCAGGAATACGATGGCGACGACCGGCATGATCGGCCCGGTGCTGCGCCGTGCGGCTTCCAGCACGAGAATGAGGAAGGCGGTGCCGAACCAGACATCGATGTCGTAGGGCAGGGTCGAGCGGTCGGCCAGATCCTCGCCGCCCTGGATCAGGTACCAGACCGTCGCGACAGAGGCGATGGCCAGCAGCACGTCCCAGAAATACACCTTGTTCCGGAAACGCTCCGAGACCGGGAACATCATGTAGATCAGGAACAGCGCGAAGCCGACATGAACGGGACGCAAAATCTGCGCCGGCACGATGTCATAGGCGGCATAAAGATGGAAAAGCGTCATGGCCAGTGCCACGCCCATGATGAAGTACCAGAACCAGCCGCTCAGCCGGTTTACGGCACCTTCTTCTTCCTCAACGAATTTCTCGGCCCGTTTCAGGGCCTCCTCGCTGACGGCGTCGGTGGATTTCAACTCATCGCGAGCCGAATCAGCACTCATTGGTTTTCTCCCCTATGGACGCCGCTGCTGGCAGCGTCCCTTTCGTAAGCCCCATGTACCAGCGCCCTGCCCCGGCAGGCGGGACAGGGCGCTGGGTTTTTAGCGACAGGCTGGCGTCTTAGTTGACCTTGACGCCTTTTTCGGTGAAGTAGCGCAGCGCGCCCGGATGGAAGGGCGCCGGGGAATTGCCGGAACGCTGGTTTTCCATCACCACTTCGGCGGCCGATTTATGGGTCGCAACCCATTCCGCCTTATGCTCGAACATGGTTTTCACGATGTTGTAAGCGACATCGTCCGGCATTGATTCGTGGACGACCAGGATGTTCCAGACATTGACCTGCTTGTTCACCGCGGTCTGGCCCGGATAGGCGCCGGCCGGGATCTCGCCGGCGGAATAGAGCGGGCCCCATTTGGCGTTCATCTTTTCCGCCAGATCGGCATGATCGACCAGTTTCAGCGTCAGGCCGGGCGTCGCGCCCAGATCGGTGACGGCCGAGGTCGGCACGCCGCCAACCCAGAAATAGGCGTCGATCTTGCCGTCCTTCATGGCATTGGTCGATTCGGCGACGCCCAGGCGTTCGCGCGTGATGTCCTTCTCCGGGTTCAGGCCGGCGGCTTCGAGCACGCGGAAGCCCATCACCTCGGTGGCGCTGCCCTGAGAGCCGGTGGAGACGCGCTTGCCCTTGAGGTCGGCGACGGAGGAGATGTTCTTGCCATCAACCGTGACGACATGCATGCGGTTCGGATACAGCACGGCCAGGGTCTTCAACGGCACCTTGTTGCCCTTGAACTTGCCCTCGGCGCGCAGCGCATCCAGGCTGGCATCGGCCATGGCGAAGGCGATGTCGGCGCGCTCGGCGCCCACAAGCTTCAGATTGTCGACGGAGCCGCCGGTCACTTCGGCCGTCGCGGCCCAGTTCGGCACATACTTCGTCAGCATGTTGGCGAGACCGCCACCCAGCGGGTAATAGACGCCGCCGGTGCCGCCGGTAACGATCGACATGGCCCGAGAATCCTGGGCCTGCGCGGATGTGGCAAGACCCAGGCCCAATGCGACAGCAAGACCCAAAGCAAGACGTTTCATGTGTAATTCCTCCCAGTACTGGTTTGATCGCCCGCCCTCTTTGGTAAGGGGCGAGTTCCAGCCGGGACTATATAGAGACTTCGGCAGGGTATCCAGCGAATCTGATGCGCGCTTACAAGCTGTGTCCCAGTGTGACAGGGACATACGGCTGCCACCAGAAATGCTGATGTAAGCGCTTTCTGATTTCGCTGCGTGAAGTAAAGGCGGTTTTTAGTTGGGCCTTCCGTCCTGCGACACTCTGCCTGTGTCGGCAGGCTTGCGCCGGGGGAGAAGCTGGCGAAGTCTTGGACGGTGAGTTCGCGAAAGGAAAACGGGATGCGGTCTGGTGTCGGGGTGGCGGGGCTGAACGGTGCGTTGCTGGTGGCGCTGGGTGCCATCGGCGCGCATGGCTTCAGCGGCGATGCGCAGGCAGTGACCTGGTTCGAGACGGCGTGGCGCTACCACGCCTTGCATGCGGTGGCGATTCTGGCGGTGGCGCTGGCCCATCCGCTCTTTGCCGGGCGGGCACGCCAGGCCCTGACAGCCGCGCTGTGCCTTTTCGTTTTGGGTAGCCTGCTGTTCTGCGGGTCGCTGTACAGCCTGGCCTGGACCGGGAGCGGCTTGTTTTCCGGCTCGGCGCCGCTGGGCGGCGGGGCGCTGATCCTGGGCTGGCTGGCGATAGCGCTGGCTGCCGGACTGGGCGGGGCACGGTCGATTTAAAGCAGGGCGCGCATTGCACGGAACGGCGCGCAACGACTAGTATATGCAGCCAAACTGATTCCAGGAGAGGTGGCCGGCGGTGCTGGAGCGGGACATCGACAAGCGATCGAAGCTGGGCCAGCGGCTGCTGACGGCTTATGTGCTGCTGTCCTGGGGTACGCTGCTGGCCATGGTGCCGTTTCTCTACGGCCAGCGCTATTTCCTGGATTTCTGGCACATCGTGCTGTCGATCATGCTGGTCGCCAATGTGATCATCGGCACCATCGTGCGCGTCTATTTCAAGGATTACCGGGGCTGACCTGGGGGTTAGCCAGCGGGCCGCAACAACTCCTCCACCGCCTGTGCTACCGGCTCGACCGGGATGGCGGTCATCTCGGCTGCGCCAAAGTGGCTGGCCTCGATGAACCGCGCGCGTCGGGTGATCGGGCCGAATTTATCCGCGCTGGTCGGGCCGTAGAGCACGACAAGCGGCGTGTCGGCGGCGGCCAGCATATGGCTCACCCCGCTGTCATTGCTCAGCGCACCGGCCAGCCGGCGGCCAATGGCCATGGTGCGCATCGGATCGAAATGATCGCCCCATAGTGCCGTGTCCTGCTCCGGGAACAGTGCCGTCGGTACGGCGTCGTGGATCGCCGGCATCTCGGCGGCCTCGACCGGCCCCAGGATGAAGACGGGCACCCGGCCAAGGGCTTCCTGTCGGCGGGCGATCTCAATGAAACGCTCCAGCGGCCAGCGCTTGACCGCCTGACCGGCGCCGGGGGCGAAACCGATATATTCGGGGCCATCGGGCAGTTGCGCCTCTGCCTTGGCGGTCAGCGCCGTCGGCAAGGTGAGGCCGCGCTCCAGAGCCGGGGCAGGCTGGCCGGTGACCATCTCCATCATGCCGATGAAGCGTTTCAGGATATGTGCCGGGCGCTGGTGCCCGCGGGGCGGCTTGATATCGGAGAACAGGAAATCCGCGCAGCCGCTGATAAAGATCCCATGGCGCAGCCGCCGGGCGCAGAGCGTGCGCCAGACAACCTGCTGGGTATCCAGCACCAGGTCGAAGCGGGTCTTGATCGATACCGGGCGCAGGAATTCCGTCATCTGCTTGCCGATATCGGCGTGAGGCCGGATATCGTCCAGCAGATCGCTCACCAGCGGCGCGATGCGGTCCTGATAGACGGTCGGGCCGGGGCAGATCCAGCTGATATGGGCACCGGGAAAGCCGGCCCGCAAAGCGCGCAGGAAAGGCAGCTTATAGACTCCGTCGCCGATGATCTCGCCGCCGCTATAGATTGCAACGCTCTCTATGGGGCCGGGCTCAGACATGGCCGACCTTGTCCGGCAGGCGCTTGCTGCTGGAGATGGCGCTGCGCACGGAATCCACGGTGATGCGCGACATGCCGGTCGCCTTGTCGACCGTGCCGTCGGGCGGCAGGAGGGCGGTGATCGCCTTGCTGTGGGTCAGCGGCGGCGTCGCGCCGAACAGGCCAACCGCCGGTATGCCGGCGGCTGCGGCAAGGTTCAAAAAGCCGGTATCATTCCCGACATATAAATCGAGTGCCCCCAGCACCGGCAGGATGTCGCCGATCGGCATGTCGAAGGTTTCGATCAGCCGGCCCTCGCCCGCTTCCCCCGGGGCCCGCATGGCGGCGTGGATGGCAGGCATGAAGCCGGCCTCCGCAGGGCCGCCCAGCAGGAAGAAGCTGCCCCAGCCATCGGCGGCGAGGCCGGCGATCAGCGCCGCGAAATTCTCGGCGCCCCATTGCTTGTAGGCCTCCGAACTGCCGAGGCCGATGCCGATCCACGGCCGCAGCCGGTCGGCATAGAGCGCGCGTTTCGTGGTGACGGCATCGGCGTCGAGCCGCAGCACCGGTTCGATCTCGGTGCGGGGGATGGCGGCGGCTTCCAGATAGGCGTCGGCCAGTTGCACGGGATGCGCGCGGCGCAATTCCTTGTCCAGATAGGGGCCGCAATTCAGATAGACACGTTGGCGGCCGAAGCCATAGCCATAGCGTTCCGGCACGCCGGCCAGCCAGGCGGCAAAGGCATAGCGCCAGCTGTGATGCAGGATGTAGACGCGCTTGAAACGCTCCCTGCGCAGCAGGAAGCCAAGACGGATCGCCCCCAGCCAGCCATCATGCCGGCCGGCCTTCTCGCTCTGCGCCCGGTCGAGCCAGATAACCCGTTTGACCGAGGGATCGCCGGCGAAGATCTGGTCAGCGCGCGAGCGCGGCTTGGTGATGATCGTCACCGGTTCGCCCAGCGCTTCAGAAAGGGCATGGATATGCGACAGATGCCACACCATGTCGCCCACCCCCGGCAAGGGCTGGATGACGGCGGTGCCACCGCTCATGGCTTGTTCGCCAGCAGGTCCAGCGCCGCCTGCTCCGCCGCCTCGACGGCGATGCCGTCCATCAGCCGCTCGCCGGGGCGCTGGCCGCTGTCGAGAGCGGTGATCAGGCTGCGCCAATCCTCCGGCGTGCGCACCAGCCGGGCATGTGGCCCCCCCGGCGCGCCCCAGGGATGGTAGCGGATTTCATCGGTCGGGCCGAACAGGCCCAGCGTCGGCGTACCGGCCGCGGCGGCAATATGCATCAGCCCTGAATCATTGCCGATATAAAGCTGGCTGCGGGCAAAGGCAGCGGCGGTCGGCATGACGGGCGCGCCGATCATGTCGATGCAGCGCGGGCCGAAATGCGCCAGCACCGGTTCGACGACGGCGCGCTCATGCTGGGCGGCACTGACCAGAATGGCCGCGCCGGGCAGGGGGCCGTCGGGGGCGGTCAGCCGGTCTGCCAGGGCGATGAAGCGCGCAACCGGCCATTGCTTGGCCGGCCAGTTGGCGGCCGGGCCCAGCGCCAGGACAGGGCGGCCGGCAGGCAGCAGCCGCTCGGCGTCCTGCTGGTCTTCCGGGCCGATCCAGAGGCGGGGCCAAAAGGCGGGGGGCGTGGGCCGGGACGCCTCGATCAGGCTGGCCAGTTCCTCCACCACATGCAGGCCGGGCTTGTGCGCGCCCAGCCGGATCAGCCGGCCCCGGCGCAGCATCGAGGAGGCGAGGGAATTCCGCAGATCGACGATGATGTCCCATCGGCGCGTGACCAGCTGGCTCCAGAGGGTAAGCCAGTGCAGGGAATATCTGCGCTTGTGCAGGGTGATTACCGCCTCGACGCCGGGCGCATGCCGGAAGATCGGCGCGGGCAGCGGTCCGCAGACCACCGTCGCGCGACAGCCGGGATGTTGGTCCAAAAGGGCGGCCAGCAGGCCGGTGGACATCACGGCATCGCCCAGCCGGTTCGAGGTAATGAACAGCAATCGCAATCGATATCCCCTTAATCCCCCCGGCATCGTCCGGCCTGAGCGCGGACTGTGCCGCAGCCTTTCTACGCTTGCTGCGGGGGCGCGACAACCGACACTATCATGGCGTTGGGAATCCTGCCGTGCCGTGGATCGCCGGCACCGCGCCCTGCTCGACCAGCCACGACCGGCTGAGTGTCATGATCTGGTGCAGCAACGCGCTCTGGTCGGCGCCGAGGCCCATATGGCCACCCTCCAGGGTCTGCATCGTTTTCGGCTCCGGCGTCAGGTCGCGCATCCGTGCGCTGGACCCGGCCGGGATGATGGTGTCTTCCGCCCCGCTGAGCACGAGGAACTGGCCCTTCAGATGCGGCAGATGTGCGTCCGGCTCCAGCGGGATCAGCAGCCGGTCGGCGGCGATGCCGATCAGGTCACGCGCCCAGGCGGGCTGCAGGAAAGGGTTATGTGCGACAATCTCGCCCAGATCGGTGCCGCCATAGGCCAGGATGGTCCAGCTGACCGTATAGCCTTCAGCCGTCATGACACGCTGCACGCTGGGGGCGATTAGCGCGCCCAGTGAATAGCCGAGCAGGCTGACGCGGCTGGTATCGGCCCAGCTCTGCCCGTCGAGCCAGTCCATGAGGGCCTCGACCTGCCCCGGAACACTCAAAGCACGGTCGCGCATATCCAGCGACAGGGCATTCAGCCCGCCGCTGATGGAGACATCGCTGGGCAAAGGCCAGTCATAGCCGATCAGCACCGTGTCACCGGCATCGCGGATCGGGCGGATATTCTCGATCCCCGTGCGCATGCCACCCAGCACGATGATGACCGGCATCGGGGCGCCGCTAAGCTGTTCGGGTATCGAGATGGTTGCCTGAACCGTTTTCAGCCGGGGGTCGCTGAATACCAGGCGGCGGTCGATCCGGCCATCGCGGAAGCTCTGGGATTCACGCTCGAAGCGCAGCGGCCCTTCGGCGCGCGGCAGGGCCTCAAGCGGGTCCTGTTGCGCCAGCCAGACGACCCAGCCGGTCAGCATCAGGAGTACCACCGCGAGGAGGGCGGCCAGCAACAAGGCGCCATGCCACAGGAACTGGCGCAGCGGCCGTGCCGAAGGAGTGTTTGCTTTTAAGAGATCGACCATTTCAGTTGCGGAATTTGATGCCGCATCATGGCGCAAAGGTGGCTGCTCCGCGGTGATGTCTTGGCAATGCGAAGCGGATCGCGGCAAAGCGGTATCGAGTGCCGCACGGACCGGCACCCGGCCTGCCCCGAAATCGTCATAAAAAACCGGTGATCGGCATTAAGTCGCAAAATTCCCGAAAAAATCAGCGAATAATCAATTTAGAACAAAGACTTGCGCGTTATTTTCGCTGAGCGTTCGAACAGTCAGCCGCGAATCTGGCGAATCGCCGGTAAGTGCTGGCCTTTCAAGGGAAAAATCGCTCTTGCGTGGTGGGGGCGATAAGCATATATCGACGGCCAGAGCGTATTCGCACGTACCTATGGCCCAAGTGGTTTCGACCCCAGTGGTTAAGTAACGACGTAACGCGTCTCTTTTGGCTCACTTGGCGGTTTGCCGTCTGATCCGAAGGGGTCTTGTTATGAATTCGTCCTGTACCACCGGGGGCTGAGACACCCCCCTGAAACGAACCTTGCGCGGTCCCACAGGCTGATGTCCAGCCGTCGAACCCGCCAAGCACGTCTCACTTCATAGCCTTCTATATACGTCGCCGCGTTGTTTGCGCGGCTGGCGATTAGGTTCTTGACGCGATCCGTTGGTTTTTCCGGCGGGTCAACGGGGTTGCATCTGCACCCCAAGGGGAATGCTTGTTATGGCTCATACGCTTGATGTCCTGTCCGATTTCGCCGTCCGTCGCCGTGCCACCAAGGCCCGCACCGGTACTGGCCGCCTGCCCTCCGTCGATGGCGTCGTCGCGGCCCTGAAGCCGAGCGATCCGCTGGTCTGCCTGCGCCCGCATCTGCTTGAGGCGACGGCCCGCAGCTTCGTGTCGGTGTTTCCGGGGCGTGTCTTCTATGCCGTGAAGTGCAACCCGGATACTGCCGTTCTGCGCGCGCTGGCTGCCGGTGGCGTGCAGCATTTCGACGTTGCCTCGCTGACCGAGATCGAGACCGTCCATCGCCTGCTGCCGGATGCCCGCATGGCCTTCATGCACCCGGTGAAGCCGCGCGCCTCGATCCGCGAGGCCTATGCGAAATACGGCGTGCGTGACTTCGCGCTGGATTCGGTCGACGAGCTGGCGAAGATCATCACCGAGACCGGCCATGCCGCCGATCTGGGTCTGTTCGTGCGCCTGAAGCTGCCGAAGGGCAATGCCGTCTATGACCTGTCGGGCAAGTTCGGTGCGGCACCGGAGCAGGCCATCACCCTGCTGCGCGCCGCCCGCGATGCCGGCAAGCGCGTCGGCCTGTGCTTCCATGTCGGTTCCCAGTGCCTGGACCCGACCGCCTATGAGCGCGCCCTGGATCTGGCCGGTGAAATCATCCGCGCTTCCGGCGTGACCCCGGACGTGCTGGATATCGGCGGCGGCTTCCCGGTCAGCTATCCGGATGCCACCCCGCCGGCGCTGTGGGAGTTCATGACCGCCATCAGCCGTGGCTTCCGCCGCCTGAACCTGCCGAAGTGCGAGCTGTGGTGCGAGCCGGGCCGCGCGCTGGTTGCCGCCGGTGCGTCGCTGGTCGTCCAGGTGCATCTGCGCCGGGGCAACGAGCTGTTCATCAATGACGGCGTCTACGGCACCCTGTCCGATGCCGGCGTGCCGGCCTTCCGCTTTCCGGTACGGCTGATCCGTCCCGGTGGCGAGAACGTGTCGGAGGAGATGCAGGATTACGTGTTCTTCGGCCCGACCTGCGACAGTGCCGACCGGATGGCCGGCCCCTTCCCGCTGCCCGCCGATATGCGTGAAGGCGACTGGATCGAGATCGGCCAGCTGGGGGCCTATGGCGCCTGCCTGCGCACCGGCTTCAACGGCTTCGACCGGATCGGCCGCCAGGTGGTTGCCGACGGGCCGCTGCTCGCCACGCCGGGGCATCCTGGCGCGGGCGAGGAAGCAGCACGCTTCGCCGCCCCGCTGCATGTCGCCAATAGCCGGCGCTCGAAGCTGCGGGTGGCCGCGTAAACGACAACGATATATCCGCGCGGTCGGGACAGGAGCCGGCCCGCATTTTTTGGAACGGAGACAGACTGAGAATGACGGAATACACGCACCATACCGCTTTCGGCGGGCGACTTGTGATCATCGGCTTCGGCAGCATCGGCCAGGGCGTCCTGCCGCTGATCCTGCGCCATATCGACATGCCGGTGGACAGGATCGTCATCATCACCGCGGATGACAACGGCCGCGCGGTGGCCGAGCAGCATGGCGTGGCATTCCGTGTCGAGCCGGTGACCCGCGAGAATTATGAAGATCTGGTCGGCAAGGAACTCACCAAGGGCGATTTCCTGCTGAACCTGTCGGTCGATGTCTCCTCCATCGCGCTGGCTGAGCTGGCCCGCGACAAGGGTGCCCTGTATCTCGACACCTGCATCGAGCCCTGGGTCGGTGGTTATACCGATACTTCGCTGCCGCCCTCGCTGCGCTCCAACTATGCGCTGCGCGAGGAATTCCTGGCAAAGCGCCGGCCGGGCAAGAAAGATCCGACGGCGGTCATCACCCATGGCGCCAATCCGGGGCTGGTGTCGCATTTCGTGAAGCAGGCGCTGCTGAACATCGCCGCCGATACCGGCGTGAAGACGGCGGTGCCGGCTGACCGTGCCGGCTGGAGCAATCTCGCCAAGACGCTGGGCGTGAAGGTGATCCACATCGCCGAACGCGACACCCAGGTCTCCGCGACGCCGAAGAAGGTCGACGAGTTCGTCAACACCTGGTCGATCGACGGCTTCGTCTCGGAAGGCTCGCAGCCGACCGAGCTGGGCTGGGGCACGCATGAGCGGCACTGGCCGTTCAACGCCAGCCGCCACGCCTTCGGCTCCGATGCGGCGATCTTCCTGAACCGACCGGGCGCCAGCACCCGCGTGCGCACCTGGACGCCGACCGAAGGCCATTTCCACGGTTTCCTGATCACCCATAGCGAGGCGATCTCGATTGCCGATTATTACACCGTGACCGAGGAACAGGGCACCGCGCGCTCCGTTACCTACCGGCCGACGGTGCATTACGCCTATCACCCCTGCGATGCCGCCGTCATGTCGGTGCATGAGCTGGCCGGCAAGAACTGGGTGCAGCAGAAGACCCAGCGCCTGATGGTCGACGAGGTGATCAGCGGCATTGACGAGCTGGGCGTGCTGCTGGCCGGTCACGCGAAGAATGCCTACTGGTATGGCTCGCAGCTTTCCATCGAGGAAGCCCGCAAGCTGTGCCCGCACAACAATGCGACCTCGCTGCAGGTCACCGTCGCCGTTCTCGGCGGCATGGTCTGGGCGATGGAGAACCCGGAAGCCGGCATCGTCGAGCCCGACGAGCTGGACTTCAAGCGGGTGCTCGATGTCTGCATGCCTTATCTCGGCCCGGTTGTGGGTGTTTATAGCGATTGGACCCCGCTGCTGAACCGAGGCGAGCTGTTCGCGGAAGACGTCGATCATGACGATCCGTGGCAGTTCAAGAACGTGCTGGTCGTCTGACCAGCCGGATTTGAGTTGGCGTACCTGAACCGTAATTTTTACGCCGCCTGACCAGCGGTTTGGGAGAGTAGAGAGATGAACGAAAAGATTGCCCGCTTCCTCGCCGAGCGACGAGTCGAGACCCCGTTCCTGGTTGTCGACCTGGATGTCGTTGAGGAAAATTACCGGGCGCTGACTGCAGCCCTGCCGGATGCCAAGGTGTTCTATGCCGTGAAGGCAAACCCGGCACCGCAGATCCTGCATCGCCTGAACGACCTCGGCTCCAGCTTCGACACCGCGAGCGTGGTCGAGATCCAGGACGCCTTGGCGGCTGGGGCGACGCCGGAGCGCATCTCCTACGGCAACACGATCAAGAAGCAGTCGGACATCGCCAAGGCGCATGCCCTGGGCGTGAATCTGTTCGCTTTCGACAGCGAGGCGGAGCTGCGCAAGATCGCCGAGGCGGCGCCGGGTGCCCGTGTGTTCTGCCGCATCCTGACCTCTGGCGAGGGCGCCGACTGGCCGCTATCGCGCAAGTTCGGCTGCGAGCCGTCCATGGCGTTCGACCTGCTGCTGAAGGCAGCGGATATGGGCGTGGTGCCCTATGGCATTTCCTTCCATGTCGGTTCGCAGCAGCGTGACCCGATGCAGTGGGACGCGGCCATCGCGGCGACGGCGAAGCTGTTCCAGGATCTGGAGCATCGCGGCATCATGCTGCGCATGGTCAATCTGGGCGGCGGCTTCCCGACGCGCTACCAGAAGGACATGCCGACCCCGGCGGAATACGGCAACGCGATCGCTGAATCGATGCGTGCCCATTTCGGCAACCGTATCCCGGAGACGATTGTCGAGCCGGGCCGCGGCATGGTCGGCAATGCCGGCGTCATCGAATCCGAGGTCGTTCTGATCTCGCGCAAGTCGGAGAATGATCCGAAGCGCTGGGTCTATCTCGACATCGGCAAGTTCGGTGGTCTGGCCGAGACGATGGACGAGGCGATCAAGTACCCGCTTGGTTTCGACCGCGAGCTGACCGCCGAGGGCGAGGCCGTGGTTCTGGCCGGCCCGACCTGCGACAGCGCCGATGTGATGTATGAGAAGGAGGAGTACAAGCTGCCCCTCGACCTCGCTATCGGTGACCGCATCCGCATCGGCTCGACCGGCGCCTATACCACGACCTACTCGGCCGTGGCCTTCAACGGCTTCAAGCCGCTGGCGTCCTACTACATCTGATCGGGTCTTTGGCTAAACGACAAACCCCCTCGCTGGCGGCAGCGAGGGGGTTTTCGTTTGCTTGGTTTGTGGCAGGGGCTACAGCGTCAGGGTCTCTGGAGTGCCCTCTGGAGCAGGTCTGCTCTCGGGCGCGCGTTTCTGCGGTGCCTCGTCGCTGCGCGGGATGACGATATTGCCCTTGTCGTCGAGATAGGGTGTGCCATAGCGCTGCATCTCGTCGACGATGCCGCGCAGTGCTTCCATGATCTTCACCGCACCATCGCGCAGGCTCTCGACCGGCGCGTCGGCCCGGGCGGGCGTAACGGCGGCGAGAACCAGTGTGGCGGCGATCAGCAGGCGGATCATGGGTGCCTCCTATAGGGCGCTATTCATTGCGCAGCAGCGGGGCGGCCTTCTGGCCCAGTGCCCGCCAGGTGCCGGCAAGGCCCAGGGCAACAGTGATCATCGTGCACAATAATGATGTCCAAATCACGGCGCCCGGAACGAAGACGAAATCCGACTGCATGACGAAGGTCAGCACTGCCCAGGAGGCAATCGTGCCGACCAGGGCGGCAATACAGGCGATCATGATGCCAAGCATTCCGTATTCCAGCAGGAAGGCACCAATCACGTCGCGCCGGGTTGCCCCCAGCACCTTTAGCACCACAGCGTCATAGACCCGCCGGTGATGCCCGGCGACCACCGCCCCGCCCAGCACCAGCGTACCGGCCAGAATGGCGACCGAGGCGGTGACGCGCACGGCGGTGCCGATGGCCTGCAGGATGGTGTTGGCGGCTTCCAACGCATCCTTCACCCGGATCGCATTTACATTCGGCAGCGCATCGGTAACGGCACGCTGTACGGATTCCTCGGCGACGGGACCGTCGGTGTTCACCGTGGCGATGACGGTATGCGGGGCAGCCTCCAGCGTGCCGGGGGCGAAGATGACGATGAAGTTGATCGACATCCGGCCCCAGTCGATGCGGCGGAGATTGCCGATGGTGGCGGTGATCTCGCGGCCCAGCACATTGATCGTCAGCGTGTCGCCAATGCCGACGCCAAAGCCGGCTGCGATCTCGGCATCCAGCGAGATCAGCGGCGGGCCGCTATAGTCGCGCGGCCACCACTCGCCGGCCACGATCTGCGTGTTCGGCAGGGGATCGGCGGTGTAGGTCAGCCCGCGGTCGCCGCGCAGCGCCCAGCGTACCTCGTTGTTGATCTGCACCTGATCGCCCGGCACGTCGTTGATGCGGGTTATCCGGCCCCGCACCATCGGCGTGCGCTCGCTGTGCGAGACGCCGGGCACGCCGTCCACGATCTGCTGAAACTGCGCCACCTGGTTCGGCTGGATGTCGATGAAGAAATAGCTGGGAATCTGGTCCGGCAATTGTTCGGTGACCTGGCGCGTCATGTTGCTCTGGGTCAGGGCAACGGCGACCAGCACGGTCAGGCCGAGGCCGAGCGACAGCGCGATGCTGGCGGTCGGCGCGCCCGGTCGGTTCAGATTGGCCAGCGCCAGACGCAGTGTCGGGCGGCGGGGGCGGCCCAGTGCGCCAACACCCTTCATCAGCGCCCAGGCGGCGCTCAGGAAGACCAGCACCGCCCCCAGCGAGCCGGCAACGAACCAGCTGGCCAGAACCCGGTCGGAGGAAGACAGGATCGCCAGCGCCGCCAGGCCGATGCCCGATGCCGCCAGTGCCAGAAGATAGGGCAGGCGCGGCCAGCCGCTCTCAGCTGCCGTCAGCTGGCGGAACAAGGCGGCCGGGCGTATATCCTGCGCCCGCGCCAGCGGCCAGAGCGAGAAGGCCAGCGCGGTCAGGATGCCGAACAGGGCGGCCAGAGCCAGAGGGGCGAAGAACAGGGCAGGGACGACCTTTACAGGCAGCAGCTGGTTGAACACGGCGGCCCCGGCAAAGGGCAGCAGCGCGCCCAGCACCAGGCCGGCCAGAATGCCGCCCGAGGCCAGGATCAGCACCAGCGCCAGATAGGTGCGGAACACCGTGCCGCCCTCTGCTCCCAAGCATTTCAGCGTGGCGATGGTGGCGGTCTTGCCTTCGAGATAGCTTTTCACCGCATTGCCGACGCCGACACCGCCGACCAGCAAAGCGGTCAGCCCGACCAGCGTCAGGAACTGCGCGATACGGCTGATGAAGCGGCGCAGGCCCGGTGCAGCTTCATCCACGCCGCGCACCCGCCAGCCATTATCGGCGGCGTAGCGCTGCCTGAAATCCGCCATCCATGCGGCCCGGTCGGTGCCGGGTGGCAGGGCGATGCGGTAATTATATTCGATCAGCGTGCCGGGCTGGACCATGCCGGTCGCCATCAGCGCGTCACGATGGATCATCACGCGGGGACCGAAACTGGCGAAGCTGACCGCGCGGTCCGGCTCGCGCAGGATGGTGGCCCGGATTTCGACATCCAGATCGCCGACCCGCATGCGCTCGCCCAGTTGCAGGTCCAGCCGGTCCAGCAGATTGGCGTCGATGGCGGCCCCCCAGATGCCGGCGCGCTCAGCCAGCACCTCGGCCATCGGCAAGGCAGGCTCGATATCGATGCTGCCGGTCAGCGGATAGGCGCTGTCGACGGATTTCAGTTCCGCCAGCGTGCGCTGGTCGCCATTCGGGTTGCGCGCCATGGAGCGCATGTCGGTGACCTGCGATACCTGGCCCTGGCTTCGCATATAGGCCAGCGCCTCGTCGCTGATCGGCACATGCACCGATTCGATATCGACATCGCCGCCCAGAATGTTGCGGGCATCGGCGCGCAGCCCCGCCAGCAGCGAATCAGCGACCGAGCCGACACCGGCAATCGCCGCCACGCCCAGCATCAGGCAGGCCAGGAAAATGCGGAAGCCCTTCAGCCCGCCGCGCAGTTCCCGCCGGGCGAAGGTGAACCAGACCGGGCTGTTCATGCGTTGGCGGCCGTTCGCTCACCGGCGCGGGAAGCGGCATCGGTATACTCGTCGGCGCTGATCAGCCCGTCGGTCAGATGGACAATGCGGTCGCAGCGCTGCGCCAGATCGAGGTCATGGGTGATCAGCACCAGCGTCGTGCCGTGGCGGCGTTTCAGATCGAACATCAGATCGATCACCTGCGCGCCGGTCGTGCCGTCCAGATTGCCGGTCGGCTCATCGGCCAGCAGCAAGGACGGGCCGGCGACAAAGGCGCGGGCGAGGGCGACGCGCTGCTGTTCGCCGCCGGATAGCTGGTCGGGGTAATGCGTCAGGCGATGGCCCAGGCCGACTGCGCGCAGCCCTTCCTCGGCCCGCTCGAAGGCGTCGGCGGCGCCGGCCAGCTCCAGCGGTATGGCGACATTCTCCAGCGCGCTCATCGTCGGGACCAGACGGAAGGCCTGGAAGACGATGCCGATGCGGGCCCGGCGGAACAGCGCCAGCTGGTCCTCGCTCATGCCGCCCAGCTCCTGCCCGGCGACGCGCACGCTGCCGCTGGTGGCGCGTTCCAGCCCGGCCATCAGCATCATCAGCGTGGACTTGCCGGCCCCGGAAGGACCGACGATGCTGACGCTCTCGCCGGCTGGCACGGTCAAATCAATTCCGCGCAGGATGTTGACCTCGCCCGCCCCGCTTCTCAAGTTAAGCTGCACCTGCCCCAGTTCGATGAGCGTATCAGCACTCGAATCGGGCCCGCCCGGATGCAGACCGGTATCCCGCTGGGAGCCGGTCGGTGAGGAGAAGGATGTCATGGTGGATACCTGTTGTTTCCGGGACGAGAGGGCACACGCTGGTCGGCAAAGGATCGGGTGGCTTTCAGGCGGCTTCGTCGTCCGCTTCCATAACAAGCTTCGATATGGCCCGGCCCGTCGGATATTCAACGCGCGGACGGCCCTGCTTCCGTCGCTGGCGCTTGTTGTCTTTCTGGCCCTCGGGGCTGTATCCACCCGGGCGGAGATCGTTCTGCTGGGGCTGGGCGACAGTCTGATGGCCGGCTATGGGCTGGACGAGCGGGAGTCTTTCACCGTCCAGCTGGAAGCGGCGCTGCGCGACAAGGGGCATGACGTGCGGCTCGTCAATGCCGGCGTGTCCGGCGATACCTCGGCCGGTGGCCGGGCGCGGCTGGACTGGGCGCTGGCCGAAAAGCCGGATGCCGCCATTGTCGAGCTGGGGGCGAATGACGGGCTGCGCGGGCTGGAGCCGGGGCAGCTCTATGAAAATCTCGATGCGATCCTGACCCGGTTGAAGCAGGAGGGGGTTCCCGTGCTGCTGGCCGGCATGCTGGCGCCGCCGAATTTCGGTACGGAATACGCCAAGGCGTTCAAGGCGGTTTACATCCGCCTGGCGGAGAAGCATGGCAGCGTCTTCTACCCCTTCTTTCTCGACGGCGTGGCCGCCGAGAAACTGCTGAACCAGGGCGATGGCATCCACCCCAACCGCGAGGGTGTGGCCATTATCGTCGAGCGTATCCTGCCGAAGGTTGAGGAATTGCTGGGCCGGGTGAAGAAGACCGCCGGCTAATACCGCATGAACAGGTTGAGGAAGCGGCCAACCGGCCCGGTCAGCCGCAGCGGCGCGTCGGTGACCGCCAGGCAATAGCAATCCTCGCCAAGATCGGCGACCGGCTGATGATCCAGATCGCCATCGGCAATGGCGACATCGCCCCGGGCGTAGCGGCCGGTGCTGTCGGAGAAACTGCCGGCAAGCACCAGCGTCAGTTCATTGCCGGCATGGGTGTGCTGCGGCACGCTTTGGCCGCCGCGAATGCGGTAGAAGCGGGTCTTCTCGCCCTTCAGCCCGACTTTCAGTTCGATCTGGTCGATACCACGCGTCAGCGACGACCATTTCAGATCATCGAGATTACCGGCCAGATGGCTGCGCAGCGGCTCCGGGATCATGTGCAGCGTGCGCGCGTCGAAGCGGGGGCTGTCAGAGGCCGGCGTCTGTTCGGACGGCATCGGCTCGTCCAGCCGCGCCATCATCGCGCTCAGCGCGTCGGGGGCGATGGCCGAGGGGCTGGCGGAATCCAGCAGGGCACCGCCCAGATGCTCATAGGCGGCAACCTTGTCGCGGCATTCCGGGCACAGCGCCAGATGCGTGGCGACCAGGAGGTCGACCGAGTGGCTGGCGCTGCCCGCCGCATAATCCATCAGATATTCGTCGCTCGGATGATGGGCCATCTACGTCAATTCTCTCTCTAGGCCCTGGCGAAGCTTGGCCAGGGCAAGCCGGATACGCGATTTCACAGTTCCAAGTGGCAGATCGCTCTCTGCCGCGATGGTGCTGTGCGATTTGTCCTCGAAATAGGCCTGGCGCAGCAAGGCCGCCTGTTCCTCGGGAAGCGTCTTCAGAACCCGCTTGATCGCCGCGTCGCGCTGCGACTCAGCCATTGCCTCGTCGGCCGGTTTGGGTGCGTCTGGCACCAGGGCCGGGTCTTCCGGGTCGATCTCCGGCCGGCGCACGCGGCGCAGCGCGTCGATGCGCTTGTTGCGGGCGATGGTGAAAATCCAGGTGCTGGCACTGGCCTGGGCAGGATCGAAGGTCTCGGCCCGGCGCCAGACCATCAGCATGGCCTCCTGCACCACTTCCTCGACCATCTCGCCGCCGGAGCCGATGCGCGTCAGATAGGTTTTCAGCCGGGGGGCGAAATGCGCGAACAGTTCCGCAAAGGCAGCCCTGTCGCGGTGACGCCCGACAGCGACCAGAAGTTCTTCATACGCAGGTGCCGCCATGGAGTTCGTCTCGCGATTCCGCTTATTTTCCGCCTTTCTGACGGTTTTCCCATTAAACGGCCTCACCATCCGGCTCACAAGGTGAACCGGATGTACGGGGCCACACGATTGCGTGCGTATGTCGAGTATTGCTTCCACACAGCAGAATACGCAGCGCTGTCGGTATCGGATCAGCCTTGCCCAAAAAATGTTCTAATTGCCGCCTAGAACCACTTCTGTCGCGCCTCCGTGTCAATCGCGGGTTGGCAGCGGCCCCCGCTGTCGATTAGGTTACCCGCCATGATGAAACTGACGCGCATTCTTGCCTTTTGCTGCGCCGTCGCTGTTGCAGCTCCCCTGACCCTGTCGGGGGGCGAAGCGGCCGCCCAGCAGCCCAAACCGCTCGGCACCTTCAGCGCCTGGAGCGCCTTCACCTATCAGGAGGATGGCGGCCTCGTCTGCTACGTCGTCAGCGAGCCGATCAAGGATGACGGCGATTACACCAGGCGCGGCAAGATATACACGCTGGTGACCCATCGCCCGGCCAAGAAGACTACCGGCGTGGTCAGCGTCGTTGCCGGCTATCAATATGCTGATGGCGGTGAGGCGCTGGTGAGCATCGGCTCCAGCAACTACAAGCTGTTCACTGTCGATGACCATGCCTGGGCCGCCACCGCCGCGGACGACAAATCCATCGTCGACGCGATGAAGAAGGGGGCGAACATGGTCATCAAGGGCAAGTCCTCGCGCAACACCTCGACGACGGACACCTATTCGCTGAACGGCTTCACCCGCGCCTATGAGGAAATCAGCAAGGCCTGCAAGGTCGCGGGATAGGGCTTCTCCTCCACGCCCGGTCGAATAAAAAAGGCCCCGTCCTTGCGGCGGGGCCTTTTCCGTATCCGGTGAGGGGCTTTACGCCGCCTTGCGCAGATGGTTCTGGATCAGCGTCTCGGCAATCTGCACGGCGTTCAGGGCGGCACCCTTGCGCAGATTATCGGCGACGCACCAGAAGGCCAGGCCGTTCTTCACGGTCGGGTCCTTGCGGATGCGGCTGATATAGACATCATCCTCGCCCGCGCATTCCTGCGGGGTGACATAGCCTTCATCGGCGCGGTGATCGACGACGGTGATGCCCGGGGCCTTCTGCAGGATGGCGCGGGCCTCATTCTCGTCGATCGGCTTTTCGGTCTCGATGTTGATCGATTCGGCATGGCCGATGAAGACCGGCACCCGCACGCAGGTGGCGAAGACCTCGATATCGGGGTCCAGAATCTTCCGGGTCTCGACCCGCATCTTCCATTCTTCCTTGGTCGAGCCGTCATCCATGAAGACGTCGATATGCGGGATCACGTTGAAGGCGATCTGCTTGGTGAAGATTTCCTTGGTCGGCGAATCATTCACATAGATGCCGCGGGTCTGGACGAACAGCTCGTCCATCGCCTCCTTGCCGCCGCCGGACACCGACTGATAGGTCGAGACGATGACGCGCTTGATCTTGAAGCGGTCATGCAGCGGCTTCAGCGCGACCACCATCTGGATGGTCGAGCAGTTCGGATTGGCGATGATGTTGCGCTTGGTATAGCCGGCGATGGCCTGCGGGTTCACCTCCGGCACGATCAACGGCACATCGTGGTCCATGCGGAACTGCGAGGTGTTGTCGATGACGATGGTCCCGGCCTTGGCGGCGCGCGGCGCGTGCACGGCGGAAATCTTCGCACCCGGCGAGAACAGCGCGATATCGGTGCCTTTGAAGTCGAAGGTGTCGAGGTTCTGGACTTTCAGTGTTGTGTCTTCACCGAACGACACTTCCTGTCCGACAGAGCGTTCCGACGCCAGGGCGACGATCTCGTCGACCGGGAAGTCACGCTCGGCCAGAGTGGTCAGCAATTCATGCCCGACCGCACCCGTGGCACCGACAACCGCAACCTTGTAGCCCATGATGGACTCCCGTGTTCAAAGGCAAGATAAATTCAGGGACAGTTGAAATACGCCCTCGACCGGTGCAATGCAACATTAGGCTTGCAACAAAGCAGCAGGCCTTGCCTGCAGAAAGGCCGGGTCACAGGGTGATTATCGCCCGCCTTCGTCGCCGCCGGCCCCGCCGAAGCCGAAGGGGCGGTTGAAGGCGGTGCGGCCCTCGATGATCTGCTGCAGCGCCAGGGCGCGGATATCGACCGTCACATCGCCGGCGTTGCGCACGCAGATGCTGCCGAAAATGGTGTCGCTGCTGTCGATCTGCAGCGGCTGGCCGGTAACGCCGTCTTCCAGGTCTTTCAGGCTTTTCTCGCTGAAACGCTCCACTGTCAGGCGGAAATCGGCGCATTGGCTGTCTTCCATCGCGTCGAATTCGTTCAGCCCCTTGCTCAGCACCACCTGATGGCCAAGGCTGGGCCGGAAGCGGACATTCGACATGAAGGCGCCGCGATAGACCTCGACCAGTTGCACGGCCAGCCTGCCGGGATCGTAATAGCTTTCCGGGTATTTCAGATTGGCCGAGATGAAGGCCCCGGCCCTGGCCAGCGCATCGCTGCCGGTGAACCGCTTGGCGGCGGCCGCCGGCCCGGCGAGAAGCAGGGCCAGTACGAGGGCGAGACAGACCATCGTGTAGGTGCGCATCCCGACCCTCTCATCAGCATTGCATGATGAAGCGTATCAGCAAGGCGGCGGGGCTGTCATGATTCGTCTTCGCCTCGCGGCGCGGACTGGGTATGGTGCGCCGATGACAGACCAAATACCGTTCTGGCGTCGCAAGACGCTGCAGGAAATGACCAAGGCGGAGTGGGAATCGCTCTGCGATGGCTGTGGCAAATGCTGCCTGATCAAGCTGGTCGACGAGGATAGCGGGGAGGTCGACTACACCGATGTCGTCTGCCACCTGCTGGACACCGACACCTGCCGCTGCACCAATTACAAGAAGCGCAACCAGCTGGTACCAAGCTGCGTGATCCTGTCCGTCGATACGCTGGAGCATCTGCCCTGGATGCCGACCACCTGCGCCTATCGGCTGCTGCATGAGGGCAAGGACCTGGCCTGGTGGCATCCGCTGGTCTCCGGCGACCGCAACACGGTCCATGCCGCCGCCGCCTCGGTGCGCCATCGCGTCATCCCGGAAAACCTGGTCGAGGATGAAGACCTGGAAGACCACATCGTCGACTGGCCGAAATAGGCTGTCGCGGCTTTAGCCGCCGAATACGACCTGATGCATGATCCGACCCGGCAGGAAGGTGAAGGCGCCGGCGATCACCAGCGCCCCCAGATAGGCCGACAGCATGTTGTAGCGGTGCGCCTGCACATTGCCGCGCCGGATATGGATGATCGCCCTGGTCAGCGTATAGAGCACCAGGATCGACAAAAGGTGAATCCAGCTGAACCCCATGAACTGGTTCAGCTCGTGAATCCAGAAGGCGGAGATCGCCACCACCACCATCATCGCGACCCAGATTCGGCCCATCGCCTTATGGATTGTCGTGCCCTTAGGGCGCAGCAGGACGATAAGGCCGAGAAAGAAGGCTGCCATCGCGATCCAGGCGTGAAGCTGGATCGCCGGCGGGGCGGCCAGAAGCGGGGCAAAGCTCATGAAGGGGCTCTCTCGCAGGATGAACACCGCCGGTAATCTATCAGAATCAGGAGGGGTTCGTCATGGGGGCATAACCAGAGCGGCGCACGTTGGAATGATTCGCAATCCTATTGACACTCATTCGCGATCTCAGCATATGATGGTGCATCCGGAGTGGGAGTTGCGACGACCATGTATGTCTGCGTATGCAATGCCATCAGCGACCGACGTGTTCGCGCCGTCATTGATGACGGGGCGGCAACGGTGGGGCAGGTCTATCGGGCCTGCGGCAGCCAGCCGCAATGCGGGCGCTGCCGGACGACGATCTGCGACATGCTCGGCAGGGACCGCGCCCCGGCGATGTCCATTGCGATGCAGCCCGGTATGGCGATGGCCGGCGGCGACTAAGTCGCGTTTTCCATGTGAGTGAGTATCACTATCTCTTAACTGTTGATTTTATTGCCTTTTTCGCGCCCTGTGCTTTCCCGGCGCGGTATTATCCTGTATATCTGTGCATCACAGCGCCAGTACGATTGGCCAACAGATAGTCAGGAGGCCTGCGATGAAGGGCGACGCCAAGGTAATTCAGCACCTTAACAAGATTCTCTATAACGAGCTGACGGCGATCAACCAGTATTTCCTGCATTCCCGGATGCTGCGCAATTGGGGCATCGAGCATCTGGCGAAGAAGGAATACGAGGAATCCATCGACGAGATGAAGCACGCCGACAAGCTGATCGAGCGTATTCTCTTCCTCGACGGCCTGCCCAATCTGCAGGATCTCGGCAAGATCATGATCGGCGAGGATGTCACGGAACTCCTCGAATGCGACCTGAAGCTGGAACTGGCGGGCGTGCCCGACCTGCGCGACGCGATCAAGCATTGCGAGGACGTGCGCGACTATGTCAGCCGCGAGCTGCTGGTCGATATCCTGGAGAGCGAGGAGGAGCATATCGACTTCCTCGAAACCCATCTCGACATGATCGGCCGCATGGGCATCCAGAATTACATCCAACTGCACAGCAAGCCGGCGGAGGATTGATCTTCGCCGATTAGCGCCGCATTGTTGGCGCTATGATCGATGTCAGCGGCAAGAGTGTTCTGATCACGGGCGGGGCAAGCGGTATCGGGCTTGCCGCCGCCCGTTGTTTTTCCGCCGCCGGCGCGCATGTCGCCATCGGCGACCTGTCGGGCAGCGCTGCCGAGGCCGCCGCCCTTACTCTGGGAAGCAGCCATATCGGCCTGGCGCTTGATGTGACCGACGAGAAAAGCGGCGCGGCCTTTGTCGCCGCCGTGGAAAAACGCTACGGCCGCATTGACGTCCTGGTGAACTGCGCCGGCATCGCCGACAGCTTCACGCCGACGCTGGACCAGCCGCTGGAGCAGTTTCGGCGCCTTATCGACATCCATCTGACCGGCACCTATGCAATGTGCCGCCATGCCGCCCGGCTGATGCTGGCTCAAGGGGCGGGGGCCATCGTGAATATCGGCTCCATCGCCAGCTGGACCGCCCTGCCGCGCCGCAACGGCTATACGGCGGCCAAGACCGGCACGCTGGGCCTGACCCGGGCGCTGGCCTGCGAATGGGCGCAGGGCGGCGTGCGGGTGAACGCCGTCACGCCCGGCTATATCCGCACACCCTTCGTCGAGACGCTGATCGCCGAGGGCAGGCTGGACGAGAAAGTGCTGGCGCGGCGCTGCCCCTCCGGCCGGCTCGGCACGCCGGAGGATGTGGCGAAGGCCATCCTGTTTCTCGCCTCCGACATGGCCGGCTACATCACCGGCGCCGCCCTGCCGGTCGATGGCGGCTGGATCGCCTATGGCGCGCCGGGTGATGCCTCGTTGGTGGATTAGCAGCGTCATGGCTGGATCGAAGCCACGGCTGACAGGCGATATCGGTGGCGCCTGCGGCGATCTAGGCACGCTGCTGCCGCATGTGATTGGTGTGATAGCAGTGGCCGGCATGGCCCCGCTGGGCATCCTGTTCGGCTTCGGCTCGTTTCTCGTCGCCTCCGGCCTGTTCTATGGCATGCCGATGGCGGTGCAGCCGATGAAGGCGATCTCTGCAGTGCTGATTGCCGGCGACCTTGATGCTGCCGGTATGGCGGCCAGTGGGCTGATCATCGGCCTGGTCATGCTGGGGCTGGGCGCGACCGGGGCCATTACGCCGCTGGCACGGCTGATCCCGCAATCGGTGACGACCGGGCTGCAACTCGGCCTGGGCCTGATCATGGCGCTGCTGGGGCTGGAGCTGATGGCGGAGCACCCGCTGTTCGGGGCGGCGATCCTGATCCTGCTGCTGGCGCTGATGCGGGTGCGTGGCCTTCCGGCGGCGCCGATTGTCCTTGTGGCGGCCATTGGCAGCGGGCTGGCGCTGGGCTATGTGGCGCCGCCGGGCGACCTTGCCTTTGGCTGGGCGCTACCGACGCTGGTGCTGCCCGGCTGGGCCGACATGCTGTACGCCGTGGAGCGGGCCGTGATCCCGCAGCTTCCCCTGACCCTGACCAATGCCGTGATTGTCACCGCCATTCTGTCGCGCGAGCTGTATGGCGCGGCGGCGGGCCGGGTGAGCATGCGCAATCTCAGCCTGACAACCGGCCTTGGCAATCTGCTGCTGGCCCCGCTGGGCGGCATGCCGATGTGCCATGGCGCGGGCGGCGTGCAGGCACAGTACCGGTTCGGCGCCCGCACCGGATGGGCGCCGGTGCTGCTGGGCGGAATTCTTCTGGCGCTGGCGCTGGGCTTCTCGCAGGGGGCTATGGCGCTGCTCGGGCTGATCCCGATGGCGGCGGTCGGCGCGCTGCTGGTGGTTGCGGGCATCGATCTGGCGCTGTCGCGGCGCCTGTTCGATGCAAGGGCGCATTGCTGGCCGGCCATCGCGCTGACGGCCGGCCTGACGGTGCTGGTAAATCCGGCTGTCGCCCTGGCCGCCGGCTGGGCGGTGGAGGCGATTGCCGGCGGGCTCAGGCGATATCGGGCCGGTAGGCCTTCACATCGGCATACTGGACGAATTCGATGACATTGCCGTCCGGGTCTTCGCAGAAGACGAGGAAGGTGCCGGGCCGCACCTCAACCTTGCCCTCGCCGGACAGGATGTTCACGCCGTCCTTCACCAGCTTTTTCAGCACGGCGTCCAGATCGGAAACGATGAAGGTGATATAGGCGGCGCCGTAGCGGTCCAGGATGAAGGCGCTCATCGTCGGCGCCTCGGACGGGGCCTCGGGCTGCAGCAGCTTGATGCGCTCGCCATAGGGGGTCTGCAGGCGCACCACGCGGTAGCTGGCCGTGGACAGGCCGGTTTCCTTGGCCTTGTCCATCGGCACGGTCACGTCGCCCACCGGCTCGCAGCCCAGCAGCTTGGTGTAGAATGGCAGAAGGCGTTCGATATCCGGCGTGCAGATGCCGATCTCCAGCGGAACGACCTGCTTCATGAAACCCTGTTCCTTTTGACCGCGTTGGCGAAATTCATTGGCTGTTACTGCCCCCAGTTACTTCCCTACGCGCAGGAAATCGGCGAGAAGCAGGATCTGCTGGTCCAGCATGTGCCGCCCGTAATGCACCGGGCAGCCACGCTGCTGCGCTGCTTGTAGCAAAGGCGTCTCCACCGGGTCCATGATGATTTCAGCGACCAGCATGTCCGGCGTCAGTTTGTTCACATCCATCGGCAGGGCATCGCCCGGTTTCAGCCCCAGCGAGGTGGAGTTGACGATGGTGTCATGCCCCGCCGGATCGTCGCTGCCGGCCTTTACCTCGACCTTCGGATAGGCGGCCTTCACGGCGGCCGCCAGTTCCTCCGCCTTGGCCGGGGTGCGGTTCTGGATGGTCAGCCGTTCGACGCCTTCCGCCGCCAGCTCGAAGGCAATTGCCCGTGCCGCCCCGCCGGCCCCCAGCAGCAGCACGCGCTTGCCGGTCACCTCGAAGCCCTGATGGCGCATGCCGGCGACGAAGCCCTTGCCGTCGAACATGTCGCCGACCAGCCGTCCGTCGGGATCGCGGCGCAGCGCGTTGATCGCCCCGATCAGCCGGCCGGCCGTGCCCAGCTCGTCGCACAGTTTCGCAATCTCCAGCTTGTGCGGCACGGTGATGACGATGCCACCGAAATTCTCGGTGGCGCGCAAGCCGTCTGCCCACGCCTTCAGCTTCTCCGGCTTCACATGGAACGGCACCATTACCGCATCGACGCCGCGTTCCGCGAACAGCGCGTTGAACAGCATCGGCGCGCGGACATGGCCGATCGGATCAGCGATGATGCCGTAGAGCTTCGTCCTGCCGGTTATGCTCATCAGAAATTCACCTGGTCGCCGCCCTTGAGGTCGAGCATCGCGCGCGCCTCGGTCGGGGTGGCAATCTCCAGCGAGAGTTCTTCGAGAATCCGGCGGATCTTGGAGACCTGCTCGGCATTGTTCTCGGCCAGCTTGCCCTTGCCGGCATAGACTGAATCCTCCAGCCCGACGCGCACATTGCCGCCCATGATGGCGCCCATGGTGCACATCGACATCTGGTGACGGCCGGCGGCCAGGATCGACCATTGGTAATTGTCGCCGAACAGCTTGTCGGCGATCTCGCGCATATGCATCAGGTTCTTATGGTCGGCGCCGATGCCGCCCAGGATGCCGAAGATGGTCTGCACGAAGAAGGGCGGCTTCACCAGCCCGCGATCCATGAAATGCGCCAGGTTGTAGAGATGGCCGACATCGTAGCATTCAAACTCGAAGCGCGTGCCGCAGCCCTCGCCCAGCTCCTTCAGGATGAATTCGATATCCTTGAAGGTGTTGCGGAAGATGAAGTCGCGGCTGTTCTCCAGATGGTCAACCTCCCACTGGTGCTTGAAGCTGGGGTAGCGGTCCAGCATCGGGAACAGGCCGAAATTCATCGAGCCCATGTTGAGCGAGCACATTTCCGGCTTGGTCTGCAACGGCCCGGCCAGACGGTCCTGCACGCTCATGCCCTGGCCGCCGCCGGTTGTGATGTTGATCACCGCGTCGGTCGACTGCTTGATGCGCGGCAGGAATTCCATGAACACTGCCGGGTCCGGCGTCGGCCTTCCATCCTTTGGGTCGCGCGCATGCAGATGCAGGATCGAGGCCCCGGCCTCCCACGCGCCGATGGCGTTATCGGCAATCTCGTCCGGCGTGATCGGCAGATGCGGCGTCATCGTCGGCGTATGAATCGAGCCGGTGACGGCGCAGGTGATGATGACTTTCTTGGCATTGGCCATTGTTGGTTTCCCTGTTCGTTAAGCTTCAGTTGCCTATCTTCTTCGCGGCGTCGCGCTTGTGGGCGATCAGCGCCATCAGGTGGCGGTCGCGCCAGGCCTGGCGGTCGTCCAGCCGGTCGGCGGGCAGGGCCTCGCGGCGTTCGCCTTCCAGCGTGTCGCTCAGCGCCTTGTCCCAGCGCCGGGGCTGCGCCTGTTCCTGCTGCATGTCCCAGTACATCGGGGCGTAGCGCGCGATGTAGTCGGCAATGCCGGCCGGCGCGTTCAGGTCGATGGTCTCGAACGGCCCCATGAAGGACCAGCGCAGACCCAGACCGTCCTTGATCGTCTTGTCGACATCCTCGGTGCTGGCATAGCCATCGGCGACCAGCTTGAAGGCCTCGGCCAGCAGCGCACCCTGCAGCCGGTTCAGGATGAAGCCGGGCACTTCCTTCTTCACCAGGATCGGCACCATGCCGGCGGCCTCGTGCAGGGCGCGGGCGCGCTCGACCACGGCCGGGTCGGTCCAGGGTGCCGGCGACAGCTCGACGATGGGCACCAGATGTGGCGGGTTTGCCGGATGCGCCACCAGGCAGCGCGCCCGGCCCTTCAGCTCTTCCGTGAACAGCGAGGCGCGGATATTGGAGGATGAGGTGGCGAGGATGGTGGCCGGATCAGCGATGCGGTCCATCGCGGCGAAGATTTCCTGCTTCGCCTCCACCGTCTCGCGCACGTTTTCCTGCACATAGGCGACGCCGGACAGGGCGTCCTCCAGCGTGGTGGCGGTCGAGATGCGGGCCTGGGCACCTTCGGGGTCGCCGAGCAGCCCGTTTGCCTTCAGGTCGTTCAGCGCTCCGCCGATCAGGCCGAGGGCGGATGCGAGCGCCGGCTGGCTGACATCGTGGAGTTTCACGCGGTGGCCGGCGCGGGCGAAGCAGATCGCCCAGGCCCGGCCGATGAGACCGGCGCCGATTACGGCGATGGTCGGCTTGTTTCCTCCTGTCATGGCCCGCTTTCTTGTCTCTGTTGGGGTCCTGTATTGCCGTGGATGCTAAACCGATGCGACGAGGCTGCACAACAGCGCACCGCGCCGGTCTGTTACGCTTGCCGGAACGGTTCATAAAAGGGGGGAAGCAATGCGCAGTCATGAAGGGCGGGTGGTGCTGGTCAGCGGGGCGGCGCGGGGCATCGGCTTCGCCATCGCACAGGGTTTTGCCGGGGCGGGGGCGGCGGTCGCCATCCTCGATCTGGCGGAAGACGCGGTCATCCATGCCGCCGGACAGATCGCGGCCGAGGGCGGCACTGCCTTCGGCATTGCCGGCGATGTCGGTGACTTCGCGGCGATGCGCGCGGTGGTGACGGAGATCGAGGGCGCGCTGGGGCCGGTTGATATTCTGGTGAACAATGCCGGCATCTCGCCCAAGCATGAGGGCCGCCGCCATGAAATCTGGGAGATGGAGCCGGAAGAGTGGCGGCAGGTGATGGAGGTGAACCTGACCGGCTGCTTCAACCTCGCCCGGCTGGTCACGCCGGGCATGAAGCAGCGCGGGCAGGGCAGCATCGTCAACATGGCCTCGGTCGCCGGGAAAGCCTATTGCGACTTTGTCGGCGTGCATTATTCCACGACCAAGGCCGGGCTGATCGGCTTCACCCGGCATCTGGCCGGGGAGCTTGGCCCCTATGGCATCACCGTGAA
The DNA here is from genome assembly GCA_018823745.1 of Alphaproteobacteria bacterium. Classification (GTDB taxonomy): domain Bacteria; phylum Pseudomonadota; class Alphaproteobacteria; order Oceanibaculales; family Oceanibaculaceae; genus Oceanibaculum. Next base: position 126,678 of record JAHJHR010000004.1, read on the forward strand.
CGCCATCGCGCCGGGGCGGATCGACACGCCGCTGATGCGCGGCGTCGCCAGCGCGGTGAATGATGCCATCGTCGAGGCCACACCGCTGCGCCGGCTGGGCCAGCCGCAGGATGTGGCCTCGGCGGCGCTGTTCCTGACCAGTGCGGCGGCCGGCTTCGTCACCGGCCAGACCCTGGATGTGGCCGGGGGCTGGCTGATGAGCTGACGGGGCCCTGGGGGCGGATTGCGCGAACAGCGGCTTTCACTTGCGAAAACCCTGGCCGGACCCTACCTTTCTCCCAGTTTCCGGAGCCGTGGCGGGGCGCGATGCACTCCTTTCTGATTCTTGTCGATACCGTTATCAGCCTGTTCATCTGGGCGCTGATTATCTCTGCGATCCTCAGCTGGCTGGTCACCTTCAATATCGTCAATACGTCGAACCGTTTCGTCTACATGGTCGGCGATTTCCTGTATCGCGTGACCGAGCCGGCGCTGCGGCCAATCCGCAGCATCATCCCCAATCTGGGCGGCATCGATATCTCGCCGATCATCCTGATCCTGATTCTGGTCTTCGTGAAAAACCTGATGTTCGAGTATCTGGCCTGAGCCTGCTGCCGTTCAGCGCCTGCGACGCGGGCGTCAGGGCACGCATCCGCCTGACACCGGGCTCCTCGGCGGATCGCATCCAGGGGCTGGTCGAGGATGAGGCCGGTGCGTCGGTCCTGAAGATCGCCGTCACCGCGATTCCGGAAGACGGCAAGGCCAATGCCGCGCTGGTGAAGCTGCTGGCGAAAAGCTGGAAACTGCCGAAATCCGATCTGCGGATCGTGCTCGGGCTGACCGACCGTCGAAAGACGGTCGAAATTGCCGGCGATTCCGATGTATTGATGCGCCGTCTGACCGACTGGCTGGAGACGATAGCATGACCGAGAGCACGGCAACCCGTATCGATGGCGCCGCCTTCGCCGCCCGTCTGCGCGCCGAAGTAACCCGCAAGACTGCCCTGCTGCATGAGCGCGAGGGTATCGCCCCCGGCCTGGCGGTGGTGCTGGTCGGCGAGGACCCGGCCAGCGAGGTCTATGTCCGCAACAAGGGCAAGATGACCATCGAGGCCGGGATGAATTCCTGGCAGCACCGCCTGCCGGACACCGCGACGCAGGCGCAATTGCTGCAGGTGGTCGCCAATCTGAACGCCGATCCTGCGGTCGATGGCATCCTGGTGCAATTGCCGCTGCCCGACCAGATCGACGCCGATGCGGTGATCCACGCCATCGACCCGGACAAGGATGTCGACGGCTTCCATGTGGTGAATGCCGGGCGTCTGGCGACCGGCCTGCCGGCCATGGTGCCCTGCACGCCGCTGGGCTGCCTGATGTTGCTGAAAGATCATCTGGGCGATCTTTCCGGCATGAAGGCGGTGGTCATCGGCCGGTCCAACATCGTCGGCAAGCCGATGGCGCAATTGCTGCTGAAGGAAAGCTGCACCGTCACCATCGCCCATTCCCGGACGCGCGACCTGGCCGCTGAATGCCGGCAGGCCGATATCATCATCGCCGCCGTCGGCCGGCCGCGCATGGTGAAGGCCGACTGGGTAAAGCCGGGGGCGGTGGTCATCGATGTCGGCATCAACCGGGTGAGGATGGCCGATGGCAAGCTGAAGCTGGTCGGTGATGTCGATTACGATGCCGTCGCCGCCGTGGCCGGCGCCATCACCCCGGTGCCGGGCGGTGTGGGGCCGATGACGATTGCCTGCCTGCTGAACAACACGCTGGAGGCCGCCTGCCGCCGGCGGGGCCTCGCCGTGCCGGCATGAAGCATGATCCGGCCGATCTGCACACCGACCGGCTGCTGACCATGAGCCCCTGCATGGCGGTGTGCCAGCTGGGGGCGGATGGCTATTGCGCCGGCTGTCGGCGCAGCGCCGAGGAGATCGGCCGCTGGATCGTCTATTCCGACGAAGAGAAGAACACGATCAACCGCCGCATCCTGAAGGAAGCGCAGGACCGGAAGCTGTCGGCCCAGCTGAAATACCTGATGCGCCGCTTCTTCGGGGCCTGATCCGCGCGCAAAACGAAAACGGCGGCCCGAAGGCCGCCGTTCGCATCAAAGCTTGAAACCCGCTGCTATACCGCTGCCTCGAAATTCAGCGTCGGCATCAGTTCCAGCAGGCGCTTGGTATAATCCTGCTGCGGGTTGGTGAAGAGCGCCTCGGTCTCGGCCACCTCGACCAGCTTGCCATACTGCATGACCGCGACTCGGTCGCACATCTGGCGGATCACCGGCAGATCATGGCTGATGAACAGCATGGTCAGCCCCAGCGCCTGCTGCAGATCCTTCAGCAGGTTCAGGATCTGCGCCTGGATCGAGACGTCCAGTGCCGATGTCGGCTCGTCGCAGATCAGGAAGCGGGGACGGGTCGCCAGAGCGCGGGCGATGGAAATGCGCTGGCGCTGGCCGCCGGAGAATTCATGCGGGTATTTCCAGGCCGCGGCACGGCCCAGCTCCACATGCTCCAGCAGATCCTCGACGATCTGGGCGATCTGGTCCTTGCTCTCCGCCAGGCGGTGATGGCGGATCGGCTCGGCGATCACGTCGAACACCCGCATGCGCGGATTGAGCGAGGAATAGGGGTCTTGGAAGATCATCTGGATCTGCCGGCGGAACGGGTCCAGTTCCTTGTCGGTCTTCAGGTCGCTGACCGAGGTGCCGTCGAAGTAGATCTTGCCCTTGGACGGGGTGTAGAGGCCGGAGATCATGCGGGCGATGGTGGATTTGCCGCTGCCGCTTTCCCCGACCACGCCGAAGATCTCGCCGCGCTTGATGTCGAAGGAGACATCATCGACCGCGTTGAAATACTGCCGCCAGGATGGGATCAGTGAATACCGGCTGGTGAAGCGCATCGAGATATTCTCGCAGCGCACCAGCGGCCCCTCGGTGTTGGTGTAGGTGTTGCGGTTCTCGCCCAGCCAGTGCGACTTCAGGTCGATATGCTGGCTCTGCTTCACCTCGCCATCCGAATAGGTGACGCGGGGAAAGCGGTCCAGCTTCACGTCGGAGCGCGGAACGGCGGCCATCAGGCTCTTGGTATAGGGATGTTCCGGACGGCCCAATACCTGCGCGGTCTCGCCAAGCTCCACGATCTTGCCGCGATACATCACCGCCACGCGGTCGGTGATCTCGGCGATCACCCCCATGTCATGGGTGATGATGATGACGCCGACATTGCGGGTCTTGCAGAGGTTGCGGATCAGATCGAGAATCTGCGCCTGGATCGACACGTCGAGCGCGGTTGTCGGCTCATCGGCGATGACGAGGTCCGGCTCGGCGCAGAGTGCCAGCGCAATGACGACACGCTGGCGCATGCCGCCGGAGAACTGGTGCGGGTACTGATCGACACGGTTTTCCGCATCGTCGATACCGACTTCCTCCAGCATTTCGATGGCCCGCTTGCGGGCCTCGCTTTCCGACATGTCGATATGGGTGCGCACCGTCTCGACCAGCTGCTGGCCCACGGTGAACAGCGGGTTCAGGCTGGTCAGCGGGTCCTGGAAGATCATGCCGATCTTGCGGCCGCGGATCTTCTGCAGGGTCTGGAACGGCAGATTGTCGATCCGCTCGCCATGCAGAGAGACCTCGCCGCCGGTCATCCGGCCGGGTGCCTCCAGCAGACCGATCACGGCATTGCCGATGGTCGATTTGCCGGCCCCGGATTCGCCGACCACGCCGACGATCTCGCCGCCATTCACTTCGAGGGAGATGCCCTTGACCGCCTCGACAGTACCCTGGCGGCTCGGGAACTCGATGCGCATGTCCTGGATGTTCAGTAGCGCCATCGTCTTACCTCAGCTTCGGATTGAGCGCGTCGCGCAGCCAGTCACCGACAAGGTTGACGGCCAGCACGAGAATCGCGAGGGCGGCACCGGGGAAGATCGTGATCCACCAGGAGCCGGAGAACAGGTAGTCGCTGCCGACATTGATCAGCGTGCCCAGCGAGGGTTCGGTCGGCGGCACGCCGACACCCAGGAAGGACAGGGTCGCCTCGGTCAGCACGGCGCTGGCAAGACCCAGTGTGGCGATGACCAGAATCGGCCCCATCACGTTCGGCAGCACATGGCGGATCATGATGAACAGCGGCTTCACGCCGATCAGCCGGGCGGCCAGCACATATTCCTTGTTGCGCTCCACCAAAGTGGAGGCGCGCACGGTACGGGCGAACTGCACCCAGTTCGACAGGCCGATGGACAGCACCAGAACCAGCACCGCCAGCTCGGCATGCTGCGAGGGCGGCAGCACGCCGCGCATGACGCCGTTGATCAGCAGCGCCACCAGGATGGTCGGGAAGGAGAGCTGGATTTCCGCGACACGCATGATGAAGGCGTCGATCAGCCCGCCCTTGTAGCCGGCGATCAGCCCCAGCGCGATGCCGATGACCATCGACAGCACGACGCTGGTGAAGCCGACGAACAGCGATACGCGGCTGCCATAGAGGATGGTGGAGAACACGTCGCGGCCCAGATTGTCGGTGCCGAGAAGGTATTTCGGATCGCCCATCTCCGCCCAGACCGGCGGCAGCTCGGAATCGAGCAGGTTCATCGTCGCCACGTCGAACGGATTATGCGGTGCGACCAGATTGGCGAAGACGGAGGTGAAGATGATCAGCAGCGTGACCGCCATGGCCACGATGGTGACCGGCGAGTGCTTGAAGCTGTAGAAAAGGTCGCTGTTCAGCGCCCGTTTGAAGCCGTCGACACTCCGCGTCAGCGGGGTTGCCGTCTTGCTCGTCAATTCGGTGTTGGCCATCAGTTGGCACCCCCGGCGCGATCCACTCTCAGGCGGGGATCGACCACGTAATAGAGAATGTCGACGATCAGGTTAATGATCACGAAGAAGAAGGCGATCATCACCAGATAGGCCGACATGATCGGAATATCGACGGCGCGGATACCCTGCAGGAACAGCCGCCCCATGCCCGGCCACTGGAACACCGTCTCGGTGATGATGGCGAAGGCGATCACGGTGCCAAGCTGCAGGCCAATGATGGTGATGACCGGCACCAGCGTGTTCTTCAGCGCGTGGCGGAACTGCACCGCCCGGTTGGAAATGCCGCGGGCGCGCGCGAATTTGATGTAGTCGGTGCGCATTACCTCCAGCATCTCGGCGCGCACCAGGCGCATCACCAGCGTCATCTGGAACAGGGCCAGCGTGATCGCCGGCAGGATGATCGCCTTCCAGCCCGACAGGGTCAGGAAGCCGGTGGTCCAGCCGCCGAGATTGACCACCTCGCCGCGCCCGAAGGAGGGCAGCCAGCCGAGGATGACCGAAAACAGGTAGATGAACAGGATGCCGATCAGGAAGGTCGGCAGCGAGACGCCGATCAGCGACAGCGTCATGATCACCTTGGAGGCAACCCCGTACCGGTGCAGGCCGGTATAGACGCCCAGCGGAATGCCGACCATCAGCGCCAGAATAATCGACAGGCCGGCCAGCTCCATCGTCGCCGGCAGGCGTTCGGCGATCAGCTGCGAGACCGGACGCTTGTGCTGATAGGAAAATCCGAAATCGCCGGTCGCCATATTGCCGGCGAACCGGGCGAACTGGACAATAAGGGGATCGTTCAGCCCCAGCCTTTCGCGCAGCTCGTCGCGTTCCGCCTGGGTGGTGTCCTGCCCGACCATCTGTTCGACCGGGTCGCCTACGAACTGGAACAGCGTAAACGCGATGGCCCCGACGAAGAGCATCACGAATATCGACTGGACCAGCCTTCCGGCTATGAATTTAAACATCTTGGGTCTTGTTCCTGCTGGGCTCGGCGGCGGTTGCGCCGAAAATGCCAAAAGGCAGCGCAAAAAGAAAGAGCACCCCCAGTTTCTGGGGGTGCTCTGGTGCAAAGGGCAGTCTTACTTGATCGTCACATGACGGAAGTGAAACTGGTCATCTGCGCGCTGCTTCAGATCGACATTGTCACGCGCGGCCCAGACCACGGCCTGCTGGTGCAGGGGCACGTAGAAGACCTTGTCGTGCGAGATCTTGAAGGCTTCCAGGATCAGCTGGTTGCGCTTGGCCTCGTCGGTCTCGGTGACGACCAGGTTGGTGATCTCGTCGATCCGGGGATCGGTGCCGTCGCCGTAATTGACGCGACCGCCGCGGGCGGCAGCCGGGTCCCAGGAGGACATTAGGTTGTACAGCACGTTCTGGCTGTCGAAGCTGGACGGGGTCCAGCCCAGCAGATAGAGCGCGAAATCCTGCTTCGGACGGGCGATGTCAGCGAAATACTGCGCATTCGGATAGGCGCGCATATTCAGCTTGATGCCAACCCGGGCCAGCATGGCGGTGATTGCCTGGCAGATCTGGGCGTCGTTCACATAGCGGTCATTGGTGCAATCCAGGCGGGTTTCAAACCCGTTCGGATAGCCGGCTTCGGCCAGCAGCTTCTTCGACGCTTCCGGATCATACGGGTAGCGCTTGATCTGGTCGGCCAGCGGGAACAGCTTCGGCGAGATCATGATCGAGGACGGATCGGCCAGGTTGCGCATGATCCGGCTCTTGATCAGCTCGATGTCGATGGCCTGGTAGATCGCCTTGCGGACGCGCACATCCTTGAACGGGTTCTTCTCGGTGTTGGTGCCCAGCGCCTTCTCGCGGAACTGGTCGAAGCCGAGGAAGATGGTGCGCAGCTCGGGCCCGCTGATGACTCTGGTGCCGCTGTTGTTGTTGATCCGGTCGATATCCTGCAGCGGGGCCGGGAACATCATGTCGATCTCGCCCGACAGCAGCGCTGCGACACGGGTGGCCGCCTGCTGGATCGGGGTCATGGTGACCTTGGTCAGGTTATGCGTCGGCTTGTCCCACCACTCCTTGTTCGGCTCGAACACGGTGCGCACGTCGATGGTGCGCTCGGTGATCTTGAACGGGCCGGTGCCATTGGCGTTCTGGCCGGCGAAGCTCTCGATGCCCTTGGTCAGGTTGGTCGGAACGGTGGCGCCATTGGCTTCCGCCCATTCCTTGTCCATCATGAAGAAGCTCTCCCACTGGGAGATCAGGATGGGATTGGGCTGGTCGGTGATGAAATCGACGGTGTAGTCATCGACCTTCACGACTTCCTTCACGCCGGCGACGCGGTCGCGCAGGTTGGAATCGGGATTGTTGATGCGCTGATAGCTGAAGATCACGTCATCGGCATTGAAGGCATTGCCGTTGTGGAACTTCACGCCCTTGCGCAGATAGAAGCGCCAGCGATTCGGCTCGACGATTTCCCACTTTTCGGCCAGGGCCGGCTGGATCTTCAGGTCGGCGTCGCGCTGCACGAGACCTTCATAGACGTTGCCCAGCACCGAGAAGGTGAAGGTAACGTTGTGACCCATCGGGTCGAGCGATGCCGTGTCGGAAGAGAACGCCCAACGCAGTTCCTTCGCCTCGGCTGCCTGCAGGGACGCGCCCATCGTGAGGGCAAGCGCCATCGCTGCCGTGGTAATTATTCTTCGTCGCATGAGAAAAAAGCCTCCTCTGGCCCCAGATATCCGTGTGTATTCAATTGATTAGGTTGGCGCTTGATGCACCTTTGTTCCCAGGCTGTGTGTTACAGCTTGTGGATGAAAGCAGCGCCCAGCAGGCAATGTCAACACAAGTGCCTATGCCAAGATTGCACTTCTCAAACCTGATCACCTGTTCATAGTCTTAACATCTGCGCGCCCAACGCACGTAAATACCGCAGGCCGTGCCACGGATATTTGGTTAATCCAGCCTTGCTGATGTGCCTGCCTTTTTCTTTTTCTTAATCCAGATCAGGACAGCCGATCATGACCGCGACGACCGCCGCCGAGCGCCCCAGCCGGATTTCCACCACCCTCGACTTCACGAAGGATGGCAAGCAGACCGGTTTCCTGCGCCTGCCGCATTCGGTGCATCGCTCGGCCTATGGCTGGCTGCCGATCCCGGTGGTGTGCATCAAGAATGGCGACGGGCCGCGCGTGCTGCTGCTCTCGGGCAATCACGGCGACGAGTATGAGGGCCAGGTGACGCTGTGCGACCTTGCCCGCACGCTCCAGCCCGAGGATATCAAGGGCCGTATCATCATCCTGCCGATGGCGAATTACCCGGCGGCCAATGCGGGCATGCGCACCTCGCCGATCGACGAGGGCAACCTCAACCGCTCCTTCCCGGGCAATGCCGATGGCACGCCGACACCGATCATCGCGCATTACATCGAATCGGTGCTGCTGACCGATTGTGACTATATGGTCGACCTGCATTCCGGCGGTTCCTCGCTGCACTACCTGCCGACCGTGGTCGGCCGCCAGGGCCGCACGCCGGAGGAAAGCCAGAAGGTCTATGATCTGATGAAGATATTTGGCGCCCCCATCGGCTTCATGTTCCCGGCCGGCAGCGAAGACCGCACCTCGACCGCCGCGGCGGCGCGCAAGGGCGTGATCTCGATCCTGACCGAGATGGGCGGCAGCGGCACGGTGACACCGGATATCCTGAAGATCGCCAAGCGCGGCGTGCGCCGGGTGCTGGGCCATATCGGCAGCCTGCGCAACCCGACGCCGGATCTGACCGCGCCGCTGCCGGTGCGCCTGACCCGTGCAAACAGCCAGGCTTGGTTCGTCTATGCCACCGAGGACGGCTTGTGGGAACCGCTGGTCGATCTCGGCGACGAGGTGAAGAAGGGCCAGCCCGCCGCCCTGATCCATTTCCCCGAGACGCCCTGGAAAGACCCCGCCGAGGTGGTGTTCGACGAGTCCGGCATCGTGGTCTGCAAACGCATCCCCGGCCGCGCCCAGCGCGGCGACTGCCTGTTCCACCTGGGCAGCGATTTCAGCATCTGAGGCGGCGGAAAGAAGCCTGAATCCCCTGCCGAGACACTAGGCCGCAGCGATTTTCGGCCCGTCGGGGGTGATTTCCGGCGCCGGTTCCACCATTGTAAGGACGGCGTTACGGAATTCAGGGATGACGCGCGCTTGTCCGATTTTTCGACCTTCTTGGCGATGGGCGGCCACGGCCTCTATGTCTGGCTGTCCTATGCGGCAACAGCCTTGGGGCTGGGCGGCCTGACATTGCTGACCTGGCTGACCCTGCGGCGCCGGATTGCGCAGCTGCGCCGGATGGAATCCGGTAGCGCCGATGTCTAGGACGCTGTCTCGGGCGCAGAGCCGCAAGAAGCGGCGGCTGTACATCATCGGCCTCGGCATGCTGGCGCTGGCGGCATCGACCGCGCTGGTGCTGAACGCCTTCGAGGATAACATCGTCTTCTTCTTCAGCCCCAGCGACCTGCAGGCCAAGCCGGTCGAGGAGGGCCGCACCTTCCGGCTGGGCGGGCTGGTCGAGGAAGGCAGCGTGCAGCGCATGGACGGCCTGACCATCAGCTTTCGGGTCACCGACATGGCCAATGTCATTCCGGTTACCTATACCGGCGTCGTGCCAGACCTGTTCCGCGAGGGGCAGGGCGTGGTCGCCCAGGGCCAGCTGAAGAGCGGCGTGTTCGTCGCCCGCGAGGTGCTGGCCAAGCATGACGAGACCTATATGCCGCCGGAAGTCGCCGAGGCGCTGAAGCGTGCCGAGCACTGGCGCGAAGACACGGCCAAGAGCGTGGCTCAATGATTGCGGAGATCGGCCATTACGCCCTGGTGCTGGCGTTGCTGGTGGGCTGTGCCCAGGCGCTGCTGCCGATGATCGGCGCGGCGCGGGACGAGGCCGGGCTGATGGCGGTCGGCGATACGGCGGCCATCGGGCAGTTCGCGCTGGTTGCGGTGTCCTTCGCGGCGCTGACCTGGGCCTATGTTACCTCCGATTTCTCGGTCGCCAATGTGGTGGCCAATTCGCATTCGGCCAAGCCGATGCTCTACAAGGTCACCGGCGTCTGGGGCAATCATGAGGGCTCGATGCTGCTCTGGGTGCTGATCCTCGCCTTTTTCGGGGCGCTGGTGGCGGCGTTCGGGCGCAATCTGCCGCCCAGCCTGAAGGCCCGCGTGCTGTCGGTGCAGGGCATGATCGGCATCGGCTTCCTGCTGTTCATCCTGTTCACCTCCAACCCGTTCGAGCGCGTCTTCCCGCCGCCGCTGGATGGCAACGATCTGAACCCGCTGCTGCAGGACCCCGGCCTCGCCTTTCATCCGCCGTTCCTCTATCTCGGCTATGTCGGCTTCTCGGTTGCCTTCTCCTTCGCCGTCGCGGCACTGATCGAGGGCCGGGTCGATCCCGCCTGGGCGCGCTGGGTGCGGCCCTGGACGCTGGCCGCCTGGACCGCGCTGACGCTGGGCATCGCCATGGGCAGCTGGTGGGCCTATTACGAGCTGGGCTGGGGCGGCTGGTGGTTCTGGGATCCGGTGGAGAATGCCTCCTTCCTGCCCTGGCTGGCCGGCACGGCGCTGCTGCATTCCGCCATCGTGGTGGAAAAACGCGATGCGCTGAAAAGCTGGACCGTGCTGCTGGCGATCCTGACCTTCGGTCTCAGCCTGATGGGCACCTTCCTGGTGCGCTCCGGCATCCTGACCTCGGTGCATGCCTTTGCGGTCGATCCGGAGCGCGGCACCTTCGTGCTGGTGCTGCTGGCGATTGCCGTTGGCGGCTCGCTGCTGCTCTATGCGCTGCGTGCGCCGTCCCTGCAGCAGGGCGGGCTGTTCCAGCCGGTCAGCCGCGAGGGCGCGCTGGTGCTGAACAATCTGCTGCTGGCGACGGCGACGGCGACCGTGCTGCTCGGCACCCTCTATCCTTTGCTGCTGGATGCGATGACCGGGGAGCGGGTGTCGGTCGGCCCGCCCTTCTTCAACGCCACCTTCATTCCGCTGATGACGCCGCTGGTGCTGCTGATGGCCATCGGCCCGATGATGGCGTGGAAACGCGCCGATCTGGCAGGCGTGCTGGGCCGGCTGTGGCTCGGCATCGGCGTTACCGTGGCGGCGGCGCTGGGGACTTTCTTCTTTGCCACCAAGGCGCCGGTGCTGTCCGCCTTCGGTATTGGCCTGGGGGCCTGGCTGATGATGGGTGTGCTGGTCGACTGGGCGGAACGGGCCCGGCTGTTCCGTGTGCCGCTGGGCGATGCGCTGCGCCGTGCCCGCGGCCTGCCGCGCGCCGCCTATGGCATGTGGATCGCCCATGCCGGCCTGGCCATCGTGATCTTCGGTATGACCGGCGACATCCTGTGGAAGCAGGAGGTGGTGGTGGCCGCGCGGCCGGGCCAGCAGATCGCGATTGCCGGCTACGATATCCGCTTCGAGGGCGTGGTGCAGGTCGATGGCAAGAACTACCAGGCGGAGCGGGCGCATTTTCTGGTCCGCCGCAATGGCGATTACGTCGCCGATCTGTATCCCGAGCGCCGCTTCTATCCGGTGCAGCGCATGACCACGACGGAGGCTGCGATCCGCAGCACCGGGCTGGCCGATCTCTATGCTGTGATAGGCGAGGCCACCGGCGAGGGCGTGCATACCGTGCGGCTCTACCACAATCCGCTGGTGCCCTGGCTGTGGTTTGGCGCGCTGGTGATGACGGCGGGCGGGCTGGTCTCGCTGTTCGACCGTCGGCTGCGTGTCGGTGCGCCGATGCGCAAAGCGCGCCAGCCGGACGCGCTGCCGGCGGCTGCGGAGTAGGCGCATGACCCGCCGCCTGGTCTATCTGCTGCCGCTGGTGCTGTTTCTCGGCGTGGTCGCCTATTTCGCGGTCGGGCTGACCCGCGATCCGCAGAAGCTGCCCTCGACCATGATCGACCGGCCGGCGCCGGAATTCGCGCTGCCGCCGCTGCTGGACAGCGTGCCGGGCCTGGCGACGGCCGATCTGAAGGGCCAGGTGGCGCTGGTGAATGTCTTCGCCTCCTGGTGCGCGCCGTGCCGTGTCGAGCACCCGATCCTGACCGGGCTGGCGCGCGACGGGGTGACGATCTTCGGCATCAACCAGAAGGACAAGCCGGAGCCGGCGAAGCGTTTCCTGGCCAATCTGGGCAATCCCTATACGCGTGTCGGCGTCGACGCCGATGGCCGCGCCTCGATTGACTGGGGCGTCTATGGCGTGCCGGAGACCTATGTGATCGACCGCGAGGGCCATGTCCGCTACCGCCATGTCGGCGCACTGACGGCGCGCGACGTGTCGGAGAAGATCCGGCCGATGCTGCGGGAGCTGTCGCGGTGAGGGCGCTGGCGGTTCTGGCCTTCCTGCTGGCGTTCCTGCCCGGTCTCGCCGGGGCGGTGCAGCCGGATGAGGTGCTGGCCGATCCGGCGCTGGAAAGCCGGGCGCGGGAGATCAGCAAGGGGCTGCGCTGCCTGGTCTGCCAGAATGAATCCATCGACGAGAGCAACGCCACGCTGGCGCGCGATCTGCGCCTGCTGGTGCGCGAGCGGCTGGTGGGCGGCGACAGCAATGCCGAGGTGCTGGATTTCGTGGTCCAGCGCTATGGCGATTTCGTGCTGCTGAGCCCGCCGGTGCGGCCTTCGACCTGGCTGTTGTGGTATGGGCCGTTCGGGTTGCTGCTGGCTGGGGCCATTGCGGCGGTCTTCTATCTGCGCGCCCAGCGCCGCCCGGCAGCGGTGGCGGAACCGGAACTGACAGGCGAGGAGCGCCGCCGCATCGAGGCGCTTCTGGCGGATGAGGACCGCAACTCATGATGCTGTGGATTGCCATCGGGCTGCTGACGGCGCTGGCCGTTGCCGCCATTGCCTGGCCGTTGCGGCAGGCGCGTGGACAGGCGGCCGCCGACCGGCGCGATTATGGGCTGGAGGTCTATAAGGCGCAGCTGCAGGAGATCGAGCGCGATCTGTCCTCCGGCGTGCTGAGCGCCGATCAGGCCAGTGCTGCCCGGCTGGAGGTGCAGCGCCGCCTGCTGGCCGAGAGCCACCGGCCGCCGGCTGCCAGCGGCATCGCGCGCGGCCTGCCGCTGTACCGCGCCTTCGGGCTGGCGGTGATCGGCGGCATCCTGCCGCTGGGCGCGGTGATGCTGTATCTGGCGCTGGGCAGCCCCGGCGCGCCGGACATGCCGCTGGTCTCGCGGCAGGCGGAATTCGCGGCGGTGGCGCAGGGCACGGAATCGCTGGAAACCGAGATCGCCAGCCTGCGCCAGCGCCTGACCGAGCAGCCGGGCGATCTGGAAGGCTGGCTGGCGCTGGGCGAGACCTTGCGGGCGCTGGAACGCTATGCGGACAGTGCCGAGGCCTATCGCCGTGCCGCCCATATCTCCAGCGACCCGGACACGCTGTCGGCCTATGCCGAGGCGCTGATCTTCGCGCAGAACGGCACGGTCCCGGTCGAGGCCAGCACGATCCTGACGCAGGTGCTGGAACAGGCACCGGGCGAGCCGCGCGCCCGCTATTATCTGGGTATCGCCGAGGAGCAGGCCGGACGGCCGCGCGAGGCGCTGGAATACTGGGTCTCGCTGGAAGCCGACAGCCCGCCCGATGCACCGTGGCGCGCCATGCTGACGGCGCGGATCGAGAAGACCGCCGCCGAAGCGGGCATTCCCCTGGCCGGAATGCGCGCCGAGGCGGCAGAGGCAGCCGCCGCCCGCCGCGCCCGCATGACCGCCAGCGGCCCGAGCCAGGCCGAGATCGAGGCCGCGCAGCAGATGAGCGCGGAGGAGCGCGCCGCCTTCGTCCAGAGCATGGTCGGGCGGCTGGCCGAGCGGCTGAAGGAGCAGCCGGAGGATGTCGAGGGCTGGCTGCGGCTGGGCCGCGCCTATGAGGTGCTGAACCGGCGCGACGATGCCATCGCGGCCTATGGCGAAGCGGCGCGGGTGGCGCCGGACCGGGTCGATGTGCTGCTGGCGCAGGCCCATGCGCAATTCCCGCCGGGCTCCTTCACGGGCGATCTGCCCGCACCCTTCCTGGCGATCATGCAGCGGGTGCAGGAACTGTCCCCGGAGCATCCGGAGGCGCTGTTCTTCCTGGGGCAGGCGGCGGCGCAATCCGGTGACAGCGCCACGGCGCGGCGCTTCTGGACCCGGCTGCTCGCCGCCGTGCCGGCCGACAGCCCGCTTCACGCCGAGCTGACGCAGCGCCTCAACGCCCTGCCAAACTAATCCCTACACATAGGCGATCATCCGCCCGGCGATCAGGATGCCGACCCAGAGCAGCAGGGAGGCCAAAGCGGCAACTCTGACACGGGCCGGGGGCGCGGCACTCTCCCACTCGGCGATATGCCGCCAGATGCCGCGATGCAGTAGGAGGATGTTCAGCAGCGCCAGCGCCAGCAGGCCCAGCTTGACCAGAAACGCCGTATTCACGCCGATGGATGTCGCCTCGGTGGCCAGCAGCATCAGCCCGCTGGGAATGGCGAGGAGAAGCCCGGTGATCGACACCGGCAGGACCAGCCGGGCCAGAAGGCCGGCCGGCAGAACGGCGGGCGGAAGCAGGGTGCTGCGCCAGCCGAGCAGGCGCAGATCCAGCACCGCGATAGCGCCGATCAGCAAAGCAAAGCCCAGGATATGAATGATCTCGACAGCCGGGAACAGAAAGGCTTCCTGCCGCATCGCCCGGCCCAGCGCGCCGCCCTCCAGCCAGGCCAGCAGCGGATGGAGAAAGGCGAGACCGCCCGCCGCGCCATGTTCCATCAGCCCGGCTCCCTTAGCGAAGCTCGACCTTCTTCCCGTCCACGGTGATGTTCTCGGCGCGCACCTCGGCGGGATCGTTGCGGCTGACATAGCCGATCACGGTGACCTCCTTGCCGATGGTGAGCATGCCGGCTGACAGGCCCCGGCTGTTCATCCGCGCGACCGGGGCGAGGATCACGGTGTAGTCCCGGCCTTCCGCCGTCATTTCGATGCTGCCATGGGGATTGGCGTAATTCGCAGTCTTGATCGGCCCGACCAGCGTCCGCGCCTCGCTCTCATAACTGCTCCAGCCATGATGCGCCTCGGCCTGCCGCTCATGCAGCCCGATCCCGATCACGACAAAGGCGGCAATCGCAAAAAACAGCCGCCGGGCGAGAAGCGACAGGGAAAAATCCGGCATTGCACAACCTCCAGAAGATATGGACGGCGGAGTGTAGCCGGTGAAGTGGGACGAAAATGGGGCGGGGGGCACTACGACATCATGCGAAGCGCCGCAGCGGCAACGCCGCTACCTCCTCTGACAACTCCTCGATAACCAATTTTGGGTCTTCCGTCAAAGCGCGGTTCATATATCTGACCAATGCGCTGTCAAAGTCTACATTATTGATTGGTGAGTCTTGTGGTGCGATAATGAAGTTGTATGGAGTTAAATACCGTACACGCAATGTGCTATTTCTTGTTGTGTCGACATACTTTCCGTCTATATAAGTTCCGCCGTCATCAAACTCTGAGCGACTGAAAGCATGCGCCCCAGCATAGAGGCCATATTCCTCTGCGGCATATCCGCTTCTTTTTATTCGTTCTTTTAACCAATTTTCATCGGCCTTGTAAAGATTTGTAGGTTCCCTCGCGTCTGCCTCAACATATACAAAGTTTCGTTTGTAATTGTTACCAGGGGCTGCAGCGATCCTTCGGACCTTGATCTCATCATGATTGATCAGGACTACGGACTCCTCAATTTCCTCGAAGCTCTGGATATCAAGGTTTCCGTCTCGCCACCACCAGATCGGCGCAGCGTCGCTGAACATTAATGGAGGCTGGAGAAGGCGAGCAAGGCGATCAATGGCGTCCGCGGTATCTTCGAACCATGTTATCTCTCTAACACCAGGAAATGCTTGCTGAAACCGCTCCCAAAAGAAGCTCAGAGACGTGGTCGACTTCAGGCTCGGTAATGGTGGTTCGGTTTCATTCTTCTTTGTTTCTGCGGCGGCACTGTCTGCGTGATCCGGTTCTTCATGGGTTGGTAACGGTTCAAGTGATGGACTAGTAATGCCGATGGCCTTGCAGATTGAGTCTGGGGCGAGTTCTGGAGAAATTGAGGGTGTTGACCCTGTCAATGTGGCCGATCCTCCAGTGTGGGCAGAGATAGCTAGGTCGAAGACGATCTCAGCCAAGAGTAATTGATTGAACGGGCTGATCGGGCCGCCTTTGCCGCGTGCGCCTAGCCGTTCAGAAATTAATTGGTGCAGAGTATCGAGCTGTTGATCGTCTTTTTCATGATCCAGTAGATAGCCAGTAAGATAATTGAGTCCTAATCGGGTGTCATATTCAGCGCCCAGCCCCAAACTGTGGTCAGCCAGACGACGGGCCATGGCTGCTGCACGCATAACTGATTTAGGAACTCGGTCTTCACCATCGAAGGGTTGGAGCACGGTCCGCTTGTTGGCGCCTACGCCAAGAAATTGATGGCGCATCTTCTGCGTCATACTCAGGCTGCCTGCTAGCAGGCGATCACAGGGCGCGGAAGATGCCGCGTCGGGCAGACCATGCATCTGGGTATTATGCAAAAGATCAATAAAAATATTACTCGAATAAAACGAAGGCTGATTTTCCTTCTGCACATCGAGACTAATTTCTGTTTGCGTCACAGCAATAACGCTTGCGAAAGGTTCAACGGTACGCCGCTGCAGAAGCCCTAAGAGTGTTATCTCAAGCTGTTCCTTGCGCGAGAATAGTTCTTTGACCCAAGTTGCGCGCTCTAGCGCATTCATTCCTGTTCCAAATTTCACGACCAAGTCTACATCGCTTAGCGATGTAAATTGCTCGCCATCTCGATAAACCAAGCTCCCAAATAGATAGACACCTTCCGCACCATTATTGTGCACGATGAGGTACGCCCAGTCATTTAGCGCTGTTCGTAGTGCACTAAGATCAACATCCGACACGCTAAACCCTCACAGTTGTTTCCGATAATCAGCCATAACACAGTGCTTAAGGCAAGATTACCAGATGACCCGAGCTCGTTCGGGAAACATCTGTAGCCAAGCTAGCTAGCGTTCAGGTCAATCTGACCAAATAGTATGTCGGAGGTGAACGGAAAAATACCCAACTATGACTCGTCAATAGAGGTCACGCTCTCCCTACCGCCACTCATGCATCTCGCCGTCTACCGTCAGGCGGATGGCGCGGAGTTCGATGCCGTCGTCCAGGCGGGGGAAGCCGACGGCCACGGCCGGTTTGCCCTCGGTCAAAATGGTCGGGGTGAGGCCTTCCAGGCGGAGCGTGGTGGGGTCGGGCAGGATGATGCGCCAGACGCGGCCCTCGGTCTCGAGGCGCAGCACGGCGTTGGGCCCGGTGAAGTCCAGCACGCGGATGGTGCCGCTGACGCGGATCGGGCGGTTCGCCGTGTCATAGGCGGACCAGTCATGGCTTCGGGTCGTATCCTGCGCGGGGGCGGGCGCTGCGGGCAGCAGGAAGGCCGCCAGCAGGCAGCCCGCCAGCACGGCGCGGAACCGCATGGTTACGCTTCCCCAGGTCACGGGGCCTCGGGATAGCGGATGGCGACGACCTCCAGCTGCACATCGCCGATGGGCCGCTTCCAGGTGATGGTGTCGCCGATCTCCGCCTCCATCAGCGCGCGGGCCAGCGGCGAGACGTAGGAGACCTTGCCGTCATCCACATCGGCCTCATCCTCGCCGACAATGGCGAAGTCGGATTGTTTGCCCTCGGCATCCTCCACCGTGACGATGGCGCCAAAGGCGACGCGGTCGCGCGGCTGCTGCGCCAGATCGACCGGGAGGGCGCGTTCCAGCCTGCCCTCGACGAAGCGGATGTCGCGGTTCAGATGCGTCAAGGCGGCGGCGGTTTCCAGGGACTCGCCCTGCTTCTCAAGCGCCTGCTTCTGCGCCTCCAGATCGGCCAGCCGCGCCTGCAGCTGGGCCAGCCCCGCCGGTGTGACGTGGTTCGGATGCTCCGATTGCGGCAAATCCATTTCATCGACAGGCGTATCGCTGTCGGGTTCCTTCACGAAGGCACGACTCATGGCACCATCCCCTTTCCTGGATCAGCGGATGCCGTCCCTTCTACATAGGAAGGCCGGGCGGGTATGTAAGACCGGATTTTGGTGGACGGGCAGGGGGTGACGGCAATTAAATCCGGGGGCATCGGGAAGGGGTTACGGAATGGCGCGGCGCAATATCCTGTTCATCACGGCGGACCAGTGGCGCGGCGATACGCTGGGGGCGGCCGGCCATCCGGTGGTGAAGACGCCGCATATCGATGCGCTGGCGGCCGAGGGGGTGATGTTCCGCCGGCATTACGCCAATGCCTCGCCCTGCGGGCCGTCGCGCGCCAGCCTGCTGACCGGGCTGTATCCGCATAATCACCGCTCCATCCGCAATGGCACGCCGCTGGACGCGCACTTCACCAATATAGCACTGGAGGCCCGCAAGGCGGGGTATGACCCGGTGCTGTTCGGCTATACCGACAGCGCCGCCGATCCGCGCGAGCTTCCGCCCGGCGATCCCCGGCTGGAAACCTATGAGGGCGTGCTGCCCGGCTTCTCCGTGGGCCAGCGCATGGCGGAGGATTCCAAACCCTGGCTGGCCGATCTGAAAGCCAAGGGCTATGCGGTTCCGGGGCCGGGTTACGCGATCTACCGGCCTGACCCGACGAAGCTCGATCCCGACAGAGGCCCGACCTTCGCGCCTTCGGTGTTCCGGGCGGAGGACAGCGAGACCTGGTGGCTGACCGACCGGGTGATGCAGCATCTCTCCATGCAGGGGGAGGAGAAATTTTTCCTGCATCTCTCCTATCTGCGCCCGCACCCGCCCTTCATCGCGCCGGAACCCTATAACGCGCTGTATGACCCGGACAGCGTGCCGGCCCCGATCCGCGCCGCTGATCTGGCCACGGAGAAGGCGCAGCACCCGCTGCTGAAGGCGATGCTGGAGGCGATCCCGCAATCTGGCTTCTTCCAGCATGGGGAAGGGCTGGCGGCTGATTTGTCGGAGCGTGATATCCGCCAGATCCGCGCCACCTATTACGCGCTGATCAGCGAGGTCGATGCCAATCTCGGCCGGCTCTTCGCCTTCCTGAAGCGCGAAGGCCTGTGGGACGACACGCTGATCGTGCTGACCACCGACCATGGCGAGCAGCTGGGCGACCACCACATGCTCGGCAAGACCGGCTATTTCGAAGGCTCCTACCATGTGCCGCTGATCATCCGCGATCCGGATGCAGCTGGTGGGCGGCAGGTCGAGGCCTTCACCGAATCGGTCGATATCATGCCGACGATTCTCGACCGGCTGGGCCTGGCGATTCCCGACCAGTGCGATGGCCGCTCGCTGGGCGGGTTTCTCGACGGCGGGGCGGCCCCGTCCGACTGGCGGCAGGCAGTGTGCTCCCTGTTCGATTTCCGCGATGCAAGGCTGCCTGTGCTGCAACAGCCGCTCGGCCTGAAGGCCGATCACTGCACGCTGATGGCCTGGCGGGAGGAACGCTGGAAATACGTCCATTTCACCGCCCTGCCGCCGCTGCTCTTCGATCTGGAGGCCGACCCGCAGGAGATGCACAATCTGGCCACCGACCCGGCCCATGCGTCGGTGGTTCTGGCCTGCGCCCAGCGCCTGCTCTCCTGGCGGATGGAACACGACTACGGCGCGCTCGCCAACCTCCAGCTCGGCCCCGGCGGGGTGATGCGGGGGGAATAGGACCCCTACGCCGCCTTCGGCAGGCGCTCCCGGTCGTGCGGGGCGGTGAAGTCGAGGATCGGGCCTTTCGGCACGATGCCGGAGCCGTTGATCATCTTGTGGCTGCGGTAGTAATGCCCCTTGATGTGGTCGAAATCGACCGTCATCGCCACGCCCGGCACCTGGTACAGCTCGCGCGTATAGGCCCAGAGGTTGGGGTAGCTGGCCAGGCTGCGCAGATTGCATTTGAAATGGCCGACATAGACCGGATCGAAGCGCACCAGCGTGGTGAACAGCCGCCAATCGGCCTCGGTCAGCCGGTCGCCGGCCAGATAGCGCTGCATCGTCAGGCGCTTTTCCAGCTCGTCCAGCGCCTCGAACAGCTTGGTGACGGCCTGCTCATAGACCGGCTGTTCGGTGGCGAAGCCGGCCTTGTAGACGCCGTTGTTGATGCGGTCATAGACGAAGGGGTTGATCGCCTCGATCTCGTCGCGCCAGGCCTCGGGGTAGAAATCCAGATCCGGGTTCTCGGCCACCGCGTTGAATTCGCTGTTCAGCATGCGGATGATCTCGGCCGATTCATTGTTCACGATGGTGTTGGTCTGCTTGTCCCACAGCACGGGCACGGTGACCCGGCCGGTATAGTCGGGCTTCGCCCTGGTGTAGACCTCGTGCAGCCGCTTCGCCCCGTTCACGCTGTCGGGGATGGTGCCCGGCGTGTCATCGAACACCCAGCCCTCCTCCAGCATCAGCGGCGAGACGATTGACAGCGTGATTGCCTTGTCCAGCCCCTTCAGCTTGCGGAAGATCAGCGTGCGATGCGCCCAGGGGCAGGCCAGCGAAACATAGAGGTGGTAGCGCCCGGCCTCGGCCTTGAAACCGGAGGAGCCATCTGCCGTCACCTGGCCGCGAAACGACGAATCCTGGCGCTTGAAGGCGCCGCCGGTCGATTTCGTGTCGTACCAGACGTCTTTCCACTTGCCGTCCACCAGCATGCCCATGGGGTGTTTCTCCTTGCGGTTTGTTGGGGTAGAGCCCCGGCCCGAAGGCCGGGGTGTCGGAAAGTTACGCCGCCACGGCGTCCAGCCCCGGCGCGTCGACCAGGACGATCTCGGTATCCTCCAGCGCCGTGATGGTGATGCTGTCGGTCTCGGCAATGGCGACGCCATCGCGCGAGCCGGCCTGGGTGCCGTTCACCTCGATCTTGCCGTCGGTCGAGACGAGATAGAGGTAGCGGCCCTTGCCGAGGTCGTAGGTCGTGCTGTCGCCGGCCTTGAAGCTGCCGCCCATCACGGCGGCATCCTGGTTGATCGGCAGCGCGTCCTTGTCGTCCGGCCGGCCGGAGGCCAGCACGGTCAGCTTGCCGGTGCGGTCCTTCGGGAAGTTGCGGGCTTCCCAGTAGGGCTCGGCATGGCGCTTGTTCGGCATGATCCAGATCTGGAAGATCTGGGTGTCGTCCGGCTCCTGATTGTACTCGGAGTGGACGATGCCCTTGCCGGCACTCATCACCTGCACGTCGCCCGCCTCGGTCCGGCCGACATTGCCCAGCCGGTCGGTATGGGTGATCGCCCCTTTGCGGACATAGGTGACGATTTCCATATCGCGGTGGCCATGCGGATCGAAGCCGGTGAAGGGCGAGATCGTGTCGTCGTTCCAGACCCGCAAAGCACCCCAGCCCATGCGGCTCTGATCCATATACTGGCCGAAGCTGAAATGATGATGGGCGTCGAGCCAGCCGAATTCAGCGTGACCCAGCGTGTTGAACGGACGAACGTCAATCATGATACGCGCTCCTTCCTTCTGTCATGCCCGGGTCAGGCCGGGCATGACGCGTTGTCTTTGCTACTTCGCCAGCTTCGCGGCGATGCCGGCGACATGGGCGCCCTGCTTGCGGGCAATGGTCAGCTCGATCTCGCTCGGCTGGCGGCTGCCATCCGGGCCAGCGATGGTGCCGGCACCATAGGGGGAGCCACCGCGGAATTCGCTGATATCGGCCAGCTCCGGGATGGAATAGGGCGCGCCAACCACGACCATGCCGTGATGCATCAGCGTCGGCAGGAAGCCCAGGATGGTGCTCTCATTACCGCCGCCGGTGCCGGTGGAGGTGAAGACGCTGCCGACCTTGCCGACCAGCGCCCCCTTCATCCACAGACCGCCGGTCTGGTCGACGAAGTTGCGCATCTGCGAAGCGACAGTGCCAAAGCGTGTCGGCGCGCCGAAGATGATGGCGTCGTAATCGCCCAGCTCATCCGGCTTGGCGATCGGCGCGTCCTGGTCCAGCTTGATGCCGGATTTCTTGGCGATTTCCTCGGGCACCAGTTCCGGCACCCGCTTGATCGTCACCTCGGCCCCGGCGCCCTTGGCGCCCTCGGCCACGGCCTTCGCCATGGTTTCGATATGACCGTAGGAGGAATAATACAGCACGAGAATCTTGGTCATGGCCCTGTTCCTTCTGGAGGGGTTCAATTTCGTTGCGACAGATGTAGCCCTGCGAGGATTGTCTCTCAACCCGGTGTTCAGTCAAAATACTGTTTCCAGACAGAAACAATGAGGCGATGATGCTCCCCGGATTGAGAAGAGGGGGGCCTGCCATGCAGGATCTGAACGCGATGCTGGTCTTCGCCCGGGTGGTCGAGGCCGGCAGTTTCTCGGCTGCGGCTGAAAAGCTGGCCCTGTCGAAATCCGCCGTTTCCAAGCAGGTCGCCCGGCTGGAGGACCAGCTGGGCGTGCGGCTGCTGAACCGCACGACGCGCCGCCTCAGCCTGACCGAGGCGGGGGAGCTGTTCTTCGCCCGCTCGACCGAGGTGGTGGCGGCGGCGGAGGCGGCGGAACAGGCGGTGACCAGCCTGCAGGACAAGCCGCGCGGCACGCTGCGCCTCAACAGCTCGATGTCCTTCGGCCAGCGCCATCTGGGGCCGGCAATCCCGGAATTCCTGTTCGAGTACCCCGATCTGTCGATCGACATGACCCTGACCGACCGCTTCGTCGATCTGGTGAAGGAGGGCTATGACATGGCCATCCGTATCGGCAACATGCCAGACTCATCCCTGATCCAGCGCCGGCTCTGCGACATGCAGCCACTGATCCTGGCCTCGCCGGATTACCTGGTACGGCGCGGTGCGCCGGCCACGCCGGTGGAACTGACCCAGCATAACTGCCTGTGCTACGCCTATCAGGCGACCGGCGACGAATGGCGGTTTTCCGGCCCTGAGGGAGTGATCCGGGTGCGTGTCAGCGGGCAGATGCGGGCCAATAACGGCGATGTCCTGATGGAGGCGGCGATTGCCGGCATGGGCATCGTGCAACTGCCCAGCTTCATCTGCGGCGATGCGGTGCGCGACGGGCGGCTGGTCCCGATCCTCACCAACTACACCCTGCCGGGTGCCGCGATCCACGCGGTCTACCCGCATGCCCGCCACGTCTCGACCAAGGTGCGGGCCTTCGTCGACTTCCTGGCGCAGCGTTTCGGCAGCGAGCCCTATTGGGATCGGGGGCTTTAGCCAGGCTTGTCCTGTAATCATTCTTGATTATATTGAATACAGGCAAAGGAGGCTGCGATGTCCCGTACCACCACAATGACCGTCCGTCTCAGCGGCTCCTTGAGCGAGTTTGTGGCGGAGAATGTCGGGGACACCGGCTCCTACGAGAATATCAGCGAATATATCCGCGACCTGATCCGGCGTGACAAGGAGCGTCGGGAAGCAGAATCTTTCGACCGGCTGAGGGCCGAGCTTCAACAGGCCTTCGCCAGTCCGGAATCATCTTATGCGCCTCTGACCGCTGCCGAGGTAATTGCCCGGAATCGGAGCTGACGGCATGGGCGTCATCCGTGTCCAGGAGGCGGCCTCGCACCGCCTCGACGAGATTTACCGGCACACAAGAAACCGCTGGGGGGCGGATCAGGCAGATCGCTACATCACCGGCCTTTTCGCGGCCTTCGAGAAAATCGAGACGCATGAAGTGATGTCGAAGCCGGTCCCGGCCGAATTCGGCGTTGCCGGCTATTTCTTCCGCTACGAGCGGCATGTCGTCTACTGGCGCCGGCTGTCGAATGGCGATATCGGCATCGTGACAATCCTGCATGCGCGGATGCACCAGATCGACCGGTTTCGGGAGGATTTTGCTCTGGTGGGGCCAGCCGAGCAGGAATAGACCTGCCTATGGGGAATGCGGCTTATTGCCGATAATCTTCCCACTATCATGGCTCAGTTCCGATCTTCCCCCGCATTTGACGAAGCCCATCCAGAGGCGGATGTTCCTGTCGTCGCGATACTGCAGGACGGATGTATCCCAAATAAGAATACGGTCGTTCCAGCGCGCGGCGACCAGTTCCAGCTGGTCGTTTCGCATCGCCTCTAATCTGGGATGGGTCGTGATGAGGCGCGAAACATGTGTAAGGGTGATGTCTCCCGCCACATTGGCGGTGATACAGCTGTCGGGGACTGGATCAAAGCCTGACAAGGTCAGCAGCGGCAAGGCGATTACGAAAAGACAACGCCTTATCATGGCGCCCCACGGTTCAGGCGCGCTGCTCCAGCACGTTCTCCAGAACGAAGACGCGGATGGCGCTGGACAGATTGGCGGCGCGCTCGCGGTCGATGCTTTCGACAAGCGCGTTCACCGACAGGCGGCGCTTGCGCGCGATACCCTGAAGCTGTTCCCAGAAGGCATCTTCCAGGGAAACGCTGGTTCTATGCCCGGCTATGACGACCGAGCGCTTGCGGATGGTGGTCGCACTCACGGTCATTGCTCCGTTTTCGTTGGGGCGATCATACTGCCCGGCACGACCCATAGATCGAACTCCTCGGCGGTGACGTAACCCATATCAACAGCGGATTGTTTCAAAGTTTTACCGCTCGAATGCGCCTTTTTCGCGACGGCGGCGGCCTTGTCGTATCCGATATGCGGCGCCAGCGCCGTGACCAGCATCAGCGACTGGTCCACCAGCTGGCTGATTCGCGCCTCATTGGCGATAATTCCGGCCACGCAGTGATCGGCAAAACTGCCGGCGGCATCGCCCAGCAGGCGGATCGATTGCAGCAGATTGTAGATCAGCACCGGCTTGAAAACGTTCAGTTCCAGATGCCCGTTCATCCCGGCCACGGTGATCGTGGTGTGGTTGCCGATGACCTGGGCGCAGACCATGGTCAGCGCCTCGGCCTGGGTCGGGTTCACCTTGCCCGGCATGATCGAGGAGCCGGGCTCGTTCTCCGGCAGCTGCAACTCGCCCAGCCCGGAGCGCGGGCCGGAGCCGAGCAGCCTGATGTCATTGGCGATCTTGGTCAGGGACACGGCCAGCGTGTTCAGCGCGCCCGACATCTCGACCATGGCGTCATGCGCGGCCAGCGCCTCGAACTTGTTCGGCGCGGTGACGAAGGGCAGGCCGGTCATCTTTGAGACCTGATCTGCAAAACCGGTATCGAAGCCCTCCGGCGCGTTCAGCCCGGTGCCGACGGCGGTGCCGCCCTGCGCCAGAAAATAGAGCCGGGGTAGCGCCGCTTCGATGCGCGCGATGCCATACTGGATCTGCGTCGCATAGCCGGAGAATTCCTGGCCCAGCGTCAGCGGCGTGGCGTCCTGCAGATGGGTGCGGCCGATCTTCACGATGCTCGCGAAGGCTGCCGCCTTCAGCGCCAGCGCCTCGTGCAGGTGATGCAGCGCCGGCAGCAGCCCGGTGACGATCTGCGTTGCCGCCGCGATATGCATGACACTGGGGAAGCTGTCATTCGAGGATTGGCTGGCATTCACATGGTCGTTCGGGTGCACCGGCTTCTTCTCGCCGCGCTTGCCGCCCAGCAGCTCATTGGCGCGGTTGGCGATGACTTCATTGGCGTTCATGTTGGTCTGGGTGCCGCTGCCGGTCTGCCAGACGACCAGCGGGAAATGATCGGACAGCTGGCCGGCGATCACCTCATCGGCGGCGCGGGCAATGGCCTCGCCGAGCGCCGGGTCGAGCACGCCCAGCGCGATATTGGTCAGCGCCGAGGCCTTCTTCTGCACCCCGAAAGCGCGGATCACCGCCTCGGGCATGCGTTCCTCGCCAATGCGGAAATTCCCCAGAGAGCGCTGGGTCTGCGCCCCCCACAGCCGGTCGGCCGGGACCGCAATCTGGCCCATCGTGTCGCTTTCCATGCGCGTATCGGCCATGCTCATCCCCATAATTTGCGTAACAGTTGCAGATTGATATAGGGAGCCGGGGGCCGCGCTTCACCCTCTGGTATGCAAAGCCGTTATGCGCGGATGGCATCTGCCGTGAGGAGCGTGGCGACCGGCTATCTCCGGAACACCGCCACCAGCTCGACATGGGCGGACCAGAGGAACTGGTCGACGGGAAGAACCCGTTCCAGCGTGTAGCCGCCCTCGATCAGGATCTTGGCATCGCGGGAGAAGGTCGAGGGGTTGCAGGACACGGCAACGACCACCGGCACCTCGCTGGCGGCGATCTGGGTGGTCTGCTCGCGGGCACCGGCGCGGGGCGGGTCGAAGACCACGGCGTCGAAATCCGCCAGATCATCGGCCTGAAGCGGATCGCGGGCCAGGTCGCGCAGGCTGGTTTCCAGCGCCAGACCGGGACTGGCCCGGCGGGCGGCGGTGGTCAGTGCGTCGAGCGCCGGGGCGAAGCCCTCCGCCGCCAGCACGGACGCGCCCGCCGCGGCCATCGGCAGCGCGAAGGTGCCGCAGCCGGCATAGAGATCGGCAATCCGTTTCGCTCCCGTGACCGCCTGGGTCACGGCACCCACCAGAATGGCTTCCGCCGCGTCGGTGGCCTGCAGGAAGGCGCCGGGCGGCACCGGCACGGCAATGCCGCCGAAGGACTGGCTGGCCGGGCGGCGCTCGGCGGCCAGCTCCGGCGTGGCGTTGATGCCGCCGATGCGGATCGACAGCCGGCACAGATCGGCGGTCTCGGCCAGCGCCGCCAGCGCCTCGCGGCCGGCCAGATCGGGCTGGCGTTCCAGATCGATCAGCGCGTCGATGCCGCTGTCCAGTTTCAGCAGCGCAATCGTGGCCGATTCGCCCATCTCCAGCAGCAGTGCCAGTGTCTCGCGGAGGGCCGGAAATACCGCCATCAGCGCCGGGTGCAGGATCGGGCAATCCTGCACATCGACGATGAAATGTCCGCGATGCTCATGAAAGCCCAGCGCCAGCCCGGCGCTGACCCGCCTTGCCACCAGCGTGGCCCGGCGGCGGCTGCGCGGCGGAATGGTGGCCAGTTCGGCAACGATGGCGGGATCGCCACCGGCGCGTTCTACCGCGACCAGCACCTGGGCGCGCTTGAAATCGGCATAGGCGGCGGGGGCGACATGCTGCAACAGGCAGCCGCCGCAGCGGCCGAAATGCTCGCAGGGCGCGTCCTGCCGGTCGGGGGAGGCGGTGACCAGCTCGACGATTTCGCCGCGAATGCCCTCGGCGGTGGCCTCCACCGGGCGCAGGCTCACGACATCGCCGGGCAGTGCCAGCGGCACGAAATAGCGTTCGCCCTGATGCGTTGCCACGCCATCGCCGCGCCCGCCCAGATGCTCGATGGCAAGGGTGACGGGGGGCGTGTTGGCGGGGAATTTGGTGCGGCTCTGCGGCGCCCGGCTTTGGCTCGGGCGTGCCATAGGACGTCCATGGGGGCGTCCCTTGTTCTGGCGGGCTCTGGGGGGCGGACCGGATCGGCTTTTCTGGCTCATCAGCGGGAGATACGGCCAAACCCGGCCGGGCCGCAAGCCTATTCGCCGATGCGTACCGGCGGATGGCTCGGCCGGGTGACGACATAGGCCGCCACCAGCAGCATGATGCTGCCCATCACCACCGGCAGCACCCAGCTGGTCGCCACGAAGATGCTCACCATGGTCAGGCTGCCGGCCATGCCGATCACGGCGAACAGCTTGCCGCGCTGTGGGATCACGCGATAGCGGTCCCAGTCGCGCAGCGGCGGGCCGAAGGTCGGATGGCTGTAGAGCCAGTGATGCAGCTTCTTAGAGCTGCGCGAGAAGCACCAGATGGCGACGATCAGGAAGGGCACGGTCGGCATGATCGGCAGGAACACGCCGACCAGCCCGAGCAGCACGAAGAACCAGCCCATCCCCAGCACGATCCAGCGCAGCCAGCGATTGCGGATGAACCGCTTGTCGTCCGGCGGGATCACGGCAGGCAGGGACGCTGTGGAAGGCGCGTCTGCAGGGGTTCGGGCGGAATGATCGGTCATGGCCACACTATATCGGCCATCGATTGAGGCCGGGCAATGGCGATGTGGCGATAAATCGCGCTCCCGTCTTCAGGCCCGTCCCGCCCGCAGCGTCGCCGTCCGGGCGACGTCCACGCCATCGGCGGTCAGCGCCACGGCGAAGCGGCGTTCGGCCTCGGCAGTCGTGTAATAGCCGCGCTGCACGTCATGGGCGACATCCTCCGGGTCGCGCTGCATCGGGCTGCCATAGCCGCCGCCGCCCGGCGTGGTGACCTCGACGCTGTCGCCCTCGGAGATGCGGATATCCTGGTCCTTGCTGAGATGCGGCGGGTCATAGACCCGGCCGTCGCGGTAGCGGATGCGCACGCTGTTGCGCCCGCCTTCCTCGCCGCCCTGCGCACCGTTCGGGCCGGTGCGGCCATGGTCCATGACGAAGCTGGCGCGCGCCTGGCCGCGCGCGATGCGGACCTTGTAATTGATGCCGAAGCCACCGCGATGCGTGCCGGCCCCGCCGGACCCCTCGGCCAGCGAATATTCCTCGAACAGGATGGGATAGCGCTGCTCCACCACCTCCAGCGGCGTTGTCTTGGAGATGCCGATGGTCGAGCAGCCATTCGACAGCCCGTCGATTTCCAGGCTGCCGCCATAGCCGCCGCCGGAAATCAGATAGAGCACGTAATTCTTGCCGGTATCGGGGTCATGGCCACCCAGCGCGAAATTGCCGCTGGTGCCGGCCGGCGCGCCGAACAGCTGGTCGGGGATCGCCTGGGCGATGGCGTCGAACACGGCTTCCGCGATGCGCTGCGAGACTTCCGCCGCGCAGCCGGAGACCGGGCGCGGATATTTCGCATAGAGGAAGGTGCCGTCCGGGTCGGTGATGTTAAGCGGCGCGAAGGTGCCGGCATTGATCGGCACATCGGGGAAGATGTGCTTCATCGCCAGATAGATCGAGGATTTGGTGGTCGCCAGCACGCTGTTCATCGGCCCCTGGCAGGGCGGGGAGGAGCCGTCCATGTCGAAATACAGATCGGTGCCCTGTTTGCGCACCGACATGGCGATCTTCAGCGGCTCGTCCACCACGCCATCGGAATCGACATAGGCGGTGCCGTGATAAATGCCGTCCGGGATGGTGGCGATCTTGGCGCGCATCTGCTGCTCGGCGCGGGATTTCAGCTCGATGATGGCAGCATCCACCACTTCGGCGCCATAGCGGTCGAGCAGCGCGGTCAGCCGCTTGTCGCCGACCATCAGGGCGGCGGCCTGCGCCTTCACATCGCCGATGCGCTGGTCGGCGATGCGGATGTTGGAGAAGATGATCGAGAGGATTTCCTCGTCGATCACGCCCTGCTTGAACAGCTTCACCGGCGGCAGGCGCAGCCCTTCCTGCTCCACCTCGGTCGCCTTGGCGGAGAAGCCGCCCGGCACCATGCCGCCGAAATCCGGCCAGTGCCCGGTATTGGCCAGCCAGGCCCAGAGCTGGCCCTTGTAGAAGAACGGCCGCACGAATTTCACATCCATCAGATGCGTGCCGCCCATATAGGGGTCGTTCACGATATAGACGTCGCCCGGCTGCGGGTTGCGCGCGCGGGCGATGACCGCCTGAGTCGAGAACTGCATGGTGCCGACGAAGACCGGCAGGCCGGTCTCGCCTTGGGCGATCAGCTCCCCGGTTTCGCGGTGATAGATGCCATCGGACCGGTCCAGCGTCTCCGAGATGACCGGCGAGAAGGCGGCGCGCTGGAACGCCAGATCCATCTCGTTGCAGACCTGCTGCAATCCTGCCTGCAGGACGGTCAGCGTGACCGGGTCCAGGGCCGGGGTCTCCACCCGTTCCGCCATCTCGATGCTCATGCCCATGCTCCCCTTTCAAATCCTGCTCCCTCCCCTTGCAAGGGGGAGGGGCAAGCGTCACAAACTCCCGGCCAGTTCCCGGTCGAAGCGCTCCAGCGATTCGGTGGCCAGAGGTGAGCTGCAGCCGGCAGCCCGAATTTCATCGCCGGCCTCGGTGATCAGCTTCAGCCGGTCGCCGGGGCCGATATCGCCGGTCATCTTGCCGGCAATGGCGCCGGCCAGCCTGTCCGATGTGGCCTGATCGGCCGGCAGGTTGCGGCACTGCTTCGCCGCCTCGATGGCGAGGTGATAGGATTTATACTGCGCGCTGGCCGATTGCGCGGAAACCGGGCCCACCGCGATCAGGCACAGGCCGAGGGCGGCGGTCGTCAGAAGCGTGGTTTTCATGATGTCCTCACAGTGATGATCAGGTTCCCCAGATCATCAACGTCCACGCGGCAATCTGGTTCGATCACGATTGTGGTATCGAGCTGTTCGACGATCGCCGGCCCGGCGAATTGTCCGCCCAGCGGCAGCGCCTCGCGGCGATAGATCGGCGTGTCCTGCCAGCCGCCCTGCTCGAACCAGACCGGGCGGCGCGCGATGATCGCGGCTTCCGGCGTGGCCGCCTGCTGCGAGGCGTCGATCAGCGCGGTCAGCGCGATGGCCGGGCGGCGGCCGATCACGGCGGTATGCAGGTTCACCAGCACCGGGCGGATTTCCGGCAGCTCGACCTCGAAGCGTTCCCAATAGGCCTTGGCGAAGGCGGCTTCCAGATGCTCGCGCGTCACCTCGGGGCCGGGGATCGGCAGGGTCAGGATATGGGTCTGGCCCTGGAACTGCATATCGACATCATGCAGCACGGTGATCTCCTCCACCGCCGTGCCTTCGCGGGCGATGGTATCGCGCCCGGCCGCAACCTGGGCCCGCAGCAGGGCGGCGACCTGGTCCATATCGACACCAGCCAGCGGCGTGTTCACCGTGTTCACGTAATCATGGCGCAGATCGGCGACCACGCAGCCCAGCGCATTGGTGATGCCGGGCCGGGCCGGGATCAGCACGGTCGGGATCGCCAGCTCACGGGCCAGCGCCACGGCATGCAGCGGCCCGGCGCCGCCAAAGGCGAACAGCGCGAAATCGCGCGGATCATGCCCGCGCGACAGCGAGACCATGCGGATGGCATTGGCCATCTTCATATTGCCGATGGCCAGGATGGCGGCTGCTGCCCGGTCGGTATCGAGACCCAGCGGATCGCCCACCACCGACTGGATGGCGCCTTTCACATCATCGACCGATACCGGCGAATCGACCGCCAGCAGCCCGGTTGGGTTCAGCCGTCCCAGCGCCAGATTGGCATCGGTGATGGTTGGCCGCGTGCCGCCGCGGCCATAGCAGATCGGCCCCGGATTGGCGCCGGCGCTCTCGGGACCGACCTGCAGCATGCCGGCCTCGTCGATCCGGGCCAGCGAGCCGCCACCGGCGCCGATGGTATGGACATCGACCATCGGCACATGGATCGGGATGGCGTATTCCAGCTCCAGCTCGGCGCTGACGGCCGGCACGCCGTTCAGGATCAGCCCGACATCGGAGCTGGTGCCGCCCATGTCGTAGGTGATGACATGGGCGATGCCCGCCGCCCGCGCCGTATAGGCCGCCGCCATGACGCCCGAGGCCGGGCCGGACATCACCGTGTTCACCGCCGCCTCCGCCACGATGCGGGCCGAGACCGTGCCGCCATTGCCCTGCATGACCAGCAGGTCGCGGGCATAGCCCTGGGCCGACAGCTCGTCGGTCAGCCGGCGGATATAGCGGTCCAGCACCGGCTGGATGGCGGCATTCACCGAGGCCGTGGTGCCGCGCTCATATTCGCGGAACTCGGACAGGATATCGCTGCCGATGGTGATGTAGGGATTTGGCCAGATCTCGCGCAGAATCTCCGCCGCGCGCTGCTCATGCGCCGGGTTGGCATAGGCGTGCAGGAAATGCACCACCACCGCCTCGACGCCCTGGTCGAGCAGCGTCTTTGCGGCGGCGCGCACGCCCTCCTCGTCCAGCTTCGTCAGCACATGGCCCTGCGCATCCATGCGCTCCGCCACTTCGAGGCGGTTCTCGCGGGCGATCAGCGGCTCGAAACTGCCGATGAGGCCATAGGGCTTCGGCCGGGTGCGCCGCCCCAGCTCCAGCACGTCACGAAAGCCTTTCGTGGTGATCAGCCCGCATTTGGCGATCTTGCGTTCCAGCAGCGCGTTGGTTGTCGTCGTCGTGCCATGCACGATGGAGGATATCTGCGCCAGATCGGCCCCGGCCTTCTCCAGCGCGCTCATCACGCCATAGGCCTGATTCTGCACCGTGGTCGGCACCTTGGCCATGCGCAGCCCGCCGGCAGGATCGATCAGGATCAGATCGGTGAAGGTGCCGCCGACATCGATGCCGACGATCTTGCCGTCCTCAACAGGTGCAGATGATTCGGCCATCCCGTCCTTCTCCAAAGCGCCCGACGTTCAGACTGAAGTTTGTTCGTATACTAATGAACTCGTCAAGCGGGATTGCGAGGCTGTGCCGGTCCCGATAGGACGATAGGAAATGACCGTTTCCCTACATCCGCCGGGCGAACCAGATGACGCGGCCGATGACGGTGATTTCCTCGGCGGCGCGTTCGTAGTCGCTGTAGCGCGGATTGGCGGAGCGGATGCTGACCCGTTCGGTATTGGGCAGGCGTTCCAGCTGCTTGGCGACCAGTCCCATGCCGTCATGCAGCACGAAGATGCCGGGCGGGGAGGGGATGATGCGGCTGAGGTCGACCAGCACCTTGTCGCCGCCCTGCAGCAGCGGTTCCATGGAATCGCCGTCGATGGTGATGATGCGCAGATCGCCGGGCCGGGCCTTCAGCTCGTGGCGCAGCCAGTCGAGCGGGAAGTGCCAGCGGCCGCCATCCTCCTCGGCCTCGATCAGCGCGCCGGCACCGGCGGCGGCGCGCACCTTCACCTCCGGTATGGCGACCACGCCGGGTGGTTCCACGACAAGGCGGTCCGCAGGTGCCGCCTGTCCCGACGCCTGTCCCTCCGGCGATCCCGGCTCGCGCAGCTGCGATTCCGCCACGCCGAGATAGGTGGCCAGCGCGTGGCGCGCTTCCTCCGGCAGGCGGCGCGGCGTGCCGCGATGGATGAACTGGTGCAGATAGGCGTGATTACGGCCAATCGCCAGCGACGCCTTCTTCAAATCGGTCGGCGGGTCGCGGAGCGCGATCAGCTGGATCAGCGTGCGGCGGATCGGGTCTAGCTTCATGGTGATCGGATTTTACCGCTCATAAAAATATTATCAAGTAAGAAAAATCCTCTTGAGCCGGGAGGCCGACTCGCCCTAGCCTTGTCTCAACAGGCGAGGCGATCCGGCCCGCTACACCCATAAAGAGAACATACCATGAACATAAAGGCTTTCTCCTACCAGCCGGCGGGTGGTTCAGGCGGCCGGATGACCGGCGTGGTCGTGATCCGCCGCCGCAATCGCGGCAAGCCGCTGCTCGACCGGGTGATCCGCGACCGGCTGCTGGCCGAGGCGGCGGAGGGCGAGAGCGACGAAGCCCTGGCGGAGGATTACGGGCTGACCCCGCCACAGGTCCGCCGGCTGCGCCATAATCACCGCGACCGGCTGGTCGATCTGCGCCGGCAACTGGCCGAGGAGGCGGAGACTGCCGGCGAGGTGCCGCCGCCGCTGCGCCTGGCCTTCCGCACCCTGGGCAACCGCACGGCGGCACTGCGCGGCGGGGCCTTCCTGCTGGATGGCCGGCCGGCCGATCTGCGCCGCATCGTCGCCGCCGCGAATTCGATCCGCCAGGCCGAGGGGGTCGCCCCGATCCGCTATCCCGGCGTCCTGCCGCTGATCGAGCGGTTCTGACTTTATGGAGGCCCGCATGATGGAGGCCCGCATGAGTGATTTCTGGACTCCCGAGACCGTGAAGGCCCGCCTCGCCGAGGCGGCGGACAGCCTGCGCCGGCTGCCCTCGGCGCGGCTGAAGGCGCGGCTGACCGCCTGGCCGGATGTGGTGCAGGCCAGCGCCGATGCCTATGGCTATGACGATGCGGCGATGCGCCCCGCTGCCCCCGGACCGGCGGCGATCAGCCGGATGGACGAGGCGCTGGACTGGCTGTTCGCCATCGAGGCCGGGGCGCGGCGCATCCTCTGGGCGCGGGCCATGGGGGTGCCGTGGCGCCGGCTGGAGGATATGGACGGGCGCAGCCATGTTACCCTGAAGCGGGTGCAGGACCGGGCGCTGGCCGAACTCGCTAGCCACTTGAATGCCAAGCCAAAAGCGAAGATGCCTTGCATCGCCCTGCATTCCCGGAATACCTGATACCCCGAAGTAAATGCGTGCGAAGGCTGGCACCGGGGCGTTTAGTTTGTAAAACAGGCCACCGCCGATTGTCCCCGTGACAAAGATTTGTCGCGGGGCGCGTCGGCTGATCTTCCGAAGCTGCGAGTGGGCGACTGGATGGTAAGTGAGATCGTGATTCTGGGCGGTGCCTCTGTTGAGGGCCCGGTTACCGCTGAGGCGCTGGATGGCTTCCTGGCGCGCCATGCCGACAGTTCGATGTTCCTGCGCTCCAATCTGCGGCGTGGCGGCCTGGTCGATGGCGATGATCCCTTCCAGGGTCTCTATGCGGTGTCGCTGGCCAGCGATGGCATTGCCGGGGTGGCGACGCATTACTGGAACGGCATGGTCGCCCTGCAGGCCCCCGATGATGCGGCGGCGCTGGCCGTTGCGGTGGTCGGGGCCAGCGGCCGGCCGGTGAAGGGCTTCATGGGGCCGCGCGCCCAGGTCGTCGCCGCCCGCACGGCGCTGGGTCTGGATGAGCGCGCCGCCCGGCTCGACAGCAAGGAGCGGCTCTTCGCCCTCGATCTCGCCGAGATGCTGGTACCCGATCCGCTGAATCGCGGCCTCGTGACCTGCCGTCCGCCGCAGGAAAGCGAGATGAACCTGATGATCGAATGGCGCATTGCCTATGCCATCGATCAACTGGGCGACCGCGATACCCCGGCGCTGCGCCGCCAGGCGAAGGAGGATATCGCCCGGTTCTGCGCCGAGAATAACAATTGGGTGCTGCTGCGCGAGGACCGCCCGGTCGCCTATGCCGCCTTCAACGCCACTCTGCCCGACATGGCGCAGATCGGCGGCGTGTGGACCCCGCCGCTGCTGCGCGGCAACGGCTTCGCGCGCTATTGCGTGGCTGGCGCGCTGCTGGAGGCGCGCGAGAAGGGCGTTGCCCGCGCCGTGCTGTTCACCGGGCGCAGCAACTGGCCCTCGGTGCGTGCCTATGAGACGCTGGGCTTCGTCGATGTCGGCGATTATTCGCTGGTTCTGTTCGAGCAGGAAAATTCCTGAGCCGGTAAGTACGAACCCCTTCCGCGCTTTCGAAAATCCCGCCATTATCGCTCTACGCTGAGAGTTGATGCGCCCGCCGGTCCCCACCGGCGGGCGTTTCGCGTTTGAACCTAACCCCGCGAGACCGCCATGGCCGATGCCAGACTTGCCACACAGCGCCGGCAGCGGCGCTTTCTGCAGCATCTGGCCGATACCGGGAATGTCTCGGCGGCCTGCCGGCTGGCGAAGCTGGAGCGCGGCACGGCCTATCAGTGGCGCAGCCAGGATGCCAATTTCCGCCGCCGCTGGCAGGAAGCGCTGGATGCCGCCGTCGACGCGCTGGAAAGCGAGGCCCGCCGGCGCGCCATTGAGGGCGTCGACCAGCCGCATTTCCACCAGGGCCAGGTGACCGGCACGGTGAAACGCTATTCCGACGCGCTGCTGATGTTCCTGCTGCGCACTCACCGGCCTGACCGGTTTGCCGAGCGCGCTAATCCGGCCCCCCATCTGGCAGAGGAGACCGCGAATGACCAGGATGCCGCCCGCGCCGAACTGGAGCGCCGCCTCGATCGCCTCGCTGCCGGTGACGACCCGGCGGATGATGCTGGGCGGGCTGAGTGACGAGGATATTGCCCGGCTGCTGTTCGACTGGCGCTTCTGGGCGCGCCCCGCCCAGCTTGCGCCCTCGGGGCGCTGGCGGGTCTGGCTGATCCTGGCCGGGCGTGGTTTCGGCAAGACCCGCGCCGGGGCCGAATGGGTGCGCCAGCGCGTTGAGGCCGGCCGGGCGCGCCGGGTCGCGCTGGTCGGCGAGACGGCGGCCGATGTGCGCGGCGTGATGATCGAGGGCGAGAGCGGTCTGCTGGCCATTGCCCCGCCCTGGAACCGGCCGCGCTGGGAGCCGTCGAAACGTCTGCTGACCTGGCCGAACGGGGCCATCGCCACGGCCTATAGCGCCGATGACCCGGAACAGCTGCGCGGCCCACAATTCGATGCCGCCTGGGCCGATGAGCTGGCGAAGTGGCGTTACCCGGCGGCCTGGGACAATCTGATGTTCGCGCTCCGTCTGGGCAGCGATCCGCGCTGCGTCGCCACCACCACGCCGCGCCCGCGCCCCTGGCTGCGCCCGATCCTGGCCGATCCGGCGGCGCGGGTGACGCGTGGCTCGACCCGCGACAACGCCATGAACCTTGCCCCCGGCTTCCTGGCCGAGATCCTGCGCCGCTATGAGGGCACGCGCCTCGGCCGGCAGGAGATTGACGGCGTGCTGCTGGAGGATGTGCCGGGCGCACTCTGGCCGGCCGCCCTGCTGGAAGCGGCACAGGAGAGTGCTGCGCCGGAGCTGGTGCGCATCGTCGTCGCGGTCGATCCGTCCGGCACCGGCGGGGCGGAGGAGGCGGGTGACGAGATCGGCATTATCATCGCCGGCCGCGATGCCGAGGGCAGGGGCCATGTCCTGGCCGACCGCTCGGCCCGGCTCAGCCCGGCCGACTGGGGCCGGGCGGCGGTTGCGGCGTATCACGAATTCCGGGCCGACCGGCTGATCGCCGAACGCAATTTCGGCGGCGCCATGGTCGGCCATGTCATCGCCACGGTGGATGCCGGCGTGCCGGTCTCGCTGGTCACCGCCAGCCACGGCAAGCGCGTGCGCGCCGAACCGGTCGCCGCTCTGTACGAGCAGGGCCGGGTAAAGCACCTGCCCGGCCTGTCGGCGCTGGAGGCGCAACTGGCGGGTTTCACCCGCGACGGCTATCACGGTACCGGTTCGCCCGACCGTGCTGACGCTTTGGTCTGGGCGCTCTCCGACCTGCTGCTCCGGCCCGGCCTCGCCGGGTCAGCGGAGCTGGAAGGGTTTTACTGAGGGGACGAATTGTTTTGTACGGATTTTTATTGTAAATAATTATTCTGTATCTATATCAAAGGAAGGAGTTCTCTGCATGACAGTCAAACCGATATACCTTGGTCTCTTATTCGCAATGGTCGTGGTTCAGCACAAGACCGTGCAGAATTTTTCGAACGACCCAATGCAACCAGCGCCGCAGGTGGCGCTTGATGACTTGACGGTATCTTCCGGTTCGTCGATTTCGGTAACAGAAGCAACAGCCTTCCAAGTTTTCGGCGGTTACGATATTGAAAATCAAATGGAACTAGAGGCTGAGCGACGCAAGTATGTGCTGGTTGCGGCTCCGTTTTCTCGCGGCGCATAGACGATACTTGCTCCGCTAGCTGGCGCTCTCTCCCCCCTCATCCAGCTCCGGGTAAGGTGCTGACGCGCCAACCCTCCGCATCCCTCTCCCCTTCCGGTGCGAGGGATTTCTTTATGCGTTACCTCTCTATTCCATCGCCACCCTTTGTGGAGCTGGGTGAGGGGGAAAGTGCCACTGAAAGTTCTCCCACATATCTCGTCACCCTCGGGCTTGACCCGAGGGTCCAGCCGCCTGTGCGGTTCGCTCGGTCAATGGATGGTCGGATCAAGTCCGACCATGACGAATCTCTTATTGCCACTTCCTCAGACCGTCACCCCCGGCCTTGTGCCGGGGGTCCATGGTTCCGCTCACTGGATGCCGGTTGAGCAGGCTGCGCCCTGGACCCCCGCAACAAGTGCGGGGGTGACGGTCAGAGTGAGCCACCCCCCACCTGAAAGGACGCCCATGCCCATCACCGATATCCATCCGGCCCACGCGGCGGCGTTGCAGGGCTGGGCGCGGCTGCGCGATTGCGTGGCGGGGGAGGAGGCCGTGAAGGCAAGGCGGGCTGAATACCTGCCGCGCCCCGGCGGGCAGACGGAGCGGGCCTACCGGGCCTATCTCGCCCGCGCTGTCTGGTATGGGGCGACCGAGCGCACGCTGCGCGGGCTGGTGGGAGCGATCTTCCGCCATCCGCCTGTGGTCGAGGCGCCGAAGAGCCTGCTGGCCCGGCTCGACGATCTGGCGCCGGACGGGCGGCCCTTCGAGACGCTGGCGCTGGCCGTCACGCGGGAGACGGCACTGCTCGGCCGGCACGGATTGCTGGTGGACCGGCCGGCGAAAGGGGCGGGCGATCCCTATCTTGCCTCCTATCCGGCCGAGGCGATCTGCGACTGGCAGCTCGGCCTGCGCGAGGGACGCCAGCGCCTGGTCCGGCTGGTACTGCAGGAAGCCGATGAGACCTACCGCGAGCTGCTGCTGGATTCCGCCGGGCACTACCGCGTGCGGCTGTGGCGGCGGAAAGGTCCGCGCGGCACCGCCTATGCCATCGCCGAGGAACATCGCCCGACCCGCGATGGCCAGCCGCTGGAGGTGATCCCCTTTGTTTTCCTGGGGGCGAGCAATACGGGGCCAGCCATCGAGAAGCCGCCGCTGGCCGACCTTGCCGGCATGAACCTGGCGCATTACCGCAATTCGGCCGATTACGAGCAGTCGCTGTTCCTGACCGGCCAGCCGACCCCCTGGATATCCGGCCGGCTGGAGGCGCGCGAGCGGCCCAACGCCATCGGCAGCGGCACGATCTGGTATCTCCCGGAGGGCTGCCAGACCGGCATGCTGGAATTCACCGGCGCCGGCATCGAGGCGCTGCGCCAGGCCATGCTGGACAAGGAGGCGCGCATGGTCCAGCTCGGCGCGCGCCTGCTGGAAGCGCCGAAACGCGCCGCAGAAACCGCCGAGGCGGTGCGGCTGCGCGGCGAGGCCGAGGCCTCCACCTTGTCCGTGCTGGCGCAGAGCGTCGGCCGCGGCCTGACCCAGGCGCTGCGCCATCTGGCGTGGTGGCGCGGCCTCGATCCCACCCAGGAGACAGGGGGCGTAACAGTGCGGCTGAACAGCGATTTCGTCGAGGCCCGCCTGTCCGCCCCCGAACTCCAGGCGCTTGTCGCCGCCTGGCAGGCCGGCGCGATCAGCCGCCGCACCCTCTACGACAATCTGCGCGACGGCGAGATCGTCCCACCCTCCCGCTCCTTCGAGGAGGAGCAGGAAATGGTCCAATCTCAACCGCTGGAGGAGGTCGCCGAATGACCGAGATGCTTGAGGATGCCGAAGCCCTGCACACGGCCCTGGCCGAGACACAGGCGGCACTGGAGCAGGCGCAAACCCGCGTCGCCGCGCTGGCGCTGGAGGCTGATTTCCGCGCTGCTGCCCATGCGGCGGGGCTCCGCCCCGGTGCGGTGGCCGAAGCGCTGGCGATGGCCTCTGAAAGCGTTGCGGTCGATGGTACGGGGCAGCCGGTTGCTCTGGAGACTGGCGGGCCGGCCGATCTCGCCGCCTGGCTTGCCGGGCAGCGCGAGGCGCATGCCGGGTGGTGGCCGGATTCCTCCGGCGGCGGGGCGGAAGGGGCGGGTGCTGTACTCGCCGGCGGCATCACCCTGACCCGCGACCAGGCCCGCGACCCCGCCCGCTACCGTGCCGCCCGCGAAGCATCCACCCGCACCGGATTGCCGCTGGCGATACTGGGGTAGCCCCCCATCCGTCACCCCCGCACTTGTTGCGGGGGTCCATGGTTCCGCTTGCTGGATATCGGTCGAGCAGGCTGAACCCTGGATTCCCGGCACAAGGCCGGGAATGACGGCTGTTTTGTGCAGCCACTCCCTCCCCTCGTCACCCTCGGGCTTGACCCGAGGGTCCATCCGTCTGTGCCAATCGCTCGGTCAATGGATGGTCGGATCAAGTCCGACCATGACGACTGAGTAATTTTCTGCCCCACGCATATTCCCTCAACAGGAGATACCGCTCATGGCCAATTCGCTCGGCGCGTATAACGCCACCTTCTTTGCGCAGGAAGCGCTGATTCAGCTGGAAAAGGCGCTGGGTCTCGCCAGCCGGGTCTATCGCGGTTACGAGGCGGAGCGCGCCAGCTATGGCGTGGGCGACACGGTGAATGTGCCGGTGCCGTCCAGCTTCGCCGCGCAGGACCATGCGCCGGGCAGCGGCACCACGGCGCAGGATATCGAGGCCGGCACGGTGCCGATCCGCCTCGACCGCCACAAGGAGGTGAAATTCGCCGTCAGCGACCGCGACCTCGCCTATGCCTCGGAGCGCATCATCGATGATCATCTGCGCCCGGCCGCCTATGCGCTGGCCGATTCGATCGACCAGGATCTGTGCGGCCTCTACCGCTTCGTGCCCTGGGCGGTGGATGTGACCGGCAGCGCCGGGGCCGGCTGGGTAACCTCCCCGCGCCGCCGCCTGCGCGAGCTGATGGTGCCGGTGGATGATGGCAATCTGCATCTGATGGTCGATCCGGCCATCGAGCAGGATTTCCTTGGCCTCGACATCTTCCATGCCGCGCTGGTCACCGGCGGCACGGCGAACCAGGATGCGCTGCTGCGCGGCAGCCTGGGGACGCGCTTCGGTGCTGAAATCTTCGTGAACCAGAATGTCCGCAGCCATGCCGCCGGCACGCTGGTCGCGTCGGGCAGCGATCTGGAGGGCGTGCTGGATGGGGCGGTGGCGCGGGGGGCGGCCAGCATCGCCGTTGACGGTTTCGCCGATGGCGCCACGGTGAAGGCCGGCGACAGCTTCACGATTGCCGGCCATGCCCAGCACTATGTTGCCACCGCCGATGTCACGCTGGCCGGCGGGGCGGGGAGTATCCCGATCTATCCGGAATCCGTGCGGGCCTATGATTCCGGCGCGCTTCTCACCTTCGAGACCGGGCCGGAGAGTTTCAGCGCCAATCTGATGTTTCATCGCAATTTCGCGGCGCTGGTGCTGGCCCCGCTGCCGGCCACCGGCGACGGGCGTGGCGCGCAGATCGAGACCGTGACCGACCCGGTGACCGGCCTCAGCCTGCGGGCGCGCATGTGGTATGACGGCGACACCGCGACCAATTTCGTCGCCCTCGACGTGCTCTACGGGCTGACCGTGCTGGATGGAAATCTCGCCGTCCGCCTCCGCCGTCCGCTGGCGTAAAACCATGGCGCTGGTGGTGGAGCAGGGCGGCGGCAGCGATCCCGCCGCCAATGCCTATATCGATCTCGCCTATGCCGATGCGCATCACGCTCTGCGCGACCGTTCCGGCTGGGCGGGCAGTGCCGAGACCAAGGCGGCTGCCGTGCTGGCGGCCACCGAGTATCTCGACCTCAGCTTCCGCTGGCGGGGCGAGCGGCTGATCCCTGGCCAGCCTCTGGGCTGGCCGCGCCGCCTGGCCCGCGATGATGAGGGCGTGGTGCTGGCCGGCGTGCCGGCCGTACTGCGCCTCGCCTGCGCCGAGCTTGCCTGGCGGGCGCTGTCCGGCCCGCTGCTGCCCGATCTGGCAGCCGGCGGCCGGCCGGTGCGCGAGAAAGTGGGGGAGGTGGAGCTGGCCTATGCTCCCGGGGCCTCTGCCCTCCCCCGCTTTCCCGCCATTGAGCGGCTGCTGGCCGGGCTGGTGCGTCCCCCCGATCCGATGGAGAGAGCCTGATGAACCTCCCTGACCGCATGGCCGACAGCGCGTTGCGGCTGATCCGCGAGGCCGGGGCCAGCCTGATCTATCGCCGCATCGTGCCGTCCTTCGATCCGCTGACCGGCGCCACTTTGCTCGCCAGCGAGGATTTCGCTGTGACCGGCGTGGTGCAGGAGGCAACGCCCGGCCGGCTCGACGACGCGCTGGTCCGCCACGGCGACCGCTTCGTGCTGCTCGCCGCCGAGGGGCTGCCGGTGGTCCCGGCGGCCGGAAGCGCCGTGACGCTGGATGGCGAGGACTGGCCGATCCTGCATGTCGGCGCGATCCGGCCCGGTGACCGCGCCATCGCCTGGCGCCTCCAGGTGCGGCGATGAACCTTCAGGATATCCGCCGCGCCGTGCAGGCGCATTTCGCCGAGGGCTGGGGGGCGGAGACACCCATCGCCTGGGATAATCTGGCGGCCTCTCCCGCGACAGCACGGGCCCCCTGGGTGCGGCTCAGCCTGTCCGGCTCGGCCGGGCGGCAGGTGACGCTGGGGGTTGCCGGCAACCGGGTGTTCCGCCGGCGCGGCCATGTCTTCGTGCAAATCTTCACGCCGCTGAACACCGGCCCCGACCGCGCCGCCACCCTCGCTGACCGTGCCGCCGCCCTGCTGGAGGGTGCCGCCCTCGACGGCATCATTTTCACCGCCGCCGATATCCGCCAGACCGGCGAAGACGGCCAGGGCTGGTGGCTCACCATGCTGGCCGTGCCCTATCAGGCCGACAGCGTGGTGTGAGGGTACTCGCCTCGCCACCTCCTATATCGTCACCCTCGGGCTTGACCCGAGGGTCCATCTTCCCGTGCCAATCGCTCGGTCAATGGATGGTCGGATCAAGTCCGACCATGACGAAGGAGAGGAAACTACCCTTAACCCTTAACCGCCCGCTTCAGCGCGGCGCGGGCGAGGAGGCGGGTGGAATCGAGGGTGGGCAGCGGCGAATTGCCATCATCGATGATGAGCGGAATCTCGGTGCAGCCGAGGATGACGGCGTCGCAGCCTTCCTCCTCCTTCAGCCGGGTGATGATGCGCTGGAAGACCGCAACGCCGGAATCGGTGAAGCGGCCATAGACCAGATCATCCATGATCACGCGCATGATCTCGTCGCGTTCCGCCACATTCGGCTT
Source organism: Alphaproteobacteria bacterium (assembly GCA_018823745.1). Taxonomy (GTDB): domain Bacteria; phylum Pseudomonadota; class Alphaproteobacteria; order Oceanibaculales; family Oceanibaculaceae; genus Oceanibaculum. The sequence goes on from JAHJHR010000004.1 coordinate 168,971, forward strand.
CACGCAGTCCAGGCCGCGCTTGCCCAGGGCGGCGGGATAGACGTCGCTGTCGGTCAGCCAGCGTGTGCCGGTCAGCGCCAGGCGCCTGAAGCCGCGCGCCACGGCCGCCTCGGCCACTGTCTCGGCGATGTGCAGCCAGGGCAGCGGCGAGTGCTTCGCCACCAGATCGAAGGCCTGATGGATCGTGTTGTCCGGGGTCAGCAGGAAATCCGCGCCGATGCGCGCCAGCTTCTCCGCCGAGGCCAGCATCAGATCGGCCACACCCTGCATGTTGCCGCGCTCCAGATGCACGACATAGTCGGAGAGCGGCGGCGTGTGCATGCTGATTTCCGGATGGGCATGCGGGCCGAGCAGTTCAGCCCCCTCGGCGCAGATGGTGCGGTAGCACAATGCCGCGCCTTCCGCCGAGCAGCCGACGATTCCGATATGCAGCGTCATTCAGGCGTTCCCTGTTTCGTGGTCCTGATCCTTTGGGGCAGCCTAACCGTCTGACGCCCATCGGGAAAGATGGCGGCAACCTCTCCCTTGTCACCCCCGGGTCAAGCCCGGGGGTGACATCAACTAAAACATCGACACCGGGCCGCTTTTCAGCGGCCCTTTTTCTTTTCCTGAAGGAGGGCCAGAAATGGCGGATTCGAACCGCGTTTCCCTGAATTACACTGCCGAGACCGAGTGGGGTACCATCCCGGCGGCCCCCGCCATGCGCGCCCTGCGGATCACCGGGGAACGGCTGAAATATGCGGTGCAGACGGCGCGCTCCAGCGAGTTGCGGCCGGACCGGATGGTGGCCGATATCCCACAGATCGGGGCTTCGGTCTCCGGCGATATCGGGGTCGAGATCTCCTATGGCGCGGTCGATGATTTCCTTAAGGCGGCGCTGTTCGCGGAAGCCTGGGAGGAGATCGACTTCACCGCCGATGATATCGCGGCCGAGGCGTCGGGCGGGTTCACCAGCACCATCAGCGATTTTGTCGGGAAGGGCATCCGCCCCGGCCAGTGGTTGAAGGTCAGCGGATTCATCACCCCCGGCAATAACGGCTTCTTCCGGGTTATTTCGGTCAGCGCTGACACCCTGACCGTCAGCCCGGCCCCGGCAGCGGATGAGGCGGCGGGCGGGGAGATCAGCTTTGCCGGCTCGGCCCTGCGCAATGGCGTCACCCCGCACAGCTTCACGCTGGAACGCGCGCTGAACGATGTCGGCGAGTTCTTCGTCTATCGCGGCTGCATGCTGGCCGGGGCGCAGATCCAGATCCAGGCCGGGCAGATCGTCACCGGCAGCTTCACCCTGCTGGGCCGGGACGCCACCATCGGCGGGGCCAGCATTGCCGGTTCCACCATTGATGCCCCGCAGGAGGCGGTGCTGAACGCGACCCGCAATGTCGGCTCGATCCGCGAGGGCGGGCAGGAGGTGGCGGGGCCGAATTTCGTGCGCTCGGTCTCGCTCAGCCTCGCCAATAATCTGCGCGAGCAGGCGGCGGTCGGCCGCTTCGGCGCGGCCGGCATCGGCCTCGGCCAGTTCCAGGCGACCGGGCAGATCGAAACCTATTTCGGCAGCCGGGCGCTGTACCAGAAATTCCTCGATGGCAGTGACACCTCGCTGTCCGTGCGGCTGGCCGACAGTGCCGGCAACACGCTGATCCTCGATCTGCCGCGCCTGCGCCTGACCGATGGTGACGTCATGGCGTCCGGCCCGAACGAGGACGTCATGGCCCGCCTGTCCTTCGAGGCCATCCGCCACCCGGAGGAGGCGTGCATGGTGGCAATCCACCGGTTCGCGGCGGGGTAAGGATTTATTTCATCGTCACCCTCGGGCTTGACCCGCCCATGGCGCTTGGGGGTCCAGCCGCCCGTGCGGTTCGCTCGGTCAATGGATAGTCGGGTCAAGCCCGACCATGACGAAAGAGAACGGTAAAGCAACGGCACTCCCCGCTCAGAAAGGAACCCCCATGAACTCGATCTACGATCTGTTTGCCACCGACGCGAAGGCCGAGGCGGAGGACGGGCTGGTGCTGGATTACGGCAGTTTCGGCCGGATCACGATCCGCCGGGCCGGCGGGGCGAATAAGGGCTTCGCCCGCGTGCTGGAAGCCAAGCTGCGGCCCTATCGCCGGCAGATCCAGGCCGGCACGCTGGAGGAGGCGGTGGCCGAGCGGCTGCTGGCCGAGGTCTATGCCGAGACCGTGCTGATAGGCTGGCAGGGTATCCGCGACCGCGACGGGCAGGACATCGCCTTCTCGCACCGGGCGGCGGTAACGCTGTTCACCGATTTGCCGGAGCTGTTCCGCGACGTGCAGGAACAGGCGCAGAAGGCGGCGAATTTCCGCACCGCCGAGATCGAGGAATCAGCAAAAAACTGACCGGGGCGCTGCGCTGGCGGCTGGAGTGGGGCGACCATGCCGGCTGGCTCGCCGGGGCGGCGGCGGAAAGCGGGGCCGACATGCCGGCGGCCCTCGACGCCGCCCCCGATCTGCCACCGGGTCTGGACTGGTATGTCGAGGCCTTCCTGGCGCTCGCTTCCTGTCGTCCCCAAAGCGTTGGAGGGGCGGGGCCAATTCCCTGGACCGCCCTTGACCGCTATGCGCAGCGCCACGGCATTGCCGGCACGGAATTCGAGATCTTCGAGGCGCTGATTGGCGCGCTGGATTCCGCCTGGCTGGGCTGGCGCGCCGAGCGCGAAGGAAAATCGCCATGAAACTCCGCGTCACCGGCCCTGGCGGGACCATCGATGCGCTGGACCGGGTGGTGAGCGATCACCGCGCCCGGCTGGCGGCCACGCTGCTCGCCAGCCTGCGCGAGGCCACGCCGGTCGTCACCGGCCGCGCCCGTGATGGCTGGCGCATCGACGCAGCGCCGGGTGGTGCGCCGGTGATCCGCAACCCGGTGCCCTATGTGCAGCGGCTGAATGACGGTCACGCCACCAAGGCCCCGGCCGGTTTCATCGAACGCGCCCTCGACACGGCGCTGGAGGAGTCCTGATGCAGAGCACCATCGAGATCATCCTCGATTCCCTGCCGGCCGAACGCGGGTTGCGCGTGGTTGCCCGCTCGCTGGAGGACATCGGCGAGAGTGCCGACCGGCAGGCCCCGGCCTTCCGCCGGCTGTCGGGGGAGCTCGCGCGGATCGAGCGCCAGGCCCGGCCGATGGCGAACGCATTGCGCACGGCCGCCGAGGGCATCCAGCGCGGCTTTTCCGACGCCTTCACCACGATTTTCCGGGACGGGCGGCTGCGCTTCGACGATCTGGCGGACAGCCTCAAGAATGCCTTCGCGCGGCTGCTGGGCGAAATGGCGGCGCTGGCCGTGGCCCGGCCGATCATCGTGCCGGTGGTGGCCGGTATCGGCTCGCTGCTCGGCCTGCCCGGTAGTGCCGTTGCCGGGGTGACCAGCCGGTTGGGTGGTGGCCCCGGCATCTCCGATCTTTTCGGTCTGGGCCGTGCCTTGCCCGGCCTGTTCGGCGCGACCTCGGTGGGGCTGGGCGGCGGGGCGACGGCGGCCAGCCTCGGCGTCTCTGCCGTCGCTGGTGGGATGAGCAATGCCGGCATCGCAACGGCGAGCTCGCTTGCCGGGATTGGTTCCGCTTTGTCCTTCGCCTTGCCGATTGCCGGGCTGGTCGCGCCCTTGCTGCTGGGCGGCCTCTTCGCGGGCAAACCCAGCGACCGCACCGCCTCCTTGCAGGGGATGCTGTCCGACGGGCTGCGGCCCAGCGAGGATGGTGCGGATGGCGAGACGCGGGCACTGCGCGACCAGCTTGGCCAGATGGTCGGCGAGGCGCTGGCCGCCGTCAGCCGCGCCACCGGGCAGCGACCGCCCGATGATCTTTATCTCGACCTTGCCGCCGGCAACCGTGACGGGCTGCGCTTCTGGCTCTATGAGACCGCGGAGGACCTGTTCGGCAAGCCGGCATCGGTGCGGCCGGAGGCACTGGCCAGCGGGCGCTACGACGACCCGCAGGCGCTGGTCGCCGGGCTGGTCGAGGCATTGACCGGGGCGATGACCGGAACGGCAATGAGCCTGCAGGAGGTGCTGGCACGCAATTTTGCCGATGATGCCCGGCGGATGGCCGACGGCATCCCCGATGCGCTGGACCAGGTGATCGACCGGTTCCGCAGCCTGAAAGGCACCGCCGAGGATCTGGCCGCCGAGGGGTTGATCGATCTGGATACCGTGCTGGCCGACCTGAAGACGGTCCGCGACCGCGATCTCGGCGCGGCGCTTGCCGGGCTGGATGCGGCAGCGCTGCAGGCCGTCATCACCTATTATTCGACGGTTGAGCGCAACACCCCGATCCTGCACGCCGCCGAGGAAGCCTTGCGTGCGATGGGGCAGGCCAGCGACGGGCTGGCGGCCTCCCTCGGCACGGCGCAACGACGGTTTGTCGACTCGCAGATCACCGCAGCGCGCGCGTATCTGGGCGAAATGGAACAGCAGGCAGCGGCGTGGCGGCAGTTGGCCGGATCGCTGCAACAAACGCGGCTGGGGCTGCTGGTCGATCCCGAATTGTCGCCGCTTTCCCCCGCCGACCGGCTGGCGGAGGCCCGCCGGCAATTCGAGGAGGTGGCAGCGCGCGCCGGCATCGGCGACCAGGCGGCCATCGACTCGCTGCCCGATACCAGCCGCCGTCTGCTGGAGGCAAGCCGCGCCTATTACGCCTCCAGCGCCGGCTATTTCCAGGATTTCGAGCGCGTCAGCGCCGTGCTGACCGCCAGCGAGAGCCTGGCCCAGCGCCAGCTGGCGCTGGCCGAAAGCCAGCTCGGCACGCTGCGCCAGCAGCTTGATGCGATCCAGGCATTGCTCGGCGGGCAACAGAGCATGGTGCAGAGCCTGGCCTCGGTGCAGGCGGCCTTGCAGGGCGTCGCCGCCGGGCTGGCGGCACTGGGTGCGGGCGGTGGCTCAGGTGGTGGGGGCGCCTCGGGCGGCGGCGTCAGCTATCTGCCCGGCTCCTATGGTGAGACCGCGTCTTCCGGCGAATATATGGCGGAGATCGGCCTGACCCGTGCGACCCGCGACGCCATTCTGGGTGGCCTCGGCCAGTCCAGCGCCGGTGGCGGCGTTGTGCGGGACCGCATCGCCAGCGATGCCGCCTTCGCCGATGCCTATCGCGCCGCGATCCTGGCAGCGGGCGGCGTGCCGAATTTCGCTTTGGGCGGCTGGCATGCCGGCGGGCTGCGTCTGGTCGGTGAGCGCGGGCCGGAGCTGGAGGCGACCGGCCCGTCGCGGATCTTCACCGCCGCCGATACCCGCCGTCTGCTGGCGCCCGATAGCGGCGAGGGCGGCCGCGAAGTGGCCGGCGAGATCGTCGAGCTGCGCCGCCAGCAGGCCCGTGAGGCCGAACAGGCCCAGGCCGGGCTGCACGCCTTGCGCGGCGAAATGGCCGATATCCGCCAGAATCTCAGCCGGCTGATTGCCGCGCGATAGGGGGCTTTCCTATGCCGATCATCTTCCTTGCCGAGATCGCCCTGTATCATGACGGGGCGGAGCGGCTGCTGCGGCTGGCGACGCATGACTACCGCACGGCGCCGGACGACCCCGACCGGCCGGATGCGGCCTATCGCCCGCTGATCGTCGAGCCGCCGAGCTTCCGCGCCCATGCCTTTGGTGACGGGCGGATCGGCGGGGCGTCGCGCAGCGGGGCCGGGGAGCTGGTGCTGAACAATGCCGACCGCTTCTTCGACCGCTATGTCGGGGCCGGCTGGGATGGCCGGGCCTTCCGGCTGTATCGCGGGCCGCATGGCGGGCGCTTTAGCGATTTCGCGCTGATCTTTCGCGGCACGATGGAGCAGGTGGAATGGCGCGACCTGCATCTGCATCTCTTCCTGCGCGACCGGCAGGCGCAATTCGACGTGCCGATCCAGAACGAGGCCTATGCCGGCGACAATATCGGGCCGGCGGGCAATGAGGGCAGTGCGGCGGATATCAAGGACCGGCCGAAGCTGCTGTGCTACGGGCTGTGCCACAATGTCCCGCTGGCGCCGCTGAACACGGCGGCCTTGCGCTATGGCGCGCATACCGGCTCGATCTTCTCGGTCGATGCGGTGTTCGACCGGGGCGCGCCTCTGTCCAAGGTGACCGGGACGCCCACCGCCGGGGAGTACCGGGAAAACGTGACGGAGGGCTTCGTCACGCTGGGCGGCAGCCCGGCCGGCAGCATCACCGCCACGGTCTCGGGCGAGCGGCTGGAAAACCTGTTCCTGTGGTCGGAGCAGTTCCTGAACCCCGCCTGGGTCAAGCATGCCGGCGTGACGGTGGAGAATGACGTGCTTGCCGGCCCCAATGGCGGGCTGACGGCGGAGCGCATCGAGATTCCCGCCGAGACCGGGGCGGGCTTCCGTCAGAGCGTCAGCGTTACCGCCGGCCAGGCCTATACCTTCTCGATCTATCTGCGCAGCGTCATTGGCCGGGTCTCCGCCGGCATCGGGATCAATGCGGCGAGTGCAGAGCCGGTCCAGATCGACGAGGAATGGCGGCGCTTCCGGATCACCGAGACGGTCGAGGCCGGCAGCGTCTCGCCCGGTGTGTTCAGCCTGGGCAGTGCCGCCAGCCTGCATGCCTGGGGCGCACAGATCGAGCTGGGCGGCGTGGCGAAGAATGCCATCGTCACTGGCAGCACGGCGCATCCCAGCTCCTATACCGCGCAGCCGGCGGACATGCTGCGCACCATCGCCGTGACCCGCTCGGCGCTGGTGGATTATCTCGATTTCGACCATGCGGATTTCCAGCGCATGAACGAGCAGATGGCGGGGGTGGCGCTGGGGCTGTTCATCGACCAGGAGATGACGATCCGCGATGCCTTCGATGCGATCTGCGCCAGCATCGGCGCGTTCTGGTTCTTCACCCGCGACGGCCGGCTGGCGGTGCGCCGGCTGGACGCGCCGAATGGCGAGCCGGTCGCCATCTTCACCCGCGACCGGGCGATGAACCCGCGCCTTCTGTCGAGCAACGAGGCCGGCGGCGGCCTGCCCAGTTACCGCGTCGTGCTGGGCTGGCGGCGCAACTGGATGGTGCAGTCCGGCGACCAGCTGGCCGGCGGTGTCCCGGCGGAGCGCCGCGCCTTCCTGGCCCAGGAATACCGCACGGTGGCCGCCGCCAATCCGGCCCTGCGCGAGATCCATCCGCTGTCGCAGGAAACACGGCGCATGACCCTGCTGGAAAATGCCGATGACTCGGCGCAGGAGGCCGACCGCCTGCTGGCGTTGGTCGGGGTGCGCCGCGACCTGATCGAATTCGACCTGACGCCGGCTGATTACTTTGCAGCCGGCGCGCCCTGGATCGGTGACGAGATCGCCTATCGCGACCCCCGCTTTCTGGATTACGCCGCAGGCCGCCCGCTGATCCTGCTGGGCGTGGCCGAGGATTACGCCGCCGGGCGGGTGACGCTGCAAGCCTGGGGTTAAGGGGATTGCCCCGGACCGCAACCGCGAGGAATGATCGACCATGGCGAATATGATCCTGGGCTGGGTGAATGCGGCGGACCGGGCAGTACTGTCCGGCGGGCGCTGGTCGGAGTCGCTGCCGCAGGCGGCGCTGGCGGAGGATTCGCTGTCTGCCATCGCCCGCGCACTCGGCAACCAGCCGGCGGATACGGCGATTGTCGCTGATCTGGGCGCGGCGCAGCCGGTCGGGCTGGTCGCTTTGTTCGGCGGTACCGTCAGCCCGCAGGCAGGTTGCCCCGGCCCGGCGGCGCGCTATCGCATCCGGGCGGGCGGGGAGGCCGTGCAGGGACCGTTGCTGGATCTCGATTTCACCGGCTATGGCGCGTCCGATCCGCGCCTTGCCTTCAGCCGTGACAGCCTGGCGGTCTGGATCGACCGCGGCGGCGTGATGCAGGGCTATGGCCTGACCGAGCCGTTGGCGCTGACGCTGGATGGCTTCACGCCGCCGGCGACGCTGCCGGTGGTGCTGCAACGTCCGGATCGCCGGTTCTTCGCGGGCGAGAAAATCCGCCTGACCGATCCCGAGGCCCCAAATGAGCGCTGGCTGTCCGGCAGCATTGCCCGCATCGGGCCGGAAGCCGGGCATATCACGCTGAACATCGACACGGTCGCGGGCAACGGCGGCGACGTCATCGCCTGGCGGCTGGAAAGCCTGGCCCCGCGCTGCAACCGGGGGCAGGACCATGACCCGGTCAGCCATGCGCGCCTCGGATTCCGTATCGAATCGGCGCGGACCAATCTGCTGCTGCGCTCCGCCGAACTCTCCGATTCCGCCTGGACCCTTCAGGGCAGCGTGGCGGTGGCGCAGGGCATCGTGGCACCGGATGGCGGCCCGGCGGCAAAGCTGCGCGAGGATGGCACGACCGGCTTCCATCAGGCGACGCAATCCATCGCCGTTGCCGAGGGTGCCACGGTCGCCGTCAGCGTCTATGTCCGCGCGGCGGAGCGCAGCCGGTTTGCGCTGGTGCTGTCCAGCGGCGACGATTACGCGCAGGCCGCCTTCGATCTCGACGCCGGCACCACCAGCCTGTCACAGGGTGGCGCAGGCAGTGCCATCGTGGCGCGGATCATCCCGGCCGGGGTCGGCTGGCTGCGCTGCGTGCTGGTCGGCGCGCTGGCCGGGGCGGAGGATTATCTGGTTGCGCTGCGGTTGCTGAATCCCGGTGGTTCCTATGCCGGGGACGGGGCGGGCGGGCTGCTGGTCTGGGGCGCGCAGGCGGAAATGGGCGGTTTTGCCAGCTCCTATATCCCGACCACAGGCGTACCCTATACCCGCGCCGCCGATTCGCCCCGGCTGGTGCTGGCCACACCGGAAACCGGCACGCTGCTGGCCGACTATGCCAGCAGCCAGACGGCGAACCTTGTTGTCGCCAGCCTGAATGACGGCACGGCGGATAACCAGATCAGCCTGATCCAGGGCGCGGGCGGCGCGCGCATCGCCTATATCGCGCAGGCGGGGGTGAATACGGTCGGCCTCTCGACCGGGGCGGCCCTTGCCGACAGTGTCCAGCGCAGCGGCTTCGGCTATGCGCCGGGCAGCTTTGCCGCCGCCAGCGATGGCGGGGCGGCAGTGATCGGCGCCTCGGGCGGCGTGCCGATTGTGACCGGGCTGGATATCGGCCACCGGCTGGGGCAGCAGCATCTGAATGGCGGGCTGCGCCGTGTGCTGCTCTATCCCCGCCGGCTGGCCGAGTCGGAACTGATGGCGGCCTCCGGCAGCTTCGCGCTGCAACTGGGCACGCTGGATTTCGATACCGGCTGGCAGGATGTCTGGCATGGCCAGCAGCGCCGGGATGGCTACCGGCCGGTCCTGCTGGCAACCCCGCCGGGGGTGGCCGCGCGCTACTGGCGCATCGATCTGGACGACCACGCCAATGCCGACGGGTTTCTCGATCTCGCCCGGCTGTGGATCGGCCCGGCGGTCGAACTGTCGAGCAATTTCAGCTATGGCGCGGCGCTGGGCATGGAGGCCGATACGCGGATCGCCCGGTCGCAGGGCGGGGCGCTGCGCTTCGAGGAGCGCGCCAGCCAGCGCGTGGCAACCTATCCCGTCGAGCATCAGACAGCGCAGGAGGCCTATCGCGTCCATCTGGAATTGCAGCGCGTCGCCGGCCTGTCCGGCGAGGTGCTGGCCGTGCCGGACCCGGAGGATACGCTGTATCGCTGCGAGCGGGTCTTCATCGCCCGGCTGCGCAGCCTGCGGCCGATCAGCAACCGCTATTTCCAGCGCTTCGCCACCGAGCTGGAACTGGAAGAACGGTTGACCTGAGTCTACTCGCTCTTGATCCACTGCGCGGATTCGAAAACCCCATCCTTGAAGTTGCAGACCCAGGCCTGGCGCCAGCCATTGGCGCCCTTGGCCTCGGACACGATGGTCCAGTCGCCGCCCCGATGCGTCAGCGTCGAGGGGTCGAAGGTGATATCCGTCTGGCCGGGCATGCCGGCGCGCAGGCTGGCCAGGCAGGACTCCATGTCGTAGCGCACCGGCTTCGACGGATCGGTGGCGCAGGCGGCGAGCAGCAATAGTGACAGACAGAAGGCGGCGAGCTTGATCACGGATCGGGCATCCCTGCAAACGGGCGTCTGGCGCACAGCACCAGACCGGAAAGGTATGGCATGACCCGCGACGAGAGGGAACGGCTTGCAACGCTGGAGCAGCAGATGCGCGACAGCCGCGAGGATATCACCGAGATGAAAAGCGATGTGAAGGCGATCCGCGCCACTTTGGCCGAGGCGCGCGGCGGCTGGCGCGTCATGGTGCTGCTGGGCGGTGGATCGGCGGCGTTGGGGGCGGCCATCGGCCGGCTGCTGGGCGCCGGATCGGGCGGGTTGTCATGAGACGCTTCGAGCATTGGCGCCTGGTCCCGCCCTCACTCTGGCACTGGCCGGATTTCAGCCCGGCCGAGATTGCCAGCCGGGGCGATGGCTCGCTGCTGCTGGTGCCCGAGGCGCTGGACCGGCTGCAGGCCGCGCGAAGCCGCATCGGCCGGTCCTTCGTGATCCATTCCGCCTATCGCGACCCGGTCCACAATGCCCGTGTCGGCGGCGCACCGCTCAGCCGGCACAAGACCGGCGATGCCTTCGATATCGCTCTGGCCGGGCATGACCGCGCCGCGCTGCTGGCCGCCTGCCGGGCCGCCGGGTTTCGCGGCTTCGGGTTCTATTCACGCTTCCTGCATGTCGATCTGGGACCGGAAAGGAATTGGGGACGCTGGTGACGGCTCACGGGCCGAAGGTGATCCCTAGTTCAACATCGGCGAGGCCAAGAAGTCCCGTGCCGACCTTGCCGCTCAGTGTCCATTCCTTCGGCGTCATCAGGCCTTGCAGCAGTGCGAAAATCTGCCGGCCGATCTTGCCGAGCCAAGCCGCCAGCCAGGAAAGGAAGCGGCCGGTGGACGAGCTGATTTGGCTAAAAAGGTTATTTGTCCACGCCAGCTCGGCCTCCAGATAAGCGATCAAGCCTTGAATCTCAGCAAGCTGTCGCGGCGCTTCGGTCTCCCTGAGTAAGCTGTCCGATTTCAGCAGGCCATTAATGTCTTCCAGCACGCCCATGATGGTCTGCGGCAATTTTCCCAATGTCATCTGTAACTCAAAATCTCTTGTTTCTTCCTTTATTTCAGATAGTTCCGAGAGGTGTGACTGTGCCTGCTCGCGGACGCTCCTAATTTCCTTCTGAATATCAAGAATGCGATTTCTGAGTGCGTCCGACATAAGCGCCTCCCTCATTCTATCAACAATAGAATTCTAATATAAAAACACACCTTTGCGACAAGCCATCCTTTTCTTCACTCAAGGGATTCTTCGCTATGGGGCTTCTTGATTTTGTTACCTCGATCCTCACCGGCGGGGCGACCGGCCTTCTGGGCATGCTGGCCTCAGCCGGCATCCGTCTCCTCGAGGCGAGAGAGAAGCGGCATACGCTCGCCATCGAGCTGGCCCATGCCGAACGCCTGCATCTGTTGCAGATGGAGGCACGCAGCGCCGAACATGAAAACGAGCGTCTGATCGCCGATCTGGGCGTGGCGCGCGATCTGCGCGTCGCCTCCTATGATCACGACCGGGGCTATGGCCGGGCCAGCCTCTGGGTGGTGAACATCCTGCGGCTGGTGCGCCCCGGCCTGACGCTGATGCTGCTGGGGCTGACGGCGGTGGTGTTCTTCCAGCTCTACAGCGACGAGGATCGCCGGCGCATCGTCGAGATGCTGATCTATGCCACCACCGCCGCCGTCATCTGGTGGTTCGGCAGCCGTGACATGGAGAAGGGGAAGTAGGCCTAGTCGCCCAGGCTGCGCGGCTTGCGGACCAGCGGCATCAGGATCAGGCTGGCCGCGAAGGTCAGGCCGAGCAGCAGCAGGCAGTCGTTGAAGCCCATCACCAGCGCCTCGCGCTGCACCAGCCGGAAGATCTGCCGCATCGCCGCCAGCTCCGGGTCGCCGGCGATGCTGTCGGCGAAGCGCTCGGCCAGCCGGTCGATGGGGGCCTGCACCTCCGGCCGGCTGAGCGAGAGATGGTCGGTCAGCCGGGCCAGATGCAGGGCGGTGCGGTCCTGCAGCAGCGTGTTGATCGTCGCCAGCCCCATGGCACCGCCCAGATTGCGCATCAGATTATACAGGCTGGAGCCATTCTTCAGCTTGTCCGGTGGCAGCGTGCCGAGTGCCAGCCGGTTCACCGGGATAAAGCAGAACATCAGCGATACCCCGCGCACCGCCTGCGGCACGAACAGCTCCCAATAGCTGGATTGCGCGGTCAGATGGCTGTTCAGATACAGCGCATAGCAGAACATCAGGAAGCCGAAGCTGAGCATCACGCGCAGATCGAGCCGGGTTGACAGCATGCCGGCAATCGGCGCCATGCCGAGCTGGAACAGACCGGTCACCATCATGATGACGCCGATCTGCATCGCGTTGTACTCGCGCACCTGCGCCAGGAAGAGCGGCGTCATGTAGACCGAGCCATAGAGCCCTATCCCGACCACGAAGCTGTAGATGCAGCCCAGCGTGAAATTGCGGTCGCTGAAGGCGCGCAGATCGATGATCGGCTGCCGGTAGGTAAAGACCCGGTACAGGAACAGCAGCCCGCTGGCGCAGGAGATCAGCGCCAGATGGACGATCCTGTCATCGTCGAACCAGTCCTGCCGCGGCCCTTCCTCCAGCATGTATTGCAGGCTGCCCAGCGACACGGTCAGCAGGGCCAGCCCGATCAGATCGAGGCCGCGCAGATAGGCCGGCTCCGCCCGGTCGACATCGAGGAAATTCCACACCGTCGCGGCGACGATCAGCCCCGGTACCAGATTGATGCTGAACAGCCAGTGCCAGCCCAGCGTCTGGGTGATATAGCCGCCCAGCGTCGGGCCGATGGTCGGTCCCATGGTGGCGGTCAGCCCGATCATCACCGAGATCCGGGCCATGTGCCGGCGCGGATAGATCGTATAGGCGGTGGCGAAGACGGTCGGAATCATCGCCCCGCCGAAGAAGCCCTGCAGCGAGCGCGCCAGGATCATTGTCTCGATGCTGTTGGCCATGGCGCAGGCCAGGCTCATCACCGTGAAGCCCAGCGCGCCCAGCGCGAACAGCACGCGGGTCGACATGATCCGCGCCAGCGTGCCGGATAGCGGGATCATGATCACCTCGGCGATCAGATAGGATGTCTGGACCCAGCTGATTTCCTCGATGCTGGCCGACAGCCCGGCCTGGATCTCGCCCAGCGAGCTGGCGACGATCTGCACATCCAGAATCGCCATGAACATGCCGATGACCATGGCGAAGAAGCCGATCTGCACCTTCAGCGGCGGCATCGGCCTTTCAACTGGAGGTGCCGCAGGGGACTCGGCAGACATTTAGGGCCGGCCGGTATCGCGGATATCGACGGAGACCACGGCCGACATGCCGGGGCGCAGCAATTCTTTCAGCGGATTGTCCGCCGGCAGGTCGATGCGCACCGGCAGGCGCTGCACGATCTTGGTGAAATTGCCGGTCGCGTTTTCCGGCGGCAACAGGCTGAATTCAGAGCCGCTGGCCGGTGCGATGCTGGCGATCACCCCGGTCAGCACCGTGTCGGGATAGGCATCGATCTCGATGCGCGCCGTCTGGCCGGGGCGCATGCGGCCGATCTGGGTTTCCTTGAAATTCGCCAGCACATGGACATGCGGCAGCGGCACGACCGACAGAAGATGCGTGCCGGCGCGGACATAATGGCCGATCTGGACGCCACGATTGCCGATCACGCCATCGACCGGGGCGCGGATCGCCGTATTCTCCAGATCGATCTCGGCCATGGCCTGGCTGGCAATCGCCTGCGCCACCCTGGCCTCGGCCGATTTGCGGGAGGTTTCCAGCACGGCAAGCTGCTGCTGCTCGGCCTGCAACGCGGCCCGCGCACTGGCCAGCGCGGCATTTGCCTTGGCCAGATCGGCCTCGGTTCCCTCCAGCCGCTGGCGGCTGACGACATCATCGCGGCGCAGTGCGGACAGCCGCGCATGATCCCGGCGGGCGCGCACCGCCTCGGCCTGGGCGCTGTCGATGGCGGCGGCTGCCTGGACGATCCGCGAGCGTTGCAGCACCGTCTGGCTGTCGAAGCCGGCAATGGCCGAGCGTTCCACCGCAACCGTCGCAGCGGCCTGCGAGACGCGGGCGGCATAGTCGCGCGCGTCAAGGGTGACCAGCAGATCACCGGCCCGGACATACTGATTATCCTGCACCGCCACGGCGTCGACATAGCCCGCTACTTTCGGGCTGATGACCGAGATATCGGCCTGCACATAGGCATTGTCCGTGCTCTGGATGTAGCGCCATTCCTGATGCCACATCCACGCCGCATAGAGCCCCGCCGACAGCAACCCCAGCCCGACCAGAGCAAGCGCAATCTTGCGCATCCTCCACCCCGCCTTTTTCTTTATTGTGGCTGAACTGAACCGTTCAGTTTAGTCTCAGTGCAACGCTACGCCGCACCCGATACCGCGTCAATCGCCTGCCGCCCGCTGCAACCGGAAGTATCGATGGCCCGTCTCGATCTGGACAGGAAAGAGCCGGCGACCGGCTCCAAGCCGGCGCAGATACTGGCGGCCGCCCGCGCGGAATTCCTGCGCCAGGGCTTCGCCGCCACCAGCATGGACGCCATTGCGCGCGCGGCCACAGTCTCCAAGGCCACGGTCTATGCCCATTTCGGCAACAAGGAAGACTTATTCGCCGCCATGGTCGCCAGCAATTGCCGGCGCATTGCCGAGACTCTGGCGGAGGAGACGCTGGAGGGGTTGCCGGTGCGCGAGGCGCTGACCCAGATCGGCCGGCAATTCCTGGCCTTCCTGCTCAGCCCCGACACCCAGGCGATCTACCGCGTTGTCGTCGCGGAAACCCCGCGCTTTCCCGATCTCGGCCGGCGTTTCTACGCCGCCGGCCCGCAGAACACGCGCGGCCGCATCGCCTTCTATCTGGAGCGAATCGCGTCGCGCGGGCTGATCCGCATTGACGATCCGGCGCGCGCGACCGAAATGTTTCTCGGCATGGTGGTCGGCCACCGCCATCTGCGCCGCGTGCTGGGCCTCGATGCCCCGGCCGGCGAGGCCGAAATGGCGGAGGCCGTGGGCCGCGCGGTCGATGCCTTCCTGAAGGTGTATCCGCCGGAAGCGTGAAGGGGGATCGTGAATGCCGCCGCAACCTCCTGCTGATCTGTCGACCATCACGCTGGGGGAATTGCTGCGCACCAATTATGCCCTGATCGTGCGCTGCGCCGCCTGCGGCCATACCGGCCCGGCCGATGTGCTGACCGCCTACCGCCGGCATGGCGCGGCAGCCCGCGTGACCGCTCTGGCGGAACGCCTGCGCTGCACCCGCTGCGATGGCCGCGGCGGTGTCGTGGTGTCGATCACGCCGCCTGCGGGTTTGTAGCGCTGCCTCCCCTCCGCCCGTCACCCCCCGGCCTTGTGCCGGGGGTCCATGGTTCCGCTAGCTGGATGTTGGTCGAGTAAGCTGGACCCTGGATTCCCGGCACCCCGTGGGGCTTGGGGCCGGGAATGACGTGTAGAGAAGGGGGGCGGGCTGGCGAATTCTCCCGCCTACTCCGCTGCCGGCCGGGCGATCAGGATATCCCCGCCCTGTTCGCGGAAGCTCTTCGACATCTCGTCCATGCCGCTCAGCGCGTAGTCACGGACCTCCTGGCTGATCTTCATCGAACAGAATTTCGGCCCGCACATCGAGCAGAAATGCGCCAGCTTGGCGCCCTCGGCCGGCAGGGTCTGGTCGTGGAACTTCTCCGCCGTTTCCGGGTCGAGCGACAGGTTGAACTGGTCGCGCCAGCGGAATTCGAAGCGAGCGCGGCTCAGCGCATCGTCGCGCACCTGCGCCGCCGGATGGCCCTTGGCGAGGTCGGCGGCATGGGCGGCGATCTTGTAGGTGATGACGCCCACCTTCACATCGTCGCGGTCAGGCAGGCCCAGATGCTCCTTCGGCGTCACGTAGCACAGCATCGCCGTACCGAACCAGCCGATCATCGCCGCCCCGATGCCGCTGGTGATGTGGTCATAGCCGGGCGCGATATCGGTGGTCAGTGGCCCCAGCGTATAGAAGGGTGCCTCGCCGCAGACCGCCAGCTGCTTGTCCATATTGGCCTTGATCTTGTGCATCGGCACATGGCCCGGCCCCTCGATCATCACCTGCACATCATGCTTCCAGGCGACCTTGGTCAGCTCGCCCAGCGTCTCCAGCTCGGCGAACTGGGCGGCATCGTTGGCATCGGCGATGGAGCCGGGGCGCAAGCCGTCGCCTAGCGAGAAGGACACGTCATAGGCCTTCATGATCTCGCAGATTTCCTCGAAATGCGTGTAGAGGAAATTCTCCTTGTGATGGGCGAGGCACCATTTGGCAAGGATCGAACCGCCGCGGCTAACAATGCCGGTGACGCGCTTCGCGGTCAGCGGGATATAGGCGAGCCGCACCCCGGCATGGATGGTGAAGTAATCCACGCCCTGCTCGGCCTGCTCGATCAGCGTGTCGCGGTAGATTTCCCAGGTCAGGTCTTCCGCCTTGCCGCCGACCTTCTCCAGCGCCTGGTAGATCGGCACCGTACCGATGGGCACCGGCGAATTGCGCAATATCCATTCCCGTGTGGTGTGGATGTTGCGCCCGGTCGAGAGGTCCATCACCGTGTCGGCGCCCCAGCGGATCGACCAGACCATCTTGTCCACCTCCTCCGCGACCGAGGAGGAGACGGCGGAATTGCCGATATTGGCGTTGATCTTCACCAGGAAATTGCGGCCGATGATCATCGGCTCAATCTCCGGGTGGTTGATGTTGGCCGGGATGATGGCGCGGCCGGACGCCACCTCATCGCGCACGAATTCCGGCGTCACGTAATCCGGGATGGCGGCGCCGAAGCTTTCGCCGTCGCGCGCGGCCTGATCCTTCAGCCGCTCGCGGCCCAGATTCTCGCGCACCGCGATATACTCCATCTCCGGCGTCACGATGCCGGCGCGGGCATAGGCAAGCTGGGTGACGGCTTTGCCGGGCTTACCGCGCAGCGGGCGGATATCGGCGCGGTCGAAAGCCGACACCTTGCGCTGCTCGCCTTCCTTCAGCCCGTCATCCTCCGGCTTTATATCGCGCCCCTCATAGGCCTCGACATCGCCGCGCGCCTCGATCCAGGGGCGGCGCAGCGTCGGCAGGCCGCGCGCGATATCGATGGATGCGGCCGGGTCGCTATAGGGGCCGGAGGTGTCATAGACCCGCACCGGCTTCTCGCCGGAAGACGGCTCCAGATCGATCTCGCGCAGGGCGACGCGGATATCGGGGAAGATGCTGCCCGGCACATGGATTTTGCGCGAGGCCGGCAGCGGCCCGGTGGTGACGGTGAATTTCTCGGATGACATGGCGATCTCCAACAAAAGGTGCGGGAGATCCGGGAGAGCTTCGAAATGGGGGCGGCCTGTCGCGGTTGCGTAGCCCTTTCCATCCCTACGCCGGTACGACCCGGATCAGGTTCTAAGGGTTCCCGCGCACTAGCGGTATCTCAGCCCCTTGCCGGGGCGCCCCTTGGAGGCCGGCATGATGGCGTCAGGGGACTGGCGGTGTCAATCCGGCACTCATACTCCATCCGTCACCCCCGCACTTGTTGCGGGGGTCCATGCTTCCGCTTGCTGGATGCCTGTCGAGTAAGCTGAACCTTGGATTCCCGGGACAAGCCCGGGAATGACGGCTAGAGGAAATGTGCGACGCCGCAGTACCGCTACCCTCGCTCCGCCGCTGCGCGTAAAGTCGCCGGTAAGAAGAATGCGGGGGAGGGGTATCCATGGGAATCATCACCGATATCGTGCTGCCGGTTTCGCTGGCCTTCATCATGTTTTCCATCGGGCTGACGCTGACCATTGGCGATTTCCGGCGTGTCGCAGCGCAGCCACGGGACTTCCTGATCGGCGCGGCCAGCCAGATCCTCGTGCTGCCGCTGGTCGCTTTCGCGCTGGTCTCGGCCTGGCGGATCGAGCCGGTGCTGGCGGTTGGCGTGATGATCATCGCCGCCGCACCGGGCGGCGTGACCTCCAACCTGCTGACCCTGTTCGCGCGCGGCGACGTGGCGCTGTCGGTCTCGCTGACCGCGATCACCAGCCTGCTCAGCGTCGTCACCGTGCCGCTGATCGTGGTGGCGGCGCACCAGCATTTTGTCGGCGGTCCGGCGGGCGAGCTGACCGTGGCCGGGGCGGTCCTGCGCATTTTCGTCATCGTCACCGTGCCGGTGCTGGCCGGGCTGGCCGTGCGCCACCGCCTTCCGGGCTTTGCCCAGCGCTTCGAGCCGCTGGCGCGTCGAATCTCCGCCGTGCTGTTCGTTCTGGTGATGGCCGGAGCGATCTATGCCGAGCGCGCCAATATCACCACCTATTTCGCGCAGGCCGGGGCGATCACCCTGACCCTGAACATCGCGATGATGGCGATTGCCTTCTATGGCGCGGCCTGGCTGGGCCTGCTGCGCCCGCAGCGCATCGCCATCGCGCTGGAATGCGGGCTGCAGAACGGCACGCTGGCGATTGCCGTGGCGGCCACCCTGTTCCAGGACACGCTCTACGCCATCCCGGCGGCGATCTACAGCCTGATGATGTTCGGCACCGCGCTCGCCTTCGTGTTTCTGGTCACGCGCGGCAGGCCGGCGGCGGTGTAGGGGCCGCCAAAACAAAAAGCCCAGCCGGTGAGGGCTGGGCTTTTTGGATTTAATTGGTCGGAGCAGCAGGATTTGAACCTGCGACCCCTGCCTCCCGAAGACAGTGCTCTACCAGGCTGAGCTATGCTCCGACCGAGGGCGTGCTTATAGCGGTCCGCCGGGGCGGCTGCAAGGGCAAAGCAACGCTGTGGGCTATATTAGAAAGCCCGCTCGATGGTGAAGTCGATCAGGTCGTCCAGCGCCGTGCGCACCGGCGTGTCGGGCAGGCTGGCCAGTGCGGTGCGGGCGGCCTTGCCATAGAGGCGGGCGCGGTCCAGCGATTCGGTCAGGGCGCCGTGTTTCTGCATCAGGACCATGGCATGGGCGAGGTCGCCGTCGCGGATATCCTGCTGCTCCAGCGTGCGCTGCCAGAAGGCGCGCTCCTCCTGCGTGCTGCGTTCGACCGCCAGGATGATCGGCAGGGTGATCTTGCCGTCGCGGAAATCATCGCCCACGGTCTTGCCCAGATCGGCCTGGCTGGCGGAATAATCCAGGATGTCGTCGATCAGCTGGAAGGCGATGCCGAGATTGAGGCCATAGGAGTCCAGCGCCTGCTGCTGCGCCTCGCTGGCCCCGGCGATGACGCCGCCGACTTCCGTCGCCGCCGCGAAAAGCTGGGCGGTCTTGGCGCGGATCACCTCCATATAGGCGGTTTCGTCAGTGGCGATGTCATTGGCGGTGATGAGCTGCTGCACCTCGCCCTGGGCGATCACCGCCGAGGCGTTGGACAGGATTCCCAATACGCGCAGCGAGCCGGCCTCGACCATCAGCTGGAAGGCCCGGCTGAACAGAAAATCACCGACCAGCACGGAGGGCTTGTTGCCCCAGACCGCATTGGCGCTGTCGACGCCGCGCCGCAGGTCGCTTTCATCGACCACATCATCATGCAGCAGCGTTGCGGTATGGATGAACTCCACCGCAGCGGCCAGCAGCAGATGGGCGTCACCGCGGTAGCCGAACATCTGGGCGGCGGCCAGCGTCATCATCGGGCGCATGCGCTTGCCGCCGGCGGCCACGATATGGCTGGCCAGCTGTGGTATCAGGGCGACCGGGCTGTCCATCCGATCTATGATCAGCGCGTTGACCCGCTTCATGTCGCTGTCGACCAGCGCGCTCAGCCGGTCAAGGGCGGCGCGCGATCCGGGGCGCGAAGCGGGTTTTCCGTCTGGCGAAGTATTGGCGGCAATAGCCACGGGACCATCCTGAGAGTGCCGTTTCACCCCATTGCTTGACGCCGGGGCATTCGGACAGCGAGCATAAGACTGCAAGACGCGCGGTCAAGTGCAACCGGTACGGCGCGGAAGGCCCGGTTACGGGCCGCCATAAAAAGGGAGGGGTGCCAGCGTGAAGGAATTGCTGCGGACGAATGATCCCGTGCGTCTCTCCTTCCTGACGTCGCTGCTGAAGGATTCCGAGATCCGCGTCGTGCTGATGGATGTCCATACCAGCATTGTCGAGGGCAGCATCGGCGCGATCCCGCGCCGCCTGATGGTCGTCGACCAGGAATATGAACAGGCGCGCCGCGTGCTGCTGGATGCTGGCGAGGATATCCCCGATGACTGATGCCTCTTCCTGAGGGCGGTGTGCCGCTGACCGAGGATGCGCTGTTGGGCGGCCGGGTGCGGCTGCGCCAGCCGGCACAGGGCTACCGGGCGGCGATCGATCCGGTGCTGCTGGCCGCCGCCGTGCCGGCCCGGCCGGGGGAGCGCGTGGTCGAGGCTGGCTGCGGCGCTGGCGCCGCCGCGCTGTGCCTGCTGGCGCGGCTGCCGGAGATTTCTGTTCTGGGGCTGGAAATTCAGCCGGAAATGGCGGCGCTGGCCCGCCTGAATGCCGGGCTGAATGATGTCGCCGACCGGTTCCAGATACTGGACGGGGATGTAGCGGCGCCGCTGCCGGAGCCACAAAAGGCCGATCATGTGATGATGAATCCGCCCTTCCTGCCGCCGGGCAGGGGCACAGCCCCGCCGGGGGTGGCAAAGGCTGTCGCCCATATCGAGGGCGAGGCCGATCTGCCCGCCTGGGTCGGCTTCGCCGCGCGGCAGCTGAAACATCGCGGCAGCGTGACGATCATCCACCGGGCCGACCGGCTGGCCGATACCCTGGCGGCGCTGGCTCTGCAGGGCCTGGGCAGCGTCGTAGTCCTGCCGCTCTGGCCGGGGGAAGGCAAGCCGGCGAAGCGGGTGATCGTGCAGGCGCGCAAGGGCGGGCGGGCGCCGCTGGTGCTGCTGCCCGGACTGATCCTGCATCGGCCAGACGGCGGATTCACCGATAGGGCCGAGGCGGTCCTGCGTGATGCGGCGTCGTTGCGGCTGGACTAGGCGCAAAAACGGCGATCCGGGGGTAGGATCGCCGTTTTCCGGTGTGTGAGACCGTTTGCTTAGCTGAGCCTGTCAGTAGGGGGCTGTCAGGCTGGGTGCTTTCAGGCCGCGGCGCGGATGATGTCCGCCTCGGCATGCTTGCCATGGCCGAGGGCAACGGCCAGTTCACTGCGGGCGCGCGATACGCGGCTCTTGATCGTGCCGACGGCGCATTTGCAGACCACCGCCGCTTCCTCGTAGCTGAAGCCGCTGGCGCCAACCAGGATCAGCACCTCGCGCTGCTCCGGGGCCAGCTTGACGAAGGCACGCTTGAAGTCGCGCACTTCCAGGTGGATTTCCTGGCTGGCCGGGACCGAGGCCATCAGCGCCGCATCGTCAATCGGCTCCATCTCGAACTTCTTCTGGCGCAGTGAGTCATAGAAGATGTTGCGCAGGATGGTGAACATCCAGGCCTTGAAGTTCGTGCCGGGGGAATACTTGTCTTCGGCGGCCAGTGCCCGGACAATTGTATCCTGGACTAAATCCTTGGCCTTGTCGTCATTGCCGGAAAGCATCCGGGCAAAAGCCCGCAGATGCGGAATAATTTCAACAAGTTCTTCTTTGAAAGACGTGGGCATTTTTGCCTCGCTTGTTTGTGCCGAATACACTCACAAACTGACCGGCCCATAGCGAATAGTCAAAAGGTGATATCGTGGAATAATAAAGGCCACCAAAAGGCAGTCTGCCTTCTGATGGCCTTTATTGCGGTCGGGTTTCTGCGCCTGCTGAAATCCGGGGGTCAGGGTTTTTCCTTGTCCGGGATCGCGTCCAGCAGGGCCTCAATTTCCGGCGGCAGCGGTTCGCGCAGGATCGGGTCATACAGATCGTGCAGGTTCTGCGTCAGCCACTGGTCGAAAGAATCGCCGGAACCGCGTTTGTCGGGTTTTCCGGGACGCGCGGCGCCGTTCAGCTTTTCCCGTTTCCGGGAGGCCTGATGCAAAGAGATAATCGTGGCGCCCTTGCTGACCATGTGCTGCGGCATCTCTTCCCAGTACGGCTGGTAGGAATTCTGTGTTTCCGCTTTTCTCGACATTTTTCCTCCAGTAGGCGGCAGCGAGGCCGCGCCAGCTATCGGGGTTTCGGTTCTTATCTTGTTCAACGCAGCTTCGGCGATTTCGTTGCCAAAAAATCCAAATATAACCAGAGGTTTAGGCGGCATGCGAAAATTTTAACGAGAATTTTAGCTGACGCATTCTACTGGGTGGTTAAGGAACGGGGCGCAATCAGCTTGGTTCCACCTTTACCGAAAAATGGCCCAGAAAAAGACCTAATTCGCCCTTTGGGAACCATATTGCGTGCCTAGAAATTGTTCGCAGGACGCGGTTGCCCCGGTTCAAATTCGGTATCGGAAACCCCGCTCCCACATATCCATCCCCATTCCAGTCTAAGGGGAATTTCTTTTTAAAGTGTTAACGGCCAGCTATTGGAGGATTGGTTTAAATGACCAGAATCACGGATGAATTGGCCAGTAATATCCCGCAATTGCGACGCTATGCGCGGGGCCTGACCGGCACGCAGCGCAGCGGCGACGCTTATGTGAAGCTTTGCCTGGAAACCTATCTGGCCGAGCCTGGCCGGCTGGTCGCGGATGAGGATGTCCGCATCCAGCTCTACAGCCTGTTCCATGATGTCTGGTCGGTGGTCGCCCTGACCCTGCCGGATATCGATGAAGGCAGCGACCCGGAAGATGATCCGCTGGTCGATGGGTTGCAGACCCTGCCGATGCTGAAGCGCCAGATTCTCCTGCTGACCCGTCTGGAAGGCTTTTCCATCGCCCAGACCGGCCGCATCCTGGGCATCGACGCCGAGGATGTCCGGCGCGGCCGTGACGAGGCGAGCCGGATGCTGCGCCGCCGCCTGGTCGATACCCAGGTCGCCCTGGATGCCCGGCGCGAAGAGGAAGCAGAAGAAGAGGCGCTGCCCGGCTTCGCCCTGAACAATGGCCATTCCTCCCGCAATGGCTATCGCGCGGCCGGTGGCGCGATGCGTTTTTTCTAGGATTACGCCTGCTCCCCTGTTCTCCACCCTGACTTCCTGAGTGTACCTGGCCCTCTTCCTGTCCCCGGATATGGAAGAGGGCCTTTTCTTTTCTTTGTTTTTGGCTGTCTATGAGGGGAACTCAAGCGCGACCACTTGCGTTGGTTATGGACCTATCGAGAAAACGTGAAGGAGCCCGACATGGGAATCGAAGTTACCGGCATTTTCGGCCTGCTGCTGCTGATCGCCAATATCTGGGCCATCGTTAATGTCGTCGGCAGCGGCGCATCCACCGGTGGCAAGGTTTTGTGGGTGCTGTTCATCCTGCTGTTCCCGCTGCTGGGCTTCCTGGTCTGGCTGTTCGTGGGACCGCGCAGCAACCGCTGACGCTGCCCGAATCGATACGAAAACGCCGCCCTTCCTTACCGGAGGGGCGGCGTTTTGCCGTGCGGAGACCGTCTAGTAGCGCCGCTCGTAGACGATGCCGATATCCCCGGCGGAAGCGGCGCCGATCCGGCTCTCGATGGTGACGTTCTTCAGGAAGCGATATTCCACCACCACGGCGGAGCTTTCGGCCCCGAGGCCCTGGTTGACGCCGATGAACAGCTTGTCGTTGATGTAGCGTCCCGCCCGCACGCCGGCCCCGCTATTGCCATCGCCGGCATCGACCTCCAGCGTGTCCAGCCCGAAGGACTGGCGCAGATCATCGACCACGCCGCCGGAACTGATCTTCCCGGTCAGCTCCAGCGCCGATTGCGCCAGCCGGGCTGCCTGGCCGGCCGTCAGCGAGCCTGTATTGGTGCCGAACAGGATGCGCGACAGAATCTCGTCCTGCGGCAGGCTGGGGGAGGAGTTCAACGTGATCTGCGGTTCCAGCACCTCGCCGGCAATGGCGATCTGGGCCTCGATATCCGCGACATTGGCGACCGCCAGAATATCCAGCGCGATTTCCAGCCCGCCGCCTTCGCTGGGAATCAGGTTGATATTGCCGCGATCCAGATTGAAGCGCTGGCCGGCGAAATTGAACACGCCGCGTACCACGCTGACATCGCCGCGGATCACCGGGGCGGTCGCCGTGCCGCTGACCTGCACCGTGCCGCGGAATTCCGCGTCCAGCCCGCGTCCGCGCACATAGACCTGCCCCGGTATCTCGGTGATCAGGTCGAGGCGCAGCCCGTCCATCAGGCCGGGCGCGCGGGGGGCTGTGGCGGCCTTCTGGCGCGCGATCTGGCGCTGCTTGGCGCGCTCGCCGATATTGGTGCGGGCGTCGATGTTGATCTCGCGCACATCCAGCGAGGTGACGCTGGGCGGCAGCGTATCGGGAATGCGGATATCGGCCTGGTCGATCCGGGTGCGCCCGGTGAACAGCAGGCTGTCACCGCCATTCCTGGGGTCATTAGTGAGGGTCAGCTCGCCGCTGCCAACGGCCGTGCCTTCCTCGCGGTTGATCAGCCGCAGCCGCTGCAAGGTGAGCTTCACATCGACCTCCGGCGTGCCGCCACCGGCAAAGGAGATGCGCCCCGCACCGGTCAGCCGGCCGCCCTCGGAGTCATTGGCCTTCACGTCGCGCAGCACCAGCGATTGCCCTTCGCCGGCAATATCGAGGTTGATGTTTTGCAGCGTGGCGCCGGTCGCGTCGTTGATATAGCGGCCCTGACGCAAAGACGCCTGCCCGGACAGGACAGGATTGGCGATGGTGCCGGCCAGATCGAGCGTGCCTTCGACATTGCCTTCCACGCGATCCTCGCCCAGTGCCAGAGCCACGAAGACAAGGCGGCGCAGATCGGCAGCGATGGTCAGCGTGCCCTTCACGGCGCCGCTGGGCGGCAGCAGGAACTGGCCCTGTGTCAGATTGACCTGCATCGGCAGGGTGGCCGAGGCTTGGAACTGCGCGCCCTGCAACCGGGTCAGCGCGGCCTCCAGCGCCAGCTGGCCATTGGCCAGCCGGGCCTCGGCGGCAATATCTGCGGGCGGCACATCGGGCGCCGATGGCCCCGTCGGGGCCACGCCGGTCATTGTCAGCGTGGCGCGGCCATCCGGATTGTCCGGCCGGCCTGACAGGGTCAGCCGGGCTTCCGCCGTGCCGCCAAGCCGGGGGCCGAGGTCGAGGCGTTGCAGCAGCCGCAGGGGCAGGCCGGTCAGCGCCAGATCGGCCGCCACCGCGCTGGCGCTCAGCCGGGCGCTGCCGGCCAGCCGGCCGCGATCCACCGACATATCCAGCCCGTCCAGTGCCTGCCCGTCCGGGCCCAGCGTGGCGACCAGCGGGCGGTTCAGCTTCAGCACCAATTCGCGCCATTTTGCGTCGAGGCGGGCGATGGTGATCGTGGTGTCGCGTCGCGCCTGCTGCAGGGTCGCCTGTGTGCTGGCGGTCAGATCCTTGCCGGTCAGGCTTGCCGTCAGGTCGATCCTGTCGCCTTTCAGCTCGGCATTGGCCTCCAGGCTGCTGACTGTCTGGCCGCCGGCTGTGATGTTGCCGGCCTTCAGCATGACGGGGCCGCTGGGCTTGCCGGTGACATCGGCCAGCTGGGCCTCCAGCCGCAGCCCGTCCAGCGTGATCGCGCCGTCATTCAGGCTGAGCGACTTGCCGGTCACCACGCCGCCGGCATGCTGCCGGCCGCCGGTGCCGGCGAGTTCCAGCGCGAAGCTGATTTCGCCGCCGGCCTGCTGCCCGGCAAGGCCTGCCAGACTCTGTATATCGTCGATCCGGCCGGTCAGCTTGCCGGCGACCAGCGCGCTCGACAGATCGATGGCCAGCCCGCCGCGCGCCGCCAGGCCCAGCGCCTCCAGCCGCAGGGCGTCGAGATTGAGCCGCCGGTCCTTGCCATAGGCCAAATTGGTTTCCAGCACCGCCGGCTTGCCTTTTGCCGTGCCGGGCGGGGTGGCGGTCACCCGCAGCTTGCCCTTGCTGGCGAGGCCCTGCGGATCATCGGCGGCCACGCCATCCAGCGCCAGGCTGGCCGCGACCGTCCCCAGCGACTGGCCGGCGATCATGCCGTTGCGCCAGTCCAGCTTGGCATCGGCGGTCAGGGCATCCAGACCGCCATCGAGGGTCAGCAAAGCGGTCAGTGCCCCGGCCATCGGCGTGCCGATCACCTGTCCCAGCTCCCGCAGCCGGGGGATGGCGATAGACAGCTTGCCATTCACCATCTGGAAATCCGCCCAGGCGGCGCCGCTGCCATCGAGCGACAGGCCCGGTGCGTCGAGGACAAGGCGGTCGATCTGCGCCGTGCCGGCCCCGGCATCGATTGTGGCCATGAGGTCGAGCGTCGGTTCCTCGCCGAGCAGCGCGCGGGCGGCGGGCGTACCGGTTTCCAGCCCGGTCATCCGGGCCTTCGCCATGGCCCGGTAGGCGTTCGCGCCGGTCTGGCCCAGAGTGGCGTCGAGATCGAGCCGCCCGGCCAGCCCCTCAATGCCGATCTCCGACAGGCGGGCCAGATCGTCCAGCGCGGCGGTCAGGATCAGTTCGGCATCGCCCGGCGCATAGCGGCCGCTGCCGCTGGCTTGCAATGGCCCGGCGGTGAGGTTGAGGCTGTCGACCCGGAGGCTGCCGGCGTCGCCCAACTGCCCGGCTGCCTGAAGATGGGCGGCATCGCCGATCACCGGCGGCACGGTTCCATCCAGTCGCAAACCAGTGGTCCGGGCGTCCAGTGTCAGCGCCAAATCCTGCGGCGTGCCCTTGGCGGTGACGTCAAGCGTGGCTTGCCCGTCCAGCGGCTGCTCGGCAAGGGCGCCATAGGGGGAGAGCGGCGTCTCCAGCCGGGCGATCAGGTCGAGCGCCAGGCTGCCCGGATCGATGGTGCCGCTGCTGGTGAGCGTGGCGCTGCCGGTGTCGAGCGTCAGATGGTCCAGCGCGATGGGACCGCTGGCCGGCACCAGCGCCTCGGCATCGAAGCGCAGGCCCTCGGGCAGCAGGGGACGGATATCGGGCGGCAACAGGGCATCGGGCCGGGCGGTGCCGGTCACGGTGATCCGGCGGTCGGTCGCGCCGCTGACGCCGATGGTGGCGTCCAGCGCCAGATCCGGCCCGGCCTCGGCGGTCAGTGTCGTGGTGAAGCCGTCCAGCGGTCCCGCGCCCTTGGCGGTCAGGCGGAAGGCCGGGCGGTCCGGCACCTGCAGCAGGCCGACCAGCACACCACCTTCCGGCTCTGCCACGTCGATATCCAGCGTTACCCGGTCGGTGGTCGCATCATAGGTGCCGGCAAGCGTGGCCGTAGCCGGCGCATCAAGGCGTTCGACCGACAGGGTGATGGCGGTGTCGCGGGCATCGCGCGGCAGGCGCAGGCTGCCCATGGCGCGCAAAGTCGCGGCAGTCCCCGCCAGGGCCGCGCCCAGTTCGATGCGCTGTGCCGCCAGCCGCTCGACATAGAGGCCGATCGGCAGCGGCAGGGTGATGCCGCCCTCTTCCGGTGCAGGGTCTTCCTGCGGGCCGGGCAGCGGCGCGCGGTCGATGCGGATGGTGTCGGCGGTGATCAGCCCGATGGCCAGCCGCCGTTGCAGCAGGGCGCTGGGCCGCCAGTCCAGCACGGCGTTTTCCAGACTCATCCAGACGCCATCGGCATCTTTCAGCCAGACCCGGTCGATCTCCACCCGGTCGAACAACGCCAGCCGCCGGACACCTTCTATGGCCAGCGTGTCGCCGGCCAGATCATTGGCCAGCCCTTCGGCCCAGCGCCGTCCCGGACCGGTATCCAGCGCCATAACGGCTACAGCGAGCAGCGCGACCACACCGCCCAAGGCGAGGGCAGTGGCGGCGGCGATCCGTCCCGGCAGCCGCCTGCGGGGCTGGGGAGCGCGCGCGGGCGGCAGGGTTTTTACCTCGGTGTCACTCATCAGAAGGCCTGACCCAGGCTGATATAGATCTGGAAGCTGCTGTCGTCCTCGCGCTTGTCGAGCGGCACGGCGATATCGAAGCGCAGCGGGCCAATGGGGGTGTAATAGCGCACACCGACACCGGCGCCGAACAGCAGCTTCTCACCCAGATCGGGCAATTCGGAGCGGTAGACATTGCCGCCATCAAGGAAGGTGACGAGACCGATATCCTCCCAGACCCGCGCCCGGAATTCGACCGAGCCGGCGATCATCGAACTGCCGCCGGTCGGGTTGTTTTCGCTGTCGCGCGGGCCGACAGACTGGAAGCCATAGCCGCGCACCGTGTCGCCGCCGCCGGCATGGAAGCGCTTGTCGGCGGGAATATCGGTGCGGGTTGCCCCCAGGATGGAACCGACGGTCAGCCGCCCGGCAAGGATGTATTTCTCATCACTGTCCAGCGCGTAATGCACCGTGTCATCGGCCCGCAGCACGGCAAAATTCGCGGTGCTGCCGATCAGACCGGCATAGGGCGTGGCCGCCAGCCTCAGCCTTCCGCCGCTGGTCGGGTTCAAAAAATCATTCGTGGTGTCGTATTGCGCTGTGACCGGGAAGCCGATCAGCGTGAAGTTGTTGATGCCGGTCTCGTCGGTGATGCGTGACTGTTCCAGTGTCACGCCGGCGCTGCCCGAATAGGGGCCGCCGAACTGGCGGGTGATCGTGCCGCCGGCGCCGAAGCGCTGGGCGTCATAGGCATCAAAGGTCTCGTCGCGGGCATAGACACCGAGGTCGAGCCGGTTGTCCTGGTCCAGAAAGGCCGGCTTGCCCAGCTTTATATCGGCGCCATAGACCTGCTCCGACACCTGGCCCTCGATGCGCAGCTCCTCGCCCTCGCCGAAGAAATTGCGGTGCCGCCAGAAGGCATTCACGCCCAGCCCCTCGCTGGTCGAATATTTCACGCCGCCACCGATGGAGCGCGGCGGGGATTCGGCCAGGGCCACACTCATCGGAACGGTCTCGCCCTGGCGCTGCTGCTCGTCGGGGCGGATGGTGACCGAGGAGAACAGATCCAGGCTGCTCAGCGCCTGCCGGGTCTCGGTCACCTTCTGGATGTCGTAGGGCTCGCCCTCCTTCCAGCGGATTTCCCGGCGCACCACGGCGGCATCGACATCGCTCAGCCCGTCGATTTCCAGGGCCCCGAAGACGGTCGGCTGGCCGGCATCCAGCTCCAGCGTGGCGGCAACGCTGCGAGTCTCGTGGTCGACCACGATGTCGCGCCCGACCGACTGCGCGAAAGGATAGCCTTTCCGGCCCAGCCGGTTCACCACCTGCCGCTCGGCGGAGACGATCATGTCGGCGCGGGCGCGCTCGCCCAGCGCCACACCCAGGCTCTCATAGCTGATGCCATCGGCGGCGCGTTCCTGGTCTTCGATGGCGAAGGACAGCACGAAGCTGTCCAGCCGGTAGACCGGCCCGCGCTCCATCTCCAGGATGACGCGCACAGGTGCGGCGTCATCCTCCGGTTCCTCGATTTCGAAGCGGATGCGCGAATCGTAATACCCTTCGGAGCGCAGCACGTCGCGGATGCGCTGCACATCGCCAGTGGCGCGCCGGCGCAGCAGGCTGACGCTCTCGATGGTCTGGTCCTTGCGGATTTCCAGCTGCGACAGCTGGCGGATGATATCGACAGCACCCTCCAGCCCGGCCTCGTCCATAGCGGAGAAATCCGTCTCATACCGGATCTCCGCCCGGACCTGCCCTGGCAGAATCAGAGCAAGAATCAGAAGGGCGAAGCAGAATAAGGGCATGGGCGACTGACAGATTCCGGGAATGGTGGCCATGGCGTAACGCGGCGCGGCGGTTCTTTGTTGCCGCCTGTCATGGCGATTTTCGGCGCGACCTCAGTCACGCACGCAATTCAGCAGCGGACCGAGCTGCCCGATGCGCCGCTGGATGACGCTGGCGCGGTTGGCAATATAACCCGACGGTTCGCTCGCTGACCAGCGCAGCGGGTTCGGCAGGGTGACCGCCAGCAGGGCCGCCTCCCGGCTGGTGAGCCGAGCAGCGGGCTTGCCGAAGTGATGCCGGGCGGCGGCCTCGGCGCCATAGAGGCCGGGGCCCCATTCGGCGATGTTCAGATAGAGCTCCATGATCCGCCGCTTCGGCAGGAGCACTTCGATATAGAGGGTCAGATAGGCCTCGATCGCCTTTCTGACATAGGACCGGCCGGGCCAGAGGAATAGATTCTTCGCCACCTGCATGCTGATGGTGCTGGCGCCGCGAGGCGCGCCACCCTCGTTCAGCTCGCCGATCACCATGTTCATCGCGTTCCAGTCGAAGCCGGTATGCTCGCAGAACAGATTGTCTTCCGATGCGACCACTGCCTGCGCCAGAGCGGGGGCGATGTCGTCCAGCCGCGTCCAGTCGCGGGTCAGCCCCTGACCCTCGACCAGGCGAATCAGCATCAGCGGCGTGACCGGCGGCACCACCACCCGGTAGACCAGCACCAGCACCGCCGGCAGCACGACGGTCACGACGACGAGGGCGATCAGGATTCTGCGCAGCATGCGCGGCAGGTTAACCCGCTTGCCCCGTTGGTGCGAAGCCGAAGATGCCGGTCAACCGTAGGTGATGCGCTCAATGCGATTGCCGGCATCGACGAAGATATTCACCCGTTCTGGCCGGTAGTCGCGGGTCATGGCGTCGCCCGGGCGGATGACGCGGCAGGGCTTGCCGATCAACTCGGAAACCTGCTTTGGCTCATCCTTCTCGTCCTTCAGCGGCAAGGTCGTGCCGTCATCGCCGGACCGGCTTCCGTGATTGGCCTGGCAGGCCGAGAGCAGCAGGGCACCAAGCGTGGCACCGGTGCCGGCCAGCACGGTGCGGCGGGTATGGGACGGGTTCATAGAGGATCTCCTTCAGGGATTGAGCACTATCTGAGGAGTAACGCGGCAACGGGCCGGTTGTTTCCCGGCGTCGCTCAGAGCCGCCTGCCGGGCACGACCAGCAGCCCCTCATCAGTGTGGCTGATATGCGCGTCGATGCCATAGGCGGCGCGCAGATTGGCGGGCGTCAGTACTGCCTCTGGCGGGCCATCGGCAAGGATGCGGCCGGCCTGCAGCAGCACCAGCCGGCGGCAGAACCGCGCCGCCAGCGTCAGATCATGCAGCACGACCAGCACCGCGCCACCGGCCTGCGCGCGCGCCGCCAGCAGGGCCATCACGTCGAGCTGGTGGCCGGGGTCCAGCCCGGCGACCGGTTCATCGGCCAGAAGGATCGCGGGATCGACCGCGAGCGCGCGGGCCAGCAGCACCCGTGCCCGCTCGCCGCCCGACAGGCGGGTGACCGGCCGGTCGGCCAGATGCCGGACATCGGTAAACGCCATCGCGGCATCGATGGCGGCGATATCCACCGGCGACAGCGCCGCCCAGGGCGCGCGATGCGGCAGCCGGCCCAGCGCGACCAGCGCTGCCACGCTCAACGGCCAGTGGCATTCCGCGCCCTGCGGCAGATAGGCCAGCCGTCGGGCCCGGTCGGCCGCAGGCAGCGCCGTTAGCGGCTGGCCATCCAGCCGGACCGAGCCGAATTGTGGCAGCAGCAGCCCGGCCAGCGCGCGCAGCAGCGTCGTCTTGCCGGCGCCGTTCGGCCCCAGCAGCCCGACGAAATCGCCCGCAGCCAGCGCCAGCCCGGCCTGCTGCACGACCGGCCTGTCATCCAGTGCGATGGTGAGGTCGCGGGCTTCCAGCAAAGCAGTCATCGCATCGACCGCCGGGTCTGGCGCAGCAGATGCAGGAAGAAGGGCGCGCCGATCAGCGCCGTGACCACGCCCAGCTTCAGCTCCGGCCCGGTCGGCACCAGCCGCACGGCGATATCGGCGGCCTGGATCAGTGCCGCCCCGGCCAAAGCGCTGGCCGGCAGCAGATGCGCCGGGCGATGGCCGAGCAACGGGCGCAGCAGATGCGGCACGATCAGCCCGACAAAGCCGATGGCGCCGCTGACCGATACCGCCGCACCAACCGCCAGCGCCGTGCCGCCGATCACCAGCCCGCGTAGCCGGGGCAGGGAGATTCCGAGGCTGCGTGCGGTCTCCTCCCCCAGCGTCAGCGCCTCCAGCCCGCGTGCCGAGGCCAGCAGCAGCGCGCCGCCGATCAGGATGAAGGGGGCTGAGAGCCAGACATGCACCAGGCTGCGGTCGGCCAGCGAGCCGAGCAGCCAGAACACGATCTCCAGCGCGGCATAGTCGGACGGGGCAAGGTTCAGCGCCAGCGCCGTCAGCGCGCCGGACAGGCTGCTGACCGCCACCCCGGCCAGGATCAGCGTCAGCACGCTGGCCTCCCGCCCGGCGAGCCCATAGAGCAGCGTGACGGCAATGGCCGCCCCCGCCAGCCCGCCCAGCGGCAGGGCGAGTGCAAAGGCGCCGGCCAGACCGAAATAGAAGCTGGTGACCGCGCCCAAAGCCGCCGTGGCGGAAATGCCGATCAGCCCCGGCTCGGCCAGCGGATTGCGCAGGAAGCCCTGCAGCGCCGCCCCCGACAGCCCCAGCGCGCCACCAACCATAATCCCCAGCAAGGCGCGCGGCAGGCGGATTTCCAGCAGGATGGCGCGGGCCAGCACCGCCTCCTCCGTCATGCCCCGGATCTGGCCGAACAGCGCCAGCGGGGCCGGGCCGACCGCCAGCGACAGGCAGAACAGCAGGATCACCAGCCCGGCCAGGCCAAGGCAGAGCCGCATCGCGCGGCGGTCGGCGGCCAGCAGGGGGGCGAGGGTGGTCATCGGCCAGCGATCCGGCCAGCAATCCGGGCCGTGGCCAGCCGCTCCGCCGCCTCGGCCAGCGCCGGGCCGGGGCAGGTCCACAGATGGGTCGGCAATTCGATCATCGCCTGCCGGCCTTCCAGCGCCGGATGCGCCAGCAGGTTCTGCGCCAGCGATTGCCGGCGGATGCGCTGGTCGTCCAGCACCAGCACATCGGGACGGGACAGGATCACATCCTCCAGCGACAGCGTGCCCCAGGCAGCGATGCCGTGCTCGGCTGCCAGGTTGCGATAGCCGGCGGCGACCAGAATGTCATTCGCCAGAGTGTGCCGGCCGGTGGTGTAGCCATTGGGCTGCAACACCAGCGCGCCCGGACGGCTCGTCTCGCCGGAGGGCTTTGGCAGAGCCGCCAGACGGGCGGCAATATTGCCGGCCAGGACGCTGGCGCGCTCCTTCTCGCCGATGGCGTCGCCCAGTGCGCGGATCTGGTCCAGCGCATCATCCAGCGAAGAGGCCGGGGGCAGGGTGAAGACCGGCACGCCCAGCGCTTCGATCAGCCGGTTGGTGGTGTGCTGGCGGTTCAGCCCGGACAGCACCAGATCGGGGCGCAGGGCCAGCGCTTCCTCAGCCGTGCCGCGGTTGAGCGGAATACCGGCCGCCCGGTCAGCCAAAGCGGAACCGGCGGGATCGGCGCCGAGATAGGAGATTGAGAGGATATGCGCCCGGTCCGCCAGCAGCATCAGCAACTGGTCGGTACAGAGATTGATCGAAACCAGCCGTTGCGGCTTGGCCGCAGCACCGCCCGGCGCCAGCACGAGAACAAGCCCGGCCAGCAACGCCAGCGCGAGACTCATTCGTCCGGTCCATCGGGTTCGATGCAGCATGCCAATCCTTACTATCAGGCGGGGCACAGGATGCGCAGGCCGGACCGGCGGGATCAATGCTTGGGATCAGGGCGACAGGCAAAAAAAGGCCCTCTTTCCCGCAGGCGGAAAGAGGGCCAGTGGTGGGGAGGCACTCCTCGCCGGAACGAGGGTGCGTTTCCGAGACCGTGCGCCTAATACGGCCCCGAAACCCGGACCGTCGGTAGGGGCGACCGACGGTAGAACAGAGCAGCTTCCCAATCGCTTGGGGGCAAGTAAGAAGCCAGCGGTAAAAGAGTACGGGAAGACCTATATGAGGTAAATACAAAAAGTTATTTTTCGAAAGACTTTTTGTTTGGAAGGCCAAACCGCCTTTTGGCTTTTTTAAAACATAGTTAACGTAAATACCGCAAGGCATTGATCGGCAAAGAAAAGGCCCGCTGGCGGGTGCCGGCGGGCCTTGATCGGGCCGTTGTCTGGAGGGTGTGTCAGGCGGTGCTGTGCTGCCCCAGCAGGGCCTCGACGCAGCTCTGCACGGCATAGCCTTCCTCGAAGCTGGCCAGGCGATGCGGCTTGCCCTTCAGCATCAGGGATAGCTGGTCCAGCTGGTTGCGCACCGAGCGCGGGCGCAGCTCGCCCGGCCCCAGATCGACCGGTTGCCAGCCGCTCTCGCCGAAGCGCTCCAGGGTCATCCAGTCGGAAATGCGCAGGGCGCCCTTGTCACCGGTGATTGTCCAGCGGTTATGGTCGTCCTTTTCGCCCTCGACGCGGCCGATCAGCCGGACCGGCACCTCGCCGGCGCGCATCTCGGCCTCGATGCCGGTTTCCGCGCTCTTGCCATCATCGGGGTAGTCGACCTTCACGGCGCGGATCGACAGCGGGCCGAGGGTGCGGCGGGTCAGAAACAGGAAATGCGACAGTACCTCACGGGTGAAGCCGCCTTCCTCGCGCCGGGCCAGCCAGCCGGCCGCACCTTCCTGCCAGCCGCGCGGCCATTTCGCGAAGGCGACCTGAATCTCGACCTGCTGGATGCGGCCCAGGCTGCCCTGTGCAATGGCTTCCTGAATGGCGCTGCCGGCCAGCGAGGAGGCGAAGGGGAAATTGATGACGGCCTTGCGGCCCTCTTCCTGAGCGCGGGCCGTGACCTGCCCGGCCTCGGCCAGATCGACCGCCAGCGGCTTTTCGCAGAACACCGCCTTGCCGGCATCGAAGCTGGCCATGGCATAGGCCAGATGGCTCTTCGGCGGCGAGGCGATATAGACGCATTCGACTTCCGGATCGGCGATCAGCGCTTCGGCGCTGGCGGCCTGGCGGATTGCCGGCCGGTCGCTGGCCAGCGCCGTCATCGCCTCGGGCGAGGGGTCCCAGGCCAGAACCGCCTCGAAATCCTTGTGGTCGGCCATGCTGTTCAGCATGCGCTGGCCCATGATGCCGAGGCCGATGAAACCGATCTTATGTGCCATTTTTGAGGGAGCTTCCGGTTACGCGTACAGGCTGTAGAACATGCGCGCCGAGGTGATGGCGAGGAACAGCGCAAAGGCGCGGCGCAGCCATTTGGTGCTCATTGCATGCGCCAGCTTCGCACCCCAGGGGGCGGCCAGCATGGTCGCCGGAACGATCAGCGCAAAGCCGATCAGCGAGACATAGCCCAGGCTGAAAGGCGGGCGGTCCGGCACGCCGAGGCCGCTGACCAGAAAGCCGATGGTGCCCGGAATGGCGATCACCAGCCCCAGCGCAGAGGCCGTGCCCACCGCCTTCTTGATCGGGAAATTGAACAGGGTCAGCGTCGGGACGCTAAGCGTGCCACCGCCAATACCCATCATGGTCGAGAAACCGCCGATGATGACCGCGATCAGATGTTTGATCGGTGCGCGCGGCAGGCGGTCGGACAGGTGCATGCCCTCGCGGGCGAAGGCCATATGGGCGGCGACGATCAGCGCCACCACGGCGAAGACGCCGGTCAGGACCGCGCCCTTCACATAGGCGGCGATGAACGTGCCGATCAGCGCGCCGATCAGCGCCATCGGCGCCCAGGATTTCAGCAGATCGAAATCGACCGAGCCGCGCTTGTGGTGGGCGCGGGCGGAGATGATCGAGGTCGGGATGATGGTCGCCAGGGAGGTGCCGACCGCCAGATGCATCTTCACGGCAGGGTCGATGTTCAGCCCGGTGAAGATATGGAACAGCACCGGCACGATGACGATGCCGCCGCCAACCCCCAGCAAGCCGGCAAGCACGCCTGCGAACAGGCCGGTGGCGAAGACGGCAACGGCCAGTGTCACGACCGTTGCATCGATCACGGTTGCATCCATGGGATCGCTCGCAATGCTGAAAAGAAGGCAGGAAAAGCCAGATTTCCCGTTGTCATAAGCGAGCGACCGGTACCGCACAAGGTAAACTTGCCCGGCATCCTGCCGCCAGCCATCACGAATGCAGGAGCGTCAATGCGCCATGAAGATCGCCATTTCGGCATTCGCCAGAATATGGCTGGTGGCGCCGCCGAAGATCATCTGGCGCAGGCGGCTCTGGGTATAGCCGCCCTTGATCACCAGATCGGCGTTCAGCGCAGTCGCCTCGCGCAGCATGACCTCGCCGGCCGGCTTGTCCGGGTTCAGGATGTCCTTGTGGTCGGCGGGGTAGCCCTTGCGCGCCAGATATTGCGCCAGTTCGGCGCCGCTCGGCCCGGGCACCATGGCGCCTTCGACCGACAGCACGGTGATCTTGTCGGCCTGCTTCAGCAATGGCTCGGCGAAGGCGATGGTGCGGGCCGTCTCCGTGCTGCCATTCCAGGCGATGACGATGGTCTTGCCGATGCTGGCCGGCGGGGTCGGCGGGGCGATCAGCAGCGGCCTTCCGCTGTCGAATAGCCCGGCCTCCAGCGTGCTCATGCGCGGCGTGCTGCTGTCGCGCGCCGGCCGACCGACGACGATCAGATCGAACAGCCGGCCACGATTGCCGACCATGGCATCGCCCGGTGCGCTCTGCTCGTTCCAGGTTGCCGAGGTGGCGTCGCCAACAGCGGTGGGATCGACCAGCGGGATCGACCGGGCGCGCATGAAGTCGAAGAATTTATCGCGGCAATGCTGCGCGCGTGTCGTCTCGTCGCGCTCGAAATCCTCGACCAGATGGGCGGTCGCCCCAACGAAACCATCCGGTCCGACAGCCACCACCTCCAGCAAGGCGCGGCGGATCGGCATACCTTCAATGTTGCCCTGGAAACGCTGTGCCACCAGCAAAGCGGATTCCAGCATCGAGGGCAGCAGGGCGCTGTCCTCGATCGGGATCAGGATATTGCGGAAGGTCATGATCGCCACTCCTTTACCTGGACTGCATCGGCGCGGTGGAAATTTGCCCCTATATTCACCTTATCGGGATCAGAAAGGCATCCACAAGTTTCATCGCCGCAGAATAAGCTGTTATGCAACCGGTGAAAGGCGCCAAACGCCAGCCGGCCCGTCGCAGGACGGGCCGGTGATTTTGTTCGGCAATCGGGAGGCCGGGGTGGCGGTCGCGCTTGACACTGATGCGGCTTGCCCCTTATATCGCCGCTTCCAACCGGCGGGGCCGTAGCTCAGTTGGGAGAGCGCTAGAATCGCACTCTAGAGGTCAGGGGTTCGATTCCCCTCGGCTCCACCATTCCCGCCCAAGCCGTCCGGACTCAGTCGTTTCCGCCCAGGGCCGCCCTGGCCGGTGCGGAATCCAGTGCGCTGGTGCTGCCCGAGCCTGATGTGGTGGCGGGCTTCGGCGTTTCAGATTTTGGCGCTTCCACCTTGGGTGCTTCCTTGGCGTTCAGCACCTTGATGTCGCCGGCGATCTCGCCGCCATCCTCGATCTCGATACGGCCATAGCGCACCGTGCCGGTCACCTTGCCGGTCGAACGCACGATCAGCCTTTCGCGCGCCGTCAGGGAGCCCTCGAAGCGCCCGGCAATCTCCGCCGTGTCAACACCGGCCTCGCCGCTGAACAGGCCGCTCTGGGAAACCTGGATCATCCGGCTGTCCATCGACGCCTCGACCTTGCCCTCGACGACCAGCGTGTCGCAGGCGGTAATCTCGCCCTTCAACTGGATATCCTTGCCGACGATCAGCTTGCTGCCTTCCTGGGACATCGGCGTTGCCGGGATGCCATAGGTAGTGCTGGCGCCGGGCGTGCCCGGACGCCGGTTGATGTCGGGATTGAAGGTATTGGTGGTGCCGGGCTTCCTGCTGTCCATGCTGCTATCCTTTGAAGTGGGGGAAGAACTCTTGTCGTGAGGGGGGCTGCCCGGTGTGCCGGAAAGCCCGGCGGCGCCCTGGCTGGAGAGTCCTGCCTTATCCGAGCCGGCCTCTTCAGTCGGGTTCGCCTTGCGGCGTCGCAACAGATCCAGCATTGATTTTCCCCCTTGAGCGGTGCCCGCTGCGCGCCAGGCACGCGATACGGGCAGATGAGAACCCGTCCTGACTCACGCAACTGAATGTATGGTCAATCAAGGCCCGTTAACCATGATTGGGCGAGTGTCGGGCGGAGATGCGGCGGGTTTGTGATAGTTTGCGGCATCTGTGGCCGTCTCGGGGCAGATGACGAAAATAAGAATAAAAATTTAATGAATTCAAGGCATAGGGAAATTTCTTTTAAACCTATTCTTAGAAGTCGCAGTCTGATCCGCCTTGAATTACAGTCTTCCTGAGCAGATAAGAGTCAGGCTCAACTGGGGGCAGGGGAAGATCGCCGCGCAGGATGCCTGCACGGTCTTGACGGGTAACGATGAGACGGGACAACACGCCCATAGCGATTGCCGAAGGAGAGGCGCCGGAAACGCAGCTTCTTCTGGCAGCCGAGAATGCCCTGTTGCGCACGCGCCTGCGCGATTCGGAAAGCCGACTGCGTGATTTCCTGGATATCGCCGCCGACTGGATCTGGGAAACCGACGAAAACCACCGCTTCACCATGATCTCGGAAAAAGGCCTGGAGGTCATGGGCTACAGCCCGGGCCAGGTGGTCGGCCTTCTGGCAATCATACTGTATGGCGGGGACCCGGAAGTGCCGTTCTGGCGGCGTCATCTGGCCGATCTGGAGGCCCACCGGCCGATCCGTGATTTCGTCTATCCCTTTGTCGATGGCCAGCGCCGCCGGCATTTCTTTCGCGTCAACGCCAACCCGGTGCATGACGAGGAAGGCCGGTTCCAGGGCTATCGGGGTACCGGCACCGATATCACCGCCTCGATGGATGCCCAGGCCGAGGCGGACCGGAATGCAACCCTGCTGCGCGCCACCTTCGACACGGTGGCGGAAGGCATCACCATCGTCGACCGGACGCTTCGGGTGATCAATTTTAACCAGCGCTTTCTGGAGCTGCTGGAATTTCCCGAAAACCATTTCCTCATGGGCGATCCGTTCGAGAAATTCGTGCGCTACAATGCGGAGCGCGGCGAATACGGGCCAGGCGATGTCGAGGAGCAGGTGGCCAGCCGCCTGGCGCGGGCGCGCGACATGGCACCGCATCGCTTCACCCGGGTCCGCCCCAATGGCACGGCGCTGGAGATCACCGGTACGCCGCTTCCCGATGGCGGCTTCGTGACCATCTATACCGACATAACGGAGCGTCATCAGGCGGCCGAGAAACTGCGCGCCAGCGAACAGAGATTCCGCGATTTCGCCGAGATCAGCGCCGACTGGTTCTGGGAAACCGACATGGCGCAGCGCTATACCTATGTCTCCTTCCGCACGATGAGCGGACCGTTCGGACATATGGGCTGGTCGCAGCAGAGTCTGATCGGCCAGACCCGAAACGAATTGCTGGACAAGATCGGCGTCAGCAAGCAGTTCGCGGAGACCGTGTCGCGCTATATGGAGCGCGAGGAAGCCTTCCAGGAACTCGAATACTCCTTTCTCAGCAAGACCGGGGAGCGGATCTGGGTGCAGGCCGCCGGCACGCCGATCCGTGATGCCGAGGGTCGGGTCGTCGGCTATCGCGGCGTCGGGCGCGATATTACCGCCCGGAAGCTGGCGGAACAGGCGGTCCTCGCCAGCGAGCATCGCTACAGGGTGATCTCCGAGCTGACCTCCGACCTAGTCTATTCCTATCTCGTCTCGCCGGATGGCAAGGCGGAGATGGAATGGGCGACCGGATTGCTGGGTGGCGCCCATGCGCCGGTCCTCGATCCGACCGTGACTGATACCTGGTGGGGAAAGCACGCGCATCCCGACGATTTGCCGCTGCTGCGCCAGCGCAAGCAGCGCCTGATGGAAGGCGAGGCGGTGAAGGAGGAATTCCGGCTGGTCGATCCCGATGGCGGGTTGCGCTGGGTCAGCGTCTATACCCGGCCAGAAGTCGATCCGGATAGCGGCCGGGTGGTCCGGATCATTGGCGGTGCGCAGGATATTACCGAACGCAAACTGGCCGAGCAGGCGCTGCAGCAGAGCCAGGAACGCTATGCGATGGTGCTGGCCAGCTCGAATGAGGGCGTCTGGGAATGGATGGCCAGCCAGGGCGATGTGCTGTTCATCTCGCCGCGCTTCCGCGAGGTGGCGGGGATGGAGGGCAATCCGGCGGTCGTGCCGCGCGATCACTGGATGGAGCGCATCCATCCCGAGGATCTGGCGCGCTATGGCGATCGCTGGGAGGAGCATTGGCGCGGGGCCGTGGATCACTATGCCTGCGAATACCGCGTGCGCGGCGACGACAATTCCTATCGCTGGGTGTTCGACCGGGGCTCCAGCCTGCGCAACAGTCAGGGCGCCTACCGCATGGTCGGCTCGCTGACAGACATCACGGCGCGCAAGCGCACCGAGCTGCAACTCTATGAAGCCAAGGAACGCGCGGAGACCGCCAACCGCGCCAAGAGCGACTTCCTGGCCAATATGAGCCATGAGCTGCGCACCCCGCTGAACGCCGTTATCGGCTTCTCGGAGATTCTGCGCGACGAGCTGTTCGGGCCGCTGGGCGATGCGCGCTACAAGGATTACGTGAAGGATATCGGCGAAAGCGGCGCGCATCTTCTGCGCATCATCAACGATATCCTCGACCTCTCCAAGGCCGAGGCCGGCAAGATCGAGCTGATCGAGGAGGTGATGCTGGTCGAGGAGATCGTCGCGTCCTGCTGCCGCCTGCTCAGTACCCGGGCGGAGGAATCGGCGGTCACCATCATGCCATCCACGCAGCCGGGCCTGCCGCCCTTGCGCGCCGACCGCCAGCGCCTGAAGCAGATCCTGCTCAACCTGGTTTCCAACGCGATCAAATTCACCCCGCGCGACGGCAAGGTCTATGTCGAGGCCTTGCTGGAGGATGGCTGCATCCTGCTGCGCGTCACCGATACCGGCATCGGCATGAGCGACGAGAATCTGGTGAAGGCGATGCAGCCCTTCACCCAGATCGACAGCAGCCTGCAGCGCCGTTACACCGGCACCGGGCTGGGCCTGCCGCTGACAAAATCGCTGGTGGAGCGCCATGGCGGCGAATTGAAGCTGACCAGCTTTCCCGGCAAGGGAACGGTCGCCGATGTGCGGTTCCCGGCCGACCGCACGGCTTCGCTGCCCTCATAGAAGGCAGCGAAGCTGGGTTCAGCTGGCGGCGCGGGTTAGGGCGCGGTGGCGGGCGGTGACGCTGACCTTGACTTCCATATCGATGAAATCCTCGGCGCCGCCGAAGAAGCTGCCCTGCAGCGGGATCGCCTGCGACGGATCGCGGGCGACCGCGACGCGCACCAGATTGCCACCGCCGATCAGCCCGTTGGTCGGGTCGAACTCGACCCAGCCGGCACCCGGGAGATAGACCTGCACCCAGGCATGGGTCTCGCCCGCGCCGACCATGCTCTCATCGCCGCCATCGAGCGACGGGTCATAGAGGTAGCCGGAGACGAAACGCGCCGCCAGGCCCAGGCTGCGCACAGCCTCCATCATCAGCAGCGCGAAATCGCGGCAGCTGCCATTGCCCTTGTGCAGGGTTTCCAGCGGCGGCTGGGTGCCCAGATCATAGCGCCGGGAATAGCCGAACTGCGCATTGATCGCCGAGTTCATGGCGATCAGCATGTCATAGGTATTGGTTTCGCCTTCGCGGTTCATGAACTGCCGCGCCCATTCGAGGATCTGCTGCTCGGGGTCCTCGTAATGGCGTTCCACCGTGCGGCCCAGATCGGCCATCTCGTCCCCGGTATAGGTAAAGGGGAAGATGCGGGCATAGGGCGTCAGCGTCAGGTCGGGATAGACCCCGCCGTAATGCTCCAGCGTAATGGTGCTGACAAATTCCAGCCGGTCCGACATCTCGTCGAAGGTGGCGATGGCGATGGAATTGTTGAAGACATCGTGCAGCCAGCGGATATCCGCCGTCGGGCTGATGCGCAGCCCGGTGGAGATCAGGCGCATGTCATGACTGTCGCGCGGCCGGAACATCAGCCGATGCTCGCCGAAGCGGACCGGACGATTATACCGATAGATGGTGCTGTGTTCGACGGTCAGAAGCTTCATGGCTGATGCAGGAAAAATCACAGCTTATATCCCAGGTCACTACCAATTCTGGTAGCATATAGAGTATAGCCGCCTAAATGAAGGGGAAGGCTGTCGGCCCGGTGATTAATGATCGAGTTTCAGTATACAGCCCCGGTGTTTAACTAAGTGTGAATGCGCCTGGGGCTGGCCAAGCTCTAAATCACCCCGCGCAAAAACAAAGGGCGCCGGAATCTCCGGCGCCCTTCGCGTTTCAGCCTGTATGCGAGGTGCTAGGCGGCGTTCACCATGTTGCGCAGCACGTAGTGCAGGATGCCGCCATTGCGGAAATATTCCACTTCATCGGCGGTATCGATGCGGCACAGAGCGGTGATCTGCTTCGTGCGGCCATCGGCGTAGCGGATCGTCACCGGCACATCCATGCGCGGGGTGATGCCCGCGCCGATGCCGGAAATGTCGATCAGCTCGTCACCGGTCAGCCCCAGTGTCTGGCGGGTGTCGCCATTGGTGAACTGCAGCGGCAGAACGCCCATGCCGACGAGGTTCGAGCGGTGGATACGCTCGAAGCTTTCCGCCACCACGGCCTTGATGCCCAGCAGATTGGTGCCCTTGGCCGCCCAGTCACGGGAGGAGCCGGTGCCGTATTCCTTGCCGGCCACGATGACCAGCGGCGTGCCCTCGGCCTGATACTTCATCGAGGCGTCATAGAGCGGCATGATCTGGCCCGACGGCACATGCTTGGCGAAACCGCCCTGCGTATTCACCGCCGCCTCGTTCTTCAGGCGGATATTGGCGAAGGTGCCGCGCATCATGATTTCATGATTGCCGCGCCGTGCGCCATAGGAGTTGAACTCCGCCGGCGGCACGCCGTTATCCATCAGATAGGCGCCGCCGGGGCTGTCCTTCTTGATCGAACCGGCCGGGGAGATGTGG
Source organism: Alphaproteobacteria bacterium (assembly GCA_018823745.1). Taxonomy (GTDB): domain Bacteria; phylum Pseudomonadota; class Alphaproteobacteria; order Oceanibaculales; family Oceanibaculaceae; genus Oceanibaculum. Next base: position 211,687 of record JAHJHR010000004.1, read on the forward strand.
TCGGTGGTGATCGAATCGCCCAGCAGGGCCAGGACGCGGGCATTGCTGACATTCGAGAAACCACCCTCGGCCTTGGCCGACATGCCCTTGAAGTAGGGCGGGTTCTTCACATAGGTCGACTTGTCGTCCCAGGTGTAGGTCAGGCCTTCGGCGGTATCGATGGCGCGCCACTGTTCCGGGCCCTCGAAGACGTTCGAGTAGCGCCGCTTGAACATCTCGGCGGTCAGCGACTTCTCGATGGTCTCCTGGATTTCCTGGTTCGACGGCCAGATATCCTTCAGATAGACCGGCTTGCCGTCCTTGTCGGTGCCCAGCGCGTCCTTCGTCAGGTCGACATTCAGGCTGCCGGCAATGGCATAGGCGACGACCAGCGGCGGCGAGGCGAGGTAGTTCGCCTTCACCTGCGGATGGACGCGGCCTTCGAAGTTGCGGTTGCCCGACAGCACGGAGCAGGCCAGCACATCGCCTTCGTCAATCGCCGCGGCGATGCCGTCCGGCAGCGGGCCGGAATTGCCGATGCAGGTGGTGCAGCCATAGCCGACCAGGTTGAAGCCGAACTCATCCAGCGAATTCTGCAGGCCGGCGGCCTCCAGATAATCGGTGACGACCTGCGAGCCGGGGGCCAGTGAGGTTTTCACCCAGGGCTTCGGCATCAGGCCCTTTTCCAGCGCCTTCTTGGCGACCAGGCCGGCGGCGACCAGGACGGAAGGGTTGGAGGTGTTGGTGCAGCTGGTAATGGCGGCGATGACGACATGGCCGTCCTCGATGGCGTAATCGGTGCCCTTCACCGGCATCTTCTTGCCGCTGGCGCCGATCTCGGCCATCGCCTTGACGAAGGAAGAGGCCGCATCGGACAGCAGCACGCGGTCCTGCGGGCGCTTCGGCCCGGCCAGCGACGGCAGGACCGTGTCCAGATCCAGCTCCAGCGAATCGGTGAAGATGGGGTCCGGCGAGGTCTCGTCGCGCCACATGCCCTGGGCCTTGGCATAGGCCTCGACCAGCTTGATGCGCTTGGGGTCGCGGCTGGTGAAGGCGAGGTAGCGCAGGGTTTCCTTGTCGATCGGGAAGAAGCCGCAGGTGGCACCGTATTCCGGCGCCATATTGGCGATGGTGGCACGGTCGGCGAGCGAGAGGTTGTCGAGGCCGGCGCCGTAGAATTCAACGAATTTGCCGACAACGCCGCGCTTGCGCAGCATCTGGGTGACGGTCAGCACCAGATCGGTGGCGGTCATGCCCTCGCGCAGCTTGCCGGTGAATTTGAAGCCGATGACTTCCGGGATCAGCATGGAGACCGGCTGGCCCAGCATGGCGGCCTCCGCCTCGATGCCGCCGACGCCCCAACCCAGCACAGCCAGACCGTTGACCATGGTAGTGTGGCTGTCCGTGCCGACCAGCGTGTCGGGGTAGGCGACGGTCTTGTTGCCATCGGTGCCAGTCCACACGACTTGGGACAGATATTCCAGATTCACCTGATGGCAGATGCCGGTGCCCGGCGGCACGACGCGGAAATTGTCGAATGCCTTCTGGCCCCAGCGCAGGAAGGCATACCGCTCGCCATTGCGCTTGAATTCCAGATCGACATTCTCATCGAAGGACAGCATCGAGCCGAAATTATCCACCATCACCGAATGGTCGATGACCAGGTCGACGGGCGAGAGCGGGTTGATCTGGCGCGGATCGCCGCCCATGGCGGCCACGGCATCGCGCATCGCCGCCAGATCGACCACGGCCGGCACGCCGGTGAAATCCTGCATCAGCACGCGGGCCGGGCGATAGGCGATCTCGCGGTCGGAGCGCTTGTCCTTCAGCCACTGGCCCATCGCCTTCACATCGTCGACGGTGACCGTGCGCCCATCCTCGTAGCGCAGCAGGTTCTCCAGCAGCACCTTCAGCGACATTGGCAGCCGGGTCATGTCGCCGGTTGCGCCTTCGGCGGCCTTCAGGCTGAAATAATCATATTCGTCGCCATCGACCACCAGGGTGCGGCGTGATTTGAGGGTGTCGGTGCCTGTCACGATCGTGTTCTCCAATGGGCTGCGGTCCGGTGTGTGGCGCGGCCGGAACCGGCCGGCGCTCACCGCTGCGTAGCGTTAGGCGAGACATTAGCGATCTGCTGTACAGAGTCCAGCCGGACGCAACGCCAAAGCAGGGCTAGCGGTACTGTTTCATCGTCTTTATCGCAAGTCCGATGTCGTTCTGACAGCATAATTTGCGGGGCCTGATGTCTATGCTGGACGCCGGGGCCAGGTCTGGGGCTGGATTTCCTGCGCTTCCAGCCAGCGGTGAAACGCCTCCTGGGGCAGCGGCCGTGACATCAGATAGCCCTGCCCCTGGTCGCAGCCCAAGGTGAGCAGAAGGTCATAGGTCTCCTGCGTCTCGATTCCCTCGGCCACCACGTTCAGGCCGAATTCATGCGCCATGTCGACCGTGGCCTGAACGACACGCTGCTGGCGGGGGTCCTCGGTCAGCTTCGTACAGAAACCGCGATCCAGCTTCAGCGTTGTCGCCGGCATGTCGCGCAGGCAGGCCAGCGAGGATCGTCCGACGCCGAAATCATCGATGGCGACCCCGATTCCCCGGCCGATCAGCCGTTCCAGCATGGCGAAACCCGTGCGCTGCGAAGAAATCGCGGCACTTTCCGTGATCTCCAGGATCAGCTGCGATGGCTCGATGTCGTGGGCCAGCAGCAGGCTTTCAATGCTGCGCATCAGGAAGCTGCTCTCCAGATCATAGGCCGAGATGTTGATCGACAGATGCAGATCCAGATTGCGGCGCCGCCACTCGGCCAGCTCCGCCACGCCGTTCTGGGCAACCCAGAGCGAGAGCGGGCCGATCAGCCCGGTGGTTTCGGCCAGCGGAATAAAGACGTCCGGCGGGATCAGGCCGCGTGTCGGATGATGCCAGCGGATCAGCGCCTCGGCGCCGACGCACTTGCCACTGCGCAGGTCGATCAACGGCTGGTAATAGAGTTCCAGCTGGTTGTTCGGGGCCGCCTCGCGCAGATCCGACATCAGCAACACCCGGTCGCGGTACTCATCGTCGGAGGCCGGGTCGAAAATCATGTAGTCGAGGTCGCGTTCATCCGCCCGGTTGGTCGCCTGCGACACGGCACGCAGCAGGGCCAGCGCGTCATGCTGCCCATGGGTCGGGTACAGCGCGATGCCGGCATGACCATCTATGCTGACCGGGATATCCTCCAGCAGGGTCGGCGCGCGCACCATCTCCAGCAGGCGCAGGGCCAGGGTACAGGCCTTCTCCTTGCTGCCGTTGGTCATGGCAACGGCGAATCGCCCCGGCCCGATATTATACAGCGTGCCTGACAGCGGGATGATGGCGCTCAGCCTGTCGCCGACCAGGTTCAGCAGCGCGTCGCCCTGATCATAGCCGAAGGTGGACAAGATCGGCTCCAGCTCCGTGATCCGCACCTTCACGATGGCGAGGGTGCTGCCCGCAGTCTCTGCCTCATGGATCATCCGATCCACATCCTCCTGGAAGGCGGCGCGGTTCGGCAGGCCGGTGACCGGGTTGCGGAAGGCGGAGTGCCGCAGGCTGCTCAATTGCCGCGACAGCAGGCTCGCGAAGCCGCCGACCAGCCCGCCAGCAATAATAAAATAGGCGGTTCGGACCAGCCAGTTCGGCAGGCTCTGCGGGATATTGGCGGCAACGTCCAGCGGCATGAAAGGCCCACAGGCCAGTCCGGCCAGCAGCCCGGTGAGCATGGCCGCCCGCAAACCCAGCAGGAAGGCGGCGACGATGACCGGCAGGTACAGCAGATGCGGCATCGCCGTATGGGTGCCGCCGGCCACGAAGATGCTGCTGGTCGCCAGGGTCAGCAGCGTCAGGATGATGGTTACGCCTACCAGCGGCGCGTTCTGTGCCATCGTCAGCCACTGTATCGGTGCCGGCAGCACAATGGCAGCGTGCTTCGGGCCGCTCCTGGCTTTGTCTGCACCTGGGGTCATTCTGGTGGACACCCTGCTGGATTGTGTTTGTTTTATTAATTCAATTATATGGCGCAGAGACCGCGTTTAGGAATGCCCATGCTGGGCAAAAGGGGTGAAGAAAAAGTTAATGATACCAAGGCAGCTGGGGGCATTTGGCGGGGCAATTGTATCCGCCGTGTTTTGATGGTTCAGTCCGCCGCTGTTCGTCCTTCGCCTGAAGAGCCTGCGCCGTGCCCGATGCCACCACCCTTTTTCCGTCGCCCTTTCCCTGGGATCTGGCCGGGCTGCTGCTGATCGCGCTGGCGCTGGTCCTGATGCGTGTGAAGGGGTTCAGGACGACCTTCTTCCAGCGCCACACCCTGCTGGGCTATGGCCTAGTCGGGGTGCTGGGGCTCCTGGCCATTCTGCTGATGAAGCATCACGGGTTCAACTGAGCCTCAGCCGCATGGCCCTGGCTCAGACCGTGGCCTTCGCTCAGGCAATGCGCGTGGCTGTGATCGGCCAGCGTCTCGATGACCCGGCATTCGGCGATATTGGCGCCATCGCAGCTGGCGACCATGCGCGACAGCTCGGCCTCCAGCGCCTGGAGCCTGGCGATCTTGTGCCGGGTTTCGGCCAGTTGGCGGGCGGCGATCTCGTCGGCCGCCGCACAGCTGTCCTGCGGCGTCTGGTAGAGCGTCAGCAATTCCCGGATGGCATCGAGCGAGAAGCCCAGTTCCCGGCCATGACGCAGGAAGGCGAGATGCTGGCGGTGGCGGTCGCTGTAGCGCCGCTGGCCGCCAGCGCTGCGCGTTACCGGCGGCAGCAGCCCCTGCTCCTCGTACCAGCGCACGGTCTGCTCATTGCAGCCGGCCTCGCGGGCGATCTCGCGGATTCCGTAGGTCTTCATTTTTCCCTTGAACCTCAAACCACTGTAGCTCCTATCTTCAGATGCGACGGCGACACCGCCATTGCAAGAGGATTGTCAGATGAAGGCTACAGCCTGTCAGGCACATGACGATGACCAGAAGGCCGATCATGCTCATTCCGGTCACTGCGGCGGGCACGACCACGACCACGGGGCCGTGTTCGAGGGGGCGTCTCCGGCCTATCAGCGCATCCTGCTGCTGGTGCTGGCGATCAATGCGGTGATGTTCGTGGTCGAGGTCGCGGCCGGGGCGATTGCCGGCTCTGTCGCGCTCTATGCCGATTCACTGGATTTCGCGATGGATGCCGCGACCTATGGCGTGTCCTTCTGGGCCATCGGCAAGGCGGCCATGGTGCGCGCCCGGGTTGCCTTCGCCAAGGGGCTGAGCCTGGCGGTGCTGGGCATCGGTGTGCTGGCGCTGGCGATCTGGCGGCTGTTCACCGGCGCGCCGCCGGAGCCGCTGACCATGGGCGCCATCGGCCTGCTGGCGCTGGCGGCCAATGTCGGCAGCGCGGCGCTGCTGTATCGCTGGCGCGAGGGCGACGCCAATATCGCCTCCGTCTGGCAATGCTCGCGCAATGACGCCATCGGCAATGTGCTGGTGTTCCTGGCGGCGGTGGTCGTGCTGTTCACCGATAGCGCGCTGCCTGACCTGATCGTCGCCGGGCTGATGGCGACGCTGTTCCTGAACTCCTCCTTCCGCATCCTGCGCCAGTCGCTGGCCGAGATGCGGGCGGAGCGTCACATCATCGTGTAAAGGCTTTCCGGCCGCATCATTTCGTCCAGGCGGAAGCGATGATTGGCCGGCGGATGCGCGCGCTGGCCGCATTCCAGGCGCGGGCAGATGCGGCAGCCCACGCCGATCGGCACGATATGGGTGCTGTTGGTCAGATCGAAACCGTCGGCATAGATCATCTCCCGGGCATGGATCATGGCGCAGCCGATGCCGATGGCGAAATGCCGGCGCGGCGCGTTGTGGCGGTAGTCGCCCTTGGTGATGGTGCGGGCGATGCAGAAATACTGCTCGCCGCTCGGCATCTCGGAAATCTGGATGTTGATGCGGTCCGGCTGCAGGAAGGCGGCATAGACGTTCCAGCGGGGACAGGCGCCGGAATGCCGCGGGATCTGGATGCCGGACAGCGAGAAACGCTTGGAGATGTTGCCGGCAATGTCGGTGCGCACAAGGTGCATCGGAATGCCCTGCAGGCCGGGGCGCTGCAGCGTGGTCAGCCGGTGGCACACCTGCTCGAAGCTGGCGCCGAAGCGGCGCGCCAGCCGCTCGATGTCATAGCGATAATCGCGCGCCATGCGGCAGAACGGGTCATAGGGCATGATCAGCGCCGCCGCGAAATAGGCGGCCAGCGCGTTGCGCGCGAGGTCAGGCGCGTCGCCCTCGGGCAGGCTGGCCTCTGCGATGATGCCGTCGATCTCCCGCACCGCCGCCAGCAATCCCAGCTGGTGGGCTGCTGCGAAAATCGCTGATTCCGGCGGCATGATATCGGAAACCAGCAGCTTGTTTCCGGCCGGCTCCAGCTTGCGCGCGATGCCCGAGGGCAGCGAGGCCAGCCGCCAGTCCAGCCCGAACACGTTGAGGAGATAGGTCTTCAGCCCGGCTTCGAAAGTGTCGGAGGCGTTGTCGATATCGGCGCGCACACGTTCCGCCGCGTCTTCCAGCGTCGGGAAATAATTCGTGTTTTCCTGGATGAAGTCGGAGATCCGGTCGGTTGCCAGATGGAATGGCGCGCCGTCCTCAGCGTCGCCTCCTGCCGGCGTGCCGGTCTCTGCCTGCCGGTGCGATGCGACCGCGCGGTAGCGGTCGTAGAGATGCAGGATGGCGCGCGCCACGACGGGGCTGCTGCTCGCAAAATCGCGGATGTCATGGTTGGTGAGGTCGCTGTCGGCGAACAGATCCTCGCCGAACATTTCCATCAGATCGCCGACAATGCGCGTCTCGTCGCCATCCACCAGATCGCCCGGCTCGACACCGAAATAGCCGGCCAGCTTGAACAGCATTGGCACGGTGATCTTGCGGCGGTTGTGCTCGATCAGGTTCAGATAGCTGATCGAGATGCCGAGCGCCGCGGCCAGGTCGGTCTGGCTCAACCGGCGCTGCAGCCTCAGCTTGCGGATGCGCGCGCCGATCTGAGGGTCCGATTTTCCGGCCATGCCCGCCTCCTGTTCTTTACAAAATTTACAAATAACGCCGTTTTTTTTGACCGGTATTTTGCAGGTTTACACGGCTAAGTAACGATATTTGTTGCATGTATTTGGCATATGTCAAACCTTTACATCAACAGCCCGCACCGATGCGGCCAGTGATTTTCAGGAGGATTTGATCATGCGAGACCAGGACACCCACACCCAGCCGCAGCAGGAAGATTACTGCACCATCATCGCGTCCTCGATGGCTGAGGCGATGCACCAGTTCGCCGCCCGTGGACTTGCCCGTGAAGGCTACAGCATTGCCGGCCGTGCCGGCCGCCACGCGCTGCTGCTGGTCGATGGCGAGGGTGCCACCGAATTGTTCCCCGGCGAGAAGATGTTCGCCGCCACTTTTGTGCGCCGCCGCGCCCCCGCGACGGCCTGATCCTCTCGGCGGCAGAACGACCGGGACAGAATCGCGAAGGCCGCGCCGCTCTTTTTTCCGACAGATGACGGGTCGCCACCAGGCCCCCATCCAGTTCTTGATGGAGATTGCCATGCTTGACCAACCGATGAACTTTCCGCCCCCCGGCGGGTCGCCGAAAGAATCCTTCCCCGCGCCGGAATGGGCGCCTGACCGCTGGCACAATGTCGCCCGCACCTACACGATGGCGGATGTGCGGCGGCTCTCCGGCTCACTGCCGATCCATCACACGCTGGCCGAGAATGGCGCGCGCAAGCTATGGAAGCTGCTGCATGAGGAGGATTTCGTCCCGACGCTGGGCACTTTCACCGGCAACCAGGCGGTGCAGCAGGTGAAGGCCGGGCTGAAAGCGATCTATTTGTCGGGCTGGCAGGTCGCGGCGGATGCCAATACCAGCGGCAACATGTATCCCGACCAGAGCCTCTATCCGGTCGATAGCGTGCCGTCCATCGTGCGCCGCATCAACAAGGCGCTGCAGCGGGCCGACCAGATCCAGACCATGGAGCGGCTCGACGGTCAGACCACGACCGACCATGATTTCTTCGCGCCGATCATCGCCGATGCCGAGGCCGGCTTCGGCGGCCCGCTGAATGTCTTCGAGCTGATGAAGGCGATGATCGAGTCGGGGGCGGCGGCCGTGCATTTCGAGGACCAACTGGCCTCGGAGAAGAAGTGCGGCCATATGGGCGGCAAGGTTCTGGTCCCGACCAGCCAGTTCGTCCGCACGCTGAACGCGGCGCGTCTGGCCGCCGATGTGATGGGCGTGCCGACCATCATCATGGCACGCACCGATGCGGAGGCCGCGCGGCTGATCACCTCCGATTGTGATGAAGTGGACGCGCCCTTCATCACCGGCGAGCGTACGGCCGAGGGCTTCTTCCGGCTGAAGGGCGGCTTCGACTGTGCCATCGCACGCGGCCTCGCCTATGCGCCCTATGCCGATCTGATCTGGTGCGAGACCTCGACGCCGAATCTGGAGGATGCGAAGCGCTTCGCCGAAGCCATCCGCACGCAATATCCCGACCAGATGCTGGCCTATAACTGCTCGCCCTCCTTCAACTGGGCAAAGCATCTGGACCAGGCGCAGATGAAGGTGTTCCAGCGCGAGCTGGGGGCCATGGGCTACAAGTACCAGTTCATCACTTTGGCCGGGTTCCACAACCTCTCCTACACGACCTTCGACCTGGCCCGGCGCTACAAGACCGACGGCATGGCTGCCTACAGCCAGCTGCAGCAGGCCGAATTCGCGGCGGAGAAGGACGGGTTCTCGGCGACGCGCCACCAGCGTGAGGTCGGCACTTCCTATTTCG
>JAHJHR010000001.1 GCA_018823745.1 Alphaproteobacteria bacterium
CGGCTGCACGCTAAAGTCACTGCATGAAACTCCGCCTCCATACACGGCACCAGAACTCGGCGGGTCAGCGGGTACGCATCGTGCTGAACCTGAAGCGGCTGGCATATGAGTATGTGGCGATCCCTTCGCTGTCGTCTGACGCCTATGGGAAAATCAATCCCCAGCGGCTGATGCCTGCCCTGGAGATCGACGGACGCATAGTCTCGCAGTCAATGGCCATCATCGAGCTGCTGGAGGAGCTTTTCCCCGAGCCGAGCATGTTGCCAGGTGATCCCCTGCTTCGGGCTGAAGCCAGATCCTTCGCGCAGCTGATCGCTGCCGATATGCATCCGATCAACAACAACCGCGTTCGGCGATATCTCACCGATGTCCTGGGCACCAACGAACCGCAAACCCTCGCATGGTATCGCCACTGGATGAAGGAAGGGCTCTCCAGTCTCGAAGAGCAGCTCGCCCGGCGGTCGGTGCAGTTCAGGTTCTGCTTCAGTGAAAAGCCCGGTTTGGCCGATGCCTGTCTTGTTCCGCAGATCGACAATGCACGGCGGTTCAATTGCGACCTGTCACCCTATCCCCGCCTTGTAGCGGTAGACGCCGAGTGCCGCGCGCTGGAGGCGTTCATGCGCGCTGCTCCAGCGATGCAGCCGGATTACCCAGGAGAGTGAGAAGCGTTCTACTGCGGTGTCAGCGGAAGACTCCAGCCCAAAACCAGAACGTGCGCTCCGCTATGTAGTATAGTCGCCACGATTCTACAGTTAAGAACCGTCCTTTTGATCGGTGCCGTTTCAGATACGGCTGAGTGCCAATCCATATAGACCGGAAGACGAAGTCCTAGGTTTAAACACAAGCCTTCAGGGGGATGCCGGCAGTCTTCTCGCGCATTTCTGGCACGGTTCCTTGGAAGATGTCCTAGGACGAATACCATCCGCATGCCGCCGGACTTCCACCGCGTCGACCTTGGATCACCAAATCGACCATGGATAACAGCGCATGGCGTTTGGAGGCCTGTCGGGAAATCAGCGTCACATTAACCTGAGCGCTTGCTGGGGCTACCGCCCTGCCCGATCCGTGCAAGGTTCGCGCTGACGCGCACGGCGGAGTGTTCCAGCAGCTGGCGCGCAGCGCGCTCGGCCTTGACCTGACTGCCCAGGGAGATCGCCGTTGCCAGCTGGCGCCAGTCGGCGGCGGACTGCTTTCTATCCTCTGGCGTCAGGAAGCTCATGGAACGGCCGCGAATGAGCTGCCATGTGCCCATTCCCGCCAGGCGTTCGTAGAGCTCCGGCAGGCGCTGGTTACCGGACCTGTTCACCAGAAAAAGCTGCGCGCGCACCGATCCGCCGGCAAAAGCCTGGGGGGTCGAGGCATCATCGGCGGCGATTCTCTCCAGATCTTCTACCATTTCCAGCAACTCGGTCTTGATCGTGTCATCGTTCAGGCGCGCACAACGTCCGGCTGCCACGGCCAGCAAGGCAGCCCTGATCTCGAAGATATAGCCGACATCCTCCTGCGAATAATCGGCGATACGAGCCCCGGAGCGCGGAATACGGACCACGTAGCCCTGCTTCTCCAGGGCAATCAACGCCTCGCGCACGGTCGCGCGGCTGACCGCGTGCTGCTGCGACAGGGCCTCTTCCTTCAACCGGTCGCCAGGCCGGAGGTGTCCGGTCATGACCTCAGCCAACAGCAGATCGACAAGCTGGGCAGGAAGCGACTTCGCCGACCTTCCCAGCGGGACGATTTCAATCTTACTCATGTCGTGCTCGTCCATGATCTGTAGCAGCCTTATCGCCGGAGGCGGAACATCGCCAGAGATTGCGTTTCTGACAACGCACACAGTTTCGTTCTCTTTCCGGCTGAAAGAAACACCAAAACTGGAATGAGCATCGCCACCTTAAACATACGGATAATTACGGCTATTATCTACTGTTTCTCAATAAGATAGAGCAAGGCGAAACGGGCAGGATCAATAATATCCTGGATTCATATTGTCAGACAATCGACTGTCGATTATATTTCATAAATAACACAAGATAGAAAACGGATGGGTGGAAATGAGTCACATAGAGATTGCCCCAATGGGATTCGCCGCTGGCGCTGAAGTGACCGGCCTGGACCTTCGCAAGCCGCTGGACCCGGCCGACCGGACCATGATCAACGAGGCCTGGCTGAAACATCTGGTGCTGGTGTTTCCCGATCAGGATCTCTCGCCGGTGGAGCAGATCGCCTTTTCGCGGAATTTCGGGTTGCTGGATCCGCAGACATCGCAAGCGCCCACGACGCTGCACCCGGATCACCGGGAGATCCTGATCCTGTCCAACAAGATGGTGAACGGCAAGAAGTCCGGCACGCATAACTCCGGCCGGAACTGGCATACCGACCTCACCTACACGCCCCGTATTGCCAAGGGCGCCATCCTGCACTGCAAGGAAAAGCCGCTGGTTGGCGGCGACACGATGTGGGCGAACCTCTATCTCGCCTATGAGACGCTGAGCCCGCGCATCCAGCAATTGCTGGAAGGGCTGGAAGCCATTCACGACGTGACGCTGATCCGCGGGCTGGAGCAGCGGTCGCCTGACGTCATCGCCGAGATGAAACGGCGTAACCCGCCGATGATTCACCCGGTCATCCGCATCCATCCGGAGACGAAGCGGAAATCCTACCTGGTTGGCCAGCGCGTGCGCGGCTTCGTCGGCATGGGCGACGATGAAAGCCAGCATCTGCTCGACATGCTGAACGAGCACGCGACCTCGCCGGAATTCGTCTTCCGCCATCGCTGGCGGCTTGGCGACGTGGTGATGTGGGATAATCGTTGCACCAGCCATGTGGCTCTGGGCGATTTCGACCAGACCCAGCCGCGCGTCATGTTTCGCTGCTCCCTCGAAGGCGAACAGGAAACCGGGCGCCTGTTCGAGCGCCCGCAGGCTGACGACCGCGCCGCGATGGTTCAGGCAGTGGCTGCCGTCTCCTGATGTCGTGAACGGGAACGGCCGCTCAGTAACCGGCGGCCGCCTTCCCGGTGCCCCTGCCTGACTATCGAGAACACCTGAGCCGGATCGCGGCCGGTTACGCTTCGACCGCACCACACCGGCAGGTAATCCATGGCAGGACAGGGTGACAGGAACTTACCGGGACAATGTGAGATGACAGCGAGTAGGCCCCCTGAAGGGAGCTTCGACCAAACGGTCCTTCACCGGCGTAATCGCCTTGCTGAGGCCGAATTGCCCGAACAGTGCATGCCTGCGGCGTATCCCGCCATCGGGCAGAGCGCCACGATCCTGCCTGACCGGGGTGGTGCCCGTCTTGAACTCATCTTCCTGGCTGTTGTCTGGGCCGTTACGGCTGCGCTGCTGTGGCACGGCATGTCTTTGCAGTTATGGCGTGACGGCACCATCGGCCCCGGCGCCTATCCGGTCTTCGCCCTGGCAGGCTTGCTGGGGCTGACGACCGTTCTTATCGGCAAGGCTCTCGCCTTACGGGAGCTTCGCCTCTACTCGCCCTTCCAGGCCGGGCTTCAGGATGATCTTCGCCTGCGTGAGCTCGCGGATCGTATGCAGTCACGCCTCGGCGTTCGGATACAGGTCATCACCCAGGATGGCGAAGGGCGCTTCTCCGCTCTCTGGAAAGGGATTCGCGCCGGTACGGCGGGCAACGCTCTTGCCGTCGTGTCGTCGGACATGACGAGCCTGCCCAACTTCCATACGGCGGCTTTCTGCCAGGGACGCCTTGAACCGGTCGGTGGATTGTTCTTCGACCCCGATGTGCTGATCGTGCGGCCCGCCAGCGAATGGCAGCATCCGGGCGATCTGTGGCACAAAGGAACGATGGTCCGTCTCGGTTTCGGCCATCACGTCGATATCGATCATGCGATCGGGCGCTGGCTCGCCGCCGCGCACGGTCTCTCTTTCCAGCCGGTTTACAGCGACGACATCCCTGCGCTGATCGGGGCCATCGATGCCGGAGAGATCGATGCCGCCATCCTCAGCTATTCGCGCGCCCGGCAGGCCATTGCCACCGGGCAGGTGCGGTGCATCGGCATCCTGACCGAGCCTGGGATGCAGCCGCCAGAAGCAGCAGAAATTCCTACCTTCACGGACCATGGCGCCTCTGTTGTCTCCGGACATTGGGCGGCGCTGATGGCACCAACCGGCATGCCTGCCGAAAAGAAGGCAACGCTATCCGCCGCCTTCATAGACGCTGCGGCTGAACTGCCACCTGCCGACAAGACTGATATGTCGGCACGGCTCTGGCGGTTCCCGTCGCATCAGGAAATGACAGGCATCATTGAGGCTCAGCAGCTCTGCTATGAGGGGGTTGGCCCCAGGGAACGCATCCCTGATCGCCTGCCTGCCGGCAAGATTGTCGGATTGGTGGTGGCAATCGTCGGACTTGCCATATTCCCTATTGCCATGATGCAGCTGGGCTTCGTCCTGTCCGCCTTCCTGTATGTCGCCAGCTTGACCCTCCTGCTGTGGCCGCGGCTGACGCCGGCAAAGGCTGCACTTTCCGTTGCCGTTGCAGCCTTTCTCAGCGTCGGGACCTACCTGCTGTTCAGCAAGGTCTTCAGCGTCGCCCTGCCGACATCCGGCCTGCTGGAGGGGCTGCTGTCATGAGCTTGTTGATGGAAGGCTTCTCCGTTGTCATGGAGCTGAACATTCTGCTGCTGCTTGCCGGCGCGGTACTCCTCGGCATCGTGGCCGGCGCCATGCCGGGGATTTCCGCCACCATGGGCGTGGCCCTGCTGAGCCCGCTGACCTTCACGATGGAACCTCTGGCCGGCATTCTCAGCCTGGTCGGCGTCTATTGTGGCGCCGTCTATGGCGGCTCCCTCTCAGCCATTCTGCTGGGCATTCCCGGCACGCCGGGGGCGGTCGCCACGACGCTGGACGGCTATGCCATGTCCAAGCAGGGAAAACCGGGCATTGCCCTCGGCATCGCCACCCTCTCCTCCTTTCTCGGCGGCATACTCAGCGCGGCAGCGCTCATGCTGCTGTCCTATCCCATCGCCGATTTCGCCCTGGCCTTCGGGCCGCGTGAATATCTGGCGCTGGCGGTATTCGCGCTGACGGCGATGGCGGCACTGTCAGGCGGGTCCTTCCTGAAGGGGATGTTTGCCGGCTTCATCGGCCTGTTCCTGGCCGGCATCGGCATCGACGAGACCTATGGCGTCTCGCGCTATCATTTCGGCTATGTGCTGCTGATGGGCGGAGTGTCGTTCATCCCGGTCACCATCGGCCTGTTCGCAATTCCCGAGACCTTGCTGAGTATCGAGCGCATCGGGCGGGCGCCTCGTCGCGCCCTGCGCGTCAACCGGATTATTCCCGGGCGCAGCGTACTGGCCAGGATCCTGCCGGCGCAGCTGCGTTCCAGTGTCATCGGCACCATTGTCGGTGCGGTTCCAGGTGCGGGCAGCGATGTCGCCGCCATTGTCGGCTACAGCCAGGGCAAGCACATGTCGCGCCAGCCGGAACTTTTCGGCACCGGCTCCCCGGAAGGCATTGCCTGCGCTGAATCGGCGAACAATGCAGCGACCGGTGGCTCGCTGATCCCGTTGCTGACGCTGGGCATTCCCGGCGGTGCGGTAACGGCGATCATGCTGGGTACCTTCATGACACACGGGCTCCAGCCCGGTCCGCTGCTGCTGCACAACAACGCACCGCTGGTCTATCAGATCTTCGCTGGCGTCTTCGTCGCGAACATCCTGCTGCTGGTGTTCGGACTGTCCGGCGCCAAGCTGTTCGCGCGCGTGCTGCAGATTCCCGAAAGCATCCTGACGCCCGGCATTCTGCTGCTGTGCGTGCTGGGGTCCTACGCCATGCGCAACCACCCCGTCGATGTGCTGATCATGTTCGCCGCCGGCATGGTCGGTTACATCATGGTCAAAACCGGAATTCCACGCGCACCACTCATCATTGGCCTGATCCTCGGGCCGATGGTCGAAGGAGAGCTTGCCCGCTCGCTCATCGTCGTCGGCGGTGAATGGCAGGAACTCTTCACGCCGATCAGCACCGTCATCTGGCTGCTGGTTTTTGCGCCGTTCGTCGCCCCACTCGTGATGAAGGGCGTTCGGCATCTGAAACGAACTATAAAAACCACATAAGAAAGAGGGAGGAACCCAATGACATTCATCCACAACAAGCGTGTCGGTTACACGTCGGCGCTGGCGACCCTCGCCCTGTGCGTGACAGCCTCGGCAGCACAGGCGGACAACTTTCCGTCCAAGCCGGTCGAACTCGTGATCCCCTTCGCCCAGGGCGGGGGCACCGATCAGGTCGGCCGTATCTTCGCGCAATACGCTCAGCCGCATCTGGGCGGCGACATCTTCGTCAGCAACCGTACCGGTGGCAGCGGCGCCGTGGGCTTTTCTCACGGCGCGCGGGCGAAGCCCGATGGCTACGTCATCACCATGATCGTCACCACTCTGGCTGCCGCACCGCATACGATTGATGGCTATCCGGTCAGCTATAAGGATTTCGAGCCGGTCTGCCTGCTCTCCGCGCCGCCTGCCATTCTGGCGGTTCACCCGGATAGCGGCATCAAGTCACTGGCTGATCTCGTCAAGAAGGCGAAGGCCGAACCGGGCAAGCTGACCTTCGGCACCGCTGGCCCCGGCAGCAACACGCATCTGACTGGCGCCGCCTTTGCGACCCAGGCCGGTATAGATATCCGCTTTATGCCGCACAAGGGCTCCGGCCCGGCGCTGACGGCGGCCTATGGCAAGCACATCGATGTCGCCATTGCCGATAAGGCCGAGGTCACGCCTTGGCACAAGGATGGTCGACTGAAAGTGCTGACCGTCTTCTCCGAGGATCCGAAGAGTGGCTTCGAGGGTGTGCCGCTTGCCAGCGCCGATGGCTACAAGGTGGATATCGGCTCCTTCCGCGGTATTGGGGCCCCGAAGGGTACACCGGCAGCAACCATGAAAGTGCTGGTCGACGCCTGCCGCAAGACCGCCGAGGACAAGGAGTTCAACGCGCATATGGAGAAGACCGGCACCGAGACCTATGCCCTGTTCGGCAAGGAATTCGGCACCTGGCTCAAGACCAAGCACGACTCCTTCGGCGAAGCCGTTAAGGCAGCAAAGATGTAATGTCTTCGATCTTTCGCTAGCAGAACCCCTCCGGAAGCGATTCCGGAGGGGTTCTTGTCTGTGGGGTATCTGTAACGCTCATGGAGAGGTTCTATCTATCCCGGCCTGCACGCGCTGCGATGCTTAACCGACACGCCCCATAGGCGTGGAAACGCCAGCGGAGCGTCTCACTCATACAGCCAGCTTGTGATGGGCCGCGTTGAAACCGCCCTGCCAGTCGGCGCCGTTTCGGATACGGCTGAGTGTCGATCCAAATAGACTGGATGACGAAGTCCTAGGTTTAAACACAAGCCTTGAGGGGGATGCAGGCAGTATTCTGGAGCGCCGGCACGCTTCCTTGGACCACCATCCCTGGAATATCCCGGACGCAGCGGTCAGCTATCCTTGGGTGTCCCACCAAGTCCTGTTCAACAAATTATTGGCAGGCATTCTCCGGCATCGTCTCCACCGAGACCTGCCCGCATTCCGGACAGTTGATCGTCGATTGCAGCGCTGCCACTCTTTTCCTTCAATCGCGCAGCCTGACGGTACGCAGCCGCAAGGCGTTGCCGATGACGCTGACCGAGGACAGCGCCATGGCGGCGGCAGCGACGATCGGTGACAGCAGGATGCCCAGGAACGGATAGAGGATGCCTGCCGCGACCGGCACGCCGGCCGCATTGTAAATGAAGGCGAAGAACAGGTTCTGCCGGATGTTCCGCATCGTCGCCTCGGACAGGCGCCGTGCCCTGGCAATGCCCATCAGATCGCCGCGCAGCAGGGTCACGCCAGCGCTTTCGATGGCGACATCGGTGCCGGTGCCCATGGCGATACCAACATCCGCTGCGGCCAGCGCCGGAGCATCATTCACGCCATCACCGGCCATGGCGACCACCCGTCCCTCCTCGCGCAGCTGCTTGACGATTGCCGCCTTCTGTTCGGGCAGCACCTCGGCTTCCACCCTGTCGATGCCGAGCTTCCTGGCAACCGCCTCTGCCGTGGTCCTGTTGTCGCCCGTCAGCATGACGACGGTGATGCCATCGGCGTGCAGTGCTTTTATGGCCGCTGGTGTCGATTCTTTCACCGGATCGGCAATCGCGACGATTCCGGCAGGCTCGCCATCGACAGCCGCCAGAATCGCCGTAGCGCCGTCCTGGCGCAGCGCGTCGGCGATTTCTTCAAGCGGACCGGTTTCAATATCGTGCTCGCCGAGGAACCGGGCATTGCCCACCACGAGCTTTCGCCCATCGACTATGCCCAGCACGCCCTTACCCGTCGGCGAATCGAAGTCGCTGGCCTGCAGCAGGTCGAGCGAACGCTCTTTGGCGGTGGCCACGATGGCGGCGGCTAGGGGGTGTTCGCTGCTCTGTTCCAGGCTGGCGAGCAGGCGGAGCAGATCATCTTCCGCGAACCCGCCGAGGGTCCTGATCGCGGTGACCTTCGGCCGGCCTTCCGTCAGGGTGCCGGTCTTGTCCACGATGACGGTATCGACCTTCTCCATGCGTTCCAGCGCTTCGGCATTCTTGATCAGGACGCCCTCCTGGGCTCCCCGGCCGACGCCGACCATGATCGACATCGGCGTTGCCAGCCCGAGTGCGCAGGGACAGGCAATGATCAGCACGCTGACGGCGGCGATCAGCGCATAGCCCATCGCCGGCGCGGGCCCCCAAACCGACCAGGCCACGAAGGCCAGCAGCGCGATCAGGATGATCACCGGCACGAACCAGGATGAAACATGGTCCGCCAGCCGCTGGATCGGCGCGCGCGAGCGCTGCGCCTCGGACACCATGCGCACGATCTGCGCCAGCATCGTGTCGCGGCCGACCTTCTCCGCCCGCATGATGAAGCTGCCCTGGCCGTTGATCGTCCCGCCAATGACCTTGTCATCCGGCAGTTTGCGGACCGGCATGGATTCGCCGGTCACCATCGATTCATCAACGCTGGAGCCACCTTCGGTGACCATTCCATCGACCGGCACCCTGTCACCCGGACGGACCCTCAGCCGGTCGCCGGCTTCGACGCGATCCAGATCGACTTCCTCTTCCGCCCCCTCATCCGACAACCGGCGCGCTGTCGTTGGCGTCATACCAAGCAGCGCCTTGATCGCCCCGGACGTCGTCTCTCGCGCCCGCAGTTCAAGCACCTGCCCCAGCAGCACCAGGACGGTGATCACCGCTGCCGCTTCGAAATAGACGGCCACCGCCCCCTCTGCATTGCGGAACACGTCGGGGAAGATGCCGGGCACCAGAGTGGCGACGATGCTGTACAGCCAGGAAACGCCGGTTCCCATGGCGATCAGGGTGAACATATTGAGCGACCGGTTCACCACCGACTGCCAGCCCCTGACGAAGAACGGCCAGCCCGCCCAGAGCACCACTGGTGTGGCCAGGACGAGCTGGACCCAGTTCGATATCTGCGCCGGAATCAGATGCGACAATCCCGTCAG
>JAHJHR010000005.1 GCA_018823745.1 Alphaproteobacteria bacterium
CGCATTGGCGTAGGCGGATGGCACCGAGACCTTCTGCCCATCTCCCCAGCGCACGAACTCAGCAAAGATATCCGAGGCCGGAAGATCAGGGTGGTAGCTCAGGCTGTATAGCCGCTGCGACCAGATCACCGGGTCCGTCGGCGACAGCGCCAGCGCCGCATCGCTCAGCGCCGCCACCCGCCCATACTCCGACAGATACGCCTCCGTCGTCGCAAGCTGCGACAGGCCAAGCGCACGCTGCAAACGGTCCACGCCACCGCCGGAACCGCCCTGCGACGCCACGACCGCCCGGTCCCGCGCCTCGACCAGGCAACCACGACGCCAGAGGGCAACGCTATAGGCACGGTTCAGCGCCGCATCATTCGGTCCCGCTTCCAGGCCTTGCCGGTACACGGCCTCCGCGGTATCAGCCTGATCCAGCTTCGTATGAACCTCCGCCAGATTGCCATAGGCGCCCGCGAAGGAAGGCCGCAGCTCGATGGCCTTGCTCAGGCTCTGCATGGCCTCTTCCAGCCGGCCAGCATGGGACAAAGCGACACCCAGGTTGCAGTGAATCTCCGCCGTGTCGGGCCTGAGCTGTGCCGCCTTCTCCAGAACCGGCACCGCTTCGAGATACCGGCTGAGCCTTTCCAGCACGACCCCCAGATTGTTCAGCGTCTCGACATGCTGCGGGTTTGCGGAAAGCGCCCGGCGATAGCCTTCCAGCGCGTCCTCCAGCCTGTCCTGTGCCTGATGGATCGCGGCGATCTGGTGCAGGGCATCGACATAAGCCGGCTGCACGGAGATCGCCGCCTCGAAGCAGGCCAGTGCCTCGTCCAGCCGCCCCTGCGCCTTCAGGTTATTGCCGAGATTATACTGCGCGCCGGCATTGTGCGGATTGAGGGCGATGGCCTTGCGCATCCAGATTTCGGCCTCGGCCAGATTGCCCCTATCCGCGTGCAGGGCGCCAAGATTGGCCAGGGCATTCGCGTGGGTGGCGTCGAGGGAGACAGCCTCACTGAGATATTTCTGTGCCTCGTCAAAACGGCCCAGCCGGCGCAGCGATTCGCCCAGATTGGCCAGATACTCAGCCTCCTCCGGTCGGCGCTTCACGGCCTCGGATATCAGCTGTACGGCAATGTCAAACCGCCCAACCTGATAGGCGAGCACGCCGAAGAGGTGATGGGCATCGGCATTCTCCGCATCCAGGGCGAGCACCTGCTTGTATCCCTGCTCCGCCTCCGCCACCCGGCCCGCCTGGTGATGGGCAAGTGCCTCCGCCAGCAAACGCTGAACCTCGGCAGAAGCGGGCGACGCCACCGGCCCCGGCGCATCCGGCGAAACCTGGAAGGCGGCGGGCGCCCCGCCCTCGCACCATCCTTGCCACATCCGACGATAGGCCGCCTCGACCGACCGGGCGAAAGCCGGTTCATCCATCAGGCGGCTGCGCTCCATCTCCTGACGCAGCCCGCGCCGAATCCCGGCCAGCCGTCCGAGATCACCGGCCAGCGCTACCGCCTTCTCCACATACTCAGCGGGCGTGGCGGCGATCCATTCGGTGCGTCCAAGCCCCGTCAGGATGGCCGACCCGACCCGCCCGACCGATGGCCGGTCCTGCAAGGTGACGAAGGGCAGGCCCATATAAAGGCCCTCGAACAGCGTCGTGCCGGAATTGTGCGGGAAGCAGTCCAGCGCAATGTCGATCCGGCGATAGACCGGCCAGGGCGGGCTGGTATAGCCCAGTTCCAGCCGCTCCGCCGCGATCCCCAGGGCAGAAAATTTATCGATATAGCGCTGCCGCAGCTCCGGACAGACAAAGGTCTGGCTGTTCAGCACCAGCCGGGATTCCGGCACTTTGGACAGAATCCCGGCCCACAGCGCCACCACCTTGTCGTTGATCCTGACAGAGCGCGACAGTGAACCGAAGGTGACATGGCCATTGCTCAGCGCCGGCAACTCCGCCGGCGGCTCCAGCCCTGCCGAGGGGCGATAGCTGAGGCAAACCGGCAACCTGACCAGCTTTTCCGCAAACAGCGTGTCGCTGCCCTCCGGCGTCAGGGCCGAATCCGACAGGTAGTAATCGATGGCCCGCATCCCGGTCGTATAGGCATAGCCCAGCCAGGAAACCTGCACGGGTGCCGGCTTGCGCGCGAACACCAGCAGCCGGTTCCCCCGCGTATGGCCGGCGAGATCGACCAGAATATCGATGCCGTCCTGCCGGATGCGGGCCGCCAGGTCATCGTCGCTCATGCCGACACTGTTACACCAGTGATCCACAGAGGCGCGAAACTGGTTGCTGATCTCGTCTTCCCTCGGCACCTCGGCATAGACGAACAATTCGACCGCGGACCGGTCGTGCCGCACCAGCAGCGGCTCGATGAAATGACGCGCGGCATGGCGGCGGAAATCCGGTGACACATAACCGATTTTTAACCGCCGGCCGACCATACGGTCGTTGGCATGCAGAGCCGCCGCGGAAAACCGCGCGGCATAGCGTATGTCCCAGTTGCGGTATGCCTCGAAGATCGTTTCCGCCGGCATGTCGGGGTGATAGTTCAGGCAATACAGCTCGTTGCTGCCATAGTCGGTATTGTCCGGCGCCACCGCGATGGCCTTGTGGTAAAGCGAGAGCGCCAGGGCAAAATCGCATTCCTCCTTCACAACCACGCCCAGATTATTGAGCGCCTCCTTCCTTTCCGGCTCCAGCTCCAGAGCGCGGGACAGGCAGCGGCGCGCCAAAGCGAGATGGCCGTGATCGGCATGCAGCCCGCCGAGAGAGACCAGAATGCGTACATTCTCCGGCTCCAGCCTCAGCCCCTGCTCATAGGCATCGCGGGCCTCGGCATAGTCGCCCCCATCCGACAGGGCATTGCCGAGATTGAGGTGCGCCGCCGCCAGCGCCGGATTGAGAGCAATCGCCTTGCGGCAGGCAGCAACAGCCCGGTCCAGTTGTCCCAATTCGCGATAGCCATTGCCCAAATTGGAGAAGGGCTCCGCGAAACTCGGCCATAGGGCAAGGGCGCGGATATAGCTCGCCATCGCGGCTGTGACCTGCCCCTGGACCTTCAGCACATTGCCGAGATTGCTGTGGTATTCTGCTACGTTCTGCCTGAGGGTAATCGCCTTGACGATCAGCCGCCGCGCGGTTTCATGATCGTCGCGCTGGTGATGGATCACCCCCAGCAGATGCAGCGCGCTCGGCTCCCCGGGATTGATGCCAAGTACCCGGCGGTAGATGCTTTCCGCCTCTTCCAGACGGCCTTGCTGATGGGCGGCCAGCGCCTGCATCAGCACACCGGGGATATCCGTCGCCTCGTCCATCGCCTCGTCCGTCGGCACGTCGAAAGGCGCGGGCGTGCCCCCCTCGCACCAGGCTTTCCACATCTGGCGCAGGGCGGTGCCATAGTGCCGGGCGAAGCCCTGTTCGTCCATCAGCGGCGAGGCGCGCATGCGGCTGCGCATGCCGGCGCGCAG
>JAHJHR010000006.1 GCA_018823745.1 Alphaproteobacteria bacterium
CCCCAGCGCACGAACTCAGCAAAGATATCCGAGGCCGGAAGATCAGGGTGGTAGCTCAGGCTGTACAGGCGCTGCGACCAGATCACCGGGTCCGTTGGCGACAGCGCCAGCGCCGCATCGCTCAGCGCCGCCACCCGCCCATACTCCGACAGATACGCCTCCGTCGTCGCAAGCTGCGACAGGCCAAGCGCGCGGGTCTGGGGGTCGCCCCCCTGCGCCGCCACCGCTGCCCGGTCCCGCGCCTCGACCAGTTTCCCGCGACGCCACAGGAAGATGCTGGCCAGCCGGTTGATGCCGGGATCGGCAGGGGCCGCCGCCAGCGCCGCCACATAAGCCGCAGCCGCCTCATCGAGCCGGCCCAGCCGCGACAGCGTGGCGGCCCGGTTACCCTGTGCCGCCGCGAAGCCGGGCTGCCGGGCGACGGCGCGGTCGAAACACTCCAGTGCTGCCTGCAGGTCGCCGGCGCTGGAATGGAGATTGCCCAGATTGTTCAGCGCCTGCACATGGCCGGGCTGCGCGGCCAGCGCCTGCTGGTAATGGCCGGCAGCCTCCCCGGCCAGGCCGAGGCGCTGGGCGGCCAGGCCAAGCGTGTAGTGCCAGCCGGCCTGCCCGGATTCGAGAGCCACCGCGCGGAGGAGGCTGTCGCGGGCGGCGGCAGCCTCGCCCTTGTCCAGCAGCACATTGCCGAGATTCGCATGCGCCCCGGCATACTCCGCATCCAGCGCCAGAGCGCGCCGGTAGCACTCCACCGCCGCGTCGGGCTGGCCGGCGGCCCGGTGCGCGGCGCCGAGGCTGGTCAGGAAGACCGGCTCCGCCGGCGCCAGATCGGTGGCGCGCTGAAGCGCCGACACGGCGTCGGTCAGCCGGCCCGATTGCAGCAGGGACACGCCCAGCAGATGCTGGCAGGCGGCATGGTCCGGATGCTGGCGCAGGATGCGGGTGCAGACACTGATTGCGCCGGGCAGATCGCCGCGCTGATGGCAGGCGACCGCCTCGGCCAGGCTCTCATCAAGGCCGCTCAAGCAATCCCGAGGCCCTGCAGCATCGGCAGGCGCTTCTCTGCGAATTCCCCGGCCAGGCGCTTCAGCTCAGCGACATTCTCCTCCGGCGTTTCCAGCGTGCGGTCGTCCTTGCGTACCCGGAAGGCCTGGCCCAACATCACGCTCCAGGCTGCCTGCGCCCAGTCATCCGGCGTCTTGTGGCCGTCATCCCGGGCGCCCAGGAACAGCTGCTCGATGCGCGGCACGGCGATGCCGGCGCCCAGCTCGGGCGAGGCCAGGAACACGAAATCCGGGCTGAACCGGGCACGGCGGCACAGCGCGCGGTTCAGCCGCTTGCAGCGGTCGCGCACCTGTTCGGCGGCTGCCGCGTCCTGGCCGGGGAAGACATGCCCCAGGCCGACCAGGATGCGCAGCGCCTGCCAGACCTGAACGGGTTGCAGCTGCGGCAGCAGGCCGCGCAGTTCGAGCAGGGTTTTCACCTTATAGCCATCGGCGGCCAGCGCCTGCAGCAGCGGGCGGTAGATCGTCTCCTGCAACCCGACCTCGCCAACCGCACAGGTGATCGTCATCGAGACATCTGCCGGCGGAATCTGCAGGCCGAAGCGTGTGGCCTGCAACAGGCTGTTCTGCTCCAGCGCCGACAGCCGGCGGCGGCCGCGCTGGAAGATGTCGCGGCGGAAATAGCGGTTCACGAAATAATCGCGCAGCGTCTCGCGCAGGATCTCGTGGCCGGTCTCGCGCACCATCGCCTGCGCGTCGGGGGAAAGGTTCACCTCATCGGCATGGTCGAAGATATGCGCGGAGGTTGCGTAATCGAGGCGCGCGGTTGCCAGCCAGTTCGCGAAATCGGCGAAATGCATCGGCTCCCAGTTGCGGTTGAAATATTCATGAGCGACGTAGTTGCGCTCCAGCGCCGGCATGCGCTCCAGCCGTTCGCGCACTTCCGGATGGGTGGTGAAATAGCCGGCACCCAGGCTGGACAGCCGGTTGGCATAGGCGATGGCCTCCTCCACCTTGCGCGGGATGCCCTGCGCCGGCGCACCGGCCAGATCGGCATGCAGGCACATCAGATGGCGCAGCGGCATGGAGGAACCCCAGCCCGGCAGGGTGTTGTAGCTGAGATAGGCAATGCCGCCGATCGAGAGATGGCGGTCGAAGATATCGACGATCTGGTGGCGGCTCTCATCCGATACCCAGGTCCAGATGCCATGCGCGCCGATATGGTCGAATTCCGGCAGATCGCCGCGCGCCAGAAGCTCGGCGAAGCTGTCATCCAGCAGGGTGCCGTCCAGCCCGGCCTCGTCCATCAGATCCTGCGCGTTGAACGCCTGGGTCGGGTTGAAATCCGTGGCCCATACGCGGCAGGGCGCGGCGGCGGCATGGATGCAGGCGGAGAGGCCCTGGCCGAAGCCCAGTTCCAGATAATTCTGCTGCCGGGGCGGCGCGAAGCCGGCGGAGAGCAGGGCGAAACGCTGCAGGCTGGGCGCCAGCTCGCGGTAATAGCCATGGGTGTAGCCAATTTCGGTGACGTACCCGTCGCTCCAGCTCGTCATCATCCCTCCAAAAGAAAGCCCCGCCCCCTTGCAGGGGCGGGGCCAGAGACTAGCTCCGACGGACGGGTCTGTCGACCCGCCCGCTTATCGGCTTTGCTTACGCGAAGACGAAATCGGTGGTGGCCAGCGTACCGGTCACGCCGGTGATGTCCACCAGCAGGTCGGTCGCGCTGTTCACCGCAGCGGTGGTGTCGTTGACGTACAGGTAGGTACCTGCAGCCGCACCGGCCGAGACCGTGATCACGGACGCGGCAGCAGCGCCGCCCGAGGCCGAAACCGCGAGCTGGGTGACAGCCGCCCAAACCGCCGTCAGATCCGCCGCCGTGGCGATGGTCTGGGTGGCGAGGGTCACCGAGGTGAAGGCGCCGGTGGTGTTCACCAGGGCGATCTTGTCGGTGCCGGCGACGAAGTCGGTGACATTCACCACATCCGTCGTACCGGTGGACAGAGCGTACAGGGCGGTGTTGTTGCCCGAGAAGCCGATCGTGTCGGCACCACCGCCCATGGTGATGTCGTCATTCGAGGTAGCGGTCGTGACGTTGATACGATCCGCGCCCGAACCACCGGTGATGGTGTCCTTGCCAGCACCGCCGTCGATGACGCTGCCGCCGGTACCGGTGATGATGACGTCAGCGAAGCCCGAACCGGTCATGGTCAGCTTGCCGGTGAGGGCAGAGGCATCGACCTTTGAGCCCGTCGCCGTGCCGTCGATGGCGTTGGTGAGGGTCAGGGCCTTCGAACCGGTGATGGTGATCACCGAGTTGTCGGTGGTGTTCAGGTTGGTGATGGTGTTCGCCGAACCCGTGCCGGTGCCGGTCGAGACCAGGCCGACATTGGTGACGCCAGTGAAGGTCAGTTCAGCCAGCGTCTGGTTGGCAACGGCAGCGCCGGCATCGATGGTCACCGAAGCCGAGGTCTCACCGACCTTGTTGCTGACAGACACGGTGCCGGTGTTGCTGGCGCTGTTGTCAACGGTGTAGGTGGTGGTGGACAGCGAGTTGGTGGCCGTCAGCGAGAAGTTGCCGGCAGCGGTCTTGAAGTTGGTGATGCCGTTGGTAACCAGACCAACGTCAACGCTGTCGGAAGCACCGAACTGCAGGGTCTCGAAGCCGGTCGCCTTGTTGATAGCAGTCAGCGCACCCGAAGTGGTGAGCGTGCCAGCGGTCGACAGAGCGAGGGTATCGGTACCGGCACCGCCGGTCAGCGTGTCAGCGGTGGTGATGTCGGCAAAGGCCGCCGTCAGGGTGTCGTTGCCCGAACCGCCCTTGAAGGTCAGGGTCGAGCCGGCTTCACCGGTGTAGGAAACGCCACCGGTGTTGGTCGAGGCATCGACCGTGACGGTCGCGGCCAGGTCGGAACCGGAGATGGTGGCCTTGCCGGCGCCCGAGATGTTCACCGTCTTGGCGGCCGAGGCAGCCAGGGAGGTGCCGATGGTCAGGTTGGCACCCGAGCCGACCGCCAGATTGACGGTGGTGGCCGTCGCCGGACCGGTCAGCGTGGTGACCTTGCTGGCAGCGGTGTCGGTGGTGATGTTCAGCGTGGTCGCTGCCGCACCGGTGATGCTCAGGGCCTGACCCGTCGCGTTGCTGTAGCCCGAGAGCTCCAGGTTCAACGTGGTGTCAGTGGCGTTGGCCGCCCAGGTCACCGCACCGCCGACATCGGTATTGTTCAGCGTGGCGAGGTCGAGGGTAATGCCGCCACGGCCGGTCGAGGTGATCGTGCCGCCCTTCATCTGATCGACCTGCACGCGGGTAACGCCGGTAGGCGCGCCGGTCAGGTCGATAGTGCCCGTGCCCGGGGTGACGTAGTTCAGCACTTCGATGTTCGTGGTGCCGGCCGGAAGAGCGGCAGGCGTGCCGAAGAGCTTCAGCGTGTCGGTGCCAGCGCCGCCATCGATCTGGTCAGCCGCGTTCACCGTGGTGCTGCCACCGAAATCGCCGATGATGGTGTCGTTACCAGAGGTGCCGGCGATGACGTCGGTCCCGGTGGTCAGCGTGAAGGTCGAACCAGCAACCGGGGCATCCGGAATGGCCGAGGTGGTGGTGACATTGGCGGAGGTCAGGGTGGTGAGGCCCGTGCCCTTCACGACAATGGTGCCGTCGCCGATCTTGAAGGAAACGCCGCCATCGACCGTGGTCTGGCCGGCCAGAGCGGTGGTGATCTCGTCAGCGGTCACGCCTTCGATGGCAACGGTGTCGGTGCCGGCCACGAAATCGGTGATGGTCGGGGTAACCAGAGCGGCCGGGTTGGCTGCGTCCTGCTTGCCCTTCAGCACGAACACGTCGGTGCCGGAACCGCCGGTCAGGGTGTCCTGGCCATAGCCGGAATAGATGGTGTCGTTGCCTTCACCGCCCTCGAGGCTGTCCTGGCCCTTGCCACCACGAATGATGTCGCCGCCGGCGCCACCAGAAATGGTGTCGGCACCCTTGCCGCCCTGAATGACGTCGTTACCGGCGCCGCCGATAACCGAATCATTGCCGTCGCCGCCATCGAGGTCGTCATTGCCTTCCGAGCCATTGACGGTGTCATTGCCACCGAGGCCGCGGATCGTGTCGTTGCCGGCCGCGCCGTTCAACAGGTCGGCACCCTCGGTACCGATAATAAATGTGCTAGCCATACTGTTTAGCTCCCTAGTTTCCCGGTTTCCCTGGACCGGTCCCGCGGACCGTCCCCAGCTTCCCCAATCGTTGAGCAGGCTCTCGCCGCCCGACCTATGTTGAACACCGCTGCCGACGACATCCCTGAACCCGTCAGGCGGTGGACGCAATTACAGCGCTTGTTCAAACGCTGATCGGTTGTACCTGTTCCGCAGGGGGGCACACAAGAGACAAATGCTTGACCACCCACATAAATAGAGCGAAAGCGAGGAGTGTTGTATTTTTGCAACGAGCGTTGCGGGAGCCTGTTTTTTCTTGTTACCGGCAGCCATTTCAGGATTGTTTTACAGTAAAAACTGGCGCAGCTGCCTTTTCATCCGGCGGATTTCCCGGTTTACCCTCGATTTTGAAAAGCTTCAGCACAATAAATCCGTTTCAATGACCACGCTACGCGGGCTTTAATGCCAATTATTTTATTTATCTACTTGTACAGTGATTTTCTAACCAAGGATGACTGTCTTAACGGTAGCTGACTGCGCTTCATCATTTTACCGCGACAAGTTGCCCTGTCCTTACCTGCCGCCTTAGGCAGAAGTGCTTAACCCTTGATTCCATGCGCAGATGGAAGAATCGTCCTGCCCAGTATAACATCCAGGGTGGGCGGCTTACACCGTGATCACGCCCTGCAGATAATCCACCGCCCGGCCGGCAATGCCGATGCGCCCGCCCCGGTCGATCAAATGCAGCATGCCGCCGCGCGCGGAAATCTGCCGGGCGGTCAGCGCCGGTTTGCCCAGCCGCTGGGACCAATAGGGGGTGAGCGTGCAATGCGTCGATCCGGTGACCGGGTCCTCGTCAATGCCATGCGACGGGGCGAAATAGCGCGAGACGAAGTCGATATCGGACTCGCCACCGGGTGCGGTCGCGATAAAGCCGGCATCGTCCTGCGCCACGCCGATCTGCTTCAGCGCCCGGAAATCCGGGGCCAGCCCGGCGACATCCGCCTGGGCGGCATAGACCAGCAGGAAATTGCCGCCCGCACGGTAGGACTCCAGTGGCGGCGTGCCCATCGCTTCCGCCACACCCGCCGGCAGGTCAACCGGTGTTCCGGGCCGGGCCGGGAAATCCAGCGCCAGCAGATCGCCGTCGCGCGTCACCGTCAGCGTGCCGCTGCGGGTCTCGAAGCGGATGGTGTCGTCCGTATACCCCAGATGGCGGAACAGCACATGCGCGCTGGCCAGCGTGGCATGGCCGCACAGATCGACCTCCACCGCCGGCGTGAACCAGCGCAGGCGGTAGGCGTCACCTTCAGCAACGAAATACGCCGTCTCGGCCAGGTTGTTCTCCGCCGCGATGGCCTGCATCACCGCGCCCGGCAGCCAGCTCTCCAGCGGGCAGATGGCGGCCGGGTTGCCGGTGAAGCGCTCGGCGGTGAAGGCGTCAACCTGATAGATCGGGATCTGCGGCATGGGGTGGTCCTATTCCTGGAAGGCGATGGTGATGCGCCGGTTGTGCTTGCCCTTGTTCTCGATCTTGGCGACCGCGATGGCGCCGATCTCCCCGGTGCGCGCCACATGGGTGCCGCCGCAGGGCTGAAGATCGACACCGGCCACCTCCATCAGCCGCACCTTGCCGCTGCCGCTGGGCGGCTTCACCGACATGGTGCGCACCAGCTCCGGCTGGGCCGCCATTTCCGCGTCGCTGATCCAGCGCGACGTGACCGGATGATCGGCGGCGATCAGGCCGGCCAGTTTTTCGGTCAGCTCCTCCTTGGTGAAGGTGACCTCCGGCAGGTCGAAATCCAGCCGCGCCTTGCCGTCGCCGATCTGCCCGCCGGTCACCCCGCCGGCAATCGAGGCGCAGAGCAGATGCATGGCGGTGTGCAGGCGCATATGCCGGTGCCGGCGTTCCCAGTCGATCTCGACCGTCACTGTGTCACCGGGGGAGGGCAGCGCCGCCCCTTCCGCCGGCACGTGCAGAATGCCGGCCTCGCCCTTGCGGGTATCGAGGATCGGCAGCGCCGTGCCATCGGCCAGGGTCATCGCCCCGCTGTCGCCCGGCTGGCCGCCGCCGCTGGGGTAGAACACCGTGCGGTCGAGCACGATGCCCTCCGGCCCGGCGGAGACGACAACCGCCTCGCAGCTCTTCAGATAGGAATCGGCGCGGAACAGTTCTTCGGTCATGGCGAGGACCTTTCAGACTTTGGTCAGGCTTCGTTCAGGAGTGGCCATACTGGCAGCCGGGCGGAAATTATTGTACCGGGACAATGCTATGGATTGTCATGATATAGTGTCAATTGATACATTGGCAGCATGACAATGTGGCAACCCGATATCGATACAATCTCCGGCCCGCGCTATCAGGCGATTGCCCAGGCGCTGGCGCTGGATGTGCAGGCCGGACGGCTGGCGCCGGGCGACCGGCTGCCGACGCATCGCGACCTCGCCTATCATCTGGGGGTCACGGTCGGCACGGTGACGCGCGCCTATGCCGAGGCGCAGCGCCAGGGGCTGCTGGTCGGCGAGGTCGGGCGCGGCACCTATATAGCCCAGCGCAGCCATGCCGACACCTTCTTCCAGCCGGTGCCGGCCCCGCCCGACATGATCGATATGAGCCTGAACTACCCGCCGCCCGAGCCGCTGGCGGAGGTTGCCCTGCGCGCCAGCCTGGAGGAATTGTCCCGGCGCAATGATCTCTCCGCCTTCCTGCCCTATCAGGGCTATCGCGGCTTCGACAGCCACCGCGCCAGCATCGCCGGCTGGCTGGAGCGCCAGCACCGGCTGCGCGTCGATCCCGCCCGCATGACGATCACCGTGGGCGGCCAGCACGCCATCAGCGCCGCCATGGCGGCGGTGGCGGAGCCGGGCGATGTCGTGCTCTCCGCAGCGCTGACCTGGACCGGCATCCGCGCCATCGCCGATATGATGCAGGTCCAGCTGCGCGGCCTGGCGATGGATGGCGAGGGCGTGATGCCGGATGCCTTCGATGCCGCCTGCCGCAGCCTGTCGCCCAAGGCGCTCTATCTGGTGCCGACCCTGCAGAACCCGACCGGCGCCATCATGAGCGAGAATCGCCGGCGCGCGCTGGCGCATATCGCCGAACGGCATGGCGTGGCGATCATCGAGGACGATATCTACGGCTTCCTGGCCCCGGACGCCCCTGCCCCCATCGCCACCATTGCGCCGGAACTGACGCTGTATGTCGGCAGCCTGTCGAAAAGCCTGGCCCCGGCGCTGCGCATCGGCTGCCTGGTAGCACCCGAGCGTTTCCAGCAGCGCATCCTCGCCTCGATCCGCGCGACCACCTGGATGACGCCGCCGCTGATGGCCGAGATCGCCGCGCACTGGATCGAGACCGGCATCGCCGACCGCATCGCCGAACAGCGCCGCCGCGAGGCCGCCCGCCGCCAGGCTCTGGCCAATGAGATCATGGGATCTCTGGTCGGCGCCGAGGACCGGCTCGGCTATCACATCTGGATGCCGGTCCCCGCCCCCTGGCGCGCCGCCGATTTCGTCGCCGAGGCGCGCCAGCGCGGCGTGCTGATCGCACCGACCGGCGTCTTCGCCGTTGGCCGCCGGCCGGAGATGGAAGCGATCCGCATCTGCCTCGGCTCTCCCGCCACGCTGGACCAGGTCCGCCAGGGCCTGATGGTGCTGCGCGACATCGCCCGGCAGCCGGCCGATACCGGCTATCTGGCGGTCGTCTGAATGTTCTTGTCGCTGCCCTCCCCCCGAACCCGAAGGATACGAAACTATGGATGTGAAGCCCGTCACTCTGGAAGGCCGGCATGTCACCCTGGCGCCGCTGTCGATGAGCGCGCATCTGGAAGGCCTGGCCGCCGCCGGGGCGGAGCCGAAGCTGTGGCGCTATTCCCCCACCGCGGCGACCGGGCTGGACGGCATGCGGGCCTATCTGCAGGAGGCGCTGGACGCGCAGGCGACCGGCGCGGCTCTGGTCTTCACCACCATCGACAAGGCCAGCGGCAGGATCGCCGGCTCCAGCCGCTATGCCGCCATCGACCGCAAGAACAAGCGGCTGGAAATTGGCTGGACCTGGATCGACCCCGCCTTCCAGCGCAGCCATGTGAACACCGAGGCCAAGCTGCTGATGCTGCAACACGCCTTCGAGGTTCTGGGCTGCATGCGCGTGGAGTTCAAGACCGATCAGCTGAACACCCAGTCGCAGACCGCGCTGGCCCGGCTGGGGGCGGTGCAGGAAGGCATCTTCCGCAAGCATATGATCATGCCGGACGGCCGCATCCGCCATTCGATCTATTTCAGCATCCTCGACGAGGAATGGCCGGGTGTGAAGGCCCGCCTGCTGACCCGGCTGGACCAGGGCGGCCATAAGGGCTGACCCTCCCGTTTCTGACAGATACCAGACGGCAGACCCGCATTCCGGCGCAGCCCATTCCAGGGTTGCGCCATTTCCCTCCTCTCGATATTGATACGTTATAACGTTTCTATTTATCGGAGGGGATTATGAAAGGAAGGGGGCATGCTGCCCTGCTGGCGGGGACCGGCATGGCGGCGCTGATGCTGGGCGGGCAGGTGAAGGCCCAGCAGGTGGAGCAGCTGCAGCCGCTGATCATCACCGTCGCACCGCTGCAAAGCACGCAGGAGGAGCTGGTGGAAGGCTCCACCGTGCTGACCGGCGACCGGCTGGAACGCTATCGCGGGCTGACCATCGGCGAGACGCTGGACCGCACGCCGGGCGTGGCCAACTCGTCCTTCGGAGCGGGCGCGGGGCGGCCGGTGATTCGCGGCCAGGGCGGCAACCGGGTGCGGGTGCTGCAGAATGGCCTGGATACCTTCGACGCCTCAGTCACCAGCCCGGACCATGCGGTGGTCGCCCCGATGGGCAGCGCCACGCAGGTCGAGGTGCTGCGCGGGCCGGCCAGCCTGCTCTATGGCAGTTCTGCCGTGGCCGGCGTGGTGAATGTGAAAGATGGCCGCATTCCCGACAGCGTGCCGAAGGATTTCCTGGACGGCACGGCGCGTATGGATTTCTCCACCGGCTCCAGCAACCTCGCCGGCTTCGGCTCGGTCGACATGGCGGCCGGAAAGAATGTCGTGCTGCATCTGGAAGGCTTCACCACTGATGCGAATGACTACCGCATCAACGGCTTCTCCAGCGACGAAGCGCGCGAGGAGGGCATCAAGGGGCGGGTCGAGAACAGCTTTGTCGACACACGCGGGGGCGCCATCGGGGCCAGCTATCTGGGCGAGCGCGGCTATGCCGGCATGGCGATCAGCGGTTATTCCAGCCTCTATGGCATCCCAGGCGGGCACAGCCATGCCGAGGAGCATGAGGATGATCATGAGGAGGAGGAGGATCACGACCACGAGCATGAGCATGGCGAGGAGAGCATCCGTATCGACATGCAGCAGACCCGCTATGATCTGAAATTCGGCCTGTACGATCCGCTGCCTTTCCTGGATGAGGCCAGCGCCCGTTTCGGCTATGCCGATTACCGGCATATCGAGCTGGAGGGCGATGAGATCGGCACCATCTTCGAGAATCAGAGCTGGGAAGGCCGTATCGAGCTGACCCACAAGCCGCTGGCCGGCTTCAAGGGCGTATTCGGCCTGCAATCCAGCCGGCGCGACGCGATTGCCACCGGCGAGGAAGCCTTCATCCCCGGCACGCTGACCGACAACAATGCTCTGTTTCTCGTCGAGCGTTTCGAGACCGGCCCCTGGCTGTTCACCCTGGGCGGCCGTGTCGAGCATCAGACTGTCGAGGCCGGGTCACTGGGACAGGAACGCAGCTTCACCGGCAAGAGCGCCTCGGCCGGCGCTACCTACCGGCTGAACCCGACCTACTCGGTCGGCCTGTCGCTGTCGCGCACCGAACGCGCGCCGAATGCAGAGGAGCTGTTCTCCGACGGCGCACATCTGGCCACTCAATCCTATGAGGTGGGCAACAGCGGTCTCGGAAAGGAGGCCGCCTGGCATGCCGAGCTTTCCTTCCGCAAGCAGCGCGGCGATGTGACCGGTGCGGTGAACCTGTTCGCCACCCGCTATCACGACTACATCTTCCGCGACTTCACCGGCAATGAGCGCGACGGGCTGCAGGAGGTGCGCTACGGCCAGGAGGACGCCACTTTCCGTGGGGCTGAGATTGAAGCAACCTGGGTATTCCTGCGCAGCACCGGGCTGACACTGAGCCTGGATGGAGCGGTGGATTACGTCTGGGCGGAGAATGAGGCGACCGGCCAGGCGCTGCCGCTGATCCCGCCGCTGGGCTACACCGCCGGCATCAACGCCTATACGCGGCATGTCGATTACCGGCTGGAGCTGGAAGGCGCGGCCAGCCAGAGCCGCACCGGCGCGAATGAGGACAGCACCGGCGGCTATGCCTTCCTGAATGCCGGCCTCTCCTTCCGGCCCATCGCCGACAGCGACAGCTTCACCCTGTTCGTGCAGGGCCGGAACCTGACGGATGCGGAAGGCCGCAACCATGTCTCGCTGCTGAAGGATGTCGCCCCGTTCCGGGGTCGGGAACTGCGCGTCGGCGGCCAGGTAAAGTTCTGACCGCAGCCCTTAACCCAGCCTATGCCGCCAGCGGCATGGGCTGGGGACGGCCGAAGAAATAGCCCTGGCAGTAATCGACCCGGATATCGCGCAGGATATCCGCGGTCACCTGGGTCTCGACGCCCTCGGCGATGATGATGACACCGGCCTCATGCGCCGTGGCGACCAGGCTCTTGACCAGGCGGCGCTTCGACTCGTCGGTGTCGAGATCCGAGGTCAGGATCTTGTCCAGCTTGATGTAGTTCGGCTTCAGCGTCAGCAGGGTGGACAGATTGTTGTAGCCCGAGCCGAAATCGTCCAAAGCGATCTCAAAGCCGGCCTTGCGGTAGAAATCGCTGATCCGCAGCAAATGGTCGTAATCCTCCATCCGCTCGATCTCGACCACTTCGAACACCACCTGATCGGGACTGACCTCGGCGCGTTCGATGGCCGCAGCGGTCGAGCGCAGGCAGAAATCCGGATCATAGATCGATCGCGGCATGAAATTGATGAACAGCTTGGTCTTCAGCGTGTGACGGGCCGCCGTCTCCACGGCATTGATCCGCGCCACACGGTCGAGATTCAGCATCAGGCCGGGATCGCGCGCCGCGCCGAAAATCCGGGTCGGCGGGATCAGCGATCCATCCGCCTCCTGCCCGCGAAACAGGAATTCATAGCCAAAGACGGAATGCGCCGCATCCATGGCGACGATGGGCTGCATGAAGCTGACATAGCGTTTCTCGTCGATCAGATCGTCGACCCACAGCGCTTCGGCCCGGCTCAACAGCCGTTCCAGCGTGGTCATGGCGCTGAACTGGCGCAAATCTGGTTCGGCATCAGTGTCGAGAACAAGGGCCCGCGTATCCTCCAGTTCGGCCGCATAGACGGCGTCTCGGATCGCGCCGGCCAGCGCGCTCAGATCGGGCTTGCGGATATCAAGAAGCGCATCCGCCGTCCGGTCGTCCACCTGAACTCCGGCGGCCGTGAAAATGCTGTGCAGCTTCTTGCGGGTATGGGCCTGCGGCGCCCAGAGCAACAGCCGGTGCGTATCGTCGCGGACAGCGCCACCACCCGCACATGCAAGACAGGACATAGGTTACTCACACATCTCTTTTGATTTTTCAGCCTTCGCGCTTTCTAGCGACGAAAGGTTAAAATAGTTGGAATCGTTCCAGAAAAAAGAGCGCCCCCGCGCGACTAATGGAATTTCACCTGCGCGTGGTTGGCCCGGCGCAGCAGGTCGCTGGTCATCTGCGCTGCCGTGCCCAGCAGCCCCATCACCGCATATTGGTGCGACCGGTGCAGCATCCGGTAGGCCAGCTTCGCCGCCAGCCCGTCAATGAAGGCCGTGTGTCCCTTCTTGCGGCCATCGCCCAGGCTGCCAAAGGCCTCGAACCGGCTGAGCGAGATCAGCGTGCCATGTTCACGGAACCGGAAGGCGGGCAGCGGCTGGCCCCGCAGCTTTGCCGCCAGCGCCTTTCGCAGGAAGCTGGCCTGCTGATGCGCCACCTGGGCGCGGGCACCCAGCGGCTTGTCCGTCCTGGGATCGATGAACAGCGCGCAATCGCCCAGGGCAAAGATATCCGGCTGGCCGTCCGCCTGGAGCGCGGGCCCGACCTTGATCCGCCCGCCCTTGCCAAGGTCCAGACCCGGCAAATCCTTCAGGAAGGGCGGTGCCTGCATGCCGGCCGACCAGACCGACAGCGTCGCCGGCAGCACCGTGCCATCCTCCAGCGTGACGCTCTGCGCCTCCACCGCGCTGACACCCTGCCCGGTGCGGATATCGATGCCGATATCGGTGAGCGCTTTATGGGTCGCGGTCGCCACTTTTTCCGACAGCCCGCCCAGCAGGCGGTCCGCCTGTTCGACAATGGTGACATTCAGGCGCCGGGCGGAACCGGACAGGCCATATTCCTCGGCGATATCGGCGGCATGGCGCAACTCTGCCGCCAGCTCGACGCCCGTCGCACCGCCGCCGATGATGACCACCGAGAGCGGCGTGTCTTCCGCCGTCAGGCTGCGGCGGGCCAGGGCAATCAGGAAGTCGCGGTGAAACTGCTCCGCCTGGGTGCGGCTGTCGATGAAATGGCAGAACTCCTGAACGCCCGGCGTGCCGAAATCATTGCCGACGCTGCCCACCGCCAGAACGAGAAGATCATAGGACAGATCACGCGGCGGCAGCAGCGTCTCGCCCTCATCGTCGACCAGAGCGGCCAGCGTCACGCGGCGTTCCGCCGGCACCAGCCCGTCCATCCTGCCATACTGGAAGCGGAAGCCACTGGACCGTCCCTGAGCCAGATAGCTCAGCTCATCCTGATAGGAATTCATCGTGCCGGCCGCGACCTGATGCAGCAGCGGCTTCCACAGATGCGTGGCATTGGCGTCGACCAGAACGAT
Source organism: Alphaproteobacteria bacterium (assembly GCA_018823745.1). Lineage (GTDB taxonomy): Bacteria > Pseudomonadota > Alphaproteobacteria > Oceanibaculales > Oceanibaculaceae > Oceanibaculum. The sequence goes on from JAHJHR010000006.1 coordinate 14,064, forward strand.
CTCCGCCTCAGCCTTCTCCCGCTCGAATCCGCCAAGATCGCGTCCCAATCCGGACGCAAGTTCCAGCCCGCCGGCGCCACCGCCGACGATCACGATCCGCTTCCTGGTCATGCACAACTCCGTTCGTTATGACCTATAACGACCGGGACCGCCCTATGTTCACCAGAGATTCGTTCCCCACGCCTTGTTCAGCGCGCTACCTGATCAGCACTCCACCCGCCACCCAGCGCCTTGTACAGATCGACACTGGCCTGCAGCCTGTCGCGCTGCGTGGAGACACGGTCCAGCTCCGCCTGGAACAAGGCGCGCTGGGCATCCAGCACCTCGATATAGCCGGTATAGCCGCCATCATAGCGTTCCCGCGCCAGCGCGAAGGTACGGTCCAGGGCCGCGACCTGGCCATCCAGGGCGTTGAGACGTTCGGCGGAGCCCTGCTGGGTCTCCAGCGCGTCCATGACCTCGCGGAAGGCAGTGCGGACAGTCTGCTGGTATTCCAGATAGCTTTGCAGCTTGCGCGCCTCGGCGGCATCCAGATTGGACTGGTTGCGGCCGAAATCGATGATCGGCGCGGTCAGATTCGCCCCCAGCGACCAGATGCCGGTACCGGCGCTGAACAGATCACCCAGCTCCAGGCTTTGCGTGCCGCCCGAGGCGGTCAGCGAGATACGCGGGAAGAAATTCGCCTCTGCCACGCCGATCTGCGCATTCGCCGCCGCCAGCAACTGCTCGGCCTGCTGAATATCCGGCCGGCGATCCAGAATGTCGGAAGGCATGTAGCCCGGCACGACCGGCGGCACCGGCAATTGGTCAATGGATTGGCCACGCGGGACGTTGCCTTCGACCAGCGCGCGCGGGGTGCGGCCCAGCAGCACGGCCAGGGCATTACGCTGAAGCGCACGCTGCTGGCGCAACGCCGGCAGCTGGGCGCGGGCAGCGGCGAGTTCCGATTCCGCCTGACGCAGCACCAGTTCGGTGACGACGCCGTTGGTGTACTGGATCTGCTGCAGCTCGAAGCTTTCCTGCCGCGCCGCCAGGGTTCGTTCTGTGATCACCACCTGCTGGTCGATGGCCCGCAGATTGAAATACCCGGACGCGACATCAGCCGCGACCGCCAGGCGAACGGCATCGCGGTTGGCTTCGCTGGCCATCAGCTGGGCGCGTACGGCTTCATCGGCGCGCGCCAGCCGGCCCCACAGATCCAGCTCATAGGACAGCACGCCGGCCAGCCGGAAATTATTCACCGGGTTCGGCGCCCCCACGGCCAGCTCATCGGTCTGGCGCTGGCGCGCGCCGCTGGCCTCGACATCCAGCGTCGGCAAGCGGTCGGCCCGGCTGACGCCGGCCAGCGCGCGCGCTTCCGCCACGCGGGCGGCCGCCACCAGCAGGTCCGAATTGGCGGCCAGCGCCTCGTTCACCAGATCGACCAGCGCCATGTCGTCATAGCTGCGCCACCACAAAGGATCGACCTGCGAGGCGCGTATGACCGTGCCCGGCCATTGCTGCGGCATTTCGGCGGCGGGCCGGGTGAAATCCGGCCCCATGGTGCAGCCGCCCAGCAGCGCGGCCAGGGTCAGGGCTAGAAACGGGTTACGCATCAACGGTCTTCTCCTGATCCGCGGGCGGCGTCGGATCGCCTTTCTTTGGCTTCTTCTTCCAGCGCCACTCGGACAGATGGGCGAACAGCATGTAGAACATCGGGATCACGAAGATCGCGAGGAAGGTGGCCGCGAGCATGCCGCCGATCACGCCGGTGCCGATGGAATGGCGGCTGGCTGAGCCTGCACCAGTGCTGATTGCCAGCGGCACGACACCCAGGATGAAGGCCAGCGATGTCATGACGATGGGCCGGAAGCGCAACCGCGCCGCCTCCATCGCCGCATCATGGATGCTCAGGCCTTCCTCACGCTTCATGACCGCGAATTCGATGATCAGGATGGCGTTCTTCGCGGCAAGGCCGATCAGCGTGATCAGGCCGATCTGGAAATAGACGTCATTATCCAGCCCGCGCAGATAGATCGCCAGAATTGCCCCGAACAGGCCGAAGGGAACCGCCATCAGAACCGCGATGGGCAGCGTCCAGCGTTCGTATTGCGCCGCCAGGATCAGGAACACCATGATGATGCCGAAGACGAAGGCCAGCCCGGCTGTTCCTGCCGTGCTGCGCTCCTGATAGGCCGAGCCTGTCCAGGCCACGGTATAATCGCCCCCCAGCGTCTCGCGGGTCAGCTGCTCCATCATGTCCAGCGCCTGGCCCGAACTGTAGCCCGGCGCCGGTGACCCCAGGATTTTCGCCGCCGGAAACACGTTGAAGCGTTCCACCAGATCAGGACCAACGACACGCGTTACAGAGAGCAACGCATCCAGCGGGATCATCTCTCCATCGCTGGAGCGCACAAAGACGTGGCGTAGATCCTCCGGCTTCTCGCGGAATTCCGCTTCCGAGGACATATTGACCCGGTAGGTACGGCCAAACAGCGTGAAATCATTCACATACATTGTGCCGAAGCTGGACTGCATGGTCTGGAAGATGCTGCCCAGCGGCACGTTCAGCGCCTTGGCCTTCTGGCGGTCGACATCCACCTTGTACTGCGGCACGGAGACCGAGAAGGTAGTGCTGACACCCGTCAGCTCAGGGCGCTGGTTCGCCGCGGCGACTAGCTTGTTTGTCGCCTCGGACAGTTTGGCCGCCCCACTGCCGCTGCGATCCTGCAGATACATCTCGAAACCACCGGTCATCGAGATGCCGGTGATCGGCGGCGGATTGAACGACAGCACCATGGCGTCGCGGATCTGGGAGCCCATGCCCATGATGGTGCCGGTCAGGTTCCGGGCATCATCGGACGCTTTCGTACGCTCCGACCAGTCCTTCAGCGTGACGAACGAAACGCCGGAACTGGTTTTCATGCCGCCGGACAGAATGTCGAAACCGGCAAAGGTGACGACGCCATTGACCGCCGGCAGGGTCATGATGTCCTGCGTCACCTTGTCGGTGATTTCCGTCGTACGGCTGAGCGATGTGGCCGGCGGCAACATGGTCACCGCCAGCACATAGCCCTGATCCTCCGAGGGCGCCAGCGAACTTGGCACGCGCTGAAACAGGCTGTAGGTCGCGCCGATCATGACGACGAAAACCAGCAGCCCGATGGCGGCGCGGCGCAGGAAGAAGCGCACGCCACGGCTATAGCCGTTTGTCGCCTTGTCGAAACCCCTGTTGAACAGGCGGAAGGGCAGCAAAGGCTCGCCGTGATGCGGCTTCAGGATAAGCGCGCAGAGCGCGGGCGACAGCGTCAGCGCCACGATGCCGGAAATGATCACCGACACCGCGATGGTGATCGCGAATTGCTTGTACATCTCGCCGGCCAGCCCGCCCAGGAATCCGACCGGGATGAACACGGCGCTGAGCACCAGCACGATGGCGATGACGGGGCCGCTGACCTGATCCATCGCCTTGAAGGCGGCCTCCTTTGGAGGCAGCCCTTCATCTCTCATGATGCGTTCGACATTCTCCAGCACCACGATGGCGTCATCGACCACTATGCCGATTGCCAGCACCAGACCGAACAGCGTCAGCATGTTGATCGAGAAACCCAGCAGATACATGCCGGCAAACGCACCGATCAGCGAGACGGGCACGGCCAGCAGCGGGATCAGCGTCGCCCGCAGATTCTGCAGGAACAGATAGACCACCAGGATGACCAGCACCACGGCCTCGGCGAAGGTGACAATCACCTCCTCGATGGACACCTCGACGAATTTCGTCGTGTCGAACGGAACGTCATAGACGATCCCATCGGGGAAGCGCTGTTCCAGCTGCGCCAGGCGCGCCTCGACGGCGCTGGTGACGGACAGCGCATTGGCCCCGGGCTGCAGATAGATGCCGATGGCGATGGACGGTTCGCCATTGTTGCTGGCGTTGAAGCTGTAATCCTCGGCACCCAGCTCGACCCGCGCGACATCCTTCAGCCGCAGGCTGGCGCCAGTGCTGTCCGAGCGCAGGATGATGTCGCCAAACTCCTCTGCCGTCACCAGGCGGCCCGGCGTGCTGACCGCGTAGGTATAGGCCTGCGGGCTGCTCAGCGGCTCCTGGCCGAACTGGCCGGCGGCGAATTGCGAATTCTGCTCCTGCACCGCTGTGGCGACATCGGTCGGCGTCATATTGTATTGCGCCAGCTTGTCCGGACGCAGCCAGATCCGCATCGCGTAATCCTTGGCGCCGAACAGCGAGGCATCGCCCACGCCATCCACCCGCTTCAGCTCGTCGATGACGTTCAGCAGCGCGTAATTCGAGATATAGACCGTGTCGTAGCGCCCGCCCGGCGACGACATGGTGATGACCTGCAGGATGCTGCTGGACTGCTTGGCGACGCGCACGCCCTGGCGCCGCACTTCCTCCGGCAGCAGCGGCAGGGCCGCCTGCACCCGGTTGTTCACATCGATGGTCGCCTGATCGGGATCGGTGCCGATCTCAAAGCTCACCGAGATTGCCAGAGTACCGGAATTGCTGGCGGTGGAGCTCATATAGATCATGCCGGGAACGCCGTTGATCTCCTGCTCGATCGGCGAGGCGACGGTTTCGGAGATGACCTCGGCGCTGGCGCCCGGATAGGCCGCTGAAATCTGGACCTGCGGCGGCAGGATGTCGGGATACTGGGCAATCGGCAAAGCGCGCATCGACGCCAGGCCGGCCAGCACGATGACGATGGACAGGACGGTCGCGAAAACCGGCCTGTTGATGAAGAAATGCGAGATCATCAGCGATTACCCTGGCCGGCGGGGGCATCAGCCTTGGAGGCCGAATTTGCCAGGCCGGACGGCGCCGACACCTTCACCGGTGCGCCGGGGCGCACCTTGATCATGCCTTCGGTCACGACACGCGCGCCGGCCGTCAGCCCCTCGCGGATCACCCATTCCAGCCCGATCGCCTGGCCGATCTTCACCGGTGTCGGCCGGGCGATGTCCTTGTCGTCGATGACATAGACAATCATGCCCTGCGCCGATTGCAGGACGGAGGCCTGCGGCACGGTCAGCGCATTCTTCAGCACGATGTCTTTCAGGGCGACGCGGACGAACTGGCCCGGCAGCAGGCGCTTGTCAGGGTTCGGCACGCTGGCCCGCATGCGGATGGTGCCGGTCTGGGTATCGATGGTGCTGTCGGTGAAATTCACCTGGCCATCATTCGGATAGGTGGTGCTGTTGCCCAGCTTCACGGCCACGCCGATGCGGTCGCGCGCCGGCATCCGAAGCGCACCGGCATCCATCAGCGCATAGAGAGCCATCATCTCGGAATCCGGCACGGCGAAATTCACATAGACCGGATCGAGCTGGGTGATCCGGGTCAGCAGGCTGTCGGCGCTGCCGGTGCCGACCAGGCTGCCCTCGGACAGTGTCTCCAGGCTGGTGACGCCGCTGATCGGCGCGGTCACCCGCGTGTAATCCAGGTTGATCTTGGCCGTGCGCAGTTCGGCCCTTGCGCCGGCGACGGTGGCGCGCGCCAGTTCCACGGTCGACAGCGTCTCGTCGCGTTCGCGGGCGCTGACCGCATTGCGCTCGAACAGGCTGGCGATGCGCTTCCATTCCCGGTCAGCCTGGGCGAGGCGCGCCTGCTCCTGCTGCAGCATTGCCTCCGCGCGTGCGACGGCGGCTTCATAGGCGGCAGGGTCGATCAGGAACAGCAGATCGCCCTGCTTCACGCGCTCACCCTCGATATAGGTGCGCTCCAGAAGGATGCCGGACACCCGCGCCCGGATTTCGACCTCGCGCGAGCCGGTGACCCGGCCGGCGAATTCGTAGTTGAGCGGCACGTCCTTGGGCTCGACGATCTTCACCGCCACATCCGGCGGCGGCATCTGCCCCGGACCGCCTTGGGCCAGTGCCTCGCCCGCAAATGCGGTCATCGTCAGCGCCAGGGCGATGAGCCCGTGCACTAGGAAATGGCCGGACTTGCGTCCATGGGATGCTTGCATGGCTCTTCCACTCGGTTCCAAAAGGGTCGCAGGATTGTGCCGAAACTCTGGCGAATGACGAAATGAAATTAGATTAACCTACAGCAATGCCAAAAGGCGATGTCAGTTAGCCCTTGCGCTTGGTCGCCAGATATATACATTTCTGTATGTATGTAAATCCAAAAATTGGATGCTTTCCACGCCATGGTCAGACGCACGAAAGAAGAAGCGGAGCAGACCCGCGACCAGATTCTCGATGCTGCCGAGCGCCTGTTCTACGACCAAGGCGTGGCCCGCACTTCGCTGGAGGGCATCGCCCGCGCGGCTGGCGTGACACGGGGGGCCGTCTACTGGCATTTCCGCAACAAGATCGACGTCTTCGTGGCGATGCAGGAGCGCGCCCGCCTGCCACAGGAAGACGTGATCGAACAACTGGCGCAGACCGATACCGATGACGGGCTGCTGAGCCTGCGGGAAGCCTGCAAGAGCGCTATCCTGATGATCGCCGGGGACGAGCGCAGCCGCCGGGTATGCAGCATCCTGATGCATCGCTGCGAATATGTGGAGGAGATGGGCGATGCCGCCCTGCGCCGCCAGATCAACAAGCAGCATCTGTCCGAACATCTGATCCGGATTTTCGAGATTGCCGAGAAACGCGGCACCCTGTCCCCGAACTGGACGCCACGACTGTCGGCGATCAGCCTGCACGGGCTGATCCACGGCCTGCTGAACGACTGGCTCAGCGATCCAGAGCAATATGATATGGCCGATTCCGGCCCGCGCTGCATCGACGCCTTCTTTAAGGGCCTGGCGCCCGACTTGCCAGCCGGCACCGTGCCTAAGGGCTAACAGGCGCTCTGCGGTATCGCCAGGTTGGCGGCTACAGGGACGTCCTCGCTGATAGCGGCACGATTCCTGCCGGCTCTCTTCATCCGGTACAACGCCGCATCGGCCCGCGAGATCAGTCCTTCCAGAGTGTCAACCGACGGACCGTTCTCGGCAATGCCGATGCTGAGTGTCGTGCCAACCGTCTCACCGGCTGACTGGAAGCCAGCGCCGGAAAACCGCGCCCGCAGGGTTTCAGCAACCCGCAAGGCGGCCGCCGCCCCAGTATCAGGCAGCAATACGCAGAACTCATCCCCGCCATAGCGGCAGGCAAGATCACTGCGACGCAGCGACACATCCAGCAGGCGGGCAAGACCGATCAGGACGGCATCGCCGGCGCCATGGCCGTGGCGATCGTTGACGGCTTTGAAATGGTCAATGTCGATCAGCATCAGCGTAATCGTGCCCTGGGACCGCCTGGCTTGCCGGAAGCGCCGGTCACTTTCCTCCAGAAAGGCGCGGCGATTCATCAGGCCTGTCAGCGAATCGGTGGACGCCGTATGGCGCAAATGCCTCTGAAGCCTCTCCGCTGTCATCACCAGGCAGACGATCGGCACCAGCACCACAAACAGGCAGGCCTCGTAGAACACGATGGTCTGGATCAGCGTCGGGGCGAGCAGGTCGGCCGATGTCGTCCACCCGGTCGCGAAGCTGACGACACGCCCGCCATGCACTGCAACATGCAACAACATCAGAGCGATCATGGCGCGCATCGGAGCGGTCTGCTCGGCCGCAGGCTGGCGCAGATGCTCCACAGCCACCCACAGAGCCATGCCCCCGAGATAGGTGGAGGAAATCATTACCCGGGTGACAAAATTTATATCGATATAGGTGAAATAAAATATCCCCGAGATCGCGAGGATGAAGGGCAGCCAGACCAGCCGGTGCAGCGGTCCCCGACCAAGGAAGGACCGGGAGGCAGCCAACAAGGCGATGGCCGCCAGGCCGACACTGGCATTGCTGGCGATCAGCAGCGGCTTCACCGGGACGGTATCCCTTGCCAGGATCAGCAGAAGCCCCAGCGCGTTCAGCAGATATGTCCAGGACCAGTAGCGCAACGCCGGAATGCCGGGATGCTGTCGCCATGCCAGCGCAAAAACGCCGGCGACCGATGCGGCAAGCCCCGCAGCCACCAGAATCAGAGTTTGCGTATCGAGAACCATGGCGTCTCACAAGCAGCGCTATCAAGACGCACCGACCCGATGCTCCCTGGGGGCGGGATATCACATCAAAGACAAACAAAATGCTACGTGGCGTTTCGTCGCCACGGCGTTTTTAGGAGAAATCGCGCACCGTATGGGCGTGGTTGAGCGGCCCGCTGCCTGCACCATAGCCCGGTGCCGTGCGCAGCGCCTCACGCACATAGGCCCGCGCGCGTTCCACCGCCGGGGCCAGCGCCAGACCCTGAGCCAGGCCGCAAGCCAGCGCCGAGGCCAGGGTACAGCCGGTCCCGTGATTGCTGGTCGTCGGGATGCGCGGGCTCTCCATCACCAGCGTTTCATGCTCCGTCACCAGCATGTCGGTAACCAGGGCGCCATCAAGATGCCCGCCCTTCATCAGCACGGCGGTCGGCCCCAGGGTCAGTAGCATATGGCCGGCATGGCGCATGTCGTCGATGTCGCGGATGGTGAAGCCGGTCAGCAATTCAGCCTCCGGCAGATTGGGTGTCAGCACCGTGGCACGCAGGATCAGGTCGCGCTTCAGCACATCCATCGCCGTCGGGTCGAGCAGACGGTGGCCACTTTGCGAGATCATCACCGGATCGACCACCAGCGGTACATCCGGCGCATGCGCCGCCAGCGTAGCGCAGACCGCCTCGATCACCGCCGGCCGGTGCAGCATGCCGGTCTTCACGCAATCGGCGCCGATATCGCGCAGCACCAACTCCATCTGCTGGCAGATGAAATCCACCGGAATGTCATGAATGCCGAACACACCTTTCGTGTTCTGCGCGGTCAGCGCGGTGATCGCCGTCATGGCATAGCCATTGAGCGCCGTCACTGTCTTGATATCAGCCTGGATTCCGGCACCCCCGCCCGAATCCGACCCGGCAACGATCAGAACGCGACCCTGCATCCCCTACCCCACCTGTTCATGGCCAATGGCCTTTTGGGTGACCTGTTCGATGGTCGCGGCGATATCGTCGACCACGCGGTTTACCAGCGCCTCGTCCTCGCCCTCGGCCATCACCCGGATCAGCTTTTCCGTGCCGGATTTGCGGATCAGTACCCGGCCGCTGCCGGCCAGGCGATCCTCGCCGGCGGCAATGGCCTTGCACACCCGTTCATCCTCCAGCGGCGCGCCGGCGCCGAAGCGGACATTCTTCAGTATCTGCGGCAGCGGCGTGAATATCCGCGCCACCTCCGACAGCGGCCGCGCCGCGCCGACCAGCACCGCCAGAACCTGCAGCGCCGCGATCAGCCCGTCACCGGTCGTCGCATAATCGCTGAACACGATATGACCGGATTGCTCGCCGCCCAGATTATAGCCTCCGGCCCGCATCTTCTCGACAACATAGCGGTCGCCAACGGCAGTGCGCACCAGTTCCAGCCCCAAACCCTGCAGATGGCGCTCCAGCCCCAGATTGGACATCACGGTGGCAACCACCCCGCCGCCTGCAAGCAGGCCGCTGCGGTGCCAGAAGGACGCCACCAGCGCCATGATCTGGTCGCCATCGATCAGCCGGCCGGTCTCGTCAGCCACCATCAGGCGGTCGGCATCGCCATCCAGGGCAATGCCCAGATCAGCGCCATGCGCGACAACCGCCTCGCACATCGCCTGCGGCTCGACGGCACCGCACTGGTCGTTGATGTTGAAGCCGTTCGGCTCGACCGCGATGGGGATCACCTCAGCCCCCAGTTCGAACAGCACCCGGGGCGCCACCTTGTAGGCGGCCCCATTGGCGCAATCGACGACGATCTTCAGCCCGTCCAGACGCATGCCGCGCGGGAAGCTGCTTTTCACGAATTCAATATAGCGCCCGCCGGCATCATCCAGCCGCCGGGCGCGGCCCAGCTTCGCCGACCCGGCAAGATAGGAGTCCAGCCCGTTTGACATGCGCTGCTCGATCTCGGCCTCGACCTCGTCGGACAGCTTGAAGCCATCCGGGCCGAACAGCTTGATGCCATTATCCTGATAGGGATTGTGCGAGGCGGAGATGACGACGCCCAGATCGGCCCGGAACGACCGGGTCAGCATGGCGACCGCCGGGGTCGGCATCGGGCCGACCAGCACCACATCCATGCCGATGGCCACGAAGCCAGCAGTCAGCGCCGGTTCCAGCATATAGCCGGACAGCCGCGTATCCTTGCCGATCACCGCCAGCGGGCGATGGCCATTGCCGCCGATGAACTGCCGGCCAGCCGCCATGGCGACCTTCAGCGCGATTTCGGGCGTCATCGGATAAATATTGGCGGTACCGCGGATGCCGTCGGTCCCGAATAGTTTTCTTGTCATTGCGCGCAGACGATCTGAAGCGTGGTGTTACGGTAACTCAGCATAGCCTAAACCGGGCGGCCATGCAGGCATGATGACGAATGCAAACTTACTCTCCGGCAGCCAGCCCCTGCGCCACGGCAATCGCCTGGCGGGTTTCATCGACGTCATGCACGCGAACCATCTGCACGCCCTGCCGGATGCCCTCCAGCGCGGCCGTCACAGAACCGGGCACGCGGCGCTTCGGCTCCTCGCCGCGCGACAGCCGGCCGATGAAGCCCTTGCGCGACACGCCGAGCAATATCGGGCAGCCCAGGCCGTGGAACAGCGACAGATGCGACAGCAATTGCAGATTATGCCGCAGCGTCTTGCCGAAGCCGATGCCGGGATCGATGGCTAGATGGGACAGTGGCAGTCCCGCCGCACGGCACGCCTCCAACCGCCCCTCCAGGTAATCATAGAGATCAAGCGGGGCGAAATCGTAATCGGGATCATCCTGCATGGTCTGCGGCGTGCCGCGCATATGCATCAGGATGGTCGGCGCCTGCCGCGCCGCCGCCAGCGTCAGGCTGTCCGGATCGTCGGTCAGGGCGGTGATGTCGTTGATGATCGTCGCCCCGGCATCCAGCGCCGCCGCCATGACCGAGGCTCGGCGGCTGTCGATGGAAATACGCACCCCCAGCCCGGCAATCGCGCGGATCACCGGCAGGATTCGCGCCGCTTCCTCGGCGGCATCGACCGGCTGGGAGCCGGGGCGGGTCGATTCGCCACCAATATCGAGGATGGTGGCCCCGGCCGCGACCTGCGCCTCGGCCTGGCGGATCGCCTTGGCCGGATCAAGGAAATCGCCGCCATCGGAGAAAGAATCCGGCGTGACATTCACCACCGCCATGATCTGTGGCCGGGCCATGTCCAGCCCGCCGAAATCCGGGCGGGGGGCCGATATCCGGTCCAGCAACGAATCGATGGACTCCGACAGCCCCTCCTCCGCCGCCCAGCGTCGCAGCGCTGCCGGATCGCACAGCACGACCAGCAGCCGTCCATCGGGCTTGCGGATATAGAGATCGATCAGAGAAAAGCCGATGGCCTGTCCGGCGAGGCGCAAGGCCTGCCCCTGCGCAATCGCAGCCTCACCCGCCGCCCCGGTCAGCAGGCCCAGCGGGCGCAGATACAGCCTGTCGCCTGAATCGGCGAGGCCCCGCCGCAGCGGGGCCTCTCTTTGGATATTTCGCATGCCGGACCGGGTGTCTTGCGATCAGGTGCCGGGCTGCGGCTCGGGCTCCAGCCCGCCTGCCGGACGGGCCGGCTTGTCGGTTGTCGGCACCGAGGTGCGGCGGCCGCCCGGCTTGGGGTTGTTTTCGTCCGAGCCGTCATCGCGGATCACCGGCTCGCCGGCCAGCAGGGCGCGGATGTCCTCGCCCGACAGGGTCTCATATTCCAGAAGACCCTTGGCCAGGGTGTGCAGCTCGTCGATCTTGTCGGACAGGATCTTGCGGGCATCGGCATAGGTCTCGTCGACGATCCGGCGGATTTCGTCGTCGATCACCTTGGAGGTGGCATCCGAGACCGGCTTGCGCTGGGCAACGGAATGACCGAGGAAAACCTCCTGCTCCGGCGCTTCATAGGCCAGGAAGCCGAGCTTGTCGCTCATGCCCCATTCGGTGACCATGCGGCGCGCCACGTCGGAGACCATCTTGATGTCCGAAGAGGCACCGGTGGTGACCTTCTCCTCGCCGAAGATCAGTTCCTCGGCGATACGGCCACCGGCGGCGACCCGAAGATCGGCCAGCAGCTTGGCGCGCGAGATGGAGATACGGTCGCCTTCCGGCAGGCGCATCACCATGCCCAGCGCCCGACCACGCGGAATGATCGTCGCCTTGTGGATCGGATCGCTTTCCGGGCTGTGGATCGCGACGATGGCGTGGCCACCTTCGTGATAGGCGGTCAGCTTCTTCTCTTCGTCGGTCATGATCATGGAGCGGCGTTCCGCACCCATCATCACCTTGTCCTTGGCAGCCTCGAACTCAGCCATGCCGACGACGCGCTTGCCGCGCCGCGCGGCCATCAGGGCAGCCTCGTTCACCAGGTTCGACAGATCGGCGCCGGAGAAACCGGGCGTGCCGCGCGCGATGATGCGGGCATCGACATCGCCGGCCAGAGGCACCTTGCGCATGTGGACCTTGAGGATCTTCTCGCGGCCCAGCACATCCGGGTTCGGCACCACGACCTGACGGTCGAAGCGGCCCGGACGCAGCAGCGCAGGGTCCAGCACGTCGGGACGGTTGGTGGCGGCAATCAGGATCACGCCCTCATTCGCCTCGAAACCATCCATCTCGACCAGCAGCTGGTTCAGCGTCTGCTCGCGCTCGTCATTGCCGCCGCCAAGACCAGCGCCACGATGACGGCCGACAGCGTCAATTTCGTCGATGAAAATGATGCAGGGCGCGTTCTTCTTGCCCTGCTCGAACATATCGCGCACGCGGCTGGCGCCGACGCCGACGAACATCTCGACGAAGTCGGAACCGGAAATGGTGAAGAACGGCACATTGGCTTCGCCGGCAATCGCGCGGGCCAGCAGCGTCTTACCGGTGCCCGGAGGGCCGACCAGCAGACAGCCTTTCGGAATCTTGCCGCCGAGGCGCTGGAATTTCTGCGGGTCACGCAGGAATTCGACAATCTCCTCAAGCTCGGTCTTCGCCTCGTCGATGCCGGCGACATCGTCGAAGGTGACACGGCCGGTCTTCTCGGTCAGCAGCTTGGCCTTGGACTTGCCGAAGCCCATGGCCCGGCCGCCGCCGCCCTGCATCTGGCGCATGAAGAAAATCCACACGCCGATGAACAGCAGCATCGGGAACCAGGAGATCAAGATGCCCAACAGGCCGGACATGCCCTCTTCCGGCGGCTGCGCGCTGATGCGCACGCCATGGTCGCGCAGGCGCTCGACCAGGCCGGGATCGCTGGGCATGTAGGTCGTGAAGGCGCGGCCATCAGTGAAATGTCCGCTCAGATTGTTGTTCTGGATCGTGACTTCGCGGACCTGCCCGTTCTCGACTTCATTCAGGAAGTCGGAAAAGGCCAGGCTGGCATAAGGCGTCCGGGTCGAGGAGGTCTGAAACAGGTTGAACAGAGCCACCAGCAGAACGCCGATGATGATCCAGAGGGCGAGATTCTTACCGAAATTATTCACGACCTGACTATCCTTATTCCGGCCGAGCGGCATGCCGATGCGGCATGCTGGCCCATCCAACCCTCATCAAATAACGCGAGACACCGGCCGCGCAACTGCAAAATCGGCCAAGGCAAGCGGTCGGAAAGCACCAGTTGAAGCGGATTCGGGCGCAATCCTCTTCGATGCCACCTGTTTAGAACTATTCAAGTGGTCGGCATCGGGCTCCGCTTCAAGCCCGAAACCGGGACGATCCCGTCCTTCGGCGCGTCTTTCCGGGCGCATCAGCAAGCGGTCGGTACCGCCGCGCCTCAAAGGTGATATCACACACCCGCCCAAAGTGCGCCCCCGCAACGGCGGGACTTCATTTGAAACCGCAGCCCAGAGTCGCTCCAGCCTGTCGCTGCGCGGGGCATAATCGCCCCCGCCGACGGCCAGGACGCAGCGCGCGAGAAGCGCCAGGGCATCAGTCTTTTCCACGGCCCTCAGGCCGGCGCGGTCGATTTCCACCGCGCCATCGTCGCGCCGGGTCGCCAGCCGGACCAGCAGACGGGCCAGGCGCCTGTCCCGCGCCTGCCGGTCCAACCCGGCTTTCTGCGCAACCGCCAGCAGGGCGTCGATATCATCCCCGGACAGCGCCTGGCGCAGCCGGACCCGGGTGAAGCGCGGGTCGTCATTGGACGGATCGTCGATCCAGCCCATGCCCTGCCCCCGCAGCCAGTCACGCAGGACCTGCCGGCGGATCGTCAGCAGCGGGCGCAGCAAGCGGAAATCGGCGTAGTCGACGCATTCGGCCATACCGGCCAGCCCGTCGGGGCCACTGCCCGCCGCCTGGCGCAGCGCGACGGTTTCGGCCTGGTCCTCGGCATGATGGGCGACCAGAAGATGCAGGATGCCGGCTTCCCGACAGCGCTGGCCGAGCAGGGCATAGCGCGCCTGTCGGGCCGCCGCCTGAAGCCCGGTTGCCGGCTTCGGGCCGATCCAGCCCAGGGTTTCATGGGCGATGCCACGGGCGGACAGCCAATCCTCTACACGCGCGGCCTCCTGTGCTGCTTCCGCACGCAGGCCGTGATCCACCGTGAGGGCCAGAACCCGCCCGCCCTGCGCCGCTGCCCAATCCGACGCCAGCAGGGTCAGCGCTAGGCTGTCGGCGCCCCCGGAGACGGCGATTGCGAGAGTGGGCTGCGGCTCGAAGCCGCCCAGCGCCATCATCTGCCGGGCGAAGGTCTCCGCAAGATCGGGAGAGGGCGCGCCACTGGCCGCCATCGGATCAGGAGCAGGCCAGCTTCTGGCGTTCCTGCAGGGCGCGGCGCTTTATGTTCTGCGCGGCGTTGGGATATTGCTTGCCCAATTCACCCAGCGCCAGACAGGCATCCTCCTTGCGCTTCAGCGCGGAGAGGGAGAGGCCCAGCTTCAGCAGGTTATCCGGCGCCTTGGCGTTTTTCGGATATTTCTCGAAACCCTCGGCGAAGGCGACGGCGGCCTGCTCGTACTGGCCGCGCACATAATGGGTTTCGGCCAGCCAGTATTGCGCGTTGCCGGCGAGAGGGCTGTTGCCATGCTGCGTCAGGAAGCCGCGGAACTGCTGTTCAGCAGTGGGGAAGTCCTGTCGCACCAGGGTCTGGAAGGCGACGTCATAGGCTTCCTGCGCCGACGCGCCGGACGGCAGCGCAGCACTCTGCTGGCGATTGGCGCTTGCACCGGACGAGGTCGCATTCTGGGGCATGGTGCCCAGCACCTTCGGGCCGCGATCATCGTTCACCTGGCTGCTTCCCTGGCTGGTGGCCTGGCTGGTCGCCGGGCTGGCAGATGAGGAAGTCTGCGGCGTGGCGGCAGCGCCGGACGTCGCCCCCTGCTCCAGCCGGGTCAGGCGGAATTCGAGATCGCTGGACAGCTTGTCCAGCTTGTCGTTCAGCCGCTGGACGCCGTATTGGGCCTCCTCGATGCGGCCGGTCAGTTCGGCGACCTGGCGTTCCAGATCATTCAGGCGATACAGATTGGAGACAGTCTGATTGTTGTCAGCCGGGGCCGGCTGCACGCCGGCACCACCGCTGCCGCCGGAAGCAGCACCGCCGCCGCGATAGACTGTGCGCTGCAGATCGGAGAGATCCTGCTGCATCCGGCCGACCTGGTCGATCAGCGACTGCATGTCGCGATTCTGCGCCCAGGCGGGCATGGTCCCGGCCAAAAGGGCAACGGCCACCAGGGGGGCCATTGCCAAGCCCAGAAGGCGCGTCACACGCGGGAAAAAAGTCACTGTCTGCTGCATCTTGGAATCCATCCTTCAGACCGATCCGGGCGCATCGTCCATCTACGACAAGAAGCGAGATTGCTCCGCCCCATGGGCAAAAATAAGGCGCCGGCCCGACAGAGCGGACCGACGCCTCATTTAACCCGAACTTCCGAAGAAGCTTAGTTGACGACCAGAACGCCGCGGCGGTTCTGGGCCCAGGCAGCGTCGTTCGAACCGAGAACGGCCGGACGCTCTTTGCCATAGCTGATGGTCATCAGGCGGCTGGCATCGATACCCTGAGCAACCAGGGCGTCCTTGATGGCGCCCGCACGACGCTCGCCCAGGGCGAGGTTGTACTCACGGGTGCCGCGCTCGTCGGCATGACCTTCGACGGTCACACGCACCGACGGGTTGCGCTTCATCCAAGCGGCCCACTTGTCGACCTGGCCGCGCTGATCGGCACGGACAGAGTATTCATCGAAATTGAAGAAAATACGGTCGCCAACATTGACAACCAGATCTTCCTGCGAGCCGGCGCGCGGGCCAGCCGGCGTGGTCGAGCTGACGGCCGAACCGGAGCTGCTGCCGGCACCGCTGGCGGTAGCCGAAGAATCAGGTGCGGTTTCGCAAGCTGCAACAAGCAGCAATGCCGCAAACATGGTCAGAATTTTTGTACGCATTTATTTCGCCCTCCGCGAACGCAGTCCCAAAGTTTAGGGGAGATTACGGTATTGCGGGTATCCCGATGATTGCTGGTACCAGTATCAGTTAGAAGGGATACCCCTCCACTTCGTTCCAGCTTACAGCTTTTTCCTTGGAAACCCTAGACCTTCACCGACCGCCGAAATATAGATGCGGTAATTCAGGGAATCAAGGGGGACCATGCAGGGTCCGATGCGTCCCTTGGTGTGACAACTTCGCGCAGATTTCGGCCGGTCAGATCCACAGAGTACAACTTTACCGTGCCGCCCAGGCCGCGTGCATCGGCCTGGGTCTGGCGGAAGAACATCAGGACGCGACCATTCGGCGCCCAGGTCGGCCCCTCATCGAGATAGCTTTCCGACAGCAGCCGCTCGCCGCTGCCATCCGGGCGCATCACGCCGATGAAGAACCGGCCCTTGTTCATTTTCGTGAAGGCGATCAGATCGCCACGCGGCGACCAGACCGGCGTCGCATAGCGGCCATCGCCGAAGCTGATGCGGCGCACATTGCCGCCTTCGGAATCCATGACATAGAGCTGCTGGCTGCCGCCGCGATCCGAATTGAACACCACCTGGCGGCCATCCGGCGAGTAGGACGGCGAGGTGTCGATGCCCGGATGATTGGTCAGGCGCTTCACCCGGCGGGTGCGCAGATCCATGACATAGACATCGGAATTACCGTCCCGCGCCATGCTCATGACGATACCGTTGCCATCAGGCGAGAAACGCGGCGCGAAGGTCATGCCGGGGAAATCACCCAGAACTTCCTGCTGCCCGGTATCAATGTTCAGCAGATAGACGCGCGGCCGGTTGTTGAAATAGGCGAGATAGGTGATCTCCTGCGTCGTCGGCGAGAAGCGCGGCGTCAGCACCAGCACCTTGCCATCGGTCAGGAAGCGGTGATTGGCGCCGTCCTGGTCCATGATGGCCAGCTGCTTCTGACGGCGATTCTGCGGGCCGCTTTCGGCGATATAGACGATGCGGGTGTCGAAATAGCCATCCTCGCCGGTGATGCGCTTGTAGATCGCATCGGCGACGATATGCGCGATGCGGCGCCAGTTGGCAGGCGTCGTGTAATAGGCCAGGCCAGTCATCTGCTGCTCGGCGAAGACATCCCACAGCCGGAATTCAACCTTCAGCCGGCCATCGGCCTGCATCGTCGCCGTGCCGCTGACCAGCGCCTGCGCGCCGATCACCCGCCAGTCGGGAAAGCGCGGCTGGACCTGCAGCGAATCAGCCTTCTGGATGAAGGAGGCCTTGTCGAGCGGCCGGAACAGGCCGGAGCGCTCCAGATCGGCGGAGACCACCTGGCTGATGTTGCGGCCGATATCGACGCTCTGGCCCTCGCCCTGGAAATCGACGATGGCGATCGGCAGCGGTTCGACCACGCCGCGGGTGATGTCGATCCGCAATTCGGCGCGGGCCGGGGCTATGGCGACAAGCGTCAGCGCCAGTGCAATGCAGGATGCGCCAAGCGCACGACGGGAAAGGCTGCCAATCAACGATGCGATCATGGGGCCAACATATCCTTGGGGTTGAAGCTTAACGTCATCGTCTTCCAGGTATCGAACTTGTCGCGCGGCAGCTTGAGAGGGCTGCAACGCGGGTTCAGCACGGCCCGAAGGGCGCTTTCCGAAGCAGACCGGTAGAACGGATCGGAGCTGCCGCGCCCGCTGTTCACGATCCGCGCTTCGCGAACCGTGGCATCGGGATTCATAACAACGAATATGTCAACAATGAGTTCCTGCGCATCGCGCGCGCCGGCCGGGACGTTCCAGCATTGCGCAATCTGCTGGCGCACCGCATCCATCTCACTCATCGACAGATCACGCGTCGGATCGTTCAGCCGGCTGGTCTGCGGCGACTGACGCTGCTGCTGCGGCGATTGCGGCGCCTGCTGCTGCGGCTGCTGGCGCTGCGGCTTCTGATCCTCGGTGCGCTGCTGTTCTTTCAGCTTGTTCACGCTGGACAACAGCGAGGCGAGCCGGTTCTCCGGCTCCTTCTTCACCTGTTCCTTCGGCGGTTCCGGCTTTTTCGGCTGCTCCTTCGGCGGCTCCGGCTTCTTCTCGGCGACCTGGGGCTTCGGCGGAGTCGGCTTCTGGGCAGGTGTCGGCGGCGGCTCGACAGCCTTTTGCGGCTCCGGCTTCGGAGCAGGTGCCGGCTCGGGCGGCGGCGTGGGCGCTGGCGTCGGGGCAGGCGTGGGTGGCACCGGCTTGGCCGGTTCCGGCGGCG
>JAHJHR010000007.1 GCA_018823745.1 Alphaproteobacteria bacterium
CAGAAGGTGTGCTGGTCGGCCTGAACGGTCGGCCGCGACGCTCAAGGCTTCCCGGCGATCCTCGGCCGGAAGGAGCAGGAAGGGGTCAGCCATGCGCGACCCTGCCTACGCTTTGCGCGAGCCAGGTCGGAAGCTGCGGCGCCGCCGCCACCAGCTCGCTGAAGGCGGCCGGCGGCAGCTTCCGTTTCAGGGTTTTGAGGGCCGCCTCGGCTTTCTCCGGCCCCAGCCAGGCGAGTGCTCGCACCGCCTGACCCGCCGGCCGATGCGGCATGGCGAGCTGCCAGCGAGGTGCGTGGCGAAGCTCGACGGTCTGCTTGCCAAGGCTCATTTTCCGGGTGCGCCCCGAGGTCAGATAGACGAACCGGACCGGCACCTGCGTGGTTAGCCCGAGGCTATTGGCAGCAGCCGCACCGCTCGAGACGATAACCTCGCCGCGCTGGGCGGCAAGCGCCTCGACCGCCTGTTCCACCGACGGCGCCCTGGTCCCAAACCGGCTTGTGACCGGCAGGAGGTAAACGCCGCGTCCGGCCCGGATCAGTTGCCCCCGCTCGGCCAGACGCGACAGGGCCTGATCCACCGCGGCGCGATTGCCAAGGTGAAGCAAGCTCTTAGCCGCGACGGGCGTGCCCTCCGGCAGCCGCGTTGCATGCTCAAGAATCTGTTCGGTCAAGCGCTGCATGGCAAAATCTCCTGTCAGAAATATACGCGGTTTTCTGACAGTTTTCAAGATTGGCTAGGTGCCTGCACACCCGACCTACCTATCTGTCGAGAGCGGCCCCTCGTTCGACGAGGAGGGTCGCGCGATGCGAAGCCTAACCTTTCAGCTTCTGCTTGCCCTCTTCGAGAAAGCCCGACAGCAATGTCTCCATTGCTCCCATCAAATCGTCCGGCTTCTCTTCGCGGAGCTTTTCCGCCCGTTCGACGAAACCCGTCAGCAGGGCCTTCATTTCATCCGGCGCCTGCTCCAGCCTCCTGAGCATCTTCAGCCCGTTTTGGGCATAGCCGAGAAACTCCGCGTTGCGCTCTGTGATCTCGGCCAGCATCTCGTTGGTGATGCGTTCGCTTGGCGCGGCGAACTCACCATCAACCCAATCCACGTACAGCGAGGCGTTCTTGGCGCGGTTCGACGTCTCGTGAAACTCATCTTGTGTCTGCCTGAACGCCTCCATGGCAGCCTCCCAGTCGCCACGGGCCTTAGCATCTGTCTCGGCGTCAGAGCCCTTCAGCATGTAAGCATTTGATTTGTTCTTGGCCACGTGACGCCCGAAGGCGGCCAGCACCTTCTTCTGATCGACTTCGAACCCAAGGACCAGGCTGACCGCCCAGGCGCCGAGGTTATTGACCTTCGAACACTCCTCGAGGGAGATCTGGTGGAGGCAAAGAGCACGCGCCCCCGCGCCAGCTTTCGCCAGAAGCTCCGCCTCGAAAAAAAGGCGCTCCGCATTATCGAATGTCTTCTCGGCTCCGCGGACGAGAACCGCCAACGGCGCCTGATCGCCTTTCGCGGCCTTCTCTCTCCCGTCTTCTCGCTTGATATCGTTCATTGTTGTTCCGGCATAATATAGAGAGAAATACTTCAACGACTGTTGGCGTCTGCCCGTCGAGACAGGAATAGCACATGACTGCTGCCGATTGGACGCCGGTATTCGTCCTACCGAATATTCCGCTGGAAACTGCGGTCGGCTGTGAGATAGCTGCGCTCGCGCCAGCGAGTGACCCTCGCATTGCGGCTATCAAACGGGCGCATCCCTCGTTCAGACGCTTCCTCAACCGCTTCTCGGATAATTTCGGAGAGAAGTTCGAGCCCTCGGTCCTGATCCTCGACGCCGCCGCTCCGCCGATCTTTCGCGACGTGACGGCGCTGGCGAGTTTCCGCGACCTTATCGCGCTCTCGGCGGTCACCCATGGCCGGGCGCTGGAACTCCGACATCCGCGCGGGCATCGCGTGCTGTTCGGCGAGGCCTTCGCCATCTACCCCTGGATGCTCGACCGACACTACGAGGACGTGATCGGCCGCACGCCGGCGATCCTCGGCACGCATGAGCTCTCTCGCTTCAAGGGCCAATCGTCACCGGCCCTGTTCCGCACGTCACTCGGCGAAGGAGACATTGACCAGCCGCTCCTGGCCGCGCTCATAGCCCGCTGGCGTAGACGCTATGAGGCCGCAGAGCCGGCCGCGGTGGACATCGCGCTGATGCGGTCGCTCGACATGGCTTACCAAGCCTCCCTCTTGCCGGCCGGCACCGATGCGACGTTCTACGACGTCGGGCGGGTCGTCTCCCTCTGGGTCAGCGCCTTCGAGATTCTCGTGCATCCTGGCGGAAGCGGCAAGGCGAACCGCGACAAGGTGTTCGAGATGATCGAGCAGACGCCCTGGGCGGAGGCGGAAAGCAGCCAGCTCGTCCACGACACAGGCGGCAAGACCAAGGTGAAGCGCACATTGGCTTCCTGGCTCTATCAAGTGCTCTACGAGTGCCGAAACGATTTCCTTCACGGCAATCCAGTCGAGCGCAGCAATCTGGTTCTCCCCACGCCGCAGCGGACGATCTTCGAATATGCCGCTCCGCTCTATCGCATCGCGTTGACCGCGTTTCTCTCGCTCACATACGACGTTCCGATGCCATCGGCCGAAGACGCGCGCGCATTCGGCGCCTACATCGCCGATCGCATGGACTTCATGGGACCGCAGAAATCCGCGGAGGAAGCGCTCCTGACTGCAACGCGGCGGCCAGTAGGCGACGCCGCACGCCGCGCCCGCGTCACGCGCGCCGCTCCCTAGTCTTCGGCGCCAGCGTCCGGCTCCGCGATCAACTCTTCCGCCAGCTCCGAAAGCCGCGGCGAGACATCCTCGATCTCCACCGCGCCGGCGTGGACCGCGTAATAGTCGCCGACCGTCCGGAACGCCTCACCAAAGCGATCCTCGAACATCTTCTGCAGCTTGTCGTTCCGGCTCAGCACGCTCGACAGGGCGCGACCGCCCCGCAGGAACTTGAGCGCATGTTCGGTGCCGAGCAGATAGAGATATTTTCGCTTCGCCGTGGGATGCTCGGCGAGCAGCAGATAGTCCTTGAACACGGAATTCTGGCGGATCGATTCCGCGCCGCCCCGCCACCTTATGAATTTGAACTCCGCGACCCGCAGGTTGGTCTCCAGGTCGAAATCGCGCCCGGTATTCCCGGCGCCGAGCGACACATATTCGACCCGCTCGTCCGGTTCGAGGATATGGGGAAGGCAGAGCAGGATGCCGAGCGCATGGATGGTCACGTTGATCTGCCCAGCCAGGCGCTTCATCTCTCCAAGCCCTCGTAACGCTACATCCAAAAACAGTTGAGATGGCGCCATGCCGCCCAATCTACCGCTGATTTCAACGTCTAAATTAGCTAGTATTATTGGAATGGCTGGAAATCGAGAGCGGGGGCCGGAAAAGGAAAATGGATGCGACTGGAAGCCGTCCCTTAGCTGAAGTAACGTTTCTGCGCCGCTACACTTCGATCGCCGCCGTAATCGATATCCTGCGACGCAAAGAACTGCCGCTGCTCGACCCCCAGTCCTGGGATGACCGGAACGACCGCTATTTCATGTCTCTATACAAGGAGAGTGGCGAATTAGGCGGTCTGTATGGTCTATGCGCAGCAACCTGCAAGGAGACCTATCATCACTGGCGCGTATTCACAAATGCCGCCGATGGTGCTTGCATCGAAATCAGGCGCGAGCCGTTAGAAGAGCGTCTTCAAGAGCTTCCCGGTGTATCGTTCGGCGAAGTCGATTATTTGGTACTCGGAAAAGTGGAGAACCTTGGCCCTGGCGATCGTAAACGGCTCCCCTTTGTTAAACGATGGGGGTTCGAACCCGAGTCCGAGTATCGGATTATCGCTGAGACCACCGAAGCGCAGCGACCGGCATTATCGATCGATTTTCCGCTTAGCCTAATTGGTCGTATACACCTTAACCCATGGCTTCCAGCGCCCATTGCCGATAGCCTTAAAGCGACACTTCGCGAAATACCCGGCTGTTCGAAACTTCCGATTGCGCGGTCGCAGCTCATCGAAAGCGGTCGCTGGAAAGTCGCCGGTGACACGGTAATACGCAGGCCGGCGGCCTTGAGAAGGAAGCTGGCTAAACCGAAGGGTGCACCGAAAGGCTAAGCGCGTAGTCGCGGCGACAATAGGGTTCGTCCTACTTGCAGATCGAGCGCTTATCTTCGCCGCGACGCAGCCGAATATTCCGCTACGCTAATTATTTCCGCATCTCTTCGAACGGAGCACAGCCACCACACGTCTCTATGCAAATAGAGTATGTTAATTTAGAAATTCTATGGGGAAGCTCATAAATAGTAGCCTTAAATCGGGCCATGCATCGCGCTAAGCCCAGTCAGGAGATGGGCTGCGTGCCTAACGATTTGAGTAATATCGCTGCATCGTCAGATGCCGGCGGAATTGCTGCCCGCAAAGGGTTTCGAATTCAGGATCATGTCGCAGCTCGTCTAGCGCTTGAGATGATCCGTGACTCCACGATCTTGCAGCTAGAGTGCGAGACCGGCGATGACGTTATTCTTCGTCGTATTGATGATGGAAAGACAGTCATTGAATATGTTCAGGTCAAGACGACCGAAGCCGACACAAAGTGGTCGATCAAAGAGCTGACGGCACGCACTGACAGCAAAGCCGGCAGTTCAGTTTGTGAAAAATCTCTTCTGTGTGACAAGCATGGAGAGATCGCTTGGTTTCGCCTCGTGTCCACGCGGGCGGTCATAAATAGCTTGCAACCTTTCCATCGTGCTCGTGACAAGCGCGCGAACTATGCGCCGCTTACAAGTCTGATCACCAGTTTCTCTAATAAACACAAAGCGACCGTATCAAAGTCAGGCCGAACGTTGGCTGACTGGGCAAGCAATATGCTGTGGGAGGTTGAGGGCGAAGAGGACGCTTTAATCTCGCGAAATATCAATGCGCTACTTAAGCTGTCAGGCGGACAAGGCTTGAATCCAAGCTACGAAGCTATGGAGCAGGTCTATGGTGAGCTTGCCCAAAAAGTCCGCACCATGGGCGACAAGCCGTCGGTCGACGTCGAACAAAAGATCTGGACACGCCACGACTGTTTGAAGTGGTGGTCTTCTCAGGTTGAGAGGATGAGAAAGGCGGCCACCGAAACCGTCAAAGTGTATCAGATTTCCGGCATCCAGCAGTTCTTTTCGGAGATCTGCTCGATGGATGAAGAGGCGATTCAAAGGGCCCTTTATGCTTATGATGTCGAGTTCGATGGTGACGTTTGGCGAAGAGATGAACTGACCGATCACCTGTTGGATTGGCTTCCTGAAATCGCACTTCCACCGCGCACTCTGGCGAACTTCACCCATCTCGCTGCTAGAAGGCTGCCGGGTGAGGCTTTGAAAGCTTGGGAGCAGCGAGGGGCTACCGACATCCCGCAGTTAATAGCTGCACTTATGCTGCACGCGATCCTACGTCTTCACTTCGGGGCCGAGCCGATAGCCTGTCGCATCTTCTTCTCTGTGAGCGGAACGATGAGGGCTAGCAGCGCCCACATCGTCCAGTTGCCCGAAGGAGAGGAAATCTGGCTCGGTCGGTCTCGCCTGGTCACTGCATCCTCGCATGAAGATGTAATAACCGAAGTGCTGACGGAATTTCGGACCGCCCTGACAAGGGACGTGCTGAAGGAGGAGCGTGAGATCATCATTCAGCTTCGCGAGCCGAGGCATCTTAGAGACGACAAGCTTGATGCGATCCTCTCGAGCACTGGAAAGACATCTGATCTGTTGAAGATCCTTCGTCTGCCTTTTCTCGTCGCGTACGACAGTGCCACCCTCAGCAAAGGCTTTGAGGCGGCTTACCTCGGGAGACTGAAGGCAGAAGTCGAGAATGAATATGAGAGGATCAAGGCGCTATTGGGTGAAGAGCTGGCATCCGTTCAAATCTCACTGTTCCTCGTTCCAGTCGAATGTGCCGACACGCTCGCCAAGGAATTTGAGACGAAGTTGAGGAAATGACGATGGAGCTTGATGACATCCGCGAGCGTATCGCCAATCCCAACAAGATGCTCGAAGCCCGCTTGCCAATTTTCCGCGAGGTTACTCGACTGGCCAACAGGGAGCAAACGAGCGCGATCGCTCGTGACCTGATCATACGCTTGCTTCCCCATAAAGCGCTTCTGACCGACGGATATGACGACCTGCTGGACGCTCTGGTGCGAGAGGTCGGGTTGTATCCCTATGCCGATCAGGAGAAAAATGTTGGACTCGAAGAGCAAATGCTTTTCGAAGCTCACAGGGTTCAGGGCGTAGGGCAAGAGAGGTTCTTTCATAGCCTACAGCTTGCTGTATTTCAGGAGATCGTAAACGGACGAAACGTCGTCTTAAGCGCTCCAACCAGCGTAGGAAAAAGCCTCGTGATTGACGCTGTGCTCGCCACGCGGCAGCACAAAAAAGCTGTCATCATCGTGCCGACGATCGCACTGATTGACGAGACAAGGCGCCGTATTACGGCCACTCTAGGCGGCACGCACGACATTATTACTCACCCGAGCCAAGAAAGCCTCGGTGACGGCAAACCGACAGTTTACATTCTTACCCAAGAGCGAGCCCTGGGACGAAATGACCTTGGCGATGCGGATTTTTTTGTTATCGACGAATTCTACAAACTGGACCTTCGAGACGGACGAGATGAAAGAGCAATCGATCTAAATATATGCTTTCATAGATTGGCTCAGAATGGGGCTCAATTTTACCTGATCGGACCCAATATCTCGAACGTCAAAGGCTTGGCGTCCTCCTACAAGCATGTTTTCATACCGTCGGACTTCTCGACCGTCGCGTTGGACGTGGAATATTTCAACCTAAAGCAGAAGGGCGAGGAGCGAAACGCTAAGCTTGTTGAGCTCTGTGGTTCGCTGACAAGTCCAACGCTCGTCTACTGTCAGTCACCTCGCAGCGCGCGCGACGCAGCCAGAACCCTATACGAAACATCCAAACTTCCGATCAGCGAGGCAACGAAAGACGCTGTGGACTGGCTTGAGCTGTACTTCCCCCCCGAATGGGAGGTCATCCAAGCTTTGAAGCACGGCATCGGAATCCACCATGGAAATGTTCCGAGAGCGATCCAACAGTACATGGTCAGAGCGTTTGAGCAAGGCCGGATCAAGATCCTCGTATGCACTTCCACAATCATTGAAGGTGTTAACACTGTTGCCGAAAACGTCATAATCTTCGATCGTCGCACTAACACTACCACCATAGACGATTTCACATTCAGAAACATCGCCGGCAGAGCGGGTCGTATGAACCGCTATTTCATTGGCAAGGTTTTCGTCTTAGAAGAAGCAGTGGCGGAAGGCGATCACGTCGTCAATTTGCCTGTTGGCCAGCAGGATGAGTCAACCCCGTTATCTCTCATTCTGGATCTTCCCACGGGGAGCTTAACTGAACTTTCGAAAGAGCGGATCACGACCGTCTTCGAGGAATCTAAGCTAAGCGAAGCGACGATACGGCAAAATCGCTACATCCCAATAGAAGATCAGAATGCGCTGTTTGACGCCGTCTCAGCGCTTTACGACGTCCATCCTGAACATCTCCAATGGAAGGGCATCCCTAAGTCAGCGCAGCTCCTCGCGGTCTGCAATCTTATTTACGCCCATCTTGATCATGGAGGCTCACTCCGCCGGCATAAAATTTTTGCCGGGGATCAGCTTCAGGCCGTACTCACGAGCCTCATAGCTGCTGACGATTTCAAAGAATTCATCGCTCAGCGTGTGGCAACTAAGTTCATGGACGACACGATCAGCGACGCTGTCGAACAGGCTCTATCGTTCCTTCGGAACTACGTTGGGTATAAGTTCGGGAGGCAGTTGATGGCACTGAGCCGCATTCAGGCTGACGTGCTTTTACGCTACAAAAAAGCGGCGCCAGGTGATTACTCCATGTTTGCTGCCCATGCGGACTCTTTGTTCATGCCGGCGGGACTGTTCGCGTTGGACGAGTATGGTGTCCCCTCAGAGATAGCTCGAAAGATCATCATCGATAGCGGCGCGATTGAGAGCGTTGATCAGGGGCTTCGCATCCTAGCAGGGATCGATCTCGGGCGGCTCCAACTGCAGCCTTTCGAAAGGGAGATTCTCGAAAGCGTCCGCCAGTCTTTGCCGCTTCGTGCGTTCGCGAAGCTTGAGGAAGATAGAAGTTAACACGCGAAAACATATATAAACTTTAGGGAGCAGCATGGCTAAGAACGTCGATCTATCTACCGGAAAATCGTTCAAAAATATTGCAGAGGCGAAGCGACACTTCTCCGCGCTGCTAGACGCGACCCCGCTGAAGGTGGAGATTTCAGGATCGGACCTCGAAGACGTGACCGCTGTCTATCGAGCATATTGCGATGCCACAGACTGGGCGCTTCCTTCCGCGCCAGTAGCCTTTTTTCCGATCCATGAGAGCGGAGAGGGCTACACTACCCGCTGTTTCGGCGTGAGGTTCGCGGACGGCTCGACGGATCGATTTTCGATTCAGAAAGCGCTGAGCGCGATCGCCGTTTGAGCTCGTGCCGGGAAGAGATACATTTGCGTCATACTGGGGCTGCTTTGTCGGAGCGTGTGACGGCTAAGTGCTTCTAAACGAATGGATGATTACCTCTTGTGAGTGCCGTAAAGCGGACTGTCCAGATCGTCCAACGACCTAGACATAGCGAAGAGGGCTTGCGCGGCGTTACGAATGACCGGCTTCGGCGTACCAGACGCTCCCGCTGATGGAGGCGACCGGCAGCAATGTCCTAACCCCGGTCAGAAGTAGAATGTCCGCTCATAGGCGCACTAATTTCTCAGTTGAACGGCTGAAATTAAGCGCGCTGCCGACTGGCCGCTCTTCAGCTCACGCTTGGCTGTTAGCGGAATGGCGGCTTTTGAGGTCGTTACCGCTCATGACCTGGGCCAACACTATCTCCGCAGCTTGCCGATGATCCTCCGGCTTGTGCTTCCTCGCCATTCCATTCCTCCTTCGTGGCCAAATCTAAAATAGATACTGGACCAATTAGAAGGTGGCAGATCAACAGATTGATTTGGGGCCAAGGAGGCTCGGGAAGGAGCCAACACACGCCCAGACATGATCACATAGCTGTTGCACAAGCTTTCGGAGGGCTATAAATTTCTTATTATTGGTCAAGGTCTTACAGGAAAATGGCTGGAAATCCAGGTCCCCCAGCCAAATTTTCCAAGCACTTAGCCGACGATCCCGAGACAATGCCCTTGCTGGATCACATATGGATCACAGCTGCGCGCAAGGCGGTCTGACCGGGCGGCCCTCTGCCGCCGCTTCCTTGATCGCCGCTGGCGGCCTATCATCCCGCCCGCTGTTACCGGTCGCGCGCGAGGACATCATGACACACCCTACCCACCAGCCTTCAGCCCGCCAGTTGCCTGCCCATCAGCCGCCTGCGGATGCCGCGCGCCGCCGGGCGGCGGCGGTTACTGTCTGTTATCCGGTGGACCAGCTGTCGCCGTACAACCACAGCTTCTACGAAGACGCGCGCCAGGGCATGCGGCTGATCGAGGAAATCGTGGTGCCGCCACGCGAGGCCCGCACCTTCACCGTGCCGGCCGGGCATCTGTTCCGTGTCGTCAGCATCGAGGGGCCGCAGGTCGGCGACCTCAATCTGTGGAACGCGCACGACCTCTCGGAGCGCTTCTTCAGCGGCAAGACGCGGCAGCTGCACGCCACCCATGTGACCACAGGCGACCGGCTGTGGAGCAATATGCCCTTTCTGCGCCCGCTGGCCACCATCACCAGCGACACGCTGGACTGGTATGGCTGGGACGCAGATGGCGGCGGCGTCCATGACGTGATCGGCACGCGCTGCGATCCCTATACCAACCGCCTGCTGACCGGCGGCGACTACCATCATTGCTGCCATTCCAACCTGACGCGCGCGCTGGCGGCAGAGCGCGGCCTGACGCTGGCAGAGGCGGAGGCGCATGTGCATGACGTGCTGAACGTCTTCATGTGCACCGGCTTCACCCGCGACACCCACCAGTATTTTATGAAGGCCAGCCCGGTGCGCCCCGGCGATTATCTGGAGATGTTCGCGGAGATCGATCTGCTGGGCGCGCTGTCGGCCTGTCCCGGCGGCGATTGCGGCAGCCAGCATTCCAGCGACACCGCCGCCTGTTATCCGCTGAAGGTGGAAATCTTCGCGCCGCGCCGCGGTGCGCTGGACGGCTGGACGCCGCCCGCGCCGAACGCCTATTCGCGCAGCCACGGCCTGGGTTAGGCGGCGTTCTCCGAGGTTACCTTACCTTCGGCAGCGTCACTGTCGCCAGCAGGCCGCCGGCCGGGGAATCGTCCAGCTGGATGGTGCCGCCATGGGCCATGATCACGTCGCGGGTGATGGTCAGGCCAAGGCCGGTGCCGCCGGTTTCGCGGTTGCGGGAGGTCTCCAGCCGCGTAAAGGGGCGGAAGGCTTCCTCGCGCTGGGCCGCCGGGACGCCCGGCCCGTCATCGGCGACGGTGATGACGATGGCGTCCGGCCTGTCGTGGAGCCTCACCTGAACCTCGCTGCCGAATTTGCAGCCATTGTCGATCAGATTGGCGAAGGCCCGGCGGATCGCCACCGGCCGGCAGGTCAGGTCGGCATGATCGGGGCCTTCATAGACGACCCGGCAGCCCGCATCGGCGGCGGTGTCGCACAGGCTGATCAGCAGCGAGCCGAGATCGACGGCGCTGCGGGCCTCGTCCTTCAGCCGGTTGCTGGCATAGGTCAGCGTGGCACTGACCATCGCCTCCATATCGTTGATATCTGACAGCACCTGGCGCCGCTGGTCCGGGTCCGGCACATATTCGGCGAACAGCCGCAGCCGGGTGAGCGGGGTGCGCAGATCATGACTGATGGCGGCGATCATCTGCAGCCGGTCATCGACGAACTGCTTCAGCCGGCGCTGCATCTCGTTGAAGGAATTGCCGATGGCCTGCAGTTCCGGCGCGTTGAAATCGCCGACGAGGCTGAGCTCGCGGTCGCGGCCGAGTGTCTCCGCCGCCGCCGCCAGATCGTCCAGCGGTCTCACGATGCCGCGCGCCACCCAGACTGACAGCAGGCCGATCATCACCACGGCCAACAGCGGCAGCAGCATGTTGCGGATCATGCGCACGGTTTCCTGCCCGTCACTGTGCGGCGTCACCAGAAGCCATTCCTCAGGGCCGATGCGGAAGGCGATGCGCATGTCGCTGCTGAGCATATTGCTGCGCCTATCCTCGAGCACATCCGTCATCACCGTCGGTAGCGGCGGCAGGATGACGACCAGGGGGCGCGGCGAATATTCCGGATCGTCCAGATCGTCCGCCATCAGCAGCACATCCTGCGGTGCCAGGCCAAGCGTATCGGCGATCTGCAGATGCAATTCGGCAAAGGCGCCGGTCCGAGAAGTATGAGGGAACTCCGGTCGCGCATTCACTGGCTCGATATCGAGCCAACGCCGGAACGGCAGGTCTTGCAGCGCGACCGGCCGTTCCGCGGCTGGCACGGTGACGCTGCGGTCGCGTATAT
The DNA here is from genome assembly GCA_018823745.1 of Alphaproteobacteria bacterium. Classification (GTDB taxonomy): domain Bacteria; phylum Pseudomonadota; class Alphaproteobacteria; order Oceanibaculales; family Oceanibaculaceae; genus Oceanibaculum. Next base: position 11,535 of record JAHJHR010000007.1, read on the forward strand.
CGCGCAGGTTGTCGAGCAGCCAGTCGCGGTCGAAGAACATGATTTCAGGCGGGCGGATCAGCAGTGGCATGGCCTTGTCGACCGCCTTTACCGCCAGCAGGCCGCCAACGATGACCAGTATGATCCGCGGAGCGAGCCGAAGGCATGACCAGAGCGGAATTTTCACCCCTGTCTCCTCATCGCCAGATCCTGCTGCAGGGCAACCGGTGCGGCGAAGAAATAGCCTTCATTGCGGATGGTCTTGATGAAGGCCGGGTCCTGCGGATCGGCCTCGATCTTGCGGCGCAGGCGGCTGATCTGCACATCGATGCTGCGGTCATAGGCATCACTCATCCGGCCATGCGCCAGGTCCAGCAGTTGGTCGCGGGTCAGCACGCGCTGCGGATGCTCCAGGAAGGCCGCCAGCAGGTCGAATTCGCCGCTGGTCAAATCGGTCAGCGCGCCGGCCGGCGAGGTCAAAGTGCGCCGGCTGGAATTCAGCTGCCAGCCGGCGAATTCATAGAGTGTCGCGACCGGACGCTCGGCATTGATGCTGGTGGCTCCCAGACGGCGGGTGACGGCGCGGATGCGGGCCAGCAGCTCGCGCGGGTTGAACGGCTTGACCACGTAATCATCGGCGCCGATCTCCAGCCCGATGATCCGGTCAGTGTCGCCGCTCATCGCCGTCAGCAGGATGATCGGCACGCTGCTCTGCGCCCGCATGCGGCGGCACAGCGACAGCCCATCCTCGCCGGGCATCATGATGTCCAGCACGATGACGTCGATGCGCGCGGCCTCGCATAGGGTGAACATCGCCTGGCCGTCGCCGGCTTGGCTGACCTTCAGGCCATGATCGACCAGGAAACGCGCCAGCATGGCGCGGATACGGTGGTCGTCATCGACGATCAGGACATGGGTGGTGGGTTTCAGGGTCACATCTTCCTCCGGCTGGCGTCACTATACCAGCCAGCCCGGCCCCGGGGCAGGCGTGGCAACATTCTGAAACATTTCGATACGGAACTGACACCCGCCAGACCGGCCCGGCGGTTAGGGTGGCGTCCTCTTCTTCCCCAGCAAAGGGCCTTCCCCCGATGAAAAGCACGATCCTTCCCCGTCTGCCGCATACCCTGCTTGCCGCCGTGGCGCTGTCCACACTGCCCTTCGCCGCGCTGGCCCAGCAGACCGGAAAAGGCAACTGGGAGGTCATGCTGGGCGCCGGCGGGCTGTTCCAGCCGGAATATGAAGGCAGCGACGAATATGAGGTTTCCCCCCTGCCCCTGCTGATGGTGAATTACCGCGATCTGGTCTTCCTGCGCGGCCCGGTGCTGGGCGCCAATGTCTTCACGCTGAAGGGCCCGCAGCCGGGGGACGAACTGCAGATCGGCCCGCTGGTCCGCTACAGCATGGGGCGCGACCAGGATGACAGTGACGATCTGCGCGGCATGGGCGATATCGACGGCGGTTTCGAAGTCGGCGGCTTCATCGCCTACAGCACCGGCCCCTGGTCAGCCGGGCTGACGATGTTTCGCGATGTCAGCGACGCTCATGACGGGCTGACGATGGAACTCTCCGCCGGCCACCGGATGTCGCTGGGGCCAAAGCTGATGCTGCGCAGCGAAGTCTCCGCGACCTGGGCGGATGACGACTATACCCAGAGCTTCTTCGGCGTTACCGGCATGCAATCGGCGCGGTCCGGCATGCGGCAATACGCGGCGGAAGGCGGCTTCAAGGATGCCGGAATCACCCTCGATCTCGATTACCGGCTGACGGAAAGCTGGGGCATCACCGGCCGGCTCGGCTACAAGCGCATGTTGGGCGACGCCGCCGACAGCCCGCTGGTAAAGGATCGCGGCTCCGAGGACCAGTTCAGCACTGGCCTTTTCGTCAGCTACAAATTCTGAGCGACCATGATGCCCGTTCTTGCCGTCATGACCGCGTTTACGGTCGCGAGCATCATCTACGTCTATTTCTTCCGCGGCGAGGCCCGCTATAGCGGGCTGAACGAGTATTTCCGCAAGAACTGGCCGATCTTCTCGCCGCTGAACTGCGTGCTCTACATGACCACGCAGCCCCGCGGATCGAAGGCCAATCTCGACCCGGCCGACTTCCCGGAACTCGATCTTCTCCAGCAGAACTGGCAGGTTATCCGCGAGGAAGGGCTGGCGCTGGTGCGCCAGAATTATTTCGAGGCCACCAAGCGTCCGGGGACGGCAGGTTCCTATGATGTCGGCTTCAGGACATTCTTCAAATATGGCTGGAGTCGCTTCTACCTGAACTGGTACGGCTACACCCACCACTCGGCACAGGCGCTTTGTCCCAGGACGGTGGAGATACTGGCCAGGGTGCCGGCGGTGCATGGCGCCATGTTCGCCTACCTGCCGCCGCGCTCACAATTGACGCGGCATGCAGACCCCATCGCCATATCGCTGCGCTATCATCTGGGCCTGGCAACGCCCAATTCCGATGCCTGCTTCATCAATATCGATGGCCAGAAGCGAAGCTGGCGCGATGGCGAGGTGATCCTGTTCGACGAGACCTATCTGCACTATGTCCGCAACGACACGGATTCCGACCGCCTCATCCTGATGTGCGACGTCAGGCGCCCGCTGAACCTGTTCGGGCGGCTGTTCAATGTGGCCTACCAGATGATAGCGCGCGCCTCCGTGGTGCCGAACACGCTGGAAGACCGCCGCGGCCTGGCCAACAGGGTGTTTTCCGGGCTGTCGCCGGTGCTGGCCCGCACCAAGGCACTGAAATCAACGAACCGGCCGCTCTACCGCGTCGTCAAATGGTCAGTGAACATTCTGCTGGTGCTGGTGCCGATAGGCCTGGCTGCCGGCGTGGTGCAATTGCTCGACCGGCTGTGAGCTGTACCCTGCCCGCCTTGTGGCATCAGGGTCAGGCCTTGCGGTAGATATACGCCGGAACGGGCTCCACCGGACCGTCCAGCGCCGCCAATACCATCGCATGATGTGGGGAGCGCTCGCAGATCGGGTCGGTGGCGGCGGCATCGCCGGTCAGGGCGAAAGCCTGGCAGCGGCAGCCGCCGAAATCGACGTCGCGGCGTTCGCAGGACTGGCAGGGTTCCGGCATCCAGCCTGTGCCCCGGAAGGCGTTGAAGGCCGGCGAGTGGGCCCAGATACCGGCCAGGGAATGGTCACGTATGTTCCAGAACTCCAGGCCGGGGAGGCTCTCCGCCGCGTGGCAGGGCAGTACCTTGCCGTGGGGCGTCACATTGATGATGCGCGCGCCCCAGCCGCCCATGCAGGGCTTGGGGAAGCGGGCATGCCAGTCCGGCGCTACTGAATCCACGACAATACGGCCGCGATGCCGCTCACGTGCTGTCTCCACATCGGCCAAGGCCCGGTCGACAGCCGCGCGGTCCGGCAGCAGTGCCGCGCGGTTCGCCGCTGCCCAGCCGTGATATTGCGTATGGGCGATCTCCACCCGGCGCGCGCGCAGCGCCACCGCCTCATCCACGATATCCCCGCAATGCGCGATATTGGCGCGGTGGATGACGGCGTTGAGGGTCAGCGGCAATCCGCTTGCCACCACCCAGCCGGCGAAGCGCCGCTTGCGCTCCGACGCGCCGCGATAGCCGGCGATGCGGTCAGCGACATCCGCGTCCGTGTCCTGGATCGACAGTTGCACATGGTCCAACCCGGCCTCGGCCAGCGCCGCCAGCCGCGCCTCGGTCAGGCCGATGCCGGAGGTAATGAGGTTGGTGTACAGCCCCGCCCCGGCCGCCGCCCGCACGATCTGCTCCAGGTCGCGCCGGGCCGCTGGCTCGCCGCCGGAGAGATGCACCTGCAGCACGCCCAGATCGGCCGCCTGGCGCAGCACGCGCGTCCATTCCGCCGTGTCCAGTTCAGGCGTTTTCGCCGCCAGCGCCAGCGGATTGGAGCAATAGGGGCAGGCCAGCGGGCAGCGATAGGTCAGTTCCGCCAGCAGGCCGATGGGGGCCGGCAGGGTCATGGCTAAAGCGCCAGAAGCTGCTTGTCGCGCAGGGCGAGCAGCAATTCGGTCACATCGGCTTCCACCTCGGCCCGGTCGGCAGCGAAATCGGCGGCCAGGGCGTCGATCATGGCGGCAAAATCCACCTCGCCCGTGCAGCGCTGCAATATGGTGGCGGCGATCACATCCAGCTCGTAGATCCGCTCCGGCCCCAGCAGGATCATGCCGCGCACCGGGTCCTCGCGCAGCCGCACGCCACGCAGCAAGCAAGGCCGGGCGTCGGGTGCGATCATGATTCCGGCTGCCAGGCGCCGGGCGGCACATGGCCCGGCTCGACATAGGCGAAATGCAGCGCGTCGAGCTGCGACCACAGCACGCCGCATTTGAATTCCAGCGCCGCGATCACTGCCTGCTGCTCCGCCACACTCCGGGCATGGGTCTTCACATAGTCCAGCGCGAAGTCGGAATCGCGCTTGGCCTGCACCGGGCGCTTGTCGAAATAGGCGAGGATGTCCGGCGAGACGAAATCGTAATGCTGCAACATGCCGGCGACGCGCTGGCCGATAATGTCGGGCGAGAACATCTCGGTCAGCGAGGAGGCGACGGCCTCCAGCAGCGGCTTGCTGCGGCAGAAATTCACATAGGCATCCACGGCAAAGCGGGTGCCCGGCAGGATGCCCTGGGTCGAGCGCACGTAAACGGCATCAAGGCCGAGGCCGGTCGCCAGCTTCAGCCAGCGCAGGATGCCGCCCTCGCCTTCCGCATCGCCATCATGGTCGATAATGCGCTCGCGCCATTCGCGGCGCAGGGCGGGATCGTCCATCTGGCCCAGCACGGCGGCGTCCTTGCGCGGTATCTGCGACTGGTAGTAATAGCGGTTCAGCGCCCAGGCCTGCACCTGCGGCTTGGTCAGCCTGCCGGTATGCAGCAGGTGATGGAACGGGTGCAGGTGGTGATACCGCTCCGCCCCCACCCGGCGCAGCCGGGCCTCAAGCTGTTCGGGCGTCAGTAAATCGCTCACAGCTCTATCTCCATGCCATCCTCGGCGATGCGCCAGCCGGCGGCTTCTGCCACGCCGCGCTCCGGCGCGCCGTCGATCAGCACCGGGTTGGAATTATTGATATGGATGAAGACGCGCTGGCCGATCCGCGCCGGGGCCAGACCGGCGATGGAACCCTGCGGGCCGTTCATCGAGAGATGGCCCATACGATGCGCCGTCTTCGGGCCGAGGCCGAGCCGGATCATCTCGTCATCCTCCCAGCAGGTGCCGTCGAACAGCAGCAGATCGGCCCCGTCCAGCTCTGCCAGCAACGCCTCGGTGACCAGGGCGCAGGACGGGATGTAATAGGCCCGCCGGCCGCCGCCCTCGATCAGCGCGCCGACCGTAGACTCACCCAGCCCACCAATCTCGACATCCTTGCCTTCCTGCCACAGCGGCACCTTGCCGGGCACGGCGAACAGCCGGAGGGTGAGGCCGGCAGCCGTTTCCACGCTCTCCTCCAGCGCCACGGTGCGGCGCGTCACAAAATCCGGGTTCAGGGCGGAGAAGATCGGGCTGGCGGCCAGGGCTTCCTGCGTGGCCTGCGTGCCGATCAGCTCAAAAGCCTGGCGCTCGCGCAGGGTCAGCAACCCGCCGACATGGTCGATATCGCCATTCAGCAGGCCGATGGCGGCAATCGGCGTGTGCCGGTCCGCGCCGCGCGGGTGCAGGGCCGGGTTATCGAGGATCTGCTGGCGAATGTCGGGAGACGCTCCCAGGACCAGCCATTTTTCCCCATCCAAGGAGAAGGCGGCGCTGGCCTGGCTGCGGGCACGGGCGCGCGGATCGCCGGCCCAGTAGAGGCGGCAGTTTGGACAGCGGCAATTCCATTGCGGAAAGCCGCCGCCGGCCGCCGCCCCCAGGATCAGTATGCGCATGGGCACGCGTCAGGCGGCTTACGCCCGCCTGGTCAGAGCGTGGCCGAGAGGTAGCCGTTAATCTCCATGCCGATGCAGATTTCGACGATGCGCGGCTTCTTCCACATGATCAGGCTCCTTTGTTGCGATGTGTTCTAAAGGTAGGCAACTGACGGGCATCTGCAATGTTCCACCGACAAAAAGCGTCACCGGAACGGAATGGCCGCAGCGGTGTTTTCCCTTCCTCACCGCTTGCAGGACAGCATGGCACAGGTCAGGGAAATCAGGGCGCAGGCACGGCGCGCCGGGCTGCGGCTGGTCACGCCGGAGCAATTGACGCTGCGCCGCCAGCGCCAGGGGCGCGGCTTTGTCTATCGCGATGAAGATGGAACGCGCATTCAGGACAAGGCGCTGCTGGCGCGCATCCGGTCGCTTGCCATCCCTCCGGCCTACCGCGATGTGCGCGTGGCCTCCCTGGCGGATGCGCATATCCAGGCAATGGGCGAGGACGAAGCCGGCCGCATCCAGTATCGCTACCATCCGGATTGGGATCTGGTGCGCGAGGAACGGAAAATCGAGCGACTGGCCACACTGGCACAGGCCCTGCCCCGCATCCGCCGCCGCATTCTGCGCGACCTGAAGCGCAAGGAGAATTGCCGCTACAAGGCGCTGGCCGCCGTGGTGATGGTGATCGACCGCAGCCATATCCGCATCGGCTGCGAGGATTACGTGCATTCCGGCCGCAGCCGGGGTGCCGCCACCCTGCTGAAGCGCAATCTGGAACTGGAGGGCGATTACCTCCGCCTCCGGTTCCATGGCAAGCGCCGCAAGCCGGTCGATTGCGCCCTCTATGCCCCGGCGCTGGCCAAAGTGATCCCGGATTTCCGCGATTTGCGGGGCAGCCGGCTGTTCCAGTATCGCGACGACCGGGGCCGGATTCGGCCGGTCACCGCCGGCGACATCAATGCCTATCTGCGGGAGATCACCGGCGCACCGGTAACAGCGAAGGATTTCCGCACTCTGGCCGCCACCGCCGCCGCCGGGGAGCGGCTGGCCAGGATGGAACCGGCGGCGAGTGCGACAGCGCAGCGCCGCCAGATCGCCGCCGTGATGCGCGACGTGGCGGAGATGCTGGGCAACACCCCCGCTGTCGCCCGCAAAAGCTATGTCCATAGCCGGCTGATCGACGCCTTTTGCAAGGGCAAGCTGTCGGACCGGTTTCTGCGCGGCCAGCCGCCGGCGGGTCTCAGCCGGGCCGAGGCTGCGGTGGGCGATTTGTTCGCCTGAGACGATCGGCCCTTTCCGCCAATACATCCTGATTAATCAAGCCCGTCGCTGCGAATGACCCAGCGGCTAAATCCGCTATTGCGCCAAGGCCATAATATCCTTATTGGATGAGATTGATTCTTAGTATCAGTAATTCCAGAAAGAGCTAATAGGCGCTTTCTGTCGGGGCTTTATTCGGGGTTTTAACAGGAGGGGAAGATGACGATGCGGACCGCACGACCGGGGCTTCGCGGCGGGCTTTTGGGCAGCACAGCGTTGCTGCTGTGCCTGGCACTGCCGGGGGCAGGCCTGGCGCAGGACAAGACCGACGAGAAAGCGGTTGAGCTGGACCCGGTGAAGATCGAGGCGCTGCGCAGCATCACCTCCTATGAGGCGACGGAGGGCTACGTCTCCTATTTCTCCGTGGCGGCGACCAAGACCGATACGCCGGCCATCGAGACGCCGCAGTCGATTTCCACCATCGGCCGCCAGGAAATGGAAGACCGTGGCGCCAAGACGATGGCGGAGGCCGTGCGATATAGCCCGGGCGTGACCGTCGATAATTACGGCGTTGATCCGCGTGGTTATGATTCCATCACCATCCGCGGCTTCTATTCCTCGACCACCGGCTCGTTCCGCGACGGTCTGCGCATGGATGGCAACGCCTTTGCCGCCTATACGACGGAGACCTATGGCATCGAACGGATCGACATCATGCGCGGCCCCAGCGGCGCGCTCTACGGCCAGGCGGAAGCCGGCGGCGTCATCGACCGCACGACCAAGCGCCCGACCGCCGATATGCGCCAGGAAATCAAGCTGGAGGCGGGAAGCTGGGATCATTTCCAGGGCGCCTTCGATCTGGGCGGCCAGGCGAATGAAGATGGCAGCCTGCTGTTCCGCCTGACCGGCGTGGCGCGCGAATCAGACACCGAGTTCGATTATAATGACGGCACATCGCAGAAGAATAACCGGCTGTTCATCGCCCCGGCGCTGACCTGGAAAGGTGATGACACCGAGATCACCTTCCTGGCCGACTACATGAAGGATGAGCGCTCGCCGCTGTTCAACACCTTCGGGAATGAGACGGTCGGGCGCACCAATGTGGTGTTCGGCGAGCCGGGCTTCGACAGGTTCAACCAGGAACAATTCTCGGTCGGCTACACCCTCGCCCACCGCTTCGACGAGACCTTCACCTTCCGCCAGACCGCGCGGTATTTCGAGGTCGATGTCGATTACCAGACGGTCTCGGCAAACGGGCTGAGCGCCGATAACCGCACGCTCAACCGCTATGTCTGGGCAGCCCCCGACAAGCTCAGCCAGGTCGCCATCGACAATCAGATGGAGGCACGCTTCGACTTTTCGGGCATGCGCCACACCATGCTGCTCGGCTTCGACTACAGCCGCAGCGTGGACGAATTCAGCTATTATAATGGTGCTGCAGCATCGCTGGACCTGCTCAACCCGGTCTATACCGGGGCGGTACTGCCCGGCGCGCCTTATCTCTCGAACGAGCAGACGCTGACCCAGACCGGCATCTACCTGCAGGACCAGATCAAGCTGGACCAGTGGGTGCTGACGCTGGGCGGCCGCTACAGCTGGGTCGATATGGAGACCGACGATCTGCTGGTCAACACCACCCAGTCCTTCGAGGACAGCGCCTTTACCGGCCGTGTCGGCCTGACCTATCTGTTCGAGAATGGCCTGGCGCCCTATGCCAGCTTCATCCAGGGCTTCGTGCCGAAACAGGGCACCGATCTGTTCGGCAAGCCCTTCGAGCCGGAGGATTCGACGCAATATGAACTCGGCATCAAGTACCAGCCGACCGATTATAACGCGCTGTTCACGGCTTCGGTCTTCCATCTGACCAAGACCAATGTGCAGACCCGCGATCCGGCCGACATCAACAACACGATCCAGACCGGCGAGATCGAGGTGCGCGGCATCGAGCTAGAGGCGAAGACCGGCCTGTTCACCGGCCTCGACCTGACCGCCTCCTATGCCTTCATGGACCCCGAGGTGACGAAGAGCAATGACGGCAATGTCGGCCTGAGCCCGGTGCTGATACCGGAACACACGGCCTCGATCTGGGCGGTGTACAGCCTGCAGCAGCCGGAACTGCGCGGCCTGCGCTTCGGCGGTGGTGTGCGTTATGTCGGCAGTGCCTATAACGACACGCTCAACACATCGACGAACCCGGATTATCTGCTGGTCGATGCGCTGATCGGCTATGCCGTCAACGAGAACATGACGCTGGAGCTGCGCGCCAGCAATCTGCTCGACGAGGAATACACCACCACCTGCGCCTTCGGCTCCTGCTATTACGGGCCGGGCCGCTGGGTCACCGCGAACATGACCTATCGCTGGTAAGGTCGACGCGGCAAGAGGATTGGGGCCGGTTCCGGGAACCGGCCCCTTTTCTTTGCCTATGGAACCAGGTCAGGCTTTGTCTGGAATACGGGCGATGACCTTGATCTCAAAATCGAACCCGGCCAGCCAGGTCACGCCGAGCGCGGTCCAGGTTGGATAGGGTGCCCGGGGGAAAACCTCGTTCTTCACAGGCAGGACGGTTTCAAACTGGTTTTCGGGATCGGTGTGGAAGCTGGTCACATCGATGACGTCATCGAAGCTGCAGCCACCCGCAGCCAGGGTTGCTTCCAGACGGGAGAAGGCCAGCCGGACCTGTGCGGCGAAATCCGGTTCTGGCGTCCCATCATCGCGGCTGCCGACCTGCCCGGAGACGAACAGCAGATCGCCCGAGCGGATCGCGGCGGAATAGCCATGTGCCTCATAAAGCGCATGACGGTTCGCGGGAAAAACAGCATCGCGGTGTGCCATATCATAATCCTTTCAAAGAGTTGAACCCCGGCTTCCGACATCTGGACGGAGACAAACGGGGCATGATGCCGGGCGCATGTCTTGACATGCGCTTCGTATCTGAAATAGTCACATACGCAACGCACGTCAACTCACATACGATCCGTATTTGAATTTGAGGGTTATAATGGCTCCCAGACGCCGGGCGGAAACCATGGAAGAAAACCGCGCGAAGCTGATCCAGGCGGCGCGCAAGGCCTTTGCCGCGAAAGGCTTCGCCGACTCCTCAATGGATGAGCTGACGGCGGATGCCGGTCTTACCCGAGGCGCGCTCTATCACAATTTCGGTGACAAGCGCGGGCTGCTCGCGGCCGTGGTGGAGCAGATCGACGGTGAAATGGCCAGCCGCGCGCAGGCGGCCGGGACCGGGGCCGGCAGCGACTGGGACGGGCTGCTGGCGGAAGGAACCGCCTATATCGAGATGGCGCTCGACCCCGAAATACGCCGGATCGTCCTGCTGGACGGGCCGGCCTTCCTGGGCGATCCGTCACAATGGCCGAGCCAGAATGCCTGTCTTCAGGTGACGAAGCAGACCGTTGCAAGGCTGATCGCGCAGGGCATCCTGAAACCCATTGATGTCGAAGCCGCAGCGCGCCTGCTCAATGGGGCTGCGCTGAATGCCGCCCTGTGGGTCGCCGCCAGCGAGGCACCGCAAGCGGTCCTGCCGAAGGCCATAGAAGCCTTCCAAATCCTCGTGACGGGCCTGCTGGCGCACCCGGACTGATCATCCGTCAGGAATCGATGAACACAACGCCTTTGCCGAAGATCGCCCGGATCGGCAGGCGGAAATGCTGTTCGCGCGCCTTCTTGCGCAGCCGGCTCAGGATGACATCGACCCGGTGGGTTTCCGGATGCTCGTCATATTCGAACAGCTGGTCGTGCAGGATTTCCTTCGCATAGACCTGGCTGGGGTTGCGGTAGAGGATTTGCAGCAGGGCAAATTCCTGCGCTGTCAGCCTGAGTGCCTTGCCAGCCGGATCGATCAGGCAGGAGCCCGAGGCGTCGAGCGACCATTTCTGCGGCGGGGCCGTATCCAGGGCTGTGCCGTCCGAGGCGCCATCGCCCTGGATACGCGCCCACAGCTTGTCGATCTCCTCTGCCAGCCGGGCGAAATTGACCGGCTTCACCATGTAGATATCGGCGCCGAGGGTCAGGCCGCGCAGCCTTTCGGGCTGCCCGCCGCGCGCGCTGACCACAATCAGGCCGAAGCCGGACATCTCGTTCAGATATTCGATGACGCTGAACCCGTCCTCGCCCGGCAGCCCCAGATCGACCAGCACGATATCCACCGCATTGCGGTGCAGCCGCTTCCAGAAATCCTCGGCGCTGGACGCCCCCCAGACATCGCTGCCACGGGATTTCAGGAAGAAGACCAGTTCCTCCCTGAGGTCGTCATTATCTTCGATGAGGGCGATTCGGGGAGTCTGCGTCGTCATCACTCGTCAGCCATGGTTGCGGGACGCTCGGGCAGGCGGAATTCGAAGCAACAGCCCTGCGGTGTGTTGGCGGCCAGGACGAGATCGCCGTCATGGGCCAGTGCAATCTGCCGGGCGACGAACAGGCCAAGCCCGGCACCGCGCCGGTAGACCCCACCGCTGTTGCCGGCCCGGCGGTAGCGTTCGAAAATATGCGCCACCTGATCCTCCGCGATACCACGGCCCTGATCGCGGATCGCGACGATGACCACACCCTCCCGCCTTGCCACATCAACATAGACGTTGCCCCGCTCCGAATATTTCATCGCATTGTCCAGAACGTTGGAAAACGCAATGCGCAGCAGCGCGCTATCGGCCTGGAGGATAACGGTCTCGCCCGCGGCCGGTCGACCCTCAAGGGTCAGCTGAAGCCGGTGGGAATCCGACATCTCCACCAATCCCGCCGCGGAGCGGATTTCGGCGATCAGATCGACCGGGCTGGTATCGAGATAGAGCGTCTCCGATGTCAGCCGGGCATCGGCCAGGCAATTATCGGTCATTTGCGACAGCCGGTCCGCCGCGCGCCGGATCTTGTCGTGGCGCTTTTCCACCTCGTCCCAGGCCGCCGGCTGAAGACGCAGATTCTGCAGCGCCGCCGAAATGACAGCCAGCGGCGTGCGGAATTCATGCGACACCATGGCCATGAACTGGCGCTGGTTGAAGCTGGCTTCCCGCTCGACGCGCAACTCCCGCGCCATTTGCTGCTGCTCGGCGAGCATCCGGCGTTCATCCCTGATCCGGTTTACGATCAGAATCATCACCATCAGCATGATCGCCATCATCATGAACTGCCATTGCCCGAACAGCACGGGGCTGAAGCCGATATATCCCTGCAGCATCAGTTCCTGCATCAGGCCGGTCGCCACGAGCACCACCGGCAGGATCACGATCGCGCCATCGGCGCTGAGCAGCCGCCGCAGACGCAAGAGCCGGATGATCGCATGCACGGCCATGACACCAATTATCAGGCAGATGATAAACTGCAGGTTCTTGGCAAAAGCATATAATCCCAGCGGGATGGAGAATTGCAGCAACAGGCTTAGGCCGACCGCCACCAGGACCGCCCTGTAGAAACGGGGCGAATGCGACCGCAGGTTCAACACCTCGGCAGTCATCCAGAAAACCGTGCTGTAGGTCAGCAAGGTCGTGACGCTGGTCAGGAAATGCTGCAGCGGGCCCCAGATATCGCCCAGGACCCAGGTCACATAGCCCTGGACACTGGCAATCCCCAGATAGACGACCGAAACGGAACTGATCGACCAGAGTGTCCGGCTGTTCAGATAGATGGCCAGCAACAGGGCAAGCGCGCTGGAGAAGACGGCCATGCCGAAATAGACACTCCAGAAGGAGGTTGTCCACGCCGCCTGGCCGAGAAACGCCGCCGGCTGCCAGAGTGTCGGCACCAGGATCACGGCGCTGGTGCTGCGCACCCGCAGGATGATCTCATAGCCTTCGCCCGCAGGACCAGGCGGGGCGAACGCATAGACCGGGAATCGATAGTCCAGATCATCGTCCGGCGCGCCCCAGCGGTCGCCGGCTTCGCGATGCTGCCAGGGGGCATCCCCGCCCAGCGTCCGGCTGTACAGCGTCAGCTCATCAAGATAGACCGGGCTGAGCTGCATCCACAACGCATCGCCCTTGAACATATCCGCCGGCAGGGTGAAGCGCAGCCAGAAGGCCGAATCGGTATAGCCCTGCGAAAGGGCACGCCTGCGCGTCTCCAGGCTGCCCGCCGGCAGGGCCAGAAACTCGTCCAGACCAATCTGTGCGCCTGAATCCTCATACAGATCATAGGGCACATCCGCCCCCACCCTGTAGGGAGCGGCCTGGCCCTGCGAACAAAACAGCAGAAGACCGACCAGCAGAAAGCCGGCCAGCAGAAAGCCGGTTCGAGAGAAAAAGCCTGCCATCAGGATTTACCTGTCCCCGGACATGAAACCGCGACAGGGATCATCTAATGGCTTATCCCTCCCCAGGTCACAACCAAAACACACGCAGCAGGGCAATCCATGAAAGCCGCCATGCAGATCTTCCGCTCTGCCGATCATCGGCACATGCCCTGGAAGAATGGCCGGGGCACGACCACCGAAATTGCGGCTTTCCCCCCGGGCGCCGGTCTTGATGAGTTCGAGTGGCGCCTGTCCCTTGCCCGCATGGACAGTGACGCCCCCTTCTCGGCGTTTCCCGGCATAGTGCGCACGCTGGCAATCTTCGATGGCGAAGGCCTGCGGCTTGAAATCGCCGGGGGCGAGCCGGTAATTCTTAGGCCCTCCTCGGCTCCCTGTCGTTTTGCCGCTGACCAGGCGGCCATCGGACATCTGCTTGATGGCCCCGTCAGTAACCTCAACATCATGACCCGGGGCGACCTGTCACATGGCATGAGGCGGGTGAGGCTGTGCGGCGATCTGGAACTCGGCGTGACGGGAACAATCCTGGTCCTGTGTCAGGCGGGGAATATGCAGGTTAGGGCAGACGGCGCTGAGGCCCGCCTTGCCCCGCTCGACTGCGCGCTGATCGAAGAGGCCCAAACACTCGCCCTGAAAAGCGAGACGGCCTGCTCCGCCTACCTCATCGAGATTTTCCGAGTGTAACCCCCGGCCGGTCATCAGTCCTGCCGAAGCACCCGGCCGACAGGCCGCGCCAGGCTCCAGGCGGCAGCAATAACACCAACGACGGTCATCAGCCCCAGAAGCGCCAGTGACCAGGGAAGTGCTGGCCCCAGGCTGGGGCGGAACGCCATCACCCCGCCGATGGCGGCCCAGGCGGCCAGATTGCCGAGCAGCAGCGCCAGCAGGCAGGCCGCGCCGCCCACCAGCGCGAATTCGAGGATTGTCACCGCCATGACCTGCCGACGTGTAGCGCCCAGCACCTTCAGCAGCACGGCCTCCCGGCCCCGGCGCTGCTGGCTGGCGGCGACAGCGCCGCCCAGGACAAGCAGCGCAGCCAGCCCGGCAACGCTGGAGGCCGCCGACAGCAGGCGCCCGGCATCCCGTGCCACCGCCCCGAAGAAATCGATCACCTCATCCACCAGGATCGTCGGCGATTTCGGGAACAGCGCCGCCAGCGCCGTCCGCGTCGCGGCCACGCTTTGCGGTGGCATCCAGAGGGCGGCAATCTCCCGATACGGCGGCGGGTCGGCCGGCGGCGACAGCAGAATCGGGAAGTCGATCTCCAGCCCGGACCAGTCGACGTGCCGCAGATTGGCGATCCGCGCCGTCAGCGGCGCCCCATGGATATTCAGGGTCAGCGTATCGCCGACAGACAGGCCAAGACGGTCGGCAACCCGGCCGTCCAGCGACAGCAGGGTCGGGCCGGTATAATCCGCCGGCCACCACTCCCCGGCGACAAGTGCCCGCTCCGGCGGGGCGGCGCGCCAGGACAGCCCCCGGTCGCCCCGGATGACGAACCCCATATCGGCCGGGACAGGCCGCTCCGTCACCTTACGGCCGGCAATCCGGTCGACCCGGCCATGCAGGAAGGGCAGACGCTGCCAGCGCGCCACCTGCGGCATGTCTTCCAGCGCGGCATCGAACCGGGCACCCTCCTCCGGCGGCAGGTTGAGCAGGACCAGATCCGGCGCCATGGCCGGAACCGTATCGGCGAGATGGCGGTCGGCATTCTCCCGGATCGCCGTGACCGCAACCAGCACGGTCAGGCTGAGCCCCATCGCCATGATCAGGGAGGCCGTCGGTGCCCCCGGCCGGTGCAGATTGGCCACAGTGAGCCGCAGCACGGGCCGGCGCGCCAGACGGTGCTGGCCGATCTTGCGCGCAGCAAGCACGCATAACCGGCCCAGCCCGATAAAGGCCAGGACCCCCACCACCGCCGCCGCCGCGAACAGCCCGGCGATGACCGGCAAGGGTGCCGACCAGACGAACAGCGCCGCCAGCGCGGCCGCCAGCAGCACCATTGCCACCCATAGGCGTGCCGAAGCAGGCCCGGCCTGTTCAGCCGCCACGAGCTGGCGGAACAGCGCCTGTGGCGATTGCCGCCCGGCTTTGGCCAGCGGCCAGAGCGAGAACAGCAGCGCGGCCAGAAGCCCGAACCCGCCGGCGACGATCAGCGGCCGCAGCTGAACCGCCGGATATGCGGGCAGCCAATCAGGCAGCAGCGGCAGCGCCGCCAGCGGCAGCAGCGCGCCGAGGCCCAGGCCAAGCGCGATTCCGCCCAGTGCCGCCGCGACCACCTGCACCAGATAAACCCCCAGGATGGTCCGCGATGTCGCCCCCAGGCTTTTCAGGGTGGCGATGGTGTCCCGCTTGCGCTCCAGATAGGCGCCCACACTGCTGGCGATGCCGACGCCGCCGATCAGCAGCATGCCAAGGGCGACGAAGCTAAGCAGCGAGGTTACCAACGCCAGGCTGCGCTCCACGCCTGGCACGCCCTCATCCGCATTGACGATGCGGTAGCCCGATTCCGGGAAGCGGCGCTCAAAATTGGCGATCCAGTCGGCCGGGCTCCAGCCGTCATTGAGACGCAGGCGGGTATACCAGTAGGTCTGCGTGCCGGGGGCGACCAGATCGCTGCCAGCGATGGCCGGCAGGGCGACAATCATCCGCGGGCCGAGGGTAAAGCCGCGCAGGGCCCGGTCCGGCTCCTCCCGGATCAGGGCGCGCAGCTCAAAGCGCTGGCCGCCGGCCTCGACGACATCACCCAGTGCCGCCCCCAACGCCGTCAGCAGCGGGGCCGCCACCGCCGCGCCCCACATGCCGTCGCGCCGGCCCAGAGCCTCCGCCGGGGCGATGGCCGGTTCCAGCGCCAGAGCGCCATAGAGCGGATAGGCGCTGTCCACCGCCCGCAGCTCGACCAGCGCCTGCTGCGCCCCGTGATGCACGAGGGGCCGCAACTCCACGCTCAGGCTGGCCGTCCCGTCAGCGGAAAACGCTTTAAGATGCGCTGGATCGGGCGGCTGATGGAACAGGCGCAGCGAGACATCGCCGCCAATGCTCAGACGCCCCCCGGCGCGCACGCCGTCGAGGATCATCGCCGACAGCCCGCCAATGCTGGCAATCGCCGCCGTGCCCAGCGCGACACAGACCATCAGAAGCCAGAAACCGCCCAGCGCGCCCCGCAGGTCGCGACAGGCCAGACGCAGCACAACCACTTATTTGCTTCCTCCTGTCGGCCAGCTCAAACGGCACTTGTTCAGGGGGAATATGTCATCAAACACCTCAAGCGCCAGGGTTTATCGGCCGGAACAAGACTGGCCAAGACGGCGTTAGAAAGGCACACCCTCCCAAGGAGAGACCCATGGCGACGCCCAAGAATACGCCGGACAAAGCTGACAAGACTGAAGAGAACCCCGCCAATCAGGAGAACCGCGTCCGCGAATACGCGCACCGGCTCTGGGAGGATGAAGACCGCCGTCCCGGGAACAAGTCTGGAGGCACCCCCGGTGACAAAGGCGACGCCGAGTGGGAACTGGCTGACGAGTTGGTCGAAGCCGAAGACGAACGACCGGAATCGAGCAAGCCGGCTGCGACTCCGAAGGACAAGAAGCCCACGGGCGGCGACACCTAACCCCTTGGCCTTTCCCGGATATAACAAAGCCCGCAGGCGGTTGCTCTGCGGGCTTTGTTTTTTGGCAGTGACAGGCCTTCAGCGACCGTAATTCTTCATCGCCTCGGGGGCCGCAATGCCCGGCTTCAGCTTCGGATCATCGACCGGCGCGCCGGCCTGAAGCCGCAGCGGAATGGTGCCCGCCCAGAGATCCAGCTCGTAATCGCCATCCATGTCGATCACACCCAGATCGCGCACCTTGGCCGACACTTCCTCCAGCGCGAAGCGCAGCACCAGCGTGGCGTCCAGTTCCTTCTGCTTCAGGCGGCGCACCTGATGGCCGGGGATCAGATCCTGCACCACGGCATCCATCACCGCCTCCTTGTCGGCATCGGCGACGATCTCGCCGACGCCGTAGATCACCACCGATCGGTAATCCATGCTGCAGCCGAAGCCGGAGCGCCCGGCGACGATGGCATCGACCAGCGTCACCTCGATGCAGGCCAGCGCCCCGCTGGCCAGGGCCGAGAGCATGCGGTTGCCATGGCTGCCATGGAGATAGACATGCTCGCCGATCCGCGTGATGGCGGTGGGAATGATGCGCGGCTCGCCGTCCTGCACGAAGCCGACATGGCAGACCAGCGCCTCGTCAAGCACCCGGTGGACCAATTCGCGGTCATAGCGCCCGCGCTCCGGCCGGCGGCGAATGGCGGTGCGGGGCGTCTGCGGGATAATGTCGCTCATCACGCCCCCTTCTTTTCGCCATAGAGCAGCACGTCGCCTTCATAGGCTGCCAGTTTCTCGACCGCCTCGCCGGCACTGAAGGCCTGCAGCGTGTCATAGAGCGAGAGGGGCACGGTAACGCCCTCGACCATATTGCGCTTACGCACCTGGTAGCGGCGGTCGGACGGCAGGCGCGTGCCTTCCTGCTCCAGGATCAGCGAGAACAGCCGTTCGCCATGCGCCATCTGCCGTTCCAGATTGCCCCCGGCCATGCACCGGGTCGGGTCAATGGCGATGATCAGCTCGCCGCCGCAGGGCGCGCCGGTATTGGCCACGTCATCCTCGCCGGATTCGAAGCTGAGCAGATCGCCGACCAGCGGGCCGGCCAGCAATTCGATCATCAGCGCGATGGCCGAGCCCTTATGCCCGCCAAAGGGAAGCTGCGCGCCGGCCAGCGCTTCCTTGGGATCGGTCGTCGGCTGACCGTCCGGGCCGATGGCCCAGCCCGGCGGCAATGCACGGCCGTCACGCATGCGGATCTGGATTTCGCCGCGCGCGCTTTCGCTGGCGGCCTGGTCGAACACCAGCGGCGGATGGTTGGCGCGCGGCCAGGCGAAGGCCATCGGATTGGTGCCGAAGACCGGCTTGGTGCCGCCCGCCGGCACGACATAGGGAATGGCCGAGACGAAGGCGAAAGCGACCAGCCCGCGATTGGCGAGCCGCTCCACTTCCGGCCACAAAGCGGCAACGTTCAGGGCGTTGTTCACCGCCAGAGCGGCGATGCCCTGCTGCTTCGCCCGCTCGGCCAGCGGCGCCTCGCCGCGTTCGATGGCCAAAGGCGAGAAACCGCGATGGGCGTCGATCTTCACCACCCCGGGGGCAAGCTCGGTGACCGTTGGCTCGGCATCGCCCGAGGCCTGACCGACCTTCAGCGCATTTACATAGAACGGGATGCGGAACAGGCCGTGATGGCGGCACTCGTCGCGCTCCGCCTCGGTCACTGTGGTGGCGATGGCCTGGGCATGCGCCTCGTTGAATCCCTGGGTCAGCAGCAGCCCCTTGGCAAGAGCATGCACCTGCGTAAGCGTCAGCCGGATATCGTCCATTTGCCCCTCCATATGCGCGTTTAGCAATTTGCATATGGATTCCACAAAAATGCATGTCATACAAATTCAATCGCAGCCGAATGCAGCTCATGAAAACGGTGGCTCCTTAAACGGACGGGTGATCGGCCAGATGCGAGGGCGAGACCAGCATCAGCATACGGGCAGGGCCGGTGCCGATATTGCGCCCCATATGCGGGGCCTCGCATTTGAAATGAACGCAGTCGCCCGGCTCCAGCGTGAAGCGGTCGCCGCCGATCTGGAACTCCATGCGGCCCTCCAGAAGATAGAGCATCTCCTCGCCCTCATGGCTCAGCAGCGGCACATCCTCGGTACCGCCCTCGGGGAATTCCAGCAGGAAGCCGGCCATATGCGGGTCGGGCAAATCATCCGTCAGCCGGTAGAATTCATAGTCCCCGGCAGATATCGCCGCAGTGGCGGGGCGGTCCGCCCGGCGCGACAGGGTGTATTGCTTGGGCACATAGGCCTGATTCGAATCCTCGAACAGATCGCGCAGCGGCACCCCCAGGCAGGAGGATATCTCGATCAGATTGGCAATCGACGTCGCCGCCTCGCCGCGCTCTACCCGCGACAGGAACGCCGCGGAAAGCCCCGCCGCCGTGCCCAGCGCCTGCAGGGTCATCCCCCGCTCCCGCCGGGCCGCACGCAGCCGCTGGCCGAGCTTGCGCGCAATATACTGCGTCTGATTCATCATCCCCCCTCGTTCATGAGGATGCATGTAGTGAAAATTCATGCGTGCCGCAAGTTCGAGGGGAATAACCACTGCAAGCAGCCCCTTCAGAAAATTCATGAAATCGAAATAATCTGCGGTCGCCCGCACCCTAGACTGGCCGCTTATGGGATAACATCAGGGCGATGCCATGCGGACGCGAGACGAAGGAAAAGTCTCTGTTCAGGAGACGCCGGAATACGGCCTGATCGATGCCATCGAAAGTGCGTCCGAGGCCTTCGTGATCTGGGATGCCGAGGACCGCATGGTGTTCTGCAATTCCCGCTACAAGAGCTTCTTCGCCGAGCCGGAGAAGGTGTGCCCCGGCGTGCGCTTCGATTCGCTGGTGGAAATGAACATCGCCCATACCAGCGTCGCCGAGATCAGCCTGCTGCCCGCCGGCTGGGACCCCGACCAGTACCGCCGCGCCCGGCTCGACTGCCACAATCTGGCGCGCGACACTTTCATCCAGCTGCGCGACGGGCGCTGGCTGCAATCCTGCGAGCGGCGCACCCGCGAGGGCGGCGTCGTTGGCGTCTATACCGACATCACCGAGCGCAAGCGCGCCGAGGAGGCCCTGGCCGCCTCCAAGCGTGCGGCAGAGGAGGCCAACCTCGCCAAATCCCGCTTCCTGGCCGCCGCCAGCCATGATCTGCGCCAGCCGCTGCATGCGGTCGGCATCCTGGTCTCCGCCCTGTCGGCCCGGCTGGAGGATGAACGGCAGAAGGAGATCGCCGGCCAGATCGGCGACTGCCTGGAAACCGTCTCCAGCCTGTTCGACGCGCTGCTCGATATTTCCAAGCTGGATGCCGGCGTGGTTGCTCCGGCCTTCGCGCCGGTACCGCTCGGCCCGCTGCTGAAGGCGCTGCGGCGGGAATTCACCCCGCTGGCCGAGCGCAAGGGGCTGCGGCTGACCGTGCTGGACAGCCGGCTGGCCGTGCGCAGCGATGCGGCGATGCTGGGCCGCATCCTGAGGAACTTCCTGTCCAACGCGATCAAATACACCGAGTCCGGCGGCGTTCTGCTTGGCGTCCGGCGGCGCGGGGAGAGTTTGCGGATCGACGTTATCGACAATGGGCCGGGTTTCGACCCGGCCGAGGCCGAGGCGGTGTTCCGGGAGTTCCACAGGCTGGAGGGCACGGCGGCACAGCAGGGCATCGGTCTGGGCCTGTCCATCGCCGACCGTCTGGCGCGGCTACTGGAACACCGGCTGGAGGTGGCGACGCAGCCCGGCGCCGGCGCGCGCTTCTCGCTCCATGCCGCCCCGGCCGAGGCGCCGACAGCGGCCGCAGTGCCGATGCAGACCCCTCGCCGGGTCCTCTCCGGCCGCCGGTTACTGCTGATCGATGATGACCCGGAAATCCGCCGGGCGGCGCTGCTGCTGTTCGAAGGCTGGGGCTGCCACTGCGCCGCCGCTTCCGGCCTGGAGGATGCTGCGGCCGCTTTGGCATGCCTGGACGGCCCGCCCGAGGCGATGATCGTCGATTATCACCTGAAGCACGGCCGCACCGGCGACTGGGTGGCGGCCCGCATCACCGAAAACCTGGGCGCGCCGGTACCGACCGTGATGGTCACCGGCGAGACCGCGCCGGAACTGCTGCAGAAGGTTCAGGGGCTGGGCTTCCCGGTGCTGCACAAGCCGCTACAGCCGATGCGGCTGCGCGCCGTGCTGCAGCATCTGCTGGGCTAGACCTGGCGGTAGCGGCGGGCCAGCACGGCAGCCTCGATGCGCGAGGCGACACCCAGACGACGCAGGGTCTGGGAAACCTGGTTCTTCACCGTCTGCTCGGCCAGCCCCAGCCGGCCGCCGATGGCCCGGTTGGACAGCCCCTCGCCCAACAGCACAAATATTTCGCCCTGCCGGTCGGTCAGTCCCAGGGTTTTCGGGTCGAGGGCCGGCCGCTCGGGCGCCGGCTCCTCCTCGCCATCAATGATCGAGGGCGGCACATAGACACCGCCGGCCAGCACCAGACGCAGCGCGCCGGCCATCACCTCGGTGCGGGTCGATTTCGGCAGATAGCCGGCCGCCCCCGCCGCCAGCGCCCGGCGGATCAGCGCCGGAGTCTCATCCGCTGACACCACGACCACGGCGACCGCCGGGAAATGCTGGCGCAGCAGATCCAGCCCTTCCAGCCCGCGTGCGCCGGGAATCACCAGATCCAGCAGCACCAGCCCGATTTCCGGGTCGCGGCTCAGGCAGTCGACCACCTGTGGAAGGTTCTCGACCTCCAGTACCGGCATGCCCGGCGCGCAGGCTTCCAGCATCTCGCGCAAGCCACTGCGGATCAGGGCATGGTCGTCGGCGATCAAGGCTTTTGGCATGATGAACCGCCCTGTAACGGAACCCGGTACGGTACGAAAGTACCAAGCTTCTCGCACCCGCACAATCGCCGATCCGGACGTAGTTACGGTGGAACGGATGGACCTTCAGGTCCCGCCATCCGGTACGTCTTGTTGCCCAATATTCAAGCCACGGTCAAAAAAGGAACCGCATACCTCGCCTAAGGTCCCCTCGTCTTCTGCACACAGGACAGGGTTTCCGATGGCTGGTATCGACATAGACGGCATTACCAAGAATTTCGGCCGCACCGAGGTGCTGCGCCGGGTCGATCTCGACATCCGCGCGGGGGAGTTCATGACCCTGGTCGGCCCCTCGGGCTGCGGCAAGTCGACCTTGCTGCGCATCGTTGCCGGGCTGGAGCTGCAATCCAGCGGCTCGGTGCGCATCGCCGATACGCCGGTCGACAGCCTGCGGCCCCGCGACCGCGACCTGGCCATGGTGTTCCAGTCCTACGCGCTGTACCCGCATCTGACGGTGGGCGAAAACATCGCCGTGCCGCTGCGCATGCGGCAGCTGAAGGGACACCAACGCTGGCCCTATCTGGGCGCGCTGATGCCCGGCGCCCGCGACATTGAGCGCGCGATTGCCGCCGAGGTCGGGTCGGTGGCCGACATGCTGGATATCGGCCATCTGCTGGCGCGCAAGCCGGGCCAGCTTTCCGGCGGGCAGCGCCAGCGCGTGGCGCTGGGCCGCGCCATGGTGCGCCACCCCAAGGCCTTCCTGATGGATGAGCCGCTGTCCAATCTGGATGCCAAGCTGCGCGTCCATATGCGCGCTGAAATCGCACAGCTGCACCGCCGGCTGGGCACCACCTTCATCTATGTCACGCATGACCAGTCCGAGGCGATGACCATGTCGGACCGCATCGCCGTCATGATGGATGGCGCGATCCTGCAGGTCGCCGCACCCGACACCGTCTATAACGACCCGACCGACATCCGCGTCGCCGAATTCATCGGCAGCCCGAAGATCAACGTGCTGCCCGCCATGGTGCGGGCCGATGGCAGCCTTGCCGTCGAGGACAGCATCATTGCGGTGGAGGCCGGGGCCGCGCCGGGCGAGCCGGTGACGCTGGCGTTCCGGCCGGAGCATGCCCTGCTGGCCGATCCGGAACAGGCGGCACTGCGTGGCCGCATCGCCCATGTCGAGAATCTTGGCTCCGACATTCTGGTGCATGTGCGGGTCGGCGAGAGCGGCCAGCCGCCGCTGGTGGTGCGCACCGCGCCAAACGGCCACCGGCACGAGATCGGCGAGAAGACCGGCATCGACCTGTCTTCCCGCCTGCCCTTGCTGTTCGGCCGTGACGGCAAGCGCATCGGCGTAGCATCCGCCCGGCAGCGGGAGGCCGCGCATGGTTGATCACGTCCTGGACCGCCCTCTGGCTGAAGCCAAACCGGTTCCCGCCACGCTGGGGCGCTGGGTGCAGTTGCGCCAGGCGATGGCCGCCTACGCGCTCTGCACGCCAGCCGTGGTGCTGATGATCGCCCTGCTGGTCGGGCCGATCCTGGCGGTGATGGCACTGTCGCTGACCGATTATCAGCTCGGCGCGAAGAGCCTCGCCTTCATCGGCCTGGAAAACTACGTCGAGATGTTCGGCGAACGGGTGTTCTGGATCTCGCTGACCAACACGATGATCTATGTCGCCCTTGTGGTGCCGGGC
Source organism: Alphaproteobacteria bacterium (assembly GCA_018823745.1). Taxonomy (GTDB): domain Bacteria; phylum Pseudomonadota; class Alphaproteobacteria; order Oceanibaculales; family Oceanibaculaceae; genus Oceanibaculum. The sequence goes on from JAHJHR010000007.1 coordinate 35,035, forward strand.
TCGGTACTGCTGGGCCTCGGTGTCGCCCTGCTGATCGAGGCCGGCGACAGCGGCAAGACCTTCTACCGCGCGGTGTTCTTCCTGCCGGTGATGGCGACGCTGATCGCCATGGCCATCGTCTGGGAGTTCATGCTGCACCCGCAATTCGGGCTGGTGAATCTGCTGCTGAAGCTGGTCGGCATGACGCCGCAGAACTGGCTGACCGATGGCGATCTGGCGCTCTACGTGCTGGCGACCATCGGCATCTGGCAGGCGGTCGGCTTCAACATGGTGTTGTTCCTGGCCGGCATCGTGTCGATCCCGCGCTTCCTCTATGACGCCGCCGAGATGGACGGCGTGCCCAGCGCCTGGGAGCGCTTCCGCCTGGTGACCTGGCCGATGCTGGGGCCGGTGACGCTGTTCGTGGTCGTCATCACCTCGATCCGCTCCTTCCAGGTGTTCGACACCGTGCATGTGCTGACCAAGGGCGGCCCGAACAAGGCGACCGAGGTGCTGCTCTACACCATGTACGCCGAGGGCTTCGAATTCTTCCGCTCCGGCTATGCCGCCGCCATCACCGTGGTCTTCCTGGCCTTCGTACTGCTGCTGACGGTGGTGAAGACCCAGCTGATCGACAAGAAGGTGCATTACCAATGAGCGCCCGCCCGACCCTCGGTTTCGCCATCCTGCGCCATGTGCTGCTGCTGGCGGGTGCCGCCTTCATGCTGGCCCCCTTCGTGTGGATGCTCTCCACCTCGCTGAAGCCCTCGACGGAAATCTTCCTCGATCATATCCGCCTGTGGCCCGACCAGCTGGCGGTGGTGGAGAACTACACTGCCGCCTTCACCAAGGCGCCGCTACTTTGGTTCCTGCTGAACGGGGTGATCGTCACAATCTCGATCTTCGCCTTGCAGGTGCTGGTGGCCCTGCCCTGCGCCTATGCGCTGTCGAAGCTGCGCTTCAAGGGCAAGCAGGCGCTGTTCGCCGTGGTGCTGTTGTGCCTGCTGATCCCGCCGCATGCCATCTCGGTGCCGCTGTTCCTGCTGTTCCACCAGATCGGCATTCTCGACAGCTACGCGGCCCTGGTGGTGCCCTTCACCATCTCGGTATTCGGCATCTTCCTGATGCGGCAGTTCTTCATGACCGTGCCGGATGATCTGATCGACGCTGCCCGCATGGACGGCATCTCGGAATTCGGCATCGTCTGGCGCGTCATGCTGCCGACCGCCGTTCCGGCGCTGACAGCCTTCGGCATCTTCTCCGTCGTCGCCCACTGGAACGATTATTTCTGGCCGCTGATCGTCATCAACAGCGAGCATCTGCTGACCCCGCCTCTCGGCGTCGCCGCCTTCCGCAATCAGGAGGCCGGCACCGATTTCGGCCCGCTGATGGCAGCCGCCACCATCGTCATCGCCCCTCTCGTGATCGCCTTCCTGATGGCCCAACGCCGGTTCATCGAGGGCATCGCGCTGACGGGCATGAAGTAGCCCCGTCCGTTCAACCAAGCAGGAGTAACGCCATGCTGAAACATCTACTCGCAACCGTGGCCGTCGTTGGCATGACCATCGCCGGCGCGGCGCAGGCCGCCACCGAGATCGTCGTGCAGTATCCCTATGGCGAGCTGTTCAACGAGACACACAAGCAGATCGCGGCGGAATTCGCCAAGAAGAACCCGGACATCAAGGTCACCTTCCGCACTGCCTATGATTCCTATGAGGAAGGCACCCAGAAGATCCTGCGCGAGGCGGTGACCAACCAGCTGCCCGACGTCACCTTCCAGGGGCTGAACCGGGTGCGCATCCTGGTCGACCGCGACATCGCCGTGCCGATGGATGATTTCATCAAGGCCGAGAAGGACTTCGAGAAGGAAGGCTTTCACCAGGCGATGTTCGACATCGGCACGCAGAACGGCAAGGTCTATGCCCTGCCTTTCGCCATCTCGCTGCCGATCACCTACTGGAACCTTGATCTGGTGAAGCAGGCCGGCGGCGACGTCGACAATCTGCCGACCACCTGGGACGGCGTCATCGCGCTGGCCAAGAAGATCGACGCGCTGGGTCCGGACATCAACGGCATCACCTATGTCTGGGACATCACCGGCAACTGGCTGTGGCAGGCCCCGGTCTTCGCCCAGGGCGGCACCATGCTGAACGAAGACGAGAGCAAGGTTGCCTTCGACGGTCCGGCCGGCCAGTTCGCGATGAAGACCCTGGCCCGCTTCGTCACCGAGGCGAACATGCCGAACCTGTCGCAGGCTGACGCCCGCGCCACCTTCGCCGCCGGCAAGACCGGCGTGCACATCACCTCGACCTCCGACCTTGCCAAGACCACCGACATGATCGGCGGCAAGTTCAACCTGAAGACCCATACCTTCCCGGATGTGAAGCCGGGCGAAGGCCGCCTGCCGGCCGGCGGCAACGTCGCCATGATCGTCTCCGGCGACAAGGCCAAGCAGAAGGCCGCCTGGGAGTTCGTGAAATTCGCCACCGGTCCGCTGGGCGCGTCCATCATGGCCAAGACCACCGGCTACATGCCGCCGAACAAGGTCGCCAACGACGTGTATCTGAAGGATTTCTACGTCCAGAACCCGAACAACTACACCGCCGTGAAGCAGCTGCCGATCCTTACCAAATGGTATGCGTTCCCGGGTGAGAACGGCCTGAAGATCACCGATGTGATCAAGGACCACATGAACTCCATCATCACCCGCAGCCGCTCCAGCGAGCCGCAGAAGGTGTTGGATGACATGACCCGCGACGTCCAGAAGCTGCTGCCGAAAAAGGCCAGCTAAGACCGCTCCCGTGGACCTGCCGGGGCCGGCCTCAGTGCCGGCCCCGCTTCTCGAAAGCCATTCCGATGAAACTGATTCACCTGACCGACACCCATCTCGTGCGTGCCGGCGAGATGCTCTACGGCCTCGACCCCAAGGCCCGGCTGGATGCCTGCATCGCCGACATCAATCGCAATCACGGCGATGCCGACCTTGCCGTCATCACCGGCGATCTGACGCATTTCGGTGACCGCGAGGCGTTCGAGGCGCTGCGCCACTCGCTCGACGCCCTCACCGTGCCGCTGCAGCTGATCGTCGGCAATCACGACACCAATGCGGTGTTCCGCGAAATCTTCCCGGAAGTCGCCGTGGACGAGACCGGTGCGGTGCAGAGCGTGCGTGACACGCCGGCCGGCCGGCTGATCTTCCTGGACACCACCCAGGCCGGCACCCATGCCGGCTGGTATGACGAGACCCGGCTGGACTGGCTGGAAGCGCGCCTTGCGGAAAGCGGCGATGCGCCGGTCTTCCTGTTCATGCATCACCCGCCCTTCCTGGTGGGCGTGCCGGCGATGGACCGCATCGGCCTGATGCAGCGCGACCTGTTCAGCGCCAGGATGACGCACCATCTGCCGCGCATCCGGCATATCTTCTTTGGCCATGTGCACCGGCCGATCTCCGGCTCCTGGCGCGGCGTGCCCTTCTCTACCCTGCGTGCCATGAACCATCAGGTCTGGCTGGATTTCGGCGATGCCGAAGGCGTTCCCGGCAGCCATGAGCCGCCGGCCTATGCCATCGTGCTGGTCGAGCCGGAGCAGGTTGTCATCCATTTCCATGACTTCCTGGATGACAGCCGAAAGTTCAACCTGCGCGACGTGGAATACAGCTTCTGGACCGAACAGGAAGCCCGGCTCTCCGCCGCAGAGTAAGGAGCCCGCTTACGCCGGCGAGCCATCCTTGAACAGATAGGGGCCATCGAACTCCCCGATATAACTCTGATGGGTGACCAGACCCGCCGGCGTCCAGCTGTGAAGATGGATGGCCGGCGGTTCCATCATGAAGGCCGAGGGGCCACCGGGGCGCAGATCCAGCGCCACCTGATGCGCCGGGCTGGGCGCGACGCTGACCGGCGTGCCATGCCACACCGCTTGGATCGGGCGGTGCAGATGCCCGCAGATCAGGCGCTGTACCTGCCGGTGACTTGCAACGATGTGGCCCAGCTCCGCCGCGCCCTGCAGCAGGCCGATCTTGTCCATATGGCCAATGCCGGTCGGGAAAGGCGGATGGTGCAGCATGACCAGCGTCGGACATTCGGGCTGTTCGGCCAGCCGCTCGGCCAGCCAGCCGAGTCGGTCGGCGCACAACTCGCCATGGCTGCGGCCCGGTGTCACCGTGTCCAGCGCCAGCAGGCGCAGCGGATATTCCTCGATGGCGTATTGAATCCAGTCGGTGCTCTGCGTGAGATAGGCATGATCGGGAAAGCCCTCCCGCAGCGCGCCCCGCTCATCGTGATTGCCCGGCATCAGATAGACCGGCATGGCGAGCGGCGCCAGGATATCGCGCAGGATGGCGTATTCATTGGCGCTGCCCTCATCCACCAGATCGCCGGTCATGACGACGATATCCGGGCGCGGATCGAGCGCGTTCACATGCGCCACTGCGCGTTCCAGATAGGCGGCGGTATCGACGCGGTTATAGGCCGGTTTGCGGTCGCGGGTGATGTGGGTGTCGGTAATCTGGGCAATCAGCATGGTTCAGTCCTGGCTTGCGTCTCAATGGGAAAGGGGGATCAGGGCATCGGCATCGAAGGTCAGGCGTACCGTATCGCCGGCTGAAATCTCGATACGGTTGGGCGCATCGACAATCAGCGGCTCCGGTGCGACGCCCTCGACAAGCAGCCGCTGCCGGTCGCCCAGGAAAAAGGCGGAGATCACCGTGCCGGTCAGGCCGGGAAGCCCGTCTTCCGCAATCCGCAGTGATTCCGGGCGCAAAGCCGCCTGAAGCGGCCCATCCGGGCTGTCCCAGGGCAGCGTGCCGCCGGGCAGTTCCAGCAGCCCGTTGCGCACCATGCCGGAGAGCCGGTTGATGTTGCCGATGAAATCAGCGACGAAGCGGTCGGCGGGCTTCAGGTAGATATCGCGCGGCCGGCCGATCTGGGCCACCTTGCCCTTGCTCATCACCACGATGCGGTCGCCCAGCGCCATCGCCTCGGCCTGATCATGCGTGACATAGATCGCGGTGATGCCGAGGCGCCGCAGCAGCCGGTCGATCTCCAGCCGCAGATCCTCGCGCAGCTTGGCGTCCAGCGCCGTCAGCGGCTCGTCCAGCAGCAGCACGCGCGGCTCCACGGCCAGCGCCCGGGCCAGCGCCACGCGCTGCCGCTGGCCGCCGGAAAGCTGGTCGATGGAACGGTCGGCCAGTTCCGTGATGCGCATCATCTCCAGCATCTCGGCCACGCGGCGGCGGCGCTCCGCTTCCGGCACGCGGCGGATCTTCAGCCCATAGGCGATGTTGCCGGCCACGCTCATATTCGGGAACAGCGCGTAGGACTGGAACACCATGCCGACATTCCGCTTCTCGATGGGCAGCGCCGTCACATCCTCATCGTCGAACAGGATGCGCCCGCACGCATCCGGCATTTCCAGCCCGGCGATCAGCCGCAGCGTCGTCGTCTTGCCGCAGCCGGACGGGCCGAGAAACACCAGCGTCTCGCCGGCATTGACCTCAAGGTCCAGCGGTTCCAGCGCGCGTGTGCCATCGGCGAAGGTCTTGGCGCAGCCGGTCAGGCGGATACGGGTTCCAGGCGTGGTCATGTCTCAGGTTTCCTTGCGCCGGCGCGGGCGTGACAGGGCCTGCATCGCCATCAGCAGCGGCAGGATCAGGATGAAGAAGATCAGCGTATAGGCACTGCCGATCTCCAGGCGCATCGAGGCGTAACTGTCGGCCAGCCCGACCGGCAGGGTCTTGGTCAGGGGCGTGTGCAGCATCCAGGTCAGGTTGAATTCGCCGATGGACAGCGTCACCACCATCAGCGACCCGGCCAGAATGCCCGACCGGCAATTCGGCAGGATCACGCCGAAGAAGCGATGCGGGAAGCTGGCGCCCAGGCTGCGCGCGCCCTCCTCCAGCGTTTTCAGGTCGATGGAGGACAAGACCGCCAGCACAGCGCGGATCATGAAAGGCAAAGTGAACAGCACATGGCCGACCAGGATGAAGGCGGCGCTGGTGCGGAACTCGCGGAAGCCGCCATAGGCGATCAGCAGCGCCAGCGCGGTGGCGAGGCCGGGCACGGCGACCGGCACCACCAGCATTTCCTCGATCAGCCGTGTCAGCCGCGACGGGCGCTTGGCCAGCGCATAGGCCGCCGGCACGCCGAGGACGAGAGTGCAGGCGAGGCAGGCCAGCGCCAGCCCGAGCGACAGCGCCAGCGTGTCGGCATAGAGGTCGAGCACCCGCCACACCCAGCGCAGCGTCAGGCCGCTGCTGATGCCCTGGAAGAAATTAACCGTAACGCCGGCAAGCATCGACATCAGCACCGGGATCACAAGAAAGGCCGCGACCAGCAAGGTCAGCCCGAGTTGTGCCGCGAACAGAAAGGGGCGGTTCATCGCCCTCACCCCGCCGCCGCGACAGAGCTGCCGGCTGCCGTCCGGGCCAGCGCCAGCACAGCCCAGGTTATCAGGCCGAGGATAAGGCTCAGCGCCGCCGCCATGGCGATGTTCGCATGCAGCGTGAACTCCGTGTAGATGACCATTGGCAGCACATCGATATTGGTCGCCAGCGTGAAGGCGGTGCCGAAGGCGCCCATCGACGTCGCGAAGCAGATCGCGCCGGAGGACAGCAGCGCCGGCAGCAGGCCGGGCAGGATGACGTCGCGGGTGACAGCGAAGGTGGAGGCACCCAGCGACCGCGCCGCCTCCTCCAGCCGGCGGTCCAGCTTCTCGGCGGAGGCCATGACGGTCAGGATGACGCGCGGAATGGAGAAATAGAGATAGCCGATGAACAGCCCCGCCATCGAATAGGCGAAAACCAGCTTCGAGCCAGTCAGCGCCTGGGTCAGGTCGCCGATCAGCCCCTGCCGTCCGGCCAGCATGATGACCAGGAAACCGACCACCACGCCGGGAAAGGACAGCGGCAGCGTCATGATGCCGATCAGCACGGCGCGGCCGGGGAAACGGTTGCGCTCCAGGAACAGCCCGCACACCGCGCACAGCGCCAGGGTCGCCAGCGTCACCCCGGCCGACAGCAGCACGGTGGCGATCAGGCTTTCGCGGTAGCGCGCATCGGTCAGGATCGCGGCATAGGCCATGATCCCGTCCGGGCCGCTGCCGGCGGCCAGCGCCAGCCGGCCGATGGGCAGCAGGAAGAAGGCGACGAAGACCAGCAAGGCCGGGGCCAGCAGCAGCGCCAGCAGGGTGTTTTCGCGCATGTCGGACATGATGCCTGTTCCGGAAAGAAGGCGGCGGGGCTGAACCAGCCCCGCCGTCATCACCACAGTTGGGTTAGCGGACTTCCGCCAGGTAGCGGGCGCCGAAATCCTTCTGAACCTCGGCCATTTTGGCGTAATCCACCGGCTTGGCGCGGGCATAGTCAGCCGCCGGCAGGAACTTCGACGCCGCTTCCGCCGACATGGCGCTGGCGCGCACCGGGCGCAGGAAGGCATTGGCCCAGAGTGCCTGGCCCTTGTCGGACATCACGAAGTCCAGCACCTTCTTGCCGTTCTCGGCCTGCGGCGCGCCCTTCACCAGGCTCATCACATAGGGCACGACCACGGAGCCTTCCGTCGGGATGACGAAGGCGACATTGGCCATGTCCTTGTACTTGGCGCGATAGGCGTTGAAGTCATAGTCGATCAGGATCGGAATCTCGCCGGACAGGACGCGGGCGTAGGAGGTCTGCTTCGGCACGATCGGATCGTTCTTCATCAGCTCCTTGAAGAAGGCGATGCCGGGGCCGAAATCCGACAGGCTGCCGCCCATCGCGCCGTTGATGGCGACGGCGCCGGCATAGCCGACAAAGGCGCTCGACGGATCGAGATAGCCGACCATCCCCTTATATTCCGGCTTCAGCAGATCCTTCCAGGAAGCCGGGACCGGCTTGCCGCCCAGTGCATCGACATTCACCATCAGGCCCAGCGTGCCGGAATGGATGGTGAACCAGTTGCCCGCCGGGTCCTTCAGCCCTTCGGGAATCTCGTCGAAGCCGGCCGGCTTGTAAGGCTGCACCACGCCTTCCTTGGCGGCCTGGATGCCGAAGGAAACGCCGTAATAGGCGACGTCGGCGACCGGGTTGGCCTTCTCGGCCAGCAGCTGCGACAGGGTCTGGCCAGAATTCTTGTTGTCATGCGGCACGGTGATGCCGGTGTTTTCCTTGATCGCCTTCAGCTGCGAGGCCCAGTCGGCCCATTCCGGCGGGCAGTTGTAGCAGATCGCATTGCCCTGAGCGGCGGCGGGCTGCCAGGCGGCGGCCCCGGTGATCGCGGTGACGGCCAGCGCGGCGGCGGCCAGAAGATGGCGGGTACTCATGAGGTCTCTCCTTCAATGGCAATTGGGGCGGTTGGACGGAGCGGGATGACATCCGCCCGGCGGGACGACGGCTTTGCCGCCGACTCACCGGGCCGGATCTGGTGCGGCAGGATCACCTGACGCGGTGTGGCGCCCGTGCCGAGACGGCCGAGCAGATGCCCGACCGCCTGCTGGCCCATCGCATGGCTGGGCTGGACCAGCGAGGTCAGGCTGGGGCTGGTCAGGGCGCTGAGGGCAATGCCGTCGAAGCCGGTAACGGTAAGGTCGCGCGGCACTTCCAGCCCCAGCGCGCGGCAGGAGCGGATCGCTGCCAGCGCCAGCAGATCGGTTGTGCAGACCAGCGCCGTAGGTGCTGGACGCCCGCTGAACAGGCCGGCCAGCAGTGGCGCCATCTCGGTATCGTCGAACCGGACTTCCAGCAGAAGGCCCGGCGGCAGCCCGGCCTCGCTGAGCGCATCGGCGAAGCCCTCGAAGCGCAGGCGCGACCGGTCGGAGGCGGTGAAGCTGCCGGCGATCATGGCGAAACGCTGATGCCCGAGGCCGATCAGATAGCGCACCAGATCGGCCATGGCGCGGCGGTTATCGATGGTCACGGCCGGGCGGCCACCGGCATCCGGCTGGTTATAGACCAGCACATAGGGCACGCCCTCGGCATCCAGCATGTCGAGCGTCTCGTTCTCCGCCGCATCGGCGACGGTGAGCACCAGCCCCTCGACGCGGTTGGCCAGCAGCGCCTCGACGGCGCTGCGCTCGCGGCCCGGATCGTAATCGGTGGCGGCCAGCAGCGTGACATAGCCGGCGGCCCCTGCCGCCTCCTGGCAGCCCTGCACGGAATCGGCGAAGACCGGGTTGAACAGCGACGGCACCAGAATGCCAATGGTGCGGCTGCTGCTGGTCTTCAGCTGCCGGCCGATGGCGTTGGGCCGGAAGCCGATCTCCGCCATCGCCGCGCGCACCGCCTCGGCCCGGTCCACGGCCACCGGCCCGGTGCCATTGATGACCCGCGACACAGTGGCAATAGACACACCGGCCACACGGGCAACATCGCGGATGGTGGGCGGCTTGCGCATAAGGGTGTCCGGTCTCCGATCAATGACCGGGAGACCATGACAGCGCTGTGTGACAGCCCGATTACACGTCTGTAAACGTTTTCATACAGTTGCAGACCGCCGCTCTTGATGCGGCTGGGACGAAGGGCCGCAGACCGCCTTGCGGCAGATGCCAAAATCCTGCCCCCGGCATCAAAAAAACAAATGGAACAATTCCAGCTCCCTTTGGTTGCGGCTTCATATCCCACTCACTCTTCGCGTCGTCGAGGGGGGAAGGCTGATCTGCCGCGCTACAGAATCACTGGGCCGGCACTGCCGGCTGAACAGCACCGGCCCAGCTAACCTCTTCTGTTTGTTCACAAACTCCAGCTAGGGAGGGTCGGTTGTCGCGTCTCATCGTGGTCTCCAATCGCGTCGCAGTTCCGAAGGCCGGCCAGATCATGGCGGGCGGCCTCGCCGTAGCGGTGAACAGCCTGTTCGAAGACCGGCCCGGCATGTGGCTGGGATGGAGCGGGGATATCGCCCAGACCTCCAGCGGCTTCCGTTTCGAGGAACGCGGCAATACGACCTTCGGCCTGCTTGACCTGACGCAGCAGGATATCGACCAGTATTACAACGGCTATTCCAACCGGGTGTTGTGGCCGTTCCTGCATTACCGCGCCGATCTCGCCGAATTCGACCGGTCGGAGATGGAAGGCTATCAGCGCGTCAACCGGCATTTCGCGGATAATATCTCCGCCCTGCTGCAGCCCGACGACGTGCTCTGGGTGCATGATTATCACCTGATCCCGCTGGCAAAATATCTGCGGGCGCGCGGGCATGAGAACCGCATCGGCTTCTTCCTGCACATCCCGATGCCGCCGGTCGATGTGCTGGGTGCCCTGCCCGATCATCTGGAGATCATAGGCGCGCTGGCGCAATACGATCTGGTCGGCTTCCAGACCGTCAGCGACCGCAATAATTTTGCCGGCTATCTGGAAGCCATGGGCGCGCTGCCGGGCGATGACGGCAACAGCTTCGAGATTGGTGGCCGCTGCGTCCAGCTGGGCGCTTTCCCGATCAGCATCGAGACCGAAACCTTCAAGCGCTATGCCCAGCAGGCCGCGACATCCCGTCTGATCGGCGAGATGCGCACCAGCCTGAGCGGTCAGAGCCTGCTGATCGGCGTGGAGCGGCTGGACTATACCAAGGGCCTGCTGGAGCGAATCGACGCGTTCGACCATTTCCTGGCCGCCAATCCGGAATGGCATGGCCGGGCGACCTATCTGCAGATCACGCCGAAAAGCCGGTCCACCGTGCCTGAATACCGGGATATGAGCGACCAGCTCAGCCGGCGGATCGGTGAGATCAATGGCCGTTTCGGCGCCGTTACCTGGACGCCGCTGCGCTATGTCAATCGCAGCTATACCCGCCCCAGCCTCGCCGGCCTGTACCGGCTGGCCCGTGTCGGGCTGGTAACCCCTCTGCGCGATGGCATGAATCTGGTCGCGAAGGAGTTTGTCGCGGCCCAGGACCCGGCCGATCCCGGCGTGCTGGTGCTGTCCCGTTTCGCCGGGGCCAGCGCCGAGTTGTCGGTCGGCGCCTTGCTGGTCAATCCGTTCGACCGGGACGCCATGTCCAGCGCCATCACCCGCGCCCTGGAGATGCCGCTGGAAGAACGCCAGGCACGCCTGGCCGCCATGCTGCCCATCGTGGAGGCGAACGACATCTATCACTGGGCGGATATGTTTCTGACCGAACTGTCGAGGCTGCGCAGCTTTCGCCGGCAATCGACCATAGACAATTTCCGCCGCATCGCGCAGCGCCGCCCCGATCCCATGCCGCGCAACAACCTGCTCAGCCACGGCTCCTGAGCATCAACGAAACCCCAGCGGGAAGATAAATGACAGCACATGCCGTGCAGGACCAGTGGCTGAAGCGCCATGCCATGAACCGGGTTGCCATCGAAAAGGTAGACCCTGAAATCGATGCCGGGCGGTTCCCGGCAAAGATCACCCTGGCGGAGGATTTTACGGTCGAGGCCGATATCTTCTGCGACGGCCACGATCCACTGGGCGCTGCCTTGCTGTATCGCCCGCAGGGCAGCCGACGCTGGCAAAAGAGCCCGATGCGCCTGTTCGACAATGACCGCTGGCGCGGCCAAATCCGCTTCGAAGCCATAGGCCCGCACGAATACAGCATCGTGGCCTGGCTCGACCTATTCGCCGGCTGGCGGCGCGATACCGGCCGCAAGCGCGATGCCGGCCAGACCATCGCCGTCGATCTCGCGGAAGGCCAGGCGCTGCTGAACCGTACCCTGGCCGAATCCGACCGCCTTGAGCCTGCCGACAAGAACCGGCTGACCGCCCTGCTGGCGGAGCTGGGCGAGACCCCGGCCGAAGGCGACCTCTTCGCCCTTCTGATGAGCGACGAGATGGCGGCGCTGATGGCGCGGGGCGGGCTGCGTGGCAGTCCAACCACTTACGACAAGGTTCTCATCGTCGAGGTGGAGCGCGACCGCGCCGCCTTTGGTGCGTGGTACGAGCTGGTGCCGCGCTCGCAATCCGGCGATCCAGCCCGCCACGGCACTTTTGACGATGTGATCGCCCGCCTGCCCTATGTGCAGTCGCTGGGCTTCGACGTGCTGTATTTCCCGCCGATCCATCCGATTGGCCAGAAGAACCGCAAGGGCCGCAACAACAGCCTGACACCCACGGCTGACGATCCGGGCAGCCCCTATGCCATTGGCTCGGCTGAGGGCGGGCATGAGGCAATCCATCCGGAGCTGGGCAGTTTAGAGGATTTCCACCGGCTGGTGACGGCAGCGAAGCAGCACGGTCTGGAGATCGCGCTGGATTTTGCCATCCAATGCGCCCCGGATCATCCCTGGATCACGCAGCACCCGGAATGGTTCGACTGGCGGCCTGACGGCACGATCAAATATGCCGAGAACCCGCCGAAGAAATACGAGGATATCGTCAACGTCCATTTCTATGGCGGGGCGTTTCCGGACCTCTGGTACGCGCTGCGTGACGTGGTGCTGTTCTGGATCGGCCATGGCGTGTCGATCTTCCGCGTCGACAACCCGCACACCAAGCCGCTGCCTTTCTGGGAATGGATGATCGCCGATATCCGGCGCCAGCATCCCGAGGCCATCTTCCTGTCGGAGGCCTTCACCCGGCCAAAGATGATGAAGCGGCTGGCCAAGGCGGGCTTCACCCAATCCTATTCCTACTTCACCTGGCGCAATACCAAGCCCGAGCTGACGGAATACCTGACCGAGCTGACAAGCGAGGAATGCCGCCATTACATGCGGCCGAATTTCTTCGCCAACACGCCGGACATCAATCCGCGCTACCTGCAGACCAGCGGCCGGCCGGGTTTTCAGATCCGGCTGTTCCTGGCCGCCACTCTGGGCGCCACCTATGGCCTCTATAATGGCTATGAGCTGTGCGAGGCGGAGGCCGTCCCCGGCAAGGAAGAATACCTCAATTCCGAGAAATACGAGATCCGCGCCTGGGACTGGGAACGGCCAGGGCATATCCGCACCGACATCGCCTTTGTCAATGCGCTGCGGCAGGCCCACCCCGCTTTGCAGCGGTTGACCGGGCTGGAGTTCTACAATGTCTGGAACGACTCCCTCCTCTATTACGGCAAGCGGACGGATGATCTGTCCAACTTCCTGCTGTTCGCGGTGAATCTGGACCCGGTCAACCCGCAGGCCGGCCATTTCGAGGTGCCGCTGTGGGAATTCGGCCTGCCCGACGATGCCAGCATCGACGTCGAGGATCTGGTCACCGGTGAGCGCTTCGTGTGGAGCGGCAAGACCCAGCACATGCATATCGACCCCAAGCAGCGTCCCTACATGGCCTGGCGGCTGATCGGAGCAGCGCGATGACAATCCTTCCCAATGCCGGTGAACGGCAGGACACGCAGATCTCGCGGCCGCGCGGCGGGCCGGCACGGCTGAACCGCAAGGACTGGTACAAGGACGCCATCGTCTACCAGCTGCACATCAAGGCGTTCCAGGATGCCAATGGCGACGGCGTCGGCGATTTTGCCGGGCTGATGAGCCGGCTCGATTATGTCGAGCAGCTTGGCGTCAACACGATCTGGCTGCTGCCCTTCTACCCCTCGCCGCTGCGCGATGATGGCTACGATATTTCCGATTATCGCCGCATCAATCCGTCCTATGGCGTGATGCGGGACGTGAAGCGCTTCATCGCAGAGGCGCACCAGCGCGGCATCAGCGTGATTACCGAGCTGGTGATCAACCACACCTCGGACCAGCATCCCTGGTTCCAGCGTGCCCGCAAGGCTAAGCCGGGCTCGGCGGCGCGCGATTTCTATGTCTGGAGCGATACGGATACGCTCTACAGCGGCACCCGTATCATCTTCCTGGACACCGAGAAATCCAACTGGACCTGGGATCCGGAAGCCGGACAATTCTTCTGGCACCGCTTCTATTCGCACCAGCCGGACCTGAACTTCGCCAATCCGCGCGTGCTGGAAGAAGTGATCCGCGTCATGCGTTTCTGGCTGGAGATGGGCGTCGACGGGTTGCGTCTGGACGCCATCCCCTATCTGGCCGAGCGTGACGGCACCAACAACGAAAACCTGCCCGAAACCCACGACATCCTGAAGAAGATCCGGACGGCGCTGGATGATGGTTTCAGCGACCGGCTGCTGCTGGCCGAGGCCAATCAGTGGCCCGAGGATACCGCCCCCTATTTCGGTGATGGCGATGAATGCCATATGGCGTTCCACTTCCCGCTGATGCCGCGCATGTACATGGCGGTGGCGCAGGAAGACCGGCATCCGATCACCGACATCATGCGCCAGACGCCGGAGATTCCCGAAAACTGCCAATGGGCGATCTTCCTGCGCAACCATGACGAGCTGACGCTGGAAATGGTGACCGACCGGGAACGGGATTATCTCTGGAACACCTATGCCGCCGACACACGGGCGCGCATCAATCTGGGCATCCGCCGCCGTCTCGCGCCTTTAATGCAGAATGACCGGCGCAAGATCGAGCTGATGAACGCGCTGCTGCTCTCCATGCCCGGCACGCCGGTCATGTATTACGGCGACGAGCTGGGCATGGGCGATAATTTCTATCTCGGCGACCGCGATGGCGTGCGCACGCCAATGCAATGGTCGGCAGACCGCAATGGCGGCTTCTCGCGCGCCAATCCGCAGCAGCTCTATCTGCCCGCCGTCATGGACCCGGTCTATGGCTACCAGACGGTGAATGTCGAGGCCCAGCAGGCCGAGCCGTCTTCCCTTCTGAACTGGGTGCGCCGGATGATCGCGGTGCGCAAGCGGCACGATTCCTTCGGGCGTGGCAGCTTCGTCCTGCTCTATCCGCGCAACCGCCGGGTGCTGGCCTATGTGCGCCAGCATGAGGGGGAGACCATCCTCTGCGTTGCCAATCTGTCGCGCTCGGCCCAGGCGGTGGAGCTGGATCTCTCGGCCTATCGCGGCTCGGTGCCGATTGAGCTGCTGGGCCAGCAGCCCTTCCCGCCGATTGGCGATCTGCCCTATCTGCTGACGCTGCCGGCGCATGGCTTTTTCTGGTTCGTGCTGGCCTCGGAGCAGGAGGTGCCGTCCTGGCACACCCTGCCGCCCGATCCCCTGCCGGAATTCCTGACCCTGACCGCCACGGCCGGACTTGCCGGCGTGCTGCGCGGGCGGGAGCAGCGCCAACTGGAGCGCGAGGTGATGCCGCAGTTCCTGCAACGTCAGCGCTGGTTCGGCGGCAAGGATGCCCCGGTGGAGGCGGTGACCATCACGCATCTGGCCACACTGGACGAGGAATCCCTGCTCGCTTTGGTGCAGGTCGGTGATGCCCGTTACCTGCTGCCGCTGAGCGCCCTTTGGGGCGAGGAAAATGTGCAGTTCGGCGCGCCGAAACTGTCCTATACGCTGGCCCGCGTGCGGCGCGGCCGGGTGCTGGGGGCGCTGGTCGATGGCGCCTTTGACGAGCGTTTCGCCCTCTCGCTGATCCAGCGCATGGCCGCCGGTGAAACGGTGGCGCTGGAGAATGGCTCGCTGTGCTTCGAGGGCAATGCCGCGCTCTCCGCCATCGAGACATTTGAGCCGGTGCGCCCGCTGACGCTGGAGCAGAGCAACGTGTCGGTGGCGCTGGGCGACAAGGCGCTGCTGAAGATATATCGGCGCCTGCGCCCCGGCCGGCAGCCCGAAATGGAAGTTGCCCGCTTCCTCAGCGAACAGGCCGGATTCGCCAATACCCCGGCCTATCTGGGCCAGATCACCTGGCGCGACGACACCGACGAGACGGTGCTGGCCACCGCCTTCGCCTATGTGCAGAACCAGGGCGATCTCTGGGGCGCCTATCTCGACGCGCTGATGCGCATGCTGGAGGACCGGGCGCTTGCCGGCGCCTGGGACACGCAGCCGGCTGACGGGGCGGAGATCTTCGCCTATCCGCTGGACCTCAGCCGCACGCTGGGCCTGCGGACCGGCGAGATGCACAAGGCCTTCGCCGCCGAGACCGACGATCCCGCCTTCCACTGCGAGCCCCTGACCGCCGGAGATATCGCCGAATCTGCCGATGACACGCAGCGCCAGTTCGACGGCGCGCTGAAAGCGCTGGAAAAGCTGCGCCCGAGCCAGCCGCAGCCGGTACAGGCGATGATCGACCGGCTGGTCAAGAGCCGCCCGACCATCGAGAAGACGCTGAAGGCGATCCGCGCCCTGAAGCCCAGCGGCATGAAGTCCCGCCTGCATGGCGACTACCATCTGGGCCAGGCGCTGATCGTGCAGCAGGATGTCTTCCTCATCGATTTCGAGGGCGAGCCGCGCCGTGGCCTGGAGGAACGGCGCGCGAAATCCTCGCCCTTGCGTGATGTGGCCGGCATGCTGCGCTCCTTCGATTACCTGGCACGCACCGCCAGCGCCCGGTTGCGCGAACGCTTCCCGGATTTGACCGGGGCGGAGGGTGACAGCCCGGTCGACAGGCTGGCGCTGGAATGGCGTGCCACAGCCGCCGCCGACTTCCTGGATGGCTACAGCGCCGGGCTGGGGGATGCGCCGAACCAGCCCGCGACCGAGCAGAGCCGCAAGGCATTGCTGACGCTGTTCCTGCTGCAGAAGGTGTTCTACGAAATCGGCTATGAGGCCGCCAACCGGCCGGACTGGATATCGATCCCGCTGCAAGGCGCGCTCGACCTGCTGCAGGAGAGCGGGTCGTGAACGCCCAGCAGGGCTGGCGGCTGGAGGATGCGGCGGTGACCGCGCTGATCAATGCGCGCCATGCCGATCCCTTCTCCGTGCTCGGCCCGCATCGCACCGGGGGCGGCGTGGCGCTGCGCGTGATCCGCCCCGGCGCGGAAACCGCAGAGGCGGTCGATCCCGCCAGCGGCGAGGTTCTGGCCAGCCTGCTGCGCCGGCACGAGACCGGCTTCTTCGAAGGCCTGCTGCCCTCAGACGCGCCCTACCGGCTGCGCTTCACCGCCGGGCCGTCAGAATGGCAGGAGGAGGATGCCTACCGCTTCCCCAGCCGCTTCGGCGATCTGGACCGGCATCTGCTGGCCGAGGGCCGCCATCGCCGTCTCTACGAGCGTCTGGGCGCGCATCCCACGAGCCTGGACGGAGTCGAGGGCACGCATTTCGCGGTCTGGGCCCCGAATGCCACGCGGGTCAGCGTGGTCGGCGATTTCAACGAGTGGGACGGCCGCCGCCATCCGATGCGCCAGCATCCCAGCATCGGTGTCTGGGATTTGTTCATCCCCGGCATCGCCCAGGGCGCGCTGTACAAATACGAGCTGCTTGGCCCGAATGGCGAGATGCTGCCGCTGAAGGCCGACCCGCTGGCCTTCGCCGCCGAGATGCCGCCGGCCACCGGTTCTGTCGTCCACGGCCTGCCGCGCTATGACTGGGGCGACCAGGATTGGATGGAAACGCGCCATGAGCGGCAGGATCGCACCGCGCCGATTTCGATCTATGAGGTGCATCTCGGCTCCTGGCGCCAGCATGAAGATGGCCGGCTGCTCTCCTATGAGGAAGCGGCGGATGCGCTGATCGCCTATGCCGGCGATCTGGGGTTTACCCATATCGAGCTGCTGCCGGTCAGCGAGCATCCCTTCACCGGCTCCTGGGGCTATCAGCCGGTCGGGCTGTTCGCCCCGACCCGCCGGTTCGGCGCGCCCGAGGGCTTCGCCTATCTGGTCGACCGCTGCCACCAGGCCGGTATCGGCGTCATCGTCGACTGGGTGCCAGCCCATTTCCCGTCCGATGCACACGGGCTGGCGCATTTCGACGGCACCGCGCTTTACGAGCATGCCGACCCCCGGCAGGGCGTACACCGCGACTGGAATACGCTGATCTATAATTTCGGCCGGCGCGAAGTGGCGAATTTCCTGCGCGCCAATGCGCTGTTCTGGCTGGAGCAGTACCATGTCGACGCGCTGCGCGTGGATGCGGTCGCCTCCATGCTCTATCTCGACTACAGCCGCGAGGCCGGCGAGTGGGTGCCGAACATCCATGGCGGCCGAGAGAATCTGGACGCCGTCGAGTTCCTGCGCACGCTGAACGTCGAGCTGTATGGCGACCATCCCGGCGCGATTTCCATTGCCGAGGAATCGACCGCCTGGCCGGGCGTCTCGCAGCCGGTCGGCGCGGACGGGCACAGCGGCGGGCTGGGCTTCGGCTACAAATGGAACATGGGCTGGATGAATGACACGCTCGATTATTTCGGGCGCGATCCGATCCATCGCCGGCATCACCAGGGTCAGCTGACCTTCGGGCTGATCTACGCCTTTTCCGAGAATTTCATCCTGCCGCTGAGCCATGACGAGGTGGTCCATGGCAAGGGCTCGCTGATCGGCCGCATGCCGGGCGACCAATGGCAGAAATTCGCCAATCTGCGCGCCTATTTCGGCTTCATGTGGACCCATCCGGGCAAGAAGCTGCTGTTCATGGGCGGAGAATTCGCGCAGCCGCAGGAATGGAACCACGACCTGCCGCTGAACTGGGATCTGCTGGCCGATCCTCTCCATGCCGGCATGCGCGACCTGATCCGCACGCTGAACCATCTGTACCGCTCCGAACCGGCGCTGCATGCGCTTGACTGCCAGCCGGAAGGCTTTGAGTGGATCGACACCGCCGATGCACAATCCAGCATCCTTGCGTTTCAGCGCAACGGCCGGGCGGGCGAGCCGCCCATCGTAATCGTCTGCAACTTCACCCCCATCGTGCATCACGATTACCGCATCGGCCTGCCCCAGGGCGGCCGCTGGGTAGAGCGGCTGAACACCGACGATGCCGTCTATGGCGGCTCCGGCGTCGGCAATGGCGCGCTGACCGCCGAGGCTACGCCCTGGAACGATCGTCCGCACTCCGTCTCGCTCACCCTGCCGCCGCTTGCCACCCTGGTGCTCGCTCCTGAGCGCTAGGTCTTCCCATCAGAGAGCCTGTCATGTCCGATCTGTCGATAAAGCCCGGCCTGCCCTACCCGCTCGGCGCAAGCTGGGATGGTGCGGGGGTGAATTTCGCGCTGTTCAGCGCCCATGCCGAGAAGGTGGAGCTGTGCCTGTTCGATCCGAAGGGAAAGCGCGAGGTGCGGCGCGTTGCCTTGCCGGAAAACACGCATGAGGTCTGGCACGGCTATTTCCCCGACATCCGCCCCGGACAGCTTTATGGCTATCGGGTCTACGGGCCCTACGAGCCAAAAGCCGGCCATCGCTTCAACCCGCACAAGCTGCTGATCGACCCCTATGCAAAGGCGATGCACGGCGATCTGCGCTGGCATGAGGCCTGCTTCGGTTATCGCATCGGCTCGGCGCGCGGCGATCTGTCGTTTGACCGGCGGGATTCCGCCTCGGTCATGCCGAAATCCGTGGTGGTCGATCCCGCCTTCACCTGGGGCAGGGATATCCTCCCGCACACATCCTGGGCCGAAACGATTATCTACGAGGCGCATGTAAAGGGCATGACAGCGCGCCATCCGGACATACCGGAGCAGTTGCGCGGCAGCTTCGCCGGGCTGGCCGATCCGCGCGCCATCGACCATCTGGTCAAGCTCGGTGTCACCGCCATCGAATTGCTGCCGGTGCAGGCCTTCTACGACGACAGCCATCTGGTCGACAAAGGACTGACCAATTACTGGGGCTACAACACTATCGGCTTCTTCGCGCCGGCGACGCGCTACATCTCGCCCGGCAGCGACATCCACGAATTCAAGCTGATGGTGCGCAAGCTGCACGAGGCGGGCATCGAGGTCATTCTGGATGTGGTCTACAACCACACCGCCGAGGGCAACCAGGATGGCCCCACCCTGTCGTTCCGGGGGATCGACAATGCCAGCTACTACATCCTCGGCGATGACCCGCGCTATTATTTCGACACTACCGGCTGCGGCAACACGCTGAATCTGCGCAATGGCCGGGTGTTGCAGATGGTCATGGACTCGCTGCGCTACTGGGTCGAGGCTTGTCATGTCGATGGCTTCCGCTTCGACCTGGCGACCGCACTGGGGCGCGAGCGCGATCAGTTCGACAGCAACTCCGTGTTCTTCGACGCGATCCGCCAGGACCCCGTCCTGTCACGCGTGAAACTGATCGCCGAACCCTGGGATATCGGGCCGGATGGCTATCGCCTGGGCCAGTTCCCGCCGGGCTGGGCGGAATGGAACGGCGCCTATCGCGACACGGTGCGCTCCTTCTGGCGCGGCATTGACAGCACCGCCCCCGATATGGCGCGCGGGTTGCTGGGCTGGTCGGAAATGTTCGAGCATAACGGCCGGAAGCCCTGGTCCAGCGTGAACTTCATCACCGCGCATGACGGCTTCACCCTGGCCGATCTCTACGCCTATGACACCAAGCACAATGAGGCGAATGGCGAGGACAACCGCGACGGCCATGATGATAACCGCAGCTGGAATTGCGGCGTCGAAGGCCCGACCGACGATCCCCAAATCCTGGAGCTGCGCGCCCGCATGCGGCGCAATGCGCTGGCGACGCTGCTGCTGTCGCAAGGCACGCCGATGATCCTGATGGGCGACGAGATCGGCCGCAGCCAGGGCGGCAACAATAATTCCTATTGCCAGGATGCCGAGATGAACTGGCTGCAATGGGAAGGCCGGGACCCGGCCGAGGAGGAATTCCTGAAATTCGCCCAGATGCTGCTGGCGCTGCGCAAGCGGTATCCGCAACTGAGGCGGCCGTATTTCCTGCATGACCAGGAAATCGGTGACAAGGGCCAGCGCGAAGTGTTGTGGCTGAAGCCCGATGGCAGCGAGATGGCCGACGATGACTGGCACGACCCCATCGTGAAGGTGCTGGGGCTGCTGCAATGCAACGCCGAAGGCAGCGCCATGCTGATCCTGATGAATGCCTTCCATGAAGGCATCGACTTCCATCTGCCGGGCGAGCAGACGGCGGCGCGCTGGAAGATGCTGCTGAACACCGATCCCGACGAGGCGCCGGGCGCCGAACCGCTGCCGCCGGGGGCTGCCCTGCCCCTGCCCGGCCGCACACTGCTGGTGCTGGAGGGCGAACCGGCATGAGCGACGGCTTCGCTTTCCACAAGAGCTGGGGTGCAGAGCTGTATGCCGATGGCGGCGCGCGCTTCCGCCTCTGGGCGCCGGATATCGAGACGCTGTCGCTGCGCCTTGGCAGGGAGACGGATCTGCCGATGCAGCGCACAGCCGATGGCTGGTTCGAGCTGCAGGCCGATGGTGTTGCGGCCGGAGCCGAATATGGCTTCGTGCTGCCGGATGGCTCCTGCGTGCCCGACCCTGCCGCCCGCGCCCAGGCCGATGATGTCCATGGGCTGAGCCGGCTGGTCGATCCCGCCGCCTATCGCTGGCGCACCCCGCAATGGCGTGGCCGGCCCTGGGAGGAGACGGTGATCTACGAGCTGCATGTCGGCACCTTCAGCCAGAATGGCGATTTCGACGGTGTGCAGCGGCGGCTGGACTATCTGGCACAGCTGGGCGTCACCGCCATTGAGCTGATGCCGGTCGCCCAGTTTGGCGGCAATCGCGGCTGGGGCTATGACGGGGTGCTGCTCTACTGCCCGCACCGCGCCTATGGCGGGGCCGACGGGCTGAAGCGGCTGGTCGATGCGGCGCATGAGCGTGGCATGATGGTGTTCCTCGACGTGGTCTATAATCATTTCGGCCCGGACGGGAATTACATCCACAGCTACGCGCCGCATTTTTTCGACGCCACGCAGCAGACGCCCTGGGGGCCATCGATCCGGTTCGAGCACCCGGCCGTGCGCGCCTTCTTCACCGAGAACCCGCTTTACTGGCTGGAGGAATACCGGCTGGATGGCTTGCGCTTCGATGCCATCGACCAGATCGCCGACCAGTCGGAGGTGATGGTGCTGGAGGATATGGCCACGGCCATACGCGACTATTTCCCTGACCGGCATATCCATCTGGCGACCGAAGACGAGCGCAACATCGTGCGCCTGCACCCGCGCGACGAGGAAGGAAGGCCGGTGCTGTTCACCGCCGAGTGGAATGATGATTTCCACCATGCCGCCCATGTCGTCGCGACCGGGGAAGACCAGGGCTATTACAGCGATTTTGCCGCCGACCCGGTGGGTCATCTGCTGCGCTGCCTGACCGAGGGCTTTGCCTTCCAGGGGGAGGAATATGGCCCCTGGAAAGGCCGGCCCCGCGGCGTACCCAGCCAGGGTCAGCCACCGACTGCCTTCGTCACCTTCATCCAGAATCACGACCAGATCGGCAACCGCGCCATGGGCGAGCGGCTGATCACCATGAGCGACCGCCGCCTGCTGGACCTGCTGAGCGCCATTCATCTGCTGACCCCGCAGATGCCGCTGCTCTATATGGGCGAGGAATATGGCGAGACCCGCCCCTTCCTGTTCTTCACCGACTTCCATGGCGATCTGGCCAAAGCCGTGCGCGAGGGGCGGCGGCGGGAGTTCGGGGCCTTCTCCGCCTTCGCCCGGGCGGAGATACCTGATCCCAACGATCCGGCCACGTTCGAGGCCTCACAACTGAACTGGGCGCTGGCCGACAGCGCAGAAGGTGAAGAAATCCGGAATTTCTATGCCCGGATTCTGGAATTGCGCCGGCGTCATATCGCCCCGCGACTGGCCGGCATGACATCGATGCAGGCCAGCAGCGAGCGGCTGAACGACATGGCCTTCCAGGTGGCGTGGAGTCTGGGCGATGGCTCGACCCTGCGACTGTCTGCCAATCTCGGCGAATCGTCGGTGGCCTGTGCGCTGCCGGCAGAGGATGCAGAACTGCTCTATGGCAGCGGCGACGGCGCGCTGACCGCCATACTGGGTGGCTCCCTGCCGGGCCGCAGCGTTGTCGTGTCGCTGCAAAAGGGCCTGACGCCATGACGGGAAGCTGGCTCGACCGTCTCGCCGCCGCCTATGGCTTGCAGCGGCACTATATCGACTATCACGGGCAGGCGGTAAACGCCCCCGATTCCGCCGTCGAGGCACTGCTGCGGGCGCTGGGCGTCGATCCGTCCGGGCCGGAAGCCGAGAACACCCTGCCCGGCATCAACGGGCTGGCGATGCGGGTGCCGGGCGATATTGCCTGCTACCTGCCGGACTTCCTGCATGACGGGCGCTGCTGGGGCGTGTCCTGCCAGCTCTATGCGCTGCGCTCCGCGCGCAACTGGGGCATTGGCGATTTCGAGGATCTGGCGCGGCTGGCCGAGCTGCTGGGGCCGCTGGGTGCTGATTTCCTGGGCGTGAACCCGCTACATGATCTGTTCGCTGCCGACCCCGGCAAGCGCAGCCCCTTCTCGCCCTGCCATCGCCGTTTTCTGAACCCTGTCTATATCGCCATCGACACACTGCCCGGCTACAGCGGCGTCGATCCGGCATTGCTGGAGAAACTACGGGCAGGCGAGATGGTCGACTATCCCGCCGTCATCGCCGCCAAGCGCGGGGCGCTGCGCGCGATCTTCGAGGACAGCCCGGAAGCCCCGGAGATGCTGGCTTTCCGTGAGCGGCATGGCGAGGCGCTGGAAGGCCACGCTTTGTTCCAGGCGCTCAGCCTGGCGATGGTGGAGCAGGGCCATGGCGCCGGTTGGCATGACTGGCCGGCGGAATACCGCGATCCCGCCAGCCGGGCCGTCGCCGCCTTCCGGGCCGAACAGGCGCGCGAGGTGGATTTCCAGATCTGGCTGCAATGGATCGCCGACCGGCAATTGGCCGAGGCCGCCAGCCGGGCGGAAGCGGCGGGCATGCGCATCGGCCTGTATCTCGATTATGCCGTCGGCATCGCCCCTGATGGCTCCGCCACCTGGAGCGACCCGACGCTGACCGTCGTTGGCGCGGAGATCGGCTCGCCACCGGACATGTTCAACGCCCATGGCCAGAAATGGGGCCTCGCCCCGCTATCCCCGGCGGAGCTGGCGCGGCGCGACTTCGTAACGCTGGACCGCGCCTATGATGCCGCCCTGCATCATGCCGGGGCGCTGCGCATCGACCATGCGATGAGCCTGCACCGGCTGTTCTGGGTGCCAATCGGCCGTGGTGCCGAGGACGGTGTCTACGCGCTCTACCCGATGGAGGATATGGTGCGCAGCCTGGCCGAAGCCTCGCAGGCCCGCAAATCCATCATCATCGGCGAGGATCTCGGCATTGTGCCCGAAGGCTTCCGCGACCTGATGAGCCAGGCGAATATCCTGGGCTACCGGGTGTTCTATTTCGAGCGTGACGAACAGGGCTTCGTGCCGCCCGGCAGATACCCCCGTGAATCGCTGGCCTGCATCGGCAGCCACGACACCGCCACCCTGGCCGGCTGGTGGAAGGGCTGCGATATCGACCGGCGCGAGGCGCTGGGCAGCTACGATGCCGGGCAGGCCGATGCCGCGCATGAGGAGCGCGACCGCCACCGCCTGGAAGCACAGGCGCTGCTGACGGCGGAGGGCCTGCCCCGCATCCCGCCCGAGGATGACGGAACCGCACTGGCCACCACCCTGCACCGGCTGATGGCACGCACCCCCAGCCGGCTGTTCATCGCCCAGATCGAGGATCTGCTGGGCGTGCTGGAGCAGGTGAACATGCCCGGCACGGTGAATGAATATCCAAACTGGCAACGCAAGCTGCCGGTGACGCTGGAGCAGATCGGCGAAGACCCGGTCTTCCGCAGCGCAACCGCCGCCATTGCCGCTGAAAGACCGCGTCAGCCATGAGCACGACACCGCGCGCGACCTATCGCCTGCAATTCCGCGACGGCATGGATTTCCACCGCGCCGCTGCCCTGGTGCCCTATCTGGCCGATCTGGGCATCAGCCATCTCTACGCCTCGCCGATCTTCGCCGCGACCGAAGGATCGACCCATGGCTATGACGTCACCGACCATGGCCGCTTCGATGCCGTGCTGGGCGGCGAGGAAGGTTTCGCCGTGCTGTCGGCGGCGCTGAAGCGCCACGGGCTGGGGCTGATCCTGGATATCGTGCCGAACCATATGGCCGCCTCGGTACAGAACCCCTGGTGGCGCGACGTGCTGAAAAACGGCCGCGACAGCGCCTATGCAAGGCATTTCGATATCGACTGGCCGGCCGGAAAGCTGTTGCTGCCGATCCTGGGCGAACCCTATGGCGAGGCTGTCTCGGAGGGCAAGCTGACCCTGGGCGAGCATGAGGGCCAGCCGGCGCTGCTGTACTATGAGACCGTCCTGCCGCTTGCGCCCGGCACCGAGGCGCTGGGCGACGTGCATGCGGTGCATGAGGCGCAATCCTACCGTCTGGCCTATTGGCGGCTGGCACGCGAGGCGCTGACCTATCGCCGCTTCTTCGAGATTGCCGAGCTGGCCGGCGTGCGGGTCGAGGACAAGGCGGTCTTCGACGATGTGCACCGGCTGGCGCTGCAGCTTGTGGCCGATGGCACGGTCGACGGGCTGCGCATCGATCATGTGGACGGGCTGGCCGATCCGCAGGCCTACCTCGCCACGCTGCGCGAGGCGGCGGCGCCGCACCGCCCCTATGTGGTGGTCGAGAAGATCGTCGCCGAGGAGGAGGAACTGCCGGAGGATTGGGCGACCGACGGCACCACCGGCTATGAGATCGGCTCCCTGCTGACCGCGTTGCAGATCGACAGCCGCAACCGGGCGGTGCTGGACCAGGCCTGGCGCGGCTTTGCCGGCGACCGAACCGCCTATCGCCAGCATGTGGTGGAGGCCAAGAGGCGCATCTTCACCGTCAACCTGGCCGGCGAGCTGCGGGTGCTGATCGCGCTGGCCGTGCGGCTGGCGGAGGCGGACAGCACCAGCCGCGATTTCGGCCGCGATGCGCTGCGCCGCGCGATCATCGAAATAGCCGCCCATCTGCCGGTCTATCGCACCTATGTCGATGCCGAGGGCGCATCCGCCGCCGACCGCGCGCTGATCGAGCAGGCCGCGCGCCAGGCCAAGACCGCGCGCGAGGCGGAGGATGGCCGGATTCTGGATTTCATCGCCGGGCTGCTGCTCGACACGGCGAACCACCCCGACCGTATCGCGTTCATCCGTCGCTTCCAGCAGGCGACCGGGCCGGTCATGGCGAAGTCGGTAGAGGATACCGTGTTCTATCGCTTCAACCGGCTGCTGGCGCTGAACGAGGTCGGCGCAGAACCCAGCCGCTTCGGCATCTCGGTCGCCGACTTCCATGCCGCGCTGGCGCGGCGGCGGGCCTGCTGGCCGCAGGCGCTGTCCGCCACCTCCACCCATGATACCAAGCGCGGCGAGGATACCCGCGCCCGTATCGCCGTGCTGAGCGAGATGCCGACCATCTGGCGCGCCGATGTCACGCGCTGGCATGAAGCGACGGCCGATCTGCGCCGCGCTTTGCCCGATGGCGAAAGCCCCGGGGCGGATGTGGAATGGCTGCTCTACCAGTCGTTGCTGGGCATCTGGCCGGCCGATCTGGATGTGCGTGATGCCGTGGCGCTGACGGAGCTGGCCGAGAGGCTGGAGGAGTTCGTCGTGAAGGCGCTGCGCGAGGCGAAGCAGCGCACCAGCTGGACCGCGCCCAATACCCCCTTCGAGGAGTCGGTGGGTGCCTTTGTGCGCGGCCTGCTGGCCGTCGACCGGCAGGAATTGCTGCGCGACCTGGAAGGCAGTTTCCAGCCGGTGCTGGCCGGCGGCTTCGTGAACAGCCTGGCCCAGACCGCGCTGAAGCTGACCCTGCCCGGCGTGCCGGATATCTATCAGGGCACCGAATTGCCGGATCTCAGCCTGGTCGACCCGGATAACCGCCGCGCGGTCGATTTCGAGCAGCGCGCCGAATTGCTGGCCGAACCGCAGGATTTGTCGATGCAGGGCTGGCGGCAGGGGCTGCCGAAATTCCGGCTGCTGGCCCGGCTGCTCGATTTGCGGCGGGATCGCCCGGCGCTGTTCCGTGACGGCAGCTACAGGCCGCTTTTCGCCCAAGGGCCGATGGCCGAGCATATCGTCGCCTTTGCCCGGCTGCAGGGGGATGAATGCTGCGTCACCATCATCCCCCGCCTGCCGCTGTCGCTTCTGGGCGGCCGGTCCGTGCCGCTGCTGCGCCCGGACGCGCTGGATGGCACGGAGATCGACCTGCCGATGGCGGGGCTGCAGACCCTTGACGGAACCACCCTGCCGGCCCGCATGGCGCTGGGGCCGCTGCTGGCGGATTTTCCGGTGCAAGTGCTTACCACCGCAGGAACAAAGCCGGCGGAGTGAGGTTCAAAATCTGAACACACCGCTATCGGAGGATAGTCATGGCACAGCACGAAGACGATCAGAACGAGCAGCGCGTCCGGGAACACGCCTACCGCCTCTGGGAAGAGGAAGGCCGCCCCGAGGGCCAAGCCGCAGCGCATTGGGAAAAGGCGCGGGAACTGGCCGCGATCGAGCAGAATCAATCGACCACAACCAGGCCCCGCCCGGCCGGCACACGCGCGAAGCGCAGCCAGCCGGTGGAGCCACTGGAGGCGCTGGAAAATCAGGGTGATTTCCCCGGCCTCGCCGATCAGGGCGAGGAAAGCCGCCCGCCGAAACGCCGCGCCCGCCAGAAGCCCTAGGCGATCTGACCCGCGCTACAGACCAGCCTGCTGCGTCAGCCAGGCGCGTACGGAAGCGGGGTCCGGGGTGCGCAGCCTTGCCGCGCTGATCCCCTCGCCGATTTTGACGCCAATTCCGCCCAGCGCCTGCGCCGCCACGAAGGCATCCTCGTCGGTCGTGTCGTCGCCCAGCATGACCGGCCGGCGGCCGGCAAAGGGCGCAGCGCTGGCAAGCGACTGCAAGGCCCTGCCCTTATGGGCGTGTGCCGGCTTCACCTCGACCACCATCTTGCCGCGCTGGAACACCCAGCCCGACAGAACCGACGCCGCGTTCTGCGCGGCCTCCACACAGGCCGTCTCAGCATCAGGGGCGGCGCGGTAATGCACAGCGGCAATCGGGCCTTTCAGCTCGATCCGAACCCCCGGATGACTGTCCACCACGGCCTCCAGCGGCGCCAGCACGGCGGCAGGCGGCGGTGGGGGTGCTTCTGCCGGTGGCAGCACACCGGGGGCCATCACCTCAAGCCCATGGCCACCGGCGCGCCAGACCAGCGACGGTATGCGCAGGCTCAGATCGCGGATATCCCGGCCGCTGAGAATGGCCACCGCGCCGTTCAGCCGCTGGCACAGCGCCTGCAGCACCTGTTCCATGCCGGGAGCGAGGCGGATCGCATCGGGATCGGGGCCGATCTCCGCCAGCGTTCCGTCGAAATCGATAAAGAGCGCGTCTGTATCTTCCAGCCGCAGCCCCTGAAGCGTGTTCTGGGCCATATCCGCCACATCCATTGAGGGTGATGACAGAACACCGTGACGCGGAAAGGTTCCCGTCATCACCCTTTCTTTCCTACTGTCCGGCGATAGTATCGCGACATTCGTTTCACGAGACTCTTATCCATGCCCCATTTCCAGACTGACCCTGAGGCCTTCCGGCTGTGGCGCGCGGAGCCTGCCAACTGGCTGCCGCTGGTCGCACAGATCGCCCGGGCCGAAGGCATTCCGGCTGATGGCGTCACGGCTTTCCCGACGGGAACGAATCTGGTCGTGGCCCTGGATGATCAGGTCATCCTGAAAATCTTTCCCCCGATCTACCGGCGCCAGGTCCTGTCGGAAAAGACGACGCTGCGCCAGTTGCACGGCAGGCTGGATATCCCCATTCCGGCCCTGCTGGCCGAGGGCGCATGGGAGGACTGGTCCTATCTCGCAATCTCGCGTCTTCCCGGCATATTGGGATCGTCTGTCTGGGACCGACTGGCGGAAGACCAGAAGGAAAGAATCCTGCGGCAGATCGGCGAGACCATCGCGCAGGTTCAGGCGTGCCCCCTGGGAGAGCTCGGCCAGATCGAGCCGCGCTGGGCGGATTTCATCGCCCGTCAGATCGAGGGCTGCCTGGCACGGCACAGGCGCCTCGGCCTGCCGGCAAGGTTTCTGGACGATCTCCAGACGCTTCTGGACGAGGCGCCGGATCTGGTCCCGGCTGCGCCGTCTCCCGTCATCCTGACCGGGGAATATATCCCGGAGAATTTCCTGCTGGCCGAAACTGACGGCCGCTGGGATCTGGCCGGGCTTATCGATTTTGGCGATGTGATGACCGGCTGGGGCGAGTACGACCTTCTCGGCCCCGGCGCCTTCATGGCTGCCGGGCGGCCGGGCCGCATCCGCGCCCTTCTCGAAGGCTACGGATATGCCCCCGGACAGATCGACCCGACGCTGCCGAGGCGCCTGCTGATTCTCATGCTGCTGCACCGGGCCAGCAATCTCGGCACGATCTGCATCGAGGGCTGGGAGGACAAGATCGGCAGCTTGCAGGATCTCGGCCCGCTGGTGTGGGCTAATATCTGAGGGCTAACAAGGCTGGATTGCCACTTATTCGCATTCGCGATATGGTTTGGATCACGAACGCGTTTGGGAATGCAGGGCATGGCAAGCCAGAGTGACAGAGGCTGGTTCACGGCAAAACGGACACGGTGGCTGCTGGGCGGGCCGATGGCCGTCCTGATCGCCATAATGGCGATGGGGGCGATGCCGCTGTGGTTCCCCACCGGTGCCGCCGGCGTCGATCACCTGGTCTTCCCGCTGATCCTGTTCCCCGCCCTCTGGGCCGCCGGCTTCTTCTACGCAATCCTCGCGGAGAATCTGCGCCGCGCTGCGCTGGTCATGACCGCGCTGGCCCTCATCAATGCGGCGTGTATCGCCGTTCTCTGGACCATTTCCTGAAAGATCGGATGCGATGATCGAACTTTCGCAGGCGCGCAGTAAACGGCTGCTGGCGGTGCATGGCTGGGCCGGCACGGTGCTGGGGCTGGCGCTCTATGTCGTCATCCTGACCGGTGCCGTCGTGGTGTTCGCCCACGAGATCGGCACATGGTCGGTCAGCGGCACCAGGGCGCAGCAGCCGCTCGCGGCACCGATGGATGCCAAAATCCGGGAACTGGCCGGACAGGTCGATCCGGAATATCTGGACGACCTCAACCTGTTCCATAATGGGGCGGGCCATATCAGCGCCTTTTTCCACACCCATGCCGCCAAGGATGACGGCCACCCTATGGACAAGGGCGTGCGCTTCACCTTCGATCCCGTCACCGGGGAAACCCTGACGCGGCAGGAGGGCTTTGGTGATGAATTCGAGGACCCGCTCAGCGCCTTGGACCATTTCCTGGTCGAGTTGCATGTGAACCTGCATGCACCGGAGCCGGTGGGTCTCTATCTCACCGGCATACTGGGCTTCGCCATGCTGGCGGCGGCGGTATCCGGCTTCCTGCTGCACCGGCATCTCATCAAGGATCTGTTCGTCGCACCCCGCCTGTCGAGCCGGCTGCTGAACGCCCGCGACCGCCATATCCTGGCGGGCAGCTGGGGCCTGCCTTTCGCCTTCGTGCTGGCTTTCACCGGCGCCTTCCTCAGCTTCGCCGGCTCCATCGGGCTGATGACGATCAGCATGGCGGCCTTTGGCGGCGACCAGCAGAAGCTGATCGAGACCATTATCGGCATGCCCGAAGCCGAGGATGCAACGCCGGCCCAGCCGGCCGATCTGGACGCGATGCTGCGCCAGTCGGCGGAGATGTCGGGCAACGGCCCGGCCTTCGTCGCCATCACGCATTACGGTCGGGCTGATGCCCGGGTCTATGCCTTCCACCTGGCAGCCGAAGGCGGCCTGCAAAGCCAGCAGCATGTCTTCAAGGGCAGCGATGGCGCCTATCTCGGCCCGAAACCGAGCATCGGCACCAAGCCTTCGGCTGGCGATGCCGCCTTCACCCTGATGGGCGTGCTGCATTTCGGCACCTTTGCCGGGCTGCTGTCGCGGGTGATCTGGTTCGCGCTGGGCCTGGCCATGTGCTACGTCACGCTGACCGGTCTGCAGCTCTGGCTGCGCCGGCGCGCGGACAGCCCGCTGTGGCGGCGGCTTGGCCGGTCGGTGCCGATTGTCGGCTATGGCCTGCCCATCGCGCTGGCCGCCAGCGGCATCAGCTTTTTCCTGTCGCTTTCCGCCGGCACCATGCTGTTCTGGACCCCCGCCGGCTTCCTGATCGCCGCAGGCCTGTCGATTGCCATCGGCTGCCTCCTTCGTGACGAAACGCAGCTTTACCGCCTCTATCGGGGGCTGCTCGGCGCCACGCTCATCGCGCTGCCGCTGCTGCGCTGGCTGATGGGCGGCATTGGCTGGGATGGAATGCTGGAGTCCGGCAATGACATCGTCATCCTGCTCGATCTGGCCCTCGCGGCTGGCGGGCTGGGTTATCTTTACATCGCCCTCGCCCACCGCCGTGAGCCGCGCTGGAGTGGTGTCGAACGCGAGGTGGCCGCCGAATGATCCCGGTTCTGGCAACCCTTGCGGCGATCCTTGTATCGCTCGCCGGTATCATCCTGCTGGCCGCGAGCGATCCGAAGCGCCGCCGCGTCTTCGGCCTGCCGGAAGCCAGGCGGCGGCCGGTCGCGCTGGCCTGTCTGTGCCTTGTCGCTCCCGGAATCGCCCTGCTGATCGCCGGTCAACCGGCCGCCTTCGTCATGTGGCTGGCGGCCGTTCCCCTGGTTGGATGGGCGCTGGCAGCCCTGTCTCCAACCAGGGTGGCCCGGATGGGCAGCGGCCTGTTCCGCCGATAAACACCGTCAGCCTGTGGCGCCTTAGCGCCGCACCTCGAAGATCAGGTTGAAGGGGGTTTCTGCGGCGCGGCGGAAATGCGTGAAGCCCGCCTTGCGAAACACATCGGCCAGACGCGCCTGGCCCGCCTGGGCACCGAGCACGAGATTGCCGCCCTCGGAAATCGCGTGCGCGCAGCAGATCAGGGTCGAAGCCGAGTAGTAGACCTGTGCCACCGGCGAGAGATTGTCCTTGATGTGATCATGGGCGAAGGGTTCGACCAGCAGCACCGTGCCGCCGGGCGCCAGCACTTTTGCCGCATAGCGGGCGGCAGCGACCGGATCGCCCAGATCGTGCAGAATGTCGAAGAAGCAGATCAGGCCGTAGCCCCGGTCCGGGTACTCATCCGCGCGGGCAAGCGCATAGGCGATCCGGTCTTCCGGCAAGCCTGCGGCCATCGCGTTCTGCCGCGCCTCCTCCAGCGATGCCGGATGCGTATCGAAGCCGTGGAAGCGCGACTTCGGGAAGGCCTCGGCCATCAGCAGCGTCGAATGACCGTGGCCGCACCCGACATCCGCGACCTCCATGCCGCTCTCCAGCCGGGCCACGACGCCATCGAGCGCCGGCAGCCATTCCGGCACCAGGCTGGCGCGATAGCCATTGCGATAGAAAGCGGCCGACCCGCAGGACAGCCGCCCGTCATGCTCGCCCCAGGCGATACCCTTGCCGGTTCGAAAGGCTTCCAGCGCCCTTTCCTCGCCGAACCACAATGACGCCGGCACGTTCCAGGCGTGCGGGATGTAGACCGGGCTGTCCTCGTCAGCCAGCACCATGGCTTGTTCGGGCAGCAGCTCATAGGTGTCGCTCAAGGCGTGGTACGCGATATAGCCACCGGCCGCCTGGGCGTTCAGCCATTCGGCGACATAGCGCTCGAAGCAGCCGGCCCGCAGGGCGATTTCCGTGGCGCTCAGCGGGCCGGCGCCGGCCATTGCCCGGTAGAGGCCGAGCTTGCTGCCCAGGCTGACCATCACCCCGGTATAGCCGGCTGTCAGATCGCCGATGGCGCGGGTGACGAATGCCTCAAGCTTCGCCCCGTCGATCTTTTGTCTCTCCAGCATCATACTGTTCCTTCATCTGTTTGGGTTGTGCTCAGAAGATGCTGTGGTGTAGGTCTTTCGGCAGGCTGCGCGACAGAGCCGCACTCGCCCGCAATAGGTCCATTCGTGCCAAATTGGGTGAATTTTCTGGAGCGCGCGAAAGGTCGCGATGACTGATCAGGCGAACCTGCACATACCCGCCCCCCTCAGGGTCTGCCTCGTTGCATTGCCCGATGCGGTCATTTCGACCCTGGCCGGGATCTACGACGTCATGAACGGGGTCTCGTTGATGGGGATCGCCAGCCCCGGCGCCAAGCATGCCTTCAAGGTGGAGATCGTCGGCGAGCAGACAGGGGCGTTGCGGCTTGCCAGTGGCGTGCCCATCGATGTTCAGCGTTCGATCGATGACATTGCCGGTTGCGACATTCTCATCGTCCCGTCGATCCTGCTGAAGCCGGGTGGATGGGTGACGGGGCGCTATCCGCGCCTGATCGACTGGGTGCAGCGCATGCATGAGGGCGGTGCGCGGCTCTGCTCCGCCTGTTCGGGTGTCTTCCTGCTGGCCGAGACAGGATTGTTCGACGGCAAGGACGCCACCGTTCATTTCGGCTATGCGAGCGCTTTCGCGGCCTGCTACCCCGCCATCCCGATCCATCCCGAGCGCGTGCTGGTAGTCTCCGGCCTGCGCGAGGATCTTGTCAGCTCCGGCGCGTCGAACACCTGGCACGACATGGTGCTCTACCTGATCGCCCATCATGTCGGCGCCACGGTGGCACAGGAGGTCGCGCGCCTG
The DNA here is from genome assembly GCA_018823745.1 of Alphaproteobacteria bacterium. Classification (GTDB taxonomy): domain Bacteria; phylum Pseudomonadota; class Alphaproteobacteria; order Oceanibaculales; family Oceanibaculaceae; genus Oceanibaculum. The sequence continues at coordinate 68,275 of JAHJHR010000007.1, forward strand.
TTCGCCCTGCAATGGCATCAGGACGGGCTGGCTCCCTACATGATCTTCGAGGGCCGGACCGACCATGGCGATGCGGAGATTCAGAGCGCGCAGGCCTGGCTCACAGGCCATTTCTCGGTGGCCAATCCGGTGGAGGAGATCATCAGCCGCTCGACACTTGCCGGACGCACGTTCAAGCGGCGCTTTGCCGCCGCGACCGGTCTTGCGCCCATCGCCTATGTCCAGCGCCTGCGGATCGAGGATGCCAAACGCCGGCTGGAACGTACCGGTTCACCTGTGGACGAGATCAGCTGGCGGGTCGGCTATGAGGATTCCGCGTTCTTCCGCCGCCTGTTCAAGCGCATCACCGGGATGACGCCCGGCGCCTATCGGCGGCGATTCCAGATACCGGAATTCGCACGCGGCAAGTCCTAGGCGTCATTTCTTCCCCGTCAACGTAACAAACCTAGCCTGGACGTCTAATTGCCGCTGTTCGCCTGTCGCCAGGATTTGACCAGATCGGCGCCCAGCCGGTCGACCATGCCCTGGATAGCCGTCACATGACTGGCGCGGCTTGACAGGCTTTGCATGGCGCGCTGCCACAAGGCGACATGGCCGGTCGTCAGCCACCCCGCCTTGTCATCGAAATAGGTAACGCTGCGATAAGCGCCCAGCAGGCCGCTGGTGGCGCATACCCCCCGCTCCGCATCGTGTGCAACCATGAAGCTGATTGTCGCGACTGTATCGGCATCATCCTGAACGGCGAGGCCGCCTTCCCGCAGCACACGCTGCAACTGCTCCAGCAAGGCTGCGATATCGACGCCGCAATTGACCGCATCAGGCGTGGTCTGGGTGATCGTCGCCTTTACCGAGACGACGCCTTTCAGGCTGGCGCGGGTCGGCTGATCGGCCCGGCTTTCACCGACGGCAAGGCCTGCCAGCAGAAACACCAGGAAGGCAAAGGACAAGCGCAGCATAGTGGCTCCCAGATTATATTCCGCGCCCGGCCGACAGGCGATGAACGGCGATTCGGCCAAACCGATTCCAGATAGCTTTAACCGGCTCGTCATATGATGTTAAGCTTTGGTTGATCGCCTCATAATTTTGGCTCAACCGGCGGTACCGCATGCCTACGATACTTTTCGCATTATTGCTCGCAGTCGGCGTTGCCGGCGGCAAGGTGTTCAGCGAGACCACGGCCGAATATCTCGCGAAATACGTTGTCGACAATGAGGAATTCGGCGTCAGCACGCAGGCCGCCCGGACCTATGAGCCCGGCGGGCTGGTCAGCGACGCGCCGGTCCTGGAGGGCAACAGCATGGATGTGCTGGTGGCGTCTCTCGCTGCTGCCAGCGCCGCCGATAGTGCCGGAAAGCCGGATGCGCCTGTGGTTGTTGCCGCTGCCCCGGCCACCGCGACCGCCACCGCCCCCGCCGCCGATCTGGCCGCCAGCCCTGCCGCTGGCACCACTGCTGAAATCGTCCCTGCAAGCCTTGACGACTCTGCCTTCGTCGACAGCGCGACATTGCTGTCGGTGATTGGGGACACACCGCATCGCCAGTCCGATGGCTCAGTGTTCCTGCCGATCGCCAGCCAGCGTGTTTTCGGCGTCCGCTCCACCCTCGCCGAACGGGTCGAAGCCCCCGTCACGGTGGAACTGCCCGGCCGTATCATGGTGGACCCGAACACGGCGACGGCCATCCAGGCGCATCAGCGCGGCGTGATCCTGCCGGCGGATAATCGCCTGCCCTATAACGGTCAGGCTGTCCGGCGCGGCGATCTGCTGGCCTATCTGCGGCCGGTCTTCAGCACGTTGGAACAGCTGGAGATCGACGAGCGCATCCAGGATCTGGAAAGCCAGATCGACCTGTCCCGCAAGCGCCTGGCGCGGCTGGAAGAGGTGATGTATGTGCGCTACCGCGAAGGCAAGATGGAGCAGATCCGGGTCGAGATCGCTGGTATGCAGCGCCATCTGTCGATACTGCGATCCAAGCTGACCGAACGGTTCGCGCTGCGGGCGATGAATGACGGCATCATCTCCGATGTTGATGTCACTGCCGGCCAGTATGTCGAGCCAGGCGCCAATTTGTTCGAGATTGTCGACCCCAGCCGCCTGTGGGTCACCGCCTTCGCTTTCGACCCTGCCCTGCTGGGCAAGATCGCTGGCGCCGATGCGGTTACCGACGAAGGCACCGTATTGCGCCTGAAACTCGTCGGCGGCGGGCTCAGCCTGCAGAACCAGGCGATGCCGTTGCAGTTTGAGATCACCCAGCCGGTGGCCGGGCTGACGATCAACAAGCCGGTGACGGTGATCGTAAAGACGCATGACAAGGCGATTGCCGGCGTGAAGCTGCCACGCTCCAGCGTGTCGCGCACCACCGATGGCCGGCATGTCATCTGGGAACGGCGCACCGCCGAGACTTTCGTGCAGCATCATGTGCAGACGGTAGGGCTGGACGGCACGAGCGTGCTGGTCACCAGCAATTTGTCGCCGCGCATCCGTGTTGTTGCGGATGGCGCTGCCATCCTGAACCAGGTTCGATAGGGTTTGCCGATGCCGCGCGCGATATTGCCCATACTGGCCTGCCTGATGTGCCTGCTCAGCCTGCCGGGCGAGTTGCGCGCGCAACAGGCATACGGCCCAGGGGAGCAGCTCACCGCGAACGGCAAGAATTTCCGGACCGAGCTGGAGGCCTATAGCCTTCTGCCATCGGAACGGGAGGCCGCGTCGCGCCGGCGTGGCTATCAGACCCTCGGCGTGCTGGCACTTGCCGGTGGGGCAGCCGCTATTGCCGCCATTGGCAGCGGAACGACGACCTTGCCGCTGGCTGTCGCCGGCAGCGTTATCCTGATCTATGTGTCCATGCCATGATGGGCGCCATGATGCGCATCGATTGAAGGGCCGGAAACCGTGAATGCTCTCTCCATAGCAGCCCTGCTGAGCCTCGCCCTGCTTTCCGACTATGTCATTGAATTCGCAGCCGAGCTGTCGACCGAAACGGTGCTGGACGATGAGGCCGGCGCGATTGCCGAGCTGATACCCGGACCGGGGCTGGAAATTGTCGACACGCTGCCCTTTGCCGCCGTCAGCCGGGTACGCTGAGACCGCTGGCTATTCCGCAGCGTGCGGTGCGTGATGTGGCGGCATGGCCGCCGCCGCCCGCCGAGTACGGGCCTGATGCCAGAACAGCCCCATGACCCCGACATAGAGGAAGCCGGCCAGAAGCAGGAACACCCAGCCCGGAATTTTCGGTGCCGGCACGGTGCTCAGATCATTGCCTGCGCCCAGCCTGCCGGGGATTTGCAGGGTAATCGGAACCATGTCCTCCTGCGCGCCGATGCGCCAGGACAGCTCAATATCATTGCGGCCAGACGACAGGGAGATCGGCCCGCTGCGATAGGTACCGGGTGCAATTTCCGTCAGCTCTTCCGGTAAAAAATTAATCAGCGCCTCCAGCACCGCGCCGCGCGTGGGACGACCATCGGAAAAGCCTTCCAGGAACACGAACAACCGCTCGCCGGCATAGAGCGCGACCAGCTGCTGGTTGCCAAAGCGCACATCGCTGCGCGGAGCAATGCTGACGGCGCTGGGCGCAGGACCATGATCGCCGGCGGCCCAGACAGCTTTCGGTAGTAGCGCGCTTATACCCACAGCGACAAAAACCACCGCCATTAAAAGCAGGCTGACGTGCTTGCGCGACTGATTCTCAATTTTCAGCATGAGAGAATGGTAAGCCCCTGATTTTCAGAACGGCAAGAAGATTATCATTACCAAAAAGTTATTGAATCAAGGCCAGTTTGTTCTTCGTTGATCAATTTTCTTCATGATAGCTTGGGATATATATCATTTGGGGTAAATGGGGGGGATTTTGGTATGCGGCGTGCGATTCTGGCTGTTCTCGGCCTCACAATCGGGGTGTCTGCTCCCGGCCTGGCTGAAGCAAAGATGAAAGTGTTTGCCTGCCTGCCGGAATGGGCGGCACTGACCCAGGAACTGGGCGGCGACAATGTGGAGATTTTCACCGCCATCTCGCCGACCGAAAACCCGGAGCAGGTGTCGGCAACGCCGGCGCTGATCTCGGCCCTGTCGCAAGCTGATCTGTTGGTCTGCACCGGCGGCGGGTTCGAGGATAGCTGGCTGAACCCTGCCCTTAGCCGGGCCCAGAATCCGAAGCTGGGCAAGGGCAAGCCGGGCGCCTTCTATGCCTCTCAATTCGTCAAGCTGATGGAAGACCATGACGAAAAGCCGGCGGCCAAGGGCGGCCACGGCCACAGCCATGGTGCGGCAAAAAGCGGCCACGCGCATGGCGAGGGCAATCCGCATATCCAGGGCGATCCGCGCCGGGTCCGCACCGTAGCCGGCCAGCTGGGCCGGCGCATGATCGAGGTCGATCCGTCCGGCAAGGCGCTGTACGGCGACCGCACCAAAGCGTTCCTGCAAAATTTTGCCGCCCTGATCAAGGAGCTGGAGAAGAAGGCGAAGCCGCTGGATCATGTCCATGTCATCGTCCAGCACGAACATTCCAACTATCTGCTGGACTGGCTGGGCCTGGAGATCAGCGGCATTGTCGAGCCGGAGGTCGGCGTTCCGCCGGGGCCGGCTGATCTGGCCCGAATTGTCGAGGTCGCGCAGAAGAGCAAGGCGAAATTCGTCATCCATGCGGCGTATGAAGATCCCCGCCCGTCGCAATTCGTGACCGAGCGCGTGAAGATTCCGCTGGTCAAGCTGCCCTTCACGGTCGGCGGCACGGAAGATGCCAAGACCCTGACGGATTTCTATCGTGCCTCCGTCGACCGTCTGCTGGACGGATTGGCCGGCCGTGACCGTAATTGACCTCCAGGTTCTGGGGCCGGCCTTCATTGCCGGCCTGCTTGTCCTGGCCACGCATGTGCCGCTGGGGACCATCGTCCTTGAGCGCGGCATCATCTTCATCGATATCGCCCTGGCCCAGGTGGCTGCAACCGGAGTCGTGTTCGGCGGCCTGATGTGGGGCGAGGTCAGCGGATGGATCATTCAGGCCAGCGCCATCGTCGCCGCGCTGGCCTGTTCCGTCATGCTGGTGTGGACCGACAAGCGCTTTCCGGAAATGCAGGAGGCGATCATCGGCGTGCTCTACGTCACCGCCGCCGCTGTCCAGCTGATGATGCTGTCGGTCAATCCGGCAGGCTCCGAGTATCTTAAGCAGTTGCTGATCGGCCAGATTCTCTGGGTCTCCCCGATGCAGCTGGCCGGTATCGCGCTGGTTTATGCCGGTGTGCTGGCGCTCTGGCATTTCCGCGATCTGCGGCGCGAAAGAATGATCTTCTACGGTGTCTTCGCGGTGGTCATCACGATCTCCGTGCAGATCGTCGGCGTCTTGCTGGTCTTCGCCTCGCTGATCGTGCCGGCGCTGGCGGCGCGCGCCGCAGCCGGTCGCTGGCGCATCCTGATTGCGCTGAATGTCGGCGTGGCGGGGTATTTCCTTGGCCTTGTCGCCTCCGCCCTGTTCAACCTCCCGACCGGTGCCGCCATTGTCTGCGCGCTGGTCATGATGGCGATCATCGTCGGGCTCGCCCTCAGCCGGCAGAAGCCGGCCGAGGAGGCACAGCTTCCACCCGAAGCCGTGCCCGGCGAATGATGATCAGGAGGGGATAATGTTCTCGTTCCTGGTCAGCGCCAGCCTGCGGTGCCGTATTCTCGTTCTCGTGGCGGCGGCGATCATCGTCGGCTATGGCGTTGTCACCCAACGCTCGATGCCGATTGATGTATTTCCCGATCTGAACAAGGGCATCATCACCATCATGACCGAGGTGCCGGGCCTGGCGCCGGAGGAGGTGGAGATACTGGTCACCCGGCCGATCGAGACGGCCGTGGCCGGGGCGATGGGCATGACGCGCATCCGCAGCGCATCACAGATCAACCTGTCCATTGTCTATGTCGAATTTGACTGGGGGGTTGATATCCTGCGGGCACGCCAGCTTGTCGGCGAAAGGCTGCAGGTCGCGCGCGCGCAATTGCCGGACAGTGCACAGCCGATCCTGATGCCGACCGCGTCGCTGATGGGCGAGGTCATGATCATCGCCATGACCGGCCTGCCCGGCGATCCGATGGCCTTGCGTGAACTGGCGGACTGGGTCGTCGCCCCTCGCCTGCGCGCCGTTTCGGGCGTCAGCACGGTTCAGCCCATCGGCGGGGAAGTGCGCCAATACCACGTCGCGCCGGACCTGATGCGCATGAACCAGATGGGCATCACCATCCAGGAGCTGGAGCGCGCGCTGCAACTCTTCGGCAGCAACCACGGCGGCGGCGTATCCGACAGGACCGCGCAGGAATTCCAGATCCGTATTCTGGGCCGCACCGCCGTGCTGGATGATCTGCGCAATGTCAGCATCGGCCAGCGTTTCGGCCAGCCTATCCTGCTGCACCAGATCGCCGATATCTCCTTCCAGCCAAAGCAGCGGCGCGGCGACGCGTCCTATATGCGCCAACCGGCCGTGCTGATGTCGATCCAGAAGCAGCCGGCCTCCGACACGCTGGCGCTGACCGCCCGGCTGGAGGCGGCAATCGCCGATCTTGGCCCGGCCATGCCGCAGGGCGTCAAGCTGGACCAGATCGTCTTCCGCCAGGCTGATTTCATCGACGCCTCCATCGGCAATGTCCAGCAGGTGCTGGTCGAGGCGATGGCGGCTGTGGCCGTCGTGCTGTTCCTGTTTCTCGCCAATACCCGCACCACGGCAATTTCGCTGGTCGCCATTCCGCTTTCGGTACTGATGACCTTCATCGTCTTCCGCTGGATGGGGCTGACGCTCAACACCATGACGCTGGGCGGGCTGGCCATCGCGATTGGCGAGTTGGTCGACGATGCCGTCGTCGATGTGGAGAATATCTATCGCCGGCTGTCGGAAAACCGCCTGCTGGCCATCCCCCGTGCCCCCCTGGCCGTCATTGCCGACGCCTCGCAGGAGGTGCGGTCGGGCATCGTGCAGTCGACGCTGATCATCATCATCGTCTTCATTCCGGTCTTCGCCATACCGGGCATCGAGGGGCTGTTCTTCGCCCCGCTGGGCATCGCCTATATCGTCTCTATCTTCTCCAGCCTGATCGTGTCGATCACGGTCACGCCGGTGCTGTGCTACTACCTGTTGCCGCGGATGCGCCGGATGCACGATCCGTCGCACCGTGAATCCTGGGTGGTGCGCTCTCTGAAGCGGATCAATCTTCGCCTCCTGCAAGGAATGCTGAACAACCCGACGCCGTTCCTGATCGGCATCAGCATCGCCTGTTTTCTGGCCGTCGCCATCATCCCGACGCTGCCGCGCGCCTTTCTGCCGCGCTTCAACGAGGGCTCGGTGATGATCGAAATGATGCTGGAGCCGGGCATATCCCTGGATGAATCCACCCGCATCGCGCGGGTGGCGGAAAAGCTTCTGCTGGAAATTCCTGAAGTTAAGGCTGTAGGCCGCCGGACCGGCCGTTCCGAATATGACGAGTTGGCCCAGGGCGTACACGTCAGCGAGATTGAAACCCGGGTCGAGGTCACGGACCGGACCATCCCAGATGTCATGGACGAGATCCGCTATCGGCTGGCAAGCCTGCCCGGCAGCTACAATGTCGGCCAGCCGATCGGCCACCGGCTTATCGATCATGTGCTGACCGGTGCCGCCGCACAGATCGTCATCAAGGTGTTTGGCGACGATCTCGATGTGCTGCGGAATGTTGCCGGTTCCATCGAATCGCGACTGCGCAGCATACCTGGGCTGGTCGACCTGCGCACCGAGCGCCAGGTGCCCGTGCCGCAGATACAGCTGCATGTCGATCCGCAGAAAGCGCTGAATTACGGGGTGCAATCGGGACCGCTGAGCGAGATGCTGGGGGGGCTGATCCACGGCCGCGAAGTATCGGAAATCTATGCCGGCGAGCGTCACTTCGACGTGGTCGTCCGGCTGAGCGATTCACAGCGCGACCTGCGCGCGCTGTCCGCGCTGCTGATCGAGACCGGCAATGGCCCGATCCCGCTGTCACATCTGGCCACCACGTCGGAGACCAGCGGACCGAACGAAATCCTGCGTGAGAATGGCCGCCGCCGGCTGAATGTTCTGGCCAATGGTTCGGGCGAAAACAAGCGCCTGGCCCAGGACATCCGCAATGTGCTGGCCGATGTGCCGCTGCCGGTCGGGTATTTCGTCTCCTTCGAGGGTATTTATGCCGAGCAGGACGAATCCTCCCTGCGCCTCATGGGGCTGGCGATCCTGTCGCTCGGCCTGATCTTCTCGATGCTCTATACGCGCTATCGCTCGCTTTCGCTGGTGCTTATCGTCATGTGCAACGTGCCGCTGGCGTTGATCGGCTGCGTCGTGGCCATGAAAATCACCGGGCTGGAGCTGTCGGTCGCCAGCATGGTCGGCTTCATCACTCTGGCCGGCATCAGCACGCGCAACGGCATCCTGAAGATCAACCACTTCATCAATCTGGTTCTGCATGAAGGCGAGAAATTCAATCGCCAGATGATCATTCGCGGGTCACAGGAACGGCTTGTGCCAGTGCTGACGACCGCGGTTTCCGCCTGTATCGGCCTGGTGCCTCTGCTGCTCGATCCGGCGGCTCCGGGCAAGGAAATTCTTCATCCGGTGGCTGTGGTGATCTTTGGCGGGCTGATCAGCGCGACGATCCTGGATTCGATGCTCACGCCGTATCTGTTCCAGCGCTACGGGCAGCAAGCCCTGCAAGCGGCGGTTAACACGACACTTCAGCGTGGTGCCGTGAAGGTATACGAATAGAACTATTCGGCATTTGCGAGCGCCAGCGATACTGGCGTGATTCGGGGGAAGGGGGGCAATGATGAACCAGTTCAAGAATCGGGCTACCGGTGGGGCACGGGCAGGCGGCGCGCAGCCGCATCTGCGCCATGTGACCGTAGCAGAGCAGGAAGGTTCCTTCACCGGCGCCGCGCCCTGGACGGAAGGCCCTGCCGAGGAAGGCTCGGAGCCGACGTCGACGGCCGGGGAAGGCCTGTCGCGACTGGCCTTCAGCAGCCGGACCATCATCCCCTACGCCGTGGTGATCGGCGGCATTTCCGGGGCCGTCATGGCGGTGGCAGTGCATTTTCTGTTGACCGAATTGCGCCCACCGCAGGATCTGCGCGTGCCGGGCATCGCCGAGCGCGTTATCGCCACCGACCAGCGCCTCAATGCGCAGGAAGGCGTGCTGCGCGGTGTCGAGGTTGATCTGTCGCGTTTCATCGACACCAGTGCCGGGCTGGTCAACCGGGCGGACGACCAGGACGCCAGGCTGGCCGCTGTCACGCAGGAGATCAAGACCACCCAGGACTCGCTGGCGGCCGCCAATGGCACGCAATCGCCGGTATTCGGCGTTGCTGCCGCGCAGCTGGGCCAGGCTGTCGCCGCCGGCCGGCCGTTCGAGGCGGAATGGGTCAATCTCTTCGCTTTGTCTGCGAACGACCAGCAGGTTCGCGACATGCTGATGCCGCTGGCCACGATGAGCACCACCGGTGTCGGCTCCCCGGCCGAACTGCGCCAGCAATTATTCGACATCGCCGCGGCAACCGGCGTGCCGCATGGCAGCAGGATAGATTCCATGACATACGGAATGATGCGGCTGCAGACTGATTTCGGTATCTGGATGGGCTATCCCTCCGTCGATCTGATCGCCGGTGAATTGCTGGCAACGGCGGATAACCGGCTGGCTGCCGGCAATGTGGCCGGCGCGCTCGCCGTTCTGTCGCAGCTGCCGGAACCCCATGCTGCACGTCTGGCCCCGTGGCTGGCCGAGGCACGCCGGCATGAGGCGGCAAAGACAATTGCCAACCGGATGACCGCCATGGCCCGCGATCGGCTGAGCAGCCGGGCCCAGGCCCTGGCGAAGTAAATGAAGAGGTGAAGTCAAAGGCCTGCCCCAGAGGCCGCGAAATGCTTTTGCTTTCCAGTGGGTCGGCGGTATCGTCTGTTACAGAATCATAGGGTGGTCAGCGTCTCTAATGCTTAGTCAGGATGTTTACGCGCGTGACATCGGGGGCACCCAGGCCGGGGCCCGGCGATTCTTCGATCTGGTTCGCCTGCATGCCAGCGGCAAGCATATCCTGTTCCTGGAACAGGAGATGGCTCTGCTGCAAAAAGGCGTGACGGATTTCGGCCTGTCGCTGGATGAAACCAAGGGAATCGTCTTCAATACGGCACAGTCCGAACGGCTGGTCCTGGAAAGCCAGATCGACCAACACCTCTCCTCCTTCATGAAGAAGAGCCTCAAGCGCGGCAAGATTTCGCGCCGGGAGTTCCGCAATCTGGTCAAGGTCTACCAGATCATGGCCAAGGACACTGTGCCGGCCGATGACGCGGAAAAGCGGGTAAAAAGCATCGTGCTGCGCCAGGGATTGCGCGCCAAGCGTGACTGGCTGCGTCTGGGCACCCGGCGCTGGTTCAACAAGATCAAGCCGCCACAGAGTGCCTAGGCGCTCTGCTGCCCGGTGATCTCCGCTGTCCGGAGGTAAATGAGACGGACGTCCGGCTGAGAGTTCAGAGGCGATGACGCAGCAGCAACCCATAAAACGGATATACCTGTCGCGCTGCCTTGCCGTGGTGATGTCTGCCCTGTTTGCAACGCTTTGTATGCCCGATGCTCACGCTGCGGCGGGCAAGCCGTTCTCGCTGGAATCCTTCCACCAGGCACTGAAGGCTGATCCGGTCTCTCCGACCCCGCCCGCGGACGCAGACGCAGCACCAACCCTCCGGGACGAGGCCCTGCCGTTCGACGACCCTATCGAGCCGGTCAATCGCGCCATCCACGGCTTTAACCGGCTTGTGTTCGACTATGTCATTGATCCGACGGCGCTGGTCGTCATTGACAATACCAGCGCTGAACTGCGCAACGGCATCTTCAACGTCATGGAAAATCTGCGCGAGCCGATAACCGTCAGCAGCGCGCTGATCGAAGGCGATGTGAGAGGTGCAGGCAGTGCCGCCACCCGTTTCCTGATCAACAGCACAATCGGCGTGCTGGGCTATTACGACGTCGCCCGGGAACAGGGGTATGAGCGGCAGGCACGCAGCGTCGAACAAGCGCTGTGTCGCCAGAATGTGCCTGGTGGCCCCTATATCGTCATGCCGGTCCTGGGATCGGCGACAATCCGGGACGCCGCCGGCCGTCTGGCGACGATGTATGTGCAGTATATGGTGCTGGGTCTCGCGGTAATTCCCTATCGGGCCGTCGACATCATCAGCCATTATATCGACCGTCGTGAGGAAATCCGCGCGGCCGATGATATGCTGCTGGATAATTACGCCGGCTACCGCTCCATCTATGGTCAGGCGCTCAGCGCCCGGTGCGCGGAGGTAGACCACGCGGAAACCTCCCCTATCAGGCCTTAAATTCAGATGGCCCGGCTTTATAAGCGCGAACAATTCAGTTACCCGCACCTCATCGCCCGCTGGCTGGCTGCGATGTTTCTCGTCTTCGCGACCTATAATCCCAGCGGACATTCCTATTTCCATTGGGTCATGGACATGGAATCGGGGCGCTGGTCGATCAAGATTCTGGTCGGGCTCTGCCTCATCGTGCTGCATCTGACCTTCGCCTATGCGACAGCGCGCGCCATTGGCGCAGTCGGTGTATTGGCGACGACCACCCTGTTCAGCTCTGCCGTCTGGGCGCTGGTCGATCTGGGCTATCTGAGCGATCTGGGGCTGTGGGGCTGGGTGACCGTCATCCTGTCGCTGCTGGCAACCTTGCTGGCCATTGGCGTTTCCTGGTCCTACATCCGCAACCGACTGTCTGGACAGGTCGATTCCAACGACATCACGCTGTGACGGTGAGACGGAATAGCTAGATGACTGATTCTTTAGGTAAAAGCCTGAACGTAAAGTGGGTATAATAAACGCTGCACTATGATGGCAGCACCCGGGCGCGCGATTGCCTGGACGGTGTTTTCAAAAAGGAAAGCAGCAGATGGCCTCCCCTCCCCGGAACGGTGGCAGATCCGCGCGCAATGCGGGCCTGCCGGATGTGAATATCGACGAGGATCTCGCCACGGGCGAGCCCCTGTCCCAGGCACGAGAAACGCCGCAACCGCAGGAAAAGACCCCCATGGGAACCGAAAGCGCAACGACAGCCCCGGCAACGCCGCTGGCCGCCACGCGGACGAAGCAGCGGCTGACGATGCTGGGCGGTGCGGGCATTGCGCTGGCGCTGCTGGCTCTCGTTATCGCCATCACCGTTCCTCTGTGGGGAAACCGGCTGGTCGTCAATGACAGCCAGACCAGCCGAACCACAACCCTGGCGCTGGCCCAGCTCGAGCGGGCCATTGGCAGCGGCAACAGCTTCACCGACGAGCTGATCCTGGCCCGCAGCATCATCCCTGTATTCGGCGATGCGCTGGACCAGACACTGGACAATCTCGCCCCTTATGCCCTCACCGGCATGCCCACGATTCCGATCTTGCGCGCGAAACTCGACGAGCGGTCCAATCAGATGATTGCCGGCATGATCACGCCGGAATCCTCACAGAAATGGCTGACATGGACGGCCAACAAGATCGCCGCAGCGATCCGGCTGGAACCGATGACGGAAAGAATCGTCCCGGACGATGTCTCGCGCGAACTGAGCACCCTGCGCCGGATCGATATTGCCGTGCAGACCGGCCAGGTCGAGCGGGCCATCACCCTGATCGACACGCTGCCCCTGCCCCTTCGGCCGATGCTGGGTGGCTGGAAAACCGACGCAGAGCGCCATGTGATCATCGCCACCTATGTCAGCCAGCTGATGCCGCTGGCGAAGGTGCGGGCCGATGAAGGACCGTATTTCCTGTGGCGTTGACCGCTCGGTCCTGTTGGCGGGATTTCCGGCCGAAAGGCGCTTGAATGGATGTGCTGGTCGACGCTCTTCGGCTTGTCAGCCTCTTCGTAATCCCTGCGCTCGTTTACCATTTTGTCTCCGGCATCGAGCACTGGATCGAGAATAAGGAATTCCGCGCGATCCCGGCCCTGACCATCCTGCCGAAGCTCGCCGGCAGCCTGCTGGCCATCGGGCTGCTCTATACCAATCTGGGGCTGGCGTATTTCGATCTGGAAATCCTGTTCACCGAGAACAGCCCCTGGAACCTGGGCTATGAGTATTTCCTGACTGAACGGGGCAATCTGTTCGCCTACAGCTTCCAGCCCTTCGTGCTGGCGCTGACACCAGGACCGGCGGACGGCGCCTTGCTGGGCCGGCCGATCTTTCTTGGCGTGCTGGCCTATCTGCTGCTGATGGCGCTGTGCAGCGCTATCAGCTTCTGGCTGTGGAGCTTTGTGAATGCGGTACGCGCCGTCATCTGCTGCGGCATCATCGCGCTGCTGACAGCCTGGATGACGATCTACTTCGTCGCCCTGCTCTTCTGGTCGCTTTATGTTTTGAATTTCTGGGTATTGGCGATTATCGCCCTGTTCTACCAGTACCGCCGCCAGCGCGCGTAAGCACACTGGCGGCCTGGCCGTCGGTTTGCCGCTACTTGCTGGCCAACTCCATACCCAGAGCGGCAAGCCCCGTGCTTTGCGTATCCAGCACACGCCGGGCCTGGGCCTCGACCAGCCAGCGCTGGGCGACCATGGCAGGCTGGCCTTCCAGCCGCCCGATCGCCTCGATGGCGAGATCGAGATCGTCCTCGGACAAGGCACGGCTGGCCGTGTTCACCAGCTGGCGTGTCGGATCACCGCCGCCGCTGGCGACAACCGTCTCCGCCGCGATCATACCGCCAACCCAGCTGCGCATCCGGTCCAGCCAGGGGCGGGCATCGTTCGAGACAGCCAGCAGCTTCGGCGCGACGATGGCGCTGAAACTGTCCCGCAGCTCGGCCCGTGTGGCGACGCCGCTATCGGCATAGACCGCCAGCGGCTCCAGCAGCGCGCCGATACGTTGCGACAGCGCCTCATCCTGAGAGATGTTGCGTACATAGGCGATCTCGCGGCTGAACACGGCATGGGTTTCCAGCACATCGGTCAGATGGAACATGGCCTGCGACAGGCGGACATTCTCGATGGCCGATTTCCAGCCGCCGATAACCTCCTCAAGCGCCGACATCTTCCCGACGGCTTCCATCACCGAAGCGTCAGCCGCCTTGGCCTGTGTCTCAAGACCGTCCAGCCGGGTTGCCAGCGCGGCAACCTCCGAGGCGATGGCCTCCGCCTTCGCGGACGCGTCGGCATCGGCCTGACGCAAGGGTTCGACCGTTTCCGTCAGCGCGGCGATGGCAGCCTTGGTTTCCGCGACCTGCGCATCGCCCTGGTCAAGCCGCTGGAGCAGTGCCTGCACTTCGCCGCCCAAGGGTTCCACGCCCGTCAGCCCTTCAGACAGGGCTGCAACATCCTCGGCAGTCTGCTGTTGAAGGGCAATGACGGCAGCAAAATCAACGGCCAGCGCATCAATCCGCCCGGACACGGCATCGCGCCAGGCCTGCTGCTCAGCCGGCGTGGCTTCTGCCGAGACGCCGGGCAGGCCAGCGCCGGCGACCGGCGCCGTGCCGCTCGCAGCACCCGAGCCGAAGATCGCATCGAGCCGGGCCATGCGCTCCGCCGCGCTGGATGACGTCGCCTCTTCCGCATCGAGACGCTTTGCCAGTTCGCCCGTCTGCCTGTCCATAAGAGCGAGTTGCTCGCGCAGCCTGTCCATTTCGGATTTCTGGCCGAGAACAAAAGCGACCGGCTCGATATGGCCATAGTGCGCCTGCAGCCAGGGCTGAACGCTCGGCAAGAGCAGGGTAAACACGGCGACGGCAAGCGCCAGCAGGGCGACCAGCGTTGCGAACCACCCACCCCCGCGCTTCACGATGACCTTTTCGACCACCGGCGGCGAACCGGCGAGCCGCTCGTCATCACTCCCCCGGGTATCGCTCCTTAAGTCGGGGCTGCGTAAATCAGGGCGGGCGCGCGGCTCTTCACCCGGCATCTCAGACGACGGGGAGGCCGAAGGCGTCTCCTGCGGCGGCGACTGGTCAACATTCGGTTGGGTGGCGCTGGCATCCTGCCCGGCAGTCTGCTCGCCAGTCTGCTCGCCACTCTGCTCTGGGGCCGGCGCATCAACGCCCGGCAAAGAAGATGACATCCCCTTGCGCTGCCGCTTCTTGGACGGCCCCTGCCCTTCGCCCTGATCAGTCATTACTCACTCGCCCCAATTTTAAGTGTCAATTCTTGCCACGCCAAAGCAACGGTTCCAGTTCCTCCGCAACCGCCTTGATATCTTCAGATGCAGGGCCTTTCGGCGCCAGCGTCACCGGTGAACTGCCGAAAAAGCTGGCCTCCTGGAAGGCCACGCGATCATTGAAACGCGCCATCAGCGGCGGCACGCCCATCACCTTCAGCTGCTCGCGCGAATGCTCGGCGACTTGCGAGCGCTTCACCCGGCACAGAATTGAGCGAATGGCGATCGTCCGCCGGGTCATCTGCGAGGTGCTGTCGACGAGGCGCTTCATCTTCGCCGCTTCAAAGATGTTTGCCTCGTCCGTCATCGCCGGGATCAACACCAGATCGGCAACGCCCAGGGCGAAGATCATCGCCTGGTTACTGAAGCCGGCGCAATCGACCAGCACCACGTCATGCGCGGCCGACAATTCGTCAATCGCCGGGATGATCGCATGCTCGTCGGTTTCGCTGCGCAAGGTCAGGTTGGCCAGCTCGCCACCCTTTTTGTGCCAACGCGCCAGTGTCTGGTTTGGATCGGTATCCAACAATCCGACCTGACGGCCGGTCGCTGCCCAATAACTGCCCAGACAGGACACGCAGGTGGTCTTGCCCGCGCCGCCCTTGGCTGTCGCGGTCACGATCACCCTGCCCTTTTGACGGGCAGCCTTCCCCTCGCCCCGCATCTTCGGCCCTTCCCGTTTTATCGCTTGCCGGCCCCATCCCCTGCCGGCCGGAAGTCAGCCACGCGCACAGCGCCAGGCCATCGCCCCCGTGCTTACTGCGAGACCGTCCCCAGCCAGCGCGCCGTGACCGCCGGGTTTTGCGGCGCATGTTCCATGGCGAAGCTGCCCGGCACACGCAATTGCAGCGTCCGGCGCGATTTTTCTTCCTGATATTCCTGATACCACCAGTAGCCCAGCACGCCGCCGGCTACCGCCGATATCGCATGCGGAACGCCGAACACGCTGTTGAACAGCACGGAGCCGCCCACCGCGCCCAGCCCCAGGGCCACCAGAGCCCCTGGCGACAGGTCGATCTCGCGGTCGTCCACTTCCACTTTTGGCAGGGAATCCGGCAGGGCCTGAACCGGGGACGCAGACCAGGCCGCAGCCAGGGGCGCCGTTGTCAGCAACGCAGCCAGTGCAAGAGCTTTCACCATTTCAGCATCTCCCTTTTACCGTGTGGTTAACTTCTGATTATAATCGACCCATCTCAAGCAAAAGTCTCTGTTTACATGAGCCTATGGGTCAAAAATATTGTTCAGGACAGTCTAATGGACTCGCGAGGCCGAAATCAAATGGCATGAGCATCCGGCATTTTCTCAGGTGAGTCCGCTTCTCCTTGTCCCGTCAGGATAACCATGCGGCGGACCAGCCAGATAATGCGCTCATACAGGGTGGTCGCGGTGAACAATGCATCCTGCAACAACGGTGAAATCGGCGTCGGGCTGCGCAGCAGCGAACGCCGGATTCCCTCCATCATTTCAGATTTATCGCTCGTCATCAGCATCAGGGCGCTGCGGTCATACTCATCACCGGACAGGGCTGACGGCAGCAGCGTCAGCGTCAGGTGCAGTGCCTCCACCAGATTGCCGATCATCTCGTGATCGGGCTGGGATGCCCGTGATCCCCGGATATGGGTGGCGAACTGGAACACATTGTCCTGCAATGCCCGGACAAGTTCCTGCCGGTTCTGCAGCAGCACCACGCCTTCCACCATATCAGGCGGCAGGCCCGCCTCGACGAAGCCGCGCAGAAGGATGCTGAGTTCCTGCATCACCGCCGCATTGGCGTCGCGCAGCGGCTCCGCGGGCAGGTCGGGCAGGTGCTCGTCTTTTTCGTCGCGCAGGCGGGACAGATAGGCCGGCAGCATCTCGACCTGCCAATCCTGTTCCCGCGATGCCAGATCCATGCCGGTCGCCGGTTCCTTGAGGCACTCATCGGAGATGAAGCGCGGGCGCGACAGGGTTTCATGCGCCGTCGCCGGGGCAAGCCTGGCCAGTAGCCGCAGCAATTGCGCCTCAAACGGCAGGAGAACGAGATAGGCAGCAATCTGCAACAGCAGATAGAGGACGGCGATCTGGGTCGCCGCCTTGTCCGAGAACAGTGCCAGAAGATGCAGACCGGGCTGGTAGTCGAACAGATAATCCGAGGCGAAGACGGGCAGCAGGGCAACGACGCCGGCAATCTTCAGTATGCCCTGGTAATAGGCCGCCTGCCGGCTAGTGCCCTGAATGGCCGACCCCATAAAGGCGATATTGATGCAGGAGGCCAGATTGGCCCCCAGGACGATCATGATGGTCTGGTCAAGGGTCAGCAGCCCTGACGCGACCAGGGCAACCGCAACCGTAGCCACCGTCTTCGCGGTCTGTACGATGGGGGTCAGAAGCGCCCCGGTCAGGAACGCCAGCACGGGTGCGCCGGCGAGGCCCAGCAGCACCTCGGCAACCCAGGGATAGTCGCGCAGGTAAGACGACCCATCCTTGATCAGCGACAGCCCCAGCATCAGCAGCGCCACGCCCAGCAACGCCGACACCATGTGGCGGTAGCGCGCCTTCTTGTCGAGATTGAGGAAATAACACAGCCCGACGACGCCGATCAGCAGCATCACCGCATTGCTGGTGTTAATCGTCGCGATAAACACCAGAACGGAGGTGCCGATATTCGCCCAGGCGATAATCGGCAGGCCCTGGCGTATCGTCATCGTGCCGCTGGAGATCAATCCTGTGACGATGAAGGTGATGGCGTTGGTGCTTTGCGTCAGCGCCCCGCCCAGCGCGCCGATGGACGCCGATTTCAGCGGGTTGGAGGTGGCGGCACGCAGATAGCTGCGCAACCGCAGGCCGGCCATCTGGGAGAAGGCGGCGGAAACCAGCTTCACGCCGACGAAGAACAGGCCAAGCCCGGCAAAAATCAACAGCGCCGCATGCATTACGAGGCCGCTCCCCCGATGGTCCCGACGCTGCGAGGAAAGACCGGCTGGCCATCACGGCCCATACCTGGCCGCGACCGGACCAGCCGGCGAAGGATCACTTGGTGCTGGCCGTGGCGTTGGATTCCGCCGGGGCGTTGCTGGAGGGCAGCAGCCGCTGCAACAGCAGGGCGACCGCCGTAACGAACAGCAGGGCGGCACCCGCCAGCACCAGCCAGGATTGGGTGACATAGGCCAGACAGGCCCAGACCGCCCCACTGGCTGCGAACATCGCAAAAGTGACAGGCGTGATGGTGGCAACGCGATCGTCGATCAGTCGGCGCACCAGCTCGATCATCAGGCCGATAACGATCAGCAGCATGGCGCCGCCGAACAGCCACTGGCCGAGATCCATGCCGAAGAACTCGCGGCTGATCCATTCCCCGGCAGTACCGGCGGGGGTCAGAGCGTCGGTACCAGACATGCCGGCCTTCGATGCACCGGTCTTCGATGCACCGGCCATCGATGTGCCGGCCAGCGATGAGCCAGCCGTCGATCCGCCACTGGCCGAGGCCATGATCAAGCCGCCATTCCGAGGCTGGGTCGGCGCAGCCAGTTTCACGCTGGTTTCGATCGGCGTGCCCTTGTGGACTCCGCCCGCAAGGTTACGAACATTGCGATCGACGCGCTGGATGGCGCGCATCAGGGCGCTGGCTTCGTCGCCAAGCGGCGCAACGACAGGAGCAACGCTGAACTGGACCGCCGGCAACGGCAGAAGTGTCACGTGCAATTCCGAGACATTGTAGGTACCGCCGCTATTGATCGTCAGCACCGTCTCGACGATGGCGCGTTTGATGCGGGTGGCAAGACCCGGATGCAGGAAGCGGGAACGTTCCAGCTCCGACTCCAGATACTCCAGATCGGCTTCGGAGAGCTGGCGAATCATGCCGAAAGCGAAGGTGACGCCTGGGATCAGGCCAACCTCCGTATCGATTTCCTTCAGCTTGTAGCCGGCCGTATCCAGCAGCTTGACCAGTTCGTCCTGATCCTTGCTGGACATGGTGTCGGCAATATCCGACGGCGATGGCGGCGTCACGGACGAGAAACCGCTGCTGACCATGCCCCAGGTCCAGGAGGCCATGCCGGTGACGACATTATAGAGCGCCGTGGTGTAGCCGGGCTGGTCCTGAATCAGGTCTGTCGGCCGGGTGGAGTCGATAACCACCACCTGCTGCGCTGTCGCAGGCGCGGGCATCGGCAGGGCAAGTACGGTGGAAAGCAGGGCAATCGCCGCGAGCTTTGAAAGGGAGGATGCCGACATGGGAATGTACCTCATAGGTCAGAAGCCCGGATCAATGCGAATAGGTTTGCAGATACAGCGCGTTGTAGCGCACCCGTTCGCGCTCCGCGGCCGACATCGGAACAAGGCCGATTTCCGCGAGATAGCCGTCCGGCCCGAGGGTCGATTCCCGGGTGACTTCGGTAATGAACTCACGCAGGCCCAGTACGGGTCCATTGCCCATGTAATCCTTCACATGCGCCCGCTTGACATAATAATAGAGCGGCCGGGTGAAATCATACTGCCGGTTGGCAATCGTCTCGTAGCTCGGCATGAAGCCGTCGAAGACGACGAGACGGGCGACATCGGACAACTCCTGCGCATGCCGGTAGGATGTCACCGCCACGGTGCCCGGCTTTGCCGCCTGCAGCGCGGCGCGGACATTCTCGACGAACGGAACGCCGACCTCGACGATGCGGTTGTCGTCACGCAATTCCACGCATTGTTTCACGCGCTCCGCAGCGTCGTAGATCGACTTGATCTCATAGATATTGCGGCAGGCCCCCTGCAGAAAACGGTCGGAGAAGAAACCGCGTGCGCCCAGATCACGGCTCGGCAGGATATAGCTGATGGCTGTCGTCGGCAGCGCCGGGCGGATATCGCTCCAGGTATTGTGCTTGTTCTTCAGAAACTCGTCGCCTTCCGGCAATTCCTCGGCGATGCCCTGATAGAAATCGTCCAGCGACAGGGAGATCGGGTCATCCAGCCGGCTGATGACGACCAGCGCCTCATAGCCGATCTGGATTTCGATCACATCCGTGACACCGTTCGCCTTGCATTCCTCGAATTCACGATGCCGCATGCGGCGCGAGACGGCGACGACATCCGGCGTACCGATACCGATACCCTGGCAGAACGCCTTGACGCCCTTTCCGGTGCCGGTCGGCAGAATGGTCGCTGCGGGCAGGTCCGCATTTACCGAAAGGCGCTGCATGATCGCCTCGGTGAAGGGGGTGATCAGGGTCGAGCCGGTCACGAGCATCGCTGCCCGTTCGCCGATGGCTACACTGGAGGCCCCTGGCAAGGGCTTCGCCATATCTGTCGCGCCAGCTCCCGTCGCGCCCCCGGTCACTGCAGACAGAAACAGCGCCGACGCCAGACTCACATATTTCAGGCCAGCAAATTTGAGCCCGCCAATACCGCTCATCATCATTCTCCCCCTCCCCCAGCCACCAATTTTGACTTTCAATCCTAGCGTATGAGTGGATAATCAAAAAGCTGATTATGCATAATGCATGAACCATATCGAATAACGTCTACTAAAAAATGTTGGCAGCCGAGCAGCGCATCCGGTGCGCGAAAGTGCAAAGTCGTTATGAAATATCTAAGCAACTTCAGCATCAAGCATATTTTGGCACGACTTTTCGCCTGTATCGTAATAATTCTGGCGACATATAATCCCCTCGGCTATTCTGTATACCATTGGTTTTCAGTGGATTTCTTTGCCGATTTTAAAATAAAAATATTCCTGAGCATTGCCGGAGCTATTTCTTATTATTTCATATTTCGTGTCATATACTCAAATCATGGCATATTGGGAATCGCCACGCTGCTATTGATGACGGCGCTTAGTATATTTGAACTGTACCATCAGTCCTTTCAATTAAACGCAAGCAACACCGCCTTCATATTGCTGGCAGAGATCGTCTTTGCGGTGTATCTGGGTATCGCTTTGTCGACACCGCATATTGTGACTCGCCTGTCTGGCCAGGCCCAAAAGCGCATCCTCACCGGATGAGCGGTTTTCGCGCCATGAGCCTTCCTGTCCGCCGCTTACCGAGATTGCAGCCAGAATATGTCTGACATGCAGGATGGCCGGCCATCACCGGTTTCCCTGGCTTCCCCTCAGCCTGCCGCATCCGCCACGGAGAGGCCGGCCCCGCAATCGCCCGCCCGCAGGCCGCGCGCCGGCGAGAGGCTGCCGCGTTTGATTCTGCTTGGCAGCGCCATCGTCCTGACGCTGCTGATCGCGGGAATATTCGTCGCGTCCCTGTCGCCGGAATGGGTGCAGGGCGAGACGACCGCAGCTTCGGAAACGATTGCCACATCGACAGACAAGCCCCTCGCCGTGCTCGCAACGCCGGAAGCGACGGTTCCGGTGGAGGCTGTTCGAACCGAAGCCCTGGTCGATACACGGGTTGCCGCAGCGCCTGCCCAGCCCCCCGCCTCTACCCCCGCCCCTGCTACTCCCGCCCAGGCCATTCCCTTGGCCCGGCTTGTCTCGCAGGAACTGGCGGCCGCCCGGCAGAAAACCGTTGCCACGGCACAGGCCGGCATCCGGGGCGTGGTCGAGGGCAACACCTATCGGCTGCACACCGTCTTCCTGCCCGACTACCTTGCCTTCTTCGACCGCAAGCTGGAAGAGTTGAAGGCCTATAATCTGTACGCGCTGGACTGGGTGTCTAACCTGTGGACCGGGCAGCGGCAGGATCGCAGTGCGCCCTCGCTGATCGCCGATTTCGAGACTCCGTTTCTAAGCGACGTCGTCGCCCCGGAGCGCACGCGCCAGACCCTGGCCGCCATCGGCCATGCAGCCGCAGCCGACTATGCCTCGGATGTGACAAACCGGTTGGGGCTGCTGAAACAGACCGGATTCTATGCCGCCGAGGACTGGAAAAACCTGCCGCCGCTGGTCTTCACCGACCGCCAAGGACAGAAAATCACCACCCCCCTGTCCGAAGTGACGCCGGCCAACGGCACCTTTCTGACTGCCCTGGGCGGCGCCATCGAGCAACCCTTGCTGATCCGTTTTGAACGGTCCTACCAGACGCTGGACACAACCAGCCTGACCTGGCTCAGCGGCGAGAGCATCTTCGCCATCGGCCAGAACGCGACGATCTATTACGGCACCTTCATCGTCTATTGGATCGGGCTGTTCCTGCTGCTGCGCTCCCAGATCATCCCGATCAATGTTTTCGGTGCGCTGCTCGGCTGGCTGATCTGGGAGACGATCTCCTGGGGCAGCTGGCTCAGCTATGAATGGTGGCAGTACGAACATACGCGCAACGCGCTAGAGCCGCTGATCGTCGACTTCGCCGAGGATTATTTCGCCAAGCTGATGGCCATCGGTGCGGATTTGAGCCAGGCCGGCAGCTTCCGGAGCCTGCACCAGATCGAGGCCAGCTTCATCCGGCCCTAACCCCCTGCGGCCCTAACCTCCTGCGTCCCTAACGCTGCACCGCAACGGGCACCAGAGTGTAGCGCAGGCCGGGCAGCAGCGTAAAATCGACCGCGATCTCATCCACCTGGAACCGCCCTTCCTGGGCAACATCCAGAAGGTCGTCAATCACCGCCAGCTTCAGATGCGACGCAGAATCGCCGGCGGATTGAGCAATGCGGGCCGACTCGCTTTCCAGCAAACCGCGCTCGACATCCGACAATTCCCGGCGACGCTCGAAGATAGCGGTGAGCGCCGGCAGGAAGCGGCCCTCCCGCTCGATGCGGATCAAATCGAACCCGGCCAGTTCCAGCAGACGCGTCAGATCCTTGTTTTCCTGCAGCGCCGATTGCGTCATATCCCCCAGCGAGTCACTGCGGAACAGGCCCGCGACTGAGCCCGCCAGGGTAAGGACACCTGACCAGGCCGATTGTGCCGCCGCCTGGGCCTTCGCCGCGGCCTCGCCTGCCATGTTCTCAACCCTGCCCAACGCGCCATTCTGCGGACGGGCCGGAACCGGCGCGCTATCGCCGGCCAGCGGCAGGATCAGCCCCATCCCGTCGAAAGTGCCGCCAGGCTGGGTGAAGGATCTGCTGGAGGCCGTCAGCACAAACCCATACAGATCCGGCGACACCGAGGCGCCCTGCCGGGCATAGATATGGAAATGCCGGGCCAGCGGATAGGAGCCATCCCAGATGGCGCGCAGCGTGGGCTGCACCCCGTCAATGGAAATGACCGAATAGGGCCCGGCCGCACTCTCCATGGCGTCGCGCGGCAGCAAGGCAATTGTCCCCGGGGCAGCGCTGGCCAGATCAGCGATCATCCCGGCCGCATCGGCGCTCTCCACGACCAGTCCATCGCCGCGCAGCCGGATGCAAGCCGCCACCCGCGCCGTCGTATCGGCAATCGCCCGGACGGCTGAAACGCGCTGGCAGCCGACCTGCAAGCCGGCCTCGTCCAGCAAATTGCGCAGACCACCCGACCGGGCAGGCAGGAGAATGCGGATCGGCGCATCGGGCAACCGCGAGTCCAGCTGCCGCCAGCGCGTTGCCGGCTCCCCCGTTACTACGATGCTGCCGCTGATCGCGCGATACAGCGTGCCCAGATCGAGATTGAAGGCCGGCGTCTCCTTGCTGGCGAGGATCACCATCGCCTGCGCGCCCATGACGTGTTCGACGAAGGCAACGTTGTTGCTGTCGCAGCGCCGCGCTTCGCTGCGCCACATCCGGCGCGGCAAGGCGGCGACCTGCACGGCCTCGCTGGCCTGACCGGCACAGAAACGCCGCATTGCCTGCGGCGCACTGGTTTCCTGAACGGAAAAACCGGTCCGGGGATTACGATCGTCGTAATAATCGATGATGCGATCCGCGAAGGGGCGGATATCGGATGACAAGGCAATGGAGATCGGCGCACGGAAAAGCCCGTCCGACGCCTGCGCCGGCGGCGTCTGAAGCATGCCGGTGCAAAGCGAGATCACCAAACCCGCTCGCCAAATCGACGCGCCGCCCCCCAATGATAGCCCCCTCATCCGGATTTTCCGCTCCCCCACCCTGTCTGCTTCGCGCAGATTATTTATCATGGCCGTGGCCGCCTAAATGTTAAGTTAGGCGCTGAAATCAAGCCATACTAAATTCATGAAGCCAAAAGCCAGACCGGTCAGGAAATGAGCCTTCGTTCAATAATAGCGCGTGTCCGCACCAGCCTGAGCGAACAGAAGGCCTATACGGATGTGCTGGTGGTTCGGGGAACCGGCTGCCGTCTGGAGCTCAGCCAGAACCAGCTGCGTATCGTCAAAGGCGGCATTGTCGGGCTGATCGTCACGCTGCTGGGTTTCAAGGGTGGGTTTATCGACCGCACCCTTAAAGTCACTGATATTTCGGCCATAGAGATGACCGAGCCGGTCTTCCTGCTGCGCTATATGCGGTTTACCTATCCCGGCGCGCCATCGCGCAACGAGCATAATGTGCATGACATGCTGGCTGAAAACGCCGTCATCATGAGCTTATGGGATGACCGAAACTTCTATAGGCTGCGCGAGCTGATCGAAAAATCCATGAACGCCGCCGTTCATAGCTAATCCCAGCCGAGACCATGCTTCTTTCATGCTGAAAAAACCTGCCCTGCACCGCGTCCTGCTGATTGCCACCAGCCTCACCGTGGCGGGGGCTGCGGTCTATGCCAGCCTGTCGGTGCTGCCGCTGCGGGCCAGTGTCGGGGCGCCGCAACCCGCCTATGCCTATGATGCCGTCGGCGCGGCAGAATTCGCCCGCGATGGGACGGCGCCGGTTTTCATCTTCGACCAGGATTTCTACCCCCATCAATGCGGCAAGGCGGCGCTTTCGCGCGACGGTGGCGCCGTTATCACGCCCTACGGATCAGACGCCTGCCGTACTGCCCTGCGCGGTGCGGCGCTGACCAGCGTGGAGCAGGCCAGCATCCGCCTGCTCTGGGCGCTGATTCCGGCTGCCGAACGCGACGCCATCGGCGCCCAGGGGCGGGAATTGGCGGGCAGTATCGGCGCATCGCTGAAAGATGCCGTGAATTCCCAATATTTCAACCGTGTCTATCGCCCGGAGATAACCGACATCCTGCGCCAGGCCCTGCGCCGCGCCTGGGACCGGCCCCAGGTCCAGCGCGCCTTCGGCCAGGCGATACGTGCGCTCGATCCGGCGCTGCTCGACCGGCTGGTCGACGGCATCATGCCGATCGCCTTTGAGAAGGCCGAGGCCACCTTGTGGGAAAGCGTCGCGGCCATGGCCAATTCGATGCTGGGCAAGCCGTCACCAGAAAACACGGGAACGCCGGTGGCGCGCGCCCTGCGGGCGGTGTTCGAGGACCCCCGCGTGCATGATCAGATTCTGACCGTCCTGCCAAACATGGCGACAGACCCGGCCATGTCGCGTTTCGCCGGGCAGTTTGCCAGCGAGATCGGGCTGGCCCTGGTCTCGGACCCCCGCGTTCCGGTGCTGGCCTCCAGCCTGCTGACCGATCCGCAATTGAGCGGCGATGCGACAGGCATGGGCGTCAAGACCGGCATACTGGCCCGGAGCGTGCCGCAATGGCTGCTGCGCTATCGCCATCCGAAGGACCATAACCCGCTGGTCTCCTATGTTGTGCGCGGTCTGGTGCGCGGCGATGGGGCGGCGGTGATCCTGGTGCTGGACGAAGCGCAGCTTGATTTCGCGCGCAGCCAGGGCCTGCCCCAGGGCATTCTTTTGCAGGGCAATCCGTCGTGAACGCAGAGCCGATCTTCGTCACCGTCAACGGCATGAAGCTGGTAACCCCGGACGGCCGGACGCTGCTGGAGGATGCCAGCTTTTCCCTGGCCCCGGGCGAGCTCGTGCTGCTGGTCGGTCCCAGCGGCAGTGGCAAATCGACCCTGATCAATGTGCTGAGCGGATTGCTGGGCGATGATGGCAGCGCCTGGCAGGTCGCCGGCCAGCTGCGCGAGAATGACCGGCTCTACGATCTGTCGACCGAGATTTGCGATATCGGCGGCCTCGTCATCCAGGGCAACGCCTTGTTCGACGATCTGACGGCGGCGCAGAATCTGGGCATCGCCATCGATCATGGCGGCGCGCCGGACACCAACCTGTCGGCCCGGCTGGCCAATCTGCTGCAGGATATCCGGCCTGATCATAACGTCGCCTCGCTGAGCGGCGGCCAGCGTCAGCGTGTGGCGATTGCCCGTACCCTTCTGGCACAGCGCCCGCTGCTGCTACTTGACGAACCGAATTCCAGCCTGGATCGCTATGCCGCCCGGCAATTGGGCGCGCTGGTCAAGAACCTCTGCCGCGACATGGGCAAGCCGGCCCTGATCGTCGCGCATCATTTCGACGATCTGCTGCCTTTGGCCGACCGCGTATTGGTGCTGGACCCGGTCAAGGCGCGACTGCTGGAACTGCCGCCGGACCGGCAGAAGGTGGAAGCGGCACTGCTGGCAATCGGCAAGGCATCGGACAGCCGGCAGGTTGCTCTCGACAGCCCGCCGACACCGGACGACAGGGAAGCCTCCCCCTGGCTCGACCATATGCAGCAGCGTGGCGTCGGGCGCTGGTTCGTGAATTACATGCGGGAGTATTTCTGGATTCTCTGCGGATCGCCGCTGACGGTGCTGTATGTGCTGTGCGGCGCGCTGATCGTCGGCTTCGTCACCATGTGGTTCGGCTTCAATTACGACCTGCTGGGCGACTATATGCGCTCCTTCGTGCATGACGAGGCGCTGATGGGCATCGGCTTCATCGAGGCCACCATCGTCGTGCCGCTGATCTGCTGCATCCTGATGGTGGCGCGCAACAATGCCATCATCACCGCCGATATCGGCAATCGGGTCTATTCCTCGCAATTCCGCGCCATGCGCAACCTGCATATTCCCGGCCAGACCTATCTGGTGACGGCGATCCTGCTGAACGTCGTCATCGGCGCCCTGTTGCTGATCATCCTGTCGATCGGCGTGGCGAGCTGGTCCTCCTATCTGACGTGGAAATTTCTGTTCCCCGACCAGCCCTTCGAGTTGTGGCAGGAGCATTTCTTCCGGATTTTCGTGCAGCGCCCGGAAATCCTGCTGCGCAATATCGGCTGGGTGCTGCTGAAAACCCTGCTGAGCACCGTCCTGGCAACGCTGTTCGCAATACAGGCCGGGCTGGGCCAGAAGCGATCCGTGATCGAGATCAACTACGCCATCGCCCGATCGATTGTCTTCGGCGTCTCCATCACGCTGCTGATCCAGGCCAGCATCGCCATCCTGCAATTCTGAATTTTAGCGCCCTTTCAAAGCGTTAGAAACTCGACAGAAGAAACTTAGCCAATCGGCAAAGTTTCCCTTGTCGCAAGATGGACCGGATGATACTTAGCCATATGACTAAGCATGACCCGGATCTTTCGCGACTCTTCCATGCCCTGGCGGACCCGACGCGGCGGGCGATCCTGACGCGCCTTGCCGAGGGGCCTTCTCCCGTCACAGAGCTGGCCACTCCCACGGGGCTGAGTCTTCCGACGGTCATGCGACACCTTTCCGTCCTGGAGCAGGCGGAACTGATTGCCACATCGAAAGATGGCCGGGTGCGCACCTGCGCCCTTGTTCCCGAGGCGCTGGCCCCGGTGGGGACATGGCTTGAGGAGCAACGGGCTCTCTGGGAAGCCCGGCTCGACCGGCTGGACGATTATGTGATGACGCTGATGAAGGAGCGCGACGAATGAAACCGGAACTGGACCCGAACACCGATTTGAGTTTCACCCGCACGCTGGCCGCGCCACGGCAGCTGATCTGGGAGTGCTGGACGAAACCGGAGCATATCCCCCACTTCTTCATTCCCGTCCCGCACAAGGTGACGGCGGTGGATATCGACCTGCGGGTCGGGGGGCGGTTCAACACCACCTTCGATGTGGACGGCACCGTAATGAACAACAAGGGTGTTTATCTGGAGGTGGTCCCCGGCCTGAAGCTGGTCTTCACCGACACCTATACCGAAGGCTGGAAACCCGCGCCGGAGCCGTTCATGACCGCGATCCTGCTGCTGTCGGACGCGCCGGATGGGGGCACGACCTATACGGCCATCGCCCGGCACCGCAACGCCGATACGCGCAAGTCGCATGAGGATATGGGCTTCTTTGACGGCTGGGGCACGGTAGCGACGCAGCTTGAGGTCTATGCAAAGAGCCTGATCAAATGAGGGACCGTTTTGCGACGCTGACCTTCGAGCGGGAGGTGGCCGCCCCGGTATCGGTGCTGTGGCAGGCCTGGACAGCCCCTGCCGCACGGGCGGTCTGGGCCGCGCCAACCCCCGCGGTCACAGTGGAATTCCTGGAGGCCGACAGCCGCGTGGGCGGGCGCGAGGTCTCGATCTGCAAGGTCGAGGGCCAGCCCGACATCCGCTGCGAATGCGGCTGGCTGGAGATGCAGCCCGCACTATGCAGCGTGAACTACGAGGTGATCTCGTGCGAGGGGGCGACGCAATCTGCGGCGCTGGTAACGGCGGATTTCGAGGATGCGGGCGCGCGCAGCCGGGTGCGCGTGACCGTGCAGCTTTCCTCGCTGGCCACGGAAATGGAGGCCGGATACCAGCAGGGTTTCGACGCCGGGCTGGACAATCTGGCGGGCGTCGCCGAGCGGACCATGATCCTGGAACGGGTGATCCGGGCCCCCCGGGCCCTGGTCTGGGGCGCGTGGACAAATCCCGAGACGCTGCCGCAATGGTGGGGGCCTGACGGCTTCTCCTGCCGGACGACACGGATCGACCTGCGGACGGGCGGGGAATGGGTCTTCGACATGATCGCGCCGGATGGCACGATCTATCCGAACCACCATCTCTATGGTGAATTCCGGGCCGAGGAAAGACTTGGCTATACGCTTCTCTGGGGCGAGAACGGGCCGAAACATGCCGATGCCTGGGCGTCGTTCGAGGACCAGGACGGGGCGACGAAGGTAACGCTGGGCATGGTCTTCACGACGGCGGCCGAATTCCAGCAGGCGAAGGGCTTTGGCGCGGTGGAGCTGGGGCTGCAAACCCTGGGCAAGCTGGCGCGCTTCATCGATGCCGAGTGAAATGCCGGACGTTTCATCGCCTTTCCCCTGTCGGCCACCGGGGCCGACAGGGGAATACAGGATAGAGACAGGTCAGGCGTAGAAACCCATGTCGATATCGGCCGTGGTCAGGGCGCTGATGCCGAGGAAGGTAAGGCTTGCCCCCGCCACCTCGAGGACCACTCCGGTGTCGGTCACGCTCTGATTGGCAATGGCCGCCTGCAGCTCCATCAGCGTCACATGCTCCACCGCGAGGTGGTCCACACCCTGCTGGAAGTCAGTGATCGTCGGCGTCAGCACGGCGTTCGAGAAGTTCGCATCGAAGCCCTTCAGCACGAACAGGTCGGCACCGTCGCCGCCGGTCAGCGTGTCGTTGCCCTGGCCGCTGTAGATCACATCGTCGCCGGCCCCGCCGGTGATGCTGTCGTGACCCTTGCCGCCGCGCAGTTCGTCGCCGCCATCGCCACCCAGAACGGTGTCGCCCTGCTTGCCGCCCTGCGCCGCATTGGCACCGCCGCCGGTCAGGTCCAGCGTGTCGAAGCCGGTACCGCCATCGAGGCTGTCATTGCCCTCGCCGCCGAACACCGAGTCGTTGCCGTCACCGCCCAGCAGCGTGTCATTGCCATCGGCAGAGCCCACCGTGTCGTCACCTGCGCCGCCATCGATGTAATCGTCATCCGCGCCCAGCACGATGTACTGGCTGGCATCGTCGGCCACCACATAGTTCTGGCCGGCGCCACCGGTAATGGTGACGGAGCCGATGATCGAGGCGAACTCGATATTGTCGAGCTGCAGGCTGGAGCCCGACGGCATGCTGCGCATGTCGATGACGAAGGCCTCCGACTGGCCGGCATCAGTCGTACCGGAAATGATGATCGGCGTGCCCGGTGCTGTGGTGCTTGTGCTGGTCGGCACGATGGTGCGCACGTCCAGCGTCGTGGTCTCGGCCAAATTGGTCAGGAAACTCTGCGCCCCGCCGACCAGCTCGGTCTGGGAGGTCGAGCCGCGCGCCTCGATGGAGGTCACCAGGCTGCCCAGCGCATCGGTCGGGTTCTGCGCCTGGCTTGGCCCTTCCGAGGTCAGGCTGGTGCCGCCCGGCAGCGTCGCGGTGACGACATTGCCGTTATTGTTGCTGTTTTGCACGATCGGCGCCGACCCCGGCGTGGTGCCGTTATTGGTGATGGTCTCCGCCTGGGTATCCTCGCCGGAACCGGGCGTCGTCGGCGTCGTCGGCGTCACCACGACAGGCGGCGTGGTGGGTGTGGTCGGCGTGCTGGGCGGTGTGACCGGCGCGACCAGCGTGATGTAGCTATGGCCGAATTCACGCACGACGCTGAAGGTGCCGCTGGCGGCGGTGATGCCGGTCAAGGTCAGGGTCTGGCCGAGGCCCAGATCGATGGTGCCGCTGGCTGCCTTGCCGTCCAGCGCCGTCAGGTCGGAGACCGTCACCGTAATCTTGTCCCCAACCGCGAAGTCGGTGATGGTGTCGCCGCCCAGCCGGTTTATCGAGCCAATGAAGGTGTCCTTGCCGGCACCGCCGGTCAGCGTATCGGCGCCCTCGCCGACGCGTATGGTGTCGTCACCGCTGCCCCCGGTCACGCTGAACTTGCCGTCGGCTTCCGCAAAGCCGTTCCAGTCAATCGCCCCGGTGGCCTTGGAGCCGTCGACAATCAGGGTCTGGCCGGTCGCCACCGTCGCGTCATCGGTAACAATTTTGACGGTGCCGGACGTATGGCTGATCGTCACCGTTTCGACATTGGTCAGCGTCGTGGTGCCGAAGGTGACATCCTGCTCCGCTGTGATGGTCAGCGTGTCGCTGCCGCCCTCGCCGTTGATGACATCACCTGCGTTCAGCGAATTGGCGATGCTGGCAGTGATCGTGTCGTCGCCCCCGCCCAGCACCGGCGTATCATTGCCGGTGGTCAGGATGCGGGTGACCGGTCCCGGCGCGGCCAAAGTGAGGGTAGTATCGGTGCCATCATAGACGGCCTTGAAGGTGCCGCTTGCGGCGCTGAGGCCGGTGAAGGTCAGCAACCCGACGATATCCAGATTCAATGTGCTGCTGGCTTCTAGGCCGTCGAGACCGGACCTGTCAGCGTTCAAGAAGACGACGCTGTCACCGATTGCGAAGTCCGTAATCGTGTCGCCTTTGAAATCGTCTATGCTGCCCTGGAACCTGTCGTCGCCGGCCCCGCCGGTCAGCGTATCAGCGCCCGCGCCGCCGACCAGCGTGTCGTCCCCAGCCCCGCCGATCAGCGTGTCGCTGCCCGCGCCGCCCTGGAGAGAATCATTCGCCGAGCCGCCGGTGACCGAGAATTTGCCGTCGGTTTCATTGCTGCCGGTCCAGAAGATCGCCCCGGTGGCGGCAGAGCCATCGACGGTCAGGGTCTGGCCCGAAGCGACGGTCGCATCATCGGTGGTGATGGCGACGGTGCCGCTTGTGTGGCTGATCTTCACCGTTTCGACATTGGTCAGCGTCTCGGTGTTGAAGACGACGCTCTGTCGTGCCGTGATCTCCAGCGTGTCGGTCCCGCCCTTGCCGTCGATCACGTCGTTTATGTTCAGCGAATAGGCGATATCGGCATTGATCGTGTCGTTGCCACCGCCCAGCACCGGCGTGTCATGGCCGGTGGTCAGGTCGAAGGTCACCGGCGCGACAAGGGTGATGTAGCTCTCGGAAAAGCCCTTAGTCACCTCGAAGGTGCCGCTGGCGGCGCTGATGCCGGTGAGGGTCAGGGTCTGACCGCCGCCGAGATCGATGGTGCCGGTGGCCGCCTGGCCATTCAGCGCCGTCAGGTCAACGCTCTGCACCACGATCTGGTCGCCGACCGCGAAGTCGGTGATGGTGTCGCCGGCCAGATGGCCGGCCGGACCATTGAATACATCATCGCCGGCACCGCCGGTCAGCGTATCGGCACCAGCCCCGCCGCGCAGGGTGTCGTTACCCAAGCCGCCCGTGATTGAGAATTTGCCGTCGGTTTCCTGGGCGCCGCTCCAGTTAATGGTTCCTGTGGCGGCGGAACCATCGACGGTCAGGGTCTGGCCGGTGGCCACCGTCCCGTCATGGGTAGAAATACTGACGGTGCCGGTGGTGTGGCTGATCTTCACCGTCTCGACATTGGTCAGCGTCGTGGCGTTGACGGAGACGCCCTGCTCCGCCGTGATATTCAGCGTGTCATTGCCGCCTTTGCCGTCGATCACATCGTTTGGGTTCAGCGAATTGGCGATATCGGCATTGATCGTGTCGTTGCCATCGCCCAGCGCCGGGGTATCATTGCCGGTGGTCAGGCTGGCCGTGACCGGCCCCGGTACCAGGGTGATGGTCGACGAGCCGGATGCGTAAACGACCTTGAAGGTGCCGCTCGCGGCGGTGATCCCAGTGAGCGTCAGACTCTGCCCGCTGCCCATGTCGATGGTGCCGCTTGCCGCCTGGCCGTTCAGCGCAGACAGATCAACGCTCTGAACATAGATGCGGTCACCGGCCGTGAAGTCGGTGATGGTGTCGCCGGCCAAATCGGCTGCCTCACCGTAGAAGAAATCATTGCCGGCGCCGCCGGTCAGCGTATCAGCGCCGAGGCCACCGCCCAGCGTGTCGTCAGCGCTGCCGCCGGTCAGGTCGAACTTGCCGTCGGTTTCCTTCTGGCCGTGCCACATGATCCACCCGGTAGCGGCGGAGCCATCGACGGTCAGGGTTTGCCCGGCCGCCACCGTCGCGTCATCGGTGTCAATACTGACCGAGGAGCCTGTAGTGTGGCTGATTTTCACCACCTCGACATTGGTCAGCGTCGTGGAGTTCAAGGTGAGTGCCTGAGCCGCGGTGATGTTCAGCGTGTCGCTGCCGCCCTTGCCGTCGATCACGTCCTGTATGCTCAGCGAATTGGCGATGCTGGCATTGATCGTGTCGTCACCATCGGTCAGCGCCGGGGTCTCATTGCCGGTGGTCAGGCTGGCCGTCGCCAGCAGGCCGGCAAAGGCCTCTCGCGCCGCCGGGCTGAAAGCCGGGATGGCCGGCATTCCGTCTGCCGTGCGGAACGACCAGGCGCCGCCCAATGCGGTGCTGCCGACAGGGGCCTCCGAGGCGGCGACCGGCGCGCCCAGCGCGTCCTGAAGATCGGCCACGAAATCCCGGCCGATAGCGCCAGAGGCGACCGAACAGCCATAGAGCAGAACTTCCGCGTCCGGCGTCAGGCAGGCGGCGATACGGCGCAGCGCATCGGCTGCATCCGCCAGCGCCGCGGCATCCACGACAGCGCCGGCCAGATGCAGCGCACCGGGTTCGCCATGGGACAGGATGTGCAGGTCACTGAGCGGCCCCATCCGCTCCACCAGCGCCGCGATCTGCGCCAGCGGTGTCTCTTTAGAGGACAGGCAGGCGACATCAAAATCCGCCAGGCGGCCGTCGATCAGGTCGGTCGCAGCAGAGAGCGCGCCATCGACGACAAGCAGTTTTCCAGTGACCGTGACATGAAACATTGGAAGAGACCCCTTACCCCAAAAATTCAGATCTGGAGGTCCCCTCGGAGGGCCGAGGCATTGCCAGGAACTGGCGGCGTTTTGCCGGACAGCCAGGCACGCGCGCAACCACCGCACGGAACCATTGCTGTCTTCATTTCTGGGGGAGGATTTCAGCGACGGTCAGTCTCAACCGTCTCAATTCTCTCAAGGAATCGAGAAAAATCCGTCAGGAATCGACACACGCTGTCTTTGCCTAAGATCGGGGCCGGATCACCCGCCGGTCAGCGCCGGCGGTGGGACACAAGCTCCGCCAGCAGGATGACGAGGCAGCACAATCCCATCAGGATTACCGAGGCCGCCGCCGCCGCCGGGAAGTCGGAGCCGGTCTCGGAAATCTTGCTGTAGAGGACCAGCGGCAGGATGGCGACCTGCGTGCCCACCAGCGCCAGCGCAGTGCCGTAAGCACCGATGGCAACGGCCGCGACCACCGAATAGGTCGTTACCAGTGCCGGCAAAATCTGCGGCAGCATGACCTCCAGCACCGCGCGAAACCGGCTCGCTCCGAGCGATTCCGCCGCCTGCATCTGTGCATAGTCAAAATTCGCCAGCACCGGCAGCATCAGCATGACGACGCGCGGGATCAGGTAATAGGCATAGGCGAAGCCGAGACCGGCAGGGGAAAAGATGAAGCCGCCAATGGTGGCGGGATCGCCGCCCAGCGCCGCCAGCGACAAGGTGACGACACCGGAACGGCCGAACACCAGGATGAAACCATAGGCAACGATCAGCCCGGAAAAGGTGAGCGGCAGGGAAATCACCAGCAACATCGGCACCCGGCGGCTTTCCGGCAGGCTGACCAGATGGCGCGCAACCAGCGTGCCGATAAGCAGGGAAAAGAGCGGCGCCAGCGTGCCCAGCACCAGCGTGCCGCGCAACCCGGCCCAGAAGGCCGGATCGTCGAACACGCGCCGATAGGCAGCGATCCCTTCGGACGCGCTTTCCAGCACGACCACGCCCAGCGGCAGCACGAAGAAGAAAAGGAAGAAGACAGCGCCCGGCAGGGCAAACCCGCCGAGAAGTGCTCTGGAACGCATGCCTTCTTCCTCTCAAGTCACACAGGAAACGATACTTACTGGCTGAGTACGGCCTTGGCCCAGGCGGCGTCCACTTCGGCCTTTTTCTCCTTGGCCTTGGCGACGTCCACCGGCTTCAGCTGCGGTGCCGCTGGCAGTTGGGCAGCAACCGAGTCGGACAGCTTCACACCCGGCACAGACGGCCGAACATAGCCTTCCGCGAAGGTCGCCTGGCCGGCATCCGTCATGATGTAGTTCAGCCACAGCTTGCCGGCGTTCGGGTTCGGGCCGCCCTTCACCAGGCTGATGGCGTAGGGCGCAGCGGCCGAGGCCTCCTTCGGCATGATGACCGCGACATCGTCGCCCATGCCGTCCTTGTACTTAGCCTTCAGCCCGTCATTCTCGTAGCCGATCCAGATCGGGATCTCGCCCTTCAGGAACTGCGCATAGGGCGTGGTGCCGACGGTGCGCAGCACGCTGCCGGCCTTGTGCAGCTTCTGCAGATACTCGATGCCGGGGGTCACATTATCCATGCTGCCGCCGTTGGCGAAGGCGGCACCGAACACCACCACCTGGCCCTGGCCGGTCGAACGCGGGTCGAGATAGACGACCGAATTCTTGTATTCCGGCTTCGTCAGGTCGGCCCAGGATTGCGGCACATTCTTCACCAGCTTGGTGTTCACCAGGAAGGCGATGTTCAGCGTGTGGATGGTGAACCACTGGCCCGACGGATGGCGGAACGCTTCCGGCAGCTTGTCGAAATTCACCGGCTTGAAATCGGCGACCACGCCCTTTTCCGCGGCATCCAGGGCGGAACCGGCGAAGTAGTAGGCGGTGTCGGCCTGCGGCCGGTTGCGCGCCTTGTCCAGCGCCACAACGGTAGCTGCCGAGCCGAGGTCGTTATAGACCATCTCGACGCCCGGATAGCGCTTGGTGAAGGCCTTGAACTGCGCCGCCCAGTTGGCCCAGGTCGGGCCGGTGTCGAAGGACACGACCAGCCCTTCCTTCTGCGCAGCCTCGTAGAGCGCCTTCTCGCCCTGATAGAGTTCCGGCCCGTCGAACGCGCTGGCGGCGAACGGCAGGGCGGCAAAGGGGGCGGCGAGGCTGACGGCAAGCGCCGCGCCCCGGAACCAGGTCTTCGTCATGTCGAACCTCTTGCGGTTGGTGTGTCGGGAGGCAGGAGCCGGATGGCCTCCGGCGGGATCGAGACGCGGGAGAAAGCGCCCCGAAACGCGGTTTCGCCGAGAATCGCGCCGGCGGGCGTCGCGAAATCGTAACGGCGGATAGATCCCAGGAACCGGTCGCGGCCGATCTGGCCGGAAAACAGATTGGGCAGATCGCTGTCGGTCTCACCGTCCGGCAACGGGCGCACCCTCTCCGGCCGCACCAGCACGGTAACCGCAGCGCCCGGCGCATGGCCGGCCGTATCGCAGGCCAGCACCCCCAGCGCGGTCTCGACACTGCGGGCGTCGTGCACCCTGCCCGGCCACAGATTGGCGAGGCCGACAAAGGCGGCGACCCGGGCGTCGGCCGGCTGATCGTACAGCGTGCGTGGGCTGGCGACCTGCAACAGCCTGCCCGCCATCATCACCGCCACGCGGTCGGCGATGGACAGCGCTTCTTCCTGGTCGTGGGTGACATGCAGCGTGGCGACCCCGGCCAATTGCTGCACGCGGCGGATTTCGTCGCGCATCTCTGCGCGCAGCGCCGCGTCCAGCGCCGAGAGCGGCTCGTCCAGCAACAGACCGCTTGGCTGGAACACCAGCGCGCGGGCCAGCGCCACACGCTGCTGCTGGCCGCCGGACAGCGAAGCGACAGCGCGGCCCTCAAAGCCGGCAAGGCCGACCGCGGCCAGCCCGTCCACCGCCCGGCGCAGCCGCTCCGTGCGGCCCACGCCCCGGATTTTCAGGGGATAGGCGACATTTTCCACCACACTCATATGCGGGAACAGCGCGTAATTCTGGAACACGACGCCAAGATTGCGCCGGTTGGCCGGGACCGCCGCCATGTCGGCGCCGCCGACGGATATCCGCCCGCTCCCCGGCAAGAGAAAGCCGGCAATCAGCTTCAGCAGCGTGCTCTTGCCCGATCCGGACGGGCCGATGACCGCCAGCAGCTCGCCATCCCCGACATGAAGATCAATGTCGGAGACACCGGCTCCCCCCGCATAACGGTAGCTGACCTGTTCTAGGGTAAGTGCCATATCCGCCTCCTAAACTGCACGGCCGAGACGGGCGCTGGCGCCGCTGGCCGCCGAGGCAAGTGCTGCGAGCAGCAACAGCACCACGGTGGCCGCGCAGGCAAAGCCGGTCGCACCATAAAACGCCTGCAGAAGCACGATGGGATAGGTGCGGTCCAGGAAGCCCGCGACCAGGTTGGACAGCTGGAACTCGCCAACCGACAGCGTCGCCACCACAATCAGGCCGGACAACAGGCTGTGCCGTAGCGACGGCAGCACGATGTCGAAGAAACGCTGCGGGAAGGAGGCGCCGAGGCTCATCGCCGCGCGCTCGTGCCCGTCGATATCCATATGCGCCATATCGGCGACCAGCGTGTTCAGCAGATAGGGCAGGGTCAGCACGACATGGCCGGCGATCAGCAGCCAGACACTGCCGAGCCAGGGCAGCGTGTCGCTGGAGAAGACAAGGATGAAACCGAAGGCCAGCACCAGCTCCGGCACCACGATGGGCATGAGCGAGACCATCCGCACGGCAAGACCGATGCCGCGCTGCCGGGCGGCGTGCAGGGCATAGGCCAGCGGCACGCCGATCAGCGCGTCAATGACGCAGGTCGCCAGCACCACCTGCAAACTGGTCAGGAAGGCGCGGCGGAAACTGGGGTCGTTATAGACTTCCTCATACCAGCGGGTCGTCAGGCCGGTCGGGAACAGCGTGTTGGTCCAGCTCTCGCCGAAGGAACCGACCGCCAGCATGACGATCGGCGCGGCGAGATAAATCAGGTAAAGCGCGGTGACAATCCGCATCTGCCATGCCCCTCTGGCCCCGAAACCCCGCTGGCCCTGGGGCCACGGGGTGGATGCCCGTTATCGGTCAAAATGCGACCGAAAACTTACATAGCAGATATTGCTGACCGTTTTATGACACTGCGCTTGCGGCTTTGGGTCAGTTTGGGGCGTCAGTCTCGCCGGTGCATCACCGGTCGAGCCGCAGCAGCCGCTGGCAGGCGCGGTCCAGCGCCTCCTCCACACTGGCGCAGGCAATCGCGCCAGGGACCGAGGGGGCGTCGCCCAGGGTCAGCACCAGCCGGTCGAAATGCAGGCCATAGGCCATCTCGGATAGCGTGCCATAGCCGCCGCCGACGGCGATCAGTACCTCGGCGGCGCGGGCGATGATGGCGTTGCGCGCCGGGCCGATGCCGGTCGCCAGCGGGATGGCGACATAAGGGTTGGCGGCGCTCCATTCCTCGTCCGGCACCAGGCCGATGGGCAGGCCGCCGGCTTCCAGGCAGCCCTTGCACACCGCTTCCATCACGCCGCCCTTGCCGCCGCAGAGCAGTTGCAGGCCCAGCGTGCCGATGCCGTTGCCAAGCGCTTCGGCGGTCGCCTGCTCTTCCGGCTTCGCATCGCGCGGGCCAATCACAGCGACCGGGACGCGGCGCATCGATCCGGCGCGCGCCAGCAGGGCGACGGCATCACCGGGCGCGACGGCAACCGCGTCCGCCGGCATACCGGATTCCTGCGGTGTCCAGCACAGTTTCCAGGGATCGAAACACCCGGCATCGCCGTACAGGGCTTTCGTGGAGTCGCTGTAGAAGAGAGAAATCGGCACGTCAGTCTCCGGTGGCTGGTTCGCTTGGTTGCGAAAGAATGTAAAATTATGTAAGGAATATTCCAATATCTTCCTTACACCATGGAAGCGATCCAAGGGGAATCATGCCACTATCGGGCCAGAACCTGACCTTGCCGCCGCCATGGGGTGCCCTGGGTGGTGATGCCGATACCGCCGGCGGCACCGCCGCGCGGCAGAAGGCGATCCTGGAGATCGTCGGCCAGAGCGGCTACGCCACCATCGAGAGCCTGGCCGCGCATTTCGGCGTTTCCGCCCAAACCATCCGGCGCGACATCATCACGCTGGATGAGCAGAAGCTGCTGCAACGCTTCCGCGGCGGGGCGGGCGCGCGGGAAAATACGGTGCGGCTCGGCTACACCGAGAAGCGTGCGCGCAACCAGGAGGCCAAGGCCGCCATCGGCCGGCACGCGGCGGCGCATATCAATCACGGCGACAGCCTGTTCCTTGATGTCGGCACGACGGTGGAGGCGGTAACGCGGGTCATTGCCGGCCTGTCCGGCCTGCGCGTGGTGACCACCAGCCTGGCCAGCGCCATGATTCTGGCCGAATGGCCGGAGATCGAGGTGGTGGTCGCCGGCGGCACGCTGCGCGGCGCCGACGGCTCATTGATCGGCGCTGCCACGGTAGAGACAATCCGCCAGTTCCGCTTCGATCATGCTGTACTGGGTTTTTCCGGCATCGATGATGACGGCGCGCCGATGGATTTCGACCTCGCCAAGATCGCCGTGAAACGCGCCGCACTGGAACGGGCGGGACATTGCATCCTGGTCGGCGATCACAGCAAATTCGCCCGGCCTGCCCTGGCCCGCATCTGCGAGCCGGGGGAGATCGGGTTGCTGGTCACCGACCGTGCGGTCGAGGAACCAATGCTGGAAAAGCTGCACAAGGCCGGCCTGAAAACGGAAGTAGCAGCGACATAGCGGGCGGCGGAAAACAGCTTCAACGAGCACCGACCAATTCAAGAGAAATGGCGGGTTTCACAGGGTAATCTCCAGCTCTGCGATTTTGTCGCCTTCAAGGACGAAGAAATAGCGCAGATCGACCGGGCTGCCCGGAAAATCGCCGACGACATGGCTGGTGACGCGTATCCGGTCGCCCTCTGTCACAACCGAGAAAGGCTCGACCGTGTAGGTGTACTTCGTCGTGGCCTCAGTCTTCCACCGCCGGATTGCCTCCCTGCCGGTGTAAGTATTGCCTTCATCCTTGACGATAGCGGCCTCGGTAAAGCACGCGGCGACAGCCCCGCTGCTGCTGTCTTTATCGGCGGCAAAATAGTCGCTGATCACTTTCGGCAGTTGAATGACCATTTCTCGTCTCCTTTGTGTGTCGTTGCGTTCCTCTGTTGGCTAAATCTAAGGCTGGACATCAGCCTTTATAATCGGGACAAATCGGGATGAAGTGTTTCGATTTTCAGGACAATTATGAAAGATGGCCTGATCGAGCTTGATGCAGTGCTCGCGATTGCGCGGAGGGGCTCGTTCCGGGCCGCAGCGCTAGACCTTGATATGTCGACAACCGCGCTCAGCAACGCCATCGGCAAGCTGGAGCGTCGACTCGGCGTGCGCTTGTTCAACCGCACGACCCGCAGCGTTTCGCTCACGGATGCGGGACGGAATTTTGTCGAGCGAGTCGGGCCGGCGCTCCAGGACATCCACGAGGCGATGAACGCCGCCCGATCACAGCAGGAGACGCCGTCCGGAACGCTGCGCATCAATGCTTTCCCAACGGCGGCACGCGAGATCCTTTCGCCGCTCGTTCTGCCCTTCCTGCACCGGCACCCGCACGTGCATATCGACCTGGTGACCGAGGGCCGGCTCGTCGATATCGTGGCCGAGGGCTTCGATTTCGGCATCCGCAGTGCCGATCTCGTCCCCAGCG
The DNA here is from genome assembly GCA_018823745.1 of Alphaproteobacteria bacterium. Lineage (GTDB taxonomy): Bacteria > Pseudomonadota > Alphaproteobacteria > Oceanibaculales > Oceanibaculaceae > Oceanibaculum. The sequence goes on from JAHJHR010000007.1 coordinate 108,542, forward strand.
ACATGATAGCTGTTCCGTTAGGGCCCTCGCGTCGAAATGCCGTGGTGGCCTCGCCAGCTTACTTTCAGGGACGCACGAGGCCGCAAGTGCCGCCCGACCTGCTGGCTCATGCATGCATCCGCGCCCGACTTCCGAACGGCGCGCTGTATCGCTGGTCGTTCGAAAAGGACGGACAGCCAGTGCAATTGGACGTGAACGGTCACATCACCCTCGACGAAACGAGTCTGGCGCGGATTGCTGTGCTGGAAAACATGGGGATCGGCTACTTCATGGAATCCGATGTCCGGGAAGACATCGAATGCGGCCGGCTGGAGCGCGTGCTGGAGGACTGGACGCCGCCGATTGCGCCGATTTGTCTCTATTACCCGGGCAGGCGACATCCGTCCGCAGCGTTCAAGGCCTTCATCAGCCATGCCCGCGAGGCCGCCAGAACAACACAAGCGATCAGTTGAGTCCCTGTCACGGCGGGCCCGAAGCCGGATCGGCGGGTCAGAACGGCAATCGCGCGTTTTCCTTGACCTCCCTCATGACGAAGAAGGTCCGGGTGTTCCGGACGCCAGGAAGGCCGATCAAGGTCTCGCCCTGCAGTTTGTTGAAATCGGCTATGTCGCGGGCGCGGATTTTGAGGAAATAGTCAAACTCGCCCGCCACCAGAATGCAGTCGAGAATCTCCTTCACCTTCAGCACGGCCGCCTCAAAGGCGTAGCGGCTGTCCGGCGTGGAGCGGTCGAGCATGACGCCGATCATCACAAGAGCGCCCAGCCCGACCGAGGCGGGTGCGACCTCCGCCCTGACCCCGGTGATGTGACCTTCATCGAACAACCGCCGCGTCCGCCGGTAACAGGTGGCGGCACTGACTCCCACGCGCGTTGCAAGCTCGGCATTCGTCAGCCGGCCATCTGCATGGAGCGCACGCAGGATCTTCATGTCGATGCGGTCCAGGCTGCTGACGGAAGATTCTTTCATTTTTCTCTGTTTTCTTAAGAAAAACTCTCACTTCTATTCAATAAATCACGTTCAAAACAAATCAGAAAGCAAAACTAGAGAGCACCTTTCGCATCGGGTTTTCTATATTTGGCGCCGCCACAAGTATTGGCCCCCCGCAAGAAAGGACCGGCACCATGATCAAAACCATTCGTACCACTGCCGCCGCGGCGACCGCCGCCGGTTTCATAGGCTATGCACAAGCCGAGCCTTTGCAGCCCATTCCCGACCTCCAGACGGTTCGAAGCGTCGTGCTGGTGCATGGCGCTTTCGCCGACGGTTCGGGATGGCGCGGCGTTTATGAAGAGCTGGCGGCGCGCGGTTACAGCGTCACCATCGTGCAGAATCCGCTCACATCGCTTGCCGATGATGTTTCGGCGACGAGACGGGCGCTGGACCGGCAGGCCGGCCCGGCGATCCTGGTCGGTCACAGCTGGGGCGGAACCGTCATTACGGAAGCGGGTGTCCACGCGAATGTCGCCGGGCTGGTCTATGTCTCGGCGCTGTCGCCCGATGCCGGCGAGACGACGGCCCAGCAATATGCAGGCTTCACCACGCCGCCGGAGTTTGTCATCGACGCCCATAGCGACGGCTTCGGGTTCGTGAAGCCGGAGCAGTTCAAGGCCGGCTTTGCCGCCGATGCCAGCGATGCGGACGCCGCGTTCCTGCGTGATTCCCAGGTTCCCATCGCCCTGTCGGCGTTCGAAACCAGGCTGGAGAATGCCGCCTGGAGGACGAAGCCGAGCTGGGCCGTTATCGCCACGCAGGACAAGGCGTTCGATCAGAAGATGCTACAGGCGATGGCAAAACGCATCGGCGCGGCGGTGACCGAAGTGCCGGCAAGCCACGCAGTCTTCATGACACGGCCGCAGGAGGTTGCCGACGTGATCGACGGCGCCGCACGCAGCTTTTCCCTGGCAAAGGCGAACTGAACAGGATCATCCCACCAGGCCTTACGCACGGCAGGGTTGTCGCCACCGCCGAAGTGGATAGTGAAAGCGGAGCTGGGCAGCTGAGTGCACCCTGCTCCGCTGCACTGCCAGCAGCAAATCATCCTGCAGAGCAGTTACTTCGGGACCTCGCCTCCCTGTCACACCGGTGGTTTTGCCATCTTTCGATCCGGTCAGCGTGCCGACAGCCGATTCACCGCAGCCTCGACTTCGCCAATCGCCTGAGCGAGTGCCCCAGGATCGCCGCCGAACGTCCCACCCCTCTGCATGCAGCCACGCAGATAGGCGTCGATCTCGTCACTCCGAAGGACCCGCCCATCGGTCCAGAGTCGTGCTTCGACGGGATCGAGCAGAATATCCATGCCGCAGCCGCGTGCGCTCTGAACCCGTTGCAGGAAGCGCGGCGGGCTCGGAAGATCAAAGCCGTGATGCGCGCCCTCCAGGACCGTCAGGCTGACATCGCCGCCGCGTGCCCGCAGCCAGTCGACATACCGGGCACAATGCGCGCTGGGGGTATAATCATCGGCACCGCCCAGCAGCAGCAGAATCGGCGCCGTGCTGACCGGCTCCGCCATATACGGGATCGAGCAGGAGGCATAGAGCGCCACATGCAGCGCAAAGCGTTCGTCGCCGCCGGCCATGACCGCCCCGCGGAACGGCTCAAGCGCGGTGTAAAGCGCCACCTGGCCGCCTTTCGAGAAGCCGATGACCCCGATGCGGGCCGGATCGATACGCGGATGGGTCGCGAGCAGACGCAGCGCGTGCAGCGCGTCAGCGACGCTCGCGGCGAGCGGCAGCCTGCTCTGGTCTGCGCCGGTGGAGGCGATCCCGCGCGGGCCGAAGCTGTCCACCACGAAGGTCGCGACGCCAAGCTTCCGCAACCGCTCTGCCCAGACCGGTTCACGGTCCGGCAGGATGCCCCCGCTGCCATGAGAAATCACCATCGCCGGGAGGCGTTCCGCCGTGCCGCCGCCGGCTCCCTCCGGGAATGTCAGCGTCCCGCTGATGACCGAGGCGGGAGCATCCCCCGCAAGAAACTGGCTTGGACCGCTCGGGGTCACCGACGGGAAGAGGATGGGGCCGCTCCGTCCATCGGCAAGATTCGCGACGGTCTCTGCCTTAACTGGTGCGGTAAACGCCACCACCAGCACCCCGAACAGGCCCGCACATACCGCCGCCCGCGCCATAGCGTACATCTGTGGGTTCCTCCATACACCCGCCAGGCGGGGAAGATAGTTCACGGTCATTATCCGGAAGTTCTTTCCTCGGACGGAATCAACGATCAAGGCATTGAAAAACAGATATACAGCTTTAACGGATCAGGAGTGGCCAATCCGTCGCCGTTCCAGGAGGGCGGCGTAAATTTGGTTGCGGGGCCTGAATCCACCGAGAGTAGCTTTGAACAAAGGGGAAGTATCCCCATCGGCAAACTGTGTTCGATCCGTGGGCGTCCGCCCGCGCCGCGCATGCTCTGGCTTACGGAGGAAATTGGACGGCGTGTTCTGGGGGCAGAGAGGGGATGACGAGGCTCGATCAACCATCAGCGTCGATCAGTGACGTTCAGGCGTCTCGTCATCCCCGCTCAGATCATTCAGCGGCGCTCGGCACCGGCGTGTTGAGGAGCTGCTGTTCCCAGAGATAGGCGATGGCGCTGCCACCGATGTGGTATTTGAGGGCGTCGTTCAGTTCGGTCGCGGTCTCGGCCCGGGCCCAGTCGCGTTGCCATTCGGACGCCAGGGCCAGCCAGGTCATCATATTGATGCCGGCTGCGATCATGCGCTGGATCGCGACCTCGTGGGCCTCAAGCGACGTGCCGCCCGACGCATCGGTGATCACGGTCACGTCCCAACCTTCGCCCGCCGCCTGGATCGCGGGCATAGCCACGCAAATCTCGGTCCACAGGCCGGCGATGATCAGTTGCTTGCGGCCCGTCGCCTTGACCGCATCGACGACCTTCTTGTCCTCCCAGGTATTGATGAACGTCCGGTCAATGACCTCCTGGTCGGGGAACACCTCGGTGACGTGCGGGAAGATGACGCCGCCACGGGCGGCAATTACGCTGGTCAGAATCGTGGGAACGCCGAACACCTTGGCCACCTTAGCGAGCGCGGTCGTGTTGTTGACCACCATGTGCGGATCGTGGCTGTTCAGGTTTGCGAGCTGGTAAGGCTGGTGGTCGATCAGAACGAGGACCGAGTCCTCGGGGCGAAGAAGCGATGCGAGGCCGTTACGAAAGGTCATTGTGACTTCCTTTCCTGCTGTTATGAGCGGAATTGGATTTTCCGGCGGCATCCGCCAGTCGCGACGTTGCCTGGCCGCAATTTGCTGTTCCTTCCGCTGATGGGCTAGTGCCATAGTCAGGCAAGCTGTGTCGCGAAACGGGGAACACCGGATGGACGTCGAAGATCTGCAGACATTCGTCGCAGTGGCCGATGCCGGGGGCGTATCGGCCGCCGCACGCCGGCTCGGCATCTCCAAGTCAATCGTCAGCCGGCGGCTTTTCCGGATCGAAGCAGAACTCGGCGTTCAGCTTCTTGCCCGAACGACCCGAGGTGCGGCACTTACGGAAGCGGGGGTTACGTTCAGGGATCATGCGGCCCGGGCCAGTGCGGAGATCGAAACGGCCCGGGAAACCATCCTCCCAACCGGTGATCTGCGCGGCCGCCTGAGAATTGCCATGCCGCTTGCTTTCGGCCCGACCCACTTCGCCCCGGTGCTTGCGGACATGGCGCATCAGCATCCGCAGCTCCAGATCCATAGCGCGTACAGCGATCGCTTCGTTGATCTCATCGCAGAGGGTTTCGACTGCGCGATCCGGGTCGGCTACCTTCAGGACTCAAACCTGATCGCGAAGCGCATCGGGCCGATCTATGGAAAGCTCGTCGCAAGTCCGGATTATATCAAAACGCGCGGTGCGCCTCAGACACCGGATGAGATTGTCACCCATCAGGCCCTCATGCAGGGGACGGAATCCTGGCAGTTCACGGATGGCAACAGGATCGTCACGGTTCAGCCCCAGGGCAGGTTCAAGGCCGACAACGCCACGGCGCTTGCCGCTGCCGCAGCGGCAGGGCTGGGGATCGCCTGGCTCCCCGATTGCATCACCTATGACCATGTGGCCTCCGGCGCGCTCGTCCCGATTATGACACGCTATCCGCCCCCTCCGGCAGGGGCCTATGTCATCCGCCCGCCGGGTCAGCACCCCACGCGGAAAATACGGGTGCTTACCGAGATGCTGATCGAGCACGTCGCGCGAAATCCGGAGATTTGGGGTGTCGACCGTTAAAACACGGCATTGTCCGCACGTTCCACTTCCTGCGACACAGCTTGCCGTATCTCGGGGCTAGCCGGGCAGATGGTCGCACGCCAGATTGGGCCTTCCGGAAGCCCAAGTCAGGATGAACGCGCATGAGCTGGAACCCAGCAATCGAACCGGGGTGCCCCGATGCCGTTGGCGTCGATGCGATCGAAACCCTTATTGTTCCGCGCGCCCGAGACCTTGGCGGCTTTGAGGTCCGTCGCGCCCTGCCAGCGCCGAAGCGGCAGATGGTCGGGCCGTTCATCTTCTTCGACCAGGCCGGGCCAGCCGATCTGCTGACCGGTCAGGGCGTCGATGTCCGGCCACACCCGCATATCGGTATCGGCACCGTCACCTACCTCTATCGCGGCGATTTCCATCACCGTGACAGCACTGGTGTCGACCAGATCATCCGTCCCGGCGCGCTGAACTGGATGGTTGCCGGACGCGGTGTGTCCCATTCGGAGCGTACTTCCGCCGCCGCCCGGACCGGTCCGAACAGCCTGTTCGGTATCCAGACCTGGCTCGCCCTGCCCGACAGCCATGAGGACATGGCGCCCAGCTTCGAGCATCACGGCAAGGAAGCGCTGCCCGTCATAGAGGACCGTGGCGTCTCGGTTCGGCTCATCCTCGGGGACGCCTATGGCAAGCACGCGCCTGCGACGATGTTCTCCGAGACGTTCTACGCCGATGTAAAGCTCGACGCCGGCTGTCGGCTGCCGATGCCGGACAATCACGAAGACAGGGGAATCTACATCGTCGAAGGGTCGATCTCGGTTGCCGGCCAGGAATATCAGGCCTCTCAGATGATGGTCTTCAGGCCGGGTGACAGCATCACGGTCGCGGCTGGCGCCCAGGGCGCGCGGCTGATGATCCTCGGCGGTGCAACGCTCGGCGGACCGCGCTATATCTGGTGGAACTTCGTTGCCTCCTCGAAGGACCGCATCGAAGAAGCGAAGACCGAATGGCGCGCTGCGGACTGGGGCAAGGGACGGTTCGATCTCCCGATCAATGACCGGGACGAATACATTCCATTGCCAGAGTGACCAGACACGACCTGGAGAAACAAAATGAACAAGTGGCCCCAGCTGGACTACCTCGACTGGCGCGAGACGTGTTCGGCCCTGCATCTCTATCTGCAGATCGCCGGGAAATATCGTCTGGCGCACACACCCTGGCTAAACCATTCCTGGAACGCGACTTTCTATGTCACGCCGCTCGGCCTGGCCTCCTCGCCGATCCCCGATGGCCCGGGCATCGAGATCCTCTTCGACCTTCGCGAGCACAAGGTCGTGGGCACAAGCGGCAATGGCAGCACGGCATCGTTTGCGCTCGGGCCATCGACAGTCGCCACGTTCCACGCCCGTTTCGTGCAACTGATTTCCGACCTTGGCGGCACGCCGAGCTTTAACGGCACGCCGAACGAGGTGCCATATCCGGTTCCGTTCGCCGAGGATGATCGCGACCGGCCCTATGACCGGGACGCCGTTCAGCGCTTCCACCAGGCATCGGTGGCGATTGACCGGGTCTTCAATCGGTTCCGGACCTCCTTTCTGGGCAAATCCAGTCCCGTTCATCTGTTCTGGGGCGCTCTCGACTTGGCTGTCACCCGCTTTTCAGGCCGGCGCGCGCCGCTCCATCCCGGCGGCATTCCTGCATTGCCCAACGATGTGGCACAGGAAGCCTATGACCGCGAGGTCTCCTCGGCAGGGTTCTGGCCCGGCGGTGGCGGCATCGATTATCCCGCCTTCTATGCCTATGCCTATCCGGCACCCGGCGGCTATCGAGCCGCAGCCGTGCAGCCCGATACCGCGTTCTGGCACGAGGAATTGTCGGAATTCATGCTGCCCTACGAGGCCGTGCGGACGGCGGTCGATCCCGACGCGGCGCTCATGGCGTTTCTCGTTTCGACCTACGAGGCCGCTGCCGATCTCGGAGGATGGGACCGCGATCTGCTGGAATGTGTGCCAGGACGGCCGGGTCAGGTGCGGCCACCACACGCCGAACTGCCGAAGACCGCCCCTTTATCGACCGATGAAGAGGTTGAACGGGAGGATGGCGCATCGAAGGGACGCTACCGGCTTGTCATCGAGGGCCTTGAGGCGGAGATGACCTATAGCCGGGCCGGCGAGAAACTGATCATCATTGACCACACGGAGGTTCCTGCGGCTCTGCGGGGGCGCAAGGTCGGGGAGCGACTGGTACGCCAGGCGATTGAGGATGCCCGTCAGGACGGCGTGGCCATCATTCCCCTCTGTCCGTTCGCCAAAGCGCAGATCGACCGCCATCCGGAATGGCAGGACGTGCTGCGCCGGCCATAGGCTGGCCTAGACGAGCAGCAGAAGGCTTCTCGCTCTAGCCCCTGCGCATCAGGATCATCTTCTCCTGCGTCATGTCGCGCATCGTGAACGGGATGCCGCCCGTGCCATATCCGGACTCCCGCCGTCCGGCGAAGGGCATCCAGTCCGTCCGAAAGGTCGTGGGATCGTTGATCATCACGGCAGACGCATCAAGGCGACTGGCGGCGTGCAGAGCGATGTCGATGTCCTGCGCGAAAATGCTGGCCTGAAAGGCGACCGGCAGCGCATTGGCCTGCGCAACAGCGTCGGCGAGATCGACATAGGGATAGACGCAAACCACCGGCCCGAAAATCTCGAGCTGCGAAACCCTGGAATCGGCTGGCGGCGCAATGAGAACGGTCGGTTCCAGCGTCGTCTCCGACAGGCGGGTGCCGCCGGTCGCCAAACCCGCACCCGCTTTTACGGCCTCATCCACCCAGGATGCGATGCGGTCGGCTTCCTTTGGCAGGATCAGCGGGCCGACCTCGGTGTCCTTCAGAACGGGATCCCCGACCCGCAGCGCCTTCACCCGCGTGACCAGACGCTGCGTGAAGTCATCCGCGATGTCCTGATGGACATAGATCCGCTGCGTCGACACGCAGACCTGGCCCGCGTGGTAGTAGCCGCCCTTGACGACCGGCTCAATGATAGCGTCGAGATTCGCGCTGCGATCAATGATCGCCGGCGCCGCCCCGCCATGTTCAAGCGCCGAACGCGCGCCATGCGCCAGCTTCGAATGCAGATACCAGCCGACCTTGGCCGAGCCGATGAAGCTCAGGAAAGCGACGCGCGGATCGGTCGCGAGCCGTTCGGCAAGCTCGGTCGTCTCGGGAATGAAGCTCTGGCACCAGACTTCCGGCAGGCCGGCCTCGTGCACCAACGCGACAAAGTCGAGACAGGAGAGAGGCGTCGTGCCGGCCGGCTTGATGATGACCGGGCAGCCGACCGCAATCGCAGGCGCGACCTGATGGACGATCAGGTTCAGCGGATGGTTGAAGGCCGAGATCGCAGCGACGATGCCGATTGGTTCCTTGGTGGTGAAAGCCCAGCGGTCGATGGAGGCCGGTGACAAGCCCATCGGAATTTCGCGGCCGGCAAGGTTACGCAACTCGTCGGCGGCGTTGTGAATGCCGTCGATGGCCCGTGTCACCTCGATAATGGCGTCGGACAGCGGCTTGCCGCCCTCGCGCGCGATCTGCAGGGCAAGATGGTCGCGCTTGCCCTCCACCAATCCGGCGAGCCGGCGCAGGATCGCCATCCGCTGATGAGGCTTTAGCCAGCCATCGCGATCACGGAAGACCCGCTGCGCGGCCGCGAGCTTGGCTTCGAGCGAAGCCGCATCATCGGTCGCAATCTCGGTGATCAAGACGCGGTCAAAAGCCTGGACGACCTGCAGCATCGGCTATCTCCTGATCAGGCGAGCTGGATGTCGGGGTTGCGGTTGCGCAACTCCTCGACGAGGACCCGGGTGTTCTCGGAATAATCGATCGGGACCTCGACAAGGTGCACGCCGCCCCCGGCGAAGGCCGCCTCCAGTGTCGGAACGAGATCCTCGACCGCACTCACCCGCGAGCCCTTGGCGCCATAGGATTGCGCGTAGCGGACGAAATCCGGATTGTTGAAGGTCATGCCGAAATCGGGAAAATTATCGACCGACTGCTTCCAGCGGATCATGCCATAGGCGTTGTCGTTCAGGATGACGACGACGAGGTTCAGGCCGAGCCGGACAGCCGTTTCCATCTCCTGCGAGTTCATCATGAAGCCGCCATCGCCGCACACCGCCATGACGCGGCGCTCAGGGTAAAGCATCGCCGCCATCATCGCCGAGGGGAGGCCCGCGCCCATCGTCGCCAGCGCATTGTCCAGCAGCAGCGTATTGGCGACATGGGTCCGGTAGTTCCGGGCGAACCAGATCTTGTACATGCCGTTGTCGAGACAGACGATGCCATCCTCTGGCATGACCGCACGCACATCGTGAACGATCCGCTGCGGCGTGATCGGGAAACGATCTTCCTCAGCGCGCTCGTTGAGCTTGGCGAGGATCGTCTGGCGCAGTTCCAGCATTGAGGCATCGGGCTCAATCTTGCCTTCCAGCCTGTCGGCAAGCCCTGTCACGGTCGCGCCAATGTCGCCGATCACCTCGGCATCGGGGTGATAGACCTGTTCGACATTGGCCGACTGGTAGCCGATATGGATGACGTGGCAGCCTCCGGCATTCGTCATCAGGAAAGGCGGTTTCTCGATGGTGTCATGGCCGATGGCGATGATCAGGTCGGCATGCGCGACGGCCTGGTGGACGTAATCGCGTTCGGACAATGCGGCGGTGCCCATATAGAGATTCGAGCCGCCTGTGACAGCGCCCTTGCCCATCTGGGTGTTGAAGAAAGGCAGCCGCGTGCGCCGCACGAAGGACGAAAGCTCTTCGACGAGACGGGGCCGGTTGCCGGCGGCGCCGATCATCACGAGCGGACGCCTAGCCGCCAGGATCATCTCTGCGGCCCGGTCAAGCGCCGGGGCCTGGGCGATCGGCTGCTCCAGTGTATGGACCGGGATGACGAAGGCGTCGTCGACCTCTTCAGCCGCCACATCCTCAGGCAGTTCGAGATGGACGGGTCCGGGACGCTCCTCCATCGCCACGCGAAAGGCGTCGCGGACCATGGAGGGGATGCTGACGCCGCTGACGATCTGGCGCGTCATTTTCGTCAGCGGCTTCATCGAGGCAATGACGTCGACAATCTGGAAGCGCGCCTGCTTGGCGGTCATGATCGCCTTCTGCCCGGTGATCATGATCATCGGCATGGCGCCGAGATGCGCATAGGCCGCCCCGGTCGAGAAGTTCAGCGCACCAGGCCCCAATGTCGCAATGCAGACTCCGGGCCTGCCGGTCAACCGGCCATGTGTCGCCGCCATGAAAGCCGCCGCCTGCTCGTGCCGCGTCAGGACCAGCTTGATGCTGGATGTGCGCAGCGATTCCAGCACGTCGAGGTTCTCCTCGCCCGGAACGCCGAAGATGCGATCAACGCCTTCATTCTCCAGAGCCTTAACGAGTAAATCGGAACCCTTGGGCATCACGAAGCGTCCTTTTCAATCAAGCCTATAGATAGCGACGCTGTCCGGGCTTTTGAGCGTCTGGAAACGCAGGTCAGTCCTGACGCTTCGGCGGTTGAACGTCATGTTAACCCGGACGACTGGTTCAACCAAATCCGCCATGGCGGCCGATAGGCAGTCCGATGCCACAACCTGACGGGTATCGCCAAGGTTACGCTTGAGCGTGGCACGCAAGGTCGCCGCATCTTCGCTCGGCGTCAGGTTGAAGAGGCGGCGGGCGTCATGACGGCCAGAGCAAGAATCACCCACATGGCGAGCAGGACGACATTCCCGACCATGAATATCGGTGTCCGGACATACAGCCGGTTAAAGGCGAGATGGCTTAAGGCATGAGCCCAGCGCAGGGCGACATACGCCCATGCCAGTCCGGCGATCACCGGATCATGCACCGGGACGGCAATCGCAATCGCGATGAGGGCATAGAAAAGTATGGGAAACTCGAACTGATTGGCGAGTTGCCGCGTTGGCCGCAGGACGAACAGGGGCGCGCCCTTGCCGTCAAACTCCTCATAAAAGAACCAGGGGCGCTTGCTTCTGACCAGATCGACGATCCGTGTGATCAGGATCGCCAGCGCGGTCAGGAAGGCCAGGGCGACCAGGCCGAGAAGCGGGGGCAGATACATCTGCGCGGCGGTCATGCGTCAGTCTCCGCGGCGGCGGGCGTGGCCGCCAGGAAGGCGAGCATGGCTTCCGTCGCCCGGTCGAAGAACACGCCGAAATAGATATCGAAATGGCCGCAATCGAAATGAACGGCTTCCCCCTTTGGCGCCAGCCGGGCGGCTTTCGCCATGATGCGCGGCGGGCAAATCTCATCCTTGTTGGTCACCACCATGAGCAGCCGTGGCGTAAGGCGCGCTGCATGCCGGATCGGGCGATAGAACGGAATCCACAGGATAAATCGCGCGGCGATAAGGTTGCGCCAGGGCGACGGGCCATCGATCATCGCCCGGTATCCGGCCTCGGCGCCAGGCGCAGTCATCAGCGCAAGCGCGCCCGGCTCCCCGGCCAGCTTGATGTAATGGGAGCCGCCGCCAAGTGCGGCGCGGATCTGATCGACCAGGCCGGCGAATATCCAGCGCAACGCCAGAAGTGGCGGCGCCTTTACCGCGGCGGCCAGGCCGTCGATAACGGCGCATTGCGCAATGACGGCCGCAAGATCGGGACGCGCGGCACCTACCGTCACCGCATGGCCGCCGCCGAAGGACGTGCCGAAAAGCACGATCCGCCGGGAATCTATCGCTGACAGCCCGCGCACATGGTCGATTGCCGCATGGATATCGGCGTGCTGCCCCCGGATATCGCAGACAAAGCGCGGCGCGCCCTCGCTTGCCCCCCAATGGCGGTAGTCGAAGGCGAAGACCGCATAGCCTGCGCCGGTGAACCGCTCCGCATAGGCCCGGACCCTTACTTGCCTGACGGCCCCGATTCCGTGAACGAACACGATGCAGGGGTGGGGACCGGGCCCGTCGGGGAGATAGAGCCACGCCGCACAATTTTCGCCGCCGGACAGGAAATTCTCGTCAACCCTGATCACTGACACCCTCCTTGATTATCGCTGATGGCACAGCAATAATCCGAGTAAATACTCAGCTTCTCAACTCGGGTTGCCGGAAGGCGGAGAACGATGCGCGGAAAATCCACGACGCCAAGGAAACTGCCCACGCAAACGCGCTCCAGACAGACCGTCGCAACGATCCTGGAGGCGGCGGCTCAGGTTTTGATGCGTAACGGCTATGACCGAACGACCACGAATCTCGTCGCGGAGAAGGCCGGCGTCAGCATCGGCTCTCTCTATGAGTATTTTCCAAACAAGGAGGCGCTGGTCGCGGCCTTGGCCTCGGCCCATATCGACGAGTTGATAGCGCGCATCGATAACGCCCTGCAGATTTCGGAGGAAGAGACGCCTTCATCCTTCGTCGGCGCCCTCATCCGAGCCGGGCTTGATGCGCATCGCGTGAACCCCGCGCTGCATAAGGTGCTCGTCGAACAGGTGCCGCGCATAGGCGGGCTTGCCGAGTCGCTCGATATCCAGACAGTACTGCAGCAAAAGATCGAGCATGGTCTTCACGAGCGCTCACCTCATCTGCCGCCCACGAGAGCGCGCATGATCGCGCTGGTCCTGGAGACGTGCATCGAGGCTCTCACCCATCGCGCCATCGTCGAAAAGCCGGATTGGCTTGAGACGGGCGAGATTGAGGCCGAGGCTCAGCTTCTTCTGGAACCGTATTTCCAAGGGGCGCTTTGAGGGATACTTCCGCGAAAGCCTCGTGACGCTCGCGCCCGGCCGGTTTAAGCCACGCCAAACCTCTGGCGATAGGTGGCGGGGCCGAGGCCCGTAATGCGCTGGAACACCTTGCGGAAGGCAGCGGGGTCGGAATAGCCGACCTGCCAGGCGATCTGCTCGACCGGTTGATTGGTCGCCTCAAGCTGTTCACGGGCCTTGGCGATACGGACTTCCTGGGCATATTCGGTTGGCCGCAAACCTGTTGCCTTCCTGAACCGGCGCAGCAGGGTGCGTTGCTCCAGCCCGCTGATCGCCGACAATTCCGCCAGATCATAGGTCTGGGCGCGCGTGGCGTGGAGGTGATGCTGGGCGCGCAGAATCGCGGCATCGCCATGGTCGAAGCGCGGAATGAACTGGGCAAAGGCGCGTTGCTGCCGGCCGGGCGGTTCGATCAGCAGGAACCTTGCCGTCGCCAGCATCGTGCTCGGCCCCATGAGCTTTTCCACCAGGGTCAGGCCGAGATCGGTCCAGGCCAGAATGCCGCCCGCCGTCATGATGTCGCCATCGTCGATCACCATACGCTCGATTGCTACTTCGACTTTGGGGAAACGGTCGGCCAGCGCATGGGCGAAAGCCCAATGCGTTGTGGCCCGCCGCCCATTGATCAACCCGGTCTCGGCGAGCACGAAGGCACCGGCACAGATCGCGCAGATCGTCGCGCCTGCGCGATGCTGATCCGACAGCCACGCCGCCGGCTCCTGCATCGACGGCATCTTGTCGGGCATAATGATGCTGGGCGGTGCGATAACATGGGACAGGCTGTGCGTGCCGCCCGGATGGCTGTCCCAGACGCAGTCCATTCCGGCATGAGCGCCGCTTTGCCAATGGGTGACCCGGATGGTGGGTTGCTGGCCACCCTCCAGCGGGGTCGCCCATTCACCGGCAATACGGAAAAGATCGGTAAGCCCATAGACTGCCGCCAATTGCGCGCCGGGATAGATCAGCAGGCCAATTTCCGCGACGATCTTGATATCGGACGCCATTGTCGTTTTTGCCTCGATGATTGTCGCTTCCGCCACGTGCACTTTGCCGCCTCGCGGCGCATTTTGTCTACATGAACGGGCGGCAGGACGCTGACCCGATAAGCGAAAGGATACGGCAATGAGCACGATCACAACCAGCGACGGCACCAATATCTTCTTCAAGGATTGGGGTCCCAGGGACGCGCAGCCCGTCGTTTTCCATCATGGCTGGCCCCTCAGTGCGGATGACTGGGACAACCAGATGCTGTTCTTCCTCTCCAGGGGCTATCGGGTGATCGCCCATGATCGCCGTGGCCATGGGCGCTCCGACCAGACCGACACCGGCAACGACATGGACACCTATGCCGCCGACGTTGCCGAGCTGGCCCGCGCGCTCGATCTGCGCAACGCGGTGCATATCGGGCACTCGACCGGCGGCGGGGAAGTGGCGCGCTATGTCGCCCGTGCCGAGCCGGGTCGCGTGGCCAAGGCGGTGCTGATCGGCGCCGTGCCCCCGATCATGCTGCAGACCGAGGCCAATCCCGAGGGCCTGCCGATGTCGGTCTTCGATGGTTTCCGGGCAGCGCTCGTCGCCAACCGCGCGCAGTTCTTCATCGATGTGCCGGCCGGCCCCTTCTACGGTTTCAACCGCGAGGGCGCAATTGTCAGCCAGGGGCTGATCGACAATTGGTGGCGCCAGGGCATGATGGGCGGCGCGAAGGCCCATTATGACTGCATCACAGCCTTCTCGGAGACCGATTTCACCGAGGATCTGAAGGCCATCACGGTGCCGGTGCTGCTGCTGCACGGGACCGACGATCAGGTCGTGCCGATCGCCGATTCCGCGCATAAGGCGATCAAGCTGCTGCGCAACGGCACGCTCAAGACCTATGAGGGCCTGTCACATGGCGTCTTTGCAACCCACCCTGATCTGGTGAATGCCGATCTTCTGGCCTTCATCCAGGGCTAAGTCCGGGAAAGCGCGTGGGCACGTCAAGTGCCCACGCCACCGGTCACAAGAGTGCCCCGAGCACAGACACCCCACTGTCTGTAAGTCATAGACCCTCAAGGCAACCGGATGGGAATATCTGCGGCGAGAGGCTTTGACATAACTGCTATCCTGACCCACCTCACCAAGCAGACAGACACGTCGCCAAACGAAACTCCGGAGCCCACTGATGACCGACCATACGCACTATCTTCCGCCCAAAGTCTGGACCTGGGACCAGGCGAGCGGCGGCGCCTTCGCCAGCATCAACCGTCCCATCGCCGGTGCCACGAAGGACCATGCGCTTCCCGTCGGCAAGCATCCTTTCCAGCTTTATTCGCTCGGCACGCCGAATGGGCAGAAGGTCACGATCATGTTCGAGGAATTGCTGGCGGCCGGCCACAAGGAGGCTGAGTATGACGCCTGGCTGATCAGGATCGGCGATGGCGAGCAGTTCGGCTCGGGCTTCGTCGAGATCAACCCGAACTCCAAGATTCCGGCCCTGCTGGACCGCAGCGGTGCGACCCCGATCCGGGTGTTCGAATCCGGCGCGATCCTGATGCATCTCGCCGAGAAATTCGGTGCGTTCCTGCCGACGGAGCCGGCGGCGCGGGCCGAGACGCTGTCCTGGCTGTTCTGGCAGATGGGCTCCGCGCCTTTCCTGGGCGGCGGCTTCGGCCATTTCTATGCCTATGCACCGGCCAAGTTTGAATACCCGATTAACCGCTACGCCATGGAGACGAAGCGCCAGCTCGACGTGCTCGACCGGCGGCTTGCCGACAATGAATTCATCGCGGGCGATCACTACTCCATCGCCGACATGGCGATCTGGCCCTGGTATGGCGGTCTCGTGAAGGGCTGGCTGTACGACGCGGCGGAATTCCTCGCCGTCCAGGAGTACACGCATGTCAACCGCTGGGCCGACCAGGTCTTCGCGCGACCCGCCGTCGCGCGCGGCCGGAAGGTGAACCGCACCTCCGGCGACCCGTCGAGCCAGTTGCACGAGCGCCACGACGCCAGCGATTTCGACACCCGAACCCAGGACAAACTCAGCGCGACAAACCCGTAACCATCGCCGGCGGACGCGCCCTGATCCCGATAGGCCCCCCGCGGCATCGAAAGTGTCGCGGGGAGAGTGCGGTATCCGCGTGCGTCAGCGGCGCGCCCAGAGGAAGATCAACCCGGCGCCAATGATGGCGGAGGCGACAAGCCCGCCGGCATAGGGGGCTATGGCAAGCCCCGCCATGAGGATTGGTGCGGCGATGTCCACGACGCGCCAGCGTGTTATCCGCGCCCCGCCGAACAGGAAGGCGAAGGCGATGACGAACAGCACGCCGGACAGCAGCGCCTCGCCGATCTCCAGCCAGCCACCGGCGGCCAGCATGCCCGGATAGATCAGGAACAGGAACGGCACCACATAGGTGACGGCGGCCAGCTTCACCGCCTCGATGCCGACCGGCAGCCACGGCGTGCGCGCCAGCCCGGCGGCGATGAACACGGCAACGCAGACCGGCGGCGTGATGACCGAGATGGTGGCGAAGTAAAACACGAACATATGCGCCACGATCGGCTCCACGCCGGAGCGGGTCAGCGCCGGCGCCAGTACAGCGGCGACCAGCACATAGGCCGCCGTGGTCGGGATGCCCATGCCCAGCACCATGCAGATCGCGGCCACCAGCAGCGCCAGCAGGAAGATGGAATTGCCGGCCAGGCCGGCGATCAGGCTGGAGAGCGAGATGCCCACGCCGGTCAGATTGATCATTGCCACGAGGATCTGCGCGCCGACCAGCAGCACGCCGATCAGAACCAGCCCGCGGCCGGCATCGTCCAGCGCGTTCACCAGCAGGCGGGCCATGTCCTTGGCGTCCTGCAGCGAGCGCACGCGTACCAGCACATGGGCGACCACCAGGGCGGCGATCCCCCAGAAGGCCGAGGTCTGCACTGACCGGCCGGTGAACACGCCGGTCAGCAGCCCGCCGAACGCCGCCACGATGGGCAGCAGCCGGGCCAGGCGCAGCACCGACGCCCAGGAGGGAATCTGATCCTCCGGCACCAGCGGCAGCCGACCGCGCAGGGCGACGACATGGACGGTCAGGAAGACGCCCAGATAGAACAGGAAGGCCGGCATGATCGCCGCGATCATCACGTCGGCATAGCCGATGCCGAGAATCTCGGCCATCACGAAGGCAGCAGCACCCATGATCGGCGGGGCGATCTGCCCGCCGGTCGACGCCACCGCCTCGACCGCGCCGGCGAAGGCAGGCGGATAGCCCAGGCGCTTCATCAGCGGGATGGTGAAATTGCCAGTGGTCGCCACATTGGCCACTGCACTGCCGCTGATAGTGCCGAACAGGCCCGACGCGATGGTCGATATCTTCGCCGCCCCGCCGGGGCTGCGCCCGCCGATGCGTGAGGCCAGATCCATGAAGGTCTGGCCGGTGCCAGTATAGAGCAGCATGCTGCCGAACAGCACGAAGGCGGCGATAGTGGTCGAGGCAACGCTGGTCAGCATGCCCCAGATGCCCAGATCGCCCAGCAGCAGCGTCTCGGTGACGAAATAGATATCGAAGCCGCGATGCGACAGCGGGCCGCTGAGATACTGCCCGAAGAAAGCGTAGGCCAGCCCGGACAGCACGATGCAGGGAAAGATGAAGCCCACGGCCCGCCGCGCAGCCTCCAGCACGGCGATCACCAGCCCTGCTGTCAGCCACAGATCGTGGCTCTCCGCCATCGGCAGCGAGGTCATGATGACCGCGTGGTTCACGGTGATGTAGAGGCAGGCAGCCAGCGACATCAGCACCAGCGCCAGGTCGACGGCCGCCCCCAGCGGCCGCCAGGGGCGGCCGGCACCCAGCGGATAAAGCAGCAAGGTCACCGTCACCACGAAACCGGTAAAGACGGCGCGCTGGATCAGGCTTTCGAACTGCCCGAACGCTGCGGTGTAGAGAACGAAGAGGCCCAGCGATACCGCCAGCAGGCGGGTCAGCCCGGCAATCAGGCGGGAGGACCGGCCAAGCGGCCGGCCCTCATCGTTCATCTGGACCTCTTCGGAACTCATTTCGGCGCGATCCGATCAGGCAGGGCGACGCCCTTTTCCTTGAAGTATTTGGCCGCGCCCGCATGCAGCGGGATCGAGCCGTAATCGACTGTCACCTGCATCAGATCGACGCCTTTCAGCTCGGCCATCGCGCCGGCCTGCATCTCCTTGTCTTCCATCGCCGCCTTGGTGATCTGATAGGCGACGTCCTCCGACATTTCGGGATGCGCGTGCACCGCGATGCCGATGCTCCAGGTGGTATAGGCCGGCACGCCCTCGGCAGCACCAGCCGGCACGGTGACGACGCTGACCTCCGGCATGCCCTTGGCGATCTTGTCGGCCTCGTCCTTGGTCAGCGACAGCACCTTGATCGGCGAGAAGGTGTTGATGTCCAGCGTCGAGCCATCGAGCTTGTTGCCCGCGCCGCTCTTCACATAACCGATGGCGCGGTTGTCCTTCACCGCATCAACGATGTCGGTGGTGGAGCCGCGCACCGCATCGACCTCCAGGCCGAGCAGCTTGAACACAGCGTCGGTGGTCGCCTCGGTGGCGGAACCGCGCAGGCCCGGATTGAACTTCTTGCCCTTCAGCCCGGCGACGCTCTCCACGCCGCTATCCTTGCGCACCACGATATTCTGCGGTGCCGGCACATAGACCCACAGCAGGCGGGTATCGACCGGCTTGCCCTCGAACGCGGCCTGGCCGGCATAGGCCTGGTAGCCGGTATTGGTGGTCACCAGCCCCATATCGATCTGCTTGCGGGCCAGCCGGCGCAGATTGTCGACCGTGGCGCCGGTCTCGACCACGGAGGTCTCGACGCCCTTCACCTTGGCGTTGATGAGCTGCGACAGTGCGACGAAATAGCCGTAATGCGACGACGAGCTGCTGGTGGAGCCGATCAGCAGCTTCTGCTGGGCGGCGGCGGGCGTGGCGATCAGCGCGGTGAGCGCACAGGCCATGAAGAGTTTACGCATGGTTGGTCCTCCCTTGGTTTATTGATTGGTTCACCGGATCAGATGGATGAGCGCCTCCGGCACGGTCACTTTCAGGTCGAGCAGGTGGAAACTGAGGCATTTGCCATGCGCATCCAGGTTCAGCGCCTGGGTCACGCCGCCATCGAGCACGCCGTCGAGCACGAAATTCATCGCGTGCAGCTTCGGCAGTTCGTGGCGCACCACAGCGCTGGGGGTGCGATGGCGGAAATGCGCCGTCACCGCCTCCACCGTCACCTGGTCGCGCAGGGTCTCGTACAGCGCCGGGTCATAGGCGATCAGGCTGATATTCAGCCGGTTGCCCTTGTCGCCGGCGCGGGCATGGGCGATGCGGTGCAGCAGGGTTTCAGCCATGACGCGCCTCCAGCATGTCGATGCGCGGCCGGGCGGCCTCGCGCGGGACGAAGCAGGAGATTGTGGAAATCCGCCGCCGGCTGCTGAGGCGGATGCCACCGCCGGCGGCCGGGCCGGTGCAATACAGCGCCTCGATCTCCTGCAGCCCGCGTTCCACCGAGTCCTTGTCCGGGCCGCTCATGGCGACGCGCAGGCGCACATCGCGGGCGGCGGCCTCATCGGGCGCGAAATCCTGCCAGGCGGCCCCGCCATCATCGGCCAGCACGCTCATCACGCCGATCAAATCGAAGCGCAGCTTCAGGCTCTGCGGCGCGCGGCGGCGCACCATCTCGCCGGCCAGCCGGGCGCGGGCGGCGGCGTTCGGCCCGATGTAGGAAATCTCGCCCTCGCCGATCCAGCCGCCATCGAAGCAGACGGTGACCTTCAGCGTCTCCGGCCGGGCATGGCCGCGAATGCCGTCGACGCGCACCCGGTCGCCGCCCAGCTCCACGATCTCCGCGCCGGTGATGTCGGCGGCCACGTCAGGCGTCAGATAGCCCGACGGGTCATGCACCTCGTAGAGCAGCTGCTCGGTCACGGTGCGCCGGTCGACCAGCCCGCCGCCGGCCGGCTTGCCGATGACGAAGCTGCCATCGGCGTTCATGGTGGCGATGGGGAAGGTCGCTTCCTCGATATTCGGCACGTCCTTCAGGCCGGGATCGGCGAAATAGCCGCCGGTGACCTGAGCGCCGCATTCCAGCAGATGGCCGGCCATGGTGCCCTGGGCCAGCCGGTCCCAGTCGTCGGTCGCCCAGCCCAGATGATGAATCATCGGCGCCAGCGCCAGCGACGGGTCGGCGACGCGGCCGGTGACGACGATGTCGGCACCCTCGGCCATCGCCTGGGCCAGCGGCTCTGCGCCCAGATAGGCATTGGCGGAAATCAGCAGCTTCTCGTCCGGCAGGTCGGGGCAATGGGCGCGCAGCACCTCCAGCCCGTCAGCCTGCAGCAGATCGTCGCCGGTGATGACGGCGATGCGGCCGTTCAGGCCGGCCTTCGCCATCAGCCCGTCGATCAGCCGGCCGGCGGCGGGCGGATTGCCGGCGCCGAAATTACCCAGGATGGTGATGCCCGCCTTCAGGCAGTCCGGCAGAATCGGCTGCAATATCGCGGCCAGTTTCGGCTCGTAACCCAGATCCGGATTCTCCCGGCGGCGCAACTGCGCCAGCGCCAGGGTGCGCTCGCCCAAAGTCTCGAACATCAGGGCCGTGGGCCCGTCACCGGTCATCAGCTCGCGGACCACCGGCTGGGCGGCATCAATACGGTCGCCGGAAAACCCCGCACCCGATCCAACGCGGATCGATTGGACTGGCATTCGCTTTTCCTCCTTGCGCGGCATCTATCGGCCGCTTCACTTTAGGATTAGGAAAACAATTCATAGGCGTCAAGAATTTATGTTCGGTATATATAGATCATGTCTATCAATCTGACGCTGCGGCAGCTGAAGGCCTTTGTCGCGGCCAGCCAGGCGAGCAGCTTCAGCGAGGCGGCCGAGCAGCTCGGCATCACCCAGCCCTCGCTCAGCAGCACCATCCGCAAGATGGAGGAGCAGCTTGGCCTGCGGCTGTTCGATCGCACCACCCGCACGCTGGCGCTGACCGCCGATGGCCGCGACCTGGCGGCCGTGGCGGAACATCTGGTGCGGGATTTCGAGAAGACGCTGGAATCCCTGATCAGCCGCTCGTCAGGCCAGCGCGGCCGGGTCTCGGTCGCGGTGCTGCCGTCGATTGCCGCGGCGCTGCTGCCGGGGGCTTTGCACGCCTTCGCTGCGGCCTATCCGGAGGTCGAGGTGACGGTGCGCGATTATCTGCAGGACCGGGCGATCAGCGCGGTACGCGATGGGCTGGCGGATTTCGCGGTGACCACCCAGCCGGCAGTCTATCCCGAGCTGACCAGCGAGGAGCTGGGCACCGACGCTTTCCATCTGGTCTGCCGCACCGACCACCCGCTGGCGGGCAACAGCCAGACGAGCTGGGCGGAGATCACTGCCTATCCCTTCATTGCCATGGCCGCCTCCACCTCGGTGCGTCGCTTCGCCGAGGCCGGGCTGGTGCAGGCCGACCGCGCCATCCGCCCGCGCTATGAGGTGGAGCAGATACCCTCGGCAGTTGCCCTGGTCGCGGCCGGGCTGGGCGTGACGGCGCTGCCGGAGCTGACCTTGCGCATGTTCCCGCACGAAGGGCTGACCTCGGTGCCCATCCTTGACCCGGTGGTGCGCCGCCGCATCTGCCTGGTCACCGTCAGCGGCCGCAGCCTCTCAGTGGCGGCCAGCTTCCTCGCGGACGAAATTCGCACCGCTTTTGCGCATCTGCGCCAGTAAGGATATTCACGCCCCCGTCACCAGACGATAACCGACGCCGATCTCGTTTACGATAAGCTTCGGATTGGCGGCATCGTCACCCAGTTTCTGGCGCAGATGGCCGATATAGACGCGCAGATACTGGGTGTCGCTCAGATGCGCCGGTCCCCAGACCTCGCGCAGCAGATAGTCATGGGTCAGCACCCGGTCGGCATGAATGACCAGCAGGCGCAGCAGGTCAAATTCCTTGCGGCTGAGCTTCACCGGCGTGCCGGCCAGCGTCACCTGATGGCGCGCCAGATCGACCTCCAGATCGCCGATCCGGTGCATTGCCTGGGCGGCCCCTTCCTCGGCGGGGCGGCTGCGCAGCGCGGCGCGCAGGCGGGCCATGAACTCGGCAATGCCGAAGGGCTTGGTGATGTAGTCATTGGCGCCGCTGTCGAGTGCCGCTACCTTCTCCGCCTCCGCCGCGCGTACCGACAGAACGATGATCGGCACCGGCGACCAGTCGCGAATGCGGGTCACCACCTCCTGCCCGTCCAGATCCGGCAGTCCCAGATCGAGCACCACCAGATCGGGCGTCCGGGTGGCGCAGAGATCGATGCCCTGCTTGCCGGTCGCCGCCTCGATGACCTCAAAGCCATTGGCCTCCAGGCTGATGCGCAGAAACTTGCGAATCTGCGGCTCGTCATCAATGACGAGAATGCGGGCGATACCGCTCATTCAGCCTCTCCTGCCCCGGCAGGTGCTGCCGGCACGGGCAAAATCACGACAAGCGCTGTACCTGTGCCGCCCGGGCCGTCCTCGACCCGGATGGAACCGCCATGCGCTTCGACGATGCCGCGGCAGATGGCGAGGCCGAGGCCGGTGCCCGCCTTCTCCCGGTCGCCATTGCGCACCCGGTAGAACATGTCGAACACCGCCTCCCGGTCGGCCGGCGGAATGCCGGGGCCGCGATCCGACACGCGCAGTTCCACCATGCCATCCGCCGGGCGGGCGGCAATCGATATCGCTGTGCCTGGCGGCGCGTATTTGGCGGCATTGTCGAGCAGATTGACCATCACCTGTTCCAGCAGCACGGCGTCAGCATGCAGCAGCGGCAGAGTGTCCGGCATATCGGCCGAGACAGCGAAATCGGCCAGCGGCTTCTTCAGCCTTTCCCGCGCGCGGCCAACGACATCACGCAGATCGATCCAATCGCGCTTCGGCGTCAAGGCACCATAGCCCAGCCGCGTCATGTCCAGCAGGTTCTGCACGAAACGGTTCAGCCGCTCGGCCTCGTCCTGGATGGTTTCCAGCAATTCACCGCGCTGGGCCGGCGGGATGCGCTCGCCATAATTCTGCAGGCTGCTGGCCGAGCCGATGATGGAGACCAGCGGCGTGCGCAGATCGTGCGAGATTGAGGACAGCAGGGCGGCGCGCAGGCTCTCCGTCTCGGTCAGCAGGCGCTTCTCCTCGATGTCACGGGCGAGGTTGGTGCGCTCGACCGCCAGCGCCGCCTGATCGACGACGGCGGAGAGCAGCCGGCGTTGCTCCGTGCTCAGCGGACGGTCGCGCTCGGCAAAGCAGACGCCAACCAGCCCGACCGGCCCGTTCGGCGTGTCCATCGGCAGGAACAGCCAGTCGGAACCGGGCAAAGTCTCCGAGGACCAGCCGGCCGGCTTGTCGTGCTGCCAGGCCCATTTCGCCGCCGCCCAATTGCCGGGCGTCAGATGATCCTCCGGCGGGAAACCGGCGGCAATCTCCAGCCCGTCGATGCCCTTCGGCAGCAGGATGACCGACTGGCATTGCAGTGTGCCGGAAACATGCGAGACCACAGCCCAGGCGACATCGTCGATTTCAGCGGCACTCGCCGCCCGCCGGCTGAATTCATAGAGATTGCCGATGCGCCGCGCGGTCTGCCGCGTGCTGTCCGCCCGCTCGCGCAGCCGTCCGGCGAGATTGCCGGTGAGGGTCGCGACCACCAGAAAGAAGAAGATGGTCAGCAAATCCTCGGTCCGGTGCACCGCGAAGGTGTGGTACGGCACGGTGAAGAAGAAATTATAGGCAAAGAAACTGAGCAGGCTGGCCAGGATGGATGGCCAGAGCCCCAGCCTGATTGCCACCAGCAGCACGCCGGTCAGGAAGATCAGTGACAGATTCGGCACGTCGAGGAAGAAATCAGCCACAAAGGCGAGCGCCGAGGACGCCGTAACGACCCCGGTCACGATCAGCGCATCCCTGCCGTTGATCCGGCGGCTCGTATCCACCGCGCGCAGTGGCGCTGACGCTTCCGGCTTTTCCTCCGCCGAGACGATGATGACATCGTAATCGCCCCCGCGCCGGGCCAGCCTTTCCGTCACCGACGCCCGCAGCCGGAACAGCCGCGTCTTCCGGGGCCGGCCGACCATCAGGCAGGTGACGTTGCGCCCGGCGGCATAGTGCAGAATCTCGCTCACCGCATCGGCCTCGGAGGGCAGCACCACGGTTTCGCCGCCAAGCTGCTCAGCCAGATGCATCGCGGCGGCCAGCCGGTCGCGCGCCGGTTCGTCCATCTGCTCCTCATGCAGCACATGCAGGGCGATCCAGGGGATACGCTGGCGTTCGGCGGTGCGCTTGGCGGCCCGCACCAGCGCCTCCGCCGCCGGTCCCGCGTCGATACAGACCAGCAGCCGGTCACTGGTCGGCCAGGGACCGGGGATGGCGTGCGCGCGCATGTAGCTGATCATCTGCGAATCGACACGCTCCGCCGCCGCCCGCAGTGCCAGCTCACGCAGCGCGGTCAGATTGCCGCGGCTGAAGAAATGGTTCACCGCGCGGTGTGCCTGGTCGCGGAGATAGACCTTGCCGGCGCGCAGCCGCTGGATGAGTTCATCCGGCGGCAGGTCGATCAGCTCGATCTCGTCGGCCAGTTCCAGCACCTTGTCCGGCAGTGTCTCGCGCACCCGGATGCGGGTGATGCGCGCCACCACATCATTCAGGCTTTCCAGATGCTGAACATTCATCGTGGTCAGCACATCGATGCCGGCGTCGAGGATTTCCGCGACATCCTGATAGCGTTTCTCGTGCCGGCTGCCGGGCACGTTGGTATGGGCCAACTCGTCCACCAGCACCAGTGCCGGGCGGCGGGCCAGCACCGCGTCCAGATCCAGCTCCGACATCAGGCGGCCCCGATAGGACAGCAGCCGGCGCGGAATCGCCTCCAGCCCGCGCATCAGCGCCTCGGTCTCCTGCCGGCCGTGGCTCTCGACGATGCCGATGACGATATCGGCACCCTCCTTGCGGCGGCGCTGGGCATCCTCCAGCATCGCGTAGGTCTTGCCCACGCCGGGGGCGGCGCCGAGAAATATCTTCAGCCGCCCGCGATGTTCGCGGGCGGCTTCTTCCAACAGGGCCTCTGGCTGAGGACGATCATCGCTTTCCATGCGCAGACCTTAGGGTTTCCGGTCGTCCAGAGCGAGGTTCAGCATCAGCACATTCACCCGCGGTTCTCCAATGAAGCCCAGGATACGCTCCTCGGTGTGCGACTGCACGAGGGCACGCACCGTCTCTTCCGGCAGATTACGTGCCTGGGCGATGCGCGGCACCTGAACCAGTGCCGCCATCGGCGAGACATGCGGGTCAAGGCCACTGCCCGAGGCGGTGACCAGGTCGACCGGCACCGTCCCTACGACACCGGCGGCATCGACGCGCGCACCGACTGCCTCGATCAAGGCCTTCGACGTGACGCCCAGGTTGGAGGCACCGGACAGCGCGCCATCATACCCCTCCCCCGCCAGCGACGGGCGCGGATGGAAATAACCGGGTTCCTTGAAGCCCTGGGCGATCAGGCTGGAGCCGATCACTTTGCCATCCTGGGCGACAAGGCTGCCGGCGGCCTGGGCCGGAAAGACCATCTGGGTCAGTCCGGTCATCGCCAGCGGATAGACAAGCCCGGTCAGCAGCGTCATCGCAACAGTCAGCACCAGGGCCGGACGAATAAGATTGGACATGGGAATTCTCCTTCTCAGACCAGGCCAACGGCGTTGATCAGCAGATCGATGGCCTTGATCCCGACAAACGGCACGACCAGCCCGCCCAGGCCATAGACGGCCAGGTTGCGGCGCAGCAGTGCCGCAGCGCTGGACGGCGCGTATTTCACGCCGCGCAAGGCAAGCGGAATCAGCGCCACGATGATCAGCGCATTAAAGATGACCGCCGACAGGATGGCGCTGGAGGGGCTGCCGAGATTCATCACGTTCAACGCCTGCAGGCCGGGATAGACGCCGATGAACAGCGCCGGGATGATGGCGAAATATTTCGCCACATCATTGGCGATGGAAAAGGTGGTCAGCGCGCCCCGGCTGATCAGCATCTGCTTGCCGACCATCACCACCTCGATCAGCTTGGTCGGATCGCTGTCCAGGTCGATCAGATTGGCCGCCTCCTTCGCCGCCGGGGTGCCGTCATTCATCGCCACGCCGATATCGGCCTGGGCCAGCGCCGGGGCATCGTTCGATCCGTCGCCGCACATCGCGACCAGCCGGCCATCCGCCTGTTCCTTGCGGATCAGTTCCAGCTTCTTCTCCGGTGTCGCCTCGGCCAGGAAATCATCCACGCCGGATTCAGCGGCAATGGCGGCGGCGGTCAGCGGGTTGTCGCCGGTCACCATGACGGTACGGATACCCATCGCCCGCAGCTCGGCGAAGCGCTCCCGGATACCGGGCTTCACCACGTCCTTCAGATGGACGACGCCAATCGGCTTGCGGTCAACCGAGACCACCAGCGGCGTTCCGCCAGAACGGGCGACCTGCTCGACCGCCGTCACCAGATCGCGCGGGGCCCTGGTCGTGCCAGCGTCATCATAAGCGTCGGCCAGCACCGAATCGGCGGCCCCCTTGCGGATGCGCCGACCATCCGGCAGGTCCACACCGCTCATCCGGGTCTGCGCGGTGAAGGGCACGAATTTGGCATCGGTCTCGGCAGTAAGGTCGAGCCCGAATTTCCGGCGCGCCAGATCGACGATGGAGCGGCCCTCCGCCGTCTCGTCGGCCAGTGAGGCGAGCATGGCCATTTCCGCCAGCGTGCGCTCCGAGGTGCCGGCGACCGGCAGGAAGCCATCCGCCATGCGGTTGCCGAAGGTGATGGTGCCGGTCTTGTCCAGCAGCAACACATCGACATCGCCCGCCGCCTCGACCGCGCGGCCCGATTTGGCGATCACATTGGCCTTCACCAGACGGTCCATGCCGGCAATGCCGATGGCCGACAGCAGCCCGCCGATGGTGGTCGGGATCAGCGTCACCAGCAGCGCCACCAGGAACATGACCGGGATCAGCGCCCCGGAATAATGGGCGAAGAATTCCAGGCTGCCGACCACGATCAGGAAGATCAGCGACATGCCGACCAGCAGGATGGTGAGGGCGATTTCGTTCGGTGTCTTCTGCCGCTGCGCGCCTTCCACCAGGCCGATCATGCGGTCGAGGAAGCTCTCGCCCGGCTTTTGCGTCACACGTACGACGATCCAGTCGGAAACCACGCGGGTGCCGCCGGTAACGGCCGAGCGGTCGCCACCGCTCTCGCGGATCACCGGCGCGCTCTCGCCGGTGATCGCGCTCTCATCCACCGAGGCGATGCCCTCCACTACCTCGCCATCGGCCGGCACGATATCGCCGGCCTCGACCAGCAGCAGATCGCCCTGCGCCAGGCTGTGGCTGGAAACCTCCTGATAGGCGCGGTTGCCAGCGTCACGCAACCGCTTGGCCGTGGTCTCACGCTGGGTGGCGCGCAGCGTATCGGCCCGCGCCTTGCCCCTGCCCTCGGCCACCGCCTCGGCGAAATTGGCGAACAGCACCGTCAGCCACAGCCAGAAGGACAGCAGGGCGAACAGAACAGTGTTCTCCGACCCGCCCCCGGCGATATCGGCCGCCAGCAACAGGGTGGACAGCACGGCCACCACGGCGGTGACGAACATCACCGGATTGCGGGCCAGAGTGCGCGGGTCGAATTTGGTGAGCGCGGCGATGGCGGCGGCACGGACCAGCCGGGCGTCGAGCAGCGGCGCTTCCTTGTTTGCGATCATGATACGTCTCCTTAGCCGAAGATCGCCTTGGCGACCGCCGGCATGGTGTCCACCACCGACAGCACCCGGATCGCCATCAGGGCGAGCAGGACCGCCGTCATGCCCAGGGCGAAGCCAATAAGGCGCAGCACCGGGCCGAGGCGCAGACGAAGGTATGGGCGGGAAAGGGTAAAAATCGGATACTGATGGCCGATAACGGACATCTTCCTGTCTCCTTGAAATCAGAATTTGGTGCCGGCCAGCATCGCCAGATGCTCGGCTATCGGGCCGAGGGCGAGGACCGGGAAGAAGGTCAGGCCGCCGACGATCAGGATGGTACCGATCAGCAGGCCGACGAAGAGCGGCCCGTGTGTCGGGAAGCTGCCGGCCGAGGGCGGCGTGATCTTCTTCGCCGCCAGACTGCCGGCGACCGCCAGCATCGCCGCGATGAAGGCGTAGCGGCCCAGGATCATGGCGAGCCCCAGCATCACATTGTGGTAGGGCGTGTCAGCGCCGAAGCCGGCGAAGGCAGACCCGTTATTGCCGGTGGCAGAGGAATAGGCGTAGAGGATTTCGCTCAGGCCATGCGGCCCGGCATCCTGCACCGAGGCCAGCGCTACCGGCAGGACGGCGGCCAGCGCGCCAAAGCCCAGGATGCCGACCGGCATCGACAGCATGCCGAGCACCGCCAGCTTCACTTCCCGGCTCTCGATCTTCTTGCCGAGATATTCCGGCGTGCGACCGACCATCAGCCCGGCGATGAACACCGCCAGCACGACGAACAGCAGCATGCCGTAGAGGCCGGCGCCGACGCCGCCATAGATGATCTCGCCCAGCTGGATGTTCAGCAGCAGCACCAGCCCGCCCAGCGGCGTGAAGCTGTCATGCATGGCGTTGACCGAGCCGTTCGAGGCTGCCGTGGTGGAGACCGCCCAGAGCACGGAGTTCACCACGCCGAAGCGGGTTTCCTTGCCCTCCATATTGCCGGCCGCCTGATCCACCGGCAGGGACGCCAGCAGCGGGTTGCCCTGCATCTCGGCCCAGTAAGTGACGGCGAAGCCAGCCAGGAACAACACGCCCATCGCGGCGAAGATCGCCCAGCCCTGCCGCTTGTCACCGACCATATGGCCATACGTGAGCGCCAGGCCGGCGGGGATCGCCAGGATCGCCACCATCTGGATCAGGTTGGAGATCGGCGTCGGGTTTTCGTAAGGATGGGCGGAATTCACGCTGAAGAAGCCGCCGCCATTGGTGCCAAGCTGCTTGATCGCGATCTGCGAGGCAGCCGGCCCCTGCGCCAGCATCTGCTGGGCGCCCTCAACGGTGGTGGCATCGACATAGGCGGCGAGGTTCTGCGGCACGCCCTGCCAGACCAGCGCCAGCGCAACCAGGATCGACAACGGCAGCAGGATGTAGAGCACGCCACGCGTCAGATCGACGGTGAAATTGCCGAGTGTCCGGGCCTGCCGCCGGGCGATGCCACGGGTGATCGCCACGGCGACCGCAATGCCGGTGGCGGCGCTGACGAAATTCTGCACCGTCAGCCCGACCATCTGGCTGAAATAGCTCAGCGTCGATTCGCCGCCATAGGCCTGCCAGTTGGTGTTGGTAACGAAACTGACCGCCGTGTTGAAGGCCAGATCCCAGTCCAGCGGGGCCATGCCGGCCGGGTTCCAGGGCAGCCAGTGCTGGGTCAGCAAGATGCCGAACAACAGCGCGAAACCGGCCAGGTTGAACAGCAGCACGGCGCCGAGATAGCGGCTCCAGGATTGTTCCTCGGACGCATCCGTGCCGCAGGCGGCATAGATCGCGCGCTCGGCCGGGGCAAGAAAGCCGACCCGGCCCTCGAACACCCGGGCCATATAGGCGCCCAGAAACGGCGCGATGGCCAGGATCAGCGCCAGGAACAGCAGGATCTGCAACAGATCGGTGGGAGACATGATACGGCCTCCCCCTAGAAACGCTCTGGGCGCATCAGCGCGTAGAGCAGATAGGCCAGCAACCCCGCAAGTATCGCCGCGCCGGCAAGGAATTCGACAAGCATGGTTTAACTCCGCTGTGAAATGTCAGCGGTGCCAATGTCGTCCCTAGCGCCGTAAAGCTTCGATGCGGGATATGCCCGGGGCGCGTAAAAACGGTGTAAAAACAAGGCCGGACTGACCCAGTGCGTTGTGCACGTTCAGAGTTTGAGTCTCGCCACGATTGATGCCCGTTTTGGGCAGTGACGCAGAGGAAGTGAGGCCAGTCCCGGACCTGGAGGCTTGGGCGGCGGGCTGCTGATGCTGATGCTGATGCTGATGCTGATGCTGATGCTGCCGGCAAATGATTTAAATGATGAATACCGTATAATAAAATCAAACTGAAATATAAAAATAGATAATAACGAAACTTATATAAATATATATTGTCTATTATAAAAACAACACCTACGATAATTTCAGCAACATGATTGATTATTACATGGAATTATCTGAACTCTGGATTCCAGTTACCATCGCAGCAGCGGCGCTGCAATGCGTGCGCACGGCCTTGCAGCGCAATTTGTCGGGCACCATGAGCGCCATTGGCGCCACCTATGTCCGGTATCTGTTCGGCGCGCCCTGGGCGATGGCGATCCTTGTTGTCCTGTTGCTGGGCACCGAGCGGGCCATGCCCTCGTTGCCGGCAAGCTTCTTCTGGTGGTGTCTTCTGGGCGGAAGCTGCCAGATCGTCGGCACATGGCTGCTGCTGATTGCCTTCCGGTTGCGCAATTTCGCCGTCGGTACGGTATTCGCCAAGACAGAGACCATGCAGGTGGCCCTGCTCGGCACGATCGTGCTGGGTGAAACACTGGGGCTGATGTCCTGGCTCGGCATTGTGATCAGCCTGGGCGGGGTCTTCCTCTTGTCGCTGATGCCTCAGGCAGGCAGCGGATGGGTTGGGCGGCTGCGGGACTTGTCGGCGCCGGCGACGCGCATCGGCCTGGCTTCGGGCTTTCTGTTCGCCCTCTGCGCGGTGACGATCCGGGCCGGTGCCCTGTCTCTCGGCAATCAAGACCCGCTCCTGCGCGCATTGATCGTCCTTGCCGTCATGTCGGCGATCCAGACAGTGCTGATGACGCTGTATGTCGTGGCGCGCGAACGCCGGCAATTCGCGCTGATGCTGGCGAACGCGCCCAAGGCGCTGCTGATCGGCCTGACCAGCATCGCCGGCTCGATGGGCTGGTACCTGGCGATGACGCTGGAGACACCCGCCAAGGTGCAGGCGGTCGGCCAGATCGAGCTGGTCTTCACCGTTCTGGTCTCCCGCCTG
The DNA here is from genome assembly GCA_018823745.1 of Alphaproteobacteria bacterium. Lineage (GTDB taxonomy): Bacteria > Pseudomonadota > Alphaproteobacteria > Oceanibaculales > Oceanibaculaceae > Oceanibaculum. The sequence goes on from JAHJHR010000007.1 coordinate 139,483, forward strand.
GCCTTTGGCGAGCGGCCGCGCCTGTCGGAGCTGGCCGGCATCGCCCTTATCGTTGTTGGCATCCTGGCTCTCCTGGCCGGGCGCTAAGCCCCGCCCCGCCCTCAGTCGGTCAGCCGGAAGAAGGGCAGCTTCTGGCCCGGCGACTGGTCGTCGCGGAACAGGACCTCGACCGGCCGGCCGTTCAGCCCCTCCGCCTTGTCGGCATCGACCTCAATGCGGGTATTCCATGCCGGTTACATGCGGGCCTCAAATGGCGAGGTACTCGTTCCGCAGATCCGGATTGTCCAGTACCGATTTGGCGGTTCCGTCGAAAACGATCTGCCCCATGTCGAGGATGAGCGCGCGATTGGCGAGTTCGAGCGCGGCTACCGCGTTCTGCTCGACGATGATGGTGGTGATGCCGAGTTCCTTGATCTGCGAGACGATCCTTTCGATCTCCTTCACGATGACCGGGGCGAGCCCTTCATAGGGCTCATCGAGAAGCAGCAGCCTGATGTCGCGGGCCAGCGCGCGCGCCACGGCCAGCATCTGCTGCTCGCCGCCGGACAGCGTTACGCCATCCTGCTTGCGTCTTTCCGCCAGGCGCGGAAAGCATTCGTAGATTTTCTCCAGCGGCCAGCCTTTCGGTTCGGCGATCTGCGAGAGCTGGAGATTTTCCTCGACAGTAAGGCCGGGGATAATGCGCCGGTCTTCCTGCACGAACTGGATCCCGGATTGCGACGCCTGATAGTCTTTCAGCGTATGCACGGGAAGGTCGCCGAGCCAGATCTCTCCGCGTTTGAGCTGAGGGTCCTGAGCCCGCGCCAATGTGCGTAGCGTCGATGTCTTGCCGGCCCCATTGCGGCCGAGCAGGGCCACGATGTCACCTTCGGCAATGTCGAAGCTGACACCCTGAACGATGTAGCTTTCGCCATAATAGGCATGAATGTCCCTGACGCTGAAGAAGGCGGTGCCTGTGGCGCTATCGGCCTGTGGCTTTGTCTGGGCGTTCATCGGTGCGTACCTCCCAGATAGGCTTCCTGCACCACCGCGCTGCCCCTGACCTCTTCCGGCGTGCCATCGGCAATGATGCGTCCCTGCGCGAGGACCGTAACGCGGTCAGCCAATGAAAACACGACATGCATGTCATGCTCGATGATGACCTTGGTCATCCCGCGCTCCTTGATTTTTTTAAGCAGATCGATGGTGGAGTTGGTGTCGTGGCGCGACATGCCGGCGGTCGGCTCGTCAAGAAGAAGAAGCCGCGGATGCTGTATCAGCCCCATTGCCAACTCAAGCCTGCGCTTGTCACCGCGCGACAGGCTCGCGGCCAGGGTATCCTTGTATCCGGCGAGTCCGACATCGGCGAGCCAGTGCTCGGCCTCGTCGCGAATCTCCGTCTCCCGATCCGCCCCTCGAAAGGCATTGAGGGTGAAGGCGCCATCGCGCTTCGCGAAAGCCGGCACCATGACGTTCTGGAGCAACGTCAGATCGGGAAATATCTCGGGTGTCTGAAACACGCGCACGATGCCCATCTGGTTGATCTCGTGCGGGCGCTTTCCCGTGATGACCTTGCCGTCGAAAACCACCGCCCCTGAATCGGGCGGGATACGCCCGATGCATACGTTCAGCAATGTCGACTTGCCGGCGCCGTTGGGGCCAATGATCGCGTGGGTCGTGCCCTCCATGACCTGCAGATCGATGTCTGAAAGGGCATGCAGACCGCCAAAGCTTTTATGCACGTCTGCGACGTGAAGCACCGCATTTGTCATGTTGCGACTCCTATTCCGCCGGTGCAGGGTTGCTTGAATGGGCCTTGCTCCCAGTACCGCGTCCGCCGCCGAAGCGCGCCCTGATCCTGCGCGCGCCCTCCATCAGGCCGCCCGGCAGGAAGACGACGATCAGCATGAACATGATGCCTAGAGTGAGGTGCCAGCCCTCGCCGACAAAGGGAGAGACGATCGAGACCACAAAACTCTCCAGCCCATCTGGCAAGAACGAGAAGATGTCCTCCAGCTTCGCCATATGGAAGGCCGAGAAGATGTTCTCAAAATACTTGATCACCACGGCTCCGATGACGGGCCCGACGAGGGTGCCAACACCGCCGAGGATGGTCATCAGGACAACCTCTCCGGATGCAGTCCACTGCATGCGCTCGGCGCCGGCAAGCGGGTCCGTAACCGCCAGCAACCCGCCGGCGATGCCGGCATAAATGCCCGAGATGATGAAGGCTGACAGCGTGTAGGGGCGGGTGTTGAATCCTGTGTAGGCCATCCGCGTCTGGTTCGACTTAATGGCCTTGAGCATCATCCCGAATGGTGACCGGTCAATCCGCATTGCCACGAAGAAGCACAGGATCAGGATTACCGCGCAGAGATAGAAGGCTTCATAGCCACCGAGCTCGATCCCGAACAGGTTGGGGCGGGGAATGCCCGGCGCATCGGCGAAGAGGGCACGATCGATCACCCGTGGGTCGTTGAGGGCGAGTTGCAATCCCGTCTCGCCGTTTGTGATCGGCGTGAACACCGAATAGGCGAGGTTGTACGACATCTGCGCGAAGGCAAGCGTCAGGATCGAGAAGTAGATGCCGGAGCGCCGCAGGCTGATATAGCCGATGGCGGCGGCGAACAAGCCGGAGACCAGAACCGCCAGCGCAATCGCCGGAATGACGTTCATGCTCAAAAGCTTGAACGACCACACCGCCGCATAGGAGCCGACGCCGAGGAAGGCGGCGTGTCCGAACGACAGATAGCCGGTCATGCCGAACAGGATGTTAAAGCCGATCGCGAAGATGCCGTAGATCGCGAATTTCTGCATCAGGTCGGGATAGGCCGCCCCGAACGGCGCCAGCCATATTGGCATGGCCAGCACCGCCACGGCGAACACCACGAGGTAGATGAGGTCGTTGCGCAAGGCGGTCATGTCAGTTCTCCATTACGCCCTTGCGCCCCATCAGGCCGCGCGGCATCACCAGCAGCACGACGACGGCGACGAGGTATATGATGACCTGGTCGATGCCGGGCAGGATGTTCTTGACCTCGTTCATCGAGGCGAAGGATTGCAGGATGCCGAGCAGGAAGCCGGCAAATACCGCGCCGCTTACCGAGCCCATGCCGCCCACGACGACGACCACGAAAGACAGAACCAGGAAATCCATGCCGATGTGGTAGTTGGGCGAGACGATCGGTGTGTACATGGCCCCGGCGATACCCGCGACCACGGCGGCGATGCCGAACACGACCGTGAAACGCTTCTCGATGTCGATGCCGAGGAAGCCGACGGTCTGCCGGTCTTCCATGCCAGCGCGCACCACCATGCCATAGGTCGTGAAACGCAGGAACGCGATGACGAGCCCCATGACAGCAAGTGCAAAGCCCAGATAGACCAGTCGCCACCAGGGGTAGAAGACGCCGCTGAGGCCCAGCCATCCGCCGACATCGACACTTCCAGCCAAGGCGGCCGGGGCGGTTACGGGAATGGGATTGGCGCCGAAATTCGCCTTCACGATCTCCTGCAGGACGATCGCCAGCCCGAAAGTGACCAGGATCTGGTCCGCATGGGCGCGCTTGTAAAAATAGCGGATCAATCCTCGCTCCATGGCGACACCCACGATGAGCATCACCGGAATGGCAAAGAGGATGGAAAGCGGTACCGACCACTGCACCAGGACAGCGCCGAAATCACCAAGCCATGCCTGGACGAGCGGCGTCCGTACTTCCATCGGAGATCCCCACGGGGTCAGCCGGGCGGGATCTATGGTCACGGTCTCGAGTTGGAGCAGACGGCTGAACACAACGGCACAGAAGGCGCCGATCATGAACAGGGCGCCATGCGCAAAATTGACGATGCCGAGCGTCCCAAAGACAAGCGTCAAGCCAAGCGCGATCAGTGCGTAGGCCGCGCCCTTGTCGAGCCCGTTGAGCAATTGCAGAATAAGTTGGTCCATGAGCCCCATCCGCTCCGGTAGAGAAACGATGCCGCAAGCGAGAAGGCGGCCGGCCTGCGACAGCCGGCCGCCAGTGTCAGTCGATCAGCACTTGGTGCCGACCGGCCCCAATTCTCCGCCGAAGATCGATGGGTCATAGGTGACAGTTTTGGTGGGAACTTCCTTGACGACCTGCAGCAGATCGTACTTGTCCTTCGGCTTCTCCTTGCCCTGCACGACAAGGACCGGCTTGAAGCACTGATGGTCCGAACCGCGGTAGAGCGTCGGCCCATTTCCCAGGCCATCGAACTCGAAATCTTCCAGCGCCTTGACGACGCCTTCCGGATTGAAGGTCCCCGCGCGCTCGCAGGCATCGGCATAGAGCAGGGCCTGCACATAGCCGGTCTGTGCGGCCTGTGAGGGCGGGGTCCCATAGGCCTCGCCGAACGATTTGGTGAACGCCTTGGTGCCTGCGTTCTCCAGCTTCCAGTCCCAGTTGGCGGTGCCGTAGATGCCCTTGATGGCATCGCCCGCACCTTGCGCCATCAACTCGGAGAACAGCGGCACGACAATCTCGAAATTCTTGCCGTTGACCTGTTTGTCACGCAGGCCGAACTGTATCGCCTGCCGCAGCGAGTTCACCATGTCGTTGCCGTAGTGGTTCAGGATCAGCACATCCGCGCCGGAGTTGAGCACCGGCGTGATGTACTGCGAAAAATCGGCGGCGCCGACCGGGGTGCGTACCGTCTGCACGGTCTGCCAGCCAAGTGCCTCGGTTGCGGCCTTGATCGATTCTTCCTGAGTCCAGCCCCAAGTGTAGTCGGCGGTGAGGTGATAGGCGCGGCGCTCCTTGCCATAGGCCTCACCGAGGACCGGCGCGATTGCAACACCCGACATGTGGGCGTTGAAGAAATGCCGGAAGCCGTTCTTCTTCTTGTCCTTGCCGGTGGTGTCGTTGGAATGGGTCAGCCCGGACATGAAGATGATGCCCATGTCCTGGCACAGGGACTGCACCGCCACGGCAACGCCCGACGAGGAGCCACCCGAGATCATGATGGCGCCGTCACGCTCGATCATGCGGGTCGCCGAGGCGCGCGCGGCATCGCTCTTGGTCTGCGTATCGCCGGTAACGTAGGCGACCTTCTTGCCCAGGATGCCATTACCCTTCAGTGCGGTTCCCTTGAAGGTGTTGAGCATACCGCCGTCGCCCTCGCCGTTAATGTGCTTGACGGCGAGTTCGTAAGCCTTGAGCTGGTCCTTCCCCTCTTCGGCATAAGCACCGGTCTGCGGACAGTTGAAGCCGAACACGACCTTTGAGCCGGTAGGGTTATTGCAGAAGCCCTGGGCGCGCGCGGCGCTTGAGAGAATCATGGGCATGGCAAGGCCTGCACCGACAATGCCGCTGCTTTGCAGAAAGACGCGTCGGTTGATCTTCTTGATTAACATCGTTTTCCTCCCAGTTCGCGTTCCCGGCTTTATTGCCGGCTCTTAATGGGCGCGATTACCCTGCAGCCATCATTGCGCCGGATTGTCATTACTTCAATAAGTCATTAGAAAATAACAATAATTTTGTAAATTACTTTATTGACTCCCGGATAATTTTGTAATTAATTTACAAAAAGAGAGAATGATGATGGCCGCAAAATTTATTGGATTGAAGATCAGGAGCCTGCGCATGCAGGCGGGCCTCACCCAGGGCACGCTCGCGCGCCGCGCCGGCATATCGCCATCTTACCTCAATCTGATTGAGAGCAACCGCCGCCCCGCCTCAACGGTATTGCTCGACCGGATCGCCGCCGAACTGGCCGTGGATCGCGCTCAGCTCGACGGCGAGGCCGAGCGGCGCATGGCGGATCAGGTGCTTGAGGTTTCGGCGGAACTGGCGGCGAGCGAAAGACTTCCCGAACTTGCGCCAGCCGAGGAGTTCGTCGGCCATCATCCGGGCTGGGCGGCCCTGCTCCTGCGGGTCTATCGTTCCTACCAGGATCGTGACGCGGCCGTTCTCGCGCTCGCCGACCGGCTTGAGCACGACCCCTTCCTGCGCGACAGCGTCCACCGGATGCTGACCCATGTAACGTCGATTCGCTCGGCGGCGGAGATCCTCTCTGCCAACGACACACTCAACGCAATCGACAACCGTCGCTTCCTGGAGATTGTTGCTGGCGACAGCGCGCGCCTTTCTCAAACGGCTATGGCATTGGCCGCGTTCTTCGACAGCGCGCAAACCCGCGTGCGCGCCGCCACCCCGACCGAGAAAGTCGATGCGCTGATCGTGGAATCACAGAATCATTTTCCCGAACTGGAAGCCTATGCCGACGCTCTACGCGACGCCGGGGGACTCGCACGGGCGCTACAGCCCCCGCCTTCGTTCGAAGCGGCAGACAGCGAAGATCCGCCATCGGCATTCGAGCGCTTGCGCACGCAGGCGCGTCAAGGCGCGGCTGGCGAAGTTGCCGCGATCCTTTCGCGCCATGATGAGTTCGAACAGGATGATGAGGCATATCGGCTGGCTACCAAGGCGCTGTTTGCATATGCTGCTGCGGCGATGCTGATGCCGTACGAGCCGTTCCATGCCGCTGCGGAACGGCATCGCTATGATCCTGACAGATTGGCCAGGTTATTTGGCGTCTCTTACGAGCAGGCGGCACACCGGCTGACCACCCTTCGCCGCCCTGGCAAAGAAGGGGTGCGCTTCGCATTCATGCGGGCCGACCCATCGGGCTTCATCAGCAAGCGCCTGCCGCTGCCTCACCTCCCGCTTCCCCGCTACGGCAACGCATGCCCGCTCTGGGTGATCTACGGCGCCTTCCAGACGCCCGGCATGACCGCGCGCGCCTTTGGCGCCCTGACATCAGGGGATGATTTCCTCTTCTTCGCCCGTGCCGTCGAGAAGCAACCGGCAATAGCTGGCGGCGGGCGGCATCTGATGTCGATCATGCTGGCCTGCACCGGGGATGACGCGCCCCGCATAGCCGCCGGCGACGGCATCGAAAGGCGGGCCGCAACGGTGCCGGTTGGCACGACATGCCGGCTGTGCATCCAGGTTGGGTGCAGGCAGCGACAGGAACCGCCGCTGGTCGTCTGAGAGAGGCAAGAGGCGGCGCTTTCCCAGGAAACGCGGCTGAGCCAAAAGGCTTGTTTGGCTGCCGCTCAAGCTCGGCTATGGTGGTAACGGTCCCAGACTAAACAACATAGCTGTCAATAAGGCTGAGGGAGGGGACCGCAGGGAGGAAGAATCATTGGGGAAAATCAGAATACTTATCGTCGAGGATGAGCCGAACATTCTGGAATCGCTGAGTTATATTCTCAGACGGGCTAATTTCGACGTCGCCATTGCAGCCAACGGCCTTGAGGCGCTGGAACGGCTGAGCCGCACAAAATTCTCGGCAATGATCCTGGATGTCATGATGCCGGGGATAAGCGGGTTCGATGTGCTGCGGCAGGTGCGCGCCGACCGGAAACTGTGCGACATGCCGGTCATTATCCTGACGGCAAAAGGGCAGAGTCGCGACCGCCAGATCGCCCATGAGGCCGGAGCGACCGAATTCATCACCAAGCCGTTTTCGAACGCCGATATCATTGCATGCCTTCAACAGGTCACCGGCACGGGCTGAATCCGATGAAGCACTGGGAAAGCAGAACCCGGAATGTGCGGGACGCCGCCGCGATACTGCCGGTGGCAGCTATTTTTCTGCTTCTGCCGCCGGTAATTCTCATCTTTTCCGCTCCCGTCCTGATTGCAAACATCCCGTTGATCGTCCTCTATGTCTACGGTGTGTGGGCCGGCCTGATCCTGATCGCATTAATGGTGGCCCTGCGGGTCGAGGAAGCCGGCAGGAACGGCAAGAACGAGCCGGACGAGGCGTGAATGCTGCACCCTGACCTCGTCATCGCGATTTGCCTTGCCTATGTTGCCATTCTGTTTGCGGTGGCCTTCGCAGGCGACCGGCGGGCCCGGCGCGATTCCGGCGGCTGGCTTTCGTCCCCACTGGTTTATACCCTGTCGATTTCTATCTACTGCTCATCGTGGACGTTCTTTGGTGCCGTAGGCTCTGCTGCACGCAACGGGCTGGAATTCATCGCCATCTATCTTGGTCCGACCATCGTTTTTGTCGGATGGTGGGTGTTCCTCCGCAAGCTGGTCACAGTCGGGCGCGTACATAATACGACGTCGATCGCCGACTTCATCTCCGCGCGTTACGGCAAGAGCCAGACGTTGGGCGCGGTCGTAACGCTGATCGCGGTGATCGCAACTGCCCCCTACATCTCGCTGCAACTCAAGGCCCTGACCGACAGCTTCCAGGTGCTGACCCTTCCGCGCGGTGCGGTGACTGCGGCAAGTTCGACGATTGAGCCCGACTATGTGCTCGCCTTCTGGATAGCGGCTGGCCTGTGCGTCTTCTCGATCATCTTCGGCGTGCGCAACATCGACGTGAACGAACGACATCACGGCGTCGTCGCGGCTATCGCCGTGGAAGCGGTCGTGAAGCTGGTCGCGCTCCTGGCCGTGGGGCTGTGGGTCGTCGGCCTGTCCGACTGGGACCCGGCCCTGGTCTTCGCCGGCGCACCGGCCAGCATCATCGACCCGGCTGAAACCTTCGGCCCGCGCTGGCTGACCCTTCTGTTCCTGGCGGCGGCGGCCGTCATCTGCCTGCCGCGCCAATTCCAGGTCACTGTGGTGGAGAATTCCGACAACCGCCAGATCCGAACCGCATCCTGGCTGTTTCCGCTCTATTTGCTGCTGCTGTGCCTCTTCGTGATTCCGATTGCCATCGCCGGCCTGGAACGGCTGCCCGCCGGCTCCAACCCCGATCTCTTCGTGCTGACCCTGCCCATGCAGGAAAATTACAACACGCTGACCTTGCTTGCCTTTCTGGGTGGATTCTCTTCCGCGACCTCGATGGTCATCGTTTCCTCGATCGCCCTGTCGACCATGATCTCGAACCACATCGTCATGCCGCTGGCGCTGCGCCTGTCGCTGCTGCCCCAGGCCGGCGCCGAGGCGATGCGGCATTTCATCCTGACCACACGGCGCTGCGCCGTCGTCTTCGTCGTGCTGCTCGGTCTTATCTATCTGCGCGCGAGCAATTCCGACGCGCTGGCAGCCATCGGTCTTATCTCGTTCTGTGGCGTGGCGCAGTTCCTGCCCAGCCTGGTCGGCGGACTCTATTGGAGCCGGGCAACGGCAGCCGGCGCACTGGTGGGGCTGGTGTGTGGGCTCGTCCTGTGGGGGTACACGCTTGTGCTCCCGAGCTTCGGAGGAACCGCCCTGATGTCGGCTTCGACCATCGCCGATGGCCCCTTTGGAGTTCTATGGCTGCGGCCGCACGCTCTGTTCGGGCTCAACGGCTACGACCCCCTCGTCCATGCGGTCTTCTGGAGCATGACCGCGAATGTCTTGTTGTTCGTGCTGGTGTCGCTGGCGAGGGAGCCGACGCCGCTTGCACGGTTCCAATCGATGCTGTTCGTCGATGTCTTCCGCCGCCAGACCGAAACCGAGCAGCGTATCATCCGTCGCACAGCGCGCATCGCCGACCTGCGCCAGATCGCCGAGCGGATTCTTGGCCCCGCCGAAGCGACTGCGCTGTTCGCGGATCGGGAGGTCCGCCGCTCGATCATTGCCGGAGATAATATGATCTCGCGCGTCGAGCAACGGCTGGCGGCAAACGTCGGCGCGGCGTCGGCCCGCTCCCTGATCTCACGGGTGGTGAGCGATGAGACCATCAGCGTGCAGGAACTGAAGCGTCTCGCCGGGGAAGCCGAGCAGATTCGCGCCTATTCCGAGGAACTTGAACGTAAGTCACGCCAGGTCGAGGCGACCGCGGCGGCACTAGCGGCCGCCAACCAGCGCCTGCGCGAGGTAGATGCGCAGAAGGACGAATTTCTGAGCCAAATCAGCCATGAGGTGCGCACCCCGATGACCTCAATCCGTTCGTTCAGCGACATTCTACTCGCTGAGCCAGCCATGCAGGAGGAACAGAAACTCCGCTTTCTCAACATCATTCAAAACGAGAGTAGCCGGCTCACCAGATTGCTTGACAGCATTCTCGAACTGGATCTGTTGCGCACCGCCTCCGCGCGCCACGCGCCAGTCGACTTCGATCCTGAAGATGTGCTGACCTCCGCAATGGAGAGCTGCGAGGCGCTCGCCCACACTGCCGGCACGACGTTGGTGCGGCTTCGGAGCGCCGCCTCCGTAACGCTCTCAGGCGAACCAGACAAACTGGCGCAGATATTCATCAACCTGATCTCTAACGCCATCAAATACAACGATGCGCCGAAACCCAAGGTGAGTGTCTCCAGCAGTTCAAGCGGGGGGGTGTATGAGGTGCGTGTCGAGGACAATGGACGTGGCATTGCCAAACAGGATCACGAGCGCATTTTCTTGAAATTCGAACGCGGTCCTGTGGTGGGCCATCAGGGGGCGGGGCTAGGGCTCTCAATTTCACGCCAGATAACAGAGCAGTTCGGCGGCAAACTTTTCCTCGACGAAAGCGGCAAGTCGGGCGCGTGCTTCATTCTGCAGGTCCCGATATCGGGCAGGGAAGGGTAAGAATGCTGCCCACCCACTGACGCTCTGCCTCAGCTTCATGCTGCCTCAGCTTCATGCGCTGGCTGTAACCCTCGGCCGAGCGGCTGACGATGAATCTCGCCGCTTCACCACAGCAGATCAGTCGAATCGGGTAAGCTCTATTGCTTCCCTCGTGCTTACCCGCCGCCGCTTCGTGCCATAGCCCGGACACGACAACGCCGCCAAGCTGTTGCATTGGCGGCGTAAATTTGGTTGCGGGGGCGTGAATCCACCGAGGCTTGTTGTCCGAATGACTTTGTCCGTAGCTCAAGCGGCTAGCCACATCGTAAGAGGAAACGGATGAAGAGCAGGTCGAGTGCTCATTCTCTTGCAAGGGCGTCCCGGTAGCAGTCACGGAAAGCATTCGATGATGCCAACCAGAAGGCCGCCGGTGAACTGAAATGCAGCACGCAATCGGCTGATGACTGTACGCGGTTGTTGTTAACCTGATGGACAAGGTCGCCTATCTCATCAGCGCGCGCACATGCTGCTCAACAACCTCAACGAAACCGGCATGATTGATGTGATGCGGCACCCGGATCAGCCTGTGGTCGGGGCGGGCGTCGAAGCACCGCTCGAACGCCGCGAACAGGGCGGCATTCGCTGCAGGATCATGGAATTTCTGCCCCGGCGCGTCCAGGGCGGACGTCCCGCCTTCCGGCAGCAGCAGGCGCACCGGCCCCGGCGAGGCATTCAGCTTTTCGCAGATCCAGGCGGCGATCTGCTCCAGTTCTTCCGCAGTGGTGCGCATCAGCGTGACATTGGCGTTATGGGCGTGGAACAGCCGCCCGCGATACCGCTCGGGTATCGTCTCCGGCGCCCAGAAATTCACCATGTCCAGCGCCCCGCAGGAGCCGACCCAGGGAATGCCGGTGCGGGCCACGACATCGAATCTCTCCGGCCCCGCCGTGCAGACACCGCCCAGCAGATGGTCGGCCGCCTCGGTCGTGGTGATATCGACCATGCCCTGCAGCATGCCGGAACCGGCGATGGCCTCCAGCGCTCTTCCGCCGGGGCCGTTGGCGTGGAACACCTGGCATTCGTAATCGCCTGACAGACGCGCCGTCAGCTGCTGGATGCAGGCAGTGGTGACGCCGAACATGCTGAAGCCCAGCGCCGGGCGGCTATCCGCCGATTGCGGCACCGGGCGCGTCATCATGCCGGCCAGGGCATGGGCGGCGTTCGCCAGGATCACCCGCGACAGGCGGTTCAGCCCGGCAATATCCGTGACGGGATACATCATGGCGATGTCATGCACCCCGACGAACGGCCCGACATCGCCGGCAGCCAAAGTGGAAACCATCAGCTTCGGCACGCCGATGGGCAGCGCGCGCAAAGCCGGGGCGACGATGGAGGTGCCGCCGGAACCGCCCAGCCCGATCATGCCGCCTATATCCTGCCGCGTGGCAACGAAGCCCAGCAGCGCCGCGGTCATCGCGGTGACAGCCGCCCCCCGGTCACCGGCGGCGAATACCGCCTCCCGGCCATCGGGATGGCAGGCCGCGACCGCCTCGGCGCTGACATCCGCCTCGGTAGCCGGGATCTTCGTGCCGACATCGACGGTGACGACGGGCAGCCCGGCCGCGCGCAGCAGCCCGGCGACATAGAGCAGCTCCTCCGCCTTGGTGTCGAAGGTACCGATCACATATGCCGTACCGGGGGCCGCCATAGCAGTCGCTATGCCTTGCGACGGGAATTGGCGACCTTCACCGCACCCTCGAAGGCGAAGCGGAAAGTGTCGCTGACAATCTGGTGGACGCTCACCGCATCAGCATCCGCCACATCATATTCGGCCCACCATTCGCCGAAGGTCTTGCCGCCCTCGGTGATCGGCTTGAGCCGCATCTCCGACACATAGTTCTGCACCGGCAGCGTCGCCTCCAGAATGCGGTAGGCGCAGACATGATCGCGGTCCGAAAGGATCAGCAATTCCTCGCGGATATGGCCGCCCTCATGGGTGAAGAAATTCCGCACGCAGCCGATCTGGTCGGATGGCTTGCCGTCCTCGATCTCGCTTTTCGAGAAGAAGGGGTGATAGACCGGCAGAGCGTTGAAGTCGCGCAGCACGCCCCAGGCTTCCGCAATCGGAATATCCATGACGGCGCTGATATAGACCCGTGCCATTCTCAGTTTCCTCCCTTTTCCTTCAAGGATGTCAGCCCCTTGAAGGTTTTTATGTGGTTCACGATGGCGGTCTCGACCGGCAGGCGCTCGACGCTGCTGGCGCCATAGAAGCCGTTGCAATGCTGGCTGTTTCGCAGCACGAAATCGACATCCTCCGGCGAGGAGATCGGCCCGCCATGGGCGATGATGATGACATCCTTGCGCACGCGCCGCGCGGCCTCGGCCCATTCGTCGATCAAGGCCACCGATTGCGCCAGCGATTTGGAAGTCGTGGCGCCGATGCTGCCGCCGGTGGTCACGCCCATATGCGGCACGATGATGTCGGCCCCGGCCTTCGCCATCTCCACCGCCTCCTCGGCGGAGAAGACATAGGGTGTGGTCAGCAGGTCCAGATCATGGGCCTGGCGGATCATGTCGATCTCGGTGGAGAAATTGATGCCGGTCTCCTCCAGGCTGATTCGGAAGGTGCCATCGATGATGCCCACGGTCGGGAAGTTCTGCACGCCGGAGAAGCCCAGCTCCTTCAGCTCCTTCAGGAAGACCGGCATGATGATGAAGGGGTCGGTGCCGTTCACCCCGGCGATCACCGGCGTGGTCTTGCAGACCGGCAGGATTTCGACGGCCATCTCCTTCACGATGTCATTGGCGTTGCCATAGGCCAGAAGCCCGGCCGAGGAGGCCCGCCCGGCCATGCGGTAGCGCCCGGAATTATAGACGATGATGAGGTCGATGCCGCCCGCCTCCTCGCATTTCGCCGAGATGCCCGTGCCGGCGCCGCCGCCAATGATCGGGTCGCCCCGGCGGATCATGTCTCGGAATCGCTCAAGGATGGCTGCGCGTTCAAATCTGGGCATTCTGTTCTTCCTTACTAGGGCGGACCGCAGTAGCTGGGCGCCGGGACAGCAAATGGTTGATTTCGCCCAGGACCCCGCGACGGAAGACCAGGACACAGAGAATGAAGATGATGCCGATCACCACCGTGACCCAGGCACCCAGCGCATCGAAATAATGGCGCAGCAGGGAGATCAGCACCGCGCCGATGGCCGGACCGAAGACCGAGTTCATGCCGCCCAGCAGCGTCATCAGGATGACGTCGCCGGACATGTGCCAGTGCACATCGGTCAGGGCCGCCAGCCGGAAGACCACGCATTTCAGCGATCCGGCCAGGCCCGACAGCCCGGCTGACAGGGCAAAGGCGATGATCTTGTAGCGATCAACCGCATAGCCCATGGACCGCGCGCGGGGTTCATGCTCGCGGATGGCGCGCAGCACCTCGCCGAAGGGTGAATTCACGATGCGGTTGACCAGCCATAGCCCGCCGATGACGCAGGCCAGCACGAGGAAATAGAGCCGGCTGTCATCCGACAGATCGACAAGACCGAACAGATGGCCGCGCGGGATTGGCTGCATGCCGTCCTCCGCCCCCGTGAAGGACGACTGGAGGAAGGTGAAATAGACCATCTGGGCCAGCGCCAGGGTGATCATCGCCAGATAGATGCCCTGGCGGCGAATCGCCAGCACACCGAAGGCGGCGCCCAGAATTGTGGTGAACAGCACGCCAGCCAGGATCGCCAGCTCCGTCGACCAGCCCAGGTCGCGCAGCGCATAGCCGGTGATATAGGCCGATCCGCCGAAGAACGCGGCATGGCCGAAGGAGACAATGCCGGCATGGCCGAGCAACAGGTTGAACGCGCAGGCAAACAGCGCAAAGCACATCATCTTCATCAGGAAGATCGGATAGATGATTTGCGGAAAGAAGGGCGCGGCCAACAGCAAGGCCAGCAGGACAAGAAAGAAGCCGCGTTTCATCGCCGGGGAAACCCTCAGGGAGACCGGGAAGGACAGCATCAGCTTTCCTCCCGCCCAAACAGGCCGGCCGGGCGCAGCAGCAGGACCAGCGCCATCACCAGGAAGACCACCGTCGTCGATGCCTCGGAGTAATAGACCTTCGCCAACCCCTCGATCACGCCAAGGCCCAGCCCGGTCACGGCGGAGCCGAGGACGGAGCCAAGCCCGCCAATGACCACGATGGCAAAGACGATGATGACGAGATCCGACCCCATGGATGGATTCACATGCTGGATGGGTGCTGCCAGCACGCCGGCAAAGCCGGCCAGCGCCACGCCGGCACCATAGGTCAGGGTCAGCAGGATCGGCACATTGATGCCAAAGGCCTGGGTCAGTTCAGGGCGTTCGGTGGCGGCGCGCAGATAGGCCCCCATCCGCGTCTTCTCGATGACGATCCAGGTGCCGGCACAGACGATCACTGCCATCAGGATGACGAAGCCGCGATAGATCGGCAGCATCATGAAGCCCAGATCGACCACGCCGCGCATCGAGGCCGGTGTCGGGAAGGGATTGCCGGAGGAGCCCATGAAAACGCGGAACCCGCCCTCCAGCACCAGCACCAGCCCGAAGGTCAGGAACAGGCCGTAAAGCGGGTCCAGCTTATAGATGCGGCGCAGGGCAAAGCGCTCGAACAGGATACCGGCCACGCCGACAACCAGCGGCGCGATGATCATCGCCGGCCAGTAGCCGATTCCGAAATACCGGCCGACCAGGAAGGCAACGAACGCCCCCAGCATGAAGAAGGCGCCATGTGCGAAATTCACGATGCGCAGCAGGCCGAAAATGATGGCGAGCCCCAGGCTGAGCACCGCGTAGAACGCCCCATTGACGAGGCCGAGCATGATCTGGCCCATCAGAGCCTGATGCGGAATGCCAAAAATATCCATCAGCCAGTCAGTCTCCGTCCGGCGATCCAGTCGTCTCGTCCAAAGGCCGGCCGATATGCCGGCCGGCCTTCGAGGCGAGGGCGAATGTCCCGGACCGGCCGGAAAGACCGGCCCGGGCGCGCATCGGTCACTTCTTGACCAGGTCGCACTTGCTGTCGGAGAGCGGCTGGAAGGCCTGTTCCGCCGGGATGGTCGAAACCTGCTTCAGGTAATCCCAGGGACCTTTCGATTCCGCCGGAGTCTTCACCTGCCAGAGATACATGTCATGGACGAAGCGGCCATCGACCCGGACCGTGCCGTTCTTGGTGAACATATCGCTGACTTTCATCTCACGCATCTTCTTCGAGACCGCATCCGGCTCGTCGGTGCCGGCTGCCTTGACGGCGTTCAGATACATCATGGTCGAGGAGTAATCGGCGGCCTGCGCCATGTTCGGCATCTTGCCAACCCGCTCGTTGAAGCGCTTGGCGAAGGCGCGGGTGTCGTCATTCATGTCCCAGTACCAGGCATTGGTCAGCAGCAGCCCCTGGGCGGCCGGCAGGCCCAGCGCATGAACGTCTTCGATCCACAGCAGCAGGGCAGCCAGTTTCTGATTCTTCGTCGCGCCGAATTCGGCAGCAGCACGGATCGCATTCACCGCGTCAGCACCGGTGGAGGCAACGCCGATAATCTCCGCCTTCGAGGCCTGGGCCTGCAGCACATAGGAGGAGAAGTCAGTGGTCGCCAGCGGATGGCGCGCAGCCCCCGCCACGCGGCCGCCATTGGCGCGCACAACCTTGGAAACCTGCTCCTCCAGCCCGATGCCGAAGGCGAAGTCGACAGTCAGGAAGAACCAGGTCTTCCCGCCCTGCTCCACCACGGCCTTGCCGGTGCCATGCGCCAGCGAATAGGCGTCATAGGCATAGTGAATGGCGTAAGGCGAGCACAGTTCGTTGGTGATGCCCATGTTGGAGGCGCCATTGACGATGATGTGGCGCTTCTTTTCCTTGGCCACAGCCGCGACAGCGCGGGCCACGCCGGAATTCGCAAGATCGTTGATCATGTCGACACTGCCGGTGTCGAACCATTCGCGCGCCTTGGCGGCGCCGACATCCGGCTTGTTCAGGTGATCGGCGAAAACGACATCGATTTTCTTGCCGAGAACGGTGCCGCCGAAATCCTCGGCAGCCATCTTCACCGCCTCGACAGCACCCTTGCCGGACAGATCGCTGTAGATGCCCGACATATCGGCCAGAACGCCGATACGCACCACGTCATCGGATACCTGGGCCGTCGCCCCGGTTGCCCCGAAGGCCAGGATGGACGCAGCCGTTACCGCCAGTCGAAGACTGTTTTTCATGATTTCCTCCCAATGTTAGCGTTTACTTCTTATTATTGTTTTCCACTTTACCGGCAGAACAGACGCGCAATCCATGGCTGGTTTACACAACGACCTATCCGAAACACACATTGTTGGTGAGCACACACAGCAATTCATCGTGCGCGCAGAGGATTGTACCGCCTTGGCCAGCCGACAGATTTCACATGTCGGCGTCGGCGATGCCGCCATCCCCTACCGGATCGTGAGAACCCATCTGAGCGGTACCTATGTGCATGCCACATTGGGCGGCGAAGGGCGCATCCTGCTGGACGGACGCTGGCGGCCGCACCGGGCCGGCATGGTCTCGCTGGCGCCGGCCCATGTGCTGCATGCCTTCCACGCCATACCCTCACGGCGCTGGCAATATTGCTGGGTCCGCTACATGCCGCAGTCGCCGCGCTCGGCCATCGGCTTCATGGCGCCGGTGATGGCGCGCTTCGATGCGGAGCCACTACGGCACGCCATACTGGGCCTGTGCCAGGAGGTCCGGTCCCGGGCCGATTCGGGTGCCGCCCTGCTCTGGATCGACCTGATCGAGCATTACATCACCCGCTTTGCCGAGCCGTTGCAGCGCGAGGACCGGCTGCGTTCCCTGTGGGATATCGTGCAGAAGGATCTGGAAAGACCGTGGACCGCCGGTGACCTGGCCGGGCTGGCCAATATCAGCGGCGAGCATCTGCGCCGCCTGTGCCAGGCCAGCCTGGGACGCAGCCCGATGCAGCAGCTGACCTATCTGCGCGTCCAGCACGCCGCACACCAGCTGGCCACGACCCAGACGAAGATCGAGGACATCGCCTTGCAGGTCGGCTACCTGAACCCCTTCGCCTTCTCGAACACCTTCAAGCGGATGACCGGCTTCCGCCCGTCCCACTTCCGCAGCCGCCGGCCGCCCGAAGGCGACTCAGACGCCTAGCAGTTCCACCACGCGGTCGAAATTCTGCTCGAAATCCGCATTGTTCAGCGCTTCGACGATCCGGCCGCGCTCCATGACATAATGCCGGTCGGCCACTGTCGCGGCGAAACGGGCATTCTGCTCGACCATCAGGATGGTGAAGCCTTCGGATTTAAGCTGCCGGATGATGCCGCCGATCTGCTCCACCACGACCGGCGCCAGCCCCTCGGTCGGCTCGTCGAGCAGCAACAGCCCGGCGCCGGTGCGCAGGATGCGGCCGATGGCCAGCATCTGCTGTTCGCCGCCGGACAGTTTCATGCCCGGACTTTTCAGCCGCTCCCGCAGGTTCGGGAACAGCCCCAGCACCGCCTCGACGCTCATGCCGCCGGGGCGGGTCACCGGCGGCAGCTGCAGGTTTTCCTCCACATTCAGCGTGGCATAGATGCCGCGATCCTCGGGGCAATAGGCAATGCCCAGCCGGGCGATCTGGTGCGACGGCAGGTCGATGGTCTCCGTGCCCTCGAAGCGGATGGAGCCGCTGCGCCGGGCGATCATGCCCATGATCGATTTCAGCGTGGTGGATTTGCCGGCACCATTGCGGCCCAGCAGCGTGACCACCTCGCCGCTGCGCACGGTGATATCGACACCGTGCAGCACATGGCTCTGGCCGTACCAGGCCTGAAGATTGCGGGTTTCCAGCAGGATGTCATGCATGGCCGGCGCCCCCGATATAGGCCTCGATGACGCGCGGGTCCTTGGACACCGTGGCATAGTCACCTTCGGCCAGGATTTCGCCGCGCATCAGCACCGTGATCCGATCACACAGATTGGCCACGACGCTCAGATTATGCTCGACCAGCAACACCGTGCGCCCTTGTGCCGCGGTGCGGATCAGATCGGTGATGCGCCCGACATCCTCATGCCCCATGCCGGCCATCGGCTCGTCCAGCAGCATGATCTCCGGGTCCAGCGCCAGGGTCGTTGCCAGCTCCAGAGCGCGCTTGCGCCCGTAGGACAGGGTCGCGGCTGTCACGTCGGCGACATCGTCCAGCCCGACAGCTTCGATCAGTTCCAGCGCGCGCGGCTCCAGCTCCCGCAGCAGCGCCTTGCTGCGCCAGAAATCGAAGGAACCGCCACGCCGCCGCTGCACGGCGAGCCGCACATTCTCCAGCACGGTGAGCTGCGGGAAGACCGCCGATATCTGGAAGGAACGCACCATGCCGAGCCGCGCCACCGCGTCGGAGGACAGCCCGGTGATGTCGCGCCCGTTCAGCCGGATCTCACCGGCCGTCGGCTTCAGGAACTTGGTCAGCAGGTTGAAGCAGGTCGTCTTGCCCGCCCCGTTCGGCCCGATCAGGGCATGGATCGAGCCCCGCTCCAGGGCCAGCGACACGTTGGAAACCGCCGTAAATCCGCTGAACTGCTTGGTCAGGCCCTCGGCCTGGAGGATGTAATCCGTCACGCGTCTCTCCCTTTATCGCGCCTGTTTTTTTCGCGGCGCCTTTATTCGATCTTTAGAGGCAGGGCTGCCTCCGTGTCATTCTTTTTTTAGATTGGACCACTCTGCATGATCACCGTTGGCGTAAGATCATCCATAAAGATCAAATGTCGCCGAACAGCATCGCGTGGTTGCACACCTACACCCGGCGACGGTCCGGTGACGGTCGTGCGGCCATCACCTCGCTAGGGTTATCCCATTACCGGCCGGCGCGGGTGAGCGTCTCGCGGTGACGGTCAGGCCAGGCTTCTGCGCACATACGCTACATCCTTTCGCCCGTCGATGGCCCTTACTTAAACGGCCTCCACTCTAATGATTGATGCCTGGCTTTATCCTGCCCCCGCTACTTCACTTGTGATGGCAGCCAGAGAACGATCTCCGGGAAGAAGTAGGTCAGTATAAGGAAAGCGAGCATGATCCCCACGAAGGGCAGCACGCCATAGACGATCTCCTTCAGCGGCACATCCCCGCCAACGCCGCGCAGAATGAACAGCACGATGCCGACCGGCGGCGTCACGAGGCCGACCTCGATCATCACCACCAGGAAAACGCCGAACCATAGCGGGTCCAGCCCGAGCGAGAGGATGATCGGGAAGACCACCGGCAGCGTCATCAGCATCATCGAGATCGATTCGATGAACATGCCGAGCACGATATACAGGCAGGCGATGATGATGAGTACCATCCAGGGCGCCATCTCCGCTGCCTCGACGACGCTGACCAGCGTGCGCGGAATGCGCAGATAGTCGAACACCCAGCTCATGATCGAGGCGCCGACGACGATCAGCAGCAGGAACGAGGTGACGCGCACCGTCTCCATCGCCGTCTCGTAGATCAGCTTCCAGGTCAGGATGCCGCGGAACAGGCAGACCACGAGCGACGCGACGGCGCCGATGCCGCCAGCCTCGCTGGGTGTCGCCACACCCGCATAAAGCGAGCCGAGAACTACCAGGATGATGAACAGGAAAGGAAAGACCGAGGCCGATCCGCGAATCTTCTGCCTGAAGGTGAAAGACTCGCCCCTCGGTGTCGCACCGGGACGCAGCGCGGACCAGAGAGCAACTCCGCCCATGAAGCACAGGCTGAGCATAATGCCGGGGATCACCCCGGCCATGAACAGCTTGGTCACCGGCACGCCGACCGTCGTGCCATAGATGATCATGGCGATGCTGGGCGGGATCAGGATGCCCAGCGTGGCGCCGGCCGCAACGACGCCATAGGTCAGGCGCTGGCTGTAGCCGCGCGAAATCATCTCCGGGCAGGCAACCTTGCCCATGGTCGCGGCGGTGGCGAGGCTGGAGCCGGAAACCGCCGCGAACACCGCGGAGGCGCCTACGGCGGCATGCGCGACGCCGCCCGGCGTGCGGCCGAACCAGCAGGTCAGCGAATCGAACATCTCCCGCGCGACGCCGCTGCGGATCAGCACGGCACCCATCAGCACGAACATCGGCACAGCGGTCAGGGTGAAGGTGTTAACGCTGTTCCACGACCGCTCGGCCAGCAGCGACAGCTGCGGCATGGGCAGCAGGAACATCAGCCCCAGCAGGCCGACGCTGCCGAGGGTCAGCGCCACGCGGATTCCCAGCACCAGAAACAGGAACAGGGTCGCCACCAGCAACACCCCCAGCAGCATCAGCGGCGTTCCCTTGGCCAGCCAGAACACCATGCCGGCGCCTCCGATGACGAGCACCAGCATCAGCGCCACACGCCAGCCGCTGACGACGAGGCTGCCCAGCAGCAGCGTGGCGATGATGGCGAGCGAGCCAGCATCCAGCCGGAACCCCTCGACCGATACCGGCCGTGGGCCGAGCCAGAGCAGGAATCCGGCAAGCACGGCAAGACTAATCAGCAGACCAGCTTCGATGCGCCAGCCCGGCCGGGCGGCGCGCAGCAGATCGCCCAGGATGGCCAGCGCGAAGGCGGCGTAGCCGAGTGACACCGCAAGCTCAGGAATCCATTGCGGCGTCCCCAGCAGGCCCCAGTCGCGGGTACCATTGACGTATTCCTGATAGTTGAAGCAGATCATCTGCCAGCCGCTGAACAGCACGAACAGCAGGCCGACCCAATTGGCGAAGCTGTTCAGGAACGTCTGGATGTTTTCGCTAACATTGGCGAGCAGCAATTCAACCTGCACATGATCGCCGGAACGCTGCGCCTGGGCGAGCCCCAGAAAGGTCATTCCGACCAGCAGATAGGTCGCGACATCGCTGCCCCAGTAAGTCGGCTCGTTCAGCACATACCGGGAAAACACCTCGAAACACACGATCAGCGTCATCGCCATGAGGGCGACCGCACTGAGCCCTCCCGTGAAACGGGACACGCTGTCGATGGCACGGACGGCCCGGGACCGCACCTTGTCGTTCGAAGCCGGGAAAGTCCCGGTTCCTATGGTCATGGAATGTCTCCTGAGATGGCAACAGGCGTTGAATCGAAACGACGGGGAGCGGCCGCTGCACCGCTACAGCGCAAGAAAATCCGCCCCCAGACTCGGGCGTCGAGGAACGCTAGCCCGGGGATTATGTCGTTGCAATGAAGGCGCATGATCGTATTATCTTGCTGCTTGTGGCCTTGTTTTTCGGCCTCCAAAAAAGGCAATGGCGTTGAGCCGGCGCCATAACCATCGGAAATTCCCCACTGTCGTTTTCGAAGTATGCAGACAACACCGGGAGGAGCGCAATGTTAATGTTATCGATAACGTCTCGAATGAGGCTTCTGACAAAATCCACTTGCGGCAAGGCGTTTTCGGCGCTGATGGCGCCGGTTCTGGCGATCGCCATCGCCCTTGGTGCGTCATCCACCGCCAAGGCACAGGATTTGGATCTGACCATGGGCATCCTGCCCGCGCCGAACTCGCTTTACCTGAAGATGATGCAGCAGGTGCCCGAACGCTTCGAGCGGGCAACCGGCGGCAAGGTGAAGGTGACGCTGAACGATTCGCTCGTCGGCGGCACGCAGATCACGGCCTCGGTCCGCGATGGCCGGGTGCCGATGTCGGGGGCGCTGCACACCTATCTGGCGGCGGAAGAGCCGCGCATGGGCGTGTTCAACCTGCCCGGCCTGGTCAACGGCATGCCGGAATACGCCTATCTGTGCAAATCCTTCTGGTGCAAGGATGTCGAAAAGCTCTGGGCGGAGAAATGGAATTCCGTCGTTCTCGCCGAGGGCGCATGGTGCAGCCAGGCCCTGTTCTCCAAGGAGCCGATCCGCACGCTGGAGGACTTCAAGGGCAAGAAGCTGCGTGTCCATAACCCGCAGACCGCCTCGCTGATGGAAGCGGTCGGCGCCAAGCCGACGCCGCTGCCGCTGTCCGAGATTCCGCCAGCGCTCGAACGCGGCGTCATCGACGGTGTCTTCACCTCGACCTGTTATGGCAACGGCCAGGAATACTGGCGTCTTGCCCCGAATGTACAGAACTGGAAGGTTGGCCCGATCACCGGCTGGGTCGTGATCGTCAACAAGGACATCTGGGAGAAGATCCCGGCTGACCTGCGCACAGCCATCCAGAAGGAAATGACCGATCTGGAGAATGAGGCGCTCTACAATTTCTACGCCCATGTCAACGACGCCGTCGCCAACATGAAGAAGAACGGCGTCGAACTGTGGACCGCGCCGCAGTCCGAGGTCGATCGCCTGACCGCCGATCAGTACTCGCAGGCGGCCTACAAGTCGTTCTACGAGCGGGCCAAGGCCGTCGGCTTCGACGGCGAGGCCTATGTGCAGAAAGCGCGTGAAGCGCTCGGCAAGTAACGCCTGAAACAGGGACGGCATGCCTTGCCGCTGCAGGGCGTGCCGTCTTTCTTTTTGCCCGAAAGCATCTGGAGAATACGCATATGGACAAGGATCTGTTCGAGAAGGGCCTGGCCAAGCGCAAGGCGACGCTGGGTGCTGCCTATGTCGAGAAGAACCTCGCCGCCGCCGATGATTTCACGCGGCCCTTCCAGGAAGCCATGACCGAATGGTGCTGGGGCTTCGGCTGGGGCGACGAGGCCCTCGACGCCAAGACCCGCAGCCTGATGAATCTGACCATGCTGGGCGCACTCGGGCGTCTGCACGAATGGGAGACGCATTGCCGCGGCGCGCTGAACAATGGCGCGACCAAGGACGAGATCCGTGCCGCCGTCCACGCCATCGCCATCTATTGCGGCGTGCCGATGGGGCTGGAATGCTTCCGCGTGGCGCGCAAGGTTCTGGAAGAAGCGGGCGAGTTGTAACGCCCCCGCCCTGCCTCAGCAGGCAAAACATGTAAAAGGGATACCAGGAATATGTCCGCGCACATCGCCGCCGATGACAGGGTGTCGGCCGTTCTGGCCGAGTTTGTTGCCAACTCCCGCTGGGAAGACCTGCCGGAAACTGTCCGGCATGCCGCCCGGCGGTCGCTGCTGAACGGCCTCGCGACCGCCTTCGCCGGCTCCCGCGACAGCGCCATCGATATCGCCGCCCGAACGATGCTGCCGTTCTCCGGCAAGGCTGAGGCGACGCTGATCGGCCGCGCCGACCGGGCTGACGCGATGACCGCCGCCTTCCTGAACGCGGCGGCGATGAACGTGCATGATTTCGACGACACGCACATCCGCACCGTCATCCACCCCGCCGCCCCGGTGGCGCCGGCGCTGTTGGCACTGGCCGAGCGGCAGCGGATATCCGGCGCGGCGTTGCTGCACGGGCTGGCGCTCGGCATTGAGGCGGCCTGCCGGATCGGCAACGCCGTCTCCCCCGGCCATTACGCACGTGGCTGGCACATCACCGCGACCTGCGGCGTGTTCGGCGCCGCCATTGCCGTCGGCAAGGTGCTGGGCCAGGACAGCCGGACGCTGGTGCATGCTTTGGGGGCCGCCTCGGCGCAATCCTCCGGGCTCGTGGAAACCCTCGGCTTCATGGCCAAGAGCATCGGCGTCGGCAGCGCCTGCCGCGGCGGCCTGCTGGCGGCACTGCTGGCGGAGAACGGTTTGGGCGGTCCCGACAGGCCGCTGGAAGGGCCGCGCGGCTTCCTGACTGTCACCGGCGACACGCCGGATTTCGGGCAGGTGACGGGCGATCTCGGGACACGGTGGGAGGTGCTGCGTAACATCCACAAGCCCTATCCCGGCGGTGTAGTGCTGTTCCCGGTGATCGACGCCTGCCTGGCACTGAAGAACCAGCGCAGCATCCAGGCGGCGGAGATCGAGGCCGTGACGCTGTATGGCCACCCGCTGCTGCGCCAGCGCACCGACCGCCCGAACGTCGAGACCGGTCGCGAGGCGCAGGTCAGCGCGCAGCACGCGGTCGCCATATGCTTCCTGACCGGCAAGGCCGGGCTGGAGCAATTCAGCGATGCGGCGGTCGCAGATCCCGCCGTGCTGGCGCTGCGGGCGCGGGTGCGGATGGAGGACGAGGACGGCCGCGACTTCACCGGCGTCCGTGCGGTCGTCAGACTGAAGGATGGGCGATCCGAGGAAATCACCATTACCGATGCGAAGGGCACCGATAACGGCCCGCTGAGCGATGGCGAGATCGAGGCGAAGTTCCGGACGCTGGCCGCCTATGGCGCGCCGGCCTGCCGCGATGCGGAGAAGCTGATCGACGCCGTCTGGTCGCTGGATTCCAGTGACGATGCCGGCGCGATCATGGCGCTGGCGCGGCCCGCTTCCTGAGTAGCCTCAGCTCGCCGACCAGGCGAGATCGACGGGCAGCACTGCGCCATTGATATCCCGGCCGGCCGGGCCGCACAGGAAGGCGACGAATTCGGCGACGCTCTCCGGCGCGATGAAGCGGCCGGAGGGCTGCTTGCCGGCAAGGAAGCGACCCACCGCCTCCTGCTCCGACAGCCCGTGTTCGTCCATCGTGCTTTTGATGACGCGGCTGCTATGCGTCGTGTTCACCGAGCCGGGGCAGATCGCGTTGCAGGTAATCTCGTGTTCCAGAGTTTCCATGGCGACGGCGCGGGTCAGGCCGATCAGCGCGGTCTTGGCAACGACGTAGCTGGCGCGGTTGGCCGCGCCGATCATTCCGTAGATCGACGACATGTTGATGATACGGCCCCAGTTCCGGGCCTTCATGCCGGGCATGGTGCAGCGGATCGTGTTGAAGGCGGAATTCAGGTTCACCGCCATGGCGCGATCCCAGTCGGCCGGGCTGGTATCTTCGATCAGCCCGAACAGCCGTGTCACCGCGTTGTTGACCAGGATATCGACACCGCCGAAACGCGCTTTCGCCGCCGCGACCATCGCCTCCACCTGGGCGGCATCGCCAACATCGGCGCCATCATAGAGCACATCGACATTCCGCGCCTTCAGGGCCGCGATCTTGTCCGCGACCTCTGCCTCGCGCTCAATGCCGTTCAGGACGATGTTGCAGCCTGCGTCGGCCAGCCGCTCCGCAACGGCGTAGCCGATCCCCGCCGTCGAACCGGTGATGAGTGCACTCCTACCCTTGAGCATGCGCGGCTTAACCTCGTTCATATCGTCAGGACACCCGCACCAGCCCAGGCCTTGCGTGAGGGTATGTACTTGTTATCGATAACATCTATTCATGCCAAGTCAAGCGGGCTGACGATGACTTCTGCCGTCACGTGCTCTCGCGCTGGATGATGTCGAATCCGAGGTCCTTGGCGATAACGCCGCCGCCAAGCTTGAGGATGCGCTGCAGGAGGATGCTTGCCGAGAACAATCCGATTTCGCGGCGTGGAAGGCGCAGCGCCGTGATCCTGGGAACGAGGTGGTCGAGAATGTCCAGATCGTCGAAGCTGGCGATGGCGACATCCTCCGGCAGGCGGAGGTTCCGGCGCTGGCATTCCAGCGCCGCGCCGACCGCCAGCACGTCGCCGGCACAGAATATGGCGTCCGGCCGCTTCTTCAGGTCGAGCAACCGGACCAGCGCGTCCCGCCCGCCAGAGAGTCCCTCCGGCGTTTCCAGGATCAGCTGCCGGTCCTGCTTGAGGTCCAGTTCCTCCAGCGCGGCCAGGTAGCCGCTGCGGCGCTGGCGCATGCGGTCATTTGTTTCCGTCGCCAGCGACACGAAGGCGATGCGGCGGTAACCCCGGCGGTGCAGATGGTGGGTCATCGCCTTCGCCGCCTCGAAATTGGAATAGCTGACCACGATGTCGATCGGATCGCGGGTCAGGTCGCCGGTTTCGATGACCGGAATGTCGGCCTTTGTCAGGATGGCGCGAATCCGCGGCGTATGGGCCGTGTTGTGCAGGATGATACCGCTGACCTGCTGGCTGAGAAAGGCCAGCACCAGCGTTTCCTCCACTTCCAGCGAATGCCCGCTCTCGGCGATCAGCACATGGAACCCGGCCTTGCCGAGATTGTCGGCGATCGCCTGGATGGTCTCGGCAAACAGCGAGTTGCGCAGGCTGGGGACGATCAGCCCGATGACGTCGGAATGCCGCGAAGACAAATTGCCGGCCAGCCGGTTGGGGATGTAGCCGGTCTTCTCGATGGCGTCGCGGATGCGTTCTCGGGTATCCTCCGACACGGTATCCGGCGCCCGCAACGCCCGCGACACGGTCATCGCGGATACCCTGGCGAGGCGCGCAACGTCGCTCATACGCACGGATTTCGCGTGTCCCATGGGGATTTGCCCCGCGGGGATTTTCTTGGACATGCCCGTGCTTCACCATCCAGTCGAGAGACAGCGCAACTTTGCCCTTTCCAGTCGTCAGTTCCAACGGTAATGTTCCGCTTTGAATGATATCGATAACATCTATTAAATGCTGTCCGCCAAGGCGTCCGCGCCGGCTGATGGAGCCACGGCATAATCAGGAGACTACATGACCCAGGGCAAGGAAATCGGTTTCATCGGCATTGGCCGCATGGGCGCGCCGATGACGAAGCGGCTGCTGGATGCCGGTTACGCCGTCACCCTCTTCGACAAGAATACCGAGGCGCTGAAAGCGCTTGAGGCGGCAGGCGCCAAGGTGGCCCCCTCGCCCCGCGCCATCGCCGACAAGGTCGATACCGTGCTGCTGTCGCTGCCGACGCCGGCCATTGTCGAAATGGTGGGCCGCGAACTGGCGGACGGCACGGCGCTGCGCACCGTCATCGACCTTTCGACCACCGGCCCCAAGGGGTCGGAGGTGCTGGCCGGCATTCTCGCCCCGGCGGGTATCGCGCTGGTCGATGCGCCGGTCAGCGGCGGCGTCGCGGGGGCCGCCAAGGGCAGCCTCGCCATCATGGCGGCCGGTGCCGCCGACCGGCTGGCCGAGACGAGGCCGATCCTGGAATGCTTCGGCAAGCTGTTCATCGCCGGCGACAAGCCGGGCATGGGCCAGACCATCAAGGTCATCAACAATCTGATGTCGGTGACGGCGCTGGCCATCGCCTCCGAGGCGCTGGTGCTCGGCAAGGCGTCGGGCCTTGATCCGGATCGGATGATCGAGATCATCAACGCCTCCAGCGGCCGCACCAACGCGACCGAAGACAAGATCCCCCGCTTCGTGCTGCCGCGCACCTTCGATTTCGGCTTCGCACTGGAGCTCTCCGACAAGGATACGCGGCTGTGCCTGGAGCATGCGGACGCGCTGGGCATGCCGATGATCGTCGGCAGCGCGGTGCGGCAGATGCTGAAGATTGCCATGGCGACGCAAGGGCGCCAGGGAGATCTGACGTCGATCATCCGTCCCATCGAGGACTGGATGGGCGTCGAGGTGAAGGGCGGCGGGGCAAAGTGATGAGCGACGACAGCTACGAGGTCTATGCCGTCAAATACGCGCATTTCGACCGGCCGGCCTATGAGAACTTCCTGGGCGGCGATCCACATGACCACAACATGCCGCTGGATTATTTCGTCTGGGCCATCGTCGGCAAGCACCGCACCTTCGTGGTCGATAGCGGCTTCGAGGAAAAGACCGGCCTGGCCCGCGGCCGGATGACGACAGCGGCTCCGGCGGCAGGGCTGAAGGCCATCGGCATCGAGCCCGACGCCGTCGAGGACGTGATCATCACGCATATGCATTACGACCATGCCGGCAATCACGACCTGTTCCCGAAGGCGCGCTATCATGTGCAGGACCGGGAGATGAAGTTCTGCACCGGGCGCTGCATGTGCCATTCGACGCTGACCCATGCCTTCGAGGCCGAGGATGTGGTCGCCATGGTGCGCCGACTGTACCAGGGCCGGGTGCAGTTCCATGACGGCTCGTCCGACATCGCGCCCGGCATCTCCGTGCATTGGGTCGGCGGCCATACCGACGGGCTGCAGGTGGTGCGCGTAAAGACACGGCGTGGATGGGTGGTGCTGGCGTCCGATGCGTCGCATTTTTACGCCAACATGGACCAGCAGCGCCCCTTCCCGGTGGTCTATAATGTCGGCGACATGCTGGAGGGCTACCGCAAGCTCGACGCGCTGGCGGACAGCCATGCGCATGTTATTCCCGGCCACGACCCGGACGTGCTGAAGCGCTACCCGTCGGCCCGGCCCGGCCTCGACGGATGGGTGGTCCGGCTGGACGCAGACCCGCTAGCTTGATGACAAGTCTGACGTAGCTATCCACAAGCCCGGCACCAGAATCAGCCGCTGATTCAGTGGCGCTGCCGGACTGACCGAGCATTGGCGTCAGCGGAAAGGGAGGCCCCCCATCCTGGCGGCCTCCTCTCCTCTCATCAGAAATCGGCCCCTCAGAAATCGGCGGTGATGGAGAACAGGGCCGTGCGCGGCGCACCCAGCGCCACCATGCTGTAGCTGTTCACGCTCGCCCAATACCCCTCATCGAACAGATTCTGCACGGTCGCGCGCAGCGTCACCGGCGTGTCCGCAAGTACTGTCTTGTAGCGCACGCCAAGGTCGAAGGTCGTCCAGGACGGAATCTCCTGGGTGTTGGCGGTGTCCACGAACTGGCTGCCGGTGTGGATCACGCTGCCCGACAGGGTCAGCCCGCGCAGGAAGGGCGTGTCCCATTCCGCCGTCAGGTTGGCCTGGAAATCGGCAACGCCGACCGGCGTGTTGCCCCGGGTGGCGGCGCTGTTGGTCTCGGTGAGTTCTGCATCCAGCAGCATCACACCACCCAGCAGCCTGATCTCCGGCGTGATCTCGCCGAACACGCTGACCTCGATGCCGCGATTGCGCTGCTCGCCGCCGCTGCTATAGACGCCGCCCTCGACCTGGCCGAACGGCTTGGTGATCTGGAACAACGAGACGGTCGTGCCGACCTTGCCGAAATCGAGCTTCACGCCGGCCTCGTACTGTTCGGCGACGTAGGGTTTCATGGCCTGGCCCGCATTGATGGCAGTGTTGGGCGCGATATCGCCCTTGCTGAGCCCCTCGATATAGTTGGCGTAAAGCGAGACATTTTCCCACGGCTTCACCACGATTCCGACCATCGGCGTCAGCTCGGTCTCGTCATAGGAGGACGTCACGGCACCGCTGGCTGCGCTGAAATTGTCCGACTGTACGGTCTGGTAGCGCGCCCCCAATGTCAGCATCAGTTGGTCCTCGAACATCGACAGAGTGTCGGCGAGTGCGAGGCCGGACAGCGCCGATTCCGAAAGCTTCGGCTTCGTCCCCGGCGCGCTGACGGCAACCGCCGGATTGGCAACCGGGGCATAAATGTTGGAGGACAGCACCGTCGAATCGAAGACCGCGCCACGCTTGAAGACATCCGCGTAGTGGCTGGCTTGCAGCGTCATCCGGTGCGAGACCGCACCGGTATCGAACTGGCCACGCAGGCCGGCATCGGCGCTCCAGCGGTCGGTTTGAAAGCGCATGTAGGAGACGGAATCCTGCGTGCCACCGACGGAATTGACAATCATCGGATAGCCGAACAGCCGGTCCACTTCTGTTTTGCCGCCGCCAAAACTGCCGAAGGCGGTGAGATTGTCGGAAAGATCATATTCACCGCGCAGCACCGCGGACTGATCCACCGCCTCCGACCATTCCCATTTGTGGACGACATTCCGGGCACCGTCCGGCGCGGATGGCATATCGATACCTGACGCCACCAGGAATTCGCGCGATGGCGCGCTCAGATCCTCACGCTGATCTATCAGATCAAGCGAGGCACGCAGATTGTCGCCCCGATAATCGAGGGCGAGCGCCCCCAGCGAGGCGGTGCGGCTTTGATTGTCCAGAGGGGTGTCACCATCCATATAGTCGCCGTTAAATCGGACGCCGAACTCCTTGTCTGGACCGAAGCGGCGGCTGATATCGGCTTTCGCACCGGCCTGCTCGCCCAGCCCGTAATCGACGCCCACGCGGTTGAGGTCGGTGTCGCCCGCCCGCTTCGGCACGATGTTGATGACGCCGCCGACACCGCTGTTGGGCGACATGCCGTTCAGCAGCGCTGCCGGCCCCTTCAGCACCTCGATACGCTCGGCGAACCCCGCCAGCGCGCGATAATTCGGTGCGATACCATAGGCGCCATTGAAGGCCACCTCGCCGGAATTGCCGATATTCATGGCAAAGCCACGAATGGAATAGGAATCCAACATGCCGCCGCTACTGCTGAGCGTGCGCACCGACGGATCGTTGCGCAGCACCTCGGCGATGGTCTGCGCCTGCTGATCCTCGATCTTGTCGCTGGTGTAGCTGGTGACGCTGACCGGGGCGTCCATGATATCGACATTGCCCAGCAGGCCGAGCTGCCCGCCGGTCGCCACCTGCCCGCCGGCATAGGCGGGCGGAAGCGCCGCCGCAGCCCCCCCCGCACCTTCGACGCGGATCGGCGCCAGCGTCGTGGCGCCCTCCGCCCCGGTGGCAGCAGCGAGCAGAATAGTGGCCTCGCCGGTCTGGCGGAAGGTCAGGTCCGTGCCGCGCAACAGCTGCTCCAGCGCCTGCGGGACACTCATCTCGCCCCGGATGATGCGCTCTTGCTCCAGCACCGGCAGCGCCACCGTATAGGCGATGCGCCAGCCCGACACCGCACCGATCTCGGCAATCCCCGCAGCCAGCGAGCGCGCCCGGATGTCGAAGGCATAGTGGGCTTTCTGAACCTGCTGCGCGGTGGCGCCCGGCACATGCCCGGCGAAAGGCGCGATGACGGCGGCCGAGACCAGCAAGGCCGCGACGACGGATGTGTACTTACCCCTGGAATATGCCGGCGGCATTCGATCCAACTCCCCTTGCGTTTATCCGAAGGTCAGCCCCGCAGCTGACAAAAGGACAAACGGGCGGCCGGCGGGCATCCTCACATCCGCTGTGAGATTTTCCGGATTTATGGGAACTCAGTAGAGCACAGTCAGCCAGGGACCAGCGGTGACCAGCCGTACACCTGTCGCCTCGGCGACTGTCTCCAGAGACGTGGCGATGTCGGTCACCGGGAAGGTGCCCGACACCCGGCGCTCCCCGGCAGCGCCGATCACCATCACGCGGCCATCGGCATAGCGGCCAAGCATGGCGGCGAGATCGGCCAGACGCGCATCCTCCACGCTGATCCGCCCCTCCATCCAGGACAGGGCGAGCATCGTATCCACGGCGGCGGCGGAACCGACCCGGCCCTCCCTTACCTGCACCTGCTGCCCGCCCCGTAGCAGGACGCCCGCACCACCTTCCGGGGAGCGGACACGGACTGCACCCTCGGCCACGCTGACCTGCGTGCGCGCCGGCAGCAGATCGACATCGAAGCGGGTGCCGACCACCTGCACAATGGCGTCGCCCGCCGTCACGGTGAACGGATCGCCCTCGCGGTGCCGCACCTCGAAGAAGGCCTGGCCCTGCAGCAGCGTCACCTGGCGGCGCCCGCCGCTGAAATCCGTGGCCAGCGCCGTGTCCGGCCCCAGATGCACGGTGGAACCATCCGGCAGGCTGGTCTGCGTCATCCGGGAATCGCCGGAGACGATGTCGGCGCGCCAGTTCTGTACAAGGGAAGATGGATCGATCACCGACAGGACCAGCGCCGCGGCAATGGCCGCGCCGGCCAGCCCGGCTACCGCCTTGCGCCGCCAGTTACCCGTCAGGCGGGACAGCAGCCCCCGAGCGGCAGCGCCGCTGGCGGTCCGGCGCGCCGGCAATTCCAGCTGGCCCCAGAGCACGCGGATCTGATCATAGGCCAGGCGGTTGCCGGTATCTGCATTCAGCCATGCCTCGAACGCCACCGCCTCCCGCGCCGACAGCGAGCCACCGGCCCGCTTGGCGTGCCACAGCGCCGCGGCGTCCTTCTGTTCGTCGGTAAGATCTGGGGCGTTTCTCATCTGGGCCGGCTGCCGGGCGTGCCTTGACGGTGCGAAAACAGTTTGGGGTACGGTACTTCCCTATATAGCCAATAACGTCCGGCCGGAAGGCATCCGCATATCCCGGCCTCAACGCCGATGCTCGCCGAGCGCTTTCTGGCAATGCCTGAGGACGCGGGCAAGCTGCTTCTCCACAGCGCTGACCGATATGCCGTAGATCTTCGCCAGCCTGTCGTTTGGGATGCCCTCGATGCGGTGCAGGATGAACATCTCGCGCGCCTGCGGCCGCAGTTCCAGCAGCGCCCTGTCCAGCGCAGAGAGCGATTCGCGCGCCGCCGCCTGATCCTCCGGCGAGTGGCCTTCGCCCCAGCCGATCTGCTCCGGCACGATGCTGTCCAGCGCCCGGTTGCGGCTGCGCAGGCTGCGGTGATGATCGATCACGGCATTCCGCACCGAGGCATAGAGAATCCGCGTGTCGTCCTCGGTCCGGCCGGTGCCGCCGGATTGCAGCAGGCGGACATAGACGTCCTGCACGATCTCCCGCGCCGTCTCCGGATCGCGCAGCCTTCTGGCGGCGACCTTGGTCAACGCCCGCGCGTGCTCCTCGAACAGCCCAGCGAGCCTCTGGCGCCAGGACGTCATGATCCGGATTTCCCCAACGGTGAGAATCGAACCGCCGGTGACGGCGGCATGCCTCAAGCACTATCAGTAATGATACTCATTTGCAATTATATCGAGGCTATTCGAGAAGGTCGGCATGATACCGCTGCGCGACATAGGGGTGGGAGGGGGAGTAGCGCAGCCGGCCCGGAATATTCCAGAGACGGGACACAACACACGCGCATTGCCGCATTGATTATTTATCAACCGGACAGCGATACTCCCGGATCTAAAATCTTGGCCTTCAAAGCCATTGTCTTGCAAACCTCGCTCCTGGGCTTCGGCTCCCTGCAGGCCGCGACCGAAGGCGCTATGGGCTCAATCCTCGTGAAAACCGGGAGATTCCGTTGATCCGCAAAAAACTGCCCTTCACCTGCGAAAAGCGCTCGGCCTCAGGTGATTTGGGCATTGTCGTGACGAACTCTCCGCTCGGCACAGCGGCAGGCAGCGAGATGCTGGCGGCTGGTGGCAATGCCATCGATGCCGCCGTCGCGGCGCTGCTGACACTCACCGTTGTCGAGCCGATGATGGTGGGGATCGCAGGTGGCGGGATTTCACACATAAGGCTGAGTGACAGCCGCCATGTGGTGATCGACGCG
The DNA here is from genome assembly GCA_018823745.1 of Alphaproteobacteria bacterium. Classification (GTDB taxonomy): domain Bacteria; phylum Pseudomonadota; class Alphaproteobacteria; order Oceanibaculales; family Oceanibaculaceae; genus Oceanibaculum. The sequence goes on from JAHJHR010000007.1 coordinate 172,908, forward strand.
CTGTCAACCGCAGGGGCAGCAATGCACCCGACGATGTTCACCCCTGTTTCGGACCTTCCGGAGCGATACAGCGACACGCTTGATCGGCGCAATCTCGTCGGACCATCGGCCGTCGCCGTTCCGGGAAATCTGCGCGGCTGGTGCCTGATGCAGGAAAAATACGGCAAACTGCCCTTTGCCGACGTGATCGAACCGGCGATACAGGCCGCAAGACGCGGCTTCACCGTCAGTCACTATCTGAATGGCGCGATCAAAGAGCATCAGGCCGATCTTGCCGCAGATGCCGAGATCGCACGGCTGATGCTGCCGGGCGGCACCCCGGCGGAACCGGGCAACCGTATGGTGATGGGTGACTATGCCGACAGCCTGCGACAGGTGCAGGCGGAAGGCGCGTCGGCGCTGTATGGCGGTGCGCTGGGGGGCGCCCTGATCGACCGGCTGCAGACCGGCGGTCCGGACGCCGGTGTCCTGACGCTGGAAGATCTTGTTTCCTACAGCGCCATCGAACGCGAGGCGGTCTTCGGCACCTATCGCGGGCACACCATCGCCGGTCCGCCGCCACCGGCCTCATCCGGCGTGCATATCGTTCAAATGCTGAACATGCTGGAGAGTTTCGACGTCGCCACCATGGGGTTCGGCAGCGTGGAGTCTCTCGGCCTGTTGGCTGAGGTGATCCGCATCGCCTTCGAGGACCGGCGCACCGCATCTGGCGACCCCGATTTCGTCAATGTGCCGGTGGAACGCTACATTTCGAAGGACTATGCCCGCACCTGCCTGCAGCGGATAAAGGAAAGGCCGGTGCCGCATCCCTCGCTTCACGAAAGCCGCGACACCACGCATGTCACAGCGGCCGACCGGGACGGGAATATCGTCGCCGCCACACATACGATCAACAGTCTGTTCGGCGCACGCATCATGGTTCCCGGCACAGGAATTATTCCCAATAACTATATGCTGAACTACGATCCGCGCCCCGGCAAGGCGATGTCCATCGCCCCTGGCAAACGGGTGCCGACAGCGATGGCGCCGATGATCATACTGAAAGAGGACCGCCCCGTCTTCGCACTGGGTTTGCCGGGCGGGGTGCGCATTTTCCCGTCGGCGATGCAGGCCATTGTGAACCTCATCGATCACCGGATGAACCTCCAGCAGGCCGTCGAGGCACCGCGGCTCTGGACGGAAGGCCACCATATCGAACTGGAACCGGCCTACGCGGATATGGAAGAAGCGCTTGTGAAGCGAGGCCAGGATGTGCGCCTCGTCAAGACCGTGGGCGGCGGCATGAACGCCATCGCTTTCGAAGAAGACGGGATGATGACAGGGGCGGCCTGCTGGCGGGCGGACGGCACCGTGATGGCGCAAAGCGGCGGGCTGGCCCGCCCTGGGGTTCGTTTCCGCCTCTGATGATCAGGGGATAGAGCCTCGCCAGTTCCTACTCAGCACACGGAACTTACGCGGGCCCGGCTACTGGTTTGGATTGACCGTTACGAGCGAGCTTCCTAGCGAACCTGCTGATCTCTCTAACGCTACAGAAGCTTATGGTCTAGTGAGCATGTAGCCGATGTTGTGGCCGCAAGGTGCCCGTCCGCTTTTCAGTCAAAGTCGCCGGTAAGCAGCCATTTCACTGATAACCTGTGCGGCGCAAATGTGACGCCAAGGAACCCCGAGCGATCGAGACACGAACAGGACCTGCCCCCGCTCAATCAGCGGTAGCCCAAATGATTTCCGGGGCTTCGCGCCAGCCGAAGCGGGCGACATGCTCGGTGATGACCGTCTGCAACTGGTCGAGCTTGGTTGCATCCGGCGATTCGCAGCGCAGCAGCAGCGCCGCTGGCTGCGCCTCCAGCCGGCAGATGCCGATGGTGAAGACGATGCTGCCGACAGTGTCGTGCAGCTCCACCGGCAGCTTATGGGCGAAATGCTTGCACAGCTGGGCCAGGTAACGGCCGGCATTGGGCGTTTCCACCCGGCTTTCCGAGATCTTCATGGAACCATCCTTTCCTGGTTTAAAACTCTCCGCAGGCGCTGGAACAGGGTGGCGGAGACGAGGCTCATCGCCATCAGCATGCCGGTCCAGATACCGGCGAGCCCTTGCCCTTGGCCAAGGCTGAGCCAGGCCGCCACGGGAATGCCGACGCTCCAGAGGCCGAGAATGGCGATGCCGGCAGGCCATCGGGCATCGCCCAGGCCGCGCAGGATTCCGACAAGCGCGATGCGTCCGCAATCCAGCGGCAGGCTAGCGGCGGCAAACAGCAGGACGAGTTGGGCCAGCGCCGCCGTCTCTGCCGCGAAGGGCGCCCCCGGCTCCAGCACCAGCGCGACCAGCGGCCCGCGCGCCAGCGCCAGGAAGCCCCCGTACAGCGCCGAAACCGCCAGCGCCGCCACCAGCGTCTGGCGGATGGCCTGGCGGTAGTGCGCGATATTCTCCTGCCCCCGGTGGAAGGCGATGACGATGGTCGCCGCCTCGCCTATGCCGAAGAGGAAGGCGATGCCGACCTCCGCAGCCTGCAGGGCGATGGCGTTGGCGGCCAGCGCTGCGGCGCCCAGCAGGCCGGTCATCATCGCGATGGCCGCGAAGAAACCCATGGTGGCGCCTTCAAGCACCGCCATCGGCGCGCCATAGGACAGCACCTCCGTCAGATTCCGCCGCAGGCCGGCGAGGCTCCATCCGCCGAGCAGGCCCGCCAGCGCGCCGCGCCGGTAGAGCCAGAAGAGCAGCGCCAGCATCTTCAGCAGGACCGTCAGGAAGGTCGCCACCCCCGCGCCGACAAGGCCCAGTTCCGGCAGGCCCAGCAGGCCGAACATGAACAGTGCATTGCCGGCGGCGTTCACCGGTATAGCCAGCAACGAGATCCGGCTGACGGCGGCGGCGTGGCCGCGCACGGCGGCGATTGTCCATAGTGCGGCGAACACCGCGATGCAGGGGGACGCCCAGGCAAGCCAGGCGAGATACGGGCCGGCAGCCTGCGCCAGGCCCGGTTCCTGGCCGACGGACAGCAGCAGCGCCTCCCCGGCCACCGACAGCGCCAGGATCGGCAGCAGAAGGACGCCGGCCACGGCCGCCAGCGCCGTCACTGTCCCGCGCGCGCCTGCCAGATCGCCCGCGCCGAGCAAACGGGCGAGCGGCGCACCCGCCCCGCCGACGAAGCCCAGCAGGCAGAACAGCGGCAGATAGAACAGATGGCTGGCCAGGGATGCTGCTGCCAGTTCCGCCGGCCCCAGCCAGCCGATCATCACCAGGTCGGTCGCCGCGATGGCGATATGCGACAAATTGGCCAGCCCCAGCGCGAACGCCAGGGGTACCAGGCGCGGTCCTGCTTCAGCCATGCCGGTGCAGCGCCCGGGGCAGCGGCCGCACGATATGGACCAGGATGCCGCCGCCGGGCCGCGCCACGATTTCGGCCTCGACCTGGAAGACGGCGGCCAGAGTCTCCGGGGTAAGCACCTCGGCCGGCGGGCCGGCGGCAACGACGCGGCCCTGGCTCAGCAGGGCCAGCTGGTCGCAATAGCGCGCCGCCAGGTCGATGTCGTGCAGGGCTGCGATCGCCACCCCGCCGCGCTGCGCCAGCCGGTCGCGTACCAGATCCAGCACCACCATGCGCCAATGCAGGTCGAGGGCGGAGGTCGGCTCGTCGAGCAGCAGCAGCGCCGGTTCACGGATCAGCGCCAGTGCCAGCCCGACCAGCTGGCGCTTGCCGCCAGACAGGGTGTGCAGCGGCGACAGCGCGACCGAGGACAGGCCGAGGGCTGCAAACATCGCCTCGATACGCGCCGCCAGTGCGGCATCCGGGATATCCAGCGCCAGGGCCCGCGCGGTGCTCCACATCAGCTCCGTCGGCAGCAGGGCGGATGGCGAGGGCGGCGATTGCGGCATCGCCGCCACCTTGTCGCGCCAGCCCGCCGGGCCGTAGTCCCCTTGGGCCATATCATCCAGCGCGATCAGCCCGTCGGCCCGCATCTCGCGCGACAGGCAGCGCATCAGGGTGGATTTGCCCGAGGCGTTCGGCCCCAGCAGCCCCAGTATCTCGCCATTGGCCATATCCGGCAGCGTGACGTCGAACAGGATCTGCGTGCGGCCATAATGCGCCGACACGCCCTGCGCCCGCAGCCGGGTCACGGCCGCCTCCGCTGGCCGATCAGCAGCGCCAGCAGCACCGGCACGCCGACCAACGCGGTCAGGATGCCGACCGGGATGATCGCGCCGGAGATCAGCGCCTTCGACAGGAAGGAAGCGGCGGAAAGGATCAGCGCCCCGCACAAGGCCGAGCCGGGCACCAGCATGCGGTGATCCTCGCCCAGCAGGAGGCGCGCGATATGCGGGCCGACCAGCCCGATGAAGGCGATGGTGCCGACGAAGCAGACCGCGAAGGCGGTCAGGATCGAGGACCGCAGGATCACCCAGAGACGCAGCCGGGCGACATCAATGCCAACGCTGCGGGCATGCGCCTCACCGCCGCGCAGCAGCGTCATCAGCCAGACATGGCGCAGGCTGAAGGGCAGCACGGCCAGAAAGCAGGCGGTGACGATCCACACCTCGGTCCAGCCCGCCTTGGTCAGATTGCCGATGGTCCAGAACACGATCTGCTGGATGCCGTCGGCATCGGCGATGTAGTGCAGCGCCGAGGTCAGCGCGTTGCACAGGAACACCATGGCGATGCCGAACAGCACCACGGTCTCCCGCGCCCCGCCGACGAACTGCACCACCAGCAGGATCAGCCCGCCGCAACCCAGCGCGAAGACCAGCGCCATGACCGGCAGCACCGCGGTTTCCGGGACGAAGGGCAGCGCCGGGGCCAGCACGATGGCGATGCCCGCCCCCAGCATGGCGGAGGAGGAAACGCCCAGCGTGAACGGGCTGGCCAGCGGGTTGTCCAGGATGGTCTGGGTCTCGACCCCCGCCAGCCCCAGCGCCGCGCCGACCGACAACGCGATCAGCGCATCAGGCAGGCGCACCTGCCACAGGATGATGCGGTGGCGCAGTTCCAGGCTTTCGGGATCGAACAGGCCACGCAGAATCTGTTCGGCGGTCAGTCCGGCCGGGCCGGCCATCAGATCGAGGCCGAGGCACAGCAGCAGGGCCAGCGTCAGCAGCCCCAGTACCAGCACCCGCCGGCGCTGGATATGGCCGAAGCGGGCATGCAGCGAAGCGGAGGCGTCAGTCACGCAGCACCGTGGCGAAATACGTGCCTTCCAGCGTAAAGGGCAAATAGGTGTCGTAGATATGCGCCAGGGTGCGCTGCGGATCGAGATCGGCGAACAGATCGGGATGTATCCACACCGCGAAGGCTTCCAGCGCCACGATATTGAACGGCGAATTATAGAAATTATGCCAGACGGAATGCGCCCGACCGCCGCGCACCGCATCCATCGCCTGGAATTCCGGGGCGGACAGGTAGCGCTTCAGGCTGGCGGCGGCGTCCTGGGTGGAAATGCCGGCGCCCAGCGCCACCGGTTTGCCGCCGGCGCGATATTCCGCCGGCGTGCCGCTGGCGGTACCGATCCATACATCGGGATTCTCGGTCAGCAGGAATTCCGCCGTGTGCTGCGCCGTCGGCCCGGGGGCCACGGCATCGGCGATATTATGCCCGCCCGCCAGGCCGACGAACGGACCCAGCATGCCCTCGGCCATGCCCCAGCAGCAATCGAAGCGGCCGGGATGGGCCTGTACGAACACGCTGGGCCGGGTCTTCGCCTGGGCGACACGCTCGCGGATGGTCTCCAGCCGCCCGCGATAGAAGGCGGCATAGTCGGCAGCGCGGTTCTCTGCCCCCAGCAGCCGGCCCAGAAGGTCGATGGAGGGCAGCGTGTTGGTCATCGGGTCGAGCCGGAAATCGATGAACACCACTGCAATGCCGGCCGCTTCCAGCTGACGCAGCAATTCGGCGTTCTTCGCCCCCGGCCCATGATCGTTGAGGCCGAAAATGGCAAGCTGCGGCTGCAGATCGATGATCTTCTCAACCGAGACGCTGTCCGCGCTGTTGCTGCCGAACAGGGCGATGTCGCGCGCCGCCGGGAAGCGCTCGAAAAGCTGTGCCTCCAGCGCCGGCTCGGTATGGCTCAGCGGCGACATGGTGCCGACCAGCCCGGCCACCGGGTTTTCCGGACGCAGCAGGGCCAGCAGCGGGATATAGCGCCCCTCGCCGATGACGAAGCGTTTCACCGGCAGCTGAACGGACACGGCGCGGCCGGACCGGTCAACAATGTCGATCCGTTCCGCCCGCGCCGGGGAAAGCAGCGCCGCCAACAGCCCGGCGACGATCAGAAATACCCGCATGTTTAGAAGGTGACCTTCGCTTTCACGAGAAAGGAGCGGCCCGGCTCATAGAGCGGGATCACATTGCCGAATTCCTGGCCATAGGTGGCGCGGTCGGCATAGGTCTCGTCGAACAAATTGTTTGCCTCCACCCTCAGGGTCAGGAACTGCATCTGCGGGGGCTGGTATTCAGCGAAGAAGCTGAGGGATTCATACGAACTCAGCGGCTGCAACCCGACACCGGCAGGGTCCTCGTTTTCCAGCGCCACATCCAGGGTGCCACCGAGGGTCAGGCCGGTACGGGCGAAGCTGTGGGCGACTTCAAGCGCGAAGAGCTGGCCGATCGGCGTGCCGAGATACTGGCCGAAATCCGAATCGCCGGTGACACCGTTGATCTCGAAATCAGTGTCGGTATAGGTCAGCCGGGCGAAGCCGGGCCCCCAGTTATAGCCGACCGAGATGTTGTAGCCCTGGGTCTCGAAATCCGAGGTGAGCCGCGGGCCGCCACCGAAGGTCTCGTTGCGGGCATTCTCGAAATCGCTGCGGAAGATACCGGCCCCGAAAGTGAAGCCGCGATGATGCGTCTCGAAGCCCAGGGTCATGTTCTCGGAGCGCACCGGCTCAATGCCGCCGGCATAGGACCAGTTCTCGTTCAGGATGAAATTCTCGGCCAGGGTGATACCGCCGAAGACCCGCGAATAGCCCGCCTTCAGCGTCAGCCAGTCGGTCGCGTCATAGGCCGCCGAGGCGTTGCCGGACAGGCCGGCATGGTCGATCTCGGTGCCGTCAGTGCCCTCGAACCAGTTCTGGTCGCCGCGCATGCCGAAGGACAGACGCAGCCGGTCGACCGGGGTTATGCGGGCCTGGGCGAAGACGCCGACATTGGTGGATGATTCGAAGATGCTGACCGTGGGGTCGTCGTATTCCGCCTTGTCGTCATAGAAATCAACGCCGACCGTCAGCGTGTTGCCGGGGCTGAAGTTGAAGTTGTTCTCCAGCTTGCCGGACAGACTGCTGGTCTCGCCGACGCTGCCGAACGGGGTCGGCACGCTGACCTCGGTGCGGCCATAGCCCAGCACGGCCTTCGGATCCCACATGCCATCGGCATTCGGCGTGGAATAATTGAAGGCGAAGTTCTGGCGTTTCAGATCGTAGAGGCGCAGCCCCTCATTGCGGTTGGTCAGCCGGCCGATATTGGCGCGGAACGGGCGCACCGCCTCGTCATGTACCTGCTCGGCAGAGAACTCGAAGCGATGACCGCCATCGCTTTCGAAGCCGACCTTGCCCAGCACGCTTTCCAGCCCGGCACCGGTGCCCTCGACCGCCTGGCCATCACCATCCTTGTAGTTTCTGCCGTCGGAATTCTTGTAGAAGCCCAGCACTTCGAAGCCCTGGGAGCGGCCATAGGCGGAGCCGCTATAGGTCAGGGCGTCGCCATTCGAATTGTATTCGCTGCTGAGGAAGCCGCCAACCGAGCGGCCCGGCTCCAGCACATCGGCCACGTCGACCGTCTCGTAGACGATGGAGCCGCCCAGCGCGCCGGGGCCGGCATCGGCCGGGGCCACGCCTGGATCGACGCGCGCCAGCTTCAGCAGCGACGGGTCGATCAGGTTGGTGGCGTTGTGGTGGAACACCTTGTTGTTCTGCCGCGCGCCATCGATGGTGATGGCGAGGTTGGTTTCCTCCACGCCCTGGACATAGACCTTCTGGCTCATCGGCTGGCCACCGCCGACGGAGACGCTGGCCTCGCCGGCGAAGACCTGCTTCAGCGAGCTCGGATTGCGGCGCTCCAGATCTTCCAGACCGATGGTGATCGAATTGGCCCGGTCGGCCGCCCCGGCATGCTTGTCCGGCTGGGACGCCCCCTGCACCATCACCGGTGCCAGCACCGTCGCCCCACCGCTTGCCCCCGGCGTTTCATAGATCACCGCACCGCCCTGCTCCATGCGGAAGCTGAGGCCAGTGCCGGCGAGAAGCTGCTGCAGCGCCAGCTCCGGTGCCATCGTACCGCTGACGCCCTGGGTACGGGCAGCGCGCACGACATCGCCATTCGCAGAAACCTGCATGCCGGACTGCCGGCCGAACAGCGACAGGGCCTCCGGCATCGGCTGCGATGGAATATTGAAGCTGCGCTGCTGGGCCTGGGCTATACTTGGTCCTGCGCCTTGTGCCTGTCCGGCGGATGGCAGCGCGACCAGCGTCGTGGCCAGCGCGGTCGATACCGCCAGGGCGGCAACCCATCGCCGCCGAGTCTCGTGCCCCTTCGTCATTTCCCTCAACTCCCCCTCAAGACAGGAAATCGCCCGCAATCACCCGATGCGATTACGTCGCATTTTTAATCTCTGACTTAGAGACGATGCGGGATCAGCCAGCGTTCAAAATTTTTTCAGCCGCCGGAAATCAGCACGATCCAGGATGATAGCTGGCGAAAGGACGCGCCTTGCGCACTGGCGATGGCGCGGAAGGCGGCCACCGGGTCGGACAGGCTGTAGACGCCGGTCAAAGGCTGATTGGCCAGCGCGTCGCCCTGCACCAGGACAATGCCGGAATAATAATGCCGCAGTTCGGCCACTACCTCGGCCACAGGGCGGTCCTGGACGATGAGCTGCCCGTCCAGCCAGCTGGCGACATTCTCCGGCAGCATGGAGCCGCGTCCGCTGCCGCCATCCCAGGACAGCCGCGCCCAGTCGCCGGCGATCAACGTTTCGTTCACTGGCGGAACGACGCCCTCATGACTGACCCGCACGGTGCCCTCCCGCACCGCGACCCGGGTCGCGCGATCCACCATCTGCACCTCGAAGGCCGTGCCGACGACACTGGTCTCGATTGTGTTCGCCGCCACCCGGAAGGGCCGCTCCGGATTGGGCGTGACCTCGAAAAACGCCTGTCCTGACAGCAGCGTCACGCGGCGTTCGGCCTGAGTATAGGCGATGTCCACGGCGCTGTCGGGGGCGAGGCGGATGGTGCTGCCATCTTCCAGCCGCACATACTGCTGTTCGGCCGTGCCCGTCACATGGTCGGCCGTCCAGTGCAGCATCAGATCGGGCAGCAGCACAAGCGCCAGGCAGGCCGCCAGGGCCGTGCCGGCAAACCCCAGGCCGATGCGGCGGCCAGGCCTGCGTCGTTTTTCTGCAATCGGCAGTGCCCGGGGTTCCCCGGCATGGCCCGACCAGTGCACGCGATGCAGCGGTGTCACCTCCCCCAGAACCTCATAGGTCCGGGCGATCTCATCCCAGTCGCGGGCATGGGCGGAATCAGCCGCGATCCAGCGCCCGAAGGCGGCGCGCAAATCCCTGTCATCCGGCTGGTCGAGCAGGGCGACCAGCCATTCGCTGGCTCTGCTCGGTTGGCGTCGGTTATTCATGTCGGGCTTTATCTCCTCGCCGCGGCACTATCCTATAGACGCCCCGGCGGGCGGCAGTGTTCAAAGATTGCCCGGTCATCGGTCGCGGAACAACCGGCTTCGGCAGTGTTCCAGCCCGTCGATTACCAGCGCATGTGCCGTGCCGACCGAGATATCGAGCCGGTTGGCAACCTCTCGGATCGAGCAGCCACCGAAGCGATGCATCTCCAGCGCGACCCGCGTGCGCTCCGGCAATTCAGCCAGGGCCAGGGTGAGCAGGCGCATGTCCCGGCGGGCAGCCACCTCGCTCTCCGGCGAGGGGCGATCCTCGGCGATCTCCTCCATCGCCGCATCCGTGCCCGAGGGCAGCCGCCCGCGTTCGCGCATCAGGCGCCGCCGCACATCCAGGGACAGGTTGCGGACGATGCGATAGAGATAGGCCAGCGGCTCACGCAGGGGCTGATCGACAGCAGCGGAATCCAGGCGCAGATAGGCCTCCTGCACCACATCCTCAGCATGCGAGCGATCGCCCAGGATGCTGCTGGCGTAATTCACCAGCTCGCCCCGATGCGCCGAAAGCAGCTCCACTATGGTCGGCTCGTGCGTCAAAAAAGCTCCAGAACTGAGAATCATTCTCAGACCTAGAGATAGAAGCTATCGGACATCAAGGCAATCGGCTTGGAAAGTTTCGGCAGGCCGTGGATTGCCTAAGTCGGCTGCAGCATGGCCATTGTCGGTGATTCGGTCCCTCCTCCGCTGTCAGCCCTGCGCTGGCCGCCGAGACGCGTGACAGCACGGACCGCAAGGGTAGACGAGCGCAATTACCTCGAAGCTTGCTCATTACCGCCCGCGCCTATCGAGGCAGCGGTTTGCTGGCAGTGCTGTGGCCTACAAGGGACGGACAGAATAACTGCCATTCGCGCGGCGATTTGCCCTGCCCCATCCCGTCCAAGCCATCAGGGCCGGTTGTGGTGATCCGGCAAGCGGGTATCGTCCGGTTGTCACATATCGTGTAGGTTGATCTTCAGATCGATGCGCAACCGAGATAGCCATGCGAGGTGACGGATGAAGCAGCGCCGTGCTGGATCAATCATTCGACACCGGTGGGTTTGTTGGCTGTTGTCGCTGGCCTTCGTGGCGCTTCTCGTGCTGGGCGCCTTGGGTTCCGGTTCCCGCATCTTTGCCTTTGCTATCATCGGGCCCGGCAGCATTCTAGCGATCGTGGTCCTCATGGGAATCAGACTGCTCGGCCTATTTCCTTGGGTCGAAGATATGCTTGGCCTCGAAGGTCCCTCAATGTACATGCTCGTCAGTCTGCTGATGGGCGTCGTGTTTTGGTGGGCGCTGGCGTTAGCCCTTCTGCTATATCGCCGCCGTAAGTTGATCACGTCCGAAACGGCAAGCAGCTTACGACCGTCAGTTTCACAGTAACGCCGTCTCGAAAGCTGCCAGGCCACAGTCCACCAATCCCAGTCGCTTGCTTCCGGCCGACTTGCTTTGGCCGTTTGCGGACTGGCGGCTTTCAGATTACTGCCCTTCAGAATCGACTATCGGAACTCCACACCTCGCAGATTGCCTGAACATCAACGTCAGGTCTTTCGTCAGTCGCTTTTATTTGCGAGCGATTCGCATATGCACTACGGTGCCATGATCGTCACACGACCATGAACACCCTCTCGGCTCATGACAGATTCCGGGCTGCTGCAAGCCTATCGCGACCATGAATGGGAATTGCTGCGCTTCCTCGCCCGCCGTCTCGGTTCGCCGGCGACGGCGGCAGACATTGCGCATGACCTCTATGTGAAGCTGCTGGGCGAGCCAGAGCCGCCGCAGATACGCGACAGCAAGGCCTATCTGTTCGGCATGGCGGCCAATCTGGCAACCGATTATCTGCGGGTAGAGCGCCGCCGGGGCGAAATCCTGGCGGAGATCGACGGGTTGGTCTGGCGGCGCCGCGACGAGATGACGCCAGAGCGGCATGCCCTGGCCCGGGCCGAACTGGGTTTTCTTGCCACCGCCATTGCCGGGCTGCCGCCGCGCTGCCGCGAAATCTTCCGCCTGCATCGCTATGAGGGGCTGACGCAGCCACAGATCGCCGACCAGATGGGACTTGGAATCACCACGGTCTACAAGGATCTGAAATTGGCGCTGGAGACGATGCTGCGTGCCAGGCGGCAATTCCGGGCTACGCCGCAGGAGGAAGGCCACCGGAAATGATGATCCCACTCGTCTATTGTATGAACGCCACCCCGATACGCCACTCATCGACCCGTCGATGCCAGCCAGAGTGACCGCCTTGCCCCAGCAGATGTCGCCCGACCGCGTCGAGCAAACCGCGCAGGACTGGTTCCTCCGGCTGACCGCCGGCGACATGAGCGCGGTGGAACTTCGACGCTTCCGGGAATGGCGCGAGGCCAACCCTGCGCATGATGCGGCGTTCCGGGAAGTGCGCGCCTTGTGGAACGATCTCGACCCGCTGGAGCCGGCTTTCGCGCCGGCTGCCGACCAGGTCATGCCACACCGCATCCGGCCCGGAATCTCCCGCACCCGCGCCGTGGCAGCCATCGCTGCCCTGGCCGCCTGCCTGCTGCTGGTCCTGGCCTCGCTGCCGGACTTGCTGATAATGATTCAGGCGGATTACCGGACGGCACGCGGCGAGCAGGCGACGATCACCTTGCCGGACGGCTCCCTCGCATATCTGAACACCGGCAGTGCCTTGGATATCCGCTATACCCAGACCCGCCGAGAGGTCGCCATACTCGGCGGCGAGGTCTGGTTCGATGTCATCAGGGACAGGGGCCGTCCGTTCAGCGTTCTGGCACTGGGCGGCAGCAGCACAGCGGTCGGCACCGCCTATGCCGTGCGCGACCAAGACGGGATCGCCACCGTGACCGTGACGGAAGGCACGGTGCGTGTTGCCCCCGATGCAACCGACAATACGGCAAGCACTGACCATCTTGTGACCGCCGGCCAGCGCATCGCCTATCGCGAGGATGGCAGCATCGGCCCGATGGAGAATGTGGACGCGACGGCCGCCATCGCCTGGCGCCAGGGCCTGCTCCTGCTGCGCGAGCGCCCCTTCACCGAGGCGCTGGAGGAGATCGGCCGCTATTATCCGGGCCGCATCCTGCTGCTGGGCGATCAGACGAAGCTGGGTACGGTCACGGCCCGCCTGTCGCTTGGCCAGCTGGATAACGGCATCGACGCGCTGGCCGCCACGCATGGCCTCAGCGTCACCCGTCTGGCCGGTTATCTGGTCATTCTGCACTAAGGGCTCCCCCTCCTCCGTAAAGAATCCTAAAAATCCGCACCGGTTTTCCCGCGCCCACGCGCTCTATGCATAGAGGGAGCGCGAATGCGTTGCATTCCTATTTCTTGTGACTATCAAAGGGGAAACCGATGCGGGGCGAGAATTGTCATCCTAAGGCCAGCAAAGACATGCCGAAGCGGCGCCGAAACCTGGCCCGGTCATTGCTGGCGAGCACCATGTTAAGCACACTGGCCTTCACAGCTGCGGCCAGCGCCACGGAAGCCGTGCAGCCGGTCGCCAGCCAGCAGATCGCCCAGGCGGAAACCGCCCAGGAGTTCGCCATCGCGCCGCAGCCGCTGGCCGGTGCGCTCGACCGTTTCGCCGAACGGACCGGCCTCTCCTTCGCCTATCGCTCCGCCGATATCGCGGGCCTGACCACGGCCGGGCTGACCGGCAATTTCACCGCCACGGACGGGCTGCGCCGCCTGTTGGCAGGCAGTGGCGCCGCCTTCCAGGTCACCGGCCCGACCACGGTGACGATCACGAAGCCGCAGGCGAGCGGTGCCTTGACGCTGGACACGGTGGCGGTACAGGGCCAGCGCGCCTTGGAATCTGCCTGGGGTCCGGCGGATGGCTATGTCGCCACGCGCAGCGCCACCGGCACCAAGACGGATACGCCGCTGATCGAAACGCCGCAGGCGATCAACGTGGTCACGCGTGAGCAGATGGACGATCAGGGCTCGCGCACGCTGACAGAGAGCCTGCGCTATACGCCGGGCGTCATCGCGCAATATGGCAATAACGATATCCGGCATGACTGGCTGACGGTGCGTGGCTTCACGCCTGCCCGCTATCTGGACGGGCTGCGCCTGCCCTTCGGCGCGCGCGGCTATTCTCAGCCCCGGATCGAGACTTTCGGACTGGAGCGGATCGAAGTGCTGAAGGGACCGGCCTCGCTGCTCTACGGGCAGGGCAATCCCGGCGGCACCGTGAACATGGTGAAGAAGCGCCCGACCGCAGAGGATGTGCGCGAGATCGAGGTGCAGACCGGCAGCCATGACCGGATGCAGGCCGGCCTGGATCTCGGCGGCAAGGTGGATGCGGACGGTTCGCTGCTCTACCGGCTGGTGGCCCTTGGGCGGAAATCCGACACGCAATTCGATTATGTCGATGAGGAGAAATTCTATTTCGCCCCCTCGCTGACCTGGCTGGCCACTGACGACACCAAGATCACCTTCTTCGGCGAATATCAGGAAATCGACGCCGCCGGCGGCGGTGGCGCGCCGGCCCTTCCGGCGGTCGGCACGCTGTATCCGGGCAGCCAGGGCCTGCTGCCGCGCGAGACCTTCGTCGGTGAGCCGGGCTATGACCATTTCAACAACAAGCAATGGTTCGCCGGCTACGAGCTGGATCATCGCATCGACGATACCTGGTCGCTGCGCCAGAGTTTGCGCTATGGCGATGTCGATACCGACAGCCAGCGCGTGCAGGCCTTCTGCGCGACCTCGCCTTGCGACCCGTCCACCCTTGGCCGCTATGCCTGGGCCTTCCCGGAAAGCGCGCAGCTGCTGACTGTGGACAATCAGGCTATCGCCGAATTCCGGACCGGTAGCGTGGGGCACAAGACGCTGATCGGCTTCGATTATTCCTACGAGGACAGCACCTTCGAGGAATCACAGCTCACCATGCTGTCCACACCGTTCAACGCCTATAACCCGATCTATGGCACGCCGGTCAGCCGGCCGGGCACCGGGATGCGCATCGATCAGGAACGCCGCCAGCTCGGCCTGTATCTGCAGGACCAGATGAAGATCGACCAGCTGACCCTGGTGCTGGGTGGCCGCTATGACTGGGCCGATACCGACACCCGCACGCAGACCGCTGCCGCAGACACGGACGCGGCGCAGGATGACCGGGCCTTCACTGGCCGAATCGGCGCCGTCTACAGTTTCGACAATGGCCTGGCGCCCTATGCCAGCTATTCCACCTCCTTCCAGCCCTCCAGCGGCACCGACAGCAGCGGCAACACGTTTGATCCGACGGAGGGCGAGCAGTTCGAAATCGGTGTCAAATACCAGCCCACAGGCGGGCGCAGCTTCGTCACCCTGTCCGCCTATCAGCTGACGCAGCAGAATGTGCTGACGCCGGACCCGGCCAACACCCGGTTCAACACCCAGACCGGCGAGGTGCGGATGCGCGGTCTGGAGCTGGAAGGCAAGGCGCAGCTGACTGGCGGCCTGTCGCTGATTGCCTCCTACGCCTATACGGACAGCGAGATCACCCGCGCCAATGCCAACGCATCGGGCATCAGCACCCAGGGCAACCGGCTGGCCTTCGTGCCGGAGCATCAGGCGGCAGCCTGGCTCGACTACGAAATGCCGGCGGGGGCGCTGCACGGTCTCGGCTTCGGCGCCGGTGCGCGCTATATCGGTCAGACCTACGGGGACAACACGAATAATTACGATGTTCCCGGCTATACCCTGGTCGATGCCGGCATCCGCTATGATCTGGGCCAGTTGAAACCCTCGCTGAAGGGGATGCAGCTGGCGCTCGATGTCAGCAATCTGTTCGACAAGGAGTATGTCGCAACCTGCCTGTCCGCCACTGGCTGCTATTGGGGCGTGGGCCGGACGGTTTATGCGACAGTGAAGTATAGCTGGTAAGAGAAAGCGCCGGTGCGGGCGTAGGGCGTGACCTTCCGGTAAACTCTATTCGGTCGGCCATCTCGGTTGCATGAACAACCGGCGCCGGGCAGGCCAAAAGGCGTATTGTCCACTTGAAGGAAATATCTTGCTGATCGACCACAGACGACCAAACAGTGCTGGCTTCGTTGTTCAATACACCCTGTCGTCGAGCACCTCGTCCGCGACGGCAGCGAAGACATGATCAATGCCCCGCAGCCGCGCGACACACGGGATGTCGTGCTGTTCCAGCCGGGTTCGATGCTGGCGCTGTGCCGGTAGGAAAGGCGGGAATGCACGGGCGGCAGGACAATCCCTGGATCGGTTTCGACACACGGCGGGAGCAGGCGCGGCTGCGGTTGTTCTGCCTGCCCTATGCCGGCGGCGGGGCGGCCCCCTATCGGCACTGGGGCAGCGTTCTGGGTGAGGATATCGACCTCGTGCCCATTGCGCTGCCGGGCCGTGAACAGCGCCTGAGCGAGCCCGCCATCGACCGGCTGGAGGATATGCTCACGCAGCTTTCCGCCGCGCTGCGGCCACTTCTGGACCGGCCCTTCGCCCTGTTCGGCTATTCGATGGGGGCGCTGATCGCCTGGCGGCTGGCGCACCGCCTGAGCCAGGACGGCGCGGGTGAGCCGGCGCATCTGTTTGTCGGCGGGCGGCGCGCCCCGGGCCAGCCTGCCGCGCGCGACCCGATACACGCCCTGCCATCCCCGGCCTTCTGGCAACGGATCGCCGCTTATGGCGGCACGCCGGCGGAAGTGCTGGCTGAGCGCGAATTGCGCGACCTGTTCGAGCCGGTGCTGCGCGCCGATTTCAAGCTCGCCGAGCAGGAGCCGCCGTTATCGGCCGATATTCTGTCCTGCCCGATCACCGCCATCGGCGGAGCGGACGATCCGGACCCGACGCCCGACCGGCTGGATGGCTGGGACCAGGCAACCACCGGCCAGTTCGACAAGGCAGTGTTTCCCGGTGGGCATTTCGCCATTCACACCGCCAATGCCGCCATCGCCGCGCTGGTGCGTGACCGGCTGAGCGGTCAGACAGGCTCCCGCGTACCGATCTGATCAGCGATCAGGCCGGCCAACGCGTGGACATGCGGTTCCATCAGCATCGTGCCGTGGCTCCCGTCCATCCAGTGCAGCGTGACCCGGTCGCCATGCAGGTCACGCCAGCCGTTGTAATCATCACCGGGCACACCGGGCGCCATCCGGCTCGCCTCGCGCGGCCGGACCAGCAGGATATCCAGACCATCCAGTGTCAGCGGGGCATAGCGCACTGCCGCCAGGGCATTGTTCTGGAACACCGCCAGCAGGCGGCGCATGGCGGCGCGGTCGGCATCCTGCGGCAGCAGCTCCGTCGCCTTGCCCTGCTCGACCAGAAAATCGAGGCGCTGTTCGGGCGTCAGCGGCCGCAGCGTCTCGGCATCCACGGTGCCGATCTCGCCGAACATGTCGGCGAGATAATCCGCCTCGTCCTTGCGCAGGATCGCCTTGATCGTCTCCGGCACGGCCACGGCGTCCAGCAGGATCAGGTGGCGCACATCGATGCCGGCCTGCTGCAGGCGGAAGGCGGCCTCATGGGCGAGCAGCCCGCCAAAGCTCCAGCCCAGCAGGATCACCGGCCCGTCCGGCAGCGCCGCGCGAAGATAGGGCAGCGCGCTTGCCACCATCTCCTCGACCGTTGAGGCCGGCGTTTCGCCGTCGCGCAGGCCGAGCGCCTCGACCATGTAGACCGGCCGGTCGGGACCAAATTCGCGCGCCAGATCGCGATAGCACAGCACATTGCCACCAACCGGAGGGAAGCAGACGATGGGCACTTGCCTGCCCTCGGTATTCACCGCGACCACCGGGCTTCGCCGGTCGCGCGCCTTTTCCCGCTCCGCGATCCGCCGGGCCAGCCCGCGCACGGTCGAACAGGTGAACAGGTCGCTGAGCGGCAGCGCGGTCTCGCTCCCCCGGTTCAGCTTCGACAGGAACTGCACGGCCAGCACGCTGTGCCCGCCGAGCGCGAAGAAATCCGCGTCCGCATCCTCGACCGGCCGGTCCAGCACATCACCCATCAGCCGGGCGATCTGCCGCTCCAGCGCGCCTTCCAGCGGCCGCTCCGGCCTGGCAGGCGCGGCATCAGCCAGGCCCGGCACCGGCAGGCGCGCAATATCGAGCTTGCCGGTGACGGTCAGCGGTATCTCATCCACCACGATCAGAGAACCGGGCACCATATAGGCCGGCAGCGCGCGTTCCAGCTGCGTCTTGCAGGCGGCCGCGCCAAAACCGGCATCGGCGACGACATAGGCGATCAGCGTCGCCCCGCCGGCCGACTCGTTCAGCAGGGCCACGGCCTGGCGGATATGCGGGCAGGCCAGCAGGGCGGCCTCGACATCGCCCAGCTCGACCCGGTTGCCGCGGATTTTCACCTGACGGTCCTCGCGGCCGACAAAGTGAATCTCGCCATCGGGCCGCCGCCGGCCGATATCGCCGCTCCGATAGCGGCGCGCGCCGGCCGCGTCGGTGTCGAAGCGGCGCCGGGTCAGCAGCGCGTCGCCCAGATAGCCACGCCCGACCCCGGCCCCGCCGATGCGGATCTCGCCGGGAATGCCGGGCGGTAGCGGACGGCCGCTCTCGTCGCAGATATCGACAGTCACGCCGGGGATCGACCGGCCGATGGGCGGCGGCAGGATGTGCCGGTAAGTCTGCGCGGTCATCACATATTGCGCCGCCGAGACGCAGCATTCGGTCGGGCCATAGGCGTTCACCAGCCGGGCGTCGCGATGCCCGGCAAGGGCGAAGAAGCGCTCCGGCAGGCTGGCTGGCATGCTCTCGCCACCCAGCACCACCATGCCGGCGGGGCAATGGCTTCCGGTTTCTTCCCAATGGTCGAGCAACAGGGCGAACAGGCTGGGCGTGGCGTCGAGCTGGTCGATCCGGTGGGCGTGCAAGAAGCCATCCAGCGCCGCCGGGTCCATCCGTGTATCGGCCTCCGGAATATGCACGGCATGGCCGTTCAGCAGCGCCGCGAAAAGCTGCACGATGGAGCCGTCGAAGGCGAAGGGGGCAACACAGGTCAGCCGCAGCGCCCGCTGCGCGCCGCCGAGCGGGGCAAGCTGCGTCTGCGCCACCGCATGTGCCAGATTGACCACCGCGCCATGCTCGATCATCACCCCCTTGGGCGTGCCGGTGGTGCCGCTGGTGAACAGCACATAGGCGAGGTCGCCGGCGCTGGTGGCGATCTCCGGCGCGGTGTCGGGCTGCGTGTCCAGCGCCCGTCGATCGTGCCGCCGCCGGACTGGCTGGCCTGGTGCGATCTCCGGCGCCGCGGTCAGTGTCAGGTCGAAGGTATAGGCGGCGGGGTCGAACCCCGGCGCGTCGATGGCGGAACGGCTCAGGGTAAAGCCACCGCGCTCCGCCGCCCAATCGGCGAAGAAGTCCTCGGGGACGAACAAATCTTCCGCGAAATCCAGGCGGGTATCGTAGCCCTTGCCGGCATTCTCGCGCGCGAAGGCCGCCAGATCGGCCAGATAGGCGTCGCGCCGGTCGCCATCCCAGATATTGCCGAGGAAGATCGTGCCGCCCGGCGCCAGCAGTCGCGCCGCCTTGTCGAGCACGATGCGCAGATAGCCGAAGCCGGGGAAGTTCTCGACCACGCTGTTCAGGATGACCAGGTCGAACGATCCCGGCTCGAATACGTCGATATCATGCGCAGCAAGCTGGCGGCAGGTCACACGCCGCAGGCCGTGCTGTATGGCGAAGGTCTCGGTGCGCTCGACATTCCGGCGCGACAGGTCGGTGGCGATGTAAAGGCCGGCATTGGGGGCGACATGGCGCATGGTGAAGCCCGACGCGCAGCCGACCTCCAGCACCCGCGACTCAGGCTTCAGGAAAGCCGCAGTCTTGCGCCGCGCATTCTCGCCGAAGCCGGCCATCGCCTGGGTCGGGATCGGCTGGCCGGTAAAGGCGCTTTTCCAGCCGCCGGCCAGCACATCATCCGCGCGGTCGCCGGCCAGATGGTCCCAGAGTTCGACCGACATCAGCGAACCGGGCGTCTCGGCCAGCGTGTCAATGTCGTCGCTATCCAGGCAGAGTATGTCGCGCAGGCCGGGGCAGCGCCATTGCAGCAGGTGCAGCGCGCCGACATGGCGGCTCTCCGACAGGACCAGCGCGATATCGGCCTGGCGCACCATCTGCCGCCGCCGTTCCAGCGGGATCGCAGGATCGAGCGGCACGAAGGCGCAGCCGGCCGTCAGCACGCCCATCAGCCCGACCAGATAATGGGCGTTGCGCCCGGTCATCACGCCGATCAGGCTCTCGCGCGGCAGTTCCAGGGACACGATGAAACGGGCAACCCGGTGACTGCGGCGCGCCAGTTCGCCATAGGTCAGCGCGCCCGCCTCGTCGCACACGGCGATGCGGTCGGGATAGGTGCGCGCCATCTCCGCCAGCCGCTCGACGATGCTGCCGGTGACAGCGGCGCTTCCGGTGTCATCCGGGAGCGAGAGGGGATCGTCGAAATCGAAATCGCCGATCTTCATGCCGAGTCCTTCTGGTCTTCTTGGGCGTCATGCGCGGCGGAGGCGGCGATCTTGCCGAGGAAATCCAGCCAGCGGCGGATCGTCGCCGCCTCGAACAGGTCGCTGTCATATTCCAGCGTGAAGCGCGCAGCACCAGCTTCCTCGGTCAGGAACAGGATCGCGTCATGCTTGGCGGTGCCGTTCTCGACGAACGCGTCCAGCGCCCCGGCCAGCACGCCCTCGGCGTCGGGCGGCAGCAGGGGCAGCCCGTCGATATCGCCGATGCCGGCCAGCGATTCGAAGCGCTGATATTCGAACACCACATTGACCAGCGGCTGGCGGTTGGCCTGCCGTTTCGGGGCGACCTCCCGCACCAGCGCGTCAAACGGATAATCCTGCCGGTCCAGGGCGGCGGTCATGGTGTCGTGGATCGCCTCGATCAGCCCGCCCAGTTCGGTATCGGCATCGAGCGTCACGCGGATCGGCAGCACATTCACGAAGAAGCCGATCAGCCCCTCGGTCTCCGCCCGTTCGCGCCCGGCGACGCCCATGCCGATCACCATGTCGCCCTGCCGGGTCAGGCGGTAGAGCAAGGCGGCGAACAGCGCCATGCCAACCGCCGAGATCATCACGCCATGCCGCGCGGCCAAGGCGTGCAGCCCGCTCAAGACCTCGGCGGGCACCGGCAGATGCGCGCGCCCGCCGCGATAGGATTGCGCGTCCGGCGCGGCGCGGTCGGCCGGCAGGGCGATGCGCTCCGGCGCGCCAGCCAGCTGCGCGCGCCAATAGGCCGCGGCCTCGCCCCAGTCGCGGCCATGCTGCCAGACCGCGAAATCCCGGTAGCGGATCGGCAGCGGCGGCAGCACCGCCGGCACGCCCGATACCGCCGCCCGGTACAGCGCGCCCAATTCGCGCATCAGCAGGCGCGACGACCAGCCGTCACCGACGATGTGGTGGGTCGCCAGAACCATCAGTTGCTCGTCTGCGGCCACACGGATCACCCGGCCCCGGATCAAGGGCGGCCGGTCAAGCGCGATGGGCGTCGCCGCCTCCCGCCGGGTCAGCCGCAGCGCCTCGCGTAGCGGATCGGCATGGCCGGCGATGTCGTCGAAGGCGACGACCGGCGCCGCCTCCCCGGCGATGCGTTGCAGGATAGCGCCCTCCTGCTCGACAAAGGCCGTGCGCAACGGTTCATGCCGCTGTACCAGCGCGGCCAGCGATTCCTGCAGCGCAAGGGGATCGAGAGCGCCGGAACAGCGGAAAGCGAACAGCATGCCATAGGCCCCACTGTCGCCTTCCATACTGGACAGCAGATACAGCCGCTGCTGGGCATGGCTGGCGGGATACAACGCCCTTTCCGGGGCCGGCGGGATTGTCCTTCCAGAGTCAGCCTTGATCGGGCCGATATGGCGGGCGATGCCGGCCACCGTCGGCGCGGCGAAGAAATCGGCCATGGCGATCCGGCGGCCAGTCCGGGCCTCGATCCGGTTCACGATGCGGATCGCCATCAGGCTGTGCCCGCCGAGCGCGTTGAAGCTGGCCTGCCGGTCGGCAACCAGACGGCCGAATATCTCGGTGAAAATCTCGGCCACCAGCGTCTCGCCCGACGATTGCGGCGGCATTCCGCCATCCGGCGTCTCGGCCGATTGCCGGCGCGATTGCGCCAGCAGCGCTGCCCGGTCGACCTTGCCATTGGCGGTGATCGGCAGCACATCCACGCAGCACCAGCGGGTCGGCACCATATAGGCCGGCAGGCGCGCGCCCAGCCAGTCGGCGAGGGCCGCAATCTTTAGCGCCTCGCCCGTCACGCAGCCGACGATTTCCGCGCCGTGCATGCCATCGCGGTCAAACACGACTGCGGCACTGCCCACGCCAGGGGCCTGCGCCAGATGCCGTTCGATCTCATCCAGCTCGATACGGAAGCCCCGCAGCTTCACCTGGGTATCTATCCGCCCGCCGAATTCGATTCGCCCGTCACGGGTCCAGCGCGCGCGATCGCCGGTGCGGTACAGCCGCTCGGCCGGATCCTCGGGGTCGGTGATGAATTTCTCTGCCGTGAGTTCTGGCCGGTTGTGATAGCCGCGCGCCAGGCGGGGACCACCGATCAGCAATTCACCCCAGATGCCGAGTGGCGCGCGCTGTCCATCCGCATCCAGGATGACCGCGCGGGTATGGGCAATCGGCCGGCCGATGATGCTGTGCTCGCTCTCCGCCCCCAAATCAGCCCGCAGAATCGGGGCTACAACGGCGAAAGTCGTGCTTTCCGTCGGGCCGTAGCCATTCAGAAGGGTTGTATTCGGGCAATGCTCCAGGCAGGCCAGCGCATGCGGCTTGCTGATCGCGTCGCCGCCGATGAGCAGCGTCGACAGCCCGGCGAGACTGGCCGGATCATGGTCGATCTGCCGGTTGAACAGCCCGACGCTCATAAACATCGTGGTCACGCCGAAGCCCGCCAGCGCCGCGCCGAAGGCCACCGGATCAAGCAGGGCGTCCCGATCGATCACAGCGATCTGCGCGCCGCGCAGCAGCGCCCCCCAGATTTCGAAGGTCGAGGCGTCGAAGGCCAGCGGACCGGCCTGCGCCACCACGGCGCCCGGCGCAAGATCGGCGTAATCCGCGCCCAGCGCCAGCCCGATGACGGCGCGCTGCTCGATCAGCACACCCTTCGGCTGTCCCGTGGAGCCGGAGGTATACATCACATAGGCGGGCGCACGGGCCGGATCGACCGGCGCGGGCAGCAAGAGCTCACCGGCCACATCAATCGCCGACAGATCCAGAACCGGGACGGCAAGATCGTCGCCTATGGACGCAAGAGCAGCCTGCCCGGCAGCATCCGCCAGCACCGCCCCTGCCCCGCAATCGTGCAGGATGAAGGCGTTATGGGCGGGTGGATAGGCCGGGTCGAGCGGCACATAGCCGGCCCCCAGCGCGGTGATGCCCAGCATCGCCGCAACCGCTTCGCGCCCGCGCTCCACATGCATCGCCACCAGATCGCCGCGCCGGATGCCGGCCCCGGCCAGGGCCTGCGCAATGGCAGCCGCCCGCGCCCGCAGCGCGCCATAGCTCCAATCCCCGCCCGAATCGCGCACGGCGATAGCGTCCGGCAACGCCGCCGCCTGGTCGGCGAACAGGCCATACAGATCGCGCTCCAGCGGCAGCGGCGGCGTCGGGCCGCATTCCAGCACGCGCAGCCGGGCCGCCTGGTCGTCGGGCAGCAGGGAGATCGCCCGCAAGGGCGCATCGGCTTCACTTGTCATGGCATGCAAGGTCGCGGTGAAGATGCGCCCCAACTCCTCCATCCGCTCGCGGTCGAACATCGCGGCGTAGTAATCGAGCTGCACCGACATTCCGTCAGGCACGTCGCGGATGAAGATCGACAGATCGTTCTTGCTGTGACGCCGCTCCAGCCCGACGACGGCGATATCGCGATGGGCGGCCCCGTCGCCGACATCATGCGCGCCGTAATTCATGTAGGACAGCGACACCTCGGACAGCAAAGTCCGGTCGGGCGCGGCTGGCGGGGCCAGGTCACGCAGCAGCATGTCGAGGAAATAGGCACGGTGGCGCAGCGCCTCCGCATGGTGCGTCTGGGTCCGGCGCAACAAATCGGCGACCGTATCGTCGCCCGTCATCCGCAGGCGCAGCGGCAGCAGCGCCACCATCATGCTCATAATATCGGGGAAGCCGGCAGCGTCGCGCGACCCCACCGGCACGCTGATCGCCACATCGTCGGTCCCGGCCAGCCGGCGCAGCGTCAGGAACCATGCGGCCAGCACCAGGGTGAACATGCTGACCCGCTGCCCGGCGGCGAATTTACGCGCCGCGCGCAACAGGTCCTGGTCGAGATGGAAGCCGACGAGATCGCCCTCGAAGGTATGATAGGCGGGCCGCCGGCGATCGGCGGGCAGATCCAGCATCGGCAACGACCCGTCATACAGCGCCGTCCAGTAGCGCCTGGCGTCTTCCAGGCGCTGGCGGTTTTCCGGGCCGTGGCTCCACCAGGCATAATCGCGCGGCTGGTAGGCCACCGGCGGCAGGCGCTTGCCGCGATACAGCGCGATCAAATCGCCGAACAGCATTTCCGTGCCATGTCCGTCGGCCAGCGCATGATGAATGTCGAAGAACAGCGCATGCTCCCCGGCAGCGTTGTGCAGTAGCCGCCAACGCACGGGAATACCAGCCACCGGGTCGAACGGCATTACCAGTGCCAGGCAGGCGGCGGCGAGATCGTCGCCGTCAATCATCACGGGCGTCAGGTCGGGGAAGGCCACGCCCACCGGCTCGATGCGCATGCGCCATTCATCGCCCTCCCGCACAAAGCGGGTGCGGAGGCTTTCATGCCGCTCGATCAATTGATGAACCGTCGAGGAGAGCCGCGGCAAGTCCGGCGCGCCGGGGAAATAAAAGGCGTGCGGCAGGTTGAAGGCGGTGCCCATGCCGCCCTTCTGCACCGCCTGAAGCACGGAAATCTGCTCGAACGCCAGCGGGTAGGTCTCCTGCTCCGGCGCGCGGCGCGGGTCTTCCGGCGTGGCGGATGGGGCGGGCGCGGGGTCCGCCGGCATCACAGGAAGAGCGGCCGCGCCGAAATGCTCGGCCAGCCCCGCCACGGTGGGATACTCGAACAAATCGGCCACGGTGATCGCCAGTCCAAGCTCGCGGGTAACCCGCTCGGCGATCTGCATGCCGGTGATAGAATCGCCGCCCAGCGCGAAGAAATCATCTTCCGCCGCGACCGATTCATATCCCAGCGCCGAGGCCCAGATCGCCGCCAGCCGGTCCGCAAGACCGACAGGCACGGCGGGAGACGCAGCGACCGGCTCGGTGGCGACGGGCGCGGGCGGAACGGTAGCCGCCGCGCCGATCAGCGCGGGATCGACGACCGTGACCTGCGCCCGGCCGCTGCGCAGCGCGGCGCGCCAGACAGTCACGGCCTGTTGCGGCGTCACCATTGCACCGGGCTTCATCGCCACATTATGGCGCGCCGCCATGCCCTGGCCGGACAGGGCGCACCAATCGACGGTCAACGCCGGCAGGCCGCGCCGGCGGCGATGCTGCGCAAACCCGTCCAGGAAAGCGTTCGCCGCGCCGTAGGCGGACTGCCCCGGCAGGCCGAGGACGCTGAGGCTGCCGAACAGAACGAAGGCTTGCACCGGATCGTCCAGCGTCAAGGCGTCCAGCGCGCGCGTGCCGTCGATCTTGGCGCTCAGGATATCGGCGAAACGGTCCATGTCGCGCGTCGCCAGGAAGCCACCATCGGCAAGGCCGGCGGCATGGGCGATGGCGGTGATCGGCCCGATTTCGGCGCGGATATGCGCCAGCGCGCGGGCCAGTTCCGCCGGCTGCGCCACGTCGCAGACCAAGAGTTC
Organism: Alphaproteobacteria bacterium; assembly: GCA_018823745.1. GTDB lineage: Bacteria > Pseudomonadota > Alphaproteobacteria > Oceanibaculales > Oceanibaculaceae > Oceanibaculum. The sequence goes on from JAHJHR010000007.1 coordinate 198,308, forward strand.
GATCCGCGCACCCTTGGCCCGCAGCCCCTCGATATGCGCGGCCGCCGCCGGCTGCAGCCCTGAATCGCCACGGCGCGACAGCAAGGCCAGCGCGACCGTGCCGCCGGCACTCATCTCATCCGCCAGCGCCAGGGCGAAACCGCCGGTGCCGCCAGTGACCACGCAGACGCCCTCCGTCGGCCAGGCCGGCAGCGCCGCGTCGTCCACCGCATCGTCCACTGGCGCGATCCGCGCCAACCGCCGCACGAAGCGCCGCCCCGCGCGCCAGACCGAGAGCGGGTCGTCGCCAGGCTCACTGCCCAGTTCCGCGCCGAGAATGACGGCGAGATCGTCGCCCGGCGCCGCATCGACGAAGCCGAGCCGCAATTGCGGTTCCTCACGCGCAACCGACAGTGACAGCCCCATTGCGGCCGACTGGTCAGGATCAGGGGCGACCGGGTCATTCTCCATCGTGCAGGCGCCGGCACCAAGCACGACGAGCCGCAGCCTGCCGCGCATCTGGCGCAAGATCAGCCGCAGCGCCGCCGCCAGCCGCAACGCCAGATCCGCGCCCGGATCGAGCGCCAGGATGGCGTGGCTGCGCCCGGCAAGGCTGTCCGGGTCGATGCGGTCGGGTTGCAGGCGCTGGCAGCCCGCCGGCATCGGCCAATAATCGCCATCGGTGATCATCAGCACATCGGCCGGCAGAGGCTGCGGCGGCAGGGCGGCCGCGTCCCAGAGGGTTTCCAGGATCGGCGGCGCCTCTTCCGCCGTCTCGACGACGCCATTGCGTGCGAAGCTCAGCCCCTCAATCGTCAGAATCGGCCGGTCCTCGGTATCAAACAGGGTGATATCGACCCGGCCCGCGCCGCTGCGCCGGCTGCACGCGACGATATCGGCGGCGAAGGGGCGGAACAGCGTCATCCGCGCAAAACCGACCGGCACCGCCCCGGCATCCGCCGCCGTGAAGCTGAGGCTGGCGGCGACATCGAGCAGCGCCGGATGCAGCGGCCATTCCGCCAGATCGGAACGGTATTTTTCCGACAGCCGCAGCCGCGCCATCTGGCACTCGCCATCCGGGGAGACCTGCTTGGCGACCTGACAGTCCCATCGGTCGCCTATCTTTATCTCACCGAATTCGGCGGCGAAGCCTGGAATCGGCAGGTTGATCGTGCAACGCGCGCGGAAGCTCGCCAGCTCGGGAAGCGTCCCCGCCTCGCCGCCGCAACGGGCGCTGGCATAGATCCGCCATTGCCCGTTCTTCAGCCGCGCGCCCAACTCCACCGCCCCGTCCGGCGCGAGGCAGAGGGTGGCGTCCCGATCCGCCAGCGCCGGGACGACCAGCAGCTTCTGCCATTTCAGATCGCTCAGAACCAGCGGCATCCCCTCCTGCCGCGCCCCTTCCTGCCGGGCCGCCAGGGCAATCAGCGCCGGCACCGCCATGCCGACCAGCACCGGATTGCCATTCACCCGATGTTCGGCCACCGGCCAGAAAGCGGGGTCGCCGGCCGGCACCGGGAAACAGAGGCCCTGCGGCGTCGACACTGGCTTGCCAAGCAGGCCGGTATCGGCGAAGGGGGCGGCCCCCTTCCCGAAGGCCGGCTTGCAGGCAATCCGGGCGAAGGGGGCGGGTGGCAGGTGAACCCGCCGCGCGGCGATCTCCGATGGCCAGGCCAACTCAGCGCCGGCCAGCCAGAGCCGGGCGGCGATCTCCGCATTCGCCGCATCGGCGGCGACGGCGGCGACGCGCCGGGACGGGTCGGGTTTCGGCGCAGCGCAGCAGTCGCTTTCCCCCGCGATCAGCCGGTCCAGGGCGTCGATCAGGGAGTCCCGGTCCGTCGCCACGGCGGCGAAGCGATGCGTCAGCACATCGCGCCCGGTTGCCAGCGTATGGGCGATATCGACCGGTTGCAGGCCGGGCTCCGCGCGCAGCTGGTGGCGCAGCGCATCGGCATAGGCGATCAGACCGGCCTCGCTGGCCGCCGACAGGGCGACGACGCAGGCCATGGGCGCCGCTGTCGCTACGTCCGCGGGCGATGCCGCCTCGACGACGATATGGGCGTTGATGCCGCTGAGGCCGAAGGAGCTGACGCCGGCGCGGCGCGGGGTGGCGCGGTCCGGCAAAGGGTGCAGCCGGTCGGCGACGCGAACCGGGGCGCGGGCGAAATCGATCTTCGGGTTCGGCTGGGTATAGAAGGGCTGCGGCGGCGCCGCATCATGGCGCAGTGCCATGACCGCGCGGGCCAGACCCAGCGCTCCCGCCGCGCCGTCGAGATGGCCGTAATTCCCCTTGGCCGAGCCGATCAGCGCCCGGTCGGAATCGCCGGCCGCCACGCCGAATTCGCCAAGTTCGAAGGCCCGCGTCAGCCCGTCGATCTCAATGGGATCGCCCAGCGCGGTGCCGGTGCCATGCGCCTCGATATAGGACAGGCTGGCGAGGTCGATGCCGGCATTCTGCGCCGCCAGCCGGACGACCTCCGCCTGCATGGCCGGGTTTGGGGCAGCAGCACCGCTGGACGCGCCATCCTGGTTCACAGCACTGCCGCGAATGACGGCCAGCACGCTGTCACCGTCGCGCTCGGCGTCACCAAGGCGCTTCAACACGAAGACCACGCTGCCTTCGCCCATGCCGGTGCCGTCCGCCCCGTCGGCGAAGGCGCGGGTGCGGGCGGTGGAGGAATCGATGGTAAATCGCCCCTCCGCATCCGGCGGGAAGGGCAGCAGCTTCGCCCCGCCGGCCAGCGCCACGGCGCAGGCCCCGGCCCGCAGATCGCCGCAGGCCTGATGCACGGCGACCAGCGAGGACGAACAGGCAGTGTCGATAACCGCCGCCGGGCCGCGCCAGTCCTTCAGGAAGGACAGGCGGGTGGCGATGTTGGACGGCACGTTCAGCGCGAAGACCTGCTCCGCCTTGCCGGGCGGCAGATGCTCCAATGCCAGCCGCCAGGCCGGGTTCGCCCCGCCGCCGACATAGATGCCAACCTTGCGGCCGCGCAACCCCTGCCCGCCATAGCCGGCATCCTCCATCGCCATCAGCGCGGTTTCCATGAACAGCCGATGCTCGGGATCGAGCAGCGCCGCATCCACCGGGGCCATGCGGAAACGCGCCGGATCGAATGCGAAAATCGTCTCCAGATAGGCGGCCTCGCGGAAGCGTGCCGGGGCCGGGCGGCCAATGCCGGCCAGCATCGCGCGAACCTCCGCCTCGCGCGATGCTGGCAGCGGGCCGATACGGTCGGCGCCGGCCGCCACGTCGCGCCAGAAGCTGTCGATATCGCTGGCCCCGGCCAGTTGCAGCGCCATGCCGACGATGGCGATGGGCTCGTCCAGCGCAGACGCCAGGGGAGCGGCCAAATCCGGCCTGTCCTGCGCCAGGCCGGCCAGCTTCTCGGCCTGGCCGGCGATGGTGGCGCGGCCAAACAGCTCAGCGATGGAAAAGCTGCCGGGCCAGCGCGCGACGATCTTCTCATGCAGCCGCAGCAGCAGCAGCGAATTGCCGCCGACCTCGAAGAACCCGTCCTGCCGGTCAATGCTCGCGCCAGGCAGCAAGTCGCGCCAGAGCCTGGCCAGTTGCCGCTCCAGCAGCTCGGTGTCGGGGACTGTCTCTGGGGCGGTATCGGGCGCGCTGGGGCTGATCGGGGCGGCGTCTGGCGTCTTGGCCTTGGATGCGGCATTCGGCAGCGGCCGGCCGGTCAGCGCCTTGCGGTCGATCTTGCCGCTGCTGGTCTGCGGCAGGGCGTCGAGGGCCAGGAAACGCGCCGGGATCATATAGTCCGGTACCGATTGGCGGAGTTGCTCGCGCAGCGCGCCGGCGGTCACGCCCGTATCGCCCAGCACATAGGCATGCAATTCGTCCAGCCCGTCGGCGCGCGCCGGCACCACCACCGCGCGCTCCACCAGAGGGTGGCGTTCCAGCGCGGTTTCGATTTCGCCGCATTCGATGCGGAAGCCGCGGATCTTCACCTGATGGTCGATGCGGCCGAGATACTCGACCGTGCCGTCCCGCCGCCAGCGGCCGAGGTCGCCGGTTCGGTACAGCCGCCCGCCCGGACGGTCCGGGTCGGCGGGGAATTTCTCCACCGTCAGTTCCGGGCGGTTCAGATAGGCGCGCGCAATCTGCGGACCGCCCAGCACGATCTCGCCGGCAACGCCCAGCGGCAGCGGCCGCAGACGGTCATCCAGAATATGCACCTGGGTGTTGGCAATGGGCTTGCCGATGGGCACGGCCGGGTTGGCGTCTCCCGGCGAGCAGGGGTGCCAGGTGACGTCCACCGTCGCCTCGGTCGGCCCGTATAGATTATGCAGCTCCGTACCGAAGCGGGCATGCAGCAGGGCATTGAACCGCTTCACCAGCGGCTTATCCAGCGCCTCGCCGCTGGCGAAGACGTAGCGCAGGCTGGCAAGATCGCCAACATCCACCTGGCCGGCTTCGATGGCGGACAGGAAGCTGGCCAGCATCGACGGCACGAAATGCATGACCGTGACGCGATTGTCGCGCACAGCGGCGGCGATCTGCTGCGGGTCGCGCTCCGCGCCGGCCGGCGGCAGGACGATTCTCGCGCCGGTCCAGGACCACCAGAACAGCTCCCACACCGAGACGTCGAAGGTGATCGGCGTCTTCTGCAGGACCACGTCCTCGGGGCCGAGCGGGAAGCATTCCTGCATCCACAGGATGCGGTTCAACACGCCGCGATGCTCGATGGCGACGCCCTTCGGCCGACCGGTCGAGCCGGAGGTGAACAGCACATAGGCCAGCCCGTCGGGATCGCCCAGCGGCGTGACGATGTCGGCATCCTCGCCGCCTTCCAGAATCACCCGGTCGCGCCCGTCGAACAGCGGTGCCAGATCGGCCGTGGTCAACACCACCGTCCGGTCGAGATCGTCCAGCATGTCGGCGCGGCGCTGTGGCGGATGGTCAGGATCTATCGGCGCGTAGGCAGCACCCGCCAGCAGAATGCCATGAATGCCCGCCAGCATATCGACCGACCGGCGGATCGACAGGGCGACGATATCGCCCGGCTGCACGCCGGCGGCGCGCAACCTGGCGGCGATGCCGGCAGCGCGCCGGGCGAATTGCGTGAAACTCAGCGCGCCGCCATCGCCGATCACCGCCGGGGCGTCCGGGGTTCGGCTAAGCTGGTCCAGGAACGGGTCGCAGATGCCGCGCTCGATGGGCAGGTCGCGCGCGGTGGCGTTGAAGCCGGCGATAAGCGCGCGGTCCTCCTCGGTCTGCGCCGGCAATTGCGCGAGCGGGGTGCCGAGGCCCTGCTCGGCGATGGCGGCGGCGTACAGCGCCAGCCGATCGACAAGCGCGGCGATACTCGCCGGGTCGAACAAATCGGTGTCATATTCGATCTGCCCGCCCAGCGCGCCGTCCTTGCGCCAGAAATAGAAGGCAAGGTCGAATTTGGAGAAGGGAAATTCTGTCGGCACCAGCGTTAGCCCGGCTTCGCCCAGCCTGCCCAGCTCCGGCACGCCGTCCTGCCAGGCGACCAGCACGTCGAACAGCGGATTGCGCGACGGGTCACGCGGCGCGTTCACCGCCTTCACCACGGCCTCGAACGGGGCCGCCTGGTCGGACAGCGCCTCCATCACCGTGCGCGCGGTCACGTCCAGATGCGCGCCGAAGCCGGCCTTGGGATCGACCGTCTGACGCAGCACGACCGTGTTCACAAAGAAGCCGATCACATCGTCCAGCGCCGCCTGCTCGCGCCCGGCGACCAGCATGCCGAGCGGTATGTCGGTCTGTCCGCAATGGCGGTGCAGCAGCAGCTGCACCAGCGCCGTCAGCACCGAAAAGGCGGTGGTCGCGCGATCCTGCGCGATGGTCTCGACGATCCGGACCGTGTTCGCATCGAACGCGATATCCAGGAACTGGCCGTTGAAACGGCGCTCCGCCGGGCGGCGGCGGTCCGTGGGCAGGTTCAGCGGCTCGGGCAGCGGCGTCAGCCGCTCCTGCCAGCGCTGCAGTACGGCCGTGCCCTCGGGCCCTGCCAGATAGCCGCGCTGCCAGGCGGCAAAATCCTCGTAATGCCGCTCTATCGCTGGCAGCGCCGGGGCGGGCCCGCCGGTCTCGGCGGCATAGAGCGCCGCCAGGTCACGCAGCAGCAGCGGCATCGACCAGCCATCGCAGATGGCGTGATGCAGAGACAGCATGAGCCAATGCCGCTCACCACCCAGCGCGATCAGCTCGGCGCGGGCCAGCGGCTGGTCCTCCAGCACGAAGGGCCGCACGGTCTCGGCATCGACGAAGCGCCGGGCGGTCGCCGCATCCATCCGGTGACGCCCCATCTGCCAGCCGCCGGCGGGGGCCAGATATTGCGTCACCCCGTCGGGATGGCCGGGGTCGCTGCGGAAGCGCAGGCGCAGCGCATGCTGGCGATCCTCCAGCCGATGCAGCGCGCGTTGCAGCGCGTCGGCATCGACCGGTCCGTCGATCTCCAGCGTCGCCGGCACCGAATAGGCCGCCATGTCCGGTTGCAGCCGTTGCAGCACCCACAGGCGCGCCTGGCCGCTGGAGAGCGGGAAATCCGGCCCTGCGGCGCGCGGCAGGGTAAGCGCCGCGCCGTCGTCGCCGCGCCGGGCGACCAGCGCGTCGATCATCCGGGCGATGCCGGCAACGCTGCGGGCGGTAAAAATGTCCTGCAATTTCGGCCGCAGGCCGAATTCCGTCTCGATCTGCCCGGCAAGCCGCATCGCCAGCAGGCTGTGCCCGCCAAGACCGAAGAAATCCGACGCCGGGGCGATATCCTCGCGCCCGAACAGCAGCCGGAACCGCTCGGCCACGAAGCGCTCATGATCGCTGGCCGGCATATTGGCCAACGGACGCGCCGCCGCCGACACGGCCGTGTCCAGCAGGGCGGCTATGGCCTTGTGATCCGCCTTGCCATTGACGGTCACCGGCAAATGCGGCAGCACGACGAAGCGTTCGGGCACCATGTAATCCGGCAGCGACTGCGCCAGGGCCGCCGCCCAGTCGGCGCGCCTGTCCGCGTCGGCGGCGATGGCCGCACCCAGCAGCGCATCCGCGCCGCTGCCAACCGCCAGCACGCAGACATCACGCACCCCGGCCAGCGCCGCCAGCCGGCTCGCCACCGCGGCGGTTTCGATGCGATGGCCGCGAATCTTCACCTGCCCGTCGCGCCGGCCGCCAAATTCAATCGCGCCGTCGGCGCGCCAGCGGGCCCGGTCGCCGGTCCGGTACAACCGGTCCTCTGGGATGCCCTCAATGGCGCGGAACGCGTCCGCCGTCGCCTGCGGCAGGCCGGCATAGCCCAGCGCCAGCCCGTCGCCGGCGGCATGCAGCTCGCCCCACACGCCGATCGGAACCGGCATGCCGCGCCGGTCGAGGATATGGCAGCGCGTATTGCCGATGGGCCGGCCGATGGGAATGTCGCCATTGGCGATATCCTCCGCCGTCACCGCATGGGTGGTGGTGAAGGTGGTGTTCTCCGTCGGGCCATAGCCATTCACCAGCCGCAGCGCCGGGCACGCCGCCCGGACCTTCCGCAGATGCGCCGGGCTCAGCGCTTCGCCGCCGGTCAGCAGTACCTGCAGTCGCGCGAAGGCGGCCGGCGCATCGTCGGCGATGCGGTTGAACAGGCTGGCGGTCAGCCACATCGTGGTCACGCCGCCGGCCTCCAGCGCGCTGCGCAGCGCCTGCGGGTCGAACAGCGTCTCGTCATCGACGATTTGCAGCCGGCCGCCATTCAGCAGCGTGCCCCAGATTTCCAGCGTCGCCGCGTCGAAGCCCAATGCTGCGGCCTGCGCCATCACCGTCTCCGGCCCGAACGGTAGGGCGGGATTGCCGAGCGCCAGCCGCGCTACGCCGCGATTGGGGATCGTCACGCCCTTCGGCTGGCCGGTCGACCCAGAGGTGAACATGATATAGGCCGCATCCTCGCCCCGCCGCTCGGCTGGCGGTGGCGGCGCGTCCAGAGCAGCGGCGGGTATCGGGCGCAGATCGATTTCCGTGGCGATATCGGCCAGGCGGTTCAGCCCATCCTGATCGGCCAAAAGTGTGGTTGCGCCGCAGGCCTGCATCAGCGCGAGGCTTGCCTGCCCCGGCAGGGATTTGTCTATCGGCAGATAGGCCGATCCATGCCAGGCAATGCCAAGGATGGTAGCGATGCTGTCGATACCGCGCGCCGCCGACAGGGCGACGACCGATCCCGGCGCCAGCCCCTGCGCCGAGAGGGCGGCCGCCACCCCTCCGGCCCGTGCCGCAAGCGCGCGACAGGTGAGGCTCTGGTCGCCGTCGCTCACCGCCACCCGGTCGGCATGGGCAGGATTATCGGCGACGGCGGCGAACAGCGCCCCCAGTCCCTGGTCGCGCGGATAGTCCGTCGCGGTGCGGTTGACCGCGCCCAGCAGGTCGCGCTCCGCCCCCGTGAGCGTGTCGATCCGACCGAGCGGCATGTCCGGTGCGCGCGCAATAGCGCGCAAGATTCCCAGGAAGCGCTCCGCCAGCCGACCAATCCAGTTTTCGCCATAGCGGCTGGCATCATATTCGATGGTGAGTATGTTCCGGTCGCCCGCCAGGTACAGGCCGATCATCAAGGGGAACTTGCCAGCGCCGGCATCCAGATCCAGATTGTCCGGCAGCGCCGTGCCGACCTCAATCAGCCCCACCGCGTCGAAGGGGCCGTGGCCGCCCTGCTCCGCCGCTCCATCGGACCAGGCCGCCATGTCGCTGTTCAGCCGCGCCAGCGGATAATCCTGAACATTCAGGATCGACAGGATTTCCCGCGTCACCTGATCGACCAGCACGCCGAATTCGCGCTCCATATCGGGCCGGATCGCGACCGGCAGCACATTGGCGAAGCAGCCGATGGCCTGATGACCCTCTGGCCCGTGCCGCCCGGCGAAGGGCACACCTATGACCGCCGTCTCGTTTTCCTTCAGCCGGGCGATGGCGACGATGGAAAGCGCGATCCAGGTCGCCGCCTGGGTGGCGCGCCGGCCGAGCGTGGCGAGCTGCTTCAGCGCGGCGAGAGTTTCCGCGTCCAGATCGACCAGCATCCGCCGGCTACCGGCCGCGGGGTTGGCTTCGGGGTCGTCGGGCAGGCCGACCGATTGCAAGGCCTCCCGCCGCCCCTGCCAGAATTGCCGCACCGCTGCACCACGCGCGCCGGCCAGGTCGATATGCGCCTGCGCCGCCAGATTGGCCGCCGAGCTTGACGGCCGCACCGGAATCTTGCCTTGCAGCTCGGTGGCGATCTCCTGCGTCAGAATGGACAGAGATTGCCCGTCGAGGCACAGATGATCGGCGGCGAGCGCCAGGCGCGGCGGCTGACCCGCGGTTTCGGACAGGAAGCGGAAGCGGATCAGTGGCCCGGTCCGCAGGTCGAACAGATGCTCGCTCGCGGGAAAAAGCGTGTCGCTCGCCACCAGGTCCAGCGGCATGCTGGTGTGAACGCGCTGCAGCAACTCGCCACCGGCCTCGACGAAGGTGGAGCGCAAGGCGTCATGGCGCGCCACGATCCGGTCGAGTGCGGCGCCCACCACCTCGAACCGCGTGCCCGCCGGAAGTGGGATTGTGGCCAGGACGGTATAAACTGCACTTGCCGGACGATCACGGCGGGCGAGCCATTGACCCTCAATGGCCGGGTGAGCGGGAAAGACGGCGACAATATTCTCATCGCCGGTGGCCGCGCGCAGGGCGGCCAGAATTTCTGGCTTCAGATCACGCACGCGCGCTTTCAACGCCTCGGTAAAGGCCCCGTCAGGCGCGTCGTAATCCAGCTCTGTGCCGTTATTGTGCAACGACAGGCGGATGTCGCGCGCCGCCAGGTCAGCCAGCAATTCCTGCAGCATTTGCTCGCGGCCGACACGGGTGTCGATATTCATTACAAGACCCCCCGTTCCCGCGGTTTCCCATCTCCGATGGCAGCCGGCCTGTCGATGGCGGCGCCGGCGGGCGGTATGGCCGGCCTTGCAAACCGGTCGTCGATCCGAGCCGCCATCTCCGCCGGGGTACGGCCCTCGAACAGTTCGGCAACCGGAATATCGGTCCCCAGCTCCTCGCTCAGCAGCGAGGCGATCCTGACCGCCAGCAGCGAATCGCCGCCGCGCTCCAGGAAATCGTCATGCGCCCCGATGGTCGTGTCCCCGAACAGACGATACCAAACGGAGATGACGGTTTCGAGCGTATCGCGCGCCGGCTGTTCCCCCGCCGGTTGCCCTACCGCCTGTTGCCCTGCCCCCAGGGCGGCATCGTTCGCGGCGGAGAATTGCAGCGTTGCGGACAGATGGTCATGCGCTGCGCCGTTCCGCACCGCCTCGGGTTGCGCTGCGTCGCGATGGGCGATCTCCGGCCAATAGCGCTTGCGGTCGAACGGATAGGTTGGCAGCGGGATGCGACGCCGCTCTCCTGCCGGTGCCAGGGTGCCCCAGTCAGGCTCGACACCCTGCGCCCAAAGCCGCGACAGCGCCTGGAGCAGCGCGGTTTCGCCATCCATCGCCGGTTGCGCCCGGTCGGATGGCTGACTGGCGACCGCGCGGTTGCCAGCCAGGCCGTTGATCTGCGCCAGCCGGCTGGCGGTCCGCCCGGCGCCGCATTCGATGGCCAGACTGTCGGGAAACCGCGCCAGCAGGCTTTTCATATTGTCGGCGAAACGCACCGACTGGCGCAGATGGCTGGCCCAGTAATCGGGGCGCCGGGCGTTCGCGTCGCTCAGCCAGTCGCCGGTCAGGTTCGATTGCAGGGGCGTGGTGGGCGCGTACAGGGCGATCTTCGCCGCCTCGGCGCGGAATTCCTCCAGAATCGGCTCCATCGTCGCGGAATGGAAGGCGTGCGATACGGTCAGGCGCTGCCCCGGCTTGCCGATGGCGCGCAGATGCGCCTCCAGCGCGTCGATCTCTTCCAGCCGGCCGGCGACGACGCAGTGGCGGGGGCCGTTGATCGCCGCCAGAGACAGGCCCGGCGCATGCGCGGACAGCAACTCACTCACTTCCCGCTCGGTCGCCGGCAGGGCCAGCATCGCGCCGGGGCCGCTCTGGCCCATCAGCCGGCCACGCAGCGTAATCAGGCGCAGCGCATCGTCGAACGACATCACCTCGGCCAGGCAGGCGGCGACATACTCGCCGATGCTGTGCCCGGCCAGCGCGGTGGGCTGCACGCCATACGCCATCAGCCGCTCGGCAATCGCATAGGAGACAATGAACAAGGCGGGCTGGGCAATTTCGGTACGGGCCATGCGCGCGACGCTGTCCGGGTCGCGCCTGTCGGTCAGCAGCAGATCGCGCAGATCGGCCGGCCCGCCCATCGCCGTCACGGCCGCGCAGGCCCGGTCGATCCGCTCCCGGAACGCGGCATCGTCGCGATACAGGGCGGCGGCCATGCCCGGGCTTTGCGAGCCCTGGCCGGGAAACAGGAAGGCGACCGGCGGCGTGGATTTCGGCGCGATGGCGCGGATATGGCCGGGATGGTCCGGCGCGCACAGGGCGGCCGCCGCCTCGGCCGCATCGCGGGCCAGGATGGCGACGCGATGCGGATAGCGCCGCCGTGCCCGCAGGCTGAAAGCGATATCGGCCATATCGACGGTCGCCAAATCGCCCGCAAAACTGTCGGCGGTCCGGCGCAACAGCGCATCCAGCGGCTTTTCGCTCGCGGCGGAGAAAATAAGTATCTGCGGCTTCGCCAAAGCGGCCGAGGCGGCGGGAATATCGGGACGCGTCGGGGCGGCCTCCAGAATGACATGCGCATTGGTCCCGCCAACGCCAAAGCTGCTGACACCGGCACGCAGCGGTGTCTCGCCCGCGTCCAGCGGAACCGGCCGGTCAGCCACCTGAAACGGCCCCCGGTCGAATGGGATGCGCGGGTTGGGCTGCTGGAAATGGCAGTTCGGCGGCACCATGCGGTGCTGCAGGGCCAGTACCGCCTTCAGCAGGCCGGCGATGCCCGCCGCCGCATCCAGATGCCCCATATTGCCCTTCAGCGACCCCAGCCAGATCGGCCTGTCCTGCCGGGGGCCATATGCCTGGTTGAGGGCCGCGACCTCGATAGGGTCGCCCAGGCTGGTGGCGGTGCCATGTGCCTCAATGAAGCTTATGCTGCCCGGCGCGACGCCGGCATCGGCAAGTGCTGCGGACAGGGCGGCTGCCTGGCCTTCGACCGAGGGTGCGGTGAAGGCGGCCTTGCGCGCGCCGTCGTTCGAAAGCCCGACCCCCAGTATCACCGCATGCACCGTATCGCCATCGGCCAGCGCATCCTCCAGCCGCTTCAACGCCACGATGGCCGCGCCGCTGCCGCCGACGACGCCGTCGGCCTGGCTGTCGAAAGGCCGGCAAACGCCGCTGCGCGAACCGATGCCGCCCTCGGCGAAGCGATAGCCGCCGGTGACCCCGGTGCCGAGAGCGGCACCCCCGGCCAAGGCAACCCGGCATTGCCCGGCACGCAGCGCCTGCACGGCGCTGGCGACGTTCACCAATCCGGTCGAGCAGGCCGTTCCGGCGGCGATGGCCGGGCCGGTCAGGTTCAGCTTATAGGCCAGCCTTGTTGCCGCATGATCCTTGTCGTTTCCAATGGCCAGGGCGTAGCGCGCCATGTCGAGGGTATTGGTCGTCCGCTGCGGGGCGAGTGCGTCGAGCAGATAGGTCGGAAAGCCGACCCCGACATAGACCCCCACCGGCCCGTCGCGCACCGGGTCGCAGCAGGCATCCTCCAGCGCCGTCAGGGCGGTTTCCAGCAACAGCCGCTGCTGCGGATCGGTTTCCAGCGTGTCGGCCGGCGTCATGCCGAACGGCGCAGGATCGAAGCCGTCGATCTCCTCCAGCAACCCGTGACGGGCGACGAAGCCAGGGTCCTGCAGTAGCGAAGGATCGACGCCGAAGGCACGCAGCCGCGCGGCGTCGATATCGCGCACGCAATCGCGCCCGGCCTCCAGCAGCGACCAGAAATCCGCGCGGTTATCCGCGCCGGGCAACCGCATTCCCATGCCAATGATCGCGATGGCGCCGGGGCGATCCGCCGCCAGGGGTTGCCGCGCCGCCGCCGGCGCCTCGGTGTCGCTTCCGTGGGTCAGGTAGCGGGCGAAGGTGGCGATGCTCGGATGCTCGAAAACCTCGACGGCGCTGACCTCGCGGCCGGCGATTCGCCCCAGCCGGCCCTGGGCGCGCAGCACCAGCAGGGAATGCGCGCCGATATCGAACAGATTGGCCTGCGGGTCGATCTCGCCCGCGCCGATCAAGTCCCGCCAGACCGCGGCGACTGCTTGCTGCACCTGATGCTGCCGGGCGGACAGGCCCGGCAGCGCCCGCCCCGGCGCGGGAACAGCCGCTGCCTGTTCCGGCAGGGCAGCCAGCGCTGCCCGGTTGATCTTGCCGGACGGCAGATGGGGCAGGCTCTCCAGCACCGCGATAGCGGATGGAATCGCGGCTTCCGGCAAATACCGGGCAAGGGCCTGGCGGATCGAGGCGGGCGCGATGTCGCCGCCGGCATCCGGGGCGCGGGTGACGAAGGCCCGCAGATGGCCGCCATGCGAATCGCCGACATGCAGCACGGCCGCCTGCGCGATACCCGGCAGGCGGCGCAGGCAGCTTTCGACCTCGCCCAGCTCAATGCGCTGGCCGCGCAGCTTAACCTGTGAATCGTTGCGACCACGATAGGTCAGCGTGCCATCCTCTTCCCAGGACGCAAGGTCGCCGCTGCGGTAGAAAACCCCCTCGGTTTCGCCGACCGGGTCGGGCAGGAACGCGGCGGCGGTCGCCTCCGGCATGCTGATATAGCCGAGGCTGACGCAGGCGCCGCCCAGATACAGCTCGCCCTGCATGCCGATCGGCGCGCGCCGGCCGTCCGGCCCGATCACCCGGACCAGACCACCCGGCGAGACGGGACCGATGGGCACCCGGTCGCCCGAGAAGCGCTGCGGCAAGCGATACGCGGTTATATCGACGACCGTCTCGGTCGGGCCGTAGCCATTCCATAGCGCTGCATCGCCCAGAACGGCACGCAGGCGGGCCGCCAGTTCGGGAGAAAAAATTTCGCCGCCCAGAACCACGTGGCGCACGGCATGGCGACCGTCCAGCGGCGCGCTGTCGATCAGGCCTTCCATTGCCGTCGGGGTCAGGTTGATGTAGGTCGCGCCATGGCGCGTTGCCGCCTCCCAGAACCGATGGCCGTCCAGCAGGGTTTCGCGGCGCATGGTCCAGAGGCGCGCGCCGGTTATCAGCGCCATGCCCAGTTCCTGAATCCAGGGGTCGAACCCCATGGCCGGGCTCAGCACGACGGTTTCCGGGTTGCCCGCATCGGCGCTGCCCAGGGCATAATGCCCGACGACGCTGACCACCTTGCGGCACAGCGCGCCATGCGGCACTGCGACCGGCTTCGGCTGGCCGGTGGAACCCGCTGTGTGAAACACGATGGCGATATCGTTATCGGCCGGCTCCACCCCTTCGCCAGCAGAGTCCTCCCCCGCCGCCTCGGTCATCCAGCCGCTCAGGTCGACGGGCTGGATGGCGCCGCGATCCGCGTCCGGCCACAGGGTAGCACCGTCGCACAGCACCAGCCGCACATCGATCTTCTCGGCCATGGCCCGGCGGCGGGCGATCGGCAGGACAGGATCGAGCATCACCGCCGCCGCGCCGCGCCGCCACAGCGCGATCAATCCGGCAACCAGCGCCGGCCCCGGCAGGCAGCCCAGCCCGACGAGATCGCCGCGCTGCACGCCAGCCTTCAGCAGGTTGCGCTCAATCGCGCTTGCCAGCCGGTCGAGCTGGCCATAGCGGGTTTCCGTCCCATCATCGGCGATGATGGCGATATGGTCCGGGAAGCGGCGCATGACATCGGCGATGCGCGCCGGCAGAAGCGGCGCTTGCATCTCCGCCGGTATCGCGGGGCCGGCCTCCCAGCGACGGATCGTTGCGATCTCAGCTTCCGGCGCCAGGGTCAGGTCTGCGAGCGGCTGGTCCGGATCGGCCAGCACCCGGTCCAGCAGATGCTCGAAGCGGGCGGCAATGCGCGCGACCTCGGCTCTGGTGTATAGCGCAGCATTGTAGCGCCAGTGCAGATAGGCCCCCGTGCCGCCATCGCCCAGTTCCTCGCCGACGAAGATCAACGAGATGTCGGACGTCAGACCGGTATAGAAATTCACCACGCTGGCCGACAGGCCGTCGAATGAGAGCGGCGGCACCACCCCGATGATATTCACCCCCGCGCCGTCGGCATCGGGCCGGTTGCTCCTGCCCAGGGTGGCGCGCATACGGATGGGCGCCAGCCGCATATGGCGCATGTCGCGCTTTAGCTGGCCAAAAATGTCGCGCGCAAGATCGCCGATGCTGTGCTTCCCGGCCAGATCGACCGTGCAAGGCAAGGCGAAGGCGAAAGCGCCGGGCGTCGACCGTTCCTGCCGGCCAAGGCGGTTGCCGAAGGGCGTGAGGGCAGTTGGCTGTTGCGTGCCCGCCATGCGGCCCAGCAGCAGGTAGTAAACCGCCATCGCGACGGCCGCCAACGATGCTTTGCTGCGCTCGGCCAACGCTTGCAGGCCGGCGATTCGACCGGCATCCAGCCTGGCCGGGAATTCGGCGACCTCTATGCCCGCCGTGTCGTTGCCGGGCTTGAAGCGGCTGGCCGGCCCACCATTCGCCAGCCGTTCGCGCCAATAAGTAACGTCGCGCTCATAAGCGGCGCTGCCGGGATAGGCTTCATCCTCGGCGATGAAATCTGCATAGCGGCCAAACCAGGCTTCCGGCGGCGCCTCGCCCCGTTTCGACGCATTGTAAATTTGTGCTGTCCGCTCGGCCAGAATATGGCTGCTCAGCCCATCGGTGATGAGGTGGCTGTAGCTGCGGAACCACCAATGCTCATCGGGACCGAGCCGGAGCAGCCGATGCCCGCACAGCGGCCCTGCTTCCTTGTCGAAGGGCCGCCTGCGGAAGGCTTCCATTTCAAGCCGGGCCGCCGCTGCCGGATCCGGCGCGTGGCACAGGTCGATCACCGCGAAATCGGTCGGTGCGGCCTTCTCGGCCAGACGCTGAAGAGGCAGACCATCCTGCTGCACGAAGCGCAGCTGTGCACAGTCAGATTCTGCATCCGTCTGGGAAATCGCGCGGGCCAGCGCCTCGACATCAAGATCGCCGACCAGGCGCACATAATTGCCGATATTATACGTCGCTGATGAGGCATCGCCCGCGCCGTCCAGCCACATGCCGGCTTGCGGTGCCGTCAGTGCCCCCCAGCAATCGGGCCAGCGCCCGGGCGGGCTCATGTCATTATCTGGCTGGTGTGTCGTCAAAATTCCTGCCCCCCGACAGCTATCTTGCCGTATCGGCTGATAGATTCCCTCATTTCTTGCAAGGTATTATCTGCGGCTGATTGGCATACCCACCCTTCCGGCCATCATCCGTGACCCATGACGCACAGAAAAGCCCATGCGATAAGGCTTTGCACTTTAAAAATCTTTTAGAAAAGTGCTGAACATGCGGCATTGCCCATCTGGCAAAGCCCGTGCCCCTCTTCCTCAGTAGCCTGGCAAAGGAGGCCTCGGTGCTGTCTTCCGTACGAATTCTTGGCGCATCCCTGCTGTCGCTGCGGCGCGAGACTGGGAACGGCCAATCCTGGAATCGGCTCTGGCTGCAGGCGAGCTTCGCCATGGTGGTTGCCGGCGATGGCGGTCCGCAGGATCGAGCCATCGACAGCCTGCTCCATTCGGCGGAGAGAGAACTGGCAGCGGGGTTTCCGTCGGCGGCGCGGCACGATAGCTTCGTCCTTGGCCGGGCAGCCGCCAAGGCGGCTTTGTCGCTCTGGCCGGCCATGCCCGCGCCGCAGGATGTGTGGATCGAGCCGGGCGTCTTCGGTCAGCCGGTTATCCGCGGCCCGAGGGCAATGGATAACAGCCTGCGAATCAGCATTTCTCATATCCCGGCCTGTGCGGTCGCCATCGCCTTCGATGCGGCGCATCCCATGGGGATTGACCTTGAATCCGTCACACCGGACGCCGTGCCCGATGTGATGCGGGCGGCGACACCTGCAGAGTGTGTGCTGCTCGACACGCTGACTGACCACACACAAACAGACCATGCCAGCATCCTCTGGTCGGCGCAGGAGAGCTTGGCCAAAGCGCTCGGCACAGGACTGATGATCTCTCCCGGATTGTATGAAATCGATCATATGGAGCTCATCCCGGATGGCCGGGTCGTCTGCAGTTTCACCCATTTCGCGCAGTACAAAGCAATATGCAGCCGTACCGCGCAGGGCTGGTGCGCCATCGCTCTACCCAAAAATACGTTCATCGCCTCCTTGCCGTCATACCTGGCAGCACCGTCACGATTGTCCCTCACGGTGCGGGCGACGGCCTGCTGATTTTCGGCGAGTCCGACGACGCGTCCATCATGGCGGCGCAGGCCCTTCTTGCGATCGTGAAGGAACACCGCAACCGGCGTCTGTAGCTAGCAGGCCCAAGATGACAGGCGTCCACTCCGGGTAAGCTCTATTGCTTCCCTCGTGCTTACCCGCCGCCGCTTCGTGCCATAGCCCGGACACGACAACGCCGCCAAGCTGTTGCATTGGCGGCGTAAATTTGGTTGCGGGGGCAGGATTTGAACCTGCGACCTTCAGGTTATGAGCCTGACGAGCTACCGGGCTGCTCCACCCCGCGATTGTGGGTGTGTGCTGTTACGCGTATGCCCCGTCTTTTTGGGACGGGGGTGCGTTGTCATG
>JAHJHR010000008.1 GCA_018823745.1 Alphaproteobacteria bacterium
GGAATGCGGCGCCGACGGCTATATCCCGCCCTGCGTCCATTTCCCCGACATCGTCGAGGCGACACGGATGACCGTCGCGGGGGCGACATTCCTGTCGCGCGAAAGCCTGATGGCGCTGCGCAACACGATGGCGCAGACCGAAAGCAAGGATGTCCTGCTGGAAATGTTCACCGGCCGGCAGCTGGCCGTGGCGCAGGCTTTGCGGCGCGGCGCGGCGAACAAGACGATCGCCTACTTGGGGTCCATCCGTCCGTGCCAATCGCTCGGTCAATGGATAGTCGGGTCAAGCCCGACTATGACGAAAGAGAAGAATCCGACTCAACCTATGCGGGCATAAACGCTATTCTGCTCGCATGTCTGACAAGCGCGATCCGACCGGGGCCATCGATGCCGAGTTTACGGAGGTGGATGTCGCTGCCTTCGCGGATAATCTGGAGACGCGCTGCCCGGTCGTGCTGGTGCTCGACACATCCGCCTCGATGGATGGGCCGGCGATTGCCGAGCTGAATGACGGGCTGGCCGCGTTCCAGGCGGAGGTGGCGGATGATCCTCTGGCGCGGCTGCGGCTCGATCTTGCCATCGTCACCTGTGGCGGTGGCATCGGCGTTGCCAAGAGCTTTTCCCCGATCGAGGATTTCGTGCCGCCCCTGCTGGAGGCCGCCGGCGATACGCCGCTGGGCGGGGCGCTGCTGGTGGCGCTGGACATGCTGGAGGCGCGCAAGCGGCTCTACCGCGAGGCCGGCGTGCCCTATCACCGGCCCTGGCTGTTCCTGATATCCGACGGTGCGCCGACCGATGGCGAGTTGTGGCGCGAGGCCGCAGCGGCGATTCTGGCCGGCGAGACCGGGCGCAAGCTGTCCTTCTTCGCCATCGGCGTCGGCGGGGCTGATTTCGCGCTGCTGGCGCAGATATCGCCGCCGAGCCGGCCGCCGCTGAAGCTGCAGGGCGTGCGCTTCGGCGCGCTGTTCCGCTGGCTCTCCAGCTCAATGCGACGACTGTCCACGGCGCGCATCGATCCCGATCATCTGGAGCTGCCCCCGGTCGATGGCTGGGCGGCGCCCCGGCCGTGATCCTGACCGACCGGGCAACCGGCCAGCCGGTCGCCATGGGCCGCAGCCTCGCCGAAGGGGGCGAGGGCCGGATTCACCTGACCGACCGGCCGGGGTTTCTGGCGAAGCTGTATCACCGCCCGCTGCCCGGCCATGCCGCGAAGCTCGCGGCGCTGCTGGCGCTGCCGCCGGTGCCGGGCGTGGCCTGGCCGGTGTCATCGCTGGCGGGGGCGACTGGAGAGATTGTCGGCTTCCTGATGCCGGAAATTGCCGATGCCCTGCCGCTGACCATCCTTGCCAGCCCCCGGTTGCGCGCGCAGATGGCGCCCGGCTTCACCTGGTTCTATCTGCATGCCGCGGCGCTCGATCTGGCCCGCATCGTCGCTCGGTTGCACAATGCTGGCATCGTCATCGGCGATCTGAAACCAGAGAATGTGCTGATCGATGCGCGCGGACGGGCCTGTCTGGTCGATGCCGATTCGATGCAGTTGCCCGGTCATCGTTGCACCGTGGGGGCGGAGGGGTTTCTGGCGCCCGAGATGATCGGTGCCGATCTCGCCGGGATTGACCGGAGGGCGGCGCAGGATGGCTTCGCGCTGGGCGCGCTGGTGCATGTGCTGCTGCTGGGCCATCACCCCTTTGCCGGGGTCTGGCGCGGGCCGGGCGATCCGCCGGGGCTGGATGCGCTGGTCAAGGCCGGGCATCTGCCGGGGCTGGCGGTCAGCCCCAACCGGCTCGGGCCTTTCGCCGCCGGTCCGAATATCCTGCACCCGGTGCTGCGCGGGCTGATCCGCCGCTGCTTTGTCGATGGGCATCGCCATCCGGAACAGCGCCCTGGTGCTGCCGACTGGGCCGAGGCCCTGCAGGCGGCGCTGGCCGATCTGGTGCTGTGCGATGCTGCGCCGACGCATTTCCGCGCGGCCTCAGCCGGGCCTTGCCCGTGGTGCGCCCGTGCCGACCGGCAGCAGGGGCAACCCTTCGCACCGCCGCCCGATCCTTCGACCCCGCTGCGCCTGATGGCGGGGGAGTTGCAGCGGGCGCTGGCGGCGGGCGATCTGCCGCGCCAGGCCTTCCTCTGGGCGCATCATCCGATGCTGCATGACGATACCGCCTTCGGGCCGCAGCGCCCGGCGCTGGATGGGCTGGCGGCGATGCTGCCAGTGGTCGAGCGGCTGGTGTCGCTCAGCCGTCGCGCGCCGGATGATGCCGAGGCGCTGGCGTTGGCCTGGCGCAAGCTGGATGACGCAGGCATCGCCCTTGCCCGCGCTGTGGATGCCGGCCTGCCGGACCGGGCCGTGGAGGCAGAGCGGAAGTTGGATTTGCTGGCCGCCCTGCGCCAGGCGTTTGCCGAAGGAATAGAGGTGCCGGAGCAGGCGTTGGCCCTGCGCCATGCCTATGAGGCCGCGCGTACAGCTTTCGGCGAGGGGAACCGTTTCCTGCGCCCCTATGCCGGCCGCGCGGCGCAGGCAATTCGCCGGCTGGATGCACTCTCCAGAGGTGACTTCGGCTGAAACCCCTGTAGACTCCGGATCGGGGAATGATGCAGAGGGTTAAATGGCCGCCGAGCGCGATCAGAAAACGGGCGAGCCGGGGCGAAGGCGCTATTCGCAGGATGATGTGGACGCCGTGCTGGTGAAGCACAAGGCGTATCTGATGCGCCATCGCGGCGGCATTCGCGCCAGCCTGAAGATGGCGGATTTGTCCTATCTGGATTTCTCCAATTCCGATCTGTCGGAGGCCGATCTGACGGGTGCGCGCATGATCGGTGCTAATCTGCGCAACACTCGTTTTCATGGCGCCACCCTGTTCGCTGCCGATCTCAGCGGCGCCAATATGGATGGCGCGGATATCATGAAATCGGATCTGCGCGGCATCCGCATGCGCAAGGCCAGCCTGATCGGCGCCAAGGTGATGGAATCCGATCTGCGCGACGGCATGCTGTTCAATTCCGCGCGTGGCGAGCTGACACCGCTGGATTATGAGGCCGGCACGGCGAGCGATGCGCGCTCGATCAATGCCCGCAACGCCGATCTTTCCGGCTCGAAACTGTCGAACGCCTTCATCGTGCAGAGCGATCTGACCGATGCCGTGATGCGCGGCGCAAAATTCATCCGTGCTGATATGTCGAAGGCCAATATGACCGGCTGCAATCTGGTCGGCGCCGATCTGTCGCATGCCAATCTGGAAGGCGCCATCCTGCATGGCGCGATCATGAGCCAGGCGACCCTGCTGTCGACCAATCTGAAATCGGCCGATCTGATCGGCGCCATACTGGATGCGGTCGATCTTTCCGTCGCCAATACCGACAATGCCCGGATGGTGCGCCGTATCGAGACGCTGACACTGGTGCTGAAGCAGGCGGTGATCGATCATGTGCTGTGGATCGAGAGCGGCGGGCGCGAGGGACAGCGCGCCGATTTCTCCGAGATTGACATGTCCGGCGAAAACCTCAGCGATCTGAATTTCGCCGGCGCGAAGATGGCCTTCGCCGTACTGAAGCGGGCCAATCTGAACAAGGTCAGCCTGATGATGGCCGATATGTCCTTTGCCGATCTGCGCGATGCTGATCTTTCCTATTCCGATTTGCGGGGCATCAACCTCTCGCGCGCCACTCTGTCGGGCGCGAAGCTGGTGGGCGCGCGCATCGGGCCGGTGCCGATCGAGGGGGCGACGATCAGCCATTGGCCGTCGAAGCTCGACCATGCCCGGCTCGACCATTGCGACCTGTCAGGGGCGGAACTGCCAAGTGCCGATCTGGAAGCCGCCGATCTGACGCATGCCATATTGCGCGGCGCCAATCTGTCGGATGCTATCCTGCTGGATGCTAATCTGACCAATGCCGATCTGCGCGGCGCTTTCCTGAATGGCGCCGATGTGCGCGGCGCGGTGGGCCTGCCGCGCAGCTGAGCGGGCCTTCTCCTACCCGGCAAAATTTTCCCACGACATGCAGAATTTGCCGGGTGCGTGGCGCGGGGCGGCCACCGCCTTTCCGGCCGGGCCGTGTTGGAAATGGCGGGAATCCTTGCGTTGCATGTCTTGGCCCGGGCCTTGCTGATCTTCGGTCGACCTAATATGCGAGGCGCGACCCGATGGATCTGCAACCGACCGACCGTCTGTATAGCGAGCCTGCCCTTCCTGCGTCTTCGGCGCGTTCGGATAAGGGGCGGGGCGAGAAGTTCGACTCCTATCTGAAGGATGCGACGGATCGCCGCTCGGAAGACAGGCGCTCTCACGAGGCCCGGGCCTCCCAGGGGGCCTCCCAGGAGGCCGCGCAGGGCCGCGCCAACGTGTCGACACGCCAGGCAGCGGACGAGCGGAATGTTGCAGCCGACACGGCGGCTCAGGCCGGGACAAAGGCCAAGGCAGAGGATGGGCGCGTCGCCGCCGATAGCGTCGCAAAGCCCAAGCCGGCCCCGGCGCCAGCTTCGGCGAAGGAAAAAAATCCGGCAAAGCCCGCGGTCGCTGCCGATGCACCGGCCAGCGATCAGGCATCACTTCCTGCCGAGCCGGCGGCCAAGCCCGATGCGGTCGCCGCAGCGCCGGCACCCGATGCGACGGTCCCGCAGGAGAGCGCTGCCGTGCCACCGACCGGCGAGACTGTAATTCCGACTGAAACCCCTGTCGTCTCAGCCGAGACGGCACCGACCGTTCCGGTCCCCGCTGATGGCACGCTGGCCGGTGGGGCCGCGACCGATACGCTGACGCCGGAGACCGCACAGGCGGGCGCGGCAGAGGCCATGCCGCCGGTGCCCAAGGAAACCCCGGCCCCGGTTGCCGTTGGCGATACGGCGATGGCGACCCCGGCTGAAACCGTAGCGACGCCGCCGCAGGGCCAGGCCACGCCAAGTCAGACCACGCCCAATCAGGCCGCGCCGCAGACACCGCCTGTTGATACCCCCGTTCAGCCGGCTGCCGTTCCGCAGGCTCCGGCCAATCCGGTCGCACCTGTCGCAGGGGCGCAGCCCGGCCAGGGCCAGCCGCAAGGCGTGCAGTCGGCGGAGTTGAAGACGCCGTCGCTGCCTGGCCTGGAATCGCTGGCGCCAGAGGCCGGATCGGCTGAGACGGTCGCCCCCCAGACTGCCGGCGCTGGCAATAGCCAGACTGCGTCGAATGGCCAGGCGGCTGTGACGTCGCAGGGTGGCACGCAGCAACAGGCCGGCGGTCAGGGCCAGAATCAGAATCAGGCGGGCAGTGAGACCGCGCAGCAGACCCAGGCGCTTGCCGAGGGGGCCTCGGCCCAGGCCAAGACGGCGGGTGCCGCCGATAGTTTCGGGGCCGTTCTCGCCAAGGCGCAGGCCGACAAGCCGGCAGCCTCTGCCGCAGTGACGGGGGCGGCGGCGGAAACACCCAGCGCCGCACCGTCGATCGGGTCAACCGCGACGCCAAGCTCAGCCGCGGCCAGTGCCGCAGCCAGCGCCGGGCATGCCGCCCCGCCGCGTCCGCCGATGCCGCTCAGCAACCAGGTCGCCATCCAGTTGCATAACGCGGCGAAGGATGATGTGCGCCGCATCACCATCCATCTGCGCCCGGAACAGCTGGGCAAGGTCGAGGTGAGCATGGAGGTCGACCAGTCCGGGCGGCTCCAGGCGGTGATCTCGGCCGACAAGCCGGAGACTCTGGATTGGCTGCGCCGCGATGCGCAGCATCTGGAACGCGCCCTGCAGGATGCCGGGATGAAGACCGATCAGGGCTCGCTCAGCTTCAATCTGCGCGGCGAGCAGCAGAACAACACGGAACCCGGCCAGCGCCGGATCGCCGGCGGCTTTGGCCAGGGCGGCGATAGCGAAACAGATCTGGCGGAGCTGCCGATGGACGGGATTGTCCGACGGCTCGACGCTCTGGTCGATGTCAGCGTTTAGGAGACAGCACGATGTCCATTACCAGTGTCGGCCAGACCGGCGGCTCCACGACCAGCGCCGCTGATTCGCAAGCCAAGTTGACGGAAAATTTCGATACTTTCCTGCTGCTGCTGACGACGCAGTTGAAGAACCAGGACCCGCTGAATCCGATGGATAGCAGCGAATTCACCAACCAGCTGGTGATGTTCAGTGGCGTTGAGCAGCAGATCAAGCAGAACCAGAACCTGGAGACGATGATCCAGCTGCAGCAGGTCAACGAGCAGGCGGCGGTGGTCTCCTATATCGGCAAATACGTCTCGGCCGAGGGCGCGCAGGCACCCTTGCAGGACAGCGAGGCGAACTGGACCTATGCGCTGGGCGAGGGTGTCACCAACACCAAGCTGCAGGTCGTCGATGCCACGGGCAAGGTCGTCTATAGCCAGGACGGCGAGATCAAGTCCGGCGCCCATACCTTCCAGTGGGACGGCAAGGGCACGAATGGCGAGCAGCTTCCGGACGGGCCTTATACGCTGCGCGTCAACGCCACGGACCGCGATTCGAAAGCTGTGGGTACAGCCGTCGGCTATGTCGCCCGGGTAACCGGCATCGGCAAGTCGGATGTCGGTCCGGTGCTGAAATTCGGCGATATGGGCCTGTTGCTGGACAAGGTGATTTCGGTGGAGGAGGACCCGGCGAGCGCTTCGTAAAAAGCGGTCCCGTCGGCGCAACATGACACAGGGCTGTAGCAAGGCGGCCCTTCAAATGAGGAGCAGAAGCAGATGAGCGTTCTAGGTGGTCTCTATTCGGGTATCTCGGCGCTGGGCGCCCAGTCCCGCAATTTCGGCATCATTTCCGACAACATCGCCAACGTGAACACGATTGGCTACAAGGAGGTCGAGGGCCGGTTCTCAAACTTCGTCACCTCGAAGAGCGTGGCGCGCAATTTCTCGCCGGGCGGCGTGACGCTGCGGCCGTTCTATGACCCGCAGAAGCAGGGCCTGCTGCAGACCTCGGACAGCAAGACCGACATCTCGATCACCGGCAACGGCTTCTTCGTGGTGAACAAGGCGGCGAACGCGGCGACCGATTCCGACAGCTTCCTGTTCACCCGCGCCGGTGATTTCACGGCGGACAAGGATGGTAACCTCGTCAATTCCGGCGGCTATTACCTGCAGGGCTGGCTGCTGAATGCCGATGGCACTGTCGTCAACTCCACCAGCCAGGACCAGCTGACCAGCCTGCAGACGGTGAATGTCTCCGGCTTCTCCTCGGTCGGCCAGCCGACGCAGAACGTGTCCCTCACCGCCAATTTGCCTGCGGGCCAGGATCCTGCCGCCGTGGGTCCACATCAATCCACCAATTTGTCGATCTTCGATTCGCTGGGTGCGCGGCAGAGCCTGACCTTCCAGTGGAACAAGTCGGCGCTGCCGGCCACCAATGAATGGACGATGACGGCGGGTATCACCGACAGTACCGGCACCTTCAACGCCATCGCCGGCGCCACCGCGACCGTGCAGTTCGATGGCAATGGCGGTCTCGCTGGCCCGCTCAGCACCGATGCCTTCACGGCGGTGGGCGCTGCTTTCACCCTGAACGCCGATGGCACGCTTGCTATCACCATTCCGCAGGCTGACCTGGCCGTCTCCGGTGCGGAACTGCCGAATGACCTGCCGCTGGTGCTGGATCTCGGCACGCCGGGGCAGGCGAATGGCCTGACCCAGTTTTCCGGCGATTATGAGTTGAAGCTGGCCAACCAGGACGGCAGTGCGCCGTCCGGCCTGGATCAGGTCATCATCGATGAGAACGGCCTGGTGACCGGCGTGTTCGCCAACGGCCAGACCCGCGCGATCTACCAGATCCCGACCGCGACCTTCCCGGCCGCGACGCGTCTCGACCGCGACAATGGCAACGCCTTCACCATCACCTCGAACTCCGGTGATGTGGTGCTGAACCGGCCCGGCGTCGGCGCCCATGGCGCCTTGCGACCGGAAACGCTGGAAAGCTCGACCGCCGACACGGCGGAAGAGTTCGCCGATCTGATCGTCGCCCAGCGCGCCTATTCGGCCGCGACGCGCATCATCACCACCGGCGACGAGATGCTGGACGAAGCGATCCGCATGAAGCGGTAAAAGCCCGCTTCATAGAGTCTCCTTGCTTCTGCCTCGACGAAACCCCCGGCCATGGCCGGGGGTTTTCGTTTTGCGCGCCGTGGAAGACCGCGCGTACCGCCACTACCCCACTCGTGCCACGAAATCGGTCATTGCAGCCAGCACGGCAGCGCGTTGCTGGCGGTGGGGTTCGTGGGCGCAGTCGGGGATCGCCAGCGGCGTGGCCGGGCCGCCGCTGCCGGTGCAGATGGCATCGACCTGGCGCAGCGTGGCGTATTCGTCGTCCTGGCCCTGGAGGACCAGCAGCGGGCAGGTGATGCGGGGCAGGCGATCCTCGATGTTCCAGTCACGGAAAGCCTCCGAGGTCCAGGTTTCGGCCCAGGCGCGATACAGAATGTCGGTATTGCTGCCGTGATATTTAGCCAGGCGCTGCGGCAGGTCGGTGGTGCGGTAGAGTTCCGTCGCCTGGCGCACCCCGGCCACCGTGACATCCTCGACGAAGACGTGGGCGGCCTCGGTGATTACCGCCACCGCGCGGTCGGGGAAGGCGGCGGCATAGAGCAAGGCGATGGAGCCGCCATCGCTGTGGCCGACCAGCAGGGGCCGGTCGACCCCCGCCGCGGCCAGCACCTGCGGCAACACCTGTTCCGCCTCGATATGCAGATACTCCTTCCCGCGCGGCAGACTCAGCGGATCGGAGCAGCCATGGCCCGGCCGCTCATAGACCAGCGCCGGCAGCCCGGTCGCCGCCACCAGAGCCGCCGGGAAATCGCGCCACAGGCGGATCGACCCCAGCGCTTCGTGCAGGAACACCAGCGTCGGGGTGCCGGGTGGGACGGGCACTGGCGGCGCGTGCCACTCGGCCATAAGCCGCCGGCCATCGGCCAGTGTGATGACGAAACTGGCGGGCTCGGCCGGAGCCGTATGGGGGGCAGTTTCGGGCGTGTGCATGGGTCATAGCCGCTAAGGCGAAATCGGCCCGCCGTCAAGCGCGGGAGAGGCCAAAAGCCCAAGCCATGCGCCTGCGGTAGGGGGCCATGCGTCCTGCTTGACCCTGGGCGTGTCATGCTTTACTGCTAGAAAAAGAAGAATAAAGCGCACACCACAACTTCCCGCGCCCATGACGGGGAAAGTAGTGCGCTGACCAGGGAGAGTGAACGTGATCGGTGCATGTCCTGCCGAGATGAGGTTTGCTGTGTCTTGCGCCCCGCTACGCTGGAGGGGGCGATGAGCGGCCAGTATCCGGACCCTGAGACCTTCGATACCTTCCCAAAATTGCTGGCCCATAATGCGGCCGGCTATCCCGACGACGTGGCGATGCGCGAAAAGGATTTCGGCATCTGGCGGGAAATGACCTGGGCGCAATACAACGAGAAGGTGAAGCTGATCGCGTTGGGCCTGTCCTCGCTGGGCGTCGGCACCGGCGATGTCGTGGCGCTGATCGGCGATAATGACGCGACTTGGGTGTGCGGCGAACTGGCCGCCCAGACCGTGCGCGCCATGAGCATCGGCATCTACCGCGACGCGCTGGATGAGGAAGTGTTCTACCTGCTGGATTATGCCGGGGCCAAGGCGGTGCTCGCCGAGGATCAGGAGCAGGTCGATAAATTCCTCAACCTCGGCGACCGGCTGCCGGCGCTGCAGCACATCATCTATACCGATGAACGCGGCATGGGGGGCGAGACCGACCCGCGCGTGATCTCGCTGGCGGCGCTGATGGAGCGCGGCCGCCGCGAGGAAGCGAAGAATCCCAGCCGCTACCGGCAGCTCATCGACGCCACCACCGGCGAGGATGTGGCCATCCTGTGCACCACATCGGGCACGACATCGAACCCGAAGCTGGCAATGCTGCAATCGGGCCGGATGATCCGCCATGTATTGCGCTACATGAAGGCCGATCCGAAGGATGCGAGCGACGAATATGTCTCGGTCCTGCCGCTGCCCTGGATCATGGAGCAGGTCTATTGCATCGGCTTCTCCCTGGTGTCGCGGATGAAGTTGAATTTCGCCGAAAGTCCCGACACGCTGATGCATGACATGCGGGAGATCGGCCCGACCTTCCTGCTGCTGGCGCCGCGCCTGTGGGAACAGCTGGCCGCCGATATGCGGGCGCGCATCATGGATGCCTCCTCGCTGAATCGCTGGATTTTCGACAAGGGCATGAAGCTGGGCATCGAGGCGGTGGAGAAGGGCGGTCGCTCCGGCCTGGCCGATGCGATGCTGTTCTCCGCGCTGCGCGACCGGCTGGGATTCAGCCGGGTGCGCTCTGCCGCGACCGGCGGCTCGGCGCTGGGGCCGGACACCTTCAAGATGTTCCTCGCCATGGGCGTGCCGCTGCGCCAGCTCTATGGCCAGACCGAGCTGATGGGCGCCTATACGCTGCAGGATGGCAAGGATCTGGATTGCGACACGGTGGGCACGGTGTTCGAGGGCACCGAGGTGCGCATTGCCGATCCCGATGCCAGCGGCGTCGGCGAGATCGTCACCCGGCACGACAACATGTTCCTCGGCTATTACAAGAACGAGGCGGCGACGAAGGCCGAGATGCGCGATGGCTGGATGTTTACCGGTGATGCCGGCTTCTTCGACGACAAGCAGCGGCTGGTGGTGATCGACCGGCTGAAGGATATCGCCACCACGGCGCAGGGGTTGCGCTTCTCGCCGCAATATATCGAGAACAAGCTGAAATTCTCGCCCTATATCGCCGAGGCGGTGATCCTGGGCGCCGGGCATGATTATCTGACGGCGATCATCTGCGTGCGCTATTCCATCGTCTCGAAATGGGCGGAGAAGAACCGCATCGCCTTCAGCTCCTATACCGATCTGGCCGGCCAGCAGCAGGTCTATGATCTGCTCGGCCGCGAGGTGGCGCAGGTCAATGCCAGCCTGCCGGAGGCCCAGCGCATCCGCAAATTCCTGCTGCTCTACAAGGAACTCGACGCCGATGACGGTGAGCTGACGCGGACCCGCAAGGTGCGCCGCAGCGTCATCTCGGAGCGCTATGGCCCGTTGATCGAGGCGCTCTACAGCGGTGTCGACACCGCGCATCTCGATGCCGAGGTGACCTTCGAGGATGGGCGCAAGGGCCGGGTGAAGGCCGATATGCGCATCCAGGCGGTCGATGCAGGTTCCGCGGATATCAGGAAAGCGAGCTGAGCGATGGCGGAAGCTGACGCGATGAACGCCGCCGGCGCGGTGGAGCCTCGGGATGTCCCGTCCGGCGAGACCGTGCTGCGGCTGAGCGATATCGAACTGGGCTTTGGTGGCGTGAAGGCGATCAACAAGGTCAGCTTCGAGGTGCGCAAGGGCGAGATCCTGGCGATCATCGGGCCGAATGGCGCCGGCAAATCCTCGATGCTCAATGTCATCAACGGCTTCTACAAGCCGCAGCTGGGCAGCATCACCTTCAAGGGCGAGACGATGCGGGCCATGCAGCCGCACCATGCCGCGAAGAACGGCATCGCCCGCACCTTCCAGAACATCGCCTTGTTCAAGGGCATGAGCACGCTCGACAATCTGATGACTGGGCGGATGCTGAAGATGAAGCGCAACGCCTTCTGGCAGGCGCTGTACTGGGGGCCGGCGCAGCGCGAGGAGCTGGTGCACCGCGAGGCGGTCGAGCGGATCATCGATTTTCTGGAAATCCAGGCGATCCGCCGTACCCCGGTCGGCCGGCTGCCCTATGGCCTGCAGAAGCGGGTCGAGTTGGGCCGGGCGCTGGCGATGGAGCCGGACATCCTGCTGCTCGACGAGCCGATGGCCGGCATGAATGTCGAGGAGAAGGAGGATATGTGCCGCTTCGTCCTGGAGGTGAACCAGGAATTCGGCACCACCATCGTCCTGATCGAGCACGATATGGGCGTCGTCATGGATATCTCCGACCGGGTCGTGGTGCTGGATCACGGCGTGAAGATCGCCGATGGCACGCCCGACCAGGTCCGCGCCGACCAGCGCGTCATCGACGCCTATCTCGGCGTCAGCCACTGATCTCGAAGGGGTAACGATGTTCTTTTCCTGGCCGTTCTTCTTCGAGGTGCTGATTGGCGGGCTGCTGGCCGGCGTGATGTATTCGCTGGTGGCGCTGGGCTTCGTGCTGATCTTCAAGGCCTCGGGCGTGTTCAATTTCGCACAGGGCGCCATGGTGCTGTTCGCCGCACTGACGCTGGTCGGCTTCATCAACATGGGCATGCCGACGGCGGTGGCCATCCTGATCACCATGGCGGTGATGGTGGCGTTGGCCTATTCGATTGAACGGGTGGTGCTGCGGCCCCTTGTGAACCAGCCACCAATCATCCTGTTCATGGCGACCATAGGCATAACCTTCTTCATAGACGGTTTCGGCCAGACGCTCTGGGGTTCGGACGTCTATGTGCTGGATATCGGCATTCCCACAACGCCGCTGTTCTTCGGCGACATCCTGGTCAACAGCTTCGATCTGGTGGCCGCTGCCGTGGCCGGGCTGCTGGTCGTGGTGCTGGCGATCTTCTTCCAGAAGACCCGCGTTGGCCGCGCGCTGCGCGCTGTCGCCGATGACCATCAGGCGGCGATGTCGGTCGGCATTCCGTTGCGTGTCATCTGGGTCATCGTCTGGTCGGTGGCCGGTCTGGTGGCGCTGGTCGCGGGCATCATGTGGGGCTCCAAGCTGGGCGTGCAGTTCTCGCTGGTGCTGATCGCGCTGAAGGCGCTGCCGGTGCTGATCCTGGGCGGTTTCACCTCGATCCCCGGCGCCATCATCGGCGGGCTGATGATCGGGGCGGGCGAGAAGCTGGCGGAAGTTTTCATCGGCCCGTTCCTGGCCGGCGCCATCGAGGACTGGTTCGCCTATATGCTGGCGCTGGTTGTGCTGCTGTTCCGGCCGCAGGGCCTGTTCGGCGAAAAGATCATCGAGAGGGTGTGACGCCGTGATCTACCGCGAGGCCGGACAATTCAAGACTTCCTACGCCGCCGATCAGGGCATCTTCCCGATCCGGCTGGACCGCATGGGGATGGTGGCCCTGCTGCTGATCGCCTATCTGGCGATCCCGGCGGTGGCCAATCATTACTGGCTGGTATCCATCCTGGTGCCGTTCCTGGTGTTCTCCATGGCGGCAATCGGGCTGAACATCCTGACCGGCTATGCCGGGCAGCTCAGCCTGGGCACCGGCGGTTTCATGGCCTGCGGCGCCTTTGCCGCCTACAAGCTGGCGACGGCCTTCCCCGACCTGCACATCATCATCGTGCTGCTGCTCTCTGGCACGATCACGGCGGCGGTCGGCGTGCTGTTCGGCCTGCCCTCCCTGCGCATCAAGGGGTTCTATCTGGCGGTCGCCACACTGGCGGCACAGTTCTTCCTGATCTGGATGTTCAACAAATTCGGCTGGTTCAATAATTACAGCCCGTCCGGCGTGATCTCGGCCCCGCCGATGCATCTGTTCGGCGATATCTACATCACCGGGCCGCAATCCAGTCCGTTGGTGAAATATCTGTTCCTGCTGACCTTTGTCGCAATCATGGCGCTGGCGGCGAAGAATTTGACGCGCTGCAAGATCGGCCGGTCCTGGATGGCAATCCGCGACATGGACATCGCCGCCGAGATCATCGGCATCCGACCGCTCTGGGCCAAGCTGTCGGCCTTCGCCGTCAGCTCCTTCTATATCGGCATCGCCGGGGCGACCTGGGCCTTCATCTATACCGGCTCGGTCGAGGCGCTGGCCTTTGACATCAACCGCTCCTTCCAGGTGCTGTTCATGATCATCATCGGCGGGCTGGGCAGCATCCTGGGGTCATTCCTGGGGGCCGGCTTCATCGTGCTGCTGCCGATCTTCCTGAACAATGCGCCGGGGCTGGTCGGCTGGCATATCCCGGTCGACATGCTGGCGCATCTGGAATTCATGATCTTCGGGGCGCTGATCATCTTCTTCCTGATCGTCGAGCCGCATGGCCTCGCCCGGCTCTGGACCGTGGCGAAGGAAAAGCTGCGGCTCTGGCCCTTCCCTCATTGAGCCGGGCAGGAGGTGCCCGGAACCGAGAATACGCGCGATTGGCTCCGATACGGGAGCAGTGCTAGCCTTTCATAAGCGGAACCTCAAGTTCCGGAAAAACAAGAACACAGCAACCTCACAGGGAGTGAAGCAAGATGATTTTCAAGAAGCTGTTCCTCGCGGCCACCGCTGCGGCCGTGCTTGCAACGCCGCTGCTGGCGATGCCCGCAGCCGCCCAGAATGAGCAATTCATGCCGCTGCTGGTCTATCGCACCGGCCCCTATGCGCCGAGCGGCATCCCGCTGGCCAATGGCTTCAACGATTATTTCGAGCTGATCAACAGCCGCGATGGCGGCGTGAACGGCGTGAAGCTGACCTGGGAGGAATGCGAGACCAACTACAACAATGACCGCGGCGTCGAATGCTATGAGCGCCTGAAGAACCAGGGGCCGACCGGCGCCACCGTGGTCAATCCCTACGCCACCGGCATCACCTACGCGCTGATCGAGCGCGCCACGGCCGACAAGATCCCGATCTTCTCCATGGGCTATGGCCGGGCCGACGCCACCATCGGTTCGGTCTTCCCCTATGTCTTCACCGCGCCGGCGACCTACTGGGCGGGGGCGGATGCGATCATCCAGTACATCCAGTCGCAGGAGAAGGGCAGCCTGAAGGGCAAGAAGATCGCTCTCGTCTATCATGACAGCGCCTATGGCAAGGAGCCGATCGCCACGCTGGAGGCCCTGTCGAAGCAGGAAGGCTTCACCTTCAACCTGTTCCCGGTCGCCCATCCGGGGCTGGAGCAGAAGGCGACCTGGCTGCAGATCGGCCGTCAGCTGCGCCCGGACTGGGTCATCATGTGGGGCTGGGGCGTCATGAACGCGACGGCAATCAAGGAAGCCGCCGCTGTCGGCTATCCGATGGACAAGTTCATCGGCATCTGGTGGTCGGGTTCGGAAGCCGATGTGAAGCCGGCCGGCGCTGCCGCCAAGGGCTATAAATCGGCCCAGTTCACCGGCACCGGCACCGGCGCGCCGGTCCATGCCCAGATCCGCGACCTGCTGTTTGCCAAGAACACCGGCAAGGGCAAGGATACCTTCGGCGAGGTGCTCTACAACCGCGGCCTGGTGAATGCGGCGGTCTCGGTTGAGGCAATCCGCACCGCCCAGGGCAAATTCGGCAACAAGCCGATGACCGGCGAGCAGATGCAGTGGGGCTTCGAGAATCTGAACATCACCCAGGATGTCATCGACAAGCTGGGCCTGACCGGCCTGATGTCGCCGATCAAGCTCAGCTGCAACGATCATGAAGGCGGCGGTTCCGTCGTGATCCAGCAATGGGACGGCAAGGGCTGGAACTACGTCTCCGACTTCATCAAGCCGCGCCGCGAGATGCTGACCAAGATGTACGAGGCCTCGGCGATGCAATACGCCAAGGAGAAGAACATCACCCCGCGCGATTGCTCGAAGATGTAATCCCGGCTGGAGGGTCCGTCCCTGCGGCGGACCCTCCTTTCTTTCTTCCTTCAGCACCAGGATCACGGAATTCGCCATGAGCAGTGCCGCCGTCCAGATCAAGCCCGTGCCATCGGCCGAAGCCGCCGATGCGCTGCTGACGGTCAATAATATCGAGGTGATCTACGACCATGTGATCCTGGTCCTGAAGGGGGTATCGCTGCATGTCCCGCTGGGCGGCATCGTTGCCCTGCTGGGCGCCAACGGGGCCGGCAAGAGCACGACCCTGAAGGCGATCTCCAACCTGCTGCGCGCCGAGCGGGGTGAGGTCACCAAGGGCTCCGTCACCTTCGAGGGCCAGCGCATTGACGGCAAGACGCCGGACGAGCTGGTGCAGAAGGGCGTCATCCAGGTGATGGAAGGCCGCCACTGTTTCGAGCATCTGACGGTCGAGGAAAATCTGCTGACCGGCGCCTATACCCGCAAGGACGGGCGGCAGGCCATCGCCGCCGATCTTGAGCTTATCTATGAATATTTCCCGCGCCTGCGCGAGCGGCGGACCAGCCAGGCCGGCTATACCTCCGGTGGCGAGCAGCAGATGTGCGCCATCGGCCGGGCGATGATGAGCCGGCCGAAGATCGTCCTGTTGGACGAGCCGTCCATGGGGCTGGCGCCGCAGCTGGTCGAGCAGATTTTCGAGATCGTGAAGCTGCTGAATGAGAAGGAGGGCGTGTCCTTCCTGCTGGCCGAGCAGAACACCAATGTCGCCCTGCGCTATGCCAATTACGGCTATATCCTGGAAAACGGCCGCGTCGTCATGGATGGCGAGGCCGAGGCGCTGCGGAACAATGAGGATGTGAAGGAATTCTACCTCGGCCTGTCGGCGACCGGACGCAAGAGCTACCGCGATGTGAAGCAGTATCGCCGTCGCAAGCGCTGGCTCGGCTGACCCCTCACCAAGGAGCATCCATGTCTGCCGAGAGTTTTGACGCGCTGGAACGCCGCGACCCGGAAGCGCGCGAGGCGGCGTTGCTGGCCCGCCTGCCGGACCAGATCGCCCATGCCCAGCGCAACAGCGCCTATTTCGCGTCCCTGCTGAAGGGGATTGACCCGTCCGGCATCGCCAGCCGGGCGGCGCTGGCCACCCTGCCGGTCACGCGCAAGGGCGATCTGATCGGCCTGCAGAAAAAGGCGCCGCCCTTCGGCGGGCTGAATGCGACGCCGCCGGCGGGGCTGGCGCGTATCTTCATGTCGCCGGGGCCGATCTATGATCTGGAGGCGCATGGTGCGGATTACTGGCGCTTCGGCCGTGCGCTCTTCGCCGCAGGCTTCCGCCGGGGCGACATCGTGCATAACTGCTTTTCCTATCACCTCACCCCCGCCGGCTCGATGATCGAGACGGCCGCCCATGCCCTAGGCTGCGCCGTGGTGCCGGCCGGCACCGGCCAGACCGAGCTACAGCTGCGCGCCATTGCCGATATCCGGCCCTCGGGCTATGCCGGCACGCCCTCCTTCCTGAAAATCCTGTTCGAGAAGGCGGCTGAGGCCGGTGTCGATATCTCCTGCCTGAAAAAGGCGATGGTTTCCGGCGAGGCACTGCCGCCCTCGCTGCGGGCTGAGCTGGAGGGTCACGGCTGCACCGTCACGCAATCCTACGCCACCGCCGATCTGGGGCTGATCGCCTATGAAACCGAGGCCCGCGAGGGGCTGATCCTGGATGAGGGCGTCATCGTCGAAATCCTGCGCCCCGGAACCGGCGACCCGGTTCCCGATGGCGATGTCGGCGAAGTGGTGGTCACGGTGTTCAGCCCGGATTACCCGCTGATCCGCTTCGGCACTGGCGACATGTCGGCGGTGATGGCCGGAACCAGCCCCTGCGGGCGCACCAACCGGCGCATCAAGGGCTGGATGGGACGGGCCGACCAGACCACCAAGGTCAAGGGCATGTTCGTCCATCCCGGCCAGATCGCCGAGCTGGCGAAGCGTCATACGGCGTTGGGCCGCGTGCGGCTGGTGGTCAGCGGCGAGACCGGACAGGATGTCATGCTGCTGAAGGCGGAAGCCCCGGCCGGGGATGACGCCCTGGCCGGCAGGATTGCCGAAACCCTGCAGGCCCTGACCAAGCTGAAGGGCCAGGTGGAGCTGGTGCCGCCCGGCAGCCTGCCGAATGACGGCAAGCTGATCGAGGATGCGCGCAGCTATGCCTGAGGAGGAGAAGGCGGTTCACAGTTGCGTGACCTGCCCCAAAAGAGCCTCTGCGGCCTCTTATTTTCGACAAGATTGACTCCGATATTATGACTGTAGGCGCCACCTAAGCCCCTCCGGTGCCTACACAGGCCGCGACGGAATCCCCTTCCCTAAGCGGTCATGACCCAAAGCCCCCTCGGGCGGTGCCAAGTCCCCGCTGGCACCGCCCGAACTTTGTCTGGGGCATTCTTTACATTCCCCTCAAGAGCCTGCCGCGACAACCAGCCCACTGGATTGTTGGCGTTGCCCCGCCTATGAAGAGGCATGAGCGATTTCAGCGCATCGGGCCTCGCCTGCCGCCGTGGCGAAAGGCTGGTCTTCCGGCATCTGGATTTCGCGCTGCCCGCAGGCGGCGCGCTGGTGCTGCGCGGGCCGAATGGCAGCGGCAAGTCCAGCCTGCTGCGCATCCTGTCCGGCCTGCTGCCGCCCGCTGCTGGGACATTGTCCTGGGGCGGCACGCCCATTGCCGATGAACCGGAACTGCACCGCGACCGGCTGCATTATGTCGGCCATCTCGACGCCGTAAAGCCGACCCTGACCGTGCGCGAGAATCTGCGCTTCTGGGCCGGCATGCGCGAGGCGCTGGACGAGCAGGCCGTTACCGACGCGCTGGCCCGTTTCGGCATCTCTGCGCTGGCGAATGCGCCGGCACGCTTCCTGTCGGCCGGGCAGAAGCGCCGCCTTGCGCTGGCGCGGCTGCTGGCCAGTGGCGCCGATCTCTGGCTGCTGGACGAGCCGACCGTGGCGCTGGATGCCGCGACCATCGTGCTGCTGGAAGGCATCATCGCCGAATTTCGGGCAGAGGGCGGCCGCCTCGTTGTCTCGACCCATGCCCCGATTGCCCTGCCGGATGCCCAGCGTCTCGACATGGCGGGTTATGCGCCCGCACAAGGCACTCTCCCGGTGCTGGAGGCGCTGCTGTGAGCGGCTTTCGCATGCTGGTCGCCCGCGACCTGAAACTGGCCGGCCGGCAGGGCAGCGATGCGCTTCTGGTGGTCGGATTCTTCGTGCTGGGGGCGGTGCTGTTTCCCTTCGCCGTCGGGCCGGATGCCGCCGTGCTGGCGCGCATCGCCGGCGGGGTGATCTGGGTCATGGCGCTGCTGGCGGCGATGCTGTCGCTCGACCGGCTGTTTCAGGCCGATTACGAGGATGGCACGCTGGAATTGCTGGCCCTCAGCCCGTTGCCGTTGGGCTTTTTGGTCTTGGCGAAATGTCTGGCGCATTGGCTGACCACCGGCCTGCCGCTGATCATCGCCGCACCGCTGCTGGCAATCTTGCTGAACCTGCCGGCCGATGGCTTTGCCACGCTGGTCTTGGCGATGGCGCTCGGCACCCCTATTTTGAGCCTGCTGGGTGCTGTTGGCGCGGCTTTGTCGCTGGGCGCGCGGCGTGCCGGCGTGCTGGTGTCGCTGCTGGTGCTGCCGCTGACCGTGCCGGTGCTGATCTTCGGCGTCGCGGCTGTGGATGCGGCGGTCGGCGGCTATCCGGCCGGGCCGCATCTGATGCTGCTCGGTGCCCTGTTCCTGGCAGCCCTGCCGCTCTGCCCCTGGGCGACTGCGGCGGCGCTGCGTCATGCGGTAGAATAGAGACATGTCCAGCCTGCACCGCTTCGCCAATCCCGCCCGTTTCTCCCGGCTCAGCCGTGCCGTCCTGCCCTGGACGGCGGCGGGCACGACCCTGCTCATGGCTGTCGGCCTGTATCTCGGGCTGGTGGTCTCCCCGGCCGATTACCAGCAGGGCGAGACGGTGCGCATCATGTATGTGCATGTCCCGGCCGCCTGGATGGCGATGGGCTGTTACACCAGCCTGGCGCTGGCCAGTGCCGCCGCGCTGATCTGGAAGCACCCGCTGGCCGATCTCGCGGCGCAGGAGACGGCCCCCATCGGCGCGTGTTTCACCGCCATCGCCCTGGCCACCGGGGCCTTGTGGGGCCAGCCCATGTGGGGCACCTGGTGGGTCTGGGATGCGCGGCTGACCTCGGTCCTGGTGCTGCTGTTTCTCTATCTCGGCTATATCGCGCTGGTGAACGCCTTTGACGATCCGCAGCGCGGCGCCAGAGCCGGCGCCATCCTCGCGCTGGTTGGCTGGGTGAATGTGCCGATCATCAAATTCTCGGTCGACTGGTGGAACACGCTGCACCAGCCGGCCAGCATCAGCCGGCTCGACGCGCCGGCGATTCATCCGTCCATGCTGACGCCGCTGCTGCTGATGGCGCTGGCCTTCCTGCTGCTGTTCATCACGCTGCTGCTGATGCGTATCCGCAGCCGCCTGATCGACCGCCGCATCCAGGTGATGCAGCAGCGCGAGATCGAGGGCTAGGGCCAGGCTCAGAAATGGTCCGGGTCGGCTGTCGGCAAAATGAGGGCCGGCATGGCCAGCGCCCCGGTCGCTATCTGCTCGACCAGCCGGTCCAGCGCCAGCAGCGAGCGGTCGGCAACACCCAGATCGCGCAGCTGCCCAATGGTGTTCAGCAGATAATCCCGGTTGCGGCCCCGCCCGCCAATTCCCAGGGCGACCAGCGCCGCGACCTGTTCCCGGCTCAGCCTGCCGGCATATTCCGTGTGCCGGCGGTTCACGATGAAGGCCAGCGCCTCGACCGGCCCGCTTTGGGTGCGAAACCGGCGCGGCACCGGGTGATAGACCCCGGTGCCCATCTCGCGGTCCCAGAGATAGGCGGAGATTTCTTCCAGATCACTCTCGGCGATCCGGTAGACGATGCCCCGGCAGGCGCCGCCCTTGTCCAGCCCCAGCACCAGCCCCGGCTGTTCCGGCGTGCCGCGATAGCGATAGGAATAGACGCAGAACCGGCGGTGATAGCCATGCAGCAAGGCAGGCCGCGCCTCCAGCACCGGAAAGCCCGGATCCCACATCAGCGAGCCATAGGCAAAGACCCAGGCCTCGCCTTGGCCGGCTGGCCGGTAATCGAACAGCCGCCGGGCGCGGCCCTCGGGGTCGCGTGAACGGA
The DNA here is from genome assembly GCA_018823745.1 of Alphaproteobacteria bacterium. GTDB lineage: Bacteria > Pseudomonadota > Alphaproteobacteria > Oceanibaculales > Oceanibaculaceae > Oceanibaculum. Next base: position 20,622 of record JAHJHR010000008.1, read on the forward strand.
AAATCGGGGGAAGGGAGGCTGTATCGTCAGGCATGATACCGTCTTATATGAAATGGAACCGCCGGCGGGTCCAGCCTGTTACCTGTCGCCATACCGTCGCCCCAGGAGCATCATGCGTCGTCTTGTCATCGGGTTTTTCGCCCTGTTGCTGGTCCTTACCGGGGCCTATAGCGCCTATTGGTACATCATGGCCGACCGACTGCGTGACGGCATTGCCGGCTGGGCCGCCACGGCGGCTGCGCAGGGAATGGAGGCTGGCTGGACAGGCTTCACCCTTTCAGGATTCCCCTTCGCGTTTCGCGCCCGTTTCGAGGCCCCGTCGATCCAGGCCGAGGGCGCGGCGACGCCCTGGTCCTGGCGCAGCAGCACGTTGCTGCTGGAGGCCCGGCCCTGGAATCTGCGGCATATCCGTTTTGAGGCACCCGAGGCCCAGACCCTGCATTTCGGCTTACTGACGGACCGCACGCGGTTCGATATCGTCGGCTCCTCCGGTGTGATCGGCCTCGATTCGCGCTATCAGGCCGCCAGCATTGATGCTGATCTCGGCGCCCTGACCGCCAGTGATTCCGGGAAGGCTGTCCTGGCCAGCGCTGCCGGGCTGGATATCGGCCTTGCCCGGAACGACGCGGCGCTGGATATCCGGCTCTCCGCCCGGGATGTTGAGCCCCGGATGGCGATGGATTTGCCGGTACAGGGCGCAGCGCAGATCGACCTTACTGCCTCCCTTCTGGGGCCGCTGCCGCAGCAAAGCGGCGAGGCAGCACTGGCGGCCTGGCGCGATGCCGGCGGCACTCTGGAAATCCGCCATGTGCTGCTGGACTGGCAGCCAATCCGGCTGGAAGGCGATGGCACGCTGGCGCTGGATAGGGCGTTGCAGCCTATAGGCGCCTTCTCGGCCGAGATTGAAGGCCATGACAAGCTGCTCGACGGCATGGCGCAGATGGGGCTGGTCCGGCCGGACGATGCCCGCATGGGGCAGGTCGCCCTCGGGCTGCTGACCCGGGAGGGCCGGCAGGGGCGGCCGGTGCTGAAGGCCCCGGTCAGCCTGCAGGATGGCTTCGTCTTTCTGGGTCCGCTACGCCTCGCCCGGATGCCCCGGATCGTCTGGCGCTAGACAGCGCTATTTGCCCGCCTGGGCAAGCGCGTGGCGGACAATCTTCTTCATCACGGTCGGCAAAGCATGCTCGCCCAGCCGGTCGAGCGGCACCCAGATTCCGTCCGGCACCGGGTGGGCGGCGGCCGAGGCGGCGGCGATTGTCAGTTCCAGATGGAAATGCGTGAAGGTGTGGCGCACCAGCCCCGGCAGCACCCGCCAGTCAGCACTGACCGGTGCGCTGTCGGTGACGCTGCCGATATCCTGCGTCTCGCCTATCCAGGGGGAGGAGGGGATTTCCATCATCCCGCCCAGCAACCCGCTTTCGATGCGCCGGCGCAGCAGCACCTCGCCTTGCGGTGTGACGGCCCAGAAGGCGATGCCATGGCGGGTCGGCTTCACGGCTTTCGGTGTCTTGCGCGGCAGATCCTCGGCGATGCCCAGGCGGCGGGCCTGGCAGGGATCGACCCAGGGGCAGGCCATGCATTTCGGTCGGCGCGGCACGCAGATCGTCGCCCCCAGATCCATCACCGCCTGGGCATAATCGCCGGGGCGCTGCGCCGGGGGCGCGCGGGCGGCCAGATCGCGCAGCAGCGGCTTGGCCTGCGGCAGCGGCGTCTCGACGGCATGCAGCCGGGCGAAGACCCGCTCGAAATTGCCATCGACCGGGGTGGCCGGTCGGTCAAAGGCGATGGCGGCAATGGCGGCGGCGGTATAGGTGCCGATACCGGGCAGGGCCAGCAATGCCTCCTCGCTGTCGGGGAAGACGCCGCCATGGCGCTCCACAACGGCCTGCGCGCCCTTGTGGAGGTTGCGCGCCCGGGCGTAGTAGCCCAGCCCCTGCCAGGCATGCAGCACCTGGTCGAGATCGGCGGCGGCCAGATCACTGACGCGGGGCCAGAGATCGAGGAACTGGCGGAAATACGGGCCGACCGTCGCCACCGTGGTCTGCTGCAGCATGATCTCGCTGAGCCAGACATGATAGGGATCGGCGCGCTGCCCCGGGGCGGCTCGCCAGGGCAGGCGGCGGCGATGCCGGTCATACCAGGCGAGCAGCAAATCGCTCAAAGGGTGACTGTCCGGGGAGGTCGCGCGCATTCGGATGGCCGGGATCGGGGAACGGGTTGTAGACTATAGGGGCGTGAATCCCATATGCCAGTGTCATGACCGAGCAGAAACCCGCCGACCCTTCCTTCGTGCGCTATCGCCGCCTCTCCGCCGTGGCGGCGCCGACGCGGCTGATCGCCCGCAAGCTGCTGGGCGGCAAGGCGGCGGCCGAGGCGTCGGTGATGCTCGACTGGCCGGCCATTGTCGGGCAGGAGATCGCTTCCTATTGCCTGCCCCGCAAGCTGGCGCGCGGGCGCGGCGTGAATGCCGGGGCGGCGACACTGCATCTGACCGTGGACAGTGCCTTTGCGTTGGAGGTGCAATACATCACCCCGCAGATCATCGAGCGGGTGAACACCTATCTGGGCTATCGCGGTGTCGAGCGGCTGTTGCTGCACCAGGCCGCGCTGCCCTTGCCGGAACCGTCGAAGCTGCCGCCACTGCGCCCGCTGACCGCCGATGAACGGCAGACATTGGAAATACAGACAGCCCCGATTGCCGATGACAGCCTGCGCGCAGCCCTGCAACGCCTGGGGGCGGCGCTGCGCGGTTCCGCAAAATAGCCATAAAGCTGGACGAAACAGCAGGCTTGCCGGTACTGCAACCGGACGTTATGTTTCCCTCAACATCTTGTGTTTTGGAGGTCGCTTTGAAGCGTATTGCGCAATTTATAGTGGGTGCGGTTGTCCTGACCTGGGGCTTTGCCGCGTCGGCGCAGCAATCGCTGGACGAGATGCTCAAGGAACGTGTCCTGGGCAACCCGGAGGCGACTGTCGAGATCAATGAATATTCCTCGATGACCTGTCCGCATTGCGCGAGTTTCCATCGCGAAACGCTGGGCCAGATCAAGAAGAATTTCATCGACACCGGCAAGGTAAAGCTGGTGATGCGCGACTTCCCGTTCGACGGGCTGGCGCTGCGCGGCAGCATGCTGGCACGCTGCGCCCCGCCGGAGCGGTATTTCGCCTTTGTCGAGACGCTGTTCCACAATCAGGATGCCTGGAGCCGGGCCGCCGATCCGCTGGCTGCCCTGTCGCAGATTGCCAAGCTGGGCGGCATGGGCCAGGCGCAGTTCGATGCCTGCATGGCCAATGAGCCCCTGCTCGACGGCATTCTGCAGTCGCGTCTCGACGCCCAGAACAAGCACAACATCACCTCGACCCCGACCTTCATCATCCGGGGGCCGAAGGGCGAGGAGAAAATTATCAAGGGCGCGCAGCCCTATGCGGAATTCGAAAAAGTGCTCAAACCGCTGATCGGCAGCGGCTCCTGATCGGAGTCGCTCCGTTCGGCGGCCATCATCGCGGGGAGATGGCAGGTCGGTGCAGTTCAGGAAAATCCGGCTAACGGGCTTCAAGTCCTTTGTCGATCCGACCGAATTAATCATCGAGCCGGGGCTGACCGGAATCGTCGGGCCGAATGGCTGCGGCAAGTCCAATCTTGTCGAGGCGATCCGCTGGGTGATGGGCGAGACCTCCGCCAAGCAGATGCGCGGCGGCGAGATGAACGACGTCATCTTCGGCGGCACCTCGAACAAGCCGGCCCGCAACATCGCCGAAGTCGGCGTGATGATGGACAATTCGGCACGCCGCGCCCCGGTCGGCTTCAACGATCACCTCGAACTTGAGATCACCCGGCGGATCGAGCGCGACAAGGGCTCGGCCTACCGCGTGAATGGCAAGGAAGTGCGCGCCCGCGACGTGCAGCTTCTGTTCGCTGATGCCTCGACGGGTGCGCGTTCCCCCGGCCTTGTCAGCCAGGGCCGCATCGGCGCGATCATCAATGCCAAGCCGGCCGACCGCCGCATGCTGCTGGAAGAAGCCGCCGGCATCATCGGCCTGCACTCCCGTCGGCATGAGGCGGAGCTGCGGCTGCGCGCGGCGGAGGGCAATCTCGCCCGGCTGGACGATGTGGTGAAGACCATGGATGCCCAGCTTCAGGGCCTGAAGCGCCAGGGCAAGCAGGCCAGCCGCTACCGCAATCTTTCCGATCATATCCGCCGGGCCGAGGCGATCCTGCTGCATCTGCGCTGGCAGAAGGCACAGGCCGAGCGCGCCGAGGTCGAAGCCCGGCTGCGCGAGGCGGAACGCGCCGTCGCCACGCTGACCACCCAGGTCTCCGAGGCGACGACCCTGGCCGGCAAGACACAGGAAGCCCTGCCCGGATTGCGCCAGGCCGAGGCCGAGGCCGGGGCGGAATTCCAGCATCTGACCATCGCCAAGACCGAACTGGATGCCGAAGAACGCCGCGTGGTTGACGCCAAGGCCCAGGCCGAGCAGCGGCTGGTGCAACTGGACTCCGATTCGGCGCGCGAGGCGGCACTGGCCAAGGATGCCGGGGCGGCACTCGACCGGCTGGGCAGTGAGGCGGCCGGGCTGGAAGAGGCCCGCGCCGGCGAGGCCGATGGCCTGGCCGAGGCCCAGAAGCGGCTGGATGCTGCCTTCGCCGATGCCGAGGAGGTGGAGACCGCGCTGAATGCTCTGTCCCAGGCCATCGCCGGTGACGAGGCGCGCAAGACCCAGCAGGAACGCCAGGTCGCCAATCTGGAGGAGCGCCTGGCGCGGCTTGCCCGGCAGGCCGGGGAGATCGAGGAACAGCGCCGCCGGCTGATTGCGGACTCCGATATCGAGGGCGAGGCCGCCAGCCTGCGCGACACGCTCACCGCCGCCGAGTCGGCGCTGGCTGAGGCCCGGAGTGCTGTCGAGCAGGCGGAGGCCGGCGTGGCCTCGACACAGGCGGCGACGGCCGCGCTGCAGGCCGGCATCGCCCGGCAGCAGCAGGTCGAGCGCGAGGCCCGCACCCTGCGCCAGCAGGCCGAACAGACGGCCGGCACGCTGCGCGCCGAAATCGGCGGGTTGCGCGCAGTACTGACCGAGAAAGCCGGCGAAAAGGCCCCGGTTCTGGGACAGATCTCCGCCCGGCCCGGCTATGAGGCAGCGCTGGGCGCGGCGCTGGGCGACGATCTGGAAGCCGCACTGGGAGGCGCTGCCCCGCGGCGCTGGGAGGAATTGCCACCGCTGGAGGGCGCGCCTGCCCTGCCGGACGGGGTGGAGCCGCTGTCAGCCTCCGTCACCGCACCGCCGGCGCTGGCGCGGCGTCTGGGGCAGATCGGTGTGGTCGAATCAGAGGCACAGGCGCTGGCGCTGCGCCCGGCCCTGAAGATCGGCCAGCGGCTGGTTGACCGTGCCGGCGGGTTGTGGCGCTGGGACGGGTTCACCGTTGCGGCGGGCGCGCCCAGCGCGGCGGCGGCCCGGCTGCGCCAGAAGAACCGCCTGCTGGCGCTGGAGGGCGAGCTGGCCACGGCCGAGGCGGAGCAGGCGCGGGTGACCGCCCTGCATGCCGAGGCGGAGAAAGCCGTCCAGGCAGCGCAGGAGCAGGAACGTGCCTCCCGCGCCGCCGAGCAGACGGCCCGCCAGGCGGAACAGCGAATGCGCGAGGGCGAGCGCGCCGCTTTTAGCCGGCTGAACCAGGCCCGCGAGGCTGAAGCCCGGCTGGCCCAGAAGCGCGCGGCGCTGGATTCCCGGCAGGCGGCGCTGGCTGCTTCTGCTGAAAGAGTGCAGGCGGAGCTGGCCGAGGCGACTCAGCAGCGCGATGCTGCCCGGCTGGCACTGGCGGAGATTCCCGATCTTGCCGCCCGCAAGGAGGAGGCGAATGCCCTCCGCGCCGCACTGGCCGAAAAGCGCACGGCGGTCGTCGAATCGCGCAGCCGGCACGACACGTTGAAGCGCGAGGCGGAAACCCGGCGGCAGCGCCTGTCCGGCATCGCCGATGAGCGCCGTTCCTGGGAAATCCGCGCCCAGGGTGCGGCACAGCGCCTGGCCGAGATCGATGCCCGGCGGCGCGAGGAACAGGCGGCCATTGATGGCCATGCGAAGCGCCCGGCGGAAATCGCCGTGCTGCGCGAGAAGCTGCTGCGCGGCATTGGCGAGGCCGATATCCGCCGCAAGGAGGCCGGCCGGCAACTGGCAGAGGCCGAATCCGGTGCATCCGAGGCACAGCGCCTGCTGCGCGGCATTGAGGGCGGGCTGGCCGAGGCACGCGAAGGGCGGGTGCGTGCCGAAGCGGCGGTCGAGCAGGCGGCCCAGGCGCGTGCCGTGCTGGTGGAGCGGGTCCGCGAGCGGCTCGATTGCCGGCCGGACCAGGCGCTGGCTGCCGCCGCCATCGACCCCGAAGAGGCGCTGCCGGAGGAATCGGAGGTCGAGCAGCGGCTGGACCGGCTGATGCGCGAGCGCGATGGCATGGGGCCGGTCAATCTGCGTGCCGAGCAGGAGGCCACCGAGGTCGAGCAGCAGATAGACACGATGCAGCAGGAGCGCAGCGACCTGACCCAGGCCATCGCCCGGCTGCGCCAGGGCATCGCCGCGTTGAACAAGGAAGGCCGCGAGCGGCTGCTCGCCTCCTTCGGCAAGGTGAATGCCTCCTTCGAGGAGCTGTTCGTGCGGCTGTTCGGCGGTGGGCGGGCCTATCTGGAGCTGATCGAATCCGATGATCCGCTGGAGGCCGGGCTGCAGATCATGGCCAGCCCGCCGGGCAAGAAGCTGCAGGCGCTCTCCCTGCTGTCCGGCGGCGAGCAGGCGCTGACCGCGCTGGCGCTGATCTTCGCCGTCTTCCTGACCAACCCGTCGCCGATCTGCGTGCTGGACGAGGTCGATGCGCCGCTGGACGACAGCAATGTCGATCGCTTCTGCCAGTTGCTGGAGCATATCTCGAAGGAAACTGGCACGCGCTTCCTAGTCGTCACCCATCACCGCATGACGATGGCCCGCATGGACCGCCTGTTCGGCGTCACCATGGCGGAGCGCGGGATCAGCCAGCTTGTCTCGGTCGATCTGACCGGGGTGGAGAGGCTGCGCGCCATCGCCTGACGCAGGCGGGAAGTGGCGGGTTTCCGCCTGTTAGCGCCTGCCCGATTCCCGCCTTGACAGGGTAGGGGGGCTTCCTTATGGTCCGCGTCGCGCTAACGGCGCTACCGCCGGAAGCTATAGGATACGTGCGTTCATCTTGACTGATCGTGATCCGGATAATACGTCCCTGCGGGACTTGTCGGGGCGCCTGACCAAGGCGCGCCGGACGCAGGATGGAAATGCCGGGCAGCCGCGTGACAAGGGGCTGCAATCCTCCCTCGGGATGGGGTTTCGCATTGGCGTCGAGATGGTTTCGGCTGTTGTGGTCGGGCTCGGCATTGGCTGGCTGCTCGATTACTGGCTGGGTACGGGGCCTTGGCTGCTGGTGTTGTTTTTCTTTCTGGGGGCCGGGGGTGGCGTGATGAACGTCTATCGCGCGGTTTCCGGGATCGGGATGGGGGCCGGCTACAAGAAGCCGGGCCAGGCTCGGTCCGAAGATGCTAAAGACGGCGACGTGTAAACGCACCGAAGTGGGGCAAAGCCTTGGCCAGTGGTCCTCTTGAACAGTTCCAGATCAAGCCGATCATCCCTATTGAGGTTGGCGGTCTGGACCTTTCTTTCACACAGTCCTCGCTGATGATGACCATTGCGGTCGTCATGGTGACGGGGTTCCTGACTCTCGCGATGCGCGGCCATACGCTGGTCCCGTCGCGCCTGCAGTCCATGGCGGAACTGTCCTACGAATTCATTGCCGGCATGATCCGGGACAGCGTCGGGCCGGAAGGGCGGAAGTATTTCCCCTTCGTGTTCTCGCTGTTCATGTTCATCCTGCTGGGCAATCTGCTGGGCATGATCCCCTACAGCTTCACCTTCACCAGCCACATCATCGTCACCTTCGGGCTGGCGGCGATGGTCTTCATTGCGGTGACGGTGATCGGCCTCGTGCGCCACAAGATGCATTTCTTCAGCTTCTTCTTTCCGGAAGGCGCGCCGATCTTCATGGCGCCGATCCTGATCCCGGTGGAGATCCTGTCCTATCTGGCCCGTCCGCTCAGCCTTTCCATCCGCCTGTTCGCCAATATGATGGCCGGACACACGATGATGAAGGTGTTCGCGATGTTCACCGTCATGCTGGGCGTGTTTGGCGTGGCACCGCTGCTGGTGAATGTGGCGCTGACGGCTTTCGAAATCATGGTCGCCATCCTGCAGGCCTACGTCTTCACGATCCTGACGTGCCTTTACCTGCGGGATGCGATCCACCTGCATTAGCCGCGCCTGGCGCTGCTGATATCCTTCAACTGATCCATTAAACTTGTTAAGAGGACCGAACCATGGAACTCGATGCCGCTAAGATGATTGGTGCTGGCATTGCCGTGATCTGCCTTTGGGGCGTTGGCATTGGCATCGGCAATATCTTCTCGACCCTGATTGCTTCGGTCGCCCGTAACCCGGCTGCCCGTGCGGATGTCTTCCCGATCGGCATTCTGGGCTTCGCGCTGACGGAAGCCATCGCGCTGTTCGCGCTTCTGATCGCCTTCCTGATCCTGTTCACGTAAGAGCCGGTATCGGCTTCCGGCGGATGGGTTTCATCCGCCGGGTGTGAACCTGGGTGCCCGGCCTCCCAGCCGGGCAAACAAGACAGGATTGCGATGATGAGCGTTCGCTCCCTAAAGCATGGTGTCGCCGGGCTTGTTGCCCTGGCCCTGACGGCTGTTCCTGCGCTGGCGCAGGATGCAGGCGGCGCGGGCCTGCCGCAGCTCGACCCCAGCAAATTCGCGACCCAGCTCTTCTGGCTCGCGGTCACCTTCGTCCTGCTCTACCTGCTGATGTCGCGTGTGGCGCTGCCGCGCGTACGTGACGTGCTGGAAGAGCGTGACCGGCGTATCTCCGACGACCTCGAAAAGGCTGAAAAGCTGAAGGAAGAGGCCGAGGCGGTGCTGGCGGAGTATGAGAAGGCGGTCGCCGATGCGCGCCGTCAGGCTCAGGCTGCCATGGCTGCCGCGACGGAGAAGGCCGGTGCGGAGACGGCAAAGCAACAGCAGGCGCTGGCTGACAAGCTGGCCACGCAGGTTGCCGAGGCGGAAACCCGGATCGCAGGGGCGAAAGCCCAGGCGATGGAGAATGTCCGTCAGGTTTCCATCGAGGTCGCCCGCGACGCCGTCGTGCGCCTGATCGGCGGCGATGTGGCCGAGACCGATGCCACGAAGGCGGTCGATGCCGTCCTCAAGGAAACCGCCTGAGGGAGACGGGACCATGCTTGAAGATACCAATTTCTGGACCGCCGTTGCCTTCGTCATCTTCATAGGCCTGGCCTACAAGCCGGCGATGAAGAAAATCGGTGGCGTCCTGGATGAGCGCGCGGAGACCATCCGCACGCAGATCGAGGAAGCCCAGCAGCTGCGTGAGGATGCGCAGGCCCTGCTCGCCAATTACAAGCGCAAGCAGCGTGATGCGCTGAAAGAGGCGGAAGACATCGTCGCCCATGCGCGGGACGAGGCGAAGCGCACGCAGGAGCAGGCCGCCATCGATCTCGACATCGCCCTGAAGCGCCGCGAGGCACAGGCGCTGGAAAAGATCGCCCAGGCCGAAGCCAAGGCCCTGCAGGAAGTTCGCGAGAAGGCCGTCGATGTTGCGATGGCTGCCACCCGCCGCCTGCTGGTCGATCAGGTTGACACCAAGGTGGCCAATACGCTGGTCGACGACGCCATCGCCCAGCTGCCCGGCAAGCTGCACTGATCTATCTGCCTATCCCATGAGATTGTAAGGAACCCCCGGCATCGTCCGGGGGTTTCTGTATGTGGCGGATTCCCAAACGCGGGGATCGGCGTAGAATGATTTTTTGGGAGGATGCGGATATGAAGCGGTTTCTGGTTGGGCTTCTGCTCCTGGGCGGCGCTGCGCCGGCATCGGGGCTGCTCGCAATCCCGGCGCAGGCACAGGTGACGGTGGATATCGGCTTTTCCGATGCGGAGCGCCGCATCATCAACGATTACTTCGGCGGCTCATCAAAGGCCGGAAAGGCCATGCCGCCGGGCCTGGCGAAGAAGGGCGGGCTGCCCCCCGGTCTGGCCAAGAAGGGCAAGCTGCCGCCCGGCATCGCGAAGCGGGATTTGCCCGGCGATCTGCTTGGCCGGCTGCCGGCGGCGCGTCCCGGGACAGCGCGCTATATCGTCGATAATGATGTCGTGCTGATTGCCGCCGCGACCGGGATCGTGCTGGATATTCTGGGCGATGTGGCACAAGGCCGGTGAGCGGCCGATGAGGGAGATGAATGGCGTCCGATCCCTATAAGCGCCGGCTGGCCCGGCTGGAAGCCCGGCGCGAAGTCCTGCATGGCGGGGGCGGTGATAATCCGGATGGCAGGTTGGGGCCGTTCCGCATGGGGCGCGGCGGCGGTTTCCTGCTGGTCGGTGCCATCATCGCCGCCATCGTTACCATCGGCAGCATCGCCTGGGACAAGCAGGCGGTGAAGCTGGCAACCGGGCCGAACCCGGAAGACGCCCATCAGGTCCAGTTGGGCCGCAGCGTCTATTTCGCCCATTGCGCCTATTGCCATGGCGATTCTCTGGAAGGCAAGGCGGACTGGCAGCTGACCTATGCACGGGGCGGGCGCCCGCCAACGCCGCTGGACGCCGAGGGCGGCGCCTCGCTGCGCAGCGACCAGGCGCTGTTCGATATCGTGAAGCAGGGCGGCCAGCCGTTTTCGCCCTCCGGCTACCGCAATGACATGCCGGCCTTCGCCCAGAAGCTCAGCGATGCAGAGATATGGGCGGTGATCGCCTATATGCAGAAAAGCTGGCCCGTCGATATCCTGGCCGAGCAGAAGGCGCTGAACCGGCGCTGAGCTTCCTCAGAAATCCGTGACGCGGCCCTTGAAGGCCCAGTCGCCATAGCGCGTCGGTTCGGGGCCGGGCGGCCCGCCTATTTCCTTCGGCGCATCCTTTGACACCTCAGCCTTCTTCGCTGCCGCCTTGGCGGCTTCAGCCGGACTGGGTTTGCGGAAGCCGGTCTCGCGGAAGATCGCGACGGGCTTCTTCTCGGTTCTCTCTTCGCTCATGCCATAGATATGGCCCGATCCGCCGGTCCCGCCAAGTCTTGAACGCCGCATATCGGGGGGACATCTATCATTGCGCCGGTGCAGGAAGCGCCGGCTTGCTGGAAAGGTGAAAGTGGCGATGGGTTTCGCGCGTACGGCAGTCCTGATGGCGGGTATGACCGCCCTGTTTATCGGTATCGGCTTCATGCTGGGCGGCGAGGGCGGCATGCTGATCGCCCTGGCGGTGGCGGCAGGCATGAACCTGTTCGCCTACTGGAACTCCGACAAGATGGTGCTGTCGATGTACGGCGCCAAGCAGGTCGACCCGGCCAGCGATCCCTGGCTCTATGACATCGTGGCCCGGCTGGCGGAGCGCGCCGAATTGCCGATGCCGAAGGTCTATGTCATCCAGAGCGAGCAGCCCAACGCCTTCGCCACTGGCCGCAACCCGGCCAATGCCGCCGTTGCCGTGACCACCGGCCTGGTGCAGCGCCTGACGCATGAGGAGGTTGCCGGCGTGCTGGCGCATGAGCTGGCGCATGTGAAGAGCCGCGACACGCTGATCATGACAGTGACCGCGACGATTGCCGGCGCGATCTCCATGCTGGCCAATTTCGCGATGTTCTTCGGCAATAACCGGAACAACCCGATGGGCATGATCGGCACCATCCTGGTCATGATCCTGGCCCCGCTGGCGGCGATGCTGGTGCAGATGGCGATCAGCCGTTCGCGCGAATACGAGGCCGACCGGGTGGGGGCGGAAATCTGCGGCCGGCCGCTCTGGCTTGCCTCGGCGCTGCGCAAGATCGAGATGGCCGCCAAGGGCATCGACAACAACCAGGCCGAACGCAACCCGGCGACGGCGCATATGTTCATCATCAACCCGCTGCACGCCCATGCCGTGGACGGGCTGTTCACCACCCACCCGAAGACGGCGGAGCGCATACGCCGCCTCGAAGCCCTCGCCGGCCAGGGTCTGGAGCCGGCCCGGGCGCGGCCCTGGGGGTGAGCCTTCCGGAGGAATCCCTCCTTCCTCGTCACCCTCGGGCTTGACCCGAGGGTCCATCCGACCGTGCTAATCGCTCGGTCAATGGATGGTCGGATCAAGTCCGACCATGACGAAAGAGAAAGAGCGGGGGCCTGACCCTTACTTCACCACCGGGTCGATCGGCAGGAGTGACAGGCCAGCGGCTTGCTCGAACAGGCGGGCGGCGCGCAGCAGGCCGGCCTCGTCGCGGGGCTTGCCGACGATCTGCAGGCCGATGGGCAGCCCGTCTTTGGTGAAGCCGCAGGGCACGGAGATCGCCGGGCAGCTGGTATTGGTGATGGCGGCGCAGATCAGCACCCAGTCGATGTAATTGTCGAAGCGGTGGCCATCGACTTCCTCGACATAGCGCTGCTCGATCGGATAGGGCGGCACGATGGCGGTCGGGCAGACCAGCACGTCATAGGTCTCGAAGAATTTGACCATGCCGTGATACATCTCGCCGCGCCAGCGCTCGGCCTGGCCGATCTCCTCGGCGGTCAGCTTCTGGCCCTTTTCGATGTTCCAGATCACCTCCGGCTTCAGAAGCGCGCGATGGGTTTCCAGCAGCGGCGCCTTGGAAGCGGCGAATTGCGCGGCGCGCAGGACCTGGAACGTCTCCGAGGCGTGCCGCAGATCGGGCGAGGCCTCTTCCACGGTGGCGCCCAGAGTCTCGAACAGTTTGGCCGCCGCTGTCACGATGGCGCGTACTTCGGGATCGACCGGGGTGATGCCGCCCAGATCGGCGGAGAAGGCGACGCGGCCCAGCTTGCCCGGATTGGCGATGGCGGCCGAATAGGAGGTTGCCGGCTCGACCAGCGAAATCGGGTCATCCGGGTGCTGGCCGACCATGGCATCGAGGAACAGCGCGACATCGCCGACATTGCGGCCCATCGGGCCATCGACCGACATATTGCCAAAGGGCAGCATGCCCGGACCATGCGCGACGCGGCCGGGGCTGGGCCGCAGGCCGACGACACCGCAGAAGCTGGCCGGGGTACGCAGCGATCCGCCCAGATCGGAGCCGGTGGCCAGCCAGACCTGACCGGTTGCCAGTGCCACGGCGGCACCACCGGAGGAGCCGGCGCAGCTCTTGCGCGTATCCCACGGGTTCACCGTGGCGCCGAACACCTCGTTGAAGGTATTCGCCCCGGCGCCGAATTCCGGCGTGTTCGACTTGGCGATGGTGACCGCCCCGCGCCGGTCCAGCGTGTCGACCATATGGTCGGAATAGCCGGGCACGAAATCCTTGTAGATCGGTGAGCCATAGGTGGTCAGCACGCCCTTCACCGGGTTCAGATCCTTCACCGCGATGGGCAGGCCGGCCAGGTAGCCGGCATAGTTCTTTTCCGCCTCGGGCAGCGTGTCGATCCGCTTCGCCTGCTCGCGCGCCCGGTCCAGGCACAGCGTCGGCAGGGCGTTCACGGTCTTGTCGACTTCGGCGATGCGGGCGGCGGCGACATCAATCAGTTCCAGCGGCGACACTTTGCGCTGCTTCAGCAGGCCGACGACCTCGACGGCGGTCATTTTCACCAGATCAGCATGGCTCACGGGGGCGTTTCCTTCTTTTCCTTGGCATGAAGTTGTCAGGGCGGGATACGTCTGACATACATCGAAACCCCAGCCATCGCCACCAAAGGGATGCCATGCCGACGCGCCTCAGCCTTGCCGAACTCGAATCCCTGATCCGCGATGCCTTTGCCAACAGCAAGGTGGCGCCGGATACGGCCGCCATCGTCGCGGCGGCGCTGACCCGGGCGGAGGCGGATGGAATCTCCTCGCATGGGGCGGCGCGCACCCCGGCCTATGCCGACCAGGCGCTGCATGGCAAGGCGGATGGTTTCGCGGTGCCGAGGCTGGAGCGCACAGCAGCGGCGGCGCTGCGGGTCGATGCCGGCACCGGCTTCGCCTTCCCGGCGATCCGTCTGGGGCTGGACGCAGCCTATGAGATTATCGGCGAGACCGGCATCGTGGCGCTGGGCATCGCCAACTCCCATCATTTCGGCGTGGCTGGTCATCCGGTGGAGGAAGCGGCGGAGCGCGGGCTGATGGCGCTGGCCTTCTCCAACACACCGCAGGCCATCGCGCCCTGGGGCGGGAAGGTTGGGCTGTTCGGCACCAACCCGGTGGCTTATGCCTGCCCGCGGCCGGGCAAGCCGCCGCTGGTGATGGATCTGTCGCTCAGTGTCGCGGCGCGCGGCAAGGTCGTGCTGGCGGCGAAGGAGGGAAAGCCGATCCCGGAAGGCTGGGCGCTGGATGTCGACGGCAACCCGACCACCGAGTCCAAAGCGGCCCTGGATGGCACCATGCTGCCCATAGGCGGCCCCAAGGGCTCCGCCCTGGCCCTGATGGTCGAACTGCTCTGCGGGGCGCTGACGGGCTCCCATTTTGGCTATGAGGGCACATCCTTCTTCGAGCCGACCGGCGCACCGCCAAAGGTCGGGCATCTGATCCTGCTGATCGACCCGGCGCGGTTCGGCGGCGGCAGCGATACGGCGGGCCGCACCGAGGCCATGCTGCAGGAAATCCTCGGCCAGCCCGGCACCCGCCTGCCGGGCGAGCGCCGGCTGGAGCTGCGCGCCAAGGCACAGGCCGAGGGCATCGATCTGCCCGATGCCCTCTATGCCGATATCGCCCGCCGGGCGGGGCGGGGCTAATAGGTCCGGTTGAGTTTCAGATACTGGTATCGGTTTCCGGTACGGATCTCGACGGATTTGGCGGACAACCCGTCCAGCACACGGATATTGGCGATGCTGCCCGGATCGCCGGAGGCCCAGAGGGCGCGGTAGAAATCGGCCAGGCTGGAGGTTGCCGTCTCGCCGACACCCAGCACCAGATCATCCGGCTTCAGCCCGGCCAGGGCGGCGGGGCTGTCGGGCGACACCCGGCGCACGAACAGATGGCCGCTTCGTTCGTCCAGCTGAATGCCGATCCAGGGCTTCGGTGTGTCATTGGCGCGGCCGGTGGCGATCATCCGGTCCAGGATCGGCACCAGCGCCTCGACCGGGATGAACATGTTGCCGGGAATGACCGGGCCGCTGGGGCCAGCCTGAAAGGCATCCGGGATGAACAGCGAACCGATGCCTGCCAGCCGTCCCGACGAATCGATCAGCGCCGCGCCGGCGAAGCTCTCATAGGGCGGGCTGGTGAATACGGCGTTCTCCAGCAGATATTCCCAGTAGCCGGCAAAGGTGCGGCGCGAGACGACATAGGCGGGCTGGGTAGACGCCGCACCGCCAAAGCCGGCGACCAGCACCCGGTCACGGGCTTTCAGCAGGGTCGAATCGCCCAGTTCCAGCGGTGTGACGCCAAGATCGCTGGCGGCCCGCACGAGGCCCAGGCCGGTATCATGGTCATAGGCGATCACCTGCGCCGGCACGGGGCTGCCGCCCTTGGCTGTGGTGATGCTGACACGATCCGCCTCCAGCACGACATAGCCGATGGTGAGGACAAGGCCGTTCGCGCCGATCACCACGCCATTGCCGGCGCGTTCCTGGCCGAGGCTTTCGGCGGTACGCGAATCGGCCGGGACAAGAGCCTCGACGCGGACGATGGCGGACAGCAAATCATCGGTGGCGGCACGGGCACGGTCCGGCAGCATCGCGGCAAGCAAGACCAGCATCAGGAAGAGTGGGGAACGCAGCATCGCATCACCTCCTCTGCGGCCATTCCGATAATGCAGGCCGCGCTTTAGTTTATGTAGTGCGTCCCGGTGCCGCGTAAATCATGATAATCTTCGAATTCATCGGGCCTACAGGACAATCACGGTATGAGCAGCGACTATCTTGAGAAAAAAGTGCGCGAAGCACTGGAGCAGATGCAGGAAAACCCGAACCGGGCCGCCCATCTGCTGAGCCAATGGGCGCAGGAAGATCAGAAACTGCTGATGGCGCTGGTCCGCCCGATGCTGAAGGGGTTGTCGCTTCTGGCGGTACAACGCAGCACGGGCCGGGGCGAGCAATACCGGACCGGGTCGGCGCGCCGTCGCAAGCCGTCGCAGCCAATCACCGAGAGGGCGACCCTGGAGGCCGTGGCCGACGCCCTCAGCGGCAAGGGCGCGATGAGCATGTCGAGCACCCGTGCGGCACCAACCGCACCGGCTGAGGGCAGCAAACGTCATCTCACATCAATGAAAATTCTGGCCGCCGCCTATAAGAGCAAATCCTAGACGGAGTCTCCGGCGGCGGGTGGAGGACTATTCCTTGCGCGGGCGGCAGTCATCCGGGCGGGCGGCAACCACATTCTTGTACAGGTTGCGCACATATTCCGGGTCGGCGCCGATGGCCTTCACATTGGCCGTTGCACGCTCTGCCGTCTCCGCAACGCCGGCATTGACCATCAGCGGGGTCGCCTCGTCCGGCATGATGAAATAGCCGGCGCGCTCCAGATCGGTGACGATCTCAAGGGCGGTCTTGGTGAAGCGGCGATAGGAAGAATCGACCATGTCCCGGCGCATGCTGGGCGCCGAGGCGCGGGCCAGGGCCAGGGACAGGATATTGACGATCAGATCGACGTCGCGGCTGTGGTTCCAGGCGGTTGCCATGGCGGTAATCACGGCGGTGATGTACATCCGCGCGCCGCGCTGGCCCATCAGCTTGTTGGCGCCGGGCTGCTGGTCGGCCTGCGCGATCATCAGATCGCTCAGATCGCGCGGCGTGATGGCGAAGCCGGCAATTTCCAGCGATTTGACGACGTCATTGGCGTCATTGGCGTAGCGGTCCCATTCCTGTTCGACCAGGAAGGAGCCCAGCATGTCATTGCCAGAATCCTGAACGCGATTCAGGAAACGCGCGAATTCCTTCGCGAAATGCTGCACGATCTTGGGATCGGCCGGCTGGCTTTGCATACGCATACTAACGCTTCCTCTTGCCTCTATCAGGCGCTTGTCGCGGAGCGCCAGACACTCAATTTCTTCGACTTATGAGGGGCGATCAATAGCGGATCGTCAGAATTGGTCCGAATTTCTCGACCCCATAAGGGTGGGATAGTTTACAATCCCAAGGGCAAAATCATAAGGCTTTGATTTTAAAAAGTCACTTTAAATTGCGCGCCTTAGCATTGACGGTGGATCAATAAAATCATCCAAAGCCGCAGGGCGCGGCATTGATGGTATTTTGACCGGCACAGTAATCAAATGGCCTGTCGCAAGTTAAGCGGTCAATCCGCCGTCCACCATTATGGATTGCGCCGTAATGTAACCCGCCGCCGGGCTGCACAGAAAACCGACAAGCGCTGCAACATCTTGCGGTGTTCCTAATCGCTGCAGGGGTATCTCTGCCGCAAGTTTCTGCCAGGCTTCCGGAGTCAGGGCGGAATGTGCACCGGCCTGCTTGCGGATATAGCCGGGAATCACGCAATTCGCGGTGGCCCCATGGGGCGCCAGTCGCATCGCCAGTGCCTTCACCAGCGCTTCAAGCCCGGCCTTGGCGGCGGCGCTGGCGGCAAATTTCCCGGCATGCGGCTGGAACCGCTTCGCCACGAAGGAGCCGATGGCGACCACTCTTCCGGCCGGTGCGGCGCAGAGCGCGGGCAGGGCGGCGCTGGCCATCTCGAAGAAGGCGCGCTGGATCACCGAGGCCGATTTCTCGAAACCGGCGGTATCCAGCTCGTCGAAGCCGCGCCGGTCGGCAAAGCCGGCATTGCTGACCAGCACATCAAGCCGCCCGAAGCGGGCCTGTACGCTGTCAACCAGATGGCGGCCGGCATCGGCCTCGGCCAGATCAGTCAGAAACAGCGCGGCTTTCGCCCCTGCGGCCCGGAGGGCGGCGATGGTCTCTTCAGCGCCGTCGCGGTTGCTTCTGGTGTGGATGGCAAAGCAGGCCCCGGGCGCTGCCAGTCCACGCGCGATTTCGGCACCGATGCCGCTGGCGGCGCCGGTTATCAGATAGGTGCGACCCGTAAGATCGTGCGGACGGTCAGGCAGGGCGCTTCGGCCCGGCCGGAAGGGCACTGGCCAGGGCACCCTGGCTGTGCTTCGTCGCGGCAGTATTGGCGGGGTGAACGCCACGCGGAATCACCGGGAACATGATGGTCTTGTCGCGGTCGCCCAGATCGCGCCAGTCGCGTCCGGTGGGGCGGGTGGCCACGCGCCGGGCAGTCCAGGCGCGCTCCTGCGCGGCATCACCGATCTGCTGGCGCTGCCAGCCGGGGAGGGCATTGAAGGCGGCCTTGGCCGTGAAGAAATCGACCGGCCGGCCGCTCTCATAGGCGCGCCGAACTTCGCGCGTGACGATGTTGGAGCGGCCCAGCGTGACGCTGACAGTGTCGGCCAGGATTTCCAGGGCGTGCTGGTCGCTGTTCTCGATTTTCATATCCCCTCCTCGATCCGCCCCGGTGTCTTATCCGCAAGCAGACCACCGCGCTATAATCGAATTGAATCGGGATGGCGGCAAGAGGGATCGCGCAGGTGAAGACAGACCGCGGCGATTTTTCGCGTCAGCCGAACTTCTCGACGGCCTTGCGGAAGGCGACGATCAGATCCTGCTCGACCGTACCGCCCACGCCCTGGATCTTCTGGGCCACCACGACGTAGAGCGCATCGACATGGTATTTGATGATTGCAAGCTGGACGTCGTTGATCTGGGTCATCTGCGCCGTCAACCCGTGCAGGGACCGGCCGATCTCGCTCAGCAGCGGGAATTTATACGTCCCGCCCAGACCCTTGAGGTCGAAGGCGCGCTCGCGCACCTCGACCAGGACCATGTCACGCATCGGCGGGTCGTTCTCGGCCAGCTGGATGGCGCCGCGCAGGGCGCGCAGCGTGCCGGCGATGACGGTGATGAATTTGTCGGCGGAACTGTTCACCACCTCTTCGATCTTGCGCAAATCCTCGGGCTTCGGGCTGGTGTCGAAGCCTTTCTTGCTGTTGACGGCGCGTCTTTTCAGCGTCATCGACGGCGGGATGATCTGGGCCTTTTTAGCCATGGGGGAAGCGCTCCAAGACGGGCTGGCGGTCGGTTAGTCGTCGTCCCGGCGTTCCGGGCCGCCATGCGCGACCTGACGCCGCCGGCGATCCGGGCCGAAATAGGTGCCGGCATTGACGAAGGCCCGGGGTCGCGCGATCACGGAAACCAGGCGACGATAGAAGGCATCGACGGTGAACGGCTTGGCCAGGAATTCGGTCACGCCGTGGTCGCGGGCCTGGACCACGAATTCCGGTTCCGAATTGGCGGTCAGCATGATGATCGGCAGCATGCGGTCCGGCGATTGCAGGGAATTGCGAATCTCGTCGATCAGTTCCAGCCCGTTCAGCGGGCTGACATTCCACTCGGTGATCATCACGTCGATATCGTCATTGCGCAGGATTTTCAGTGCCTTGTTGGTATCGTTTGCCCTGCGGATCGAGATTGACCCCAGCATGCGCAGGATGTCGTACAGCAATTCCGTGGAGAGTGGATTCGAATCGACGATGAGAAACTTCACCGTGCTGAAATCAATTTTTTCCGCCAAACCTAATCCCCCGCCGATCCGGCGCCACGCTGCGCGCCCCCTATGAACAATAGTAAATACCGAATAAGTTAAATTTTATTAAATTTATTTTCCGGGCATCAGTTTTTTAGCCACGACATGGAATATATGCCAGCGTTTCCCATTGGCTAGGGATGGGGCCATAGGCGCGGTGCCCTGTTCGATCACCTCGTCCAGCCTCTCAAGGGCGAAACCGGGGAAAAGCGCTTCGACGTCCTTGCGTTCATGAATGACGATGCCGCTCGCCGCCCAGTCATCCTGCGGGCCGAGGAACTGGCCGGCAAAGCGCCCATTGGGGCGCAGCGCCCCGGCAAGACGCTGCCACAAACCGGGAAAAGCAGGTTTCTCGCAGAAGGGCAGGGAGAAACTGGCATTGATGAAATCAGCTTCGGGCGGCTGGAAATCCTCGAACCGGGCGACCCGGGTTTCCAGGGTGCCGGTGGCGGGTAGGTCAGGCCGCGCCGCCATCCGCTCAAAGGCTTCGGGCGTCGAATCCATGGCCAGAACCCGCCAGGAACGGCGCAGCAATTCGACCGTATCCCGGCCATCGCCGCAGCCGAGATCGAGGGCGGAGGGCAAGTCAGGCATGCCCTCCGCCGCGAACCGGTCCAGCGCGAAAAGCAGCGTGTCGCGGGGCGGCCGGCCCTGGGTCGATTCGTAGTACCGGCTCCAGCGCGCCCCGCCTGACATCGCTGCCTATTCCAGCGTCTCGAACAGCCGCAGCATCAGCTTGGCGCGCTGTTCGAAGGAGGAATAATAGGCCTGCTCATAGTCGGTATGCGCGCCGCGCCCGTCGACGCCCAGCCCGTCCAGCGTCGGCACGCCGACGGCGGCGGTAAAATTGCCGTCGCTGCCGCCGCCGGTGATCTTCACGTCTTCCAGCTCGAAGCCGATCTCGGCGGCCAGCCCTTTGGCATGGTCGAACAGCTTGGCGATGCCCTCATCCTTCACATAGGGCGGGCGGTTGATGCCGCCGCTGACCGTGACCTTCACATCGGGATCAAAGGCGGTGAAGCCCAGCACCGTGGCGGTCATCTCCTCGGCCAGCTCCGGCGTCGGCACGCGCATGTCGATCTCGATGTTGCAATGCTGCGGCACCACGTTGATGCCGGTGCCGCCGCTGATCAGCCCGACATTGCAGGTGACGCCAGTGTCGTAGTTGGTCAGCTCCTCCAGCCGCAGGATCTGCTTCGCCATTTCCCTGATCGCGCTGCGGCCGTCCTGGTGCTGCGCGCCGGCATGGGCGGGGCGGCCCTCGCAGGCCATCTCGAAGCGCAGCACGCCCTTGCGCGAGGTGACGATCTTGCCGCCATCGCGCGCCGGCTCGGTCACCAGCACGTATTTGTTCTTCAGCGCCATCTGCTCGATCATCTTCTGCGATGTCGGGCTGCCGACCTCTTCCTCCGGCACGAACATGAAGGTGATCGGTAGCGGCGTCTGCTTGCCGCTGCGGACCAGATGGCGATAGGCGTAATAAGCGAGATAGGCGCCGCCCTTCATGTCGTAGATGCCGGGGCCGAACACCTTGTCACCATCCTGCTTGAAGGGAAGGATGTCTTTCAGCGTGCCGATCGGATGCACGGTGTCGAGATGGCTGAGCACCAGGATGCCGGGGCCGTCGCCGCCCCAGGGCGTGCGGGCGGTGAGAATATCACCCCAGCCGTCGCGGCCGGGAATGCGCTCCAGCTTGGCGCCGATGGAGTCCATGTCGGCGGCCACCTGGTCGACCATGCGGTTGACGGCGGCGGCATCATGCGACGGGCTTTCGATCTCCACCCAGCGGCGGATGCCGTCGAGGATTTCCTCGGCGTCGATCTTCGGCTGGTTGGAAGCGGTGGTGTTAACGGTCATGCCTGCTCATCCTCTGGCGTTCCGGCTGGAAAGGTTGCCGTAGAGTAAGCAAGCGAGTTGTTATCGCCAATGACAAAAGGGCGGCCCCGTTGCCGGGACCGCCTTGTTGCCAATCTCCGCCGAGCTTAGCCGAGGATGGTGAAATCATCCTCGGTCAGGGAGCCTTCCGGCACACCCTGCAGGGTAATCGTGTCGCCACTACCGAAATCGAGTACGGCACCCGTCTCGGTATAGGTGACGAAATCCAGCGGGCTGTCGATCAGGAAGTCATAGCCTCCGGTCTGCGGGTCCAGCTTGATCGTATCGTCGCCGGCCTGGTTGAAGTCCAGCACCAGATCGGCGCCCTGACCTTCGCTGTAAGCGAACAGGTCGTTGCCTTCGCCACCGGTCATGGTGTCCTCGCCGAGGCCACCAGTGAGGGTGTCATTGCCGGCACCGCCATTCAGCTCGTCATGGCCCTTGCCGCCGCCGATATCGTCATTGCCGTTACCGCCGGTGATGGTGTCGCCCTGCATGCCGCCACGCAGTTCATTATCGCCGGTCGTGCCGCTGAGGTCGATCACATCGAAGCCGTTGCCGCCCTCGATGGTGTCGTTGCCATTACCGCCGGTCAGTGCGTCATCCCCATCGGTACCGACGATGGAATCGTTACCATCGGTCGGGCCGCCCGGCTCTTCGGTTTCGGCGCGCTCAATAATGAAGTCATCCTCGCTCAGGTCTTCCTTGGCGATGCCCAGCAGGGTGACGACATTGCCATTGCCGAAATCGAACAGCACATTGCCCTGGCCATCATCATCGGCAAGGTTCAGCGCCGCCTGATTGTCGTTCACCGTCTTGCCGTTAATGAATTCGAAGATCTGCATTTTGTCGTCGCCGATGGAGAAATCGGTGATGACGTCCTGGCCGCTGTTATCGCGGAAGACGAAGGTGTTGTCGCCATCGCCGCCGGTCATCGTATCGCTGCCTGCGGCACCGACGATCAGATCGTCGCCGCCACCGCCGCTGATCGAATCATGGCCTTTGCCGCCATAGAGATGTTCGCTGCCATTGCCGCCGAAGATCGTGTCGCCCTGCTCGCCACCGTAAATCAGATTGCCGCCATCCGGGTCTGCGGTGAAATCGATCAGATCGAAGCCACCAAGGGCTGTGACCGTGTCGTTTCCGGCCGACCCAACGATGGTGTCGTCGCCGGCAGTGCCGACGATGGCGTTGGAATTGGCGTCGTCCTCAATCCGCTCACCGGGGATAAGGGGATTTGCCATAATGTATCTCCTTCAATTTGCTGCGCCATGCGGCGCGGTGCATGAAGTAAATCGAAGGAGATACAGATCGGTTCCCAAAAACAGATAAATAATTAATGGTAAATTTTCTTATGATCTCATGATATTTCAGGAAAATAATCACAGGTAATGTGTGGGTGTTTGAGTTTCATAAAACGAATGTTAACAGGCCCAGAACCAGGAGGGCCAGGAACACGGTTTCACCGACAATCAGCATGATCGCGCGCGGGCCGACGGCGGCCATGGCCTTCAGCGATGTCTTGATGCCCAGCGCGGCGATGGCGGTGGCCAGCATCCAGTTGGACAGGTCGATCATCACGACGAGGATACTGGCTGGAATCCAGCCCAGGCTGTTCACGACGACCAGCAGGGCGAAGGCGACCAGGAACAGCGGCAGGGCCGGCGTTTTGGACGTGCCGCCACCGACCTGCCCGCGCATCATCATGGCGAAGATCACCACCACCGGCATCAGCATGGCGACGCGCAGCAGCTTGGTGAAGGTGGCAACGTCGCCGGCCTCCTGCGAGACGCTGTAGCCGGCGCCGACCACCTGAGCCACGTCATGGATCGTGCCACCGAGGAACATGCCGGCCTCGGTGTCAGTCAGATGGGTTGCGGCCACGATAACCGGATAGAGCACCATGGCGATGGTGCTGAGGCTGGTGACGCCGATCACGGTGAAGATGGTGTCGCGCTCGGAGGTTGCGGTCTTCGGCAGCACGGCGGAGATGGCGAGCGCCGCCGAGGCGCCGCAGATCGCCACAGCACCGGCGGTCAGCAGCCCGAATTGCCGGTCGAAACCCAGCGCCCGCGCCAGCACCCAGCCGACCAGGATGGTCAGCACCACGGCGGCGATGACGGTCACGATGGGGGCCACGCCCAGCGACAGGATCTGCTCGGCAGTAATGCGCGCACCCAGCAGGGCGACGCCGAAACGCAGAATTTTCTTTGAGGAGAACTCAACCCCGGCCGCGCAGCGCGATTCGCTGGACAGGAAATGCAGCGCCATGCCGAGCAGCAGGGCGAACAGCATGACTGGCGCGCCGTAGCGCCGCGCCAGGAAGGTAGCCGCAATCGCCACCGTCAGGCTGACCAGAACCCCCGGCCAGACCTGCTGCACCGTGTTCCATGTGGCGGAAATTTTCCCCGAAACCATACTGCCCCTCCCCCAGGATCGGCGGACTTTAGCGGCGCTGCCGGCAAACGCAATGCCGCCGGCTGCACATCCGCCATGCCCTTATCTCCATGCAGGCGGGAATAAAACCCGGCTCCTGCCGTCTATTTGTCATGACTTGCCCCTGTAAAGGCACAAAGTCGCCCCCGGGCCGGCATAGTTTCAGTCGAGGCTTTGTGGCATGAAGCCCGAAGAAACCGATAAAACACCGACCGGCGCTACCACCGTCTCGCGAGAGGCTTTGGGGGATAGTATGGCCGGTCATGTGAAGGGGCTCCGGCGGTATGCGATAGCGCTGACCGGCGATCCTGCGGATGCGGATGATCTGGTTCAGGAAAGCCTGACCCGGGTTCTGGCGAAGATCGAGGAGGGGGCAGAGGTTCGGAACCTGCGGACCTATCTCTTCAGTACTCTGCATAATCTTCGCATGGACCAGTTGAGCCGGAAGCGGGTCACCGGCATTGAGGTGCCGCTGGAGGATGTGGCGGCGAAACTCTCCACCCCGGCGAACCAGCAGGCGGGACTCATGGGGCAGGACATGGCCATGGCGCTGAACAAACTGCCGGAACAGCAGCGCGAGGTTCTCCTGCTGATTGGATTGGAAGGAGCAGGCTACCAGCAAGCAGCCGATATTCTCGACATACCGCTCGGCACCGTCATGTCGCGCCTCAGCCGGGCGCGCGGGACGCTGCGGCGGCTCATGGCGGGCGGCTCCGTCGCTGGTCTGCACAGTGTGAAATGACCGATACACCGAACAATACTGTCGCCCTCGTCACCGACGAAATGCTGATGGCCTATGTCGATGGCGTGCTGGATGCGCGTAGCCGGCTGCTGGTCGAGCATTATCTCGCTGCTCATCCGGAGGCCGCCGAACGCGTTGCCGCCTATGAGGAGCAGGACCGGGAGCTGCATGCCTTGTTCGACACCAGCCTGGCGGAATCCCTGCCGCCGGAAATCGAGGCCCTGACCCAGCGCCTGCGCGAAGCGGGTCGCCTGCGTGAGGGGGCACTTGAACGCAGCCAACGGCCGGCCCGGCGCCTCGGCTTTCTGGCGGCTTCCGTTGCTGCCCTGGCGCTGCTTGCCGGCGGCAGCTATGTCGGATTGCAATACGGCTTTCCGGACGGCCAGACCTTCGTGGCGAGCACAATCCAGGAGACCGGAACCAGCCTCAGCCCCCAGGCCGGGATACTGCCGGCGGGTGGTGCTGTCGGCGCGGCCTCGGCACTGGCGCCGGATCTGACCGGCTATGGTTTTTCCCTGACCGGCGATAAAGCTCTGGGCGCGAGTCAGCTTGCGGGGTCTGCTGTGCCGGGAGAGACGCGGCAACTGACGTATCAGAATGCTGGCGGCCAGTGGATGACGCTGTATGTCGGCCCCTCCGGTCCGGCATCGGTTGCCGGCAAGGCGGAGGCGCCTGTCGTGTCGGTTCAGGGCCAGGGCACAACCATCCTGCTCTGGCAATCGGCCGGACAATCCTACAGCCTGATCGGCAGCCTGCCCGGCGACAAGCTTGCCGTCATCGCCCGCAAGATCGGCGAGACGGCGTCGGGTATCGGCGGGCTGACGCCGTTGCGCGATGACAGAAGGGCGGTGCCGCCGTCTTCCACCAACCCTACCCTGGCCCCTCCCACTCTGGCCCCTCCCACTCTGGCCCCTCCCACCCTGGACCGCCCCGCCCTCGACAAGGCCAAGCCGGAGCGCACCAGCACGGCGCCGCTGGCGATGGGGGCGACGTCTACCTGATAAAAAATCAGGGTGGCGGGAATAATCCGCCCTCCCGACCGTCTATGAGAATGGGAGCGGCGGAAACCAGAAGATCGTCACGATATTGTTCCCCATTTGACGGTCTTCCTTTCCTCCCTGAGTGTCATGCTCGTCTTCCCTGTTGTTCCTACTGACCCTCGCAGCAATGCGAGGGTCTTTTTTTTAATTCTTCGTCGGGAATAAAGCAGCTTCTCGCCTGTCTATTCATATGAGCGTCGGGATCAACAGCTGAAATACATACGATCCTGACGAATCAACCAGAAGGAGAAGAGCAATGATTTCTCGTCTGAAACTGATTATTCCCGCTTTCGCTTTCGTGGCGCTGCTTGGTACGGCCGCCTGTGATGATGGTGGCGGTGCAGGCAGCACGCCGAACCCGCCGCCGAGCCAGGGCATGTCGCCGGGTGGCGGTGGTGCCGGGGGCGGCGCCGGTGGTGGTGCTGGCGGCGGTGCCGGCAGCGGCGGGTAACACCGCAGCCAGGCTCCCTACCCTGTTTCCCCAGGGGTAAAAGTGACGCCGTTCCCGTGCGGAGCGGCGTCACCCTTTCCACCCCGATGATGTGACGTCAGGAGTTATTATGAAAACGCGCATTCTTACCGCGCTTGTGCCGGCCTTGATGCTGGCGCTGGCACCGGTTGCCGCCGCGCCGGTTATGGCGCAGAGCGCACAGCCGCCGGCCAGCGCGGCATCAATTCCCGAGGCAAAGATCGATTCCTATGCCGAGGCGGCGCTGGAGATCAACCAGATCCGCACGAAATACGAGCCGCAGATCCGTGAGGCCGAGACGCCCGAGAAGGCGGCCGATACCCATCGCGTGGCCAATCAGGAAATGATTCAGGCCGTCGAGCAGAAGGGGCTGTCGGTGGAAGAATACAATTCCATCACGGCGGCGGCGGAAGCCGACCCTGATCTCAGCCAGCGCATCGTGGCCATGATCAACGAGAAACGCTGATCAGAGGGAGATTGGTCCCGATACTCCCCGCGTGCCCCGGCGCGTCCCCCCAGGTATCGGCCATCCCTTAAGGTTTCATCCTCGCGATGAGGCCCGGCCATGAAGAAAGCGGCGGCACCGTAAGGTGCCGCCGCTGTTCGTTCAGGGATAGGGACAGGGAATAAATAACCGGGAGCAGGGTTACGCTGCCGCCTGCTGGCCTTCGATGACCTTCGGCGCGCCGGTCGCCGGGGCAATGGCGATCTTGCGCGGCTTTGCCTGTTCCGGCACTTCGCGGACCAACTCGATATGCAGCAGGCCGTTTTCCATCCGCGCGCCGGTCACCTTCACCGTCTCGGCAAGCTCGAAGCGGCGCTCAAAGGCGCGGCGCGCAATTCCTCGGTGGAGGAAGCGGCTCTCATCGGCCTTTTCCTCGTCCTGGGCGCTGCGCCCGGTGACGACCAGCGTGTTGTTCTGGGCGACGATGTCGATATCGCTATCGGCAAAACCGGCGACCGCCATGGAGATGCGGTACTGGTCTTCCTCAAGCTTCTCGATGTTGTAGGGCGGGTAGGTGGTCGCCTGCTGGACGTTCTCGCGCGACGCGGTGTCGAGCAGACGCATCATGCGGTCAAAGCCGACAGTGGAGCGGAACAGAGGCGACAAATCGTAGTTACGCATAAGCATGTCCTCCTTAGAAGCAACATGGCAAGCCCTTGCTAGGGCACGGATTGATCCACCCTTATGGGTCGGACCATCGGTAGTGCAGGCCCCGATCTGGCGACCTGCATCGTCGATATGGGAATACCGAAATCGGGTTCAAGACCCCCCCGGAATATCCCCGCGTTACCCGATTGGCGTCTTGCCAGACGGTCCGACAGGACCATACTATTTCACTAGCGAAACGATTTGCGTCTGCAATAGCCGGAAATAACCCATGGCAAGATTGCTGCTCGACAGAACTTTCGACGAAATTCTCGATCTGCTGGTCGAGGCTCGGGACTGCGCGACAGCTATGCGCCGCCGCCCTGTTGCCCGCCGGATCGGCGTGGCCGAGATACGGGCGAGCAGCGAGGCGTTGCGCGTCACCTCCCGCCTGACCCATGCCATGGCCTGGGTGATGGTGCAGAAGGCAGTGCATGCGGGGGAGATCACCCCGGAAGAGGCCAGCGCCGAGGAACACCGGCTGGGCGGCCAGAGTGTCTGCCTGACCGAGGCCGAGGCCGAGATGCTGGCCGACCTGCCGCCGCGTCTGGACAGCCTGCTGACGCGCAGCCTGGCGATCTATCGCCGGATCGAGCGGCTTGACCGGCTGCGCGAGGCGCATCTTTCTTCATAAACAAAAAAGGGCGCCGACAAAGCCGGCGCCCTTTCGTGCCCTTGCGGGCGTAATTCTAAGCCGCTCAGCCGATGCCGAGATTGGCGAAACGCTTGTTGAACTTCGCGACCTGACCGCCGCTGTCCATCAGACGATGCTGACCGGTCCAGGCCGGGTGCGACTTCGGGTCGATTTCAAGGCGCAGCGTGTCGCCTTCCTTGCCCCAGGTGGAGCGGGTCTTGTACGAGCTGCCGTCGGTCATAACGACGTTGATCTCGTGATAATCGGGGTGGATGTCCTGCTTCATAACCCAGTCCGCCAAATAAGAAAGCGCGAATGCGAGCGGCGGTATATATAGGAGGCGTGCGCGGGTGGCAACCCCCGTGGCGAGATTCCTCTCACGGAATGCACCGGACGGCCGAACGCGACGCTGCGTCGCGGCGTGCATTTCTGGAAAATCATCCCCAATTGGAGTAGGGCATGGCCTCGACGACAAGACGAGACCGCGATCTGAGCCCTAGCTGGACAAACCTGACATGGTGATGCGCGACAGCCCTTCCCTAGAAAGCGAAGCGACGAGCCTGCCGGAAGCCGGGCGCCGGCTGCGGCCGCTGCGCAATCTTCTGCGCTTCCTGCGGCCGTACAGAAAGCAGATCGCCGGTGCCATCGTGGCGCTGATCATCGCCGCCACGACGGTGCTGGGGCTGGGCATGGGCCTGCGCTATCTGGTCGATGGCGCCTTCGGCAGCGGCAATCCCGATCTGCTGGACCAGGCGGTGATCGTGCTGCTCGGTGTGGTCTTCGTGCTGGCCGGTGCCAGCTATGCCCGATTCTATCTGGTTTCCTGGATCGGCGAGCGTGTGGTGGCGGATATCCGCAAGGCCGTGTTCGACCACGTTCTGACGCTCAGCCCCGGATTCTTCGAGACGACGCGCACCGGTGAAATCCTGTCGCGGCTAACCACGGATACGACGCTGATCCAGGTCGTCGTCGGTTCCTCCGCCTCGGTTGCGCTGCGCAATTTCCTGCTGTTCATCGGTGGCAGCGTCATGCTGCTGGTCACCAGCCCGACTTTGACCGGGCTGGTGTTTCTGGTCGTGCCGCTGGTTGTCGCGCCGATCCTGATCTATGGCCGGCGGGTGCGGCGGCTGTCACGCGACAGTCAGGACCGCCTTGCCGATGTCGGCGTCTATATCGAGGAAAGCCTGAACGCCATCCGCACCGTCCAGGCCTTTACGCATGAACCGGTGGACCGCACCCGCTTCGGTGACCGGGTGGAGGATGCCTTCGCCACCTCGGTGCGCCGGATTTCCGCGCGGGCGATGCTGACCGCCACGGTGATCGTGCTGGTGTTCAGCGCGGTCAGCGCCATCCTGTGGCTGGGCGGGCGCAATGTGCTGGACGGCACGATGAGTGCGGGCGATCTGTCCGCCTTCGTCTTCTACGCTGTTGTCGTGGCCGGCGCTGTCGGCGCCATTTCCGAGGTGGTGGGCGATCTGCAGCGCGCCTCGGGCGCCACGGAGCGGCTGATGGATCTGCTGGCGATTGCCTCGCCGGTCGTCGCCCCGACGCTGCCGGTGGCCCTGCCGGAGCCGGCCGAGGGGCGTGTCGAGTTCGACCGCGTGCGCTTCCGCTATCCGGCCCGGCCGGACCGTCCGGCGCTGGAGGATTTCTCGCTATCCGTAAAGCCGGGCGAGAAGATCGCCCTTGTTGGCCCGTCCGGGGCAGGCAAGACCACGGTGTTTCAGCTGCTGCTGCGTTTCTACGATCCCGAATCGGGCGCTGTGCGGGTGGATGGCATCGATGTGCGCCAGGCGGCCCCGGCCACGCTGCGCGGGCGGATCGGCCTGGTCCCGCAGGAGCCGGTGATCTTCTCCGCCAATGCCTGGGAGAATATCCGCTATGGCCGGCCCGACGCCACCGATGCCGAGGTGCGGGCAGCGGCAGAGGCGGCAGCGGCAGATGATTTCCTCGACCGCCTGCCGGAAGGCTTCGCCACCTTCCTGGGCGAAAAGGGCGTGCGGCTGTCGGGCGGGCAGCGCCAGCGGCTGGCGATTGCCCGCGCCATCCTGCGCAACCCGGCCGTGCTGCTGCTGGACGAGGCGACCAGTGCGCTGGATGCGGAGAGCGAGCGCGCCGTGCAGACAGCGCTGGACCGGCTGATGGTCGGGCGGACTACGCTGGTCATCGCCCACCGGCTTGCCACCGTACTGAAGGCCGACCGGATAATCGTGCTCGACCAGGGCCGGGTCGTCGCCACCGGCACCCATGCGGAGCTGAGCCGCCAGGGCGGTCTCTATGCCCGCCTCGCGGCCCTGCAATTTGACCAGGCGGCGGATGCGCTGGCCGGAATCGGCGACGGCGCCATCAGCCGGGGTTGATCTGTATCAAGGCGGGGTTGACCGCACTGGCCTATGCAGGATGAGGGAGACCCTCTCGCAGAAAGGCAGTGTCATGAGTATCAAGACAATCCTGGTCCCGATCACCCATCCGGAGGAAGCATCCCGGGTGCTGGCCGTGGCAACCGAGCTGGCCGCATCCCTGGACGCCCATGTCACGGGCATGGCCGTGCGGCGCCAGGTCATGCTGCCGGTCTATTCGATGGGGGCCATCCCCGATGTCATCCTGACGCAGTTCGAGAAAGATGAGGATGACCGCCTGGCGGGTCTGCGCACGGCCTTTGACAAGGCGATTGCGGCGGCCGGCTGGCAGGCGCGCAGCGACTGGCAGATCTATGGCGGGCCGCTGGCGCAGGCCGTTGCCGAGGCCGGGCATTATGCCGATCTGGTCGTGCTGGGCCAGCCGGACGGCGCGACAGCCCCGGATGATATCGCGATGCTGCCCGGCGATCTGGTGATGAGTGCCTCGGCGCCGGTGCTGATGGTGCCGCAGATTGGCTGTAAATCCCTTATGGGCGGCGAAGCCCTGATCGGCTGGCATGGCGGGCGCGAGATTGCGCGGGCCGTGCGTGATGCCCTGCCGCTTCTGGCGCTGATGGGCAAGACCACGCTGGTGACCATCGGCGGCGATGCGGCGGAAGCCGGCGAACCGGCGGCCACCTATCTCGCCCGTCACGGGTTGGACGTGTCGCTGCAGCGTGAACCAGCGACCGATCTTGACCCGGCGGACATCCTGCTCAATCTGGGCGCGGAGCGGGACGCCCGGCTGATCGTTCTGGGCGCCTATGGCCATTCGCGGCTGCGGCAATTCGTGCTGGGCGGCACCACTAGCCAGATGCTGAAACACATGACAGTGCCCGTTCTTCTGTCGCGCTGAGACACCGAAATAGGTCAAATAGGTTGACATATAGGCGCCAAGAGTGCATTTGTGCGGTGCCGCATAAACGGCCCTTGGCGCCCTGACCGCGTGAACGCTGCTCTTTTCGGGCAATCGGTACTGTCGCGCGCCGCTGATATCATTGATCGCCCAGGCCACGCGGGGCGTCCCCGAAATGCCCGCGATGGTATGACGCCAGACCGACCTGAGTCGGCCAGCCGCTGTCTGCGGGCCTTGCGCGAAAGTTTCCATTTTGACAAAATTTACCGATCTCGGCCTCTCTGCGCCGCTTCTTCAAGCTGTGACCGCAGAAGGCTATGACACCCCGACCCCGATTCAGGCCCAGGCGATCACGCCGGTCATGCAGGGCCGCGACCTGCTGGGCATCGCCCAGACGGGCACCGGCAAGACTGCCGCCTTCGCCCTGCCGATCCTGCATCGGCTGACCGCCGAGGGTAACCACATCAAGACGCCGCGCGGCTCCTGCCGCGTTCTGGTCCTCAGCCCGACGCGCGAACTGGCCAGCCAGATCGCTGAGAGCTTCCGGGTCTATGGCAAGTTCCTCAACCTGTCCGTCGCGACGGTGTTCGGTGGCGTGTCCGCCGGCCCGCAAATCAAGGCGCTGCAGCGCGGTGTTGATATCGTCGTCGCCACGCCGGGCCGCCTGATCGATCATCTGCAGAGCCGCAGCGTGCGTCTCGACCAGGTCGAGATCTTCGTCCTCGACGAGGCCGACCAGATGCTCGACATGGGCTTCATCCTGCCGATCCGCCGCATCGTGAAGACGCTGTCGGCGAAGCGCCAGAACCTGTTCTTCTCGGCCACCATGCCGCGTGAGATTGAAGGCCTGGCCGGCGAATTGCTGGTTGATCCGGTGAAGGTCGCCGTCACCCCGGTTGCCTCCACGGCCGAGCGTGTGGCCCAGCAGGTCATCTTCGTGCCGGCCGGCCTGAAGCGTGCCTTGCTGGCCGATCTTCTGACCGACCAGCAGATGGGCTTCGGCCGCACCCTGGTATTCAGCCGGACCAAGCATGGCGCGGACAAGATCGTCCGCTCCCTGGAAGCCGCCGGCATCGTCTCCGCCGCGATCCATGGCAACAAGTCGCAGGCCCAGCGCGAGCGTGCACTTGCCGCCTTCCGTGACGGCGCCTGCAAGGTGCTGATCGCCACCGACATTGCCGCCCGCGGCATCGATGTCGACGGTGTCACGCATGTCATCAATTTCGACCTGCCGAACATCCCGGAAAGCTATGTCCACCGTATCGGCCGCACCGCGCGCGCCGGGGCGAACGGCATGGCGATCTCGTTCTGTGACCGCGAGGAGCGGTCCTTCCTGCGCGACATCGAAAAGCTGATCCGCCAGAAGGTGCCTGAGCTGCAGCGCGCCCTGCCGGAAGGCGCCGTCGCGACGCCGGAGGAGCCCCGCGAGGAGCGCCGTGGTCGTC
Organism: Alphaproteobacteria bacterium; assembly: GCA_018823745.1. Classification (GTDB taxonomy): domain Bacteria; phylum Pseudomonadota; class Alphaproteobacteria; order Oceanibaculales; family Oceanibaculaceae; genus Oceanibaculum. The sequence continues at coordinate 53,233 of JAHJHR010000008.1, forward strand.
CGCAGGGTCGGCCCCAGAACCGCTCGGACAATAATCGTCCGTCCAACCGCCCCGCCCAGGGCCGGCCGCAGGGCCAGCGCAATGGCAATGGCAATGGCAATGGCGGGCAGCGCCAGGACAGCCAGCGTCAGACTCGCCCGGCTGAAGGCGGTGACGAGTCGATGGGTGGTCTCGGTTTCATGAAGCGTCCCGATGGCGGCCAGAAGCCGCAGGGCGCGAAGCCGGCCAGCAACGCCAACCGTCCGGCCGAGCGCTCGGGTGAGCGCACCGGCGAACGTACAGGCGGCGATCGTCCGTGGCGGGCCCGCAAGGCCAGCTGACCGACCGCTTACCAAGCTCTGAAAAAGGCCCGGCGATTTCGCCGGGCCTTTTTTCTGTGCGCCTTTTAGCGCGCCGTCAGTTTCAGTTCGATGCGGCGATTCTGCTGGCGGCCGGCCTCGGTCTGGTTGCTGGTGATCGGGCGGTTATCGGCATAGCCGGCGGCGGCCAGACGGTTGGCGGGTACTCCAGCCGCCATCAGCTGGCGCACAACCGAGATGGCGCGGGCCGCCGACAATTCCCAGTTCGAGGGGAATTGCGCGGTGGCAATCGGCACATTGTCGGTATGGCCTTCAACCTGCAGCACCCAGTCGATATCGGGCGGAATCTGGCGGCCGATCTCCTGCAGCAGGGCAGCCAGCTGGTTCAACTGTTCCTGCCCGCCCTGGGCCAGGGCTGCGGCACCGGAATCGAAGAATACCTCTGACTGGAAGATGAAGCGGTCGCCGACGATGCGCACATTCTTGCGGTCCTCCAGCAAGGCGCGCAGCCGGCCGAAGAATTCCGAGCGATAGCGCGCCAGTTCCTCGACCTTGCTGGCCAGCGCCAGATTCAGGCGGCGGCCGAGATCGACGATCTGCGCATCCTGCTCCTTCGATTTGGCCTCGGAGACGTCAAGCGCCTCGCTGATCCGCGCCAGTTGCTGGCGCAGCGCCAGAAGCTGCTGGTTCAGCAGGGCGATCTGGTCCTGCTGCTGGGCGCTCAGCTTCTCCTCGTTTTCCAGCGCCCCGCGCAGCCGGCTGATCTGGACATCCTTGGTCTCGATATCCTTCTGCGCCAGGGCCGTGCGTTCTTCCGTGGTGCTGAGGCGGGCCTCCAGCTCCTTGCTGCGGTCGCGCGCGGCGGTCAGCTCGGCGAGCAGCGCTTCGATGCGCTTTTCCTTCTCGGCGGCATCCATCTGGGCCTGTTCGGCAGTGCTGGCGACGGCGGCCAGCTGTGTCACGCGGCTCTCCAGCTCCTCGCGCAGCTGGCGCAGTGTGGCGATGTCGCGGTTCAGTCGCTCCAGATCGCGCAGCTGCGCCTCGATGGTGGCGCGGTCGGCCTGGATCACCGTATAGGCGTCGGCCAGCTCCGCCGAGGCGCGGTCACGGCTGGCTTCTGCGCCGTCCAGCTTGCTCTCGGCGCTCTCCAGATCGGCCAGCGCCGTGGCCAGGCGGCTTTGCAGCGTCTCGCGCTGGTTCTCGACCTGGCTGATGCGGACGGTCAGCTCGTCGCGCGTGGCGATGGAGCCCTGCAGCTCGGCCGAGATCTGCGCAATGTTCAGCCGCAGATCGGCATTCGTCTCGCGCTCCAGCGACAAGAGGTCGGTCAGCTCGACAATCTGGCGTTCCAGCCGCAGCAGCGCCTGCTCGCGCCCGGACAGGGTCTGCGTCAGATAGAACTGGGCGACGATGAAGACCATCAGCAGGAACAGGATGACGGCCAGCAAGGCCCCCAGCGCATCGACGAAGCCGGGCCAGATGTCGAGATGACGACGCTGGCGGCGGGCGGTGCTCATCTCTGGCTTTCTTCCGCGATGGCGGCGATGGTGCGGGCCAGCAGACGGATTTCGCTGCGGATTTCCTCAATGGCCTGGTTGCGGCCGCTGGAGGTCTCCTCCAGCAGGCGGGCGAGATACAGCTCCATGTTGCGGATATGGGCGCGGGTCTGCTCGTCGGTGCCGAAGCCGGAGCCTTCGGCCAGACGGACCAGCACCTGGCGCAGCTCCATCTGCCCCTCGGCAATCTTCTGCATCAGCGATTGCTCGACGCGCATCTGGTCGGTCAGCATGCTGAGCTTCTCGGTCAGCGCGCCCAGATTGTTATTGGCGCTGCGCCGGCTTTCCTCGCCGCGCTCGATGGTGCGCTGCAGCCTGTCGATGGTGTCGGCGGTCTGCTCCAGCAGGGCCTGCACATAGACCGGCATCGAGGTCTCGCCCTCGGTCACCGGGCTGGCGCTGCCCAGCCGCGTCAGGCTGGACAGCCAGTCTTCCAGATCGTTGAAGAACCGGTTCTGCGCCTGCCCGGCCTGGAGATCGAGAAAGCCCAGGATCAGCGAGCCGCTCAACCCGAACAGCGAGGAGCTGAAGGCGGTGCCCATGCCGGCCAGTGGCGATTCAAGGTTGGACTGCAATTCCTGGAACACCGTGCCCAGATCGCCACCGGCGAAGGACAGGTTGGAAATCACCCGGCTGACTGCGTCGATGGTCTGGATCAGGCCCCAGAAGGTGCCCAGCAGACCCAGGAAGATCAGCAGGCCGACCAGATAGCGCGACAGATCGCGCGATTCGTCGAGCCGCGAGCTGATGCCATCGAGCAGCGAGCGCAGGGTCATCGCCGACAGGCTGATGCGGCCCTGGCGCTCCTGCAGCAGCGTGGCGATCGGGCCCAGCAGGCGGGGCTGGCGCTGTACCGTGGTGGCAGCACCGCCGCGGCGGTAGGAATCGACCCAGGCGGCCTCCGGCCCGAGCATCAGCACCTGGCGGAAGATATAGACGATGCCCAGCAGCAGCACGGCGATGATCATGCCGTTCAGGATCGGGCTGGTCATGAAGGCCGTGCGCAGGGTGGGGAACAGCAGCGCCGCCGCAACCGCCACCGCGACAAGGAAAACCACCATGCGGGTGAGGAAACGTTTCGGCGTGCTCATCAGGCTCTGCCTTTGACTGCGAAACAGGGGAGGAACGGCGCTAGGTCGGCGCCGGGACTAACGACCGACGCCATATCACTCACCGGCCGATGACGCGCACATCGACACGGTCCGGGGAGCCGTCCTTGTTGGTATCGCCCAGCGCCCGCACATCCATGCGGGTGCTGCGGATGCCCTGGTCGATTAGATAGGACCGCACGGCCAGTGCCCGCGACAGCGAGATGCGCCGTGCCTGGCTGCTCGACCCGCCATCGCCCGCGGCATAGGCCAGCAACTGCACCCGCAGCGCTTCGTCGGCCTTCAGCCGTTGCAGGGTGCCCGCCAGCTGGCTGCGGGCCTGATCGTTAAGATCGGTATTGCCGGCGGCAAAGGACAGGCTGAACCCGCCATCGACGGCCGCCGCAGCCCCGCCGGATCCGCTGCGCGGGGCAGGGGCGCCCGGTGGCGTCGTTGCGGGGGGCAGTGCGGCGGTGCGCTGCTGTTCGGTGCGGGCGGGCACCTGAGGGGCGGCCTTGGGGGCTACCTGAGGGGTTGGCTGGGGCGCTGCCTTGGGGGCAGCAGCCGGCGGCGGCGTAACCGGTTCCGGCCGGGCCGGCGGCAGGGCAGCCGCCTTTGGTGCCGGAGCGGGTGCTGCCATGGGTGCGGGCGTCGCCACAGGCGCTGCAACCGGCGCCGGCGTCGCGATACGCGCGGGCGGTGCAACCGGCGCCATCGCGGCCGGAGCCGCAGGCTTCGGCGGTGCCGCCTGTACCGGAGCAGACTGCGCGCGGGTCATGGAGGCCGGCGGCGTCAGCTTGGGCGCGGCGGCGGCTGGTTTGCCGCGCATCGATGCCGGTGGCTTCAGCACGATGGGGCCGCTTTCCACCGGCGTCCGGGCGTTCGGCATCAGCAATTGCCGGCCGGTCTGGCCAAAGGGATTGTCGATCACATCCAGATTCACGGTCACGCCCGTGCCGTCATCGCCCCCGATGACAATCTGGGCCTGTGCTGCCTGGTCGCTGAAGGCAAGAATGCCGGCGAGCAGGCTGCCCGTCAGGACGGTGCTGTGGAATCGCCGGCGGGCGATGTTCGTGCGGCGCGTCGGCCGTATCTCGGCGGAAGCCATCCCTGCGCTAATCTCCCCTATTGGCACTGCTCTGCGCTTTGATGCCGTTGGGACCATATCGCAAGCAAAAAGGTCGGGCAACTCGCTTGCCCGACCTTATCTGTCCAAACGCAGGAGAGCGGCGGTATCTCTATGCCGCGCTGCGCAATATCTTGCCGAGATCGCCGAACAGGTCGCGGTTGGAGACCAGCACATCGCCGGTGGTCAGCGGATCGCCCTTGCCGTCGATGGTGCCGACCATGCCGCCGGCTTCCTTCACGATCAGCAGGCCGGCTGCGATATCCCAGGCGTTCAGCCCGTTTTCCCAATAGCCGTCATAGCGCCCGGCAGCAACATAGGCGAGGTCGAGGGCCGCCGCGCCGAAACGCCGGATGCCGGAGGTGACCTTCATCACCGCCTCAAGCTGCTTCAGCGCCACATCATGACCGGCCCGGCCGGCGAAGGGCAGGCCGGTGGCGATCAGCGAATCGACCAGATGGGTACGGCCGGAGACCCGCAGGCGGCGGTCGTTCAGGAAGGCGCCGACGCCCTTTTCCGCCCAGAACAGCTCGTCATGGACCGGTTCGTAGACCACGCCGGCGATGATCTCGCCATCCTTCTCGACGCCGATGGAAATGGCGAAATGCGGGATGCCGTGCAGGAAATTGGTGGTGCCGTCCAGCGGATCGACGATCCAGCGCCCTTCGGTCGGCTGGTCCTTGCCGGCCGGGGCAGCACTGGCGCCGCTCTCTTCCATCAGGAAGTCGAAATTCGGCCGTGCCTTGCCCAGCTCCTGCTTCAGCACCTTCTCGGCCTTCAGATCGGCGGTGGAGACGAAATCCGCCGTGCCCTTGCGCGAGACCTGCAATTGCTCGACCTCGCCGAAATCGCGGACCAGGCCGCGCGCCGCCTTATAGGCAGCGGCGACCATGACATTGATGAGGGGCGAACGGACGGCCATGATTTCCTGAAGTCTGAAACGGAAAGAGAAAAGGTGGGCGGCGGGGGGATCAGCCCTTCGCCCGCTCCACATAGGTCTGGTCTTCGGTGCGGACAACGATGCGCGTGCCGCTTTCGACATGCGGCGGCACCATGACGCGGACACCGTTCTCCAGCACCGCCGGCTTGTAGGAGGAGGCAGCAGTCTGCCCCTTCACCACCGGGTCGGCCTCGACGATGCGCATGATGACGGTTTCCGGCAGCTGCACCGACAGCGCCTCTTCCTCGTAGAATTCGACCGTGCAGATCATGCCGTCCTGCAGGAACACGGCCGGGTCACCGGCCAGTTCGCGGGCGATGGAGACCTGCTCGTAATTTTCCTGGTCCATGAAGGTCAGGACATTCTCGTCGCCGAAGATGAACTGCATGTCCTTCTGGTCCAGGCGCACGCGCTCGACCGAATCGCTGGAGCGGAAGCGTTCGTTCAGCTTCGTTCCGTCGCGGATGTCTTTCAGCTCGACCTGCATATAGGCGCCGCCCTTGCCGGGCTTCACATGCTGCGTCTTAACGGCCACCCAGAGGCGGGCATTATGTTCGATGACGTTGCCGGGGCGGATGGCGTTGCCGTCGATTTTCATCGCTTCGATTCCAATAGATGTTCGGGTTTCACCCGGAAAAGGCGCGCGGAAGCTACCAGCTTGGCCTCATAAGGGCAAGCCGGGCGGGCGCCGGGCCAGGGAGCGCGCAACAGCCGTTTGAAATTTAACGGAAATTTCTCCATCCTCGATTCGTCGATGGAGAGGGACCATGGAAAAGACCTTCATTGCGCGGGCGGAGGATTATCCAGGCGAAACCTGGCTGGCCGACACGCGCGCCATCTGGCCCTCCTTCCGCGACTGGTTCCTCAGCGAGGGGCTGGAGGCCCGCCCCGGCGTTGCCGCCTGCCGCGCCGCCATCGGGCGTTTCATGCCGGAATTCGTCCCCCTCTACGATCATCTCTGTTCTCTGCTGGGCGAAGAGGAGACGCAGAAACGCTGCCTCGGTCTCTACGATCCTGCGCCGGTCTTCGCCGGCTGCACCCAGGGCATCTGGCTGGGGCCGGAGGGGCCGGCGCTGTTGCGCAACTACGATTTTGGGCTGGATTTCGTGAGCGGCCGGATCGAGCGCACGCGCTGGTTCGGCCGGCGCTGCATCGTCATGGCGGAAGGCGGATGGGGCTGCCTTGATGGCATGAACGAGGACGGGCTGGCGCTCAGCCTCACCTTCGGCGGCCGGCCGGCAACAGGGCGCGGCTTCTCGCTGATCCTGGTGATGCGCTATGTGCTGGAAACCTGCCAGACGGTATCGCAGGCGGCGGAAGTGCTGACCCGGATTCCAATCTTCATGGCCCAGAACGTCCTGCTGCTCGACCGGACAGGCGATTACGCCCTGGTGCATCTTGGCGCCGACCGGGAGCCGGCGGTCGTGCGGGCCCTGGCCTGCACCAATCATCAGGAAAAAGTGGTCTGGCCGGAACATGCAGCCGCCGTCGCCACAGAGGCGCGGCAGGCGCGGATGCTGGAGGTTCTGGTAACTGCCAAGACGCTTGAGGGCGCGGCACAGGCGATGCTGTCCCCTGGCCTCTATATGACGGATTTCCACCGGGAATTCGGCACCGTCTATACCGCCGTCTATCGCCCGGCCGCAGGCAGCGTCGATTATCTCTGGCCGGGCAAGCGCTGGAATTTCAGCTTCCGGGATTTCCGCGAGGGCAGCTATACGCACCGCTATGGCGGCGGATAGGGGCTATTTCCGCCCTTTGCCGCCCCTCGCGTCCGCGACCTCGTCGAAGATGCGGTTGAAGGCGGCCACGGCGGCTGCCGGGCCGTCCGGGTGGTTCCATACACCGCCGACCACGGCCAGGAAATCGGCCCCGGCCTCGACCAGCGGGCGGCAGTTATCGACCGTGATGCCGCCAATGGCGACGACGGGCACTTCCATCAACTCGTTCCACCAGTGCAGCAGTTCGATATCGGCCTGGGTCCTGGCCTGCTTGGTGCTGGTCGGGAAGAAGGCTCCGAAGGCGACATAGTCGGCACCCTGCTCGGCGGCGACCATGGCAAGGTGGCGGGAATCATGGCAGGTGACACCGACAATGGCGTCCGGCCCGACGAGCTGGCGGGCTTCGGCATAGGGCGTGTCGTCCTGGCCGACATGCACGCCATCGCAGCCCAGCTCGGCGGCAAGGTCGGGATTGTCGTTCAGGATCAGTGCCACATCGTGATTATGGCAGATCGGCCGGATGCGCTCGACTGCCTTGCGGATGAGCGCATCATCGGCCGGGTCGTCGGCGGTCTTCAGCCGGAGCTGGAGACAGGCTACATCGCCCGCCTCCAGCGCCTGGCTGAGCCGGTCTGGAAACGCAGCCAGATCGATTTCCGGCGGCGTTACGAGATAAAGCCTGGCGCGAATGATCAGGCCTTCCCCTGATAGATTTTCACGATGGTGTCGAGCATGGCGAGTGCCTCGTCGCGCGGACGCTGGAAGGTGTTGCGGCCGATGATCGAGCCGTTGCCGCCGCCATCGCGGATTTCGCGGATTTCGTTGTACAGACCCTCAAGGTCCTTCGACTCGCCGCCGGAGAACACCACCAGGCGACGGCCGTTGAAGCAGGCCTGTCCGACATGGGTGACCCGCTCGGTCATCGTGGCGATGGGGATCTTCTTGCTCTCATAGATCTTCTTTGCGGCGTCCAGTTCCAGGGCGGCCGTCGGCGGCTTCACCTTGATGATGTGGGCGCCGAGCAATGCTGCCATATGCGCGGCATAGGCGCAGATATCGACCGCCGTCTCGCCCGGCTTCGTCAGGTTGCCGCCACGCGGATAGGACCACATGACGACGGCGAGGCCGACCGACTTGGCTTCCTCGGCCAGCTCGCGGGCCTCTTCCATCATGTCGAAGGCGACATCGGAGCCCGGATAGATGGTCAGGCCGATGGCCGAGCAGCCAAGCTTGAGCGCATCGCCGATGGAGCCGGTGACGGCCTGGTCCGGGGCGTCCTTCTCGCGCGCGAGCGAGTTGGAGGAATTGACCTTCAGGATGGTCGGGATCTGGCCGGCAAAGGTGTCCGCACCGGCTTCCAGCATGCCCAGCGGGGCGGCATAGGCCGACAGCCCGGCATCGATGGCCAGTTTGAAATGGTAGTGCGGGTCATAGGCATCGGGGTTCGCCGCGAAGCTGCGGGCCGGGCCATGCTCGAAGCCCTGATCGACCGGCAGGATGACCAGACGGCCGGTGCCGCCCAGCTTGCCCTGCATCAGGATGCGCGCAAGGTTAGCCTTGGTCCCGGGCGAGTCGGATTCGTAATTATCGAGGATTTTCTTGACGCGCTGGGTCATCTTCATCGGGCCGGGTCCTTTCGGGAGGCTGCTTTCTTGTGGTCCTGCGCCGCCAATCGGCGCGGAACCGTGGATTTGCGCACAGGACATAGCCGATAGCCCCGGTTTTTGCAATCTGCGCCACGGGGGCGAGGCCGAGCTGGCGGCTCTGTCTGGCGTCAGCGCGGATGCGCCGTCATCTCTGCCAACCAAACGCGGCAATCGGCCTCGGGGTTCCGCCGGTTCACCGGATCGAAGGCCTCCGGGCGGCTGTCGAGCAGCACAGCCCCCTGGCCCTCGGCGATGGCACGCAGCGTGTCGCGCTGCGAGGTGCTGCCGGTGAAAATCAGACCTGTCAGCCCCTGCCGCAGCGCCGCCAGCACATGGCCGGGCGCCGCCCCGCAATCCAGCAGATCGCGGCAGGAGGAACCGGGATGCGCCTCGACAGCCGCCTCAACCAGCGCCTGCCAGTAGGCCGCCCCCATCCGCGCCGCCGCCTCTGGCGGGCTCAGCAGCGTCACCGGTTGTCCGGCAGCGATGCCCAGCGCCAGCTGTGCATCGGCAAGCGACCGGACAAGGATGGCGGGGGGAAGAGCGGTCATGGTGCTGAGTATGGCTGATCCGGCGTCGCCCAAAAACGAAAACCCCCGGCGTTTCCGCCGGGGGTGTCCGTCAGTGCGAGGGCCTGATGCTCAGATCAGCTTGGCGATGGCGCCGGCGGTGTCGAGCATGCGGTTGGAGAAGCCCCATTCATTGTCGTACCAGCTCATGACGCGAACCAGCTTCTTCTCGATCACCTTGGTCTCGGCCAGATCGACGGTCGAGCTGAAGGGCGAGTGATTGAAGTCTATCGAGACCAGCTTTTCGGTATTGGTGGTCAGGATGCCCTTCAGCTTGCCATTGGCGGCAGCGGTGATCGCCTTGTTCACGGCCTCGGGCGTGGTGTCGCCCTTGGCGATGAACTTGAAGTCGATGACCGAGACATTGGCGGTCGGCACGCGGATCGAGGTGCCGTCCAGCTTGCCGGCCAGCTCCGGCAGCACCAGGCCGACGGCCTTGGCGGCGCCGGTCGAGGTCGGGATCATCGACATGGCGGCCGCGCGGGCGCGGTGCAGATCCTTGTGCAGCGAATCGACGGTGTTCTGGTCGCCGGTATAGGCGTGGATCGTGGTCATGAAGCCGGATTCGATGCCGATGGCCTCATGCAGCACGGCGGCAACCGGCGCCAGGCAGTTGGTGGTGCAGGACGCGTTCGAGACGATGACGTGGTCTTTGGTCAGCTTGTCGTGGTTCACGCCATAGACAACCGTGATGTCGGCACCGGTGGCGGGGGCCGAGATCAGAACGCGCTTGGCACCGGCCGTCAGATGCATCGCGGCCTTCTCCTTGTCGGTGAAGATGCCGGTGCATTCGAAGGCGATGTCGACGTTCAGCTCCTTCCAGGGCAGCTTGGTCGGGTCGCGCTCGGCCGTCACCTTGATCTTGCCGGTGCCGAGATCCATCCAGTCTTCGCCGGTGGTCACGGTGCCGGGGAACCGGCCATGCACGGAATCGTAGCGCAGCAGATGCGCATTCGCCTCGACCGGACCGAGATCGTTGATCGCCACGACCTGCAGATCCTTGCGGCCGCTTTCATGCAGGGCACGAAGCACCAGGCGGCCGATGCGACCGAAACCGTTAATTGCGACACGGGTTGCCATTTATTCCTCCAAACGCGAACGGATATTTGTTTCGTCTTCTAGATACGGGCTTTTGCCGCCGCTACAACCGCCTCTGCGGTAATCCCGAAATGTTTGTAGAGTTCCGGGGCCGGGGCGGAGGCACCGAAGCCGGTCATGCCGATGAAGGCGCCCTCGGTGCCGATATAGCGCTCCCAGCCGAAGCCGATGGCGGCTTCCACCGCGATGCGCGGGCAGGAGCCCAGCACCTGCTGGCGATAGGCTTCCGGCTGCGCGTCGAACAATTCCCAGCACGGCATGGAGACGACGGCGGCATTGATGCCCTCGGCCTTCAGCTTTTCGCGGGCATCCATCGCCAGCGAGACTTCCGAGCCGGTACCGATCAGCGTCACATGGCGCGTGCCCTCGGCCTCGGCCAGGACATAGCCGCCCTTGGCCGACAGGTTCTCGGCGGCATGGCTGGTGCGCAGCGCCGGCAGGGCCTGGCGGGTCAGGCTGATGACCGACGGCGTGCCGGTCGACTGCAGGGCGATCTGCCAGGCCTCGGCGGTCTCCACCGTGTCGGCCGGGCGGAAGACATAGAGGTTCGGAATGGCGCGCAGCGCCGCCATGTGCTCGACCGGCTGGTGGGTCGGGCCATCCTCGCCCAGGCCGATCGAATCATGCGTCATGATGTAGATGACGCGCAGCCCCATCAGCGCCGACAGCCGGATCGCCGGGCGGCAGTAATCGGTGAACACCATGAAGGTGCCGCCGAACGGGATGATGCCGCCATGCAGGGCAAGACCGTTCATCGCGGCGGCCATGCCGTGCTCGCGGATGCCGTAATGAATGTAGCTGCCGCGATAATCGCCGGCCTTGATGATCGCCGCTTCCTTTGCCTTGGTGTTGTTCGAGCCGGTCAGATCGGCCGAGCCGCCGATCAGTTCCGGCAGCACCGGGGCCAGCGCGTCGATCACGCGCTGCGACGACATGCGGGTGGCGATCTTCGGCTTTTCCTCGACGATGGCCTTCTTGAAAGCCTCCACCGCCTGGTCGAAGCCGCTGGGCAGCGCGCCGGACAGCACGCGCTCCAGCTCCTCCTGCGTGTCGGAGCCGCTGTCGTCCAGACGCTCCTGCCACGTCAGGCGCGCGGTCTCGCCGCGCTTGCCGGCGGCGCGCCAGGCGCCCAGCACATCCTCGGGAATCTCGAAGGGCGGGAAGTCCCAGCCCAGCCTGGCGCGGGCACCGGCAATCTCTTCCGCACCCAGCGGCGATCCATGGGTCGACGAACTGCCCTGCTTCTTCGGCGCGCCATAGCCGATGATGGTCTTGCAGGCGATCAGCGACGGCGTGTCGCTGGCGCGGGCCTTGGCGATGGCTGATTCGATGGCCTTCGGATCGTGGCCGTCAATCGCCTGGACGTCCCAGCCAGCAGCCTTGAAGCGGCCGAGCTGGTCTTCCGAGGTCGACAGGCTGACCGGGCCGTCGATGGAAATGCCGTTATCGTCGAACAGCACGATCAGCTTGCCCAGCTTCAGATGGCCGGCCAGGGTGATCGCCTCCTGGCTGATGCCTTCCATAAGGCAGCCATCGCCGGCGACGACATAGGTGAAGTGATCGACCAGATCATCGCCGAAGCGGGCATTTAGGATACGCTCGCCCAGCGCGAAGCCGACCGAGGTGGCAATGCCCTGGCCCAGCGGGCCGGTCGTCGTCTCGATGCCCGGCGCATGGCCGTATTCCGGATGGCCGGCGGTGATCGCGCCCAGCTGGCGGAAATTCCTGATCTGCTCGATGGTCATTTCCGGGTAGCCGGTCAGATAGAGCAGGCTGTAGAGCAGCATCGAGCCATGGCCGGCCGACAGGATGAAGCGGTCGCGGTCGGCCCAGTCCGGATGGGCCGCATCGAATTTCAGGAATTTCGTGTAGAGCACGGTCGCCACATCGGCCATGCCCATCGGCATGCCGGGATGACCGGAATTCGCCGCCTCGACGGCGTCCATGGAAAGGGCGCGTATGGCATTCGCCATGCGGTCATGGGCAATCGTCGGGGCGTTTTGCGCGGTCATGGCGGCCTGCTGTCTTTCGCAAATGAAAAAACGCGCGCCACGAGGGAGCGGCGCGATCCTGCCTTTAAAAGCGACTGGAAAATGCCGCCGCGCCCGCCCCGCGTCAACCCGCCTTCATGCAGGCCAGCACCGCAGCGCGGCTTGCGCCATCGCAAGTTGCTGATATCAAGGCGGGAGCGTCGGTTGACGCGTGGCAGGCTGCGCGCCTATCTTGCGCGATGATTTTCGCCGTACTATGCCACAGGACCATTTTTTGCCCATGAGCAGCAGCCCCGCCATCGATGCCGCCCTGCACCGGCTGTCCCAGTCCATCGACCGGCTGGATGCCGCCGCAGCGCAGCCGCGCGCGGACGGGACTGCGGAAATGGATGTACAAGGCGAGGCGGAAATCGGCGCGCTGAAGGCCGAACTGGCCGCGATTCAGGCGCGCTATGCCGAATTATCGCAGACGACCAGTGTCGTGACACAGCGGCTGGACAGCGCGATTGATCGTCTGAAGCTTGTGCTGGAGAACTGATTTGGCCTCCGTCGAAGTCTCCATCAATGGCCGTTTCTACCGCATCGCCTGCGAGGATGGCCAGGAACCGCGCCTGATCCGCCTGGCCGGCATGGTCGATGAAAAAGTCGCCACTCTGGTCGGCCAGGTCGGCCAGGTCGGCGATACCCGCCTGCTGGTCATGGCCTGTCTGCTGATCGCCGACGAGATGGAAGATCTGCGCCATGATACCGGCGGCGCCGGCGCGAACCAGCCGAATGGCGATACCAATGCGGCGGTCGCCGAGGGCATCCTCGGCATGGCCGAACGCATTGAGCGTATTGCAGCGACGCTTGAGAAGCCCTAGATACTGGTGTGGGCGGCTGCTGCGCGGTTCGATAAGGTCGCTGAAGTCCCCGGGCCCAATGCTTATCTCTAGGGAACTGCCTCTGTCGAGGTCGTGGCTTCGTTACGTGGTGCCCACCTGCGTTTGCAGGGCCAGAGAGGACGAGCATATGACCGACGGCCGAGGTGGCACCGCCCACTTCCTATCTCGGCACATTTCATGAGACGGCTGGAGGATATTCCCGCCGAAAAGCAGGCCTTGCGCGCGACAGCCAGGCTGAAGCGGCGCGTGGCGCATCGCGACGGGCCGCAGGCTGGCGAGATGCTGGCGGCGCGCCTGCTGCAGGAGGTGCCGCCACCGGAGGGTGCCCTTATCTCCGGCTACTGGCCGATGGCGGATGAGCTGGACGTGATGCCAACGCTGCTGGCCTGCGCCGCGCGCGGCCACCCTCTCTGTCTGCCGGTCACGCCGAAACGTGGGCTGCCGCTGCTGTTCCGGGCCTGGGCGCCGGGCGATGCCATGGCGCGGGGCGTCTGGGACATACCTGTGCCGCTGGAGACCGCCCCGGAGGTCTTTCCGGATTACCTGCTGGTGCCGCTGCTGGCCTTCGACCGTATTGGTCACCGTCTCGGCTATGGCGGCGGGTTCTATGACCGGACCCTGGCCCTGCTGCGCTCGCAGAAGACCATTACCGCAGTCGGCGTCGCCTATGCCGCGCTGGAGGTATCGGCGGTGCCGCATCAGGACACCGACGAAAAGCTGGACTGGATCGTCACCGAACGGGCGGCGATCCGGGTACACGGCAAGTAGAGAGCGAGGATCGATGCGTTTGCTATTCCTGGGCGATGTCGTGGGCCGACCCGGCCGCGATGCCATCACCAGTCACCTGCCGGATCTGCGGCGCGAGCTGAAGCTGGACTTCATCGTCGTGAATGGCGAGAACGCCGCCGGCGGCTTCGGCATCACCCAGAAAATCTGCGAGGAATTCTACGCCCTCGGCGTCGATGTGGTGACCACTGGCAACCATGCCTGGGACCAGCGCGAGACCCTGTCCTATATCAACGCCGATCCGCGCCTCCTGCGCCCGGCCAATTACCCGCCGGGAACGCCGGGCAAGGGCGCGCATGTCCACACCACCCAATCCGGCAAGAAGGTGCTGGTGGTGAATGTCATGGGCCGGCTGTTCATGGATGCGCTGGACGATCCGTTCCGCGCGGTCGAGCGCGAGCTGGCGCAATATGTCCTGGGCGGCGGCGTGCAGGCCGCGATCATCGACATCCATGCCGAGGCGACCAGCGAGAAGATGGCGATGGGCCATCTTTATGATGGCCGGGTTTCCCTGGTGGTCGGTACGCACAGCCATGTGCCGACGGCCGATGCGCAGATCCTGCCGGGCAAGACGGCCTATCAGACCGATGCCGGCATGTGCGGCGATTACGACAGCGTCATCGGCATGCGCAAGGACATTGCCGTCGCCCGCTTCGTGCGCAAGCTGCCCGGAGAGCGGCTGGAACCGAGCAGCGGCGAGGGCACATTATGCGGCGTCTTCGTCGAGACCGATGACCGCACCGGCCTGGCAACCCGCGTCGAGCCTGTCCGCCGAGGCGGACGCCTGGCGCCGGCGACGCCGGTGGTCTGACCGCCTTACCGGCCGAGCGCCAGCGTGGAGAGGCCCTGGACGACCTGGCGGGCGATGTCGTCGCCTTCGCCCTTGAGCTTCTGGTTGATGACGGCCTGAAGCGCGTCGATGTGCAGCTTCAGCACGGTGATGTCGATGTCTTCCGGCCGGGCCAGCTTGTTCAGGTATTTGCACAGAATATCGCCGATCTGCGTGACCAGCGGAAAGCCGAAGCTGCCGCCCTCGCCGCGCATGTCATGGGCGATCTCGAAGATTTCGCCGATCAGGGCGCTGTCGGCGCCATGCTGCGTCCGGGCATAGGCGGCCTGCAACCGCCTCAGGCTCGTCTGGGCCTGGGCCGTGAAATCGGTTCTCTCCTGCATCCGCAGCGCCGCAGTCTCGGCCTTTGCCATGGCACCGGCATCCAGGCCCTTGGCGCCGCCGAGCATCTCGCGCAGCTTGTTGCGCGGCTGGATTACCTCATGTTTGGCCATGGCAGCCCTCTTTCTAAGCAATTCTCGGAAAAATTTACGCGATTGTTCCGGGGTTGGCGATAGGCCTTGCGCAGCCCCTGACCTATGCGTCAGGGCGGGAGGGCCATGCGCCTCGGTGGGTTGTCTTGTAAAATGACAACTTATACCTTTGGGCTCTCTTGCTTCTCGTCTCCCTGACTGGCCGCTCCCTTCCCGGGAGCGGCCGTCTTTTTTGGGCTTGACCCATCGACCCCCGAGGCATAGATTTGCGCCATGCCTCGATCCTCAATGCATCTTAAGCCCGTCCCGCGACCGGCCACCGACTATACCAGCCCGACCTATTGGAACGGGCTGATCAAGATGAGCCTGTCCAAATTCTTCATCCTGAACGCCTTGTACCAGCAGCCCATGCATGGCTACGAGATTGCGCGGACGGTGGAGGAGATGACGCGCGGCTGCTGTTCGCCGGGCGAGGGC
This sequence comes from Alphaproteobacteria bacterium, assembly GCA_018823745.1. GTDB lineage: Bacteria > Pseudomonadota > Alphaproteobacteria > Oceanibaculales > Oceanibaculaceae > Oceanibaculum. Next base: position 68,677 of record JAHJHR010000008.1, read on the forward strand.
ACGATCTACCCGGTGCTGAAGGATTTTGAGGCTGGCGGTTATGTCACCGTGATGTCCGAGATGGTTCAGGGCCGCGAGCGCAAGGTCTATGCCCTGACCGAGTTGGGGCGCCAGGCGTTTCGCGTTGCTGTGTCCTCCTGGATGGATGTCACGCGCTGCCTGAAGGAGAGCGAGGCGATGCTTGATGCTGAGGCGCCGTCAGAGACCCCGGATACCTGCTGTCGCTAAAAATTTTACTATAATACATCGATGTTCGATGCATAGGAGTTCGATATGACCCAGCAGACTGACTCTTCCGATCTTCCGGTCGCCATCATCGGCGGCGGTCCTGTCGGCCTGGCGGCTGCCGCGCATCTGGTCGCGCGCGGCCTGCCCTTCGTGGTGCTGGAGGCCGGCGGCCAGATCGCCGACAGCGTGCGGCGCTGGGGCCATGTGCGGATGTTCTCGCCCTGGCAGTACAATATCGACAAGGCCGCGCGCAGCCTGCTGGACGCCGCCGGCTGGACCCCGCCTGACGCCAAGCGCCTGCCGACCGGCAATGACCTGATCCGCGACTATCTGGCCCCGCTGGCCGCCCTGCCGGCCATCGCCCCGCATCTGCGGCTGGGCACAAAAGTTGTCGCCATCGGCCGGGAAGCGCAGGACAAGGTGGTCGATGCCGGACGTGCCGATATTCCCTTCGCCGTGCAGATCGAGACCGCCGATGGCGGGCATGAGACGATCCGCGCCCGCGCCGTGATCGATGCCAGCGGCACCTGGACCGCGCCGAACCCGCTGGGCGCCGGTGGTTATGCCGTGCCGGGCGAGACGGCCTTCGCCGACCGCTTCGCCTATGGCATTCCCGATGTGCTGGGCCGGGACCGCGACCTTTATGCCGGCAAGCGCGTGCTGGTGGTCGGCAGCGGTCATTCGGCGATCAATGTGGTGCTGGATCTGCTGACCCTGCGCCAGCAGGCGGAAGGTACGGCGATCACCTGGGCGGTGCGGCGGGCTGATACCACGCGGCTGTGGGGTGGCGGCGCGGCCGATGCCCTGCCGGCCCGGGGTGATCTGGGCAGCCGTGCCCGCAACGCCGTGGACTCCGGCGAGATCACGCTGCTGGCGCCGTTCCGCGCCACCGGTGTGGATGGCGTCGAGGGTGGGCCGGTCCTGGTGAGCGGCCTTGGCGGCGATGGCTCGGCCCCGATATCGGTGACGGCCGACCGGGTGGTGGTGGCAACCGGCTTCCGGCCCGATCTGTCCTTCCTGCGCGAGATTCGCCTTGGCCTGGACCCGGCACTGGAATGCGCCACGGCGCTGGCGCCGCTGATTGATCCGAACCTGCACAGCTGCGGCACGGTGCGCCCGCATGGTGCGCGCGAGCTGGCGCATCCGGAGCCGGGCTTCTCAATTGCCGGCATGAAAAGCTATGGCCGGGCGCCGACCTTTCTGCTGGCGACCGGGCATGAGCAGGTGCGCTCGCTCGTGGCCGATCTGGCCGGCGATAGGCAGGCGGCGGAAAAGGTCGAGCTGGAATTACCGGAAACGGGTGTCTGCAATACCCAATTCGCGGGTGCGGGCGCCCCGGCAATCGCCGAGACTAAGGGCAGCTGCTCTGCGGCCCCGAAGAAACCCTCCTCCTGCTGCGGATAAAATCATGGCGGCGACCGCCGACCCGTCTTCTCCCTCGCCCGTTCCGCCAACCGATACCGATAAAGGCCTCAGTCGCCAGAGCTGGATCATGGTCCTTACTCTGGCGACGGCCCAGCTGATCTCCTGGGGGTCGCTGTTCTACGCCTTCTCGCTCTTCGTCGTGCCGATGGAGGAGGCGCTGGGCTGGTCGCGCGCCACGATCAACGGGGCGTTGTCCATCGGGCTGCTGGTGTCGGGGCTGACTGCCCTACCGGTCGGCATGGCCATCGATCGCGGCCATGCGCGGCTGGTGATGACGGTGGGTTCACTGCTCGGCGGCGGCGTGCTGCTGGTCTGGGCGGTAACGGAAAGCGTGATCGCCTTCTACGCCATCTGGGCGGTGATGGGGGTGGCGCTGGCCTCCACGCTCTACGAACCGGCCTTCGCCGTTCTGGCGGTGCGGCTGGGCCGGAAATATCGCACCGGCATCACCGCCATGACGCTGATCGGCGGGCTGGCCAGCACCGCCTTCCTGCCGCTGACCCAGCTGATGATCGAGCTGTGGGACTGGCGGACCGCCCTTCTGGGGCTGGCCGCCTTCAACCTGATCATCTGCGCCGGCATCCATCTCGTCGTGCTGGCTGGCAGCTACGGCAAGGTGGCCCCGCTTGGACAGGAAGAGGCGGGCAGCGTGAAATCGGCCACGCCGAAGATTGGCGGCGGCGCGCTGCTGGGCCAGCTGACCCGGCAGCCAAAATTCTGGGCGCTGGTAATTGCCTTCGTCTGCTACAGCGGCTATCTGGCGGCCATGCTGTTCCACCTGGTGCCGCTGATGATCGACCGCGGTGTGTCGATGGGAGTGATCATCGGTGCCATGTCGGTGATCGGGCCGATGCAGGTGGTCGGCCGGATCGTGCTGATCAGCCTGGGGCCGCGCCTGTCCTCGGCGGCGGCCGGGCGGATCGTCTTCACGCTGATGGTGGGGGCGGTGTTCCTGCTCTGGGCGCTGCCGACCACACCGGCGGTGATCTTCAGCTTTGCAGCACTGTACGGCACGGCGAATGGCATCATGACCATCGTGCGGGCGACCATCGTGCCGGAGCTGCTGACGAAAGAGGCCTATGCGACGGTGAACGGGGCGATGTACATGCCGGCCACCCTGACCAAGGCGGCCGGGCCGATCCTGGCGGCGCTGCTGTGGGAATGGAGCGGCGGCTATGATGCCGTGCTGCTGGCCTTGGTCGGGCTGGCCGCTGTCGCGGCGCTGGCCTTCTGGCTCGCCGGTACGCCGAAGCCGGAAGTGGCGGCCTAGCGTTCTTCGCGGACCAGCGTTTCCAGTCCCTCTGCGATCTGGGTGCCAATGGCGTGGCCTTCGCCCTTCATCTGGTTGTGCATGACCGCCCGGATCGCGTCGACATGGGCGCGCACGATTTCCAGTTGCGTCTCATTGGCCTGGCCGAGCCCGTCGATGAAGCGGCACAGCGAGCCGCCGATCCGGGTGATCAGCGGGTAATTGAAGCTGGCGCCCAGCCCGCGCAGATCATGCGCCAGATTGTAGATACGCTTTGCCGGATCAGCACAATCCTGTGGCTGGGCGACCATGGCCTGATAGGCGGCCTGCATGTCCTGCAAGGCGGGTTCAGCCTCGCTGGCAAGGTCGATGGAGGCGGTGAATTTCGCCATCGCCGCCTCGGCCTTGGCGACCGCAGCAGGATTCAACGCCCGCGGGTCGTTGACATATTGCTTGATGGTGTTCGTCGGATGGATGATCTCGACATCCTTTTTCGACATGGCTCGACCTTCGCTTCAGGTTCAGTCATACCCGGCAGGCCGGGCCATGGAACATCATAAACTAATCTTCGTCGGCACGCTTCTCGGGACCGTCAAAGGGCATGCTCTTGCGCCGGCGGTCCGGGCCGAAATACTGCCCGGTCTTGATGAAGGGCCGGCGGTGGGTGACGATGGAGTTGATCCGCGCCAGCAGGCTTTTCGCCATCACCGGCTTGGCGATGAACTCGTCGATACCGCTGTCGCGCGCGACCTCCACCTTCAGCCGCTCGGTATGGCCGGTCAGCATGATGATCGGCACGAAGGGGTCGGGGCTGTTCGGGCTCTGGCGCAGATAGCGGGTCAGTTCCAGCCCGTCCATCGGCTCCATGTTCCAGTCGATCAGGATCAGGTGGACTTCGTTGTTGCGCAGCTTCTCGATGGCGTGCTCGCCGTCCCGCGCCTCGACGAAATGACGCACCCCGATGGCTTCCAGGATCGCGCGCACCAGCGAACGCATATGCTGGTTGTCATCGACGATCATGACGTTCAGCTGATCAATTCTCGACATACGCGGCTGCCCTTGAAACCGAAACGGCTAGCGTTGCTGAATGCTGAACGGGGCCGTCGCGCGGACAGCCCGCAGGGTCGCATCCATGGCGAGGGTCGTCTTGGTGTCGACCAGCATCATCTCCATCGGTGCTTCGGTTTCCTGCGGCATGGTGCCGCAAATCCGGATGCGTGTACGTCCTTATAAAAACACCGCGCAAGAGCGCGGCGCATCGCACTCTACAGAATTCTCTTGCATGGCGCATGGCATTTGTTAAGCCCAGCAACACCTTAACCGATCCCTGTCGCCGCCGGCTACCGCAGTCCGGCGACTGTCAGGGCGGTAAACAGCGGAATCGCGCGGATGCAGCGGTTCCGCGTGCGGTAATCTACTAGATTTGGTATAAGTCGACCGGCTTATACGGGTTAGGAAAGTTGAGGACAGGCGCATGGCCGGCCATTCACAATTCAAGAACATCATGCATCGCAAGGGCGCACAGGACGCCAAGCGGGCAAAGCTCTTCACCAAGATCGCGCGGGAAATCACCACCGCGTCGAAGATCAGCGACGACCCGACGTCCAATCCGCGCCTGCGCGCCGCGATTGCCCTGGGGCGCGCCAACAACATGCCGAACGATAATATCAACCGCGCCATCAAAAAGGGTGTGGGCGGTGACGGGGCGGATGATTACGTCGAGATGCGCTATGAGGGGTATGGCCCGGGCGGCGTCGCGGTGATCGTCGAGGCGCTGACCGACAACCGCAACCGCACTGCCGCCGAAGTGCGCGCCGCCTTCTCCAAGCATGGCGGGTCGCTGGGCGAGACCAATTCCGTGTCCTTCATGTTCGACCGGATCGGCCAGCTGCTGTATCCGGCCAAGGTCGGCAGCGCCGATTCGGTGTTCGAGGCGGCACTGGAAGCCGGGGCGGAGAATGTCGACTCCACCGAGGAAACCCACGAGATCACCTGCTCGCAGGAGGATTTCGCCACGGTGCGCGACGCGCTGGACGAGAAATTCGGCGCGCCGCAGCAGGCCGGCCTGATCTGGCGGCCGCAGAATTCGACGCCGGTGGACGAGGAAAAGGCTGCATCGCTGCTGAAGCTGATCGACGTGCTGGAAGATAATGACGATGTCCAGACCGTGGCGGCGAATTTCGAGATTTCCGACGAGATTCTGGAAAAACTGACAGCGGCCTGAAATCGGCCTTGGGAGTATGCGACATGCGGTTGATCGGCCTCGATCCGGGGCTGCGCAATACGGGATGGGGCGTCATCGACGTCGAGGGCACGCGGCTGCGCCACGTGGCCAACGGCGTCGTGCGCTCCGATTCCACGCTGGATATCGCCAGCCGCCTGCTGCAACTGAACCAGGGCGTGGCCGAGGTGCTGGAGCAGTTCCACCCCGGTGAAGCCGCCATCGAGCAGACCTTCGTGAACAAGAACCCGGAATCGACCCTGAAGCTGGGGCTGGCCCGGGGCGCGGTTATCCTGGCGCCGGCCTGCCGGGGCATCCCGGTGACTGAATATGCCCCGAACCGCGTGAAGAAGGCGGTGGTCGGGGCCGGCCATGCGGCGAAGGAACAGGTGCAGATGATGGTGCGCACGCTGCTGCCCGGTTCCGAGGCCGGCAGCGCTGACGCCGCCGATGCGCTGGCCGTCGCGATCTGCCATGCGCATTTCCGCCAGACATCGGCGGTCTATGCCCGTGCGCTGGCAATGGCTGGCGCCCAGGGCGGAAGGACCGCCGCGAAATGATCGCCAAGCTGCGCGGCAGGCTGGACAGCGCCGGTGTCGATCATCTGGTCGTGGATGTAAATGGCGTCGGCTATCTGGTCTTTGCCTCGTCGCGCACGCTGGATCGCCTGCCGAAGCCGGGCGAGGAGGTCAGCCTGCGAATCGACACCCATGTCGGCGAGGATCATATCCGGCTGTATGGATTCCTGGAGGCTGCCGAGCGCGACTGGTTCCGCCTGTTGCTGACCGTGCAGGGTGTGGGCGCGCGCGTCGGCCTGGCCCTGCTGTCGGCCTTGACGCCGGAGCAGATATTGCAGGCCATCGCGGTGAACGATCCGAAGATGCTGGCCCGCGCCGATGGCGTGGGGCCGAAGCTGGCGGCGCGCATCGCCAATGAGCTGAAGGACAAGACGGCGCATCTGTCGCTTGCGGCGATCACTGCCGGGGCTCCGCCGGCAACCGGGGCTGTTTCAGGGGCCGCGACAGGGGCTGCCGGTGACGCTGTGTCGGCGCTGGTCAATCTGGGCTATGGCCGGACCGAGGCCTTCACCGCCGTCATGAAGGCCAGCCGCGCGCTGGGCGAGGGGGCCGCCCTGCAGGCGCTGATCCCGGCCGCGCTGAAGGAGCTGGCAGCATGATCGACAGTCCGGATCGCATCGTCTCCCCCGAATCCGAGGGGCCGGAAGTACAGGATGTCGCCCTGCGGCCGCTGAGCCTGGACGATTTCGTCGGCCAGAAGGCGGTGCGCGAGAATCTGCGCATCTTCATCGAGGCAGCGCGGGGCCGGGGCGAGGCGCTGGATCATGTGCTGTTCGCCGGCCCTCCCGGCCTGGGCAAGACGACGCTGGCGCAGATCGTGGCGCGCGAGCTGGGGGTGAATTTCCGCGCTACCTCCGGCCCGGTCATTGCCAAGGCCGGCGATCTGGCAGCGCTGCTGACCAATCTGCAGCCGCGCGACGTGCTGTTCATTGACGAAATCCATCGCCTTAATCCTGCCGTCGAGGAAGTGCTCTATCCCGCGATGGAGGATTTTCAGCTCGATCTGATGATTGGCGAAGGGCCGGCGGCGCGCTCGATCCGCATTGATTTGCCGCCGTTTACGCTGGTCGCGGCGACCACGCGCTCCGGCCTGATCACCACGCCGCTGCGCGAGCGTTTCGGTATTCCGCTGCGCCTGACCTTCTATGAGCCGCAGGAGCTGGAGCAGATCGTCAATCGTGGCGCCGGGCTGCTCGGCATGGCGCTGACGTCGGAGGGGGCCTCGGAAGTGGCGCGGCGGTCACGTGGCACGCCGCGCGTCGCCAACCGGCTGCTGCGCCGGGTGCGCGACATCACTGCGGTTGCCGGGCTGGACCGGGTCGATGCGGATGCCGCCGATGCCGCGCTGACCCGGCTGGAGGTTGACAAGCTGGGGCTGGATTCGCTGGACCGGCGCTATTTGCGCAGCCTGGCCGATACCTATATGGGCGGCCCGGTCGGCGTCGAGACCATGGCGGCCGCGCTGGGCGAGCAGCGCGACGTGCTGGAAGAGGTGATCGAGCCTTATCTGATGCAGCAGGGGCTGGTGCAGCGCACGCCGCGCGGCCGTATGCTGGCGCCGCTGGGCTATCGCTATCTGGGGCTGGCCATGCCGCAGGATCGCCTGGCGCAGCTCGATCTTCTGGCCGCTGCCGAGACGGATGAGGGGCTGGATGTCTGACGCCTCTTCGCGTGCAGATGCGCGCTCCGGTGGGTTTGAGGAAACGGCGGAAGGCCGGGTCCACCGGCTGCCGATCCGCATCTATTACGAGGACACCGATGCCGGCGGCATCGTCTATCACGCCAATTATCTGCGCTATGCCGAACGCGCGCGCACCGAGATGCTGCGCTGCCTCGGCTATGACCAGGTTGCGCTGCTGGCGGAGCCGGGCATCGGTTTCGCGGTGCGCTCCTGCACGGCCGATTTCGTTGCGGCGGCGCGTCTCGACGACCGGCTGGAGGTGGTCACCCGGCTGCACGCCGTCGGGGGCGCCACGCTGGAGGCCGAGCAGCGCGTGGAACGCAACGGACAGCTTCTCGTTCGTCTGATGATCCGGCTCGCCTGTATCGGCGGGGCAGGGGGCGGTGTCGTGAGGGCAGCCCGTATGCCCGCCGCGCTCCGCGCCGCACTTCAAAGTTTGATTCACCCAACTTCTGCCATCTTCATCATGACACTGCTCGCCAGCTAGGAGAGTTCGTTTATGGAACCATCGGTAATCGATTCAGTAGCCTTGGCGGGATCTGTCGCCAGCAGCCATGATATGACACCGCTCGGCCTGTTCCTGCAGGCCGACTGGGTCGTCAAGGCTGTGATGATCATGCTGCTTGTGGCCTCGCTTTGGTGCTGGGCCATCATCTTCGACAAGGTCATGACAATCCGCAAACTGCGCCGCAACGCGGCCCAGTTCGAGGAATCCTTCTGGTCCGGCGGCTCGCTGGAGGATCTCTATGACCGCATCGGCAACCGGCCGAGCGATCCGATGTCCTCGATCTTCGCCGCCGCAATGCGCGAATGGCGGCGATCTGCCGCCAAGGGGCTGACCGCAACCGGCCAGCTGCGGGCCTCGCTGCGCAGCCGCATCGACCAGGCGATGAACGTGACCATCGGGCGCGAGATGGAATCGCTGGAAAAGAGCATGCCCTTCCTGGCCTCGGTCGGGTCGGTTGCCCCCTTCGTCGGCCTGTTCGGCACGGTCTGGGGCATCATGAATTCCTTCAGCTCCATCGCGGTTTCCAAGAATACCAGCCTGGCCGTCGTCGCACCGGGCATCGCCGAGGCGCTGTTTGCTACGGCGCTGGGGCTGGTTGCGGCCATACCGGCCGTGATCGCCTACAACAAGCTGTCCAACGATCTCGGCAAATACGCGGCACGAATGGAGGCGTTCTCGGTCGAGTTCGGCTCCATCCTGTCGCGCCAGCTGGACGAGGGGGAATAACCCATGGGCATGAAGCTTGGCAGTGGGGGCGGGCGCGGCGGCCGGTCCGGGCGCTACCAGCCGATGAGCGAGATCAACGTGACGCCGTTCGTCGACGTCATGCTGGTGCTGCTGATCGTGTTCATGGTGACCGCGCCCCTGCTGACGGTCGGCGTGCCTGTCGATCTGCCGAAGACCGAGGCCAGCCAGCTGCGCGACCAGGTCGAGCCGCTGGTGGTGACGGTGAATGCCGAGGGCCGGCTGTTCATCCAGGAGACCGAGACGGATGCCGAATCGCTGATTCCGCGCCTGAATGCGATTTCGCAGAACAAGCCGGAGACGCGCATCTATGTCCGCGGCGACCAGGCGATCAATTACGGCCGGGTCATGGAAGTGATGGGGCTGATCAGCCAGGGCGGCTATTCCAAGGTCGCGCTGATCGCCGAAATGCCGCAGGACCGGCGGTAACACAGGGTCGATGAGGACCAGTCGAAACCATGCGTAAAGGGCTCACCCTCTCCATTGCGCTGCATGTGGCGGTCGTTGCACTCGCCTGGTTCGGCTTGCCCAATCTGCGCAAGGACCCGGACATCATGGAAGAGCCGATCGTGGTCGATGTCGTGACCCTGTCGCAGATGTCCAACCCGGCCCCGCCGGCGCCGCAGCCGACACCCTCGCCGGCGGTGAAGCCGGTGCCGCCGCAGGTCGCCCAGGCAACCCCGCCCACGCCCCCGCCGCCACCGGCCGCGACGCCACCCC
>JAHJHR010000009.1 GCA_018823745.1 Alphaproteobacteria bacterium
ATCCTTGATCGTGCCCGGCATCCCGAAATGGCTGTGCGGGATCATCTTCATGTCGGTCAGCATCGCCAGCATCCGCGAGACCGCGAAAACACTGGCGATCAGACCCGACGCCGTGGCCACCAGCGCGAGCGCCACCGTCAGGTAGAAGCCCGTCTGGCCAAGGGTTGGCTGGGCCGCTTCGGCCAGCGCGTAGTCCTTCGCCGCCACGATGCGGTCGAGCGGCAGGCTGGAACCGACCGCAAAGGCGACGAGTAGATAGACGACAACACAGATCGCGATGGAGAAGACGATGGCGCGCCCGACGTTGCGGTGCGGGTCGGTGATTTCGGCGCCACTGTTGGTGATGGTCGTGAAGCCCTTGAAGGCGAGGATCGACAGCGCGACCGACGCCACGAACCCGGTGGCACCCATGTCTCCGCCCGTGGCTTCAAACGAGATACCGCTCGCCCAAAGCCCGGCCGCCCCGAACAGCGCAATGCCGCCAACCTTGAGCACGGCCATGACGATGGACAACAGCCCGACTGAACGGGTACCCGAGGCGTTCACAAGATAGGCGAAGACAATCAGCCCGACACCGATAACCGGTACCAGAACGCTATCCTGATCACCGCCGAACGCCCGCAGCGTGTAGGTTCCGAACGTGCGCGCCACGAGACTTTCGTTGATGACCATCGACAGCGCCATCAGGAGCGAGGCGCCAGCCGCAACCGTTGTCGGCCCATAGGCTTTCTTCAGGATCATCCCGATGCCGCCCGCAGACGGAAAGGCGTTCGACATCTTGATATAGGTGTAAGCGCTGAACGCGGTGACAATCGCACCGACGACGAACGAGATCGGGAAGAGCGGTCCGGCCAGTTGCGCGATCTGTCCGGTGAGCGCAAAAATCCCTGCACCAATCATGACGCCGGTGCCCATAGCCACCGCTCCGGAAAGGCTGATGCTCCCTTTCTGATACTCTTCGGCCATCAGTATTCTTTTCCTGATTTCTTTTGAAACTTCGCGACATCACATAACCCCGCCCCTGCGGTTTTGTTTCGCCGAAGATCGCTGCACGTGATGATGCGTGTGGCCTCTGCTCTCTTTGTCTTTCAGGCCGGAATCATTTCTCGGCCTTGCGGGTGATCGATTGCTGCCGGGCACGAATTTCCGCTGGCCAGGTGCTTTTTATGTAGGCAAGAGCAGCGATGATTTCGCGGTCGGACAGTATATGCTCAAAGGCCGGCATGTCGCTTTCGTAGCCTGGTGGCGCATGGCGTTCGACACCGTATTTGGTGATCTCGAATAATTGCCGATCCGGGTGGTGCCAGGTATGGCCGCTGGCATCGTGCGGCGGGGCCGGCAGGCGGCCGTTATCCAGCCGTATCTTCCAGTCCGCCTGGCCTTCGAGATTTGCGCCATGGCATGACGCACATTGGGCTGCATAGACATCCTGGCCCAGCGATACGAGTTGACGGTTTGCCGGGTCGATGGAGCCGGCAGCCGTCCCCTCCTGCACCTGCAGGAGAAAGAAGGTCGCGATAGCCCCGGCCAATAAGGCGGGAACGGCAAGCCAGTAGGCGCGAATTCGCATATCCGCCCTTACCCGGTCGGGCGGACGGCATAGCCCGCCTCAGCGATCGCAGAGGCAAGGCGTTCGGGGTCACCGGACGAGATTCTGACGAGGCCGGCACCAAGATCGATGTCAACCGACGCCGCAGCTTCAATGGTGTGAACGGCCTTGGTCACCGCCTTCACGCAATGGCCGCACGTCATGCCTTCAACCTTTAAGCTGATCATTTTCAGTCTCCTAGGAAAACTAGAACACGGAAGATGGGGCTTCCTGTATTGGGAAGGTCAAGAGGCGCCGACATGATTTATCGACGCCTCTTCACAACCCTCCCTAGAAGGCGAACCGAACCCCGGCAAGCAGCGCCAGTGAGTCGGCATCCTCGCCTTCAGCGCGGGCGAAATCCGCCGTTTTGCCGAGGCTGCGGCTCCAGGAGATGCCGACATAGGGCGCGAATTTCCGCGTGATCTCGTAACGCACGCGGAATCCCAGCTCGATATCGTTCAGGCCGGCGCCGATGCCGAGTTCCTCGACCTCCTGCAGGGCGGCACTAACCTCCAGCTTGGGCTGCGCAATAAGCCGCTGCGTGATCAGGATGTCGTGTTCGGCCTCGAACCGGGCGGAGAGATCGCCCTTCTCGCTGACGAACAGGGAGGCATCCACTTCGATCACATAGGGTGCCAGCCCCTGGAACCCGAACACGGCATAGGTCCGGGACGGATCTTCCGGCCGGAAATCGTGCCGTATGCCGGCCTGGACATCCCAGAAATCGGCGATCATGCGGCTGTACAGAAACTGCACTTCCGCCTTCTCGACCGTATCGTCGCGGATATATTCGCCCTCGGTCTTCAGATAGAGCTTCTCGACATCGCCGCCGATCCAGCCCTGGGCCTTCCATTCCACCGTGTCCTGGCCATCGCGCCAGCCATGCTCCAGCTGATCGACCAGCAGGCTGCCGAACAGCATGTCATGGCCTTCGGCAGCCAGAGACGGTCCGGACGCCACCAGCAGGAGGCCCATACCGGCAAGGCCGTGTTTCAGTGCCCTGCTCATGCCCGGCCCTTTCCGCTGGCGTCGGCCGTGGGCCGCTCGACGATGAAGCGCGTCATCATGCCCGAGGCCATGTGGTACATGAGATGGCAGTGGAACGGCCAGTCACCCGGCTCGTCCGCTGTCAGCAGGACCGAGACCTCCTTGCCCGGCGGCACGATCACCACATGCTTCAGCGGTCGGCGTTCGGTCTCGCCATTCTCCAGCTCGACGAACATGCCATGCAGGTGCATCGGATGGGCCATCATGGTCTCGTTCACATAGCGGATGCGCACCCGCTCGCCATAGGCGACCCGGACCGGCTCGCCCTGCTCGAACTTCCGGCCGTTCAGCGTCCAGATATAGCGCTCCATGATGCCGGTCAGCCGGACCAGGATCTCCTGGCCGGGTTCGCGGTCATCCGTATTCCTGGCAAACGCCTTCAGATCGGCATAGGACAGTGCCTTCTCGCCGGGCAATGTGCCCGCCTGGTCCCAGCCGACAGGCGGGCCCGACTTGTTCTGGCCCTTGCCGATAGCGCCATGATCCATGCCGCCCATGGACATTTTACTATGATCCATACCGCCCTGGCCCATCTTGCTATGGTCCATTTTCTCCATGGGCATCTTGCCATGGTCCATGGTGCCCATATCCATGTCCATGGCACCGTGGTTCATGTCGGACATGGCCAGGATGGCGCGCGGACGCAGAGGCGGTATCTCCGCCTCCATACCGGGCCGGGGCGCCAGTGTGGCGCGGGCATAGCCTGACCGGTCCAGCGGTTCCGCCATGATGGTGAAGGCGCGATCCTCCTGCGGTCGCACGATCACATCATAGGTCTCCCCGACGCCGAAGCGGAACTCATGCGCCTGCACCGGCATGACGAACTGGCCGTCGGCGGCGATCACCGTCATCGGCAGGTCCGGGATGCGGACATCGAAGAAGCTCATGGCGGAAGCGTTGATGAAGCGCAGCCTGATCCGCTCACCCGGCGTGAAGATGCCGGTCCAGTTGTCCTGAGGGCCGCGCCCATTCATCAGAAAGGCATAGTCGGTGACATCCGCCATATCGGTCGGGTCCATCCGCATATCGCCCCATTCCAGCCGGTCCTGTAAGGCGGCGTTAAAGCCGTCCCTCTCCGTCTGCCGGAAAAAGTCGATCAGCGTGCGCTTGCCGTAATTGTAGTAACCCTCCTGGCTCTTCAGATTGCGCAGCACCGTGCGCGGATTCTCCTGCGTGTGATCGGACAGCACCACCACATAATCGCGGTCGTAGCGCACCGGTTCGCGGCCCGCCGGCTCGATGACGATGGCGCCGTACATGCCCTGCTGTTCCTGCAGGCCGGAGTGGCTGTGGTACCAGTAGGTGCCCGCCTGGCGCAGCTGGAAGCGGTAAGTGTAGGTCTCGCCCGGCTGGATCGCCTCATAGCCGTTGAAGCCCGGCGCGCCATCCATGACGCCCTGGATCAGCAGCCCGTGCCAGTGGATCGAGGTCGGCTCCGGCAGGCGGTTGGTCACCTGGATGACCACCTCCTCGCCCTCGCGCCAGCGCAGGGTGGGGGCCGGAATCGAGTCACCAATGGCGATGGCGTTGCTTTCCACGCTATCCACCACGATCCGCTTGGCCTCAACGGCCAGCTGCAGCTCCTTGTCGGCCGAGGCGAAGCTGCGCCGCCCTGGATAAAGCGAGACGGTGCCGGCCAGACCGGCGGCGCCGGCCAGCTTCAGCGCGCCGCGGCGGCTGATGCCTGGTAAGGGAGAATGCATTTCCGCCTCCCTTACTTTTTCGACGGATTGGAACGGAACTGGAAAGTCCCGACCATGCCCGCCTCGTAATGACCGGGAATGTTGCAGGCGAACTCGATGGTGCCGGCGTTGGTGAATTTCCAGACGATCTCGGCTGACTTGCCGGGTTCGACCAGCACGCTGTTCGGATCATCATGCTTCATCGAATGGTCCATCTTCGCCATCGCGTTCTTGTCGATGCCGGTCGGCGTCAGCATGCCATGCTCGGCCATCATGGCCATCTCCTTCTGATGCGCCGCATGCATCTCCGGCGTGCCGATATTGAATTCGTGCAGGAACTCGCCCTTGTTCTTGATTACGAAGCGGACGGTCTCGCCGGCAACTACGGTGATGCGCTCTGGCTCGTAAAAGTTATCCTCCAGCATGACGGTCAACGTGCGGCCAGCCTCGGCCTTTTTGCCAGGCTCGCCAACTTGCCCGCCAGAGTGGCCTGGCGCGGCCTGAAGCGAGGCAAGCGGCATGAGGGCGGACGCGGTCAGCGCCGCAGCAAACGCGGTAATTCTGAAGCTACGCATGGATAAATCCTTTGAATACAGATCCTGAATGGCATGACGTGCAGGCACCCTGTCATTCGGGTGCAGGTCATGCGAGAGTGTCGGTGTTCAGGACCGGTATTCGGGCGGGATCAGCGGCGGATCGGTGCGGCGGCCAGGCGGAGTGGATAAGCGTGAAATCGCAACGCGGTCAAAATCCTGCGGCGGGATAGCTTGGGCGGCGAGGCCCATGAGCCCGGGCACGCAATGCGCGGAGCAGATGCTATGATCGAGCATCGTATTGCCTTGGGTGTCACCGGCTGGTGCAGTTCCCTGATCATGCCCCTCGGCATGCTCCGCGACAGGGCCAAGGCTGTGACCAACAGGCGCGTCAACATGATGCGCCTGACCGGCGGGGCCGAACCCTGATGCCAGCAGCCCTGCATCCGCATTGAACCAGAGGCTCACCAGGGCAATCAGCACAATTGCGATGTTCCGACGCCAGAAAATTGCCGCCTCCTGCTTCCTTGCGATGCACGTTTTTCAGCTAACGCATAGGTAGATAGGGGTTCCCGTAAGGGGAAGGTCAAGCCCTGCTGTCTAAATCTCTCAGGCAAATGGAAGTTCTGAAACGCCTAACGAGCTTCCATGGGCAGGCAGACAGTATACCAGCGCTTTCCCGGCACGGTTCCTTGGACTACGCGGCTTTATCCCTGCCTTGCACGCCGTCGAACCGCTTCGAGCAGGACTAGAAGGCATCCGGCCAGGAGAATGCCGCCGGCCAGCAGTGGCTCGATAACAGTGAGTTCGATCAGCCCTGCCGCAACCGCGACCACGAGCAGGATCGCTACCGACAGACGCGCATCGCCCAGAAACATGCCGGTAAGTTCATGAAGGACGTCCTTCAGCAAGGTCATCGCGACATCTCCATTCTGATGTGTTTGCCGATCTGCACCGCAATGTCGCCACAGCCAGGATGATCGTGAAAGCTTCGACGACCTCGACGAGAGATCCCAGAAAAGCCGAACCAATGGCTGGTGCGGCGGTCGACCAGGTGAACATTTGCAAAATCCTCTCTGCATGATGCCCGGAGACAGGAGCGGACCGTCCGTGCCTCAGTCATTCTCGTCATGGGCGCGGAACACCTGCTGGGCATAATCATCCAGCACAGCTTCACAGCCCTTTATCCTCTCCTGCGCTTCCTGGCCCCGCGAGGCATCGTAGAAATCCAGCTTCTGAATCTTAGCCAGCCAGCCTTGCAGCTTCTTCAGATCGACATCGTTTTCTTCCAGCTCGGCATAGGTGAAATGCTGCGCTTCGACCTCCTTGCGCACCTCGCGCTCGAAGTCGTCGCATTTGTCGATGAATTCCTCATAGGCTTCGTCGCGGTCTGCCTTGAACCTGCCGATTACCTTGTCCTCCTGCGCGGCGTCGAGTGCGAGCGTCTGCAGAAGCACGCATTCACCCTTGGATTGGGCGATATCGTTCTCCAGCATCTTAAGGCGACGAATATGGTCATCCGTCCTTGGCAACAGACAGACGCCGCTTTGCAGGTAGACGGCACCCATACCCTTCAGCCGGCGCCAGACAGCGATCCGTTTCGCCGCCGGTTCCGGGGGCATCTTGTAGGTGAGCAGTAACCAGGAAATATCAGTCATAGGATCAGATAAAATGTAACGGTGGTTACATGTCAATTAAAATCAGTCGTCAGGCAGGTAGGGTAATCCGGGCCTCGAAACCACTCTGCCCGCCCGAAATTGGCGAGAGCAGCAGCAACTGTCCGCCAATCTGGCGCAAGGTGGTCTCCGCGATGGCAAGACCGAGACCGGAACCGTCGGTTCCCTCTTTTGCACGTGCACCGCGCACGAAGCGTTGTGTCAGCCGGGCAAGGATATCCGGCGCGACTGCCGGGCAGGCATTCAGCACCCGGACGCTGCGATAATCCGGCACGGCGACCTCCACCGGCGTATCCGGGTCGCCATAGGCCAGCGCGTTCTCGATCAGATTGCGCATAACGATGCTGAAGGCGTCGATGTCCATGCGGGCACGCAGCGTGATTCCGTCCGCGATGTTCAGGGAGAGCCGCCGCGCCTTCGCCGGCTCCATCGCGAATTCCTCCGCCAGAGCGTGCCGTTCCGGTTCTGATCGGTCTGCTGGGGGTAATCATGGCGCTGCCGGTATTGCACCGCATTGATGTTGGTATCGCCGGTATATTCTACGATTCGGTTTCCAACAATTGGCTGATGCCGAAGGAAGGCGGGTTGGCGCACGGGCTGGTCCGAAGGCCACAGCCTTATCGCGATGGCGCTCTTGATGCTTGCCCTGACGCCGCTGAGCGCAAGCCTGCTAAAGCAAGTCACCGGCGTCTCCTGCCCCGCACAACACATGCTGTCCGGTGGGGACAGGGTCGGGGTAACAATCTGGGAGCGGCTCTATGCGCTGGCCCCGTTCGAGCCGCAGCTGCGCTGCTGGCCAGCGGGTCATGCGGCGGGCGGCTTCGGCCCGCTATTGTGGCGAGTACGCCATCGATCCCGACCATCTCGACCTCAGACAGTCGCAGGATGCCGCCTACGCACTAGCCAGCAGCATTGGTGTGTTTGTGTCCCCGCTGGAGATAGCCTTGAGGACGTTGGTGGCCATCGAAAAGCCTGCCGAGTAAATTCCCGCCAGCCGGGCGGGAGCTGCTGGCCAAGACGGTCAAGCGCGCTCCCGCCTCGCCGCTGACATTTATGAGGCCCAGAACGCGATCGAGAAAGCCGTCGGCGATCCCAACAGCACCATCGATCATCTGAAAAGCGCCTATGAGAATGGTGACAAGAAGCCCGTGTCGGTCCTTGCCCCTCAGCAGGCCAAACGATTACTGTGACGATGATGAAAAAAAGCTCAAAAATTGACACGCCCGAGGTCCCTGAAGCGGCCCCCTCCCCTGCCCCGGCTGCGGCTTTGCCCCTACTCGACGGGAATCAGAGCGATTTTGCCAGCGAGATCAGCCGAAAGGTCGAGGAAGCGATCCTTGAACGTCGGCAGGATCAGGAGCGGCGCAAAGCCGAGAAAACCGCTCGCCCCGCCAAACCACCCACGCGAGAGTCGGCAAAAGACAGCCCATTGCGCAAACCGCCGGCCGGAGACAATCAGCATGATTTCTTTGTACCTGTCGTCACGGATATTTCCGTCAAAGATGCCATCGAGCTCATGGATCTGGCGGTTTTCAGGTTGGCCAAGAGCAGCCGGCGCAAGGGCGATATCATCACCCACCGGCTTGCGGACGTCGTCATTGAAGTCAGTTCCGGCCCGCATGGCATGGCGACGATTTACGATTATGACATTGTCCTGATGATGGTATCGCACCTGGCAAAGCAGACTGAAAAAAACCGACGGGAAGGCATCAACGACCTCCCCCCGCGTATATTCCAGCCCAGCATGGGCGACATCCTCAAATTCACAAAATCCGTCTCCGGCGGCCGGCAATACATGGCCATCGAGAAGGCGCTCGACAGGCTCCAGGGAACACAGGTCAAGATCACGCAAATCGGCAAAGCAGCCAAGACCAGGCGCTCTGGATATTTCCCCCTCATCGCCGGCGCCGATGTTGTGAGCCGAACCGATACCGGTAAGGTCGACCGGCTTGCCATCTCGATCCCGGACTGGATCTATGATGCCGTCACCAGCCATGAGAAGCCGGCCATACTTACATTCGACCCAGATTATTTCCTGCTGCGAGGCGCCCTCGCGCGATACCTCTACCGGCTTGCCCGAAAGGCCGCGGGGAACTCGCAGGCAATCTACAAATTCTCAACCGTCTACGAACGCTCGGGATCTGAAACACCGAGTCGTAAATTCTATTATGAACTCCGGGAGGTGATCGCCAGCGGCCCCATCCTCGGCTATCACTTCGAGGAAGACGCCGGCGTTGATGGACCTCTGCTGAAGATAACCTATCTCGGGAATCGAAAATGACGCATGGGTGGTTCCCTCTCCCCATTCACCCGTCTATTGCCGACAAATCCGGCTATTGCCGACTAATCCCCGTATATTGCTGACGTTTTTTCGTCCTTTGCCGACCTATCCCCGTCTTTTGCTGACCTGCTCTTCCTGTAAGTCGTTATCTGCAAAAGGCGATTCTGAGCAAGCGCGCCCTAAAACCTTTAAAACAATTTATAACCTCTAAAACACCACCATACGGCCAAGCGGCCCTCACCAATGTCAAAAGCAAAGAGAATTAAAGAAACCCCGGCTAAGCTGGGAGCTTCAAATAAGTTTTGTTTTCAAGGGGCGAAAAGGCTGTAGGCAAATGCCAAAGCCGGAAATAAAGAGAAAACTCCATGGCAACGATCGAGAATTGACAGGTCTACTGGGTAATTCAGCAGCAGGGCGCTTAGCGAGATAGAAGCCATCGAGTCAGCAATACACACCACATTTGAGCTCGCAAGAAGCCTCCCCACTTTTCAGCTAATATCGTCTATTGCCGACGCGGTGCACGGGTTTTGTTTATTAACAGTGGGTTACCTAATCTCTATTGCGTCTTTTGCCGACACCCTAAGCCTTCTAGCAGACCAATTGCGACGATAAGCACACCCTCCTCCCCCAACGTCTTTTGCCGACACTCTGTATAAATTCTAGGACTTATCAATGACTTGGCATAAAACCCGGCCGTCCTTTGCCGACATTTCTGCAGAATCCAATGAATCTGGGGGTTTAGGAAATCTCTTTCCCGTCCTTTGCCGACAGTTTGGAGGCGCCATTGGCGTTCGTGAAGCAGGATAGGCAGTTGCCCAGACCTTTCAGCGAGACAAAGTGCTCAAGCCACTCCGCAAAACCGTCTTTGCCAATCCCGGCGGCCCCTCCCCTATCCCAAGGTTTCAATCTCAACCGTCTATTGCCGACGCTGAAGGCACTATGCAGGCAGCGTTCGTTTACTTTTTCGGAGACAGTCACTTAAAGGGCCGCACTGGATAGGTAACTCGGTGCTTAAGTTGAATCCCCTGAACATGATTCCAGTCTAGCCAGGCTAGAGGAGTCCGGCCTGCCGCATGAGCTCCTGCAGGGCTTCCCCCTGTGTAAGCCCCTCCTCCTCACAATAATCCTTGAAGCGATTCGCTACTTTTATCCGACAGCGGATATTCACGGATGTGTCGGCCGTATCGGCTTTGCGCACCCTGCCCTGTCGCATGATCTTTCGTTCCAGAGGTTCACGGCTGGAGAAACCTGAACGCTCCGCAATCCTGTCGATCAGCTTCGGATCCGAAACAGTGTTCTTGGCAGTCCCCACCAATCCAGTCTCTTCTGAGTCGAGTTCAGGACGGTCCTGGGTCCGTTCCTTTTTGGTCTTGAGCATTTTTGCCGCGTCGCCAAAGCCAAATTTTCCACTCATCAGGCTGCCCTCTTCTCAATCGCCTTCGTCAGGAACTCGATCACCTCACGCGTAAAGTCTTCGGCGTTCGAGATGGCCGCTTCAATGCCATTCACCCGTTCAGGCGCGAGCTCCTTCAGGCTTAGCCCCTCGCTGAAAATGGCATTATAGGCCTGTCGATGAACGATGGATGTCTGCAGCACCGGCAATCCGGCGGTTTCGACATCCTCTCTTATCTCGCGTTCGATCCGGGTCATGATCGCAGGACTTGTCCGGTTGAAGCTAAGTACGAACGGAATCTCGATCGCCATGCGCTGATCCTCCATGGCATTCTTGACAAGCTCGACGGCCCGGGAGGCCTGTTTGGCGTCGAGTGCTGTCGCACTCAGGGGAATGATGACGAGATCGGCCTGCATGATGGCTCTGGCTGTCAGGTAGCTTGCCGTCCCTTCAAGGTCGACCAAGACAAAATCAGAATTTTCATCCGCAGATTTGATTACTTTCGTGATGTTGTCCTCGGAGACATTTGAAATCACCTGCAGAGGGAGTTTGCTGGGACCTTCGCTCCATACGGATATCGGCTGATTGGGGTCGGCATCGATCAGGGTCACTTTCACGCCCTCCTCCGAGGCCAGGGTACAAGCGAGGATTAGCAAGGTCGTCGTTTTCCCTGCCCCACCCTTCGGATTGGCAACGCATATGACTGGCATCCCAAAACCCTTCTCTGATTGTAAATTATATCCTTAGACAGCTTTCAGGATAGCAATCAAGAAAGCTTCCCACATTGCTAACTTGAATGAATACAACAACGCTCTCATGAGAGCAATCTAGATAGCTATAAAGAGTGCAATTATGAAAGCTATCAAGAAAGCTAACTATGGTTGCTATCAAGATAGCAATAATGATTGCATTAATGTGGCAAGGGGGAAGCGTGTCACATATCCCCTCGCAATCGAGAATTCTCAGGCCGAAGGCGCATCACCTCAGCTTCTCGCTCAAGGTGATACCTGGAATCATAAACAGCGGAGGAGGGGGCTTTCGGAAAACCAGAAACAGAGCCGCTTAAGTGCCTTGAGAGGACCCCGAGGCTCGAATCCGTTCGTTAGACTACCTACTGTACCGAGCTCGCCATAGGTGGAAGAGGGGAGGGCGCTTTACAGCCAGAAGCGCGATGCCCCCACCAATTGGAAGAAGGCGTATATGCCGGCATGATGGTGCTGGCGATGACGCGGCTTTCATCGCCATAATTCGTCTCGAACTGGCTGCGCAACCTGCAGCGCCTCCTTTGTTGGTACTGGTAGCGCTGCAGGTAGTGCGGTGAGCTGCCAGAAAATGAGGGAGGAATTCTCAGAGCGACATCTTAGCTGTAGAGCCATGCAGGCGAATCTTGAAAAAAACTATGCTTTTGTTTTTTGTCGACCCTAAACTCTCATATACGATATAAAAAGGTATGCTTTCTGTTTTGGTGTATTTCCTGAATAAGAAAACCTATAATTTCTAAATCCAGATATCTGCAGGCTGGTAGGCGTAGGAGAGAACCCATAGCTTCATATTTTAAGCGTGCGACAGTCACTTTCAAGGATCAGCCGGCCGGGATAATCGATCAGACTGTCTCTGGCGGAACGCGTTTTGTTTATGCAGAGGGCTGGACCGAAGATATCGCCTGCTGCTTTCCAGTCACTCGCCGTGAATATGAGTGGGGCCAGGGGCTTCATCCCTTCTTTCAGCATATGGGCCCGGAAGGTTGGCTTCGAGAAGAGCAGGCGCGCAGCGCCCATATCGACAGCCAGGACGATTTAAGCCTTTTGCTACGCTATGGAGCTGACTGCATTGGCGCGGTTGGAATCCAACCTGAAAAAGCCGAAGACAGCATTCCTGAATCTGCTGAAGCCGGGCCGACCCCCGGCAGGACTGTATCCGGCATTCAGAAGAAATTGCTGGTTGTGAGAGACGTCGATTCCTACACTCGAGCCGGCCGGGATGGTCCCGCGCCCTATATCGCAAAGTTCAATTCTGATGCAATCGAGAGTCTCGTGCGCAATGAGTTTCTCAGCCTCAGATGGGTGGCCGCGGTCCTCGGGAAAAAAGAAGTCACCGATTTTGCTTTGGGCCAGGTAGACGGCGTACATGCACTCGTGGTGACTCGCTTTGATCGGGGATCCAAAGGGGAAAAACTTCGCCTTGAAGACTGCGCGCAGATCCTCGTCAAACCGCGCGGCGCTGATTATGGTGGCAAATACGACAGCACTTACGAAGAGATAGCGGAGATAATCAAAGCGCATTCCGCGCTGCCGCAAGTCGACCTCGCGCGGTTTTATCGTCGACTGATCACGTTTGCGCTGATTGGAAACTGCGACGCACACCTCAAGAACTTCTCTATGCTGGAGGCCCCGCGAGGGCTTCGCCTGTCGCCCGCCTATGACGTGCTGAACACAGCTTTCTACAAAAACTTTTCCCGTGAATTCGGCCTCGAGCTGCTGGGCAAACGCCGCCAAATCGAAACACTTGATGGCGAATTGTTCAGGCAGTTTGGCGTCGCTATCGGTCTCAATCCGCGCACCATTGATACGGTGTTCGAAGACCTGAAGCGGGGCGTGAGGAAGGCGGCGGTTCTTATCCAGCCGCCTGAGGCTGAGGGACAGGACGGATTCGTAAATCGCTTTGCTGATATTGTGAGAAACCAATGCCTGAGAATACTCGGCGAGTAACGCCTCTCGACTGGCAGCGCCTCATTAACGAGGCGCTGGCCAGGCGAAAGGAGGAGGGGCTCACACAGCGTGAACACGCGGCACTGGCGGGTGTCAGCGTGCCTACTATTGCCAGTTTCGACCGTGCTGAGACAACCCTCACTCTTACGAAAGCTTTCGACATTCTTCGTGTGGTAGGGCTTCTGAAGGAACAGCCGGAGGGTGGCGCCCAAGAGCGCTTCCTGCGAGAGTCTTTCGAGCGCTGGCAGGTCCTTACAGCCAGTCTCCCTAAAGACAATCCCGCGCGCTTTTCAGATGGATTCTACCGCGTCGATTATTGCCTTGAGGGGGACCTCAGGCAGGTTTCCTTGCGGGAGTTTGAAGGCGTTCTGCAGCAGGCCGTAACGCGCTATACGGGTTGGCCGCCATTTCTAACCATGGAGCGCGAAGATTTGGCGCCACGAGAGATTGATGGCGCGATCGAGACCTGGCTGGCGCCTGACGGCGTTGTTGAGCGACTTCTCACGGCCGACCCAGCACATTGCGATTACTGGCGGGGTATTCCCTCCGGGCGGATGTTCCTGATCCGCGGCTATCAGGAGGATGGCCAGGAAACCTATCCGGCCGGCACCGTGTTCGACACGACACTGCCGATCTGGCGTATGGGCGAAGTGCTGCTTCATGCAGAGCGACTTGCAGCCCTGATGGCACAAGAAAGCGTTTCCGGGATCACCGTCCGTTTGCGTGTTCTGTATACTGGGCTGCAGGGGCGTCAGCTCCGGAATATCGGCAACCCGCTTTCGGGAATGACGTTGGTCGGGCGCCCGGCGCGCAGCGACGAGGCGCTCCTTGAGGCCGAGTTCCCCGCAGAAGGGATCACAGAACATCTCGCCGAACACCTTCTGCCTCTGGCGGCATCCCTGTACGAACGCTTCGATGTCGGGGGACTCTCTCTTTCCTATGTGGAAGGAGAGGTGGCCAGGCTCCTGAAGGGGCGGTTCTGACGCCTGATCGACCTTATTCCTCCTGAGAGTGGACGACACGCTCATCAGAGCCTGCGAGGGGTGCTGTGGCGGCTATCGTCGACCTTGGCTTTGTTGCCACGTGCGCAGCAACCTGGCGTGTACGGCGCGCCTAGATTTTAGGGGGGCGTCACAATGCGTTCTCGCGCGATGAGACCGGCGGCCGGGCCAACGGCCGCGGGATCGACCCCTGTCGGTTTAATCTGAAAGCTGTCCTACCAAGGCTGGTTGGCTTTGATCCGCCTGCGCAACGCGACGGCTTCATCCAGTGGTAGCCAGACCGAGACGACTGATAAGCCGGCTGCGCGTTTTCGGGAGCGGGCGAGTGTCTGCCGGTCTTTGCCGTCGCGTCCGTCATCTTCGGCCTGTTTTGTTGTGTGACAGGTCACGCTAACTAAACCTTATCCTCACCCCTCTCAAATACCCTTCTTCAGGGTGAGACAGGGTGCAAATGGTAGTGGGACAGGCGGTTGAGAGGGGTGGGACAGGCGCCTTTAGGGGTGGGACAGGGTAAAAAGGGGGGTGAGACAAGTCCGAGGTGCTGATTTTGCCCAGGTGAGACAGCACTACCCGTATTCACCTGTTTCTAAATGATTGATTTATCGTAAGTGGAGCTTCAGAATAGGTGAAGCAGGATACGCATTTTGTATACACAAAACGCTGCGGCCTGTGCCAGGCCGGGTAGTCCTCCGCCCAAGGGTGCCGAGGATCAACTTACCGGCTTTGCCGGTGCTATCGAGGAAGGGAGCAGCGGCCCGAAGATGGCCCAGCAGCTCGAAAGCGCCGCGCGCCAGGTCGAGCGCCAGGCCGGCCCCGAAGGCGCGGCCGCCGCTGCTAAAATCCGCTCTATGGCCGGCGAGAAACTATCGGCGGCCGACAAGCAAAGCATCATGGAAGCGGAGCGGCAGCGCCTCATCAACCGCGACAAGGCGCAGCGAGAGCGGAATCGCGGCCGCGATCTGGGCGACTGAAAACCCGAGGGTGTCCACGAAACTCGGGGCTATTCAGACATCGGCCGGCGGCGCGCGCGCCAAAGCAATTCTTGCGTGGAATGAGGAGAGGGGAGAGTTTCACTCAGGCCAGATCAAGGTCGGGCCGGGCTATACCCAGTGGCTCTTCAAATTCGACGGGGTGAAGAAGAGCGGGGATCAAGGCCTGGCCGATCCACAGGGCTTCGGCCGGCTGGAATATGCCTGCTACCTGCTGGCTACGGCTGCGGGCGTCACCATGTCGCGCTCCAGGCTGCATGAAGAGGGTGGGCGCGCTCATTTCATGACACAACGCTTCGACCGGGTTGGCACGGTAGCGACTGGCCAGGGAAGGAAGCTGCACATGCTTTCCCTCGGCGCATTGCGTCATTTCGATTTCAACCAGCCCAGAGGCTATTCCTATGAGCAGGCACTGGAGACGATCCGGGGCCTCGATCTCGGCCGCGCGGCCCTGGAGCAGATGGTGCGCAGGGCCATCCTTAATGTGATGATCCGCAACCAGGATGACCATGTGAAGAACATCGCCTTCCTGATGAACCAGAAGGGGGTCTGGAGGCTAGCTCCGGCCTTCGATGTCGTCTATGCCCACAACCCAGAGGGGGCCTGGACCAGCGCCCATCAGATGACTATCAACGGCAAGGCGGATGGTTTCGAGATCGAGGATATCAGGCAGCTGGGCCGAATGGCCGATCTGAAGCCCCGAAAGACCGAGGCGATCGTCGACGAGATCGGGGCGGCCACTGACCGATGGGGTGAGTTCTGCGACCGGGCCGGCGTAGATGAAAAGATGGCGACGCGTGCGCGAGCGGGGGTCTGGAGATATCTGGCAGGGAGAATCTAGCTACCGCGGTGATCGCGAATGGAATTCTCATCCATATCCCAGGACCTTGCCGATCCACTCAGCGTATCTCGCCCGCGGGCCAGCCTCTCGTTTCGGCGCTAGGCTTGGCTGTATGCTCCACCTGAAGGGTTGCAAACGCGCCGCACCGCAAGATATCGTCAGCAAAGAATCTGTGTTGTACTACCCGTATTGCCTTCACCAACCTTAATAACACTGAGAAACAACGTATGGCACTGAAGCAAGCCCTCGCGTACGACAATCTTGATTCGAGAGACCAGGGCAATGTTCGCCGTCTCAAGCGGGACGCGCAGGCAACCATTTCCTGCGAGGGCAACCTCAAGTTCATGCGCGGCCTGGCCGACGAGTCCATGAACCTGATCGTGACCTCGCCTCCATACAATATAGGCAAGGTATACGAGAAGCGGACATCGCAGGAGAAATACGTCGAGGATCAGGCGGCTTGCATTGCCGAAGCCGTCCGGCTTCTAGCGCCCAACGGCTCGATTTGCTGGCAGGTCGGCAACCACGTAGATAACGGCGAGATTTTCCCGCTCGACATTATTCTCTATCCGCTTTTCAAGCATCATGGCCTCCAGCTTCGCAACCGCATCGTCTGGACGTTCGGTCACGGCCTGCATTGCCAGCGGCGGTTCTCCGGGCGGCATGAAACCATTCTCTGGTTCACGAAGACCGACGATTACACTTTCAATCTCGATCCCATCCGCGTGCCCTCGAAATACCCCAACAAGAAGCATTTCAAGGGGCCGAATAAGGGCGAGTTGTCGAGCAACCCGCTGGGCAAGAATCCCTCTGATGTCTGGGATATCCCGAACGTCAAATCCAATCATGTCGAGAAGACGGACCACCCTTGCCAATTCCCCATCGGGCTGGTCGAGCGGCTGGTTCTGTCCCTGACAAATGAAGGCGAGAGCGTTCTCGATCCTTATCTTGGCGTTGGGTCGTCCGCTATTGCGGCTTTGAAGCACAACCGCAATGCCTATGGCTGCGATCTCGACAAGGGCTACATCGATATCGCCTGGGATCGCATTCACCAGTTCCGGGCTGGCACGCTCCGAACCCGCCCCATGAATAAGCCGGTCTATGACCCCGATGCAAAGTAGGATTCATGAAGCTCGCTTATACCTACGATGACCATCACAGCGCCGGTGCCGAATGGGATCGGCGGGAGCTCAAGGAATGGCTGACTGATGTCTTCGAAGCTCCGGCGATCAAGATCGAGCCGCGCTGCACGCCCGCTATTCGCGAGCATGTCGAGACCGAGCTTCTGAACGAAGGCTGGGCACTGAACGTCGATCTTGACCAAGGTCATCGCCTGAAGGTCTTTGCGCAAAAGGACGATTTGGCCTTTCAGTTGCAGACCGGAAATATGAGCCGCGCGCCATACGATCTGCTCAAGATGCAGTATCTGTTTCAGAGCCAGCGTATCGAAGCGGCGGCACTGGCACTCCCGACAAAACAGGCGGCGAAGGTGTTCGGCGACAACATCGCCAACGCCGAGCGCGTCATCAACGAGCTACAGCTCTTTGACCGGGTGATCACCGTGCCGATACTCGTCATCGCCTTTGAGTGAAGAGATGGATCATGACCTACGCCATCAAATTGACGCCGCGCTCCGAACGCGAAGCCACGATCGAAAAGCGCGTTGCTGCCTCTACCGAATTTGGGGAAACCATCTTCGATTTCAGAAGCGGCACGTACATTCCTAAAGTCATCTCCCTCCCTATCAACGTCCCGCTCTACCGCATGGAAAATTGCCGCACGTTCAGCGCGCAGCAAACCGAGATTGCAAGAGAAGGGCTGGATAAGGACTTCTTTGCCAAAGGGCAGGAACTCACCACAGCGCAGCAATCCCAGCATGAGATTCTTGCCAAGCTGGCGAAGCAAGGAACCGAGTCGGTCACGCCGATCATCGCCGTCTTACAGCAGGACGGCCAACGCGAGCCGATTTTGATCAGCAGCTCCGGTGTTGTCGTTAATGGCAATCGTCGGCTCAGCGCTATGCGCGAGCTTTTGCGCAAGAGCGATGGCTCTGTTGACGAGCGTTTTACGAACATCCGCTGCGCCGTCTTGCCGCCCGATGCCTCGCGGGATGAGATCGATGACATCGAGGCAGACCTGCAAGCCCGCCCGCAGACGAAGCTCGACTACGACTGGATCGGCGATGCCCGCTTGATCCGCAGGCAGGTAGACAAGGGCAGATCCACCAAGGAAGTGGCTGACAGGCTCCGCCGCAGCAAATCAGACATCGAAAATGTGCTCCAGGCGCTCGATGAAGCCGATCTTTATCTGAGCGAATGGCTCGAAAAGCCGGGTGAGTACGAGCGCGTGCAGGAAGGCCAGCAGATCTTTGGCGATCTCCCCAAGAGCATCGCCAGAAAAGACACCAACCTGCAAAACGCCAGCCGAGCCATCGCATGGTCAATATACGAGAACCGCGAAAAGATCAGCGGGCGCGTGTACCGTCTCAATGCCGCTTTCGGCAAGCTGGCACCCAAGGTCCTTGAGATTCTTGAAGAGCAACTGGACCTCTCGGATAATCAGGACCACGCCGTTGATGACGATGATTTTGCCATCGACATCGATGCTGACGATGCCACCAAAGATTACACCGCCATCATTGAGGCGCTTCGCGACGACACCGCAAAAGATGATGTGCTCGACACCTTGATCGATGCATGTGAGACGGTGCTAGAACTCAACAAAGGCCAGAAGAACGAGCAAGCCGCATTGCGCGCGCTCTCGCAGGTCAACTCGAAAATCACGGGCATTGATGTGAGTTACGCCGGAACCAGCACCCTTCCGGCCATGCTCAAGCAGATCGAGACGATCCGCGGCGCATTGGACAAGATCGAGGCCGCGATTGCCGCGCGGCAGGCCGGTGGGCAAGCCCCCGAAGATGATTCAGATGAGGGGTAGAGTTGCGTGAGCGATGAGCCGAGCGCCGTAGCTGTTCGCTACAATGCGGATCACAGCGGCACCTTCGCTGTTTCGCCGGATGGTCTGGAAACACCGATCTGGTCGCGCTTGAAGCTGGCCATCCGGACCAAGAAGCTTGATCACACCATTTCCGGTGGTGAGATATACCTTTCATGGCCTGATACGCTTGGCGTGATTAGGGAACTCGGCAGCAAGTCCAACCAGGTCAGCTTGCACTTCCGTTTCCTGCCGGAAGGCGTTGCCGCCGACAAGCTGCGCGCTTTCGCATCGCAGATCAAAAAGACCAGAGCACAACGCACCGCGCTCACGGCAGAGTTGTCTCCGAAAGAGATCGAAGAGCGCTTGCTGGAACTTGGCTTCACCAAGCGTGCCCTCAAGCCTTTCCAGCTTCGGGATGTGGCGCGATTGCTCGCGTTGGGCAACGGCGCGAATTTTTCTGTGCCGGGTGCGGGAAAAACGACCGTAACCTTTGCGCTTCATATGCTGACGCGCAAGCCCGGCCAGCATTTCATGGTGGTTGCGCCAAAGGCCGCCTTCCAAGCATGGAGCGATATTGTCGCGGAATGCATGGAAGAGGATGCGCCAGATGGTGGCAGTGAGCCCTTCACGCTTCTAACCGGCCCGGAAGAGCAGACGCGCGAAGCGCTTCATTCCGGCGCGACCCGGTTTGTTATTTCCTACGACATGGTGATCCGGCAGCAGGGCCTGCTTGCCACGCATTTTGCAACCACCGAAACCCATCTCGTTCTGGATGAAGCGCACCGCATGAAGGCAGGGTGGAATTCCCAGCGCGGCGCATTTCTCTTACGTGTGGCGGATGATCCTGTCCGGCGCGACATATTGACGGGAACCCCGATGCCGCAAGCGGCCTCGGATATTGAATCGCAGCTCGATTTCCTCTGGCCGGGGCATGGCTATGGCCTTGAGATATCGCACGGCAAATCACCCCGCGATGTTCTTGGCAATCTCTACGTTCGCACCACCAAGCAAGAGCTTGGGCTTCCCAAGGCCGAGCGGCACTTCATCGATGTAAGCATGGATGACGGGCAGCTCGCCTTGTATTCAATTGTTCGCAACGAGTTTCTTCGTAACTACTCGAAACAAGTCTCACACGGCATGGGCGATGCGCAGTTTCTAAAGGCGCGCAAATCCGTCATGCGGCTTTTGCAGCTTTCGATGAATCCCGTCCTCGCTCTCAGTGCGATGGCCAATGACGATGTAAAAATCAACTCCGGGATTGTCGATCTCGTCCTGGAAGAAGGCCATTCGTCCAAGATGCGCGCCGTCATGGATCATGCCTACGCGCTGGCCAGGCAGGGCCAGAAATCGGTGATCTGGACGATCTTTACCGACACGATACATAGCTTCGCCTCGTCGCTTGCTGATCTGAATCCCGTTTTTATCCACGGCGGAGTGCCGTCTGGCCTTGCGAACGATCCGGCGAGCCGGGAAGGCCGGATACGGAGGTTTCATGAGGATTCTGGCTGCTTTGTGCTGATCGCCAACCCCGCAGCCGCTGGCGAGGGGATCAGCCTGCACACGGTATGTCACAATGCCATCTATGCCGACCGCAGCTACGTCTCGACCCATTACCTGCAATCGATTGACCGTATTCATCGCCTCGGGCTACCGCCCGATCAGGAAACCCATATCCATGTTTACCGCTCGAAAGCGCCGCCCGTAATTGGCAGCATTGATATGTCGGTCAGCCGCAGGCTGGTCGAGAAAATCCGCAACATGCAGATGCTGCTCAATGATCCCGACCTTCACGAAATAGCTTTCGATGAAGAGGAAGCCGCCGACCCAATCGATTATGATATCGAGCTGCAAGACATCATCGATCTCATCTCCGAGCTGGAGGGTAGCGCGGCAGATGTTCCGCTGGAGGATGAATGAGCATCCTTATTTCCACGGAGCGCGTATTCTCCCTGCCATGCTTTGAAGGTCTGCGTTTGCTGCGGCGGTATATGGTCCGTCACCCCGGCATGGAGCCCACCGAGCTTCTCGGCTTGATCGATCAGGTCGAGGCTGATGCGCATACGCTGGATATGGAGGCCTCGGTGCATCTTTCGGCTCTGGTCGAGGCCGATTGTCCGATGGACGGGCATGCCTTCTACCAAAGCTGCATCAAGGCAGTGCTGATAAAGCACCAGCCTATCTGGTTTAAAGCCATGCGCAGCGGGCGCAGGCGTTTTGTCCAAACCCTCGATTCCAACGATCAGGATGTCTTTGCTGCGGCTGGGCTCATGGAACATCCTACGCCTCATCATGTCGTGACGTGGTGGGATGCGGTGTCCGGCTATGCACGCCTCATGGCCGATCAGGAAAAGATGGAGCAGGGCCGCTTTGCGGAGATACTAACGCTCGATCATGAGCGTGCGCGGTTGAATGCGATTGGAATCTACAAAGAGCCGGAATGGCCGGGATTTGATGACAATTACGCTGGCTATGATGTCTTGTCGTATGACCAGGGTGAGACCGGTCTGCAAAACCGGATGATCGAGGTGAAATCGACCACGGTTTCGCCGCTTCGTTTTATTTTGACTCGCAACGAGTGGAACAAGGCAGAGCAAACCGGCGAAGCGTATATTTTTCATGTCTGGGACATGAACAAGCAGCCGCCGGTTCTGCATGTTCGTACCGTTGCCGAAGTTGCGCCGCACATCCCCTCGGACAACGGCAAAGGCAAGTGGAATAATGTTGCCGTGCCGGTAGCGGGAGCTTGAGGCCTTTGCACAGCGCACCCTGAATCGAATGTCGCATAATTAACATTATGGAAAGTAATGATCGAAACACGGGTGATTTACAGGCCTTGATTGAAATTTCAGAAAGCCGTTTGCATCAGGCTATCCTGATTGCGATTGTTGGCATTGCATTCTGGGTTCCGGTTTCGTTGACGGCTACCACCGGAGAACCCT
Source organism: Alphaproteobacteria bacterium (assembly GCA_018823745.1). Classification (GTDB taxonomy): domain Bacteria; phylum Pseudomonadota; class Alphaproteobacteria; order Oceanibaculales; family Oceanibaculaceae; genus Oceanibaculum. Next base: position 21,619 of record JAHJHR010000009.1, read on the forward strand.
GGGGTGCGTTGCTATACTGGTCACTTTTCTGGCCGGCCTCGATCGCCGCGGCCGCCGGCCTCGGATATGCGGAGGCCTTGCGCAGTATCTCGCTGGCCTGCCGCAGTTCCCGGTTCTCCCGCTCCAGCGACTTCAACCGCTCGGCCGTATTCGTGGTCACGCCCGCGCGCTGGCTGCCATCGATCTCGGCCTTCTTCACCCACTCATTCAGGTATGGGCCGAGTAGCCAATCTTACCGGCCACTACACTACAGCAGCCCAGCGGGACGGATACTCCCCGCCATGTTCTCGCACGATCCGAACCGCACGGGCGCGAACTTCAGGAGAAAACTTGTTCGTCGTCTTGCTCATCATGCTCCATCCTACTCAGGAGTTGGAGCCTCCGGCAAACCCGGTACGGTTCAGATTGACGGGCTCTGGCATATCTTAGTCGTCATATTCACAACTTCCTGCAATAAGAAGCCTCTTGAACCTCCAGTCGCTGTAGGGGCTATGTGTGATGGGTCTTAATTACCCGAGGCCCGTACATGCCGTCCAATACAGACCGTCACAAACAAGCAGATATCTGCGACCATTCACATTCAAAGGTGGGCGACCGTGCTGAAATCGTTGCGGCTTGTGGATCCTGCTGCGACGGCGAACCCGCGTGCACAGCGATCGAGCCATCCAAAGCTGCACTCGCTAGTGGGCGGAGCTTCCAGGTCAGTGGCCTCGATTGCGCCGAGGAGGTCGCTATCCTAAACAAGGCCCTTGGCCCTGATGTGGGGGGTGAGGAGCACTTGGCCTTTGATGTGATTAACGGGCGCATGACGATCCTCAACAGCTCAAAATCTATCGCGGACGATAGAATTATCAAGCTGGTGGCCGGCACCGGCATGAATGCGAGAGTCTGGGATGCGGGCCGGGCTGAGGTGGATCGGGCGGCGCACCTGAAGCGGCAGTGGCTGTTTACAGCCGCAAGCGGCGGATTTTGGGCTGGGGGCTTCCTCTGGCACTTCGTCGAGACTGGTGTCTCGGGCGCGCTCGGTCTCTTCTCAGGCCACGGCGAGGTGCCGATGCCACTCGCTGAGGCCGGTCTCTTTGGCCTCGCCATCCTGTTCGGTGTTTGGCTGGTCGCGCCCAAGGCGTGGTCCTCGGCCCGGCGGCTCTCGCCCGACATGAACCTGCTGATGGTAGTAGCCGTGGCCGGTGCGATCGGGCTTGGCGAGTATTTCGAGGCTGCGACGGTAGCCTTCTTCTTCTCGCTCTCGCTTTTCCTCGAAAGCTGGAGCGTGGGGCGGGCGCGTAACGCGGTCTCGGCGCTTCTCGATCTCGCCCCGCCCACGGCGCGGGTGATCCGCGAAGGCGGCCGCGAGGAAATGATCCCGGCCGAACAGGTCGCTATCGGCGACCGTTTTGTGGTGCGCGGCGGCGATCGTATCCCGCTCGACGGCGAGGTGATCGACGGCGCGGGCGCCGTCGATCAGGCGCCGATCACCGGCGAATCCGCGCTGGTTCCGAAGGAGCCGGGCGACGACGTCTATGCCGGCACGATCAACGGCGAGGGCACGCTGACCATCCGCGCGACCAAAGCGGCTTCGGATACTGTTCTGGCTAAAATCATTCGTATGGTTGGGGATGCTCATTCCCGCCGCGCCGAAGTAGAACAATGGGTAACGAAATTTGCCCGCATCTATACACCCGTCGTGATGGGGCTGGCGGTGGCGATCGCGATCCTGCCGCCGCTGTTGGCCGGAGGCGCGTGGAGTTTCTGGTTCTACAATGCGCTGGTGCTTCTGGTCATTGCTTGCCCTTGCGCTCTGGTGATCTCTACGCCTGTATCGATCGTCGCGGCGTTGACCGCCTCGGCACGCGCAGGCGTGCTGATCAAGGGCGGCGCCTATATCGAGGCGCCAGGGCGCACCACGGCGCTGGCGCTCGACAAGACCGGCACGATCACGATGGGCGAGCCCGAAGTGGTGGCAATCCATCCCTTGGGAGGCGCGAGCGAGCTCGACGTCCTGGTAGTGGCGGCCGCACTCGAGGCGCGATCCTCGCACCCTCTGGCGCGCGCGATCCTCGCCCGCGCCGAACGCGACGGCATCTCTGTCACCGCCGCCGATGACACGCGCACGGTGCCGGGCCGAGGCTTGGAGGGGCGCAGGGACGGTCGCGCCGTCTGGCTCGGCTCCGACCGCTTCGCGACCGAGAAGGGATTGGGCGACGCGATCCCGTCCGAGACCCGGGACCGGATCGAGGGCGTGGGCAGCACGCTGGTGGCGGTGGGCGACGAGACCGGCGTTACCGGCGTGCTGGAACTGCGTGACCGTATCCGCCCCGACGCCCGCAGCATCGTGGCTCAGCTCCATGCGCAAGGCATTAAAACCATCGTCATGCTGACCGGTGACAACGATCGCACCGCACGGGCCGTGGCGGCGGAAGTCGGCATCGACGAGGTGCGCGCAGAGCTTCTGCCCGAGGACAAGGTCGCGGCAATCGAGGAATTGATCGCTCGCCACGACGTGGTTGCCATGATTGGCGACGGGGTGAACGACGCGCCAGCCATGGCGCGGGCGCATTATGGCATCGCGATGGGCGCCATCGGCTCGGATGCGGCGATCGAGACGGCGGATATCGCGCTGATGACCGACGACATCGGCCGCGTCCCGTGGCTGATCGGTCATTCGCGTAGGACGATGAAAATCATCCGTCAGAACATCGGTTTCTCGCTCGCCACCAAGGCCGTCTTCGTCGGGCTTACCACCTTCGGCATGGCCACGATGTGGGGCGCGATCGCGGCGGATGTGGGGGTGTCGCTTCTGGTCGTGGCCAATGCGCTGAGGCTGATGAACGGCGCCGACCGGACCACGCCCCCGCCGCGCGGCGGTGAGGCGGGGGGTGAGCAAATGGCGCAGGGCAGGCTGGCGCACGGCCACTGACCGCCTCAAGCGAAGCGGCGGCGTAGCGCCCAGGCGGATGGGGACCGAAGCCGGGATTGCGTCAGCCGCGACCGCAGCCCGGCAGAGAGCTACCGCGCTCGCCTATCGGTGGCGCACCGTGCTGCAAGCTGGAAACCAATGACAAGCGCCCAGGCGAGGGCAATCAACGCCGCGAGTGTCCCTTCGCCGAACCGCGCGTAGAGGGTTTGCCGCAGGGCCGGCGGCAGCTCCGCGTCGATGATCCCCGTCTCGCCTGTATCGAGTCGCGAACGGATGTCGCCCGTCGCGTCGATCACCGCCGAGATGCCTGTATTGGCGGCGCGGATGACGGGCAGCCCTTCCTCGACCGCGCGCATCCGCGCCGAGGCGAGGTGCTGTTTTGGCCCGATCGAGGTGCCGAACCAGGCGTCATTTGTGGCGTTGAAGATCCAGTCGGGCCGAAACCGCGGCTCGGTTATGTGGCCGGGGAAGATGATCTCGTAACAGATTGTCGGCCCGACGACCGGGACGCCAGGCAGGCTCAGCGTGCGCGGCCCTGGCCCGGGGGTGAAATCGCCGGGGCTCTCAACGATCCGTTCGACCGGCAGCCAGTTTGGCAAGGGCATGTATTCGCCGAAGGGCACCAGATGGTGCTTGGCGTATTCCGCGAGAATCTCGCCTCCGCGATCGTAGACCTGCACGGCGTTGAAATACCGGGTGCCCGCTTCGGTCTCGACCCGATCCGGTGCGCCGGTCATGAGCAGCGCGCCCTCCGGCAGCGCGGCAGCGATGCGGGCACGCGCGTCAGCGTCTTCGTCGAGAAAGCCCGGAAAGGCCGTCTCGGGCCAAAGCACCAGGTTGACGGGACCGCCCTTTACTGACAGTCGAGTGTAGCGGTCCAGCGCCCGTTCCCGCGCGCCTGGGACCCACTTCTCGGCCTGCGGGAAATTGCCTTGCACGACGCGCAGCGAGACGCCCGTCGGCGGAGGCGCCGCCCCGTTCAGCCGCGCCTCGCCCGCTGCCCACAGCGCCAAGGGAAGGGCCAGTCCAGCGATGCCCGCGAAGTGCCGTGCGTTCCCCTTCGCCGCCCATGCCGCGGCTGGCAGTGCCCCCGCCAGGACAACGAGAAAGCTCATCCCGTAGCTGCCTGCCCACGCGGCTGGCTGACGCAGCGCGTCGAAATCGGCGACTGCATACCCGGCAAGGTTCCAGGGAAATCCCGTCAGCATATGGCCACGCAACCATTCCGCGCCCGTCCAGGCGGTCGCCAACAGAAGCGCCGCAGGCAGGCCCGTCCCGATGTGGCGCGATAGGTGCGCGAAAAGTGCGGTGGCGAGTGCAGGAAAGAGCGCGAGAAAGGCCGAGAGCCCTGCCACCGCCGGTATTGCGAGCGCACCGAAGCGGTCCGCATCGACGTAGAAGCTCTCGGCGACCCATGGGATACCGAAGCCGAACTGTGCGACCCCGAAGGCCCAACCGACTAGGGTCGCGCGACCAAGGGAGAGCCCCGGAAGGCAGATGAGCAGCGCCGACCACGCGACGGGCACAAGGACGATCAACGAGAACGGCGGCAGAGCAAGCACCGATGCCGCGCCACCGCCGAATGCCACCCCAATTCGTATTGGAAGGCGCGCAAATGCCCGTGTTTGAGATTCGGGAACATCGACCATTTGTCATGACCTTGACGGCTCGCATCGCGCTCTCCCTTGCATCGCCAGAAAGAGCACCGCAACGCCACAGAAAATGAAGACATCTGCCAGATTAAAAGCTGGCCAGTGCCATGAACCTACGTAAAAATCCAGAAAATCAGTAACTGCGCCATGCCTGAGCCGGTCAATTATATTGCCGAGCGCGCCTCCGACGATGAGTCCACAACCAGCTGCTTCGACTAGGCTGTCTGTTCTAAGCATTATCGCGACAAGCCAACAGCAAACCCCCAGCGCTAACGCTATCAACAGCCAGGGATCAACACCACCAAGCAACCCGAAGCTTACGCCGTCGTTACGCAGAAAGACGAGGTTGAAACCAGGAAAAACAGGCACTCCGCCGAAAAGTGTCGCAGCTTGCGTCGTGACGAGTGCCTTACTGGCCTGATCAAGAGAAAGCGCAATGCTTCCGCACCCAGCCCCGATCAACGCACTCCGGACGAATTTCACGGGTCAACTCCTTTCGTGGGGTGTGTGCCCATCACCTTGGGTTAACCGGCTTTCGAGCAGGGCGCGAGCCGCGCGCAGTCGAGCTTGCTCAATCCCGTTCTGCGTGTCCGTTTCGGCGACATTGGCGATTTGATCGTTCGAGAGAGGATTTGTTGGTCGGCCATCGACCAGCACTTCATAGTGGAGATTGGAGCCGGTGGCGGTGCCGGTGGCACCGACATTGCCGATCAGCCTCCCGGTGTCCACTCGCTGACCCTCGGCTAAACCGTCGGGAACTGCGCTTAGATGTGCGTAGCGGGTCACCGTATCGGATCCATGCGTGATTTCGACGATGCGGCCGTACCCATCACGCCAACCGATGTAACCGATCGATCCAGGCGCTGTAGCGTATACGGGGGTGCCCTGTGGGGCAGCGAAATCGACACCGGTATGCATCCGGACATTGCCATAGATTGGATGCGTTCGCCGTCCGAAGACCGAGCTTAGCCGCGCACCTTCAACAGGCTGGGCGAACACATGCAAAACCTCGCCATCGCGGTAGATGGTGGCCCGGCCCGAGCCATCGTCGGGCCAGACGACCTCGTAGAGCTCATCTTCAAGGTCGAGGGCAGCGAAAGCGAGTTGCGGCTGGCCGATAATGTTCTTGCCAACCCGAGCCTCGCGCCACAGTAGTCGAAGCGTCTCGCCGCCGTTGAGTTCGCGCCGTAAATCCACCGTGTGCCCCAGCATCTGTGCAAGGTCCACCGCGAAACGAGCCGGAATCCCGGCTGTGTCAAGGGCGGCATAGACCGAGCTCTCGATCCGAACCTCACCGGCGCGCGTCACTGTTTCGGCCTCAGGCTGGACCACGCGAGTCGCTGTGGTCTCGCCGAAGAACGCCTCGATCGTCACGCCCTCGTCGACCGAGAGCGCAAGGCGCTCCAGCGTGCCGTCCAATGCAATCGCCACTTCGACCTCGTGGCCGGGACGAAGGCGCCTGAGATCGTATTCCGCTCCAAGTGCCAGCGCCGCCTCGGCGCGGACCGGCGCGGAAAGCCCGGCTTCGGCCAGGATCGCATCAAGCGTCTCGCCCGGCTCGATCCTGCGAGACAAGATGATTCCGGTTTGCTCGACCTCAGACGAAGCGGTCTCGACCTTCCGGGGGGTCGACAAACCAGATGCCTGCGATGAGAGAGGAGGCTGCACAACTAACGACTCTGTCCCACCGGGAACGGCGGCCGGCTCCGCAGCTATTGGCAGGGACTGCTGCGGCAAGGGCGGCGCTCGCAGCATCTCCGGCGGCATGCCTGTCGCGGTTGGCGCAATCGCCGCCACCACAGGCATGCCGCAGACGACCATCACTCCGGTTACCCAGTATCTCAACTTCATCATCCCCCCTCCCATGCGGTTCCCATGGCACGCCGGATCTTCGGGAGCGCAACCTCGCGCGACTCGTGATAGTCCACGGTGCTGATGAACCGTCCCTCGGCGTCGAACAGAAATACGGTCGCCGTGTGGTTCATGGTGTAGTTGCCGCCCTCGACCGGCACCCTTTCATAAGTCACGCGGAAACCTTCGGCCGCGCGGGCGATTTGCTCGGTCGTCCCGGTCCAACCGCGAATCGCTGGATGGAAGTAGGTGACATAGTCAGCCATCGCCGCGACCGTATCGCGAGCGGGATCGACGGTGATGAGAACGACATCAAGCCCTTCCGCCGCTGGCCCCATGGCCTCGAGCCAGTCCGAAATGTCGGACAGCGTCGTCGGGCAGACATCGGGACAGAATGTGAAGCCGAAGAACACCATCGAGGGGCGCCCGATCAACGTCTCCGGCCCGACTTCATTGCCTTCATGATCGGTGAGACGAAAGTCCATGGCCGAAAGCGCCATTGGTCGGTTTGCGACTGGTGTAGGCGCTCCCGGTCCATCCACCTGCCACCAGCCCACGAAAAGCGTCAGTACGATTACGCTGATCGCAGCTGCGCCATATCCTACAATTCTGCGCTGCCGCATCAGTTCTCCGGCCCGCGCGCCGCGAGGCCAAGGATCGGCACATCGACCGTGACCTCGCCGCCACCCGAAAAGACCAGTGTTAGCGGGAAGCTCTCGCCCTCCGTCATCGGCTGTTGCAACTTCATCAACATGACGTGCAGGCCGCCAGGTTTCAGTTCTATCGTTTCACCTGCAGAGATCACAATTTCACCCGCAGGCGCCATGGAACTCACGCCCTGGTCATTGGTCGTGGTCCGATGGATTTCGGACATCATGGCGAGATCGGTACGAAGGCCAGTTAATGTCACCTCCACATCATTTTCATTTCGTATAGTCATGTAGGCTGCGCTCGGTCGTGAGGTGCCTATCGAAGCCCGTGCCCATGCCCCCTCAACCACCACGTCTTTTGGTCCGGCAAATACGGGAAATGACAGTCCAAGCGAAAGTGTCAGGGCGGACAAAACGACAGCAAAACTAATTTTCATTTGTTTTTTCTCTTCTTTTTTTCTTCTCACAATTACCGGAGATATTTAGCGTTCATTTACTTCGACCTCGGCTGCGACCAGCGCTCGGAGTTCTTTTTCTCCAAAGGAACTTAGAGGCTTGCCGTTCACGAAGAAGGTGGGCGTTCCCCGGACCCCCATGGCTTCAACGTCCGCGCGGTCTTGATTCAGAACTGCCATCACGCTGGGCGCCAACATTTGTGCTCGGGCTTTCTCTGCATCAAGACCCGCATTTACGGCGATTTGAAGCAGCAGTTCTTGAGCTGGCGCACTGTGTGATGCCCAGCGTTGCTGCTGACGCAAAAGCGCTTCCAGCACGGGCTCGAATATGTCTTGCATTCGGGCGGCCTCAAGTATTCTGATCGCTTCTTCAGAGGCTTTGCCATGGAATGGCGTGTACCTAATCGCTACACGAACAGCACTGCCGTGCTCAGCCATGATATCCTTTACGATCGGATAAAACGCCCGGCAGGCTTCGCACGCTGGATCAAAGAATTCGACGATCGTCACTGGAGCATCTTTGGGACCGAGTATCGGAGAGTAGGAACGCAAAAGCGCCTCAGCCATTTGCGGAGCGACCGGAGTGGAATTCGCAGTCGGTGCCGGGCGCGACACATACCAGGCGGCTGCGCTGAAGATCGCGACGGTAACGATAAGAACTATAAGAATAAGAGGCTTTCGGGTCATGTCCTGGAACCTTTGAGGGAGGCCAGAGAGAGGGCCGCGATGAGTCCGAAGGAGAAGAGCGAGAGAAGAGCGATTGGCACGCCGAGAATCGCCTGTTCGTCACCGGTGCAGGAGGGGCCTGAAGCGGTACAAGGTTGGATCCGTTCTGGAACCAGCCCTGTATAGAGTCCAAGGTGCCAAAGCGCTATCGCTCCGCCGATCAGGGCAAGCGCCACACCATAACGTCCTGCGGTCCGATCCTGATGCCACAACCCCAGTCCCAGCACGACGACCATAGGAAACATGAAAGCGCGCTGGAACCAGCAGAGAACGCAGGGCGTCTGCCCCAGAATCTCGCCGATGAATAGCACCGACAGCGAAGCGATCAAGGCAATGGCCCAGGCAAGGCCCAGTGCAGCATCCCTATTCATCCGCCCCGTGATCATAGAAGCCGTTCCCGCAGATCAGCCGTGATCTGCTCGGCGGGGGTGCCATAAGGCCAGAATGCCGTGTAGCCGCCTGATGGGTCGAACAGGAAAAGCTGCGAAGAATGGCCCATAGTGTAGCCGTCCGGCGCGTCACTTTGATCGATTTTTTCAGAGTAAATTTGAAAGGTATCTGCAGTTCGTGCAACCTGCTCCGCCGTCCCTGTCAAGCCAATGATATCCGCATCGAAACGCGGCACGAAATCAGCAAGTGCCGATGGCGTATCGCGCTCGGGATCAATCGAGATGAAGAGCGGCTGTACCGCCTGGGCGTCTTCGCCGAGTTGCTCCATGACCGCCGCCACCTCGGAGAGCGTCGTTGGACAGACGTCCGGGCAATTCACGAAACCGAAAAAAACCAACATCCACCTACCCGCGAAATCCTTCTCGGTGCGGATTGCCCCGTTATGGTCAGTCAGCTGGAATTCAGCTCGAAAGGCTGGCGCTTCGGAGTTGGCCGCCGGCTCTCTTGCATACTCGCTCCAGATGACAAGCCCTATGCCGACCACCGCAGCTAACCCCACTAAACTCCAAAGGATTTTTCGGAGTGACCTGAGATCCATAAATTTCCTGCAAGTACTTTTCTTGAACCAAACGGCGTATACATCCTACAGCCACTAGAGGTTCAACCTTTTTGTTCTGCGAAATTGCCGCACACCGGTTCACTAACTGCCCAAGCGAGTTGTGACCGGGGCAGATCGAACCTAAAAAGACTTTATGTTTGGAGGTGAACCCATGTTGACGATCGGCGCGCTGGCGAGGAAGACCGGCACTAAGGTTCAGACGATTCGCTATTACGAGCAGATCGGGTTATTGCCCGAACCGGGCCGGACGGAAGGCGGACAACGCCGCTATGGCGATGCCGAGCTGGACCGGCTTTCGTTCATCCGGCATGCGCGCCAGCTCGGCTTCTCACTTGGGGCGATCCGCGAGCTGCTTGACCTCTCCGACCATCCAAACAAGCCATGTCACGAGGCGGACACTATCGCGCGCCGACAACTCAAAGAAGTCGAACAGCGGTTAGTCCGACTCGAGGCACTTCGAACTGAACTCGAACGGATGGTACGCGAATGCAGCGGCGGGCGGACGGCAGATTGCCGTGTGCTTGAAGTTCTGCGCGACCATTCCGAGTGCCTGACCGATCACACTGAGGCGGGGGCATAAGATGGCCGCCTGCGACACGCATGAGCCCGTCAAAATGATAGGACCGACACCTCCCAACGACTGCTCTTGCGCCCGATGGGACCGATAGAACCAGACACTGACGCTGGTGTTCAGCATACCGTCAGGTGTTGGCCGGGACGATCTTTCCTTATCTGATCATGCTCGAGAGACTGAAACTTGCCGCCAAAGCCTTCGACAAAGGCATGACTAGGCTCTCCTACTGCGCCAGCTAATGTCCCAAGTAGCTGCGACACCTTGGAACTCGACAAGAATTCTGAGGCAGCTTATGTATGATCGATGGTTAAGCTCGCAAGAATATTCGTGTTCGCCTTGCTCGCCGCATTTACGGCGAGTTCAGTGGCACACGCGACGAGCGCAACTACCATGTCAATCAAGATGGCGCTGGCCGATGGCGGCACCATGGATATGGCAGATTGTAAGGGCTGCGGCTCTGGCAATGAAGGCGACGATGGCGGGCTTGACTGTGACATGGTCTGCGTCGCACCGTTTCTAGCCAATCTCAGTCCAGAGGGCAGTTCTCCGATAGTGACAGGGACATGTCCGTCGTCCTGCGGCTTCTATGACTTGGCCGGACGGACAGGTCCACCCGAGCCCCACCCTCCCCGAACTTTCATCTGATCTGACGCCGGTCGGGGTACGCTCCGACCGCTGCGCCTTGCTGCGCTTCCCGGCAATTGCGCGGGAAGCCGCTGCTTAACGCATGTGCAGACCCAAGTCTGCGCATCTGAAGCACAGTGGAAATCAGATGAGAGCGAACCATGCCACAAATTACCTCGGCGCTATCACGCCGGACTTTACTGAGGGCGTGTGCTGTCGGCGCTGCCAGCCTGGGAATGCCGGGTCTTATGTTTCCTGCACGGGCGGCCAACATCCGGGAGTTTCCCTTGCGGGCCGCACCGGGTCTGGCGCGCCTCGTACCGAAACCGTACGGCGAGACACCTGCCTGGTGCTACAACGGCGCAGTCCCCGGCCCTGAAATCCGAGTGCGTCAGGGCGAGCGTCTCCGGATTGCTGTAGAGAATGGGCTCGCCGAAGAGACCACTATCCACTGGCACGGCGTCAGGGTGCCGAACGCCATGGATGGCGTCCCGCATCTCAACCAGCCGCCGATCGCGCCAGGCGGGACCTTCATCTACGAGTTCGACGCGGTCGATGCTGGCACCTTTTGGTATCACCCGCATCAGCGCAGCTTCGAGCAGGTCGGGCGGGGCCTCTACGGGCCGCTGATCGTCGAGGAGCCAGAGCCTCCTCAGGTAGACCGGGAAGTCGTCTGGGTGCTCGACGACTGGCGTCTCACCAGGGCCGCTGAGATCAGCGACGATTTTGGTAACGGCCATGATATCAGCCACAATGGCCGTATCGGCAACACCGTCACAATCAACGGTCATGTGCAGAATACGCTTCCGGTGCGCAGCGGCGAGCGCATCCGGCTGCGGCTCATCAATGCCGCGAATGCGCGCATCTTCGGGCTCGACTTTCAGGACCTGAAACCAACCGTCATCGCGCTCGACGGCCAGCCGGTGATCCCGCACGCACCCGCGGACGGACTGGTCGCACTCGGGCCGGCCATGCGTGTCGACCTGATCCTCGACATGACCGGCAAGCCTGGCAGCCGGGTGCAGGTCGTCGACAGATTCTATCGAGGGCTCGAATACCGGCTCGTCGACCTTGCCTATGATGAGACGCCACTCCGGGACAGTACGCCCGATTGGCCCATAGCCCTCCCCGCCAATCCCATACCCGAACCCGATCTTGCCGGAGCGAATCGCCATGAGGTGATCTTCAACGGCGGCATGATGGGCGGGATAGTGATGGCGGAGATGGGCGGCAGCATGGGTGAAAGCCGCCGGAACGGCATGGGTGGCGGCATGATGGGCATGATGCACGGGCAGAGCATCTGGTTCATCAACGGGAAGGCCGCCGAGGGCCATGTGCTGGATCCGATGCTGACGCTCGAACGCAACCGTTCGCATGTGATCGTCATGACCAATGCGACGGCGTGGCACCACCCGATCCACCTGCACGGCCATTCCTTCCGGGTGATCTCGCGCAACGGCGCGCCGACGCCGCACCGCGAATGGCAGGACACCGTGCTGATGGCACCGCGGGAGAAGGTCGAGATCGCCTTTGTCGCCGACAATTCGGGCGACTGGATGTTCCACTGCCACATCCTCGAACACCAGGCCGGCGGAATGATGGGCGTCATCCGCGTTGCCTGATCCACAAAATCAAGGAGAAACAACATGCGCAAGTTTATCGCTGCTGCCCTCGCCGCCATCGTGTTCGGTGCGGGCGTTTATTCCACGAGCGCATCGCACGCGGCCTCAGGGGATGTGACCCTCTACAAGAATCCGCAATGCGGCTGCTGCGAAGCCTATGCCGACTATCTGCACGAGAACGGTTTCACCGTCACCGTCAAGCCCACCCACGAGCTCGTCACCATGAGCCGCGAGGCCGGCATCCCGGACGACTTTCAGGGCTGCCACCTGGCCTTCATCGACGACTACGTGGTGAGCGGTCATGTGCCCGTCGCGACCGTCAACCGGCTGCTCTCGGAGCGTCCGGACATCAAGGGCGTGACCCTGCCCGGCATGCCGATGGGATCGCCCGGCATGAGCGGCGCCAAGACCGAAGACTTCACGGTCTACGCGGTGGGCAACGGCAACCCATCCATATACGCAGTCGAGTAAGGAGTTTTCCAGATGAACAACGCACCGACCGGCATGGGTATGGGCATGATGGACGGCATGGGCGGCATGATGATGTGGGGCATGGGCCTTGTCTGGCTGCTTGCGATCATCCTGCTCGTCCTCGGCATTGCGGCGCTGGTCAAATACCTCTTCTGGGGCAAGCGCTGATGAAGCGCGCCGTTCCTGGCACCTCGATACTGCTCGGCGGAAGCGCCGTGGCCGGGCTGATCTGGGTCGGATTTGACCGGAGCGGTTCGGCGGAGGCATCCGGCGAACGGCTCGAACGCGGGCGAGCGATCTATGCGGCGAACTGCGCGTCCTGTCATGGCGCGAATCTCGAAGGCCAGCCGGACTGGAAGAGCCGCCTTCCGTCCGGTCACCTGCCCGCGCCGCCGCATGACGCTTCGGGACACACATGGCATCACCCCGACGGCGTTTTGTTCCGCATCACCAAGCAAGGGCCTGCAGCCGTTGTTGGCGGCGGCTACCAGAGCGACATGCCCAGTTTCACCGACGTGTTGTCCGACGACGAAATCCGCGCCGCCCTGGACTTCATCAAGAGCATCTGGCCTGAGCGAGAGCGGCAGCATCAGGCAGAGTTGAGCCGCCGCGAAAAAGGGGAGAGCCGATGAAGAGTTTGTCCGCACTCATATTCGTATTGGCGCTGAGCTTCTCGACCGCGACGATGGCGGACGGGCCGAATGCCGTCCCGCTGCACGACACGCCGCAGCCGCTACCGACAATCTCGTTCGCTGACGAACACGGTAACGCGCTCACGCTGGACCGATGGCACGGCAAGGTCGTCCTTCTCAACCTCTGGGCCACCTGGTGCGCCCCTTGCCGCCACGAGATGCCGACACTGGACCGCCTTCAGGCCAAGCTTGGCAGCGATCGCTTCGAGGTCGTGACCCTCTCGATAGACCGCGCCGGCGTCGGTGTCGTCCGCCGGTTCTTCGACGAGATCGGCATTCGGCATCTGGGCATCTTCATCGACGACACGATGAAGGCATCGCGCGAGCTCCGTGTCTACGGCCTCCCGAGGACACTACTTATCGGACTGGATGGACGGGAGCTCGGCCGGCTGATCGGACCAGCCGAATGGGACACACCGGAGATGGTCGCCTTCTTCGCAGGCGTCATCGCCGAGCACGCAGGAAAGGAATCGACAAGATGATCACGAAACGGACCGCCGCAAATGCGACCCCGCGTATCCCATTATCCCACCGAGTGCTCTGGCTGTCGAAACGCCGGATTGTCCTCCTTACGAGTTTCGGGGCGCTGGCTGCAGGACTTGCCCTGAACTGGGGCTGGCTGACGGCGGTCGGCGCGGCGCCGATCCTAATCGCCCTCGCACCCTGCGCCGCGATGTGCGCCCTCGGCCTGTGCATGCGCGGCGGCGGGACAAAGTCTTGCGCGACCCATGGCGAGACGGATGCGGGCCCGTCGCCGCAGAGCCGACAGGAATGATGCCACCTACCGGTGTCATCGATCGCAGGGATGTTCAGGGAGAAGACATGAGTCTCGCACGATTAACCGCTGTTCTGATCGGCGCATTTGCCGTCGCCATGCCGGCATTGGCGCACCATCCGGGCGCCGATCTCGACCGGGTCATGGGCAGCAAGGAGCAGTTCTTTCAGGCTATCGACAGCCCGGCCCCGCTCTTCGAGCTGGCTGATGCCGATGGGAAAATCGTCAAGCTATCGGACTTCGCCGACAAGATCGTCGTACTGAACTTCATCTTTGCCGGCTGCACAGATGTCTGCCCGCTACACTCGGCCCTGATCGCGGACGTCCAGTCGAAGATCAATATCACGCCGATGAAGGACATGGTCCAGTTCATCACGGTGACGACCGATCCCGATCTCGACACGGCGGATGTTCTAAGGAGCTATGGTGAGCCGCATGGCCTCGACCCGCACAACTGGATGTTTTTGACCCACCGCCCGGGTGATCCCGAGGATGCGACGCGAAAGCTTTCGGAGACCTACAACGTCAAGTTCCAGCCGCTGGATGACGGACAGCAGATGCATGGCGTGGCGACCCACGTGATCGACCGCGGCGGGCGGTTTGCCGCCAAGTTCCACGGCCTGCGCTTCGAACCGCTCAACCTGGTGCTTTACATCAACGGGCTGACCAACGCCCCCTCTCGCCCGTCCAAGCCGGCAGAGGCGGGCTGGTGGGACAGCGTCAAGGGGCTGTTCCGATGACGGCCGCGCATTCGAGCGATGGACTTTTCGGCGCCGCAAGTGCTGGCGGATGGCTGTCTGCGCTGCGCCGCTACATCGTCTTCATCGCCGTCGCGAACCTCGTCTGGGAGTTCGCGCACATGCCACTCTACACGCTGTGGGAAACCGGATCGACCGGCGAAATAGTCTTCGCCGCCGTGCATTGCACCGGTGGCGATATCCTCATCGCGCTCAGCACGGTCATGCTTGCGCTGTTTCTCGCTGGCAGCCCCGCTTGGCCAGCCATCCGGACAGGCCGCGTTGTCATGCTGACAATTGCCTTCGGTCTTGGCTACACGCTGTTTAGCGAATGGCTCAATATCGAAGTACGGCAGGCATGGGCTTATCGGGATATCATGCCAGTCATTCCCGTCATCGACGCCGGTCTCAGCCCGGTGTTGCAATGGATACTCGTTCCCCTGGCGGCCTTCCGCTTCGCAACCCGAAGTTGGCCCGGACAGAGCCGAAGGGCGGTTGGTACCGATGTTTGAGCTGTCGGGCATCGGCATTGCCGCCGCCTTCATGGCCGGCACAATCTCCTTCGTCTCCCCCTGCGTCCTCCCGCTGGTGCCGGGATATGTCTCTTACGTCGCCGGACACACAGCCGGCGTCAGCGACCTCGATCCCGACGGCCGTCGGCGCCAGGCCGTCGTTATGAGCCTGTATTTTGTGCTGGGTTTCTCGACCATCTTCATGATCCTGGGAGCAAGTGCAACGGCGCTCGGCCAGATGCTTCTGAGCTACCGGTACGAACTGAACCTCGTCGGCGGCGCCATTGTTATCCTGTTCGGCCTGTTTATGATCGGCATGGCACGGATCAGCGTGTTGCAGCGAGAGGCCCGCTTCCACATGTCCATCACCGGGGGGCAGCCGCTATCCGCCTATATCCTCGGGCTCGCCTTTGGTTTTGGCTGGACACCCTGTATCGGGCCGATCCTCGGCACCATCCTCACCGCAAGCGCAACCACGGCCACGGTTGGAGAAGGAGTAGCGCTGCTCGCCATTTACTCGGCCGGGCTTGGTGTGCCGTTCCTGCTCGCTGCCGCCTTTACTGACCGCCTGACCCGGCGCCTGCGAGCGATCGGTCGCATCGGACGACGGCTGCATCAGATCGCCGGGCTGCTCATGGTCGCTATGGGCATCGCCATGATCACGGGGCAGCTCTCGGCGCTGTCTTACTGGCTGCTGGATACCTTTCCGATCCTGGGGATAGTCGGGTGACCCCATCGCACCAGGACTAAGCCCGCTTTTGCACCTCGAAGAAGACCGGCAACAAAAGGACCAGCTGGGGCTGCAGGCGCCAGGCATCGTCTACATGACCGCCCGATGATGAAGCCGTTCGTTCCGCCCTACTCCGGTGACCCAGGCGAAACTGCCTGGACTATGGGTTGCTGCCGGTTATCGCATTGTTGTCACGCTGATGCTTTTCCAGCACCAATATCCCGCTCGCGTTCCAGTGCCAGCACATTGGTGCAGATCAATCGCCGTCCTGGCCACAACACCCGCCTGCATTCCCCTTAGCCCGCGATTCCTGGACCGGTGGACAGGGGGTGTCGCCGTAGGAGCAGAACACGCAGCAGTCCCCGGAGAGGGGGCGAAGCAGGCTTTTACATCCCTTGCACTCGTAGAAATACTGGCACGCATTCTCCGGCATCGTTTCCACCGAGACCTGCCCACAATCCGGGCAGGTAAGGGTCGAGTGCAGCACCGCCATCACGCGCCTCCTCAATCCCGCAGCCTCACGGCGCGCAGCCGCAGGGCGTTTCCGATGATGCTGACCGAGGACAGCGCCATGGCGGCGGCAGCGACGATCGGCGACAGCAGGATGCCCAGGAACGGGTAAAGGACGCCCGCCGCGATGGGCACGCCGGCCGCATTGTAGATGAAGGCGAAGAACAGGTTCTGGCGGATGTTCCGCATCGTCGCCTCGGACAGGCGCCGTGCCCTGACGATGCCCATCAGATCGCCGCGCAACAGGGTCACCCCGGCGCTCTCGATGGCCACATCGGTGCCGGTGCCCATGGCGATGCCGACATCCGCAGCGGCCAGCGCCGGGGCATCGTTCACGCCGTCGCCGGCCATGGCGACCACCCGCCCCTCCTCGCGGAGTTGCTTGACGATTGCCGCCTTTTGTTCGGGCAGCACCTCGGCCTCCACGCGGTCGATACCGAGCTTTCTGGCTACTGCTTGTGCCGTGGTCCTGTTGTCGCCCGTCAGCATGACAACGGAGATGCCGTCCGCATGCAGCGCCCTTATGGCCGCTGGCGTCGTTTCCTTCACCGGATCGGCAATCGCGACGATTCCGGCAGGCTCACCATCGATAGCCGCCAGAATTGCCGTCGCGCCATCCTGGCGCAGCATATCGGCGATTTCTTCAAGCGGACCGGTTTCGATATCGTGCTCGCCAAGGAACCGGGCATTGCCCACCACGAGCTTTCGGCCATCGACCGTACCCAGCACGCCCTTGCCTGTCGGCGAATCGAAGTCGCTGGCCTGCAGCAGGTCGAGCGAGCGCTCTTTGGCGGCGGCCACGATGGCGGCGGCAAGAGGGTGTTCGCTGCTCTGTTCCAGGCTGGCGAGCAGGCGGAGCAGATCATCTTCCCCGAACCCGCCGAGGGTCCTGATCGCGGTGACCTTCGGCCGGCCTTCCGTCAGGGTGCCGGTCTTGTCGACAATAACGGTATCGACCTTCTCCATGCGCTCCAGCGCTTCAGCATTCTTGATCAGAACGCCTTCCTGGGCTCCCCGGCCAACGCCCACCATAATCGACATCGGCGTTGCCAGCCCCAGCGCGCAGGGACAGGCAATGATCAGCACGCTCACAGCCGCAATCAGCGCATAGCCCATCGCCGGCGCCGGCCCCCAAACGGACCAGGCCACGAAGGCCAGCAGCGCGATCAGGATGACTGCCGGCACGAACCAGGACGAAACCAAATCCGCCAGCCGCTGGATTGGCGCGCGCGAGCGCTGCGCCTCGGACACCATGCGCACGATCTGCGCCAGCATCGTATCGCGGCCGACCTTTTCCGCCTGCATGATGAAGCTGCCCTGGCCGTTGATCGTGCCGCCGATGACCTTGTCATCCGGCTGTTTGCGGACCGGCATGGATTCGCCGGTCACCATCGATTCGTCGACGCTGGAACCGCCTTCAGCGACAATTCCATCGACCGGCACGCGGTCGCCGGGGCGGACCCTCAGCCGGTCCCCGACCTGGACACGATCCAGCTCGACTTCCTCTTCCGAACCATCCTCCGACAGTCGCCGCGCAATCGTTGGCGACATGCCGAGCAGCGCCTTTATGGCCCCGGACGTCGTCTCCCGCGCCCGCAATTCCAGCACCTGCCCCAGCAGCACCAGAACGGTGATCACCGCTGCCGCTTCGAAATAGACGGCCACCGCCCCCTCTGCATCGCGAAACACGTCAGGGAAGATGCCGGGCGCCAGAGTGGCGACGATGCTGTACAGCCAGGCAACGCCGGTTCCCATGGCGATCAGGGTGAACATATTGAGCGACCGGTTCACCACCGACTGCCAGCCCCTGACAAAGAACGGCCATCCCGCCCAGAGCACCACCGGCGTGGCCAGGACCAGCTGGATCCAGTTCGATATCTGCGCCGGAATCAGATGCGACAATCCCGTCAGATGGCCGCCCATCTCCAGCAGGAAGACGGGTGCAGCCAGCGCGAGGCCGATCCAGAATCGCCGCGACATGTCGGCGAGTTCCGGGTTCGGTCCTTCATCCAGTGAGACCTCCGCCGGCTCCAGCGCCATGCCGCAGATCGGGCAGCTGCCGGGGCCGGTCTGGCGGATTTCAGGGTGCATCGGGCAGGTGTAAACCGCGTCTGTCTGCGGTGCCTCCGCTGCCGGCCTGGAACCAAAATACGCTTCCGGATCGGCGGTGAATTTATCCTGGCAGCGCGATGAGCAGAAATAATAAGGCTTGCCCTGATGGGAAGCGCGATGCGTTGCCGTATGGGGATCGACCGACATCCCGCAAACCAGGTCCTTCGCCGTCTCAGCTCCCGACGGAATATCAGACACCGCGTGATGATGATCGTGGTCCATACTTGCAAATCTTTCGCTGTCTTGTTTCAGCGTGAGGGTTCCAGCGGTTGGAAGCTCAAGCCATTAAAGGGAACCGTGATCGCCTTCCCTGACCGGATTGCGCGCCAGGAAAACCCGCATGAACAGGAACACCAGCGCCATGCCGATCACGCCGAGCACGACGATAAGGGGATCAGACTGCCACTTCATCGCGGCGAAGGCGGTCAGCACCACTGCGTCGAGCGCCATGGCCGTCAGCAGGACCCATCCCTTCGCGCCGATCTCCTCGCGCAGGTGCCGGAACACACCGAAATGAATGATTATGTCCATCACCAGATAGAAAAAAGCCCCAAGCGAGGCGATGCGGCTGAGGTCGAAGAAGACCGTCAGGAATCCTGCGATAACGACGGTGTAGACAAGCGTGTGGTCCTTGATCGTGCCCGGCATCCCGAAATGGCTGTGCGGGATCATCTTCATGTCGGTCAGCATTGCCAGCATCCGCGAGACCGCGAACACGCTGGCGATCAGACCCGACGCGGTGGCCACCAGCGCCAGCGCCACCGTCAGGTAGAAGCCAGTCTTGCCGAGCGCGGGCTCGGCGGCCTCGGCCAGCGCGTAATCCTTCGCCGCCACGATACGGTCGAGCGGCAGGCTGGACCCGACCGCGAAGGCCACCAGCAGATAGACGACGACACAGATGGCGATCGACCAGATGATGGCCCGGCCCACATTGCGGTGCAGGTCGGTGACCTCTGCACCGCTGTTGGTAATGGTCGTGAACCCCTTGAA
>JAHJHR010000010.1 GCA_018823745.1 Alphaproteobacteria bacterium
CGGCATCGTCCGCTGGTTCCAGTTCGAGGGGAACACCTATGTCGTGCAGGACCTCTCGGCCGGCGCCACCTTCACCGCCAACACCGACCGCGCGATCAAGCTCACCGGCCTGATCGACCTCTCCACCGCGACGCTGAGCACCGCAAACAACACGCTGACCAACGGCAGCGGTGCTACTGAGACCCCGTCGGTGAACCGCAGCATTGCCGGCACCGCCGGTGCAGATACACTCACTGGCGGTATCGGTGAGGATACCATCACTGGCGGCACCGGCGGGGACCTGATGAGCGGCGGCACCGGTGCCGACATATTTGTTCAGTCTGGCGGCGATTCGGTGGCCCGTACCGCCGAGACGATCACGGCGGGCAATCTGGGCGCGGGCGAGACCCTCACCTTCGCCGCCGGCGTGGATGTGATCACCGATTTCGTGTCGGGCACTGACAAGCTGGATGTCGCAACGGCCAACAACCTCACATTCATCGTTGTTCCCGGCGGCGATGGGTCGAACCTGACGGGCAACAACAATTATGCTGTACGCGGCGACTTCACTAGCGGTACCGGCGTCTTCACGACGAACGGCGCTGGCGCGGATCTGCTTGTCATCACCAACGCGGCGAACGCCGATGTCGATGCCGCCGGCCAGAGCGGCATCGTCGTCCTCATGGGCGTAACCTCGATTGTGGGTACCGACCTCATCTGACCGGACCCGCCTGTTGACGGAACGGAAAACCCGCAAGGTTCATGCCTTGCGGGTTTTCCTGTATCCGTCCTGTGGACGAATCCGCCCGGGAAGGACAGTATAGGCGCCGCCGCGGGGGGATAGCGGCAGGAGGGTAGAGATGAAGGCGGTGATACTGGCGGGCGGCCTCGGGACGCGGATTTCCGAGGAGACGCATCTGAAGCCGAAACCTATGATCGAGATCGGCGGCAAGCCGATCCTGTGGCACATCATGAAGATGTATTCGGCCCATGGCGTGACCGATTTCGTGATCTGCTGCGGCTATCGCGGCTATGTCATCAAGGAATATTTTGCCAATTACTTCCTGCACATGTCGGATGTCACCTTCGACATGGCTAACAACCGCATGGAAGTGCATGAGCAGAAATCCGAACCCTGGCGCGTGACGCTGGTCGATACCGGCGAGGACACGATGACCGGCGGGCGGCTGCGCCGCGTTGCCCCCTATCTGGAAGGCGAGGAGGCCTTCTGCTTCACCTATGGCGATGGTGTGGCGGATATCGACATCTCGGCCGCCCTCGATTTCCACCGCCGGCATGGCCGGGACGCCACGGTGACGGCGGTGCGTCCGCCGGGCCGCTTCGGCTCGCTGCTGCGCGACGGCGATTCCGTGCGCGGCTTCGTCGAGAAGCCGCGCGGCGATGGCGGCTGGATCAATGGCGGCTTCTTCGTGTTGTCGCCCAAGGTCATCGGGCGCATCAAGGGTGACCAGACGAGCTGGGAGCTGGAGCCTATGGGAGGGCTTGCCACCGATGACCAGCTGCGCGCCTTCGAGCATACCGGCTTCTGGCAGCCGATGGACACGCTGCGCGAGAAGAACCTGCTGGAGGAGCTCTGGGAGTCCGGCAAGGCGCCCTGGAAGATGTGGTGATGGAACCGGCATTGGATTTCTGGCGCGGAAAGCGCGTCCTGATAACCGGGCATACCGGCTTCAAGGGCGGTTGGCTGGCGCTTTGGCTGACCCGGCTTGGCGCGCGGGTGACAGGGATCGCCCTGCCGCCGAATACGAGTCCGAACCTGTTCGATCTGGCACGCATTGCCGATGGCGTTGACAGCCATTTCTGCGATATCCGCGATGCCGATGCGCTGTCGCGGCTGGTCCGTTCGGCGCGGCCGGACATCGTCTTCCATCTTGCCGCCCAGCCTTTGGTGCGCGCCAGCTATGACCTGCCGCTGGAAACCTTCTCCAGCAATGTCATGGGAACGGCACATCTGCTGGAGGCGCTGCGCGGGCTGGAGACGGTCAGGGTTGCGGTGATGGTGACGACCGACAAGGTCTATCGCAATCATGAGCGGCCACAGCCCTACCGTGAGGATGATCCTCTGGGCGGCCACGACCCCTACAGCGCCAGCAAGGCGGCCTCGGAGATGGTGATCGCCAGCTACCGCGATGCCTTTCTGGCCGAGCAAGGGGTGGCGGTATCAAGCGCGCGTGCGGGAAATGTCATCGGCGGCGGCGACTGGTCGGCGGATCGCCTTATCCCCGACGCGGTGCGGGCATGGCAGGCAGGTGCGGTGCTGGATATCCGCCGGCCCCACGCGGTGCGGCCCTGGCAGCATGTGCTGGAGCCGCTGGCCGGCTATATCGCGCTGGCGCGGCAATCCTGGGACCGGCCCGATCTGGCTGATGCCTATAATTTCGGTCCGGATAGCGCCGGGGTGGCCTCGGTACGCGATGTCGTGGAAATGGCCCGTGGGGCTTATGGCGCCGGCGCGGTGCGCTATGGCAATGGCCAGGACGGGCCACATGAGGCCGGCCTGCTGGCGCTGGATGCCGGCAGGGCGCGGTCAATCCTGAGCATTGCGCCGAAATGGCCGCTTGCGCAGGCCGTGGACCGCGCGCTGGCGTGGTATAGCGCCCAGCAGAAGGGCAGCGACGCGCGGGCCCTGTGCGAGGCTGAATTTGCCGCCTACGAGACCACCCGATGAGCCGGTTCACCGTCCACGATCTGCCGCTTGCCAGGCTGAAGCTTGTGGAACGCCAGCACCTTGGCGACCATCGCGGTTTCCTGTCCCGGCTGTTCTGCACGGAGGAACTGGCCGAAGCCGGCTGGTTGAGCCCCATCGCGCAGATCAACCACACACTGACCGCGCGCAAGGGCACGGTGCGCGGCCTGCACTTCCAGCATCCGCCGCATGCCGAGATGAAGCTGGTTTCCTGCATCAGGGGGGAAGTCTGGGACGTGGCGGTCGATCTGCGGACCGGATCTCCCAGCTTCCTTGCCTGGCATGCCGAGAGATTGTCGGCGGAGAACGGCCGGGCGCTGCTGATTCCGGAAGGCTTCGCGCATGGTTTTCAGGCTTTGACGGACGAGGCCGAATTGCTCTATTGCCATAGCGCTGCCTATGCGCCGGATGCCGAGGCGGGGCTCAATCCTGTCGATCCGGCGCTCGCGATTGCCTGGCCGCTGGAGATCGCCGAAATGTCGGACCGGGACCGCGCGCATCCGTTCACCGGGGCCGGATTTGGGGGAGTGCGTTTGTGAAGTGTCGTCATTGCGGGTCGGACCTTGCGCTGCCGTTCCTGGATATGGGCAGCGCGCCGCCCTCCAACGCCTATCTCGGCGCGGCCGCCTTGCGCGCGCCGGAGGTCTGGTTCCCGCTGCGGTTGCTGGTGTGCGAGACCTGCTGGCTGGTGCAGACGGAAGACCATGCCGGCCGCGAGGCGCTGTTCACCGAGGATTATGCCTATTTCAGCTCCTTCTCCACTTCCTGGCTCGCCCATGCCGAACGCTATGTGCGGGACATGGCAACCCGCTTCGGCCTTGGGGCGGACAGCCTGGTGGCCGAGATCGCGGCGAATGACGGCTATCTGCTGCAGTATGTGAAGCAGGCCGGCATTCCCTGCTATGGCGTCGAGCCGACGGCCGGTACGGCGGCTGCCGCGCGGGCGAAGGGCATCGAGATTATCGAGCGGTTTTTCGGCTCGGCGCTTGCCGGGGAGTTGGCGGCTGAAGGCCGGGCTGCCGATCTGATCGCGGCCAACAACGTGCTCGCCCATGTGCCGGACATCAATGATTTCACCGCCGGTTTCGCCCGGCTGCTGAAACCGCAGGGCGTGGCCACCTTCGAATTCCCGCATCTGATGCGCATGGTCGCGGAGACGCAGTTCGACACTGCCTATCACGAACATTACTCCTACCTGTCGCTGCTGGCGGTCGAGCGCATCTTCAAGGCGAATGGGTTGACTGTCTTCGATGTCGATGAGTTGCCGACCCATGGCGGCAGCCTGCGCGTCTTCGCACAGCGCAGCGATTCTGGTCGGCATCCAGTGTCCGGCGCCGTCGCTGGCCTGCGCGGCCGGGAAAGTGCCGCTGGAATGGGCGGCGCCGGTTTCTACAGCGGCTTTCAGGTCGAGGCCGAGCGGGTGAAGGACGATCTGCTCGCCTTCCTGATTGAGGCGAAAAAGCAGGGTCACAAGATTGGCGCCTATGGGGCTGCGGCCAAGGGCAACACACTGCTGAACTTTGCCGGTGTGCGCCCCGACCTGCTGCCCTATGTGGTGGACCGCAACCCGGCAAAGCAGGACAAGTTCATGCCGGGCAGCCGGATCCCCATCGTCGCCGAGCAGCATCTCAAAGAAGACCGGCCCGATTTCGTGCTGATCCTGCCCTGGAATTTGCGCGAGGAGGTGACGGCGCAGCTTGCCTATGTCCGTGACTGGGGCGGGCGCTTCGTGACCGCCGTGCCCCGTCTGACGGTCACGGAAGGACGGGAGGGGACATGAAGGTCCTGCTGACCGGCGGCAGCGGCTTTCTCGGCCGGCATGTGCTGGCGGCTCTTGCCCGCCACGGCATCGAGACAGTCGCGGTTGGTCGGCGAAAGCCGGAGGGGGCCAGCGCCTTTATCGAGGCCGATTTGCTGGCGGCAGCGGATTTCGCGGAGATCATGCGCCATGCCGGGGCAACGCATCTGCTGCACCTCGCCTGGTATGCCGAGCATGGCAAATACTGGACCTCGCCTTTGAACCTGCGCTGGGTGGATGCGACCACGCGGCTGGTCGAGGCGTTCTGCGCGGCGGGCGGGCAGAAGGTGGTGATCGCCGGTACCTGCGCCGAGTACGACTGGTCGCATGGCGTCTGCCTTGAGGACACGACGCCGCTGGAACCGACGACGCTGTACGGCGCCGCCAAGGATTCGGCGCGGCGGCTGGCGATGGCGGTCTGCAGGCAGCACGGCGTGCCCTGCGCCTGGGGCCGTGTGTTCCTGCCCTTCGGCCCCGGCGAATCGGTACAGCGGCTGATCCCCTCGCTGATCGAGGTTTTCGGAGGGCAGCGTGCTCCCTTTGGCGTGAATGCGGATGCCTGCCGGGATTTCCTGCATGCCAGCGACGTCGCCGAGGCTTTCGTCACGCTGCTGCGGGCCGACAAGGGGGCAGGCGAGGGGGCGGTCAACATCGCCTCCGGCGCACCGGTGAAGCTGGCCGATCTGGTCGTGATGCTGGCGCAGATGATGGGGGGCGATGCGAGTATCGTGCTCGATCTGCCGGGCGGCCGGCCAGGAGAGCCGCCGCTGCTGGCCGGCGACAATACGAAACTGAAGGCGCTTGGCTGGGAAATGAGGACCGCCCTGCACGAAGGGCTGCAAGGAATGATCGACGAGGCCCGCTCATGACCCGCTGTCCAGTCTGTGAGGGTGCCGACCTCGCGGATTTCGTAAATCGCAGCCAGGTGCCAAGCCACCAGAACCTGCTGATGCCCGATGCCGATGCCGCCCGCCATATCGTTCGCGGCGAGTTGGACATGTGCGTCTGCGGGCATTGCGGCTTCGTGTTCAACCGCTCCTTCGATCTCGCGAAAGTCAGTTACGGCCCCCACTACGACAATACGCAGACCTGCTCCGGCTATTTCGATGGCTATCTCGACGGGCTGGTCGCCGAACTGGTCGAAAATCACGGCGTGCGCGATTGCACCATTGTCGAGGTTGGCTGCGGCAAGGGGCATTTCCTGCGCAAACTGGTCGCTTATCCGGGCAGCGGCAATCGCGGCCTCGGCTTCGATCCCACCTATGTCGGTCCCGACAGCGACCTGGACGGACGGCTTTCCTTCTATCGCCGGTTCTACGATGCGCAATGCGCGGAGATGAAGGCGGATGTGGTGGTGTGCCGGCATGTGATCGAACATGTGCCGGACCCGCTGGCGATTCTGCAGGCGGTGCATGCGGCCCTGGCCGGATCGTCGAAGGCACGGGTCTATTTCGAGACGCCCTGCGTGGAGTGGATCCTGCGCAACAAGGTGGTTTGGGATTTCTTCTACGAGCATTGTTCGCTGTTTACCGAGAATTCGCTGGGCCTGGCGTTCGAGCGAACCGGCTTCACCGTGCGCCGGGTCGATCACGTGTTCGGCGGCCAGTATCTCTGGCTGGAGGCGGAGCTTTCCGGTGGCGAGGCGCCGCCTTCGCGCGCACGGCCGGAGACCATGGCCATGGCGAAGGCCTATGCCGAGGCGGAGGCCGGACTGCGCCAGCGATGGCGCGATTTGGTGGAAAAGCTGGGTGCGCAGGGCAAGGTGGCGCTCTGGGGCGCCGGGGCGAAGGGCGCGACGCTGGCCAACCTGATCGATTATGACCGTGCCCTGATCGATTGCGTTGTTGATGTGAATCCGGGTAAGCAGGGTCGCTATATCCCCGGCACCGGCCATCCTATCGTTGCACCCGATTCGCTTCCGGCGCGTGGTGTCCGGAGCGCGATCCTGATGAACCCGAATTACCGCGACGAGAATCTGGCGCTGCTCGACTCTGCCGGTATCGCCGTGGAGCTGATTGATTGGAGTGGCGTATGAAACTGACCATCGACACCGAAGCGGCCAGCCTGACCCTGGAAGAGGGGGGCAAGAGCAGCACGCTGGACCTCTATTCGAAAGAGGCGTTCGAGGCGATCTCCCGGCAATGGGTCCGGGTCGGGTGGAACCAGAAATACCAGTATAATTTCAGCTGGATGGGCCGCCCCGTGATCCAGTTGCCGGAGGATATGCTGCGCATTCAGGAGGCGATCTTCGAGGTGCAGCCCGATGTCATCATCGAGACCGGCGTGGCGCATGGCGGCTCCCTCATTTTCTATTCCAGCCTGTGCCGGGCCATGGACAAGGGGCGCATCATCGGCATCGATATCGAAATCCGCCCGCATAACCGCACGGCCATCGAGGCGCATCCCCTGTTCGACCGGATCACGCTGATCGAGGGCAGCTCGACGGCCCCGGAGGTGGTGTCGCAGGTGAAATCACTAGTGAAACCGGGGGAAACCGTCATGGTTATCCTGGATTCCAACCACAGCTATGCCCATGTTCGCGACGAGTTGGCGGCCTATGCCGGCATGGTCACCGCCGGCTCGTACATCGTTGCCACGGATGGCATCATGTTCGACCTTGCGGATGTGCCACGCGGCACGGCGGAATGGGTGGACGATAATCCGCGGACGGCGGCCCTGGAGTTTGCCGCGGATAACAGGAATTTCACCCTGCAGCAGCCCGCCTGGCCGTTCAGGGAAAGCGATCTGACGGAAAACATTACGCATTGGCCGGCGGCATGGCTGAAGAAAACCTCCTGATCATCAGGTTTTACTTGGCTTGCACGATGGCGCTTGACGGTATTTTTGGTTCGGAGGGGCTATGACTTCGTGGGCATCTGGCTATGTTGCAGATCTGGAATATTCACGGGGTGTATACCGTGAGATGGTTCCGGGACTGTTGAATCTGAATCTGCTTGCGCAGCAGGTTCAGCCTGTCCCCGCCCTGTCGAACGGTCGTCCCTTCGCCTTCGCCGAACTTGGCTGCGGCCATGGCCTGACAGCCACCATGATCGCAGCGGCCTATCCGCAGGCCCAGGTATATGCCACCGACTTCAACCCCGCCCATATTGTCGGTGCCACCCGGCTGGCGGAAAAAGCGGGGCTGAAGAACATTCATCTGTATGAGCACAGTTTCGCCGAGTTTCTGAACAGCGACCTGCCGGATTTCGACGTGGTTTCCCTGCATGGGGTCTATAGCTGGATCAGCGACGAGAACCGCAAGCTGATTCGCGATTTCCTGTACGCCAAGCTGAAGCCAGGCGGTCTCTGCTATATTTCGTACAACACGCTGCCCGGCTGGAGTACGGCCGCGCCGATGCGCAAGCTGATGATCGAGATGGGCGCCGGCGAGATGGGCAAGTCGATGCCGGGGCGCATCGATTCGGCTCTCGATTTTCTGGGGAAGCTCAAAGACGCGAATGCCGGGTTTTTCAGGAGTAATCCGGCGGCGGCCGCCCGGCTGGAGGGAATGGGAAAACACAGCCGCAATTATCTCGCGCATGAATATATGAATCGCGACTGGACGCTGTTCTACCATTGCGATGTCGCGCGCGAACTGGCGGAGGCCAAGCTTGTTTTCGCGGCTTCGGCGCATCCCGGCGACCATGTTGATGTGGTGAATCTGACGCCTGACCAGCAGCTTCTGGTCGCCGGAGTCACTGACCCTGGCTTGCGCGAGACCGTGCGCGATTTCTGTGTGAGCCAGCAATTCCGCCGCGACATTTTTGTAAAAGGGCTGTTGCGCCTTGCGGCGCAGGAGCAGGCGGCAGCGCTGTCATCCATGCGCTTTGCGCTGACCGTACCGCGCGCTGCCCTTGGACTGAAGGCAACCTTCCCGGTCGGGGAGGTCAATCTGCAGCCGGAAGTGTATGAGCCGGTTGCCGATGCGTTGAAGGACAAGCCAAAGAGTGTTGCCGAATTGCTGGCGGCGGAGCCCTTGCAGAGTCTGGGCTACCAGAAGGTACAACAAGCGCTGTTGATCCTGACCTCGACCGGACAGATCAGTCCCGTGCAGGAGGATAAGCAGATGCGCGAGGCAAAGCCTGGTTGCGACCGGTTGAATCTCGCCATCATGGAATACGCCAGGTATTCTTCCGATATCACCTATCTGGTCAGCCCGCTCACCGGGTCCGGCGTGCCTGTTGATCGCTTCGTCCAGTTGATGCTGCTGGCAAGGCGACAGAACCAGAAGGATATGGCCGGTTTCGTCTGGTCGGTGCTCGCCAGCCAGGGGCAGCGCATTGTCAAGGATGGCAAGGCACTGGAAACGCCGGAAGACAACATGTCTGAACTCCGCCTGCGGGAGCAGGAGTTTATCGAGAAATCCCTGCCCCTGCTCACCTATCTCGGCATTGCTTGAGCCGAACTCTCCGTAATCGATTGGCTTTCCCATGTATAAATCACTTGTTCCCGTCTCAGCCGAGCGTCACGCCGGAAAATTCTGGCAACCCTTTCCTAACTATGGATTCGCGGCTGGAGAGGCAGTGCTGCCCCTGACGGTGACAGAGGTCATGCGGGCTTCCAGTGATCTCGCCATAGGCTTCATGCGCCAGGACGAGATCGTCGCGCCGGTGGCAATATGTGGATTGATGCCGGGCCAGAACCTCTACGTCGCGCCTGACGGCCGCTGGCTCGGTTCCTATGTCCCGGCAAGCCTGCGCAGCTATCCTTTTGCCCTGGTGGCTGGCCCGGAAGGCGAACGGGTGGTCTGCTTCGACGAGGAAAGCGGGCTGCTCTCGATGAATTCCGGTGAACCCTTCTTCGACGACGACCACAAGCCGGTCGGCCGGTTCGCGCAGGTGGTCGATTTCTTTACCCAGTTGGAGCGGGATCGACAGGCAACGCGAACCTATTGCGATCTGATTGACCGCCAGGGCCTGTTTTCCGACTGGCAGATGAAGGTCGATGCGGGCCAGGGCATACAGGAAGTAACCGGGCTTCTGAGGGTCGATGAGGTGGCGCTGAACAACCTCTCCGACGAGGCTTTTCTGCAGTGCCGCCATGCCGGGATACTGCCGTTGATCTATGCGCATCTGCTCTCGACCAACCGCTTGTCGGAGCTGTCCCGCCTGTCCCAGGTACAGGCCCAGCTGGCCGGCCAGCAGCCCCAGACCCGGCTGGAGGACGTCTTCGCCCTGCCCGGGGCCGATGATCTGGAATTCAACTTCGACTAGGCTGGCTTTGCGCCCGCCGGCTTTGCGTCGGATTGCCGCGCCCCTGGCGACGCTATGTGGACGCCTTGGGCCGGGTGAGTTATAAGATCACTGTACTTTTCGCCATCCCGCCGGGACTCCTCCTGCGGGCATGGCCGAAGGCGCTACAGAAACGAGAAGCGATACCCCATGCAGACAGCCCGTTCCGAAGCCGGCGCCGCGATCCAGCAGTGTCGCGGTATGCTTATGGCGACCGCGTTCTTCAGCTTTTTCGTGAATCTGCTGCAACTCGTCGCCCCGCTCTTCATGCTTCAGGTCTATGACCGGGTGCTGCAGAGCCGCAGTGGCGAGACGCTGGTTGCCCTGGTGGTCATCGCGATCGTGCTGCTGATCGTCATGGGGCTGCTGGAGGCCATCCGCAGCCGCGTGCTGGTGCGCATGGGCGGCAAGATCGACCAGCTGATCGGCGGCCGCTTGCTGCAGGCGGTGCTGGAAGTCACCAACCGCACCGGCCGGGGCCAGGAGGCGCAGGTGCTGCGCGATCTGGAGACGCTGCGCGGCTTCATGACCACGTCCGGCATCTTCGCGCTGTTCGATTCGCCGTGGGTGCCGATCTTCCTGTTCGTCATGTTCCTGTTCCACCCGATGATCGGTGCGGTCGGCGTGGTTGGCGCCATCGTGCTGTTCAGCCTGGCGCTGGCGACCGAGATGCGTACCCGCGACCCGCTGAAGCTGGCCAGCTTCCACGCCTCGCGCGCCAATGATTTCGCCGAGACCAGCCGTCGCAATGCGGAGGTCGTGCAGTCGCTGGGCATGATCGGCGGCGTGCGCCGCAAATGGCAGGTGATGCATGATACGGCGCTGAACCTGCAGGCCATTGCCAGCGACCGCGCCGGTTCCATCACCGGCGCCACCCGCGCCTTCCGCTTCGCCCTGCAGATCGCCATCCTGGCTGTCGGTGCCTATTACGTGCTGCAGCACCAGATCACGCCGGGCGTCATGATCGCCGGTTCGATCATCATGGGCCGCGCGCTGGCCCCGGTCGAGCAGGCCATCGGTATCTGGCGCCAGTTCATCCAGTCGCGTGCCGCCTATGCCCGGATCAAGGAATTGCTGGCCAAGGCGCCGCCGCGCGCGCCTTCCATGCCGCTGCCGGTGCCGAAAGGCCAGCTGAGCGTCGACAAGATCGTCTTCGGCCATCCCGGCGGCAAGCCGATCCTGAAGGGCGTCTCCTTCACTCTGGAGCCGGGCGAGAGCCTGGGCATCATCGGCCCGTCGGCGGCCGGCAAGTCGACCATCGCACGCATTCTCGCCGGGGCCTGGCTGCCGCTGGCCGGCACGGTCCGGCTGGATGGCGTCGACCTGTCTGCCTGGGACCGCGAGGATGCCGGCAAGTATATCGGCTATCTGCCCCAGGATGTGGAGCTGTTCGGCGGCACGGTGAAAGAGAATATCGCCCGCTTCCAGGATGCCGAGCCGGACCAGATCATCGAGGCCGCGCGCAAGGCCGATGTGCATGAGATGGTGCTGCATCTGCCGAAGGGCTACGAGACCGAGATCGGCGAGAGCGGTTCGTCGCTGTCCGGCGGCCAGCGCCAGCGACTGGGCCTGGCCCGCGCGCTGTTCGGCAATCCGCGCTTCATGGTGCTGGACGAGCCCAATTCGAACCTCGACACCGATGGCGAGGAAGCCCTGCGCCAGACGCTGCTGCAGCTGAAGGAGCAGGGGGTGACGGTGGTTGTCATCGCCCATCGCCCCAGCATCCTGTCGGTGGTCGACAAGGTGCTGTTGCTGCGCGACGGCTTGCCGGAAATGTTCGGCCCGCGCGCCGATGTGCTGGCCAAGCTGACGCGCCCGGTCGCCACGCCCGGCGGTACGCCGCCCCGGGTCACGCAGGCCAATCGGCCCGGCGTGCGCCCCGTGGCCGCCCCGGAAAGCCCATCCGATGGGTCGGGGGAGAATTCATCCCAGGACGATAACGCCAAGCCGGCAAGCGGCGGAGGTGAAGCATGACGGCAATCGGCAAGATCGGCGCCCCTAATGGTGGTCCCATCGGTGGTCCGGGCATGAAGGCGCTGCCCGCGCCCAGTTCGGCAAAGGGTGGCCCTTCGGACCTTTCGCAGGTCAAGACCAATGCGCGCGGACCGATCCTGGCTGGCATGATCATCATCGGCGTCATGTTCGGTGGTATTGGCACCTGGTCCGCCATCGCCGAGCTGGATGGCGCGGTTGTCGCGTCCGGCACGGTGAAGGTTGAAGGCAATCGCCGGGCGATCCAGCATCTGGAAGGCGGCATCGTTTCGGAAATTCTGGTGAAGGACGGCGATCTGGTGGAGAAGGACCAGGTCCTGATCCGCCTTGATGCCATCCGGCCCAAGGCCAGCGTACAGATCGTCCGTGGCCAGCTTGACGCGGCGCTGGCGCAGGAAGCGCGCCTGGCGGCCGAGCAGAACGGCGCAACGAAGATCACCTTCCCCGACGATCTGCTGAAGCGCCGGTCGGTGCCGGAGGTTGCGGATGCAATCCAGGGTCAGACGACTCTGTTCGAGGCGCGCAAGCAGGCGCTTGAAGGCCAGGTCAACGTGCTGAACAGCCGGATCGGCCAGTTGAAGGAAGAGATCAAGGGCCTGACGGAGGAGCGCGCTGCAAATGTCCGGCAGATGGCGATCCTGAAGGACGAGATCAGCGGTATTTCCGGCCTGGTGGACCGTGGCCTCGTGGCGCGTCCCCGCCTGCTGGCCCTGCAGCGTGCCGTTGCCGATCTGGATGGCGAGAATGCGCGTCTCAGCGGCAATGTCGCCCGCCAGCAGCAGGCGATCGGCGAGGCCCAGTTGCAGATCATTCAGCTGACCAACCAGTTCCGCCAGGAGGTGGCCACCCAGCATCGGGATGTCGAGGCGCAGATTTTCGACCTGCGCGAGCGTTTCACGGCGTCGATGGACGTGCTGGACCGTATCGAACTCAGGGCCCCGCATCCGGGCTTTGTCGTCGGGCTGAAGGTGTTCACCGTCGGTGCCATCGTGCGTGCGGGCGAAACGATCATGGAAATCGTGCCGACGGGCGAGGATCTGATGCTGGAAGCGATGGTGCGGCCTGAGGATATCGATGTCGTGCGCATCGGCCAGGAAGCCGATGTCATGTTGACCGCCTTCAAGTTCCGCATCACGCCGACCGTGCCCGGCGAGGTGACACATGTCTCCGCCGATCGCTTCACCGACGAGCGCACCGGTGCCGGCTACTACACGGCGCGGGTGAAGATCAACAAGGCGGCGCTGGCAGAGTTGGAGCACGTCAAGCTGCAGCCCGGCATGCCGGCCGAGGTCTTCATCAAGACCGGGATGCGCACGCCGCTGCACTACCTGATGGAGCCCCTGACCGACAGCATGAAGCGCGCTTTCCGCGAGCCATAACCGGCGCGTAATGCCTGAGAGCATCATTCTGCTGGCCAGCCGGCCGACCGCCTATCACGTGGCGGCGGCGCTGGAGCAGCACAAGGCAGGGTTGAATATCCTCTATGCCTCCACGGCCGAGCAGCTGGCCGATGTCGCTGGCTCCATTGACGGTGCGACGCGGCTGATCGGCTTCTGCACCGATGTGGTGGTGCCGGCGGAGATTCTCGGCCGGCTGTCGGGGCCGGCATATAATTTCCACCCCGGCCCGCCGGAGTATCCCGGTGCCTTTCCGATCTCGCTGGCCCTGTATGACGGCGCCACCCGCTTCGGGACGACGCTGCATGAAATGGCGGTCCAGGTCGATTCCGGGCCGATTGTCGGGGCGCTGGCCTTCGATGTACCGCCGGAAGCCGATCTCATCTGGATGAAGGCCCGGGCGCAGAAGGCGGCCTTCCGGCTGCTGCTGCATTTTTCCCGGCCGCTGGCCACCTCCGATACGGCATTGCCCCCTCTGGCCGGCGCCCAATGGGGCGCACGCCGGGCATCACGGCGCTATGTGAAATCGCTGACACCGATCGACCCCGGCCTGCCGCCTGAGGAAGCCACGCGCCGCCGCCGCGCCTTCGCCGACGAACCGCGGTTGCAGGATTAGGCTGTAACCCGCTGCATCGCCTGGCGCAGGTCGATTGCCGGCGTGCCGCCCTTTATCAGCGTGTCGATCAGGCCAAGCTGCGCCGGCAGGCAAATCCGTTTCAAATCATAACGTTCGATGATGGTTTCGCGCGCCTTGACGCGCAAAGCTGCCATTCGGTCGGGATGGGCGAAGACGGCATCGACCTTGTCGGCGATATCCGTGGGCGAGAAGAAATCGACCAGCAGGCCATTCACCCCGTCCTCGATCACTTCCTGTACCGGCTGGGTGGCGGAACCGATCACCAGACAGCCGGCGGACATTGCCTCCATCATCGACCAGGACAGGACGAAGGGGTAGGTCAGGTAGACATGCGCCGAGGAGACCTGGAGGATTTTGACGAAGACGTCATACCCGACGCGGCCGGTGAAATGAACGCGATCCGGGTCCAGCTTGACCGTCTCCAGCAAGGCTTCGCGATAGCTGCGGCCATCGGGGCGCCGGCGGCCATAGCTGACATCATCACCTCCGACGACAAGGAAATGCGCGTTCGGCCGGCGCCGGCACATCTCCTCCAGCGCCTTCATATACACATGGAAGCCGCGATAGGGTTCCAGATTGCGCGACACGAAGGTGACGATCTCGTCCTTCGCGGTCAGCGCCGTGCCGTTCGGCAGCACGATCCGCCCCTCCGGTTGCGGGACCAGCAGGTCGGTATCGACGCCATCATGCACGACCGAGATGCGGTTCTTGTAGACCTCTGGGTGGACCGAGCGCTGCCAGAAGGTCGGGCTCATGCCCCAGTCACAGGCATCCAGGCTCAGCAGATTGGTCGTGTTCTTCAGGCGCAGGCGGAAAATATCATCCATGGTATTGGCGTATTCGGGATCGAAATCGCAATCGGCGCCGGTTGCCCTGTAGAAGAATTCAAAGAAGCCCAGCAGCGGCACATCGGGGAAGACATCCTTCACGAACAGCGCCTCGCCCCAGCCGGGATGGGCGCAGATGATATCGGGCACCCAGCCCTTCTCCTTCAGCTGTAACAGGCAGCGGGCCACGCCCTGCCCGTGCAGAACCGCCTGTTCGGCCGGAATCAGATAGTGATGCGTCTTGGGGTTGGCCTCACGGTGCAGCGTGTAGTCGTAGCGCGTGATGCCCTTGACCGTGTTGCCGTTCGGCTTGGAGATGAAGACGATCTCGTTCTTCGGATCTTGCCGCAGATGCTGCACCAGATGCTTGTACTGGCCCGGGCAATTCTGATGGATGAACAGAAACCGCACACTCTTTCTCCTTATGCCTGTCTTGCGTATACCGGCTGGCCCCTGTTGTACGGGGGCCAGCCACGCCTGCCAAGTGCCGGGCGTATTGGTTGCGGCATTGTATGTCTAGTGATTTTCTGATAATCAACGATCTGATCTTTATCGCAAGAAAGCGCCTCTCATGCTGATATCGCCGAATCCCGGCCAGTCTACTGATTCCAAGCTGCTTCGGCAGGAGGCGGGATTGTGGCTGAAGCAACTCCGGGAAACCCGTAAACTCACCCAGCGCGAGCTGGCGGAACGGGTCAATATCAACTACTACACCTTCATCTCGCAGATCGAGGCGGGCAAGGGCCGGGTGCCGCCGGAGAGCTA
This sequence comes from Alphaproteobacteria bacterium, assembly GCA_018823745.1. GTDB lineage: Bacteria > Pseudomonadota > Alphaproteobacteria > Oceanibaculales > Oceanibaculaceae > Oceanibaculum. The sequence continues at coordinate 15,334 of JAHJHR010000010.1, forward strand.
TCAGCTCTGGGCCGATGCGCTCGGTGTGGAGCGGGTGTCCTTCGTGAAGCACCTGCTGGCCTATTATGATCCCTTCACCTATCGCGCCCTGTTTGCCGAAGGGCAGGCGGAGCAGGCAGCGAGACGGTAAAAATCGCGCGCTTAAGCGCGGGTTTTGCTGTAAAAACCCGCTGGACCTTGCGGTATTATCGGATTAAGCGTAGGGGCTTGAATTCAAACGGTCTTGTTGCTGCGGTAACAGGCCAAATGGTGGCGACGGGCAAATGACGGCACAGATCATACCCTTCCAGGCGCTGACCCGCCCGGCCCAGGGATGGACCGAGCAGGAAAAGGCCGAGTTGTTTCGCTGCATGGACTTGCTGTCCAGGGCAGGGCTCAACTATGAGACCACCTTCGGCGTGACCGATGAGGGCGAGCCTTGGCTCGTCTTCGAGAATCCCGATACGGAAGAAGTCAGCGTTCACATTGCGCGTCTTGGTGGCGAATTCGTCGCCTATAGCGAGGCCAGCGATGAAACCCTGCGCGCCGGCGATTTCCGCAATCTGCTGAACCAGGTTATGGCTGCCCGCCGTCATGAGACCAGCACGGCGTCCAGCAATGTCTATCATCTGGTGGCGAACGCCGTTACCGGCTTTGCCATCTTCGTTGCGACGGCGCTGCTCACCAATGAGGCTGATGCCGCCGAACTCAGGGATATCGTCTCCCGCATCCTTGGACTCGACGTGGAATCCGAGGAAGGGGCGACGGCCCGGAACGGTGCCGATATCGGCGCTCTTCTGCTGACTCAGCAGGAGGACGTGTCTGATCAGCCCGTGCATGCCGAAGAGGATGCCCTGCCGGCGCAGAAGGCGGCGCTGGCCAAGGCCGAGCGCCAGACCGGCATGGCGGACAGCCCGACCGGGGCGACCACCGAGGCAACGGATGCAGGGGCTGCCGAAAACGACGATCACACCATTTCTGCCAGCGACATGCCGGCTGACGGCGAAGTCCTGTCCGCAGACGAGGGCGATCTGACGCTGATCGGTGGCGATGGCGATGAGGCGCTGACGGGCGGCGATGGCGATGATGCCATCCAGGGCGGCGCCGGCGACGATACGCTGATCGGCGGGGCCGGCAATGACACGCTCCAGGGCGATGACGGCAATGATCTGCTGTATGGCGGCGCTGGCGACGACCACATGGACGGCGGCGCCGGCAATGACACGCTGGTCGGCGGCGCCGGTGACGATACGCTGAGCGGCGGCAAGGGCGACGATCTGCTGCTGGGTGGTTCGGGCAATGATGTGATCGAGGGCGGTGCCGGCACGGACACGCTGATTGCCGGGGATGGCAACAATTATCTGGATGGTGGCGATGGCGCCGATCTTCTGACCGGCGGGGCTGGCGATGACACGCTGGTCGGTGCGGCCGGCGATGACACCTTGTTTGGCGGCCAGGGCAGCAATCTGCTGGTCGGCGGCGATGGCGACGACACGCTGATCCACGTCAATTTCGGCGATGGCGGGTTCGATACGCTGATCGGCGGGGCCGGCAAGGATCACTTCATCATCCTTGGCGACGAAAATGTGCTGATCGTGGATTACGTGCTCGGCACGGACATGCTGTCGATCACCGGCTATATCGTCGAGAGCCTCAAATCCACCCAGATCCAGGCATCCGATATTTTCGCCGACCAGCAGACGGCCGATGCCATCATGGCCCTGCTGCCGCAGCATGCGCTGGACGCTCTGCTGTAACGCCTCTGGCGCGCGTTCAGGGCCGGTGCTAGGATAATTTCGTCGGAGTCAAACCGGTATCGTACCGCCTGTAATCCGACGGAGGTTGGCAGTCGCCGCGGCCGATGATCAGGCCTTTCAGCATTCCTGCATTTTTGCTGCTTCTGGTTGCCTTGCTGGCAGCCAGGACGGATGCTGCCCCCGTCTGGCTGGATACGCCCCGGGACGGTTTTGCCGTTTCCAGCGTCAGCGTTGGCCTGGCACCGACAGGTGATGCCGGTATCCTGCCGGCCAAGGCGATGGCGCGTGCGCCGGACCTTCAGCGCCGCGCCCGCGATGGCGATGCCCTCATCGCCGGCTGGGATCATTCCGAGACGCCGGCTTTGGCTTCTGCGGCCGATTCACCGGCCTGCCTGTATTCCCTGCCGGCCTTTGCCAGCAACACGGTGCCGACGTTCCGGGCGGCCTGCAACGCCGATTCCCGGCAACCCCGCGCGCCACCGATTTCCTGATTCCAGCCTGATCCACTGCGCGCCGTCATCGGCGGTGCGCGCCCTGGCAGAATGACCGCCCGGCAGTTGTTGCGGGGTGGTGTTCCCTGGAGTCTTCAGATGATCATTGCATCCCTGCTTTTCGCCGCGAGCACCTTGTTCGTGGCTGTTCTGATGCGCTATTCCCGCCGTGCTAATCCGCCGGCCTGGGTGAATAGCTGGCTTGTCACCGATGTCGCCACCGCGATGGCGATCGGGTTGTTCGCGCTGTCGATCGGCTTCGCCATCGAATTCTTCGTCACCCTTGCCGAGCAGTCCCATGTAACGGTCGAGCTGTCATTCGCCGCCCTCACCCTGGTGGGCGTGGTGATTGCCTGGCGCTGGTGCCTGCGGCAGGCAGCACTGGAAAAGGCCGGTCCGTCAGGAATGACGCCCGCGCATTAACCCCGACACCTTATTTACAGCTGCCGACGACTGACATGTCTGGCGGCTGACCGAAATCGACCCGGCGACGGGGCGATGCGCTGGCAGGCGTTCTATCCTGTCTGCCAGCAGTCTGCGTCCTCCAGGGCGGGCGGCATGGTGCCATCCTGCCGCTTTGCCCTCCTTGATGCCCGGATCGCCCTGTGCGGTCCGGGCTTTTTTTGTCGGTTTGTCCTGGATCAACGACGGGGTTCGGGGATTGGCGATAATCTCGACCCTGCGGTAAAGAATGGGCTAACCTTATTTGCCGTAAAGTTGGATTTGGGTTTCCGAATCAATGGGTAGGGATGAATGAAGCCGACGATAAAACCAACGGGTGTGGCGCGCGATTTCGCCGATGACGAGTTTATCGTCAGCAAGACCGACGCCCGCGGCCGCATCACCTATTGCAACGATGTGTTCGAGCGGCTTGCCGGTTACAGCGAAGCGGAGATGCTGGGCGAACCGCACAGCATCGTGCGCCATCCCGACATGCCGCGCGCCGTCTTCAAGCTGCTCTGGGACCGGATTTCGGCGGGCCATGAGATCTTCGCCTATGTCGTGAACATGGCGAAGAATGGCGATCATTACTGGGTCCTGGCGCATGTCACGCCGAGCCGCGATGCGAGCGGGCAGATCGTCGCCTATCATTCCAACCGGCGCCGGCCGGAACCGGCGGCGGTGGCGAAGATCATACCACTCTATCGTGAATTGATGGCGATTGAGCAAGGCGAGGCCGACCGCAAGCAGGGCATGAACCGGGCCTATGACGCCCTTCTGGAAAAGCTGACTCAGGCAGGCAAGAGCTATGATGAATTCGTTCTCTCCCTCTAGAGCGGCATTCCTGTCCGGTCTGATCGCGCTGCTGGCGCTGGCGTCGGCCGGGCTGGCTGGTCTGGATGGCAATTATGCCGGGGCGGCGCTGGCCGGACTGGCCGGGTTGCTGGCCCTTTTCTGTCTGCTGGGCAACCGCCAGACATCGCGCCAGATGGCCGAGATGGCCTCCGTCTGCCTGCGCATCCGCCAGGGCGATTTCGAGGCGCGGCTGGTCCGCCTGCCGTCGGGAGAGGTTGGGCGGCTGATGCTGGCGATCAACAATATGATCGACGTGACCGACGCCTTTGTGCGCGAGGCCGGGGCGGCGATGCAGCATGTGCGGGAGAATAAATACTACCGCCGCATCGCGCTGAAGGGGCTGACCGGCCATTTCCGCCACCATGCCGAGACGATCAACGACGCCTCAGAGGCGATCCGCAAGCGGGTCGGCGATTTCTCGGTCATTTCCGGCAGCTTCGAGGAGAAGCTGCGCGGCGTCGTGCATACGGTTGCCGATGCAGCGGCGGGGCTGAGCGGCGCTGCCGTACAGATGGAGGCGGCGGCCAGCGACACCAGCGAACGTGCCGCGACCGTCGCGGCGGCGGCCGAACAGGCCAATGTGAATGTCCAGACCATCGCCTCTGCCACCGAGGAACTGGCGGCATCCAGCCGGGAGATCGGCCGCACCGCGCGCGAGACGGCGGATATCTCGGGCCGGGCCGGCGATGAGGCCGCGCGCGCCCAGGCTGCGATTGCCAGCCTGGCCCGGGCGGCGGCTGAGGTCGGCCAGGTTTCCGAGCTGATTGGTGAGATTGCCAGCCAGACCAATCTTCTGGCGCTGAATGCGACCATCGAGGCAGCGCGCGCCGGCGAATTCGGCAAGGGCTTTGCGGTTGTCGCCGCCGAGGTAAAGGGGCTGGCGACGCAGACCGGCAGTGCCACGCAGAAGATCGGCCAGCAGATTCTGGAAATCCAGGAGACCACCAGTCAGGCGGTGCAGACCATGCAGGCGGTCGCCACCATTATTGAGGAGTTGAGCGGCATGACGGCGACGGTCCTGTCCGCCGTCGATCAGCAGAACGAGGCGACCACGGAAATCGCTCGCAGCGTGCAGGAAGCTTCGGCCGGCACGCATCAGGTGTCGGAGAATGTCGTGATGGTCAGCGATGCCTCGCGCGAGGTCGGCGATGCCGCCGGCCAGACGAAAGGCGCTGCGACGGTCCTGATCCGGCAATCGGAAGAGCTGACACGGGAAGTCGATGGCTTCTTCACCGCCCTGAAACGGGTGATGTGAAGGCTGGATTCAGGGTTGCCAGCCGCGCCGTGTTAATTGAGACTTCCTCGCAACAAAACCAGCGAGAGGCTCTCCATGCACCCCGTCGTCACCCTTGCCCTGTGTGCGGCGTGGCCTGAGCCGACACCGGGCGAGATGCCCTATGTGACGGCCCTGCGGGAGGCCGGCTTTGATCTGCGGGTGGGCCTGTGGAATGGCGATCAGTCGGCTTTTCACGGGGTCGATCTGGTCGTCCTGCGCGGCACCTGGGACTACCACCGCGATCTGGCCGCCTATCGCGACTGGCTGGCCGGGCTGGCAGAGGCGGGGGTGGCGGTTGCCAATCCGGTGCCGCTGGTGCTGTGGAATCTGGACAAGGCCTATCTGATCGAACTGGCGTCGCGGGGGATTGCCTTGCCGGATCAGGCCATCCTGCCGCTCGATCTGCCGGCCGCACAGGCCTTGCTGGCTGCAAAGGGCTGGCAGAAGGCGGTCGCCAAGCCGACGGCGGGTGGCAGTGGCCATGGTGTGACGCTGGTCACGCCGGAGACACTGGCCTCCCTGTGGCCGGAGATCGCGGCCGCCGTCACCCCGCATCGCCTGCTGCTGCAGGAATTTGTGCCGGAGATTGCCAGCGGCGGGCAGGTCTCCTTCATCTTCTATAATGGCGTCTTCTCGCATGCCGCCCAGCTGGTGCCGCAGGCCGGGGAGTTCCGCATCAATTCCAAATTTCAGCCGATCCGGCAGGCGTTTCACCCGTCGCCCGATGTGCTGGCGCAGGCAAGGGCCGTGCTGGCGGCCCTGCCCGGCGCAGAGCAGGGCGCGCCGCTCTATGCCCGGATCGACGGCATCTTCCGGGGGATGCAATTCGTGCTGCTGGAGGCCGAGGTGAACGAGCCGGGCCTGTTCCTCGATCTGGACCCGCAGGCCGGGCAACGTTTCGCCGCCGCGACGCTGCACTGGGTAGAGAAGGCAAAGACGCAGAAGGTGAGCGTTTAGGGGGCCATTTCCCGGCCCATGAAGTGCAGCAGCCGGCTGACCAGCTTTTCCGGCACGATCGGTTTCAGCAGGAAATGATTGCCGCCGACATCGCGGGCCATCTGCACATCCTCCATGCTCTTGCGCGCGGTCAGGAAGATGATCGGGCAGTTCAGATCCGGGCGCATGCTGCGGATGCGCCGGCAGGTTTCATAGCCATCCATGCCGGGCATGGCGACATCGAGCAGGATGGCGGAGGGCGTGACCGAGGCCAGCAGCCGCATGCAGGCGAAACCATCCACCGCCGGAAAGACCGTGTAGCCGATGCTTTCCAGAACGGCCTTCACATAGCCGCGCATCTCGACATCGTCATCGACCACGATGATCGAGCCGCTATAGCGTCCGCTTTTTGCCATGGCCTGTAACCCAACCGGCGGTCAGCGCGACCAGATCCGGCGGATCGTCTCGCCAAGGGTCATCGGGTCGAAAGGTTTCGGGATCACGTCCAGCGCGCCCATCTCCAGGTAACGCTGGACCTCGGTGGTCTGCACCTTGGCGGTCATGAAGATGACCGGCGTCCCGGCCAGTTCCGGGGTCTCGCGCAGCTTCTGGAAGGTGGTGATGCCATCCATGCCGGGCATCATGACATCCAGCAGCACCAGATCGGGCCCGAAGGCCGGGCCTTTCTCCAGCGCCTCGGCACCGGAGGCGCAGGCCTTGACCTCGAAGCCGGCGACATCGACCAGCGCCAGTTCCCCGATCTCACGAATATCCGGCTCATCCTCGACATAGAGAATACGATTCAAGCCAGTCATGCAGGCACCTGAGGGGAAACGGAATCGAAGGGGGGATGCATTGTAATATGTTGATGCAATTCTTGATTCGCCACTTGCAGCTGTTTTCGCCATGGTTTTGTCGGCAGGCTGGATACAGTTATGCCATAAACCGGTGCCGGTCCCCAAACCGGTCTTTGCAGACGCTGGAAATAGAGTGACCTCATGTGCGGAATTATTGGTGTCGTCGGCAAGGGCGATGTGGTGCCCTCGCTCATCGAGGGGCTGAAGCGTCTGGAATATCGCGGCTATGATTCGGCCGGCATCGCGACGCTGGTGAATGGCGATATCGAGCGCCGCCGCAGCGAGGGCAAGATCGCCCGGCTGGAGGAGCGCGTCGCCGGCAACGGCATCCATGGCGATATCGGCATCGGCCACACACGCTGGGCCACGCATGGCGTGCCGAACGAGCGCAATGCCCACCCGCACGCGACTGAGCGGCTGGCGCTGGTCCATAACGGCATCATCGAGAATTACCGCACGCTGGCGGCGGAGCTGTCGGCGCTGGGCCATGTTTTCGCCAGCGAGACCGATTCCGAAGTTGCCGCCCATCTGATTACCCGCTACCTCGACGAGGGGATGACCCCGCAGCAGGCCGTCGCCACCGCGCTGAAGCGCATGGACGGGGCCTATGCGCTGGCGATCCTGTTCAGGGGTGAGCACGATCTGATGATCGGCGCGCGCAAGGGCAGCCCGCTGGCCGTCGGCTGGGGCGAGGGCGAGATGTTCCTCGGCTCCGACGCGCTGGCCCTGTCGCCGTTCGCCCGCCGGATTTCCTATCTGGAGGAAGGGGACTGGGTCGAGTTGTCGCGCGCCGGCGCGATCTTCCACGATGTCGAGGATCGCGTGGTCGAGCGCCCGGCCAAGCCGACCGCTTTGTCCGGGGCGATGATCGGCAAGGGCAACCATCCGCATTTCATGCTGAAGGAAATCTTCGAGCAGCCGGCGGTGATCGGCGAGACGTTGCGCAGCATGTGGAACCCGGCCAGCGGCGCCATCGACCTGCCGCCGGTCGATATCGACCTGAAGGCCATCACCCGCGTGACTATCGTTGCCTGCGGCACCTCCTATCTGTCCGGCATGGTGGCGAAATACTGGTTCGAGAAGGTGGCGCGGATTCCCGCCGACATCGATATCGCCTCCGAATTCCGCTACCGCGACACACCGCTGGAAAAGGGTGGCCTCGCCATCTTCATCTCGCAATCGGGCGAGACCATCGACACGCTGGCGGCCCTGCGCCACGCCAAGGTGGCCGGGCAGAAGACCATCGCCATCGTCAATGTGCCGGAAAGCACCATGGCGCGCGAAGCCGATGGCGTGCTGCCGACGCTGGCGGGGCCGGAGATCGGCGTTGCCTCGACCAAGGCCTTCACCTGCCAGTTGGTGCTGCTGGCCTGCCTGGTGATCGCCACGGCGCGGGCACGGGGTGTCATCACCAGTGCGGAGGAGGCGCAGCTGTCCAACGCCATCGCCGAGGTGCCGTCGCGTGCCGCCGAAGTGCTGAATGGCGATGAGGCGATCCAGGCGCTGGCCGCCCAGATCGTCGATGCCCGCGACGTGCTGTATATCGGCCGCAACACCGGTTATCCCATCGCGCTGGAAGGCGCGCTGAAGCTGAAGGAAATCTCCTACATCCATGCCGAGGGCTATGCGGCGGGCGAGCTGAAGCACGGCCCCATCGCGCTGATCGATGACACGGTGCCGGTCATCGTCATCGCCCCCAGCGACGCGCTGTTCGAGAAAACCTTCTCCAACATGCAGGAAGTCATGGCGCGCGGCGGCAAGGTGATCTTCATGAGCGACGCCAAGGGCTGTGCCCATATCGGCGAGGAAGCCTTCGCCACCATCGAGTTGCCTGCAGTACATCCCTTCGTGGCGCCGATCCTCTACGCCATACCGGTACAGCTGCTGGCCTATCATGTCGCCGTGCTGAAAGGCACCGATGTCGACCAGCCGCGCAACCTCGCCAAATCGGTGACGGTGGAGTAGCGGCATTGCGCCGCCTCGCCATACCCCCTTCCATCTGACAGGATAGCCGGCGCGGACAGAGACTTCCGGGGGTGCCGAGGTGATCTGGGTTCGAACCATTTTCATTGTTCTGTTGGTTGCAGGGGCGGCTGTCTATTGGTATGTGACACGCCCGGTTGCGGTTGCCGTCGTCGCCCCCACGCGCGGCGACGCGGCGGAAATCGTCTATGCCTCCGGTGTCATCGAGCCGCGTAATTGGGCGAAAGTGACCTCGCTGGTGCGCGAGCGCATCGTGTTGGTCTGCAATTGCGAGGGCGAGACCGTCACCATGGGGATGGAACTGGCCAGGCTGGACGATACCGAGGCGCAAGCCGTGCTGGCAGAACTGCGTGCCCGGCTGCGGTTCGCCAAGTCGGATTTCGAGCGCGTTTCCACCCTGGCTGCCCGCAACATCGTCAGCCGCAGCGAGCTGGACCGTGCCACCAGTCAGGTCGGTCAGATCGAGGCGCTGATCTCCGGCCAGGAGGCCAGGCTCGGCTCTTTCATCCTGCGCGCGCCGAGCGAAGGCATGGTGCTGCGCCAGGATGGCGAGGTCGGCGAGATCGCCGAACCGGGCGACGTGCTGTTCTGGGTCGGGCGTCCCACTCCTCTGCTGACGGTGGCCGAGGTGAATGAGGAGGACATTCCGCGCGTCGTCATCGGCCAGCAGGCCTTGCTGCGCAGCGATGCCTTCCCGGACCGGATGCTGGAGGCGACTGTGGACAGTATCACGCCCAAGGGCGACCCCGTCGCCAAGACCTATCGGGTGCGACTGGCCCTGCCCGCCGACACGCCGCTGATGATCGGCATGTCGGTGGACGTGAACATAGTGATCCGCGTTTCCGAAGCAGCTCTCCTGGTTCCGGGCCTTGCTGTGCGCGATGGATATCTCTTCACGGTGGAGGACGGCATCGCGCGGCGGCGCGCGATCGAGGCGGGCATCCGCGGCATTACCCATATCGAAGTTCTTTCCGGCCTGCCTGAGACGGCGCGCATCATCTCCCCCTTCCCCGAGGATCTGGCGGACGGGGCGAAAGTGGCCTTGCGGGAAGAATAGCCGCCATGCTGCTGTTCGACATCGCCATCACCCACATCGCGGGGCGCACGCGGCAGACCCTGGTCGCGGTTCTGGGCGTCGCGGTCGGCGTCGGTTTCTCGATCGGCATGGCGGCATTAATGCAGGGAAGCCAGGACGACTTCATCAGGCAGCTGATCGACACCATGCCGCATGTCCAGATCAAGGACGAACGGCGCACACCGACGCGGCAGCCTGCAGAGGATGCTTTCGCCACCGCCGCAATCTACGGCCTGCGCCCGACCGAGGACCCGCGCGGCATCATCAACCCCTACGCCGCAATCGCCTGGCTGAACGCCTGGACACCAGGGACGCTTTCCGCCGGCCTCAGGATACAGGGTGTGATCCGCTATGCCGGCAACGAGGTGGGCGCGGCGATAATTGGCATCGAGCCGGATATGGAGCGCAAGGTCTCCTCCATCGTCGAGGATTTCACCGAAGGCAGTTTCGACAGCCTGACTGAGGGCGGCAACAACATCGTCATGGGCCGGCGCATGGCCGAAAGGCTGGGCGCGAAACTGGGCGATACGGTGCGCGCGGTCTCCTCCTCCGGCGGTACGCGGGATTTCCGGATCATGGGGCTGTTCCATACCGGCAGCAGCGCCCGCGACGAGGGCGAGGGCTATGTGCTGCTGAAGAACGCACAGATCCTTTCGCAGCGGCCGAACGCGGTGAACGATATCCGCATCCGCCTGGCCGACCCCCATGCCGCGCCGGCTGTCGCACGGCAGGCCGAGGCGCGGCTCGGCTACCGCGCCGTCGCCTGGCAGGAGGCCAATGAGGGGTTGCTGGAGGCGCTCGTGGTGCGCAATGCCATCATGTACACCGTGGTTGCCGCCATCATGCTGGTCGCCGGCTTCGGCATCTTCAACATCGTCTCCACCATCACCCACGAAAAGGCGCGCGACATCGCCATCATGAAATCGCTCGGATTTACGCAAGGCGACATGCAGTGGCTGTTCGTGATGGAGGGGCTTGCCATCGGGCTTGCCGGCTCGGCGCTGGGCTGGGTGCTCGGTTTCGCCCTGACCTACATTCTGTCCGGCATCGAATTCAACCTGAGTGCGGGCGGCCGGGAGATGACACAGCTGCCGGTCGCCTGGAGCCTGCTGCACTACACGCTCGCCGCCGGGTTCGCGCTGCTATCCTCGGCGGTGGCGGGCTATCTGCCGGCGCGCAGGGCCGCCCGGCTGCACCCGGTCGATGTCATCCGAGGCGCGACATGACATCCCCGATGACCGAGGCCCCGCTGATAGAAGCACGCAAGCTGACCCGCATCCTGCCGGAAACCGTGCCGGTCACGCTGGTGCACGACATCGACCTTGCGGTCGGCCGAAACGAGTTCCTGGCGATCACCGGACCGTCCGGCTCCGGCAAGTCCTCGCTGCTCTATCTTCTGGGCCTGCTCGACCGGCCGACCAGCGGCGCCTTGCTGGTCAACGGCCAGGACACCGCCGCGATGGACGAGGCCGACCTTGCCCATACGAGGCTGTCGATGATGGGCTTCGTCTTCCAGTTCCATTTCCTGCTGCCGGAATTTACCGCCCGAGACAATATCGCGATCCCGATGCGCAAGCTCGGCCGGTTGTCCCGGCGGCAGATCGACCAGCGGGCGGAAGAGTTGCTGGGCTCGCTGGGCCTCGGCGATCATATCGACAAGCGGCCCGACCAGCTTTCCGGCGGCCAGCGCCAGCGCGTCGCGGTCGCCCGGGCGCTGGCCAACGATCCGGCCATCCTGCTGGCCGACGAACCGACCGGCAGCCTGGACAGCAAGAGTTCCGAACAGGTGTTCGACACATTGAGCGCGCTGGTTCACGAACGCGGCAAGACTGTTGCGATGGTAACGCACGATCTGGACATGGCGAACCGCGCCGACCGGCGGGTGCATCTGGTCGATGGCCGGATCGTACCTCTGGACGGCGCCGGCTGAAGCTGCGCGGCTCTATTGGACCAGGATATCCGTTGCCTTATGGTCCGCCGGCACGCCGTCGATCAGGAGGGCGGCCCCCTTCGCCTTGTGCAGCCGCAGGGGAAGAATGCGGGCATAGGCCGGCGATTCGTACCAGGCTCGGGCGGCTTCCCTGTCGGGGAAGGCGATGACGACGAGATCGCCCGGCCATTCCCCTTCCAGCACAGTCTTGTCCCCGCCATGGACGAGGAACCGTCCACCGAACGGCGCCAGGGTTGCGTCGATGCCCTCCAGATAGGCCACGATCTCCGGCCCCATCTCGACTTCCTCGAAATAGCCAACGGCATAGGCAGTCATGGTAACGCTCCTTCGGTTCCGGCCGGCGCTATTGCCCGCCACACCGGGGAGCATTGCTGCGCGTGCCGCCGGAATCGATTACCTGACGGGTAATTGCCGCAGCGTGAGGCCCGCTGTTATTGTCCGGCCATGAACCGGGAAACCGCCACCATCGGACCGCTGCTGCGCGACTGGCGCCTGCGCCGCCGCCTCAGCCAGCTGGCGCTGGCCAGCGAGGCGGAAATTTCGCAGCGCCATCTAAGCTTCGTGGAATCCGGCCGCGCCGCCCCCAGCCGGGAGATGGTGCTGCATCTGGCGGAGCATCTGGCTGTCCCCTTGCGCGACCGCAACCGGCTGCTGCTGGCGGCGGGCTTCGCGCCGGCCTATCCCGACCGCCCGCTGGACGATCCGGGTCTCGCCGCCGCGCGGCGAGCCGTCGATCTCATACTGGCGGGGCATGAACCGCATCCGGCGCTGGCGGTCGACCGGCACTGGACCCTGGTTTCCGCCAATCGCGCGCTGACGCCATTGCTGGCCGGTATCGCGCCGGCGTTGCTGGCGCCCCCGGTGAATGTGCTTCGGCTCAGCCTGCACCCGGACGGGCTGGCCACCCGGATCGGCAATTTCCGGGAATGGCGGGCCCATGTCATCGCCCGGCTGACCCAGCAGATCGATGCGTCCGGCGATGCTGTGCTGGTCGCCTTGCTGGAGGAACTGAAAGCCTATCCGGTGCCGCCGGGCGCCAGGCCCTATCGGCCCGATACCGGCGCCTATGGCGGCATTGCGGTGCCACTGGAGCTTATCCTGGGCGGCAGGACCCTGTCCTTCCTCAGCACGACGACGATCTTCGGCACCGCTCTGGACATCAGCCTGTCCGAACTGGCCATCGAATCTTTTTTCTCGGCCGATGCCGAAACGGCGACGGCCATCCGGGATATGACAAGGGCTTCGTATGAAGCCTGATCCGGCACTCCTGATCCGGGGCAGTGGCGAGGTCGGGTCGGCCATCGCCTTGGCGCTGTTTCGCGGCGGGTATCGCCCGGTAGTCCAGGACGATCCTGCGCCGGCCACTTTGCGGCGCGGCATGGCGTTCAGCGATGCATTGTTCGATGGCCGGGCTCTGCTGGATGGCGTGCCGGCCTGTCGTGTCGATGGGCTGGATGATCTGCGCGAGACGGTGCAGGCCGGGCAGGCGATTCCGGTGACGGCGCTGCCAGTCGCCGATCTTTTGGCAGCACAGGACTGGGACGTGCTGGTCGATGCGCGGCTGCGCAAGCGCAGCGTGCCGGAGGATCAGCGCGGTCTTGCCGGCCTGACCATCGGCCTTGGCCCCAATTTTGTCGCGGGTGGCACCGTCGATATCGCCATCGAGACAAGCTGGGAGGCCCTGGGGACGATCATCCGCAAGGGGCCAACCCTGCCCTTGCGTGGTGAGCCACGACCGATTGGTGGGGTGGGCCGGGACCGGAATGTCTATGCCATGCAGGGCGGGGTCGTGCAGACAACGCATCACATTGGCGATCTGGTGTCGGAAGGGGATGTGCTGGGCGAGATCGAGGGCGCGCCCTTCATCGCCCCGCTACCGGGTCTGCTGCGCGGGCTGGTGCGCAGTGGCGTCCGTGTTGATAAGGGCGCGAAGCTGGCGGAGATCGATCCGCGAGGGTCGACGGGCCACTGTTTTGGTGTTGGGGAACGCCCCGCCCGGCTGGCGGCGGAGGTATTGAAGCTTATTGGCGGCGACCGTCAATATCCGGCGGATTGAACGGCAGGACACCCATAGGCCTTGACCCGGCCGCATTGTCCCGGTTTCCTGCTGTCCTGATTTACCTATGCGGGATATCTGTCGCTTGTTGACCATGACTCCGTCACGCTGGCGTGCCCTGGCCTGGGCGCTGGCCGGTATCGGCTTCGGCCTTGCCTATCGTTATCTGGTCGTGCAGCAGCACTGGATCGGGCATATCTGCGATCCTGGCACCGGCCCCTGGTGGTGCCATGTGCGGCAGGCGGTCATCCTGTTCTTCCAGGCCAGCGGCTTCGGTATTCTGGCGCTGATCGGCGGCGTGATTGCGCTTTTCCTCGGCTATCCGGCGATGATCGCGCTGGCGCTGTTTGCCGGCAGCGCCGGGCTGGTGCTGTATAACGCGGAAACGGCGGGTATGGGTTTCGTGCTGGGCCTGATCGCGGCCTTGCGCCAGGAACGCAAGAATGCGGAGCCGGTGAAGCGCGACGAACCGAACCCCGTGGCCCCGGTGCCGGAAGAGGTGGTGGAAACCACCCCCGATAACTCCGCCATCCCCCCGGCTAATTCCCCGACCTGATGCGAAAGGACACCTGAGGATGATCACCCCCACGCCGATGGCAGACGGCATCGATACCGCCGCGCAGATCGACAGCATGTCGATTCGGGAGATCGCCCGGCAGGGCTACCGGACGCTCATCAACAACCGCCCCGACGGCGAAGAAGATGGCCAGATGGCCATGGCCGCTGCCAAGGCGGAGGCTGAAGCGCTGGGCCTGACCTATGTCTTCCTGCCGGTCACCAGCTCGACCATCAGTCGGCCGGATGTCGAGGCTTTCGACCAGATTCTGGCGACGGCGCAGAAGCCGATCCTGGCGCATTGCCGCACCGGCACGCGCGTCTATCTGCTCTATGGCGCCACGCAGGTGCTGAAGCACGGCGCCGATGCCGATGCTCTGGTCGCCGAGGCGGCGGCCCGGGGCTTCGACATCAAGTCACTGCCGGTGCTGGTCGAGAAGCTTAAAGCCTAATCTGCCGGCGCGGCAATTACGCTTGCCGGCGTGGAATCTGCCGTCTCGGTGTCCGGCATGCGCAGGCGTTGGCCGGTAAGGACCGGCAGCGCCAGCAGCAAGGTTGCCCCCACCCAGGCCATTGCCTGGATATTGGCGAGATGCGCCTGCACGACAATGGCGACCGAGAAGATTGCCAGCAGGATGGAAAGGACGATTTCCTCGTCCCCCATCTCGGCTGCCTTGCGGTCCAGGAAGGCCAGAAGCAGGAAGCCCATCGCCGGCAGCATCGCTGCCGAAGCCGGGAAGTCGCGGTAGCGGCCATCGAAGACCAGACCCAGGCTGACTGCCAGCGCAATGGCAAGCGCCAGCAGGCGGAACAGCCCCAGCGCATGGGCGCGGCCGGTCAGGTCGAATTCTCCGGCGACATGACGGCGGATACGCTCCAGCGCGGCCGGGCCATCGGTGCCGGCGCCGGCCACGGCGCGGGCCAGGGCGCCGCTCAGGGAAATGGCGGCGAAGAAAAGCAGTAGCCAGATGGCGCCGCCCGCTCCCCATTCCACCAGGCTGCGGCTGGATTCCAGCAGGTAGCGGCCGAACAGGGTCAGCAGCGTGCCGCCGGTCAGGCCAGCGGCTGTCAGGGTCGCCCAGCCCAGCGGGGCATTCGCCAGTTTCTCGCCCCGGCTGCGGCGGCGCAGCAGCGTCCAGCCAAGGGGGAAGAGGCCGAGAAGGACGGAAATGCCGAGATAGATTTGCCAGTCAGGCAATTCCACGACCGGGCCTGTCAGCGAGAATTTCGGCTGACGCTTCACGTCATACAGCCCCCAATTGCCGCCGACGGTGCCTTCATTATAGCGTTTCCAGGGCTGGTCGAACGCCTCGATCAGATTGTAATCCACCCCGGCCTGGGACGCGGCGGAGACGAAATAGCGCATGAAGGCGGCTTGGTTGACACGGCCGGGGGCGGCGCCCTCGCGCTGGCGGCCGGCGCTGGGCCAGCCGGTTTCGCCGATCAGCAGCGTCACATTCGGCATCTCCTCCTGGACATGGCGGTAGATGTCCATGACATGCGGCACGGCATACTGAATCGCAATCGGATCATCCTCCCAATAGGGCAGGATGTGGATGGTGGCGAAATTCACCTCCGCCGCGATCTGCTTGTTGCGCATCCAGAATTCCCAGACATCGGCATAGGTGACCGGGATTTCGGTTCGGGCCTTCACATAGCGGATGGTCTCGATCAGCCGGTCAGCCGGCAGCTCGCCGCGCAGCAGCACCTCATTGCCGACGACGATGGCGCGGACCGTGCCGGGATGGGCATTGGCCAGCTCGATCGCCTTGTCCAGCTGCAGCTTGTTCTTGTCCGGCTGGCTGCCGATCCAGGCCCCCAGCAGCACGCGCAGGCCGAATTGCTGGGCGATCTGCGGCACCATCTCCAGGCCCTGATCGACCGCATAGGTCCGCACACAGCGTGTCTGCTGGCTCAGCGCCTCCATATCCTCGGCAATCTGCTCCGGCGGGATGACGATATCGGGCTGGAACGGCGACTGGCCTTCGCGGAACGGGGCATAGGACACGCAGGCGAACCGGCCGCCCGACACATCGGGCAGGCTGACCGGCTGCGATTTAGCATACCAGGAATACAGCCCGCCCACTGCACCGGCCACGAGGACGGTCAGGACGGTGAGGCGTCGAAACAGCGACGCCGGCGGTCGGGAAGGACCGCCGGCGAGGAGATGCGAATCTGATTGGGTCATTTTACCTGTTGATCGGCAGTCCGGGACGGGGTGCTGCTGGGCAGCATCCGCAGCATTGCACGATAAGGGGCGACATTGATAAAGGACATGACCAGCGCCGCCCAGTAAGGCAGCGACAACACGCACAGCATGGCGAGCCAGAGGGTTTCCTCAAGCTGGCTGAAATGGTTCAGCAGCACCATGGTCATGATCGCCATCATCAAGCCCGCCAGGATAAGCGCTTCTTCTCTGATCTGGCCGATGACCTGCACCCAGGCTGGGCGGTTTTCCAGTTTTGGCGTGCGCAGGAACGGCCGGCCATCGGTAAAGATACCGATCAGGATCGCTTTGGCAACCATATGGCCCAGTGCCAGCCCGCCCAATGCTGCCCCCAGGTTTTCGGCGAAGGTGCACGGTACCCGGATCTTGTACAGCCAGAGCGAGCGCAGCACCTTGAAGACGAAGACCGACAAAGCCGGGATCACGAAGGCCGCGCTTGGGAATTCCAGCACTTTCGGGAAGGCCATCAGCATGGCAGTCCAGAAGATCGCCGCCACGGTGAAGACCAGGCCCAGCGCATCGGCGAACCAGGGCAGCCAGCCGCCGACGAAATGATAACGCTGGGCGTTGGTCAGCTTGGTGACGCCGGGAATGACCAGGCTGCGCCAGTGATGCTTGATGATCTGCACGGCACCATAGGCCCAGCGGAAACGCTGCTTCTTGTAGGCATCAAGCGAATCCGGCATGACGCCGCGGCCATAGGAGCGGTGATCATAGACCGACTGCCAGCCGGCCTGGAACAGGCGCAGGCCCAGCTCCGCATCCTCGGTGATGTTCCATTCCGCCCAGCCCTGCATCTCTTCCAGGGCGGAGCGGCGCACCATGGTCATGGTGCCATGCTGGATGATGGCGTTGTCGTCATTACGCTGGACCATGCCGATCTTGAAGAAGCCGGCATATTCCCAGTAGCACGCCCTCTTGAACGCGCTTTCGTGCTGATCGCTGTAATCCTGCGGCGCCTGGACGAGACCGACTTCCGGATTCTGGAAATGCGGCACCAGAGCGCGCAGCCAGTTCGGCTCCACGACATAGTCGCTGTCGATCACCGCGACGACTTCGGCCTCGGGCGCAGTTTCCTTCAGGGCGAAGTTCAGGGCACCCGCCTTGAAGCCCGGCCAGGGGCTCAGATGGAAGAAGCGAAAGCGGTCCCCCAGCGTCTGGCAGTGGATTTCCACCGGCCGCCAGACAGCTTCGTCCTTGGTGTTGTTGTCGATC
Source organism: Alphaproteobacteria bacterium (assembly GCA_018823745.1). GTDB lineage: Bacteria > Pseudomonadota > Alphaproteobacteria > Oceanibaculales > Oceanibaculaceae > Oceanibaculum. The sequence continues at coordinate 32,988 of JAHJHR010000010.1, forward strand.
ACCAGGACTTCGAAATCCGGGTAATCCAGCTTCGCCAGCGCATCCAGCGTCGCCTTCAGCATTTCCGGCGGTTCGTTGTAGCAGGGCACGTGGATGGAGACCTTGGGCAGGTCAGCATCCGAGGCGATGGCCGGGGTTTCGAGCGTGCGCCGCTTGCTCTTGCGCCACAGCACGTCGATCAGTTCGACCATGTCGCCGGCAACCGCGATGAACAGCAGTGCCTGCAGCATCATCAGAACGGCCCAGGCGGCAATCTCGCCGGCATTCAGATAGCGGATCGCCGGCAGCAGCATCGACCAGGTCAGCGCGAAGCCCGCCGCCTGGAATACGGCGGCGAAGGCGATGCGGCCCGGCAGCTGCAATTGCGGGCGGGCGCGCAGATAGATGACCGCCGGGATCAGGCCCAGCACGGCGGCGATACAGGCCCAAAGCGGCCAGTTCGGCAGTTCGGAGACGGGCTCGTTCCAGGAGAATTTCGGCTGGCGGTCGGCGTTGAACAGCCCCCAATAGGCGCCGGCGATGCCTTCCTCGCCAACCTTCCAGGGCTGGTCGAACGCCTCGATGATGTAATAGTCGAATTGCCGGGCCTGGGCGACATTCACCCATTCGCGCATGAAGCGCGCCTGGTTCACCAGCGAGGCCTCGGCAGCACCCGTCTTGCGGCCCTGGCTCGGCCAGCCCACTTCGGTGATGACGATGGGCTTGTTCGGGTAGAGCCGGCGCAGCTCGGCATAGCGGCGCAGCGAATCGGCGACGCCATCCTCGACCGGCACGCCTTCCCAATAGGGCAGCAGCTGCACGGCGATGAAATCCACCGCCTCGACCAACTCAGGATGCTTGTGCCAGACATGCCAAGGCTCGGCCGTGGACACCCGAACCGAGGCGTTCAGCTGTACCTGGCGGATATACTTGATCAGGTCCGGCACCGTGATTTCGGCGCGCAGCAAGGATTCATTGCCGACGATGGCGCGCGACACGTTGCGGTTCTGCCGCACGATCTCGATCAGTTCCCCGACTTCGCGCTTGTTGCGCGCATCATCGCCGCCGATCCAGGCGCCGGGCATGACCCGCAGGCCGACCTCGCGGGCGAGGCTGGCAATCTGCGCCTGGTTGTTACTGGTGGTGTAGGTGCGGATGCCAGCGGTTTCCTTGGCGAGAATCGCCAGGTCGCGGCGTATCTGCTCCGTCGTCGGGGCCGTCGTCAGGGGGCTTTGGTCGCGCTGATAGGGGCTGTAGGACAGGCCGGGCAGCAGGCCACCGGACTGTTCGGCCTGCTGGGGGCGGTAGATGGTGCCCCAGGCGGCGATGTTCAGCGCAACGACGACGACCAGAATAAGGATATTAGACAGGCGCATTATCGGCTTCTTCCATTGATCGAGAGCGTTGGCGCCGCTCTGGATGGCCCATAAATATGGCGGCCGCAGGACACGACTGCGGCCGGACCCTCCATGATAACGGTATTCCGACCCGCATTCTGCTGTTCGGAATTCACAACTCTCGAAAGAGGCCCACTGTTCCCGCTCCGACTAAGCCTCGTCCTGTCGGGGAGCGGCGACAGCTTCGTTGTTCGCTGCCGGGCGCAAATATAGAGGGTGATCAAGACTTGATCAAGATCGCCTTTAATTCTAAATGTCGGCTTTCTTGTTTCTGTCAGAAATCAGTATTTTTGAAATTAATGGTTATTTTGTAATATATAGAAAGTATCGTGATGTATAAAATATATGATCTTATGTTGAGTTTATGCTGCCGCTTGAAATAATAAGCACCGGCAATTTTATCTGCCGGTGCTTTTTTCAGTAATTTCTATTTCGGCTTGTTCGGCGCAAACCAGCATTTTAGGGCGCAGACAACATCTCTGCCGGGGTGGCCGTGGAAGTCCGTGATTACTCGACCAGCCAGTTATCGATGCGCACCCCGACCAGCAGCCGGTCCGGCCGCATGCCATCGGTCGAGAAAGGCAGGATGAGGCGCGTGTAGTGCCGGCGCGAATCATCGATGGTTGCGACCACCCGATGATAATAGGGCATGCCGGTCATCCGCGCGGTGTTGTAGTCGGTGGCTACTGCATCTCTGTAGATTGATATGGGAAGATCGCCAAGCGGCATGCCAGATAAATTTTGGCCATTATGGAGCGTTACCCTGCTGCCATAAACCTGCACGCTGAAATCATGCGGCCCGGCGGGCGACACATCAATCACATGCACATATCCCAGCATTCCGATTTCGGTAAAGGTCTCCGGATTAATGCTGGAGAGAAGCGGGAGTGGGTTTTTGCTTTGTTGCTGTGACGTGCGCCACAAACGAAGCAGATGCTCCATGCCAAAGCTATCGGAATGAGAAACCTCATCGAGCGGCATCGGCATCCGGTATATGAAATTACCGTTTTCATCTTCGCTTACAGCAGGAACCTGAGGGGCGTTGTAAGAAGGCCTCGATGTAAAACCGCCGCCCACGGTTATGTGATGCAGATTGCGGCGCTGGAAATTTTTGCGACGGTAAGCGTCAAGATTTATAACGCCTGCCATCTCCTGAGTCTGTTCAGCTTTCTGGCGCATTTGCTGCCGATTAAACTGAATAAGCCGATCCTGAAAATACTGTGCACGCCAGCCTGGTAAGTCGGCGCTGGCAGTACGGAGGTCGTCTATAATGCTCGCGGCTTTATCAAACTCTTTCTGGGCCAAAAACAGGTTGGCCAGATTGAGCAGATCATGACAGCGCTGTGCGTCGCGATCGATATAAGCCGGCGATATAGGCACGTAGCCCTCCCGAAATGAACACGACAAGAACGATAGCGTGCATTCGTAAATAAGAGATTACGACGGGCAGTGACGAGTTCAACCGCTAATTACATACTATAGGACACAGCAGGTATGTTTCATTGATTTTTTTGTAATTTTTAGATTCTGGAGGCTGACCCTTTGAACATGGCAGACCAGTTTTAGCCTGCCATGTTCGTTAGGCAGATCAGGCGGCGGAAGCCGTGGCGGCAACGGAATCCATCGCTGTTTCCTCCATCTGCTTCAGCATCTCTGGGCGCGTAATCCAGCCCATATAGATTTCTTCCTGCTGATCAGTGACCGGAAAATATCCGTCGATGCACAAATCCATGTGCGGATAGCCATACGCTTTCAGGGGCAGCCCGCGCGCCGCAATAGGCTTCAGCGCAATTCCGCAGTGCCAATCGACATCGAAATGCCGCATCGACAAAGCTCGGGTCAATCTTGGCAAAAGCCCTGCAAGCCCGTGCCCCCGCCAGTCCGGGTGTACCCAGAGGCCGCCATGATGCCCGACACGCCCAGAAATATGAGGAACGTGGTCGCCGATCACGACATTGATGGGTTCGCGAATGAGGACGGGCTTCAGGTCATACCATAAGCGAAGGGACCGCTTCAGGCTGATATAATCTTCAGTGATGAAGAGACGGTTTGAGATGCACGCTATGGTTTCCCCGTTGTCTGTGACGCGGAGCCAGAAACTGTTGCCTGGATGCAGATGGCTCTGTGATGGATCAAAGGTAGGATTTACGGCGGACATCTTCGGGGCATTTCGCATCACCTGAACCCAGGCGCTCATATCTGTTTCGACCGTCAGCGATAACCCGAGGCGATCCAATTCCTCGAGATAGAGCGTGATGACGGCATGAATGTTCTGGTAGTCGGTCGATGTGAGGGTGCGCATTTTTATCTCCTTTCGACTGAACCGCTAGGCTGCGGCTCAGTCGATTAGAGCGGTCTTTTAGGCGCAATTCGATCAGGGAAAATCGTCGCAGACTAATTCTCAGCCAATTACTACAACCAGCAGGAAGCACAGTCCCGCCAGAGTCGCGGTAAAGTGTATAAGAAGCAGCATTTCCCGCCATTGTTCGCCCGATGCCCAGGCCGCCGGCGGGGTCTGGGCAAAAGCGCAGCGCAGCGGCATCAGCGTTGCCAGGCCACCCCCCAGAAGAACCAGGCCGAGCGCCAGAAACAGGATTGTCATCATGGCTGCGGCCCTCCCTTGCTTTTCTCCGTCTCCTCTGCGCTTTGCGTCACGGTGGGCGGCAATTCCTCCTCCGCCATGCCTTTCTTGAAGTTCTTCACCCCCTGGGCCACGTCGCCCATCACCTTGGGCAGCTTGCCGGCCCCGAAGACGATGAGAATGACGACCAGGACGATGATCCAGTGCCAGGCGCTGAAACTGCCCATTTCTATCTCCCTTCGTTTTCGATGAGGGCCTCGGGGGTCACGTCCTCGGCCGTGGCGCGGTTCAGCGGCGGCAGATAGAGCAGCAGGGCAGCCGCCACGAAGATCGAGGAAAAGGTGCCGATCAGGATGCCCCAGACCAGCGAGACGGTGAAATTCAGCAGCGTGCTGGTCGTGAAGAACAACAGCGGCAGGATCGCCGCCAGCGTCGTGCCGGAGGTCAGCAGCGTACGTGACATGGTCTGGTTGACTGCCAGGTTGATGATCTCGCCCAGCGGGATGCGCTTGTGCCGGCGCAGCAATTCGCGCATTCGGTCGAACACGACCACGGTGTCGTTGATCGAATAGCCGGCCAGCGTCAGCAGGGCGGCGACGGCTGTCAGGTTGAATTCCAGCTGTGTTACCGACAGCAGGCCGATGGTGACGACGACGTCATGCGCCGTGGCGATCATTGCCGACACGCCGAACTGCCATTCGAAACGGAACCAGACATAGACCGCGATGGCCGCGATGGCGAGCAGGGTCGCCAGCGCACCGTCGCGCAGCAATTCGCCGCTGACGCGGGGACCGACCAGCTCCGTGCGGCGGAATTCATATTCCGCCCCCAGCGCAGCACGGATGCGCGGGACGACCTGGCTGGCTGCTGCCGTGCCAAGCTCGCCGCTATCCACGCGGATCAGCGCTTCGCGCGGATTGTTGAATTGCTGCACCTCGACAGTGCTGAAATCAGCCGCGGCCAGCTGGTTGCGCAGGGCGGGAATGTCGATCGGCTGGGCGGTCTGGACTTCGACCAGCACGCCGCCCTTGAAATCGATGCCGAAATTCAGGCCGTTCACCGCCAGCGATACGCCGGTGATCGTTACCAGCAGCAGGGAAAAGGCGAAGGCCGCAAGGCGCAGCCGAACGAAATCATAAGTGGTGTTGTCCGGAAAAAAACGGATCGGTCGCATGAATGTGCCTCCAGGGCGGGGACACGGCCGGGTGGCACGGATAAACCGCATCATCAGCCGGGTCGCCGGAACATCGGATGAAGACCCGGCCTGTCGCGGCCGGGTGTCTGCCTTACGCCAGAGGCGCGGGCGGTCCGGTTTTCCGGAGGCTGCCGAATACAGCCAGCCGCTTGCCGGTGGGCGTGCTGGTGCCGTCAGGAGAGGGCGGTGCGCCCTCCGGCAGGACAACAGTGTCCCGTGCCGCAAGCGCGGCCAGGCTGCTGCCGGGCGGGGGGGTAGTGTCCGTGCCCTGCGGCCGGGCCGGCAGGCGGCTCGCATCGATGGCGGCCCGCAGATGCCGGTCGATGCCGGTATCCGGCAGGATGGAGGTGTCGGGGTTGAAATCGGCGGTGGTAACGCTGGCTACCCCGGAGGTCGTCGCCATGACAGCGACCGGCAGGATGTGTGTCTGCCTCTGCGGCAGGCCGAGCAGCAGGCTGGCCAGAACGACAAGCGCCAGCGCCGCCCGCAGCCAGGGGCGGCGGGGTTGCAGGCAGTCAATGTCGGAAAGGGCAGACACCCCGGGCACCATCCTGAAGATCGGCACAAGCCCGGCGCTATCGCCGTTTGCCCGAAGTTCTGCATAGATGGGCAGTACTGCCCGGTTTCGTCAAGCGGTCTGCAATGCGGCGATCAGGCCGGCGATTTCCGCCTCCGGATCATCGGCCCGCATCACGCCACCCATGACAGCGATGCCAGCCGCCCCGGCGGCCAGACAATCTGCGGCATTCGAGGCATCGATCCCGGCCAGGGCGACCACCGGCAGGCGCAAGGCTGCTACCGCATGCCGCAGGCCGTCCAGACCTAGGGCCGGGCCATAGCCAGGCTTGCTGGCGGTGGCGAAGAGGGGACTCAGCGTTACGTAATCGGCGCCGGCCGCTTCGGCCGCCTGCGCTTCCGCCAGGCTGTGCGCCGAGGCGCCGATTAGGCTGGTTGACCCCAGGGCGTTTCGCGCCGCGGCGATATCGCGCCCCGCCGGCAGATGCAGCCCGGCCCCGACCGCCTTTGCGGCTTCCAGATCAGAATTGACCGACAGTACGGCATGGTGCCGCTTGGCCAGTGCCGCCAGCTCCCACGCCATCGCCAGCAGTGCTTCGGGCGGCAGATCCTTCTCGCGCAGCATCACCCAGCGGCAGCCGCCTTCCAGCGCCGCCGCGACCGTGTCGACCACCGGCCGTGGATTCTGGGTCCGGTCGGTGATCAGCAGCAGCGGGGCGGGAAGCGTCAAGACCCGATCATGCCGAGCTGCGGGCTCGACGCCTCGGCATAGGCTTTCTTCGGGATGCGCCCGGCGCGCCGGGCGGCGCGGCCGGCAGCCACGCCATCGCGCATGGCGGCGGCCATCAGCACCGGGTTCCGCGCCTTGGAGACAGCGGTGTTCAGCAGCACGGCGGCAGCGCCGATCTCCATCGCCCGGGCCGCGTCCGAGGCGGTGCCGATGCCAGCATCGACAATCACCGGCACGGCGGACCGGTTGCAGATGATTTCCAGATTATACGGGTTGCACAGCCCCATGCCGGAGCCGATGGGCGCGGCCAGCGGCATGACGGCGGCGCAGCCGACATCGGCCAGCTTCTGGCAGATCACCGGATCATCGGTGCAATAGGGCAGCACGATGAAGCCGTCCTTCACCAGCTCCTCGGCGGCCTGCACCAACTGCCCGACATCGGGATACAGCGTCTCGCGGTCGCCGATCAGTTCCAGCTTCACCCAGTTGGTGCCGACGGCCTCGCGGCCCAGCTGGGCGGTCAGCACGGCGTCGCGGATGGTCTCGCAGCCGGCCGTGTTGGGCAGCAAATGATAACGGTCCTTCAGCAGATCCCAGAGATTCTCGGCATAGGCCTCGGTGCTGACCCGGCGGATCGACACGGTGACGATCTCGGCGGCGCTGGCCGCGATGGCGTTCAGCATGACCTGCTGGTTCGGATAGCCCGCCGTGCCGATCAGCAGCCGCGAGCCGAAGCTCTTGCCGGCGAGAACAAGCGGGTCCTTGGTGGTGTCGTTCAGCGCGTTCATCTGTCTGCTCATCCGCCCGAAAAGGGCTGTACGATTTCAATATCGTCCGATTCCGCTATGGCGGCATCGTCCCAGCTCTTGCGCGGCACGACCTTGCGGTTCACGGCCACGGCGATGCCGGGGCGGCTGGCATCGATGCCGCGTTCGGCCAGCAGCAGGGCGATGGTCAGCGCCCCGGTCTCGGCGGGCTTGCCGTTCACACGGATTGTCAGTTGGGTGGTGGTGTCGGTCATCTCTCTTCTCATCCGGTGGCCATGCGCAGGGGCGCGGCCACATCGCGGAATCGCTCCAGGGTAAAGGGAAGGGCTTCCGGCATCGGCTGGCCGGTCAGGATTTCGCGGCTGATCGCCTCGGCGGTAATCGGCGCCAGCAGGATGCCGTTGCGGTGATGCCCGGTGGCGATCAGCAGCCCATCGAGGCCGGTGGCCCCGAAGATCGGCGCATCGTCTCGGCTGGTCGGGCGGAAGCCGACCCACATCTCGTCGATCGGCAGTTCCTCGATGGCCGGCACGGCCCGCCAGGCCGCATCGAGCAGGGCATAGACCCCGCCGGCCGTCATATGCGGGTCATAGCCCTTCTCCTCGACGGTCGCCCCGATGATCAAGCGGCCATCGGCGCGCGGCACGAGATAGATTTTCGGCGCCCAGAGCACGGAAGTGACCAGCGGCGCCTTTGCATCCATGCGCAGGCTGAGCATCTGGCCCTTCACCGGGCGCACCGGCGGCAAGGCAATGGCCGGCAGGCCGGGCAGGTCACGCGACCAGGAGCCGGCGGCCAGCACCACGGCATCGGCCTTGTGCAGGGCCTCGCCGATCTGCAGCCCGGTCACCCGACAGCCGGTGATGTCCAGGCCGGAGACCGGGGTGTCCTCATGCAGCACACCGCCGGCGGCCAGATAAGCGCGTTTCAGCGCCTCGGCCAGCAGGCGGTTATCGACCTGATGATCCTGCGCCGCCCAGACAGCGCCCGGAACGCCAGCCCGCAGATAGGGTTCGCGCTGCCGCGCCTCGGCCCCGCTCAGCCACTCGACGGCCAGGCCCAGATCGCGCTGGAATTCATAGCTGAAGCGCAGATGTTCCAGCTCGTCGCGGTTGGTGGCGGCGACCAGCGTGCCGGTCTCCCAATAGCCGATATCGATGCCCGACGCGGCTTCCAGCTCGCGCGCGAAAGCCGGCCACATCTTCTGGCTGGCCAGGGTGAGGCCGAGCAGTGCCTCCTCGCCCGGCTCCGCCTCGGCATTGGCGGCCAGCATGCCGGCGGCGGCCCAGCTGGCACCCCGCCCGGCATTGCCGCGGTCATAGACGGTGACTTTGCAGCCGGCCTGCGCCAGACGCCAGCCGATGCCGAGACCGGAAACCCCGGCACCGATAATGGCAATGGATGATGGATAGGCGGTCACAACGCTCCCTTCGCTGGCATGATCCAGATCAGGTTCAATGGGTATGATCTCAGCCGTGTCGGCTCATCCCGCCCGGCACCCCAGCACACTATGCCATGTAATGGTTCTGTCCCGAAATGCAACGGTAGGGCCGGAGCCCCGCCGTTTTCACATATGCCCCGACGCGATCGCTTACGCGGCGCGGACCTTGACCAGGAAATTCTGCATCTCGCTCTGCAGGCTCGTGGCCGATTGCGACAGTTCCTGCGCGCTGGACAGTACCTGACCAGCGGCCGAGCCGCCCTCGGAGGCAGCCTGGCTGACCTGCACGATGGCGCTGGTGACCTCCTGCGTGCCGGCCGAGGCCTGCTGCACATTCCGGGCGATCTCCTGCGTCGCCGCGTCCTGCTGCTCCACTGCGGAGGCGATGGCGGACGCAATATCCCGGCTTTCGCCGATCACGGTGGTTATGTCCCGGATGGCGCCCACGGTGCGCTGGGTGCCGTCCTGCACCTCATTGATCTGCTGGGTGATGTCCTCAGTCGCCTTGGCGGTCTGGTTGGCCAGGTTCTTCACTTCGCTGGCAACCACAGCGAAGCCCTTGCCGGCCTCACCCGCGCGGGCTGCCTCGATGGTGGCGTTCAGGGCCAGCAGGTTGGTCTGCTCGGCGATTGCCTGGATCAGGCTCACCACCTCGCCAATCTTCTGTGTCGTGGCGACCAGGCCTTCAGCGGTCACCTGGGTCTGCTCGGCGGTGCCGACTGCACGGTCAGCGACCTGCGAGGATTGCGCGACCTGCTGGCCGATCTCACGGACCGAGGAGGCCAGTTCCTCGCAGGCTGTCGCCACGGTCTCGACATTGGCACTGGCTTCGTTTGCGGCGGCAGCTACCGTGCTGGCCTGACTGTTGGCTTCTTCCAGGCTCATATTCAGCGTCTGCGCTGCAGCTTCCAACTCGTTGGCAGCCGAGGAAACGATGCGCACGATGCTGCCGACATTCTGCTCGAACTGGTCGGCAAGCTCGGCCATGACGCGCTTCTTCTCCGCTTCAAGCCGCAGGCGGTTCTCTTCCTCGACCTGCTTCTCGGCCTCGGCGCGGTCGATCGCATTCCGTTCGATCCGCTTCACCGCGCGGCCAATATCGCCGATCTCGTCGCCTCGCTGCTGCCCGGGTATCACCACCTCGGTCTGGCCGCCGGCCAGCGCGTTCAGCGCGCCGGCCATACCGACAAGCGGTCGCGAAATTGACAAGGCGAGCCAGATCGCCAGCAGCGACAGAGCCGCAAGGATACTGGCGATCATGATCCAAAGCAGCCGCTCGGTCTCGGCGTGTTCGGCGGCAAGGGTGCGTTGCGTGGACTCATATCCGGCGGCAATGCCAGCGAAGACCTGTTCGATCAGCGGGTCGATGGCAGCATAGGCATCGGACAGGTCGTCGATCTGCTGGACCAGTTGCAGGCGCGTGGCGGCGAAGGCGTTGAAGGCATCCTGATAGCTGTTCAGCAGGTCGTTTATTTCCTGTTTCGTGGCGGGCGGAATGCTGTCCACCCCAGTCATCAGCGCCGTAAAGGCCAGCTTCCGCTGCGCGATGTCCTCGATATATTTCGGGTTGAGCCGCAGCATGAAATCCTTCTCATGCCGGCGCATCATCAGCATCAGCACGGCAAGCTCCGCCTGCTCGTACTCCTTCAGCCGGGTTTCGACCGCATGCACGGCGGCGCGCAGATTGCCTTCCAGCCCCTCCGTCTCCTTGTAGCCGAGGCGGCGCTGGGATTCGACGGTGGCGGCAAAGCGCTCCTTATAGGTGCCGAGACCTGTGCCGATCTCGCGCAGCTTGTCGGCCAACCCGGCATCAGTTCCGGCCAGTGAGGCAGCCAGCGAAGCGATCAGGGCATTAGCGCGATCAAGAACAGATGCGTGCCGTTCGACATAGCGGTCCTCCTTGCGGATCAGGAAGTCCTTTTCCGCGCGCCGCGCGTCCAGCAGTGTGGCATCCAGCCGCAATGCCTGGAACTGCTGGTCTGCGGACCGGTCCAGCCGCGCCTGCTGTTCAGCGAATTTGGCGGTGCCCTGGAAGAAGACGGCAACAGCCGCCAACAGTCCTATGATGCCGAGCAGACCGAGCAGGCCAACCTGATACTTGACGCTTATACGGGAGAGAATGCTGGACATGGCTGACACCTACGAAGGAAAGAAATTAGCGTCAGCTTATAGGGAGTTGTCCTTAATTATCGATTAAATCGCAGTATTTTTCTTAATGCGAATGGATACCGCTCAGGCCGGGATACCGCCCGTGCTGACAGACAGCGGCAGGCGGATGATGGCGGTGGTGCCGTTGTCGGGGGCGCTGAGCAGGGTGAATTCGCCGCCATGCAGTTCGACCAGGCGCCGGGCGAGCGGCAGGCCGATGCCGATGCCGCCATCCTGGCGGACCATCGCGTCGTCGAATTGCACGAAAGGGGCCATCGCCTCGGCCAGCTGGTCCTCCGCCATGCCGGGGCCGGTATCGGCGATGCGGATCGCCAGCCATCGCGCATCGATACTGGCGGAAAGCGTGACATGGCCGCCGGAAGGGGTATGGCGCAGCGCATTGGACAGAAGCTGGTCCAGTATCTGTTGCAGGCGCGCAGGGTCGCAGGGCAGGCGGGGCAGGTCCGATGCAATCGTGGCCGTCAGGGTCACCCCCCGTTGCGCGGCCGTCGCGCCATGGCGCTGCAGGCAATGTGCCAGTGTCTCGCGGACATCGACCTGTGTCGTGGCGAGCGTCAGCATGCCGGCCTCTGCCTGCGAGACGTCGAGAATCTCGGTGATGGTCTGCAGGGCGCGGGTGCCGCTGTCGTGAATGTGGTTGATGTACTCCTTGTGCTTCGGATTCCCGATGGGGCCCAGCACCTCGCTGCGCAGCATATCGGAAAAGCCGATCACCGCGTTCATTGGCGTGCGCAGATGGTGGCTGAGCTGCGCCAGGGTGCGCCATTTGCTGCTCTGCGCCTGTGCCAGCTCGTGCCGGATCGCTTCCAGGATTCGTCGTTCCTGCCCCAGTTCGTTTTCCAGGCGCAGCGTCTGCAACAGCCGGCGGTTATAGAGCGCCGAGATCACCACCAGCATGACAGCGTAGAACAGGACCTGCGCTGCCATGGCCAGATAGACCGGCTCCTCCTGTAGCAGAAGACAGGCGACGAGCGGCAACGTGGCGCCCAGCAGAAAGCCGAGATAGGCCGGGTGATACCAGCACAGGGCGGTGATGCCGCCGGCGGTCATGCCGGCGATCATGAAACCGGCAAAGGCGAAATCCTCGACGGTGCCAACCGGCAGCAAGACTATGGGCAGGCAGCCCCAGCTCAGGCCGCTCAGCGTCGCGCCCACGGTCAAGACATGCAGTTTACGGCGGGACAGCCATGCGCTGCCACGCAGCCAGTGCGATAGGAAAAGCCGGGCGATGGCGAGCGCCGCCATGCCGGTAACCCACCACAGCAGAGTCATGCCCGGCGCGCTGTCCTGCAGCACGAACAGTGACAGCAGGGCGACGACGAGGTTGGACAGGATTGTCGCGCGATTCCGCAACAGCCCTTCAGCCTGCTGCGGGACGATATCCGGCACTGTTTCCTTATTAAGATTCATTGGATGGGGCAGGGGCGCGGCATGGATTTTTTGATGAGGAAAACCATGCTCTGACTAGCCGGCCTTGTCACTGGAAAGCTGGAAGCGCCAGGGTGCGAAGGGAGGGGCGCCGGGGAGGACCCCCGACGCCCGCCTTGCCTCAGGCAGCCCGCACCTTGGCAACGAAGCTCGTCACCTCGCTGCGCAGGCTGGCTGCCGTGCGCGATAGTTCCTGGGCGCTGGACAGCACCTGCGTTGCCGCCGTGCCACCTTCAGAGGCAGCCTGACTGACCTGCACGATGGCGCTGGAAACCTCGCTGGTGCCGGCCGAGGCCTGCTGCACATTGCGGGCGATTTCCTGCGTCGCCGCATCCTGCTGTTCCACCGCCGAGGCGATGGTCGAGGCGATCTCGTTGCTCTCCCCGATCACAAGGGCGATCTGCTTGATCGCCTCGACGGTGCGGTGGGAGACATCCTGCACCTCGCCGATCTGCAGCGTGATGTCTTCGGTCGCCTTGGCGGTCTGGGTCGCCAGGTTCTTCACTTCCGAGGCGACGACGGCGAAACCCTTGCCGGCCTCGCCGGCGCGAGCCGCCTCGATGGTGGCGTTCAGGGCCAGAAGGTTGGTCTGGGCGGCGATCTCCTGGATCAGGTTCACCACCTCGCCGATCTTCTGGGCGGAGACGACAAGGCCTTCCGCCGTGCCTTGGGTTTCCACGGCATTGCGCACGGCGCGGCCGGAAATATCGGAGGATTGATTGACCTGCTGGCCAATCTCGCGAACCGAGGCAGCCAGTTCCTCGCAGGCGGTCGCCACGGTCTCGACATTGGTCGTCGCCTCATTGGCGGCCGCAGAGACGGTGCTGGCCTGGGCGTTGGTCTCCTGCAGGGTGGCGTGCAGGGTCTGTGCTGCGGTTTCCATGTCGCCGGCGGCAGTGGAGACCATCTCGACGATGCTGCCGACGCTGCGCTCGAACTGGTCGGCAAGATCGGTCATGGCCTGGCGCTTTTCCTCGGCAGCACGCTGCGCGTCTTGCTGCCGCGCGGCTTCCATCTGCAGCTTTTCCTGCGCGTTCACCTTGAACACATCAAGGGCACGGGCCATCGCGCCGATTTCGTCGCCGCGCCCGGTATAGGGCGTGGTTTGGTCGATGCGGCCGGTCGCGACTTCGCCCATCAACCCGCTCAACCGGCCGATCGGCGCCGTGGTGCGGCCGATCAGGATAATCGCGACCAGGCAGCTGACCAGCAGCGCCACGATGGCGGCAATGGCGATGGCCATGATCATCTGGTTCAGCATGGCGTTGATGTTCGATTTCAGCACGCCGGCATAGAGCACGCCGATGATGTTGCGTGCCGGGTCGAAGATCGGGGCATAGATCGTGTAGTAATTCTTGCCCAGGATGACGGCCTCGCCGGAAAAGATATTGCCCTTGATCACCTGCGCATAGACGGCCCCTGTCTTGCCCAGCGGCGTGCCGACGGCGCGGTTGCCATCATCCTTGATGATGTTGGTGGTGCGGCGGTAGAAATCCTGCTGGGCCGCATCCCAGACGAAGACGGTGGCCGTCTCGCCGGTCAGCAGGCCGATTTCGTCGATCATGTTGTGGTTCGCAAAGTCGGGAATCGCCGGCAAAGTGAGGGCGGAAACGCGGCCCTCCTTGCTGACAGCGAAACTGGTTTCCGGAATCGCCTTCTTCAGCAGCACGGCGGCAGTGCGCAGGCTGGCATTCTGTCGCTCGATGACCTGGCTGGCGATGTTCTTCTGCAGGATATAGGCGGTGGCGCCGCCGACTGCGGCGACCGACAGCGCGATGAGGCAAAGGGCCAGAATGACCAGCTTGCCGCGAAGAGAAACGCTGAACCTTTTTTGCAACTTTAATCTCCCGTGAAGAATCAATGCGTGGTTTGTTAATGTACGGGCACTTCTTCCCCAACAGGCTGCAGTGCAAAATCTGCTTTATTTTTTAGAGTCTTATTAAAATCCTGCAAAAATTAATATCAGAACATCCTTAATTTTCTTTAAACAAAGTGACATGCGAGAGGGGCGGGATCTGGTGACGGAGCGTGCGCGGCATAATGCAGCTATTCTGTATCGTCCTGACGCGATCAGCGACAGGCCGATGGGCCGGCAGGTAGCAGAGGAGGGCTTCCTGCGCGGCTATGCACGGCATGCGGTGGCGGACAGCCTGTATTGCTGCGCGGCCTCGCCGGAAGATGCCGGGCGTTTTGCCGCCATCGCTGCAACGGCGGGTGGGCCGCACCGTGAGGTGCGCTGGGCACCGATGGACAGCCCGACGGCGATTGCGGAGGCGGGGTGCCTGTTCCTCTCCGGTCCGAATCTGCGCCCCGCGGCCTTTCTGCGCCGGGGCTTCAATCAACGCGCCTACAGCCTGTGCGGCGTGACGCACACCCTCGCCTCCGCCGCCGCGATGGATGCAATCGGTGACCTGTTGTTGGCCCCCATCCAGCCCTGGGATGCGCTGATCTGCACCTCACGAGCCGGCCGTGATGCGGTGGAACGGCAGCTTCAGGCGGTTGCCGCCTATCTGGGGGACAGGATGGGCGCCTCTCCGCCGACCCTGCCGGAGTTGCGGACGATCCCGCTCGGCATCGACTGCGCGGCCTATGGCCGGGACGAGGCACAGCGCGCTGCCTGGCGCGGGCGGCTGGGTATCGGTCCGGAGGATGTCGTGGCGCTGTTCGTCGGCCGGCTGAGCGCACATGCCAAGGCCAATCCTGATCCGATGTACATGGCGCTGGAACGCGCGGCGCAGCGGACCAGCCGCAAGCTGCATCTGATCCAGGCGGGATGGTTTCACAATGCCGGGCTGGAACGCGGCTTCCGCAGCGCCGCCGCACAACTTGCCCCCTCGGTGGGCGTGCATATCGTCTCCCCTTTGGAGGAGGAGGCGCACCGGCAGATATGGTCGGCCGCCGATTTCTTCCTCTCGCCCAGTGACAATATCCAGGAGACCTTCGGGCTGACGCCGCTGGAGGCGATGGCCGCAGGTCTGCCGGTCGTCGTCAGCGACTGGGATGGCTATCGCGATACGGTCCGGGACGGGATCGACGGATTCCGCATTCCCACCCTGACGCCGATGCCGGGCGGCGGCGGCGACCTTGCCGCGCGGCATGCACTGGGGATGGATCGCTATGACCTCTATATCGGCAAGGCGAGCCTGTTCACCGCCTTCGACATCGATTCCTGTGCGGAGGCCTGCCTGAAGCTGGCCGATGATGCCGAACTGCGCCGGAAGATGGGGGAAAGCGGCCGGGCGCGGGCGCGGGCGCATTTCGACTGGTCGGCCATCGTGCCGGCCTATCAGGCGCTCTGGGCGGAACTTGCGGAACGCCGCAGCCGGGCGGTGGAGGCCGTGCCGCCTGCCCCGGACAGGCCGGCGGACCCCTGGCGGCTCGATCCCTTCCTGCAATTCGGCGCCTATCCCAGCCGGACGCTTACTGCCAACAGCCTCGTGCGGCTGGCGCCGGAAGGGTTGTGGGAGCTGGAGGCCGCCTATGCCTCGCCGCATATCGGCTACGCCAGGACATCGCTGCCCACGGTCGAGGAAGCCCGAGTTCTGTGCCGGCATCTGGCCGAGATACAGGAATGCCGGGCGGTCGATCTGGTCCGGCATTTGCCGGTCGAGCGCCAGCCTGTCGCCTTCCGGGGGCTGGCCTGGCTGGCGAAATACGGCGTCGTGACGATCCACACCGGCGAGGCCTGATCCCGAAAAAGGGCGCCGACATTGCCGGCGCCCTTTTTCGGTGCGGTGTTCCTGATCAGGCTGCGCGGACACGGGTGAGGAAGTTTTCCATCTCGGTCCGCAGCTTGACCGAGGATTGCGAGAGTTCCCTGGCGCTGGACAGCACCTGCGTTGCCGCCGTGCCACCTTCAGAGGCAGCCTGGCTGACCTGCACGATGGCGCCGGAAACCTCGTTTGTGCCGGCCGAGGCCTGCTGCACATTGCGCGCGATCTCCTGGGTTGCCACATCCTGCTGTTCCACCGCCGAGGCGATGGTCGCAGCGATCTCGCTGCTCTCACCGATGACTTTAGCGATCTCCGTGATCGCCGAGACCGTCCGGTTGGTGACGTTCTGGACATCGGCAATCTGCGCGGTGATGTCCTCGGTCGCCTTGGCGGTCTGGGTGGCGAGATTTTTCACCTCGGCCGCGACGACGGCGAAGCCC
>JAHJHR010000011.1 GCA_018823745.1 Alphaproteobacteria bacterium
CGGCATCGTCCGCTGGTTCCAGTTCGAGGGGAACACCTATGTCGTGCAGGACCTCTCGGCCGGCGCCACCTTCACCGCCAACACCGACCGCGCGATCAAGCTCACCGGCCTGATCGACCTCTCCACCGCGACGCTGAGCACTGCCGACAACACGCTCACAAACGGCAGCAGCGCCACCGGCACCACCGCGCTCATCGTCAACCAGACCATCACCGGCACCGCCGGCGCCGACAACCTCAGCGGCGGTGACGGTAACGACACCATCACGGGTCTGGCCGGGGCCGATACGATGGATGGCGGCGGCGGCGTCGACACCTTCGTCTATACGGCGGTGGACCAGGGCGGTCCCGTCGGTGCCGGCGGCGTCTTCGGGGCCGGCGATACCATCAACAGCTTCACCGCAGCCGGCGTGGCCGGGGCGGTCGAACGGCTTAACTTCACCGGCATCACCAACATCCAGAATGTGGTCGGTGGTCAGGCCTCGTTCGAATCCGTCGCTTCCGGTTCTGCGACCGGCACCAACACGGTCATCTTAATCAATAGCGCGACGGCCCTCGACCTGACCAATACGGGCAACGTCATTGGCGCCATCGGCAATATCAGCGGCAATGCGGCGGGCTTCGCAACGGGCGATGTGCATATCTTCATCGTCGGCAATGGCGCCGCCACGCAGTTCGGCATCTATGCCTATACGGAAGCCGACGGCGCGGCGACGCTTGACCAGGCGGATTTCCGTCTGCTGGGTATCGTGAATAACGCCGGCACCGGCTTCGACGGCGACAATATCGTGTAAGCGACCTGCATCACCTTTCGCTTCGGCGGAAGCGGCAAGACAATCCCTGCCTTTCTACGGAGAGGCAGGGATTTTTCTTTTCCGCATAAGGCTAACGCGTTGCAGCAAGCCCTTCCTGGGGCCGACCATTGCGCACGCCTACATCGCTCGCACATTCACCAGGAAGCCGTCCACGCTGACGCGAAGCTGTTCGGCCTGGCCGTTGAGGGCGCGGGCGGTGTCGAGAACGGAGGTGGCGGTCGCACCGGTTTCGCGGGCGGCCTGCGTGACGCCGTTGATATTGGCGGCAATCTCGCTGGTGGCGGCGGCCTGCTGGTTGACGGCGTCGGCGATGGTGCCGGAGATGTCGTTGACCTGGGCGATGATCTCGCCGATCTGGCGGATCGCGCCGGCGGTCACCTGGCTGGAATCCTGGATACCCTTGATCTGCTCCTCGATCTCGCCGGTGGCGCGGGCGGTCTGGGTGGCCAGGCTCTTCACCTCGGAGGCGACGACGGCGAAGCCCTTGCCGGCCTCGCCTGCCCGTGCGGCCTCGATGGTGGCGTTCAGGGCCAGAAGATTGGTCTGGGCGGCAATCTCGCCGATCAGCTGGGTCACATCGCCAATCTTCTGCGCGGCGGCGACCAGTTCACCCACCATCTGCTCGGAGCGCCGGGCCTCGGACACGGCGGTCTCGATCACGCGGGCGGAATCGGCGATCTGCCGGCCAATCTCCGACACCGAGGCGGCAAGCTGGTCGGAGGCGGCGGCAACCATGCTGGATTGCTGGTTCGACTCCTCGGCTGCGGCCGCCATGGTCTGGGCCGATTGCTCGGTGCCCTTGGCGGAACCAGCGAGTTCGCGCACCAGCGCCTGCACGCCCGTCTCGAAGCTGGTGGCGAGCTCGGCATTCTGGCGCTTGCGGCCGGTAATATCGGCGGCGAATTTCACCACCTTGTGCGGCCGGCCATTGGCGTCAAGGATCGGGTTGTAACTGGCCTCCAGCCATATCTCACCGCCGGTCTTGGTAATGCGTCGGAACTGGCCGGTCAGGTATTCACCCTTCGCCAGCCGCGTCCAGAAGCCGCGATACTCCGCCCCGTCCCGCTCGGCGGCATCGACGAAGATCGAATGATGGCGGCCCTGAATCTCGGCAAGCGTATAACCGACGGCATTCAGGAAATTCTCGTTGGCGGTGAGGATGGTGCCATCGAGCTGGAATTCGATGACTGCCTGGGAGCGCGAGATTGCCGACAGCTTGCCCAGCAAGTCAGCCGTCGCCGCCTTTTCCGCCGAGATATCGGTGGCGTATTTGACGACTTTGTAGACCTTGCCGCTGCGGGTCAGCAGCGGATTATAGGAGGCTTCCAGCCAGATTTCCCGGCCACCCTTGCCGATGCGCTTGAACTGGCCCTTGCTCAGCTCGCCGCGTGCCAGGCTGGCCCAGAATCCCTTGTAGCCGGCAGTGCCGTGCTCGGCAGGATCGATAAAAATCGAATGATGCTTGCCCTGAATCTCGGCCAGATCGTAACCCATGGCATTCAGGAAGTTGGCGTTTGCCGTAATAATTGTACCGTCAGGTAAAAATTCGATTATTGCCTGAGATTTATTAAGCGCTTCGATTTTTGACCGATTGTCGCGGCCGAATATAGCGTCGAACATGTAAAGATTCCGCTCCGAGAGTTGGCAAATAAATTTCGGAGAGGAGTATTGGTCGGAAAACCGATTCTTCAACTGCACCTGAGTAGAAAAATCGAGAAATTCTAATGTTTTTCATTTGTTAAGGTTAATAAACACTCAACAGCAAACTCTTATATCCACCCTCGTCGCTTGAAAAACCACAGCATGCCAACGGCAATGCCGAGCATCGCCAGCATGACCGCCGGGTAGCCATAGGCCCAGCCGAGTTCCGGCATCGCCCAGGGACCGGCCTCGCGGTCGAAATTCATGCCATAGACGCCAACGATGAAGGTCAGCGGCATGAAGATGATGGAAATGACGGTCAGCACGCGGATGATATCGTTCAGCCGGTTGCTGGCGGCGGTGAGCAGCAGGTTCTGCAAGTCGCCCAGCACCTCGCGGTAGGTTTCCAGCAGATCCATGGCCTGTACCGCGTGGTCATAGGTATCGCGCAGGAAGACCTGTGTCTTGCGGCTGATCGCCGGCTCCATGTCGCCACGCTGCATCTGGCTCAGCACCTCGCGCTCCGGCCAGAGGGCGCGGCGCAGCAGCATCATGTGGCGCTTCAGCCGATGGATGCGGATTGTCGATCCCGGCTTCGGATTGGCCAGCAGGCTGGCCTCCATTTCCTCGACCTGGGTGCCCAGGCGCTCCAGCACCGGGAATTTGTGATCCACGGCCAGGTCGATCAGGGCATAGAGCAGGTAATCCGCGCCACGCTGGCGCATCCGCCCGCCGGCACGCAACCGGGTGCGGATCGGGCCGAGCAATTCCGACGGGCAGGAATCGATGCTGACGACCAGGCTGCCCTTCAGGAACAGGCTGGTCTGGTAGAGATGCAGATCGAGGCCGGTGTAATCGGCATGCGACAGCACGACGAAGAGATGCTCCTCATACTGCTCCACCTTGGGGCGCTGGCTGCCGGCCAGCACATCCTCCAGCGCCAGCGGATGCAGGCCGAGCATGTTCTGCAGGCGGGCGGCAAGATCGGCATCCGGCATGCCCGTGACATGCAGCCAGACCACGCCCTTGCGCGGGCCACCACCATCGGAACTCTGTGCCGCTTCCTGTTCCTGCACCGCCGCCAGGCATTCCTCCAGCGTTGCGTTGGGGCGTTCGTCGAGGGTCTCGGAATCATAGCGCACCAGCGTCAGCACCGCCTCCCCCGCCGGCTGGTCCGGATGGCTGGTCAGGGTACCGGGCGAAGTTCCCGGCGTGTGAAAGCGCGGACGGTATTTCGGCATCATTGACTCCCGGTACACGGCCTCTGTTCCGGCGATTGGCCACTTGCCTCGCGCCGGTCGATACGGGACGGTAGCGATTACAATACGCGCTGGGCAACCATCCTGTTCCCCCGCTCTTCGCTCCACCACCGAAAGGGCCTGCCGATGCTGAACGCGCTGACCATCCTGCTTGTTTTCCAGCTGACCGGCGAGGTAATCGCACGGGCCAGCGGCCTGCCTTTGCCCGGCCCGGTGATCGGCATGGCGCTGCTGTTCGCTGCCCTGCTGATCCGCGGCGGATTGCCGGACAGCCTGCGCAGCACTGCTGGCGGGCTGCTGAAGCATCTGTCGCTGCTGTTCGTGCCGGCCGGCGTCGGCGTGGTGCTGCATCTGCAGCTGATCGCCGATCAGTGGCAGGCGATCAGCGCCGCCTTGCTGGTTTCCACCATCGTTACCATCGCGGTCAGCGCGCTGATGATGATCGGGCTGGACCGGCTGACCGGACGCAAGCCGGCCGCCGGGGAGCCGAAGCCATGAGCGGCGAGGAGCTGAAGGATATCTGGGTCTATCTCTCGACCTCGCCGCTGCTCGGGCTGACGCTGACGCTGGTCGCCTACCAGGCCGGTCATTACGTCTATACGCGGCTGGGGCTGTTCCCGCTGGCCAATCCGGTGCTGATCGCCGTCATCCTGCTGGTCGCGCTGCTCTGGATGACCGGCACGCCCTACCCGATTTACTTCGACGGGGCGAAATTCGTGCATTTCCTGCTCGGCCCGGCGACGGTGGCGCTGGCAATCCCGCTCTATATCCATTTTCAGGCGGTGAAGCGTTCCGTGGTGGCCATCCTGGCGACGGTCATCGTCGGTTCGACCACGGCGATGCTGAGCGCCATCGGCGTTGCCTGGGCGATGGGGGCGACGCGCGAGACGCTGCTGTCCATCGCGCCGAAATCGGTCACCATGCCGATCGCCATGGGCATTTCGGAGAAGCTGGGCGGCCTGCCCTCGCTGACCGCCGTCCTGGTGCTGCTGACCGGCATTGCCGGTGCCATGCTGGCGACCTGGACGCTGAACCTGCTGCGGATCAAGGATTGGCGCGCACGCGGATTGGCCACGGGCATTGCTGCCCATGGCATCGGCACCGCGCGGGCGCTGCAGGTGAACGAGGTCGCCGGGGCTTTCGCCAGCCTGGGAATGGGGTTGAACGCGCTGGCAACGGCCATACTTCTGCCGCTGCTGGCCAGCCTGTTCCTCTAGGCGTTTAGCGAGGGACGATCAGGTTCAGCTCAACGGTGACCGGCCACGGAAGTCGAGAAGATCCGCCCAGTAACGCTCCAGCGCGCGATAGGAATCGGCTGCTTTCAGCAGATCCTGCGGGTTGGAGATACCCTTGCTGAGATCGCTGGCATGACGCTCGAACATTGCCGCCACATTCTGGCACAGCGACAAACCCTTCTCCGACAGACGCACCCGGATCGAGCGCCGGTCATGCGGCGAGCGTTCCTGGATCAGATAGCCGTTCTCGACCATCTTGCGCACATTGTAGGAAACGTTGGA
This sequence comes from Alphaproteobacteria bacterium, assembly GCA_018823745.1. Taxonomy (GTDB): domain Bacteria; phylum Pseudomonadota; class Alphaproteobacteria; order Oceanibaculales; family Oceanibaculaceae; genus Oceanibaculum. The sequence goes on from JAHJHR010000011.1 coordinate 5,232, forward strand.
GCCAAGATAATAGCCCCGGTTCGTCAACTCGCCGACGGTCAGTTCATCCGATCCTATGTTGAACAGGATCAGCGCCTGGACGTTGTTGATATCCTCAATACCGTTGCGATCAAGCTCGGTCTTGACGACTTCAAGGAATTGGCGATGCAGCCGCTCGATCAGCTTTATCGCTTCGAGGTAGGACTCTTTCACCGCTGACCAGCCCCCAAAATGAAGTTTGTGTTTTTTGGAATTAAGACGCTCTGTCACTTACCATACATATTCCGCTCTGCACAATTTCCTTTCTATCGATTACCCCTCATCATCTTGATAATTCCTGAAAAATCCATGTTTCCCTGACCTTGGCTACAATACAGGCTGTAGAGTTGCGCCGCCTGGGCACCCAAAGGCGTGGTCGCATTGGCCAGTGATGCGGCCTCCTGCGCCAGCTTCATATCCTTCAGCATCATGGCTGCGGTGAAGCCCGGCGTGTACTCCCGGTTGGCCGGGGAGGCAGGGACCGGCCCGGGCACAGGACAGTATGTTGTCAGCGCCCAGCACTGGCCGGAAGACTTCGACGAGATGTCGAACAGCTTCTGATGGTCCAGCCCCAGCTTCTCGGCCAGCGCGAAGGCCTCCGACACGGCGATCATCGAAATGCCGAGCACCATGTTGTTGCAGATCTTCGCCGCCTGGCCATTGCCCGGCCCGCCGGCATGCACGATGGTCTTGCCCATTTTCTGCAAAACCGGCTCGGCCTTGGCGAAAGCGGAATCGTCTCCACCGACCATGAAGGTCAGCGTTCCTGCCTCCGCCCCGCCGGTACCGCCGGAGACCGGGGCGTCCAGCATGGCCATACCGGCCTCTGCTGCCGCCGCCGCGACCGCCCGCGCTGAGGCGACGTCGATGGTCGAGCTGTCGATCAGCAAGGTGCCTTTGGCGGCGCTGGCTAGAATGCCGCCCGGCCCGGTATAGACCTGACGCACATGGGCGCCCGCCGGCAGCATGGTGACGACGATCTCCGCCCCGGCAACCGCCCCGGCAATATCCGGGGCCGCCGCGACGCCGCCAGAAATCGCACGGGCCATATTATCCGGCATCAGGTCAAAGCCGGTGACACTGTGCCCGGCCTTCACCAGATTGGCCGCCATCGGGCCGCCCATATTGCCCAGGCCGATAAAGCCGATCCTCGCCATGTCGCACTCTCCCTGATGGTGTTTTTTTTAAAAAGTCAGCTCCCGCTCTCCCAGCTCGGCAAAATACCGCTCGACCAGGGCCGGCTTTACCTCCTCGATGGTCGCCGGGTTCCATTTCGGCGCATGGTCCTTGTCGACCAGCACGGCACGGATGCCCTCGAAGAAATCATGGCCCTGCATGCAGGCCTGGGTCAGGCGGTATTCCATGGCCAGCGCATCCTCGATGGACAGGCCGCGCCCGCGCTTCAACTGCTCAAGCGAGACGCACATGCTGGTCGGCGAGCGGTGGCGCAGCGTGTCCAGCGTCTCGCGGCCGAACTCCCCGCCCTCCGTCTCCAGCGCTGCCAGGATGGCCGGCACGCTGTCCTGCCGGAAGCAGGCATCGATCTTCGAGCGGTTGGCCGCCATCGGCGGCTGGCCGGCGGCATCGGCGAAGGATTGCACGACAAGCCGCACCACAGTCTCAGGATCGGCAGACTCCCAGTCGGCGTCGTAAATAGCCGCTTCCAGCGCGCCGATCTTCTCCGACGGCACGAAATGCGAGGCCATCTCGACATAGATCGCGTCGGCCGCATTCAGCCGCGCGCCGGTCAAGGCGAGGTAATAGCCGGTCCAGCCGGGGCATTCATTCAGGAACCAGGAACCGCCGACATCGGGGAAAAGGCCGATGCCGGTCTCCGGCATGGCGATCATCGTCTTCTCGGTGGCGATGCGGAACCGGCCATGACGCGACAGGCCGACGCCACCGCCCATGGTGATGCCGTCCAGCAAAGCGATATAGGGCTTGGGGAAATGATGGATGCGCCGGTTCAACCGGTATTCGGCAGCGAAGAAGTCGCGCGACAGATCGCTCGGCTTGCCGTCATTGCCCTGCACGATGGATTGCCAGATGGCGCGCACATCGCCGCCGGCGCAGAACGCCTTGCCACCCTCGCCCTTGATCAGCACGGCCTCGATGGCGTCGTCTTCCTCCCAGGCGGCAAGCTGCGGGTCGAGCGCGTCAATCATGCCCATCGACAAAGCGTTCAGCGCCTTCGGCCGGTCGAGCGCGATCACGCCGACCTTGCCCCTCACCTCGAAGCGGATTTCCTCGTCCATAACGATCCTTATTGATTCGATTTCAGAAGCTGGCGCGCGCGCCAGCCGTTCCACCGGATACTGTACTCAGGAACGATGCAGGCTGAACAGCACCCTGCCGCAGATGCTGAAAACGGCATCCTGGGACAGGGTGATTTCATAGGTCTCATAGATGGCATTGTCGCTCATGATGCGCAGCCGGCGGCCGGGGAGCCATTGCAGGCGCTTCACCGTGATCTGCCCGTCCAGGCGGCAGAGGAAGACGCCGTCTATCGGCTCGCGGCCCGCCGCGCTTCTGTCGATGATCACCGGGCTGTCCGCCAATATAGTCGGTGCCATGCTGTCACCCCGCATCAGGAAGACGCCGAGGGCAGAGGCCCCCGTGCGAAAGGAAGCGGCCAGCCAGGCCGGATCGAGGCGGAGAAACTCGTGCTTCCTGGACAGTGTGTTGTTGGGATCGATCAGGGGAATCGAGACCAGATGATCACCACCCTTCTCTCCTTTCATTTCATGCGGAAAAGGCGCGACCTCCCGATGAACGGCACTCCCTTGTCCCGTCGCCAGCCAGTTAAGCTCAACTGACGCAGCCCTCGCCAGGGCCACCAGGCGCTCGCGCGACGGGTCTGAAATACCGCGCATATACTTTCGTATCACCTGATGCGAGAGGGCGGAGCGCCGGGCCAGTTCCATGATGCCACCGCACATATCCACCAGCATCTGCACGCGCGCCGCGAAACTGTCAGTCTCGCCCGCAGACGCAGATACATCATCGACATCAGACAATGTCTTGCTCTCATCCGATGAAGGGGGGGTGAGTTTCTCGGTCATGGCCTTGGATTTTATCCAGAAGTAGAAATATTTGCCGGGATGCGCCCCGTTCAGAATTGACGCTGCGAATAAACTACACGTATGTTGACCCCCACAGGCTTGATCCTACTTCCGTATTTCGCCATCGCCCGGGAATTTGCAGCACAATGGAGAAGCCATATTCAGGTTGGCATCCGGCGGATATCACCGCCGCGATCCGCAAGCGTGGCAAGACCTTGACCGCCTTGGCTCTGGAGAACGGGCTAAGCGAGTCGGCCTGCCGTAAGGCATTGATCTTGAAGTACGCAAAGGCAGAACTTGTCATTGCTCGCTTCATCAACATTCCTGTTCATGAACTCTGGCCCGACCGCTGGGATGGCGATGGAAAGCGGATCAGAGCACCTCGTACCACGCATGAGGATATTCCCGTTCGTTCCACATTAGCACGTCAAAACGACTAATGGTTTAGGGGATGGGATAAAACAAGCGCCTGACTTTCCAAGCCTGTTCTGGAATAGCGCGCGCATAAACGTAGAAGAAATCGTCTTTGCGGCAGCCTTTCTAAAAGATGGACAGGGCCTATGCACACCATTATATTCATTTCGAATTACTACTGTTAGATGGTAAACCCGCCCAGGGAGCACGCAGAGAAGGATGGACAGCGCCATCATTCCTGATACCGCTGATCGGCGATTGCACCATGTTCTCCGGCATTGGCTGGATATACGGGGTGACAAGCTGCTGCCAGCGCGCACCGATATCGACCCGGTGGCCATCTGGGATGCCCTGCCTTATGTCTGGCTGTGCGACTATGATCGTGTTAATCAACGCTTTCGCTTTCGGCTGGCCGGAGAGGAGCTGAACTTTTTTCACCACGGTAATTTAGTAGGACGGTTTCTCGACGAATTGGTTCCGCGGGAGCACGCCCCTTGTGTTAACAACATTTATCTAAAAGTTATTAATAATCCGTGCATTTTATATGCCGAAGGATCGATTTATTCCTGCACACGGCAGGCAACGCGCGGCGAAAGGCTGGTTTTACCTTTGCTAGCAGATGATAACAGCCCCGGCCTGATCATGGGTGTAACGGTCACCAGCTACGAACCGACCCTGAACAGCATACAAACGGAAAACCGGCTGGATAATCATTTCATCCCCCTGCTCAAGCCCAGCCGGTGCGCGGCGCTGGTCTGAGGCACCCTTTCCGGATTCCTGCGGCATATGGCCCCCGCCGGTTGCGCCGAGGACCGCTCCGCCTCTACTATCATCGACCCGCGATCATTCGGATCATATCGCCATGAACGAATTCACTGCCCGCCCGCCCAAAAGCGACGCCAGCAGCAGCCAGACCGCTCAGGCCACCCGCATCGCCGGGACGGCAGGCGCGCCGGCCTTTCCGCAGACCCGGATGCGCCGCAACCGCCAGACCGACTGGTCGCGCCGCCTGGTGCGCGAAAACAGCCTGTCAGCGAACGATCTGATCTGGCCGGTCTTCGTGATGGAGGGCAAGGGCGCGTCCGAGCCGGTGGCGTCCATGCCCGGCGTGATGCGCCATACGGTGGACCGTATCGGCGCTGCCGCGCTTGAAGCCCAGGCGCTGGGCATTCCGGTCATCGCTCTCTTCCCACAGATCGACCCCGCCGCCAAGGACGTGACCGGCAGCGAGGCGACCCGACCGAACAATCTGGTCTGCCGCGCCATCAAGGCGATCAAGGATGCCGCGCCCGATCTCGGCATTCTGTGCGACGTGGCGCTGGACCCGTTCACCGATCACGGCCATGACGGCGTCCTGCAGGATGACCGCATCCTGAACGACGAGACGGTGGAGATTCTCTGCGCCCAGGCGCTGGTGCAGGTCGAGGCTGGCTGCGACATCATCGCGCCCTCCGACATGATGGATGGCCGCATCGGCGCAATCCGCCGCGCGCTGGACGCCGCCGGCCGGCAGGACATCCAGATCATGGCGTATGCGGCGAAATACGCCTCGGCCTTCTATGGACCGTTCCGCGATGCCGTCGGCTCCGCCAGGACGCTGGGCAAAGCCAGCAAATCAACCTACCAGATGGACCCCGCCAACACCGACGAGGCAATCCGCGAGGTCGCCCTCGACATCGCCGAGGGTGCCGACATGGTGATGGTGAAGCCGGGCATGCCCTATCTCGACATCGTGCACCGGGTGAAGAAGGAGTTCGGCATCCCGACCTTCGCCTATCAGGTCAGCGGCGAATACGCGATGCTGAAGGGCGCCATCCAGAATGGCTGGCTCGACAATGACCGTGTGATTCTGGAAAGCCTGATGGCCTTCAAGCGCGCTGGTGCCGATGGTGTGCTGACCTATTTCGCCATCGAGGCGGCCCGGCTGCTCAATCGCTGAGGGAATTGAAGAAGGCCAGCAGACAGCGGTCATGCCAGGCGGTTGCGTCCCCGTCGTGAAAACCGACATGACCGCCGCCGGGGCTGAGCAGAAATTTCAGGGCCGGATTGCCCGCCCAGTCAAAATCGCGATAGGCGGCGACCGGTATCCAGGGATCATCGGCGGCATGAATCGCAAGGGTCGGAACGCCGATCCGATGCAGGAAACCCAGCGCGCTGCATTGCTGGTAGTAATCCTCCGCATCCTGAAAGCCGTTGCGCGGCGCGACGAAACGGTCATCGAACGCATAAACGCTGCGCGATTCTGAAATGGCCTGTCGTTCCGCTCCGCTCAGCGTCGGATTATCCAGCGTCTCCTGCTGCATGCGCGCCAGCAGCCAGCGATGATAGAGAAAATTGCGCGGCTTCAGGAATTGCCGGGAGCTTGCCGCCAGATCGATCGGCGCTGAAATAGACACCCCTGCGCGCAGCGGCAGGCCGCCGGAATCCTCCGCGAGAAATTTCAGCAGCATATTGCCGCCCAGCGAATAACCGACCAGCACCAGCCCGTTACACAGCAGGGCCGGATCAAGCCCGGACAGGGCATCGCGAAGATCCTGGCTGCGGCCGGCATGATAGCGTTCCCTGCTGACGGGTGCCGTCTCGCCGGCACCGCGCAGATTGAGCCGCAGCACCGGATATCCTGCCGCCAGCAGCGCCAGCGCCGTAGCCCGGATATAGGAGCTGTCATGGGTGCCGGTCAGGCCATGAATCAAGACAGCCAGAGGACGGTCAGCCTGCCCGGAATGCAGGGAGGCGACCAGCATGTCGCCGCTGGAATCCTGCATCGACAGCCGCAAATTCTGCTGCGGATAGGCTGACAGATCCGGCATATAGCCGGTCACGACATTGCGGATAGTCTGCAAATCGCCGCCCCACCAGGGCGCGCGCCGCCGGAAGGGCGGAAAGGTGGGACTCATGCCCGTCTTCTATTCCTGCGCGGCTTCTTTCGCCGCTTCTTCTTCCTCTATGTCGTGTTCGACCCAGGCGTGCAGCCAGTCGCGGATGATATCGGTCTGCGCCTCGCTCATCAGCGCCGGGGCATGGCCGCAATCGGGAATTTCGACCAGCTCCGCCTTCGGTCCGCGCCGGGTCATCTCCCGCGCCGTTTCCGGCAGCAGCACATCGGAATTTGCCCCACGTATGAGCAGCACAGGACACTCGATGCGGTCCCAAATCGACCACATGTCGACATCCTGCAGCGGCGTCTTCTTGAAAGCGTCGCCGATGGCCGGGTCGAGATGCAGGGTATAGGTATGGTTCGGCTGCCGTTCGACGCTGTGCAGCACCATTTCGCTCCACTCGGAATCGCTGAGATCGCCATAGCTGGCATAGATCTTCCGGAAATGCTGGTCGACGGCGGCAAGGCTGGGGAAGACCAGCTCCTCGCCGACATAGCGGCCGATGCGTTCCAGCGCGGCCTTGGGGATGAAGGGGCCGATATCGTTCAGCACGAGGCGCCGGATCGGCGAGTCCTCCTGCGCCGCGAGCAGCATGCCGATCAGCCCGCCCATCGAGGTGCCGATCCAGTCAACCGCGCCCAGCCCGCGATAGGCAAGCAGGTCATGGGCATGCTTCACATAGGTGCCGTAATGGTAATCGGTCTTGTTGAACAGCCAGCCGCTGCGGCCGCGCCCGGCAACATCAGGGCAAACCACCCGGTAATCCGGCTGCAGGGCATGCGCCAGACGGTCGAAATCCCGCCCCTGCCGGGTCAGCCCATGGACGCAGATCGCCACGCGCTCATTGCTGCGCGGCCCCCACTCGGTGAAGCCCAGCCAGACGGTCTCGCCGGTTGCGGTGCTGGGAAAACTGCCCTGACTGGGTTTCATGCGATTATCCTCAGGAGATGGAGCTGACCATGTCTTCAGCGCCGGCTAGTCGGAGCCGCCAATGGCAGGCGGGGAATCCTCAAGCTCGACGAAAGTGTTCGGGTAGAAACCATTGAACGGCGTCGCCAGCGCATTGGTATAGGCGCCCATCTGGCCGATCTCGATCCAGTCCCCCTCGCGCACGTTTTCCGGCAGGCGAAAGGGTGTGGGCAGCTTGTCGAAGCTGTCGCAGGTCGGCCCGTAGATCGTGAAATCCTTGAAGCTATCTGATTCAGGTTCCAGCCCGACTGATTCGGCAGAGCGGATCAACCGTACCGGCATCTGGATCTTGATCAGCGCCGGTTCCGACAGGCTCCCATAAATGCCGTCATTGATGTACAGCCGCTCGGCCTTGCGCAGCTGAACCTGCACCACCAGCGAGCAGCCATTGGCGACCAGCGCCCTGCCCGGCTCGCACATCAGCACGCAGTCGCGGCGCAGCTTCAGGCGGTTGCGCCCCTCCTCGATGGCGTCGATGAAGGCCGCAAGTTCCGGCACCGGCTGGCCAACATAAGGGGCCGGGAAACCGCCGCCGATATCAAGGTACTGAATTTCCACGCCAGAGGAGTCCAGAACCTCGCCGGCCATCTCCAGCGCCTTCTTGTAGGCCCAGGGGTTCAGCATCTGCGAGCCGACATGGAAGGCAAGGCCAGCCGTATAGCCCTCAGCCGCCACACGGCGCAGCAGAGCTACCGCCTCATCCGGGGTCGCGCCGAATTTCTGCGACAGATCATAGGCCCCGCCCAGCTCCGGCGTGGCGAGACGCACGAAGATCGTCAGATCCTCGTTATCCGTCTCCTCCATCACCTTCTCAAGCTCGTCCATGTGATCGACGACGAAATGGGTGATGTCGTAGACATGCTCGGCGGTCTTGATATGCGGCCGGATCTTGATCGGGTGCATGAAATAGGCATGCGCATCGCGGAACTGCTCGCGCACCTGGGCGATTTCCGTCAGCGAGGCGGTGTCGAAATGCCGGATGCCCCCCTCATGCAGCGCCTGGAGGATGCGGGGATGCGGATTGCATTTCACTGCATAGAGAACGCGCCCGGGAAAGCTGTCCAGGAACAGGCGCGCCTGCTGGCGCAGCAGGGCAGGCCGCAGGCAATAGACCGGATAGCTGGGCGTCAGCGCCGCCACCATCGCGGCCGCATCGCCGAAAACACGGCGATTGACCAGTTTTTCGGGGCGCTTGTCCGTTGCAGGTGAAACGGTCGACAAGGTTTCAGAAGGCAAGGTGATACCGTTTTTCAGTCTCAGATTTGCAAAGCCTACACCATATCCCGGCCCCGGTCTGTGCATGCCGTCACGACTATTTTCTCACCGCAAAAACACATAACTGTGTTGCACTGAACGCGCATTTGTTTAAGTAGTTGCGTGTGACGTCGTTTGTCGGCACCGGACCGATCACAAGAAGATCCGCCCCGACAATCGGCAGGATAGAAACTGGAGGACCCCAAATGAATCTTAAAACCATTCTTATGGCTGGCGTGGCTGTTGCCGCGACTGCTTTCGCAGGCATGTCCGCAGCGACCGCGCAGGACAAGGCCGGCTGGCCGGCCTCGATCAAGGTCGGTACCGCCTCTCAGGGCGGCACCTATTTCGTCTATGGCGCTGGCTGGGCGAACCTCGTCCAGGAGAAGCTGGGTATCAATACCAGCTCCGAAGTGACCGGCGGCCCGGTGCAGAACATGGCGCTGGTCCAGGCCGGCGACGTGCAGTTCGCCATGGCCACGATGGGCCCGGGCTTTGACGGCTGGACGGGCAAGAGCCCGATCGCGCCGGGCGTGGAAATGAAGAACGTCCGCGCCACCTTCCCGATGTACATGACCCCCTTCCAGATGATCGCGATGGCGAATTCCGGCATCAAGGGTGTCAAGGATCTTGACGGCAAGACCGTTGGCGTCGGCCCGCGTGGCGGCACGCCCGGCACCTATTTCCCGCTGTGGTTCAAGGAACTGGGCGTCACCGTGAAGCCGCAGTTCGGCGGTGCCAACGATCTCGGCAGCCAGTTGCAGGACGGCCTGATCGACAGCTTCGCCTTTGGCGCGGGCCTGCCCATCGCGGTCTTCGCCCAGGTCGAGGCGCAGGCTCCGGTTACCCTTTTCTCCTTCACCAAGGAAGAGCAGAAGAAGATTCTCGATGCCTTCCCGTCGGTGTCCGCCTTCACGATTCCGGCGAACACCTACAAGAGCCAGACCGTGGACCAGCACACTATCGCCATGTGGAATTTCGGCATTGCCAACAAGAGCATGCCGGAAAGCCTGGTCTATGAGGTCATGAAGGTCGTTCTCGATAACAACGACCGCATGATGCAGATCCACAAATCGGCGGTGGACACCAAGCCGGCGAACTATGTGAACAATAGCTTCATGTGGTTCCATCCGGGCGCCATCCGCTACTACAAGGAAAAGAACCTGCCGGTCGATTCCAAGCTGATCCCGCCGGAATACAAAGGCTAAAAAAAACCTCAGAATGCCCGTAGCCGGCTCTCCCTCGTCATAAGCGAGGGAGAGCCGCAATTTTATGAGATTGAAATGGACGGCATCAGGGAGGCCGTTTGAACATGTCAGATACAAGCAAAGCCAGGGTTGATAGCGAAGTGCAGGTCGCTGTCGCTGATGAGCCGCCCCCCAGCAATGAGAGGCGGCTGTTCGGTTGGGAACGCTATCTGCTGATGGTTGTTTGCATCGGCTACGCGGCCTTCCATTTGATTTCATTGAACCTCTATCCGATCGAGACCTGGACATACCGAATGATCCATGTCGCCGGTGCGCTTGCCATCGGCTTCCTGCTGATCGCCGCCTGGGCAACCGACCATCTGGACGACAAGACCGCCTGGGTCCGGCCCATCGAGTATCTGCCCCTGGCTGCGGCCGCCGGTCTTGGCGGCTATGCGCTTTTCTGCGTCACCTATGCCTTTGTCGCCGGCGAGCAGATGCCGCAGGGCTGGGTGTTCGGCACATCGGGGCTGCCGCTGATCGCCTCCACGGTCATCGCCATCGGGTCGGCCTGGGTCTTCAAGACGCGCGAACAGCGCATCGGCTGGTATGACTGGGTTCTGGCCATCAACAGCCTCACGCTGGGCGGTTATCTGACATTCAACGTCGCGGCGCTGCAGTTCCGCGCCGGCGTCATGCCGGCGGAAAGTGATTTCCTGTTCGCCGTGGCCGGCGTGCTGCTGATCCTGGAGCTTACCCGTCGTGTTGCGGGCCTGGCGCTACTGATCATTGCCGGCATCTTCATCGCCTATGCCTATATGGGACCGTACCTTCCCGGGTTTTTGAGCCACACCGGTTATCGCTCCGACCGCTTCTTCAGCTACCTGTTCACGGATAGCGGCATCCTCGGCGCGACCACGGCCGTCTCCTCGACCTATATCATCCTGTTCATCGCCTTTGGCGCCTTCCTGCAGGTTTCCAAGGTCGGCGATTATTTCGTGAACTTCGCCTTCGCCGTTGCCGGGCGCGCCCGTGGCGGCCCCGCCAAGGTGGCGGTGTTCGCCAGCGGCCTGATGGGCATGATCAACGGCACCTCGGCCGGCAATGTCGTGGCGACCGGCAGCCTGACCATCCCGCTGATGAAGAAGGTCGGCTACCGCCCACAGACCGCCGGCGCCATTGAGGCGGCCGCCTCCACCGGCGGGCAGATCATGCCGCCGGTCATGGGTGCGGGTGCCTTCATCATGGCCGAAATCACGGGTATTCCCTATACCGACCTGATCGTCGCGGCCCTGATCCCGGCCTGTCTCTATTTCGTATCGATCTTCTTTATGGTCGATTTCGAAGCCGCCAAGCTGGGCATGCGCGGCCTGCGCCAGGACGAGCTGCCGGTGCTGGCCAAGCTGCTGAAGCAGGTCTACCTGTTCCTGCCGATCATCATCCTGATCGGTGCGCTCTATATGGGCTACTCGGTTATCCGTGCCGGCACGCTGGGGCTGATGAGTGCCCTGGTGGTCAGCTGGCTCAGCCCGCACAAGATGGGGCTGCGCGGCATTCTGCAGGCGCTGGAAGGCACCACTAAAATGTCGATCCAGCTCATCGCGGTCTGCGCCTGCGCCGGTATCATCGTCGGTGTCATCGGCCTGACCGGTGTCGGCCTGCGCTTCTCGTCGATCCTGCTGGAAATCGCCGATAAGAGCCAGCTGGCCGCGCTGTTCTTCGCCATGTGCATCGCCATTGTGCTGGGCATGGGCATGCCGACGACGGCGGCCTATGCGGTGGCAGCATCGGTGGTGGCGCCGGGTCTGATCCAGCTCGGCATTCCGCCGCTGGTGGCGCATTTCTTCGTGTTCTACTACGCGGTGATGTCGGCCATCACGCCACCGGTGGCACTTGCCGCCTATGCGGGTGCGGCGATCGCCGGGGCGGAGCCGATGCGCACCTCGGTAGAGGCCTTCAAATTCGGCCTCGCCGCTTTCATCGTGCCGTTCATGTTCTTCTACAGTCATGGACTGCTGATGGAAGGCGAGTGGTATCTGATTCTGCGTAACGCCGTCACGGCAACCATTGGCGTCTACATGCTGTCGGGTGCGGTGGTGAACTGGTTCCATGGCCATCTGGCATGGCCGACGCGCATCATCCTGTTCGTCGGCGCGCTGCTGCTCATCGAGGGCGGGCTGGTGACTGACATCGCCGGTGTCGGCATCGGCATCGCGGTGGTCCTCTGGCAGCGCAAGATGGCAACCCAGCAGCCCATCAGGGCATAGGCTGAGAGCGGCGCCCGTTTATCGGGCGTCGCCCGGGCTATTGGGGCGGCAGGGGCGAAGCCAAGGCTTCGCTTGTGCCGCCCCTTCTTTTTTCGCTATAGACCATTCATAACGAAAACAACAACCGCCACCGGTAGACGCCCCAATGAGCGATAATCTCTACGATCTGTTCGCCAGCCGCTTCCCGGCAGACCCCGACGATCTCTTCATCGAGACCGACAGCGGCGCGCGCTACAGCTATGCCGATCTGGATGCCTGGAGCGCACACTTCGCACATCTTCTGGTCGATCTGGGCGTGACGCCGGGCGACCGTGTCGCCGTGCAGGTCGACAAATCGCCCGAGGCGATCTTCCTCTACCTCGCCTGCCTGCGCGCCGGGGCCGCCTATCTGCCCCTGAACACCGCCTATCAGCAGGCCGAGATCGAGTATTTCCTCGGCGATGCAGAGCCGCGTGTCGTGGTCTGCCGGCCGGGCACCGAGGGCTGGATTGGCGAAGCCGCCGCCAAGGCGAAGACGCCCCATGTGCTGACCCTGGGACAGAACGCGGACGGCACGCTGATCGAGCAGTCACGGACCAAGCCGTCCCGCTTCGACACCATCGCCCGCGCCAAAGACGATCTCGGCGCCATCCTCTACACCTCGGGCACCACGGGCCGCTCCAAGGGCGGGATGCTGACCCATTGGAACCTCGCCTCGAACGCGCTGACCCTGCACAAGGCCTGGGCCTTCCGGCCGGGTGATGTGCTGCTGCACGCGCTGCCGATCTTCCATACCCACGGGCTGTTCGTCGCCACCAACTGCGTGCTACTGAACGGCAGCGCGATGATCTTCCTGCCGAAATTCGACGCTGACCAGGTCGTAAAGCTGCTGCCGCGCGCCACGGTGATGATGGGCGTGCCGACCTTCTATGTCCGGCTGCTCGGCCATACCGGCTTCAATCAGGAACTGGTGCAGCATATGCGGCTGTTCATCGCCGGCTCCGCCCCGCTGCTGACCGAGACCTTCAACCTGTTCCGCGAGCGCACCGGCCACACCATCCTGGAACGCTATGGCATGACCGAGACCGGCATGCTGACCTCGAATCCGTATGAGGGCGATCGCCTAGCCGGCAGCTGTGGCCGGCCGCTGGCCGATGTCGAGGTGCGCATCGCCGACGAGAATGGCGTGTCCCTGGCGACCGGAGAGACCGGCATCATCGAGGTGCGCGGCCCCAACGTCTTCAAGGGCTATTGGCGCATGCCGGAGAAGACCAAGGCGGAAATCCGCGAAGACGGCTTCTTCATCACCGGCGATGTCGGGCGCATTGACGAAAAGGGCTATGTCTGGATTTCCGGCCGGGCCAAGGATCTGATCATCTCCGGTGGTTTCAACGTGTACCCGAAGGAGGTCGAGGAAGAGATCGACCAGATGCCGGGCGTGGAGGAATCCGCCGTCATCGGCGTGCCGCACCCCGATTTTGGCGAGGGTGTCATTGCCGTCGTCGCCCGCAAATCCGCGGGCGACCCGCCCCGCGCCGAGGAGATCAGCGCACGGCTGAAAACCCGCCTCGCCGCCTACAAGCTGCCGAAGCATGTCTTCATCGTTGATGAATTGCCGCGCAATGCCATGGGCAAGGTGCAGAAGAACGTGCTGCGCGACCAGCACAAGGACCGCTTCAGCCGCTGACAAAGGGCTGTTTTCATTCGCGATTCCGTTCCTATATCTGGCCATGGGAAATCAGTCCCGAAAGGATGATTCATGCGCCAGCCGAAGCAGACCACACCGAGGCGCTGGCCGCGCCGCCTGGGCCTGGCGGTCGGCAGCCTGGTTCTGCTGCTGATCGTCGGCATTGCCGGGGCGCTGGTCTGGATGCGCACCTCCCTGCCGCAGATCGAGGGGGTTGTGGCCCTGCCCGGCCTGCAATCGGCCGTCTCGATCAGCCGGGATGACAAAGGCATCCCCCGCATCAAGGCCGAGAGCGAGGGCGATGCCCTCTTCGCCCTTGGCTATGTCCATGCGCAGGACCGGCTGTGGCAGATGGAGCAGATGCGGCGCGTCGGCGCCGGTCGCCTGTCGGAGGTGCTGGGCAGCGCCACGCTGGACTATGACCGCTTCATGCGGACACTCGGCGTCCACCGGCTGGCGCAGCACAGCTACGAGACCGCCTCCCCCGAGCTGAAGGCTGCGCTGGAGCGCTATGCTGACGGGGTGAACGTCTTCCTGACGCAGCGGCGCGGCGCATTGCCTCCCGAATTCAACCTGCTCTGGGTCGAACCGGAACCCTGGACGCCGGCCGACACGCTGGTCTGGGGCCGGCTGATGGGGCTTCAGCTTTCCGGCAACTGGTATGCCGAGCTGGCCCGCGCGCGTCTCGCCCGGCATTTCACGGCGGAGCAGATCGAGGAACTGTGGACTGCCGAGCCGGCGGCCCGTCATGTCCCGCTGTCACAGACACTTCAGGCGCTGGACGAAACCCGTCTCGCCGCCATCCAGTCCGCCGCGCCGGAAGCCATCCGCCCGCGCCTTGCCTCCAATATCTGGGCGCTGGACGGCAGCCAGACGGAAAGCGGCCGGCCGCTGCTCGCCAACGACCCGCATCTCGGCCTCAGCAATCCCGGCCTCTGGTATCTGGTGCGCATTGACACGCCAACACGGATTCTGGTCGGCGCCACGACACCGGGCGTGCCGCTGATGCTGATCGGGCATAATGGCAAGGTTGCCTGGGGCTTCACGACGACGCATAGCGATACAGCCGATATTTTCATCGAAAGGCTCGATCCCGCCGATCCGACCCGGTATCTGACGCCCGAGGGCAGCGCCACTTTCGAGAGCCGCAAGGAGATCATCCGGGTTCGCGGTGGGGAGCCGGTAACCCTGACAGTGCGATCCACCCGCCACGGGCCGGTGATCTCCGATGGCCATGGCGACAGCCGCGAAGTGCTGGCAACTCTGCCGGAAGCGGATGCGCAGGTGCTGGCCCTCTCCGCCACGATCCTGCGCCCCGAAGATCAGACGGCGGAAGCATTCTTCCGGATGAACCGGGCAGACACTGCCGCTGACTTCCGGGAGGCGTTGAGGAATTTCCAGGCGCCGCAGCAGAATGTCGGCTTTGCCGATACCGGCGGTGATATCGGCATTGTCTCCGCCGGGCTGGTGCCGATCCGCCGGCAGGGCGACGGCTTCCTGCCGGTCCCAGGCTGGACCAGCGCGCATGACTGGGCCGGCTTCGTGCCCTTCGAGGAATTGCCGCAGCGCTTCAACCCCGCCACCGGCCGTATCGTGAATGCCAATAACAGCGTCGTCGATCCGGGCTATCCTCATTTCCTGGGCCGGGAATTCGATACCGCCTATCGCGCCCGGCGAATCGCCGACAGGCTGGACAGGGTCGAGACGGCGACACTGCCCGACATGGCGTCGATCCAGATGGACAGCGTTTCGTCTGGCGCGCGCGAATTACTGCCGGTCATCCTGCCGATGATCGGGGATCGCGAGACCCGCGACCTGCTGTCCGAATGGGATGGCACGATGGACCGCGCCAGGCCGGAACCCCTGCTCTACAGCGCCTGGCTGCGCCATATCCAGCAGCGCCTTCTGGGCGACGAATTCGCCCGTGCTGGCAACGCGTCACTCCACCGCCCCCGCCTGCCCGTGATGGCGCGGATGCTGGCCGAAGACAGCGCGTGGTGCGATGACGTATCGACCACCGGCCGCCGCGAAAACTGCACGGACATCGTGCGGGCGGCGCTGGCCGATGCGCTGGCCGAGCTGCGCGCCGCCCATGGCAGCGACAGCGCCGGCTGGCGCTGGGGCGATGCGCATGAGGCGCGTTTCTCCAACATGGTGCTGGGCAGTATCCCGCTGATCAACCGCCTGACCGATGTCGCGGTGCCGACCGATGGCGGCGACGACACGGTCAATCGCGGTACCAGCCGGTTTGGTGGCAGCGAACCCTACCGCCATGTCCATGGGGCGGGTCTGCGCGCGGTGTTCGACCTGTCCGACCTCGACCGCTCGATCTTCGTGCAGGCGCCGGGCCAGTCGGGCAATCCCTTCTCAGCCCATTACGATGATCTGGCCCAACGCTGGAGCGAGGTGGCCGGCTTCCCGATTCCGCCGCAGGCCGAAGGCCCCGCGAAAACGCTGCATCTGGAGCCTGCGCGGTAGCCCTGCCCCCGCCAACGGCTTATGCTGCGGCGCTATCGCTTCAGGAGTTCAGCACCGCATCATGACCGTCAGTCTTGCCGATATTGAAAAAGCCGCCGCCGTCCTGGCCGGCAAGATCGTGCGTACCCCGTTGGTCCCTGCGGTCGGCCTTGCCGATGACTGGGGTGTCGATCTGCATCTGAAGCTGGAGAATCTGCAGCGCGCCGGATCGTTCAAGACGCGCGGTGCCTATGTGATGATGAGCCGCCTGCCGCCGGAAGTTTCACACACCGGCGTCATTGCCATGTCAGCCGGCAATCATGCCCAGGGCGTGGCCTACAGCGCCCGGCAGCTTGGTATTCCCGCCACCATCGTGATGCCGGAGCAGACCCCCTTTACCAAGGTGGAGCGCACCCGCCGCTATGGTGCGCGCGTCATCCTGAAGGGCGAGACCCTGGGCGAATGCGCCGCCCATGCCGAGGAGATCGCGGCCCGGGAGAAGCTGGTCTTCGTCCATCCCTATGACGATCCTGACATCATCGCCGGCCAGGGCACCATCGGGCTGGAAATGCTGGCAGATATGCCCGATCTGGAGGTGCTGGTCGTGCCGATCGGCGGCGGCGGGCTGATCGGCGGCATCGCCACGGCGGCCAAGGCGCTGAATCCGGCCATCGAGATCATCGGCGTCGAGGCCAGCCTCTACCCGTCAATGCATGAGGCCATCAACAACCTGCCCGCCAGTTCCGCCGGCCAGACACTGGCCGAGGGCATCGCCGTGAAGCAGCCCGGCGTGCTGAACCGCGAGATCGTGGCCCGGCTGGTCGACGATATTATCCTGGTCGATGAATCGGCCATCGAGCGCGCCGTGCAATTGCTGATCGAGGACCAGAAGCTGGTGGCCGAAGGGGCCGGTGCGGCCGGTATAGCGGCCATCATGACCAATCTGGAACGGTTCCGGGGGCGGAAGGTTGGCACGGTGATCTGCGGTGGCAATATCGATTCCCGTCTGCTGTCCTCGGTGCTGCTGCGCGGGCTGGCCCGCGACGGCAAGCTGGTCAGGATTCGATGCGAAATCAGTGATTCGCCCGGCGTTCTGGCAAAAATTGCCGGGCTGATCGGGCAATGCGGCGGCAATATCGTGGAAATCTATCACCAGCGCCTGTTCTACAATGTGCCGGTGAAACTGGCCGAGCTGGATGCGGTTATCGAAACCCGCACGCCCGAACATGCCCGCGAGATCATGGACGCTCTGACCAGTGCCGGCATTCCCACCAAGTTGCTCGGCGGGGCCACGCCTGAGGGTTACTAGGCAACTGTTATTTCAGGATAAATCCCGGTAACCGCCCTGAAAATAGAGCAAGGGCGATTCATCCGTCGCGGCCAGGCCGACCTGAATAACCTCCCCCACCAGAATGATATGATCGCCCCCGTCATACAGCGCGTGGCGGCGGCATTCCAGGGTGGACAGGCAGCCTTCCAGGATCGGCGCGCCGGTCGCCCATTGCCGCCAGGACACCGCGTCCCACCTGTCTGGCACGATCTCTGCATCGAGAGGCAGGGCGAATTGCACCGATAAGGGCTGCTGATCGGCGGCGAGAATATTGATGGCGAAGCATTCGGCATCGGCGAAAGCCGGAAAGGCCGTTGCCTCGCGGTCGATGCAGAACAGGATCAGGGGCGGCGAAAGCGAGACCGAGGTGAGCGAATTGATCGTAATGCCCAGCGGATGGCCGCGATGGTCCAGCGTGGTTGCCACGGCAATGCCGGTGGCAAAACGTCCCATGGCCTGGCGGAACATCAGGGGATTGATGGGAAGAGGCGTGGCAGTCATGCGCATCCAGCAGGCTGAGATCGGGCCGGGACATCTTGTGACCCTGGCGCGTATAGATGGCACGCCCTGTCCTGCGGTCAACCCCTGGCTGGCCGGCGGGGCCGGACCTCACGATCCTGTCAGCGCCGAAGATACTCCTTGGCAGCATGGGTCCGATAAGCGAAAATTAACTAAATCCCGTCATTGTCGCGGGCGCTGCGTCGTGCGGTGGAAAAGAGCCGGGCACCCGCCGGAGCGACAGGTCGAGAAGAAGGATTCCGCATCATGATGGTCATCCTGGGTTGGGTTGGCGTGCTGATCTGCTGTTTTGGCAGCTACATGGCCATGGGCGGAAAGATGGGCCTGCTCTGGCAGCCTTTCGAATTCACCCTGATTTTCGGCAGTGCCTGCTGCGCCTATGTCGTCGCCAACCCGAAGCACATCCTGGGCAAGACCGGCAAGGCCTTCGGCATCGCCTTCAAGGGTCCGCGCTACAAGAAGGAAGATTATCTGGAGCTGCTGAGCCTGCTCTACGCCATCTTCAAGCTGGCCAAGACCAAGGGCATGCTGGCGATTGAAAGCCATGTCGAGCGCCCGGAGGAAAGCTCCCTCTTCCAGTCCTTCCCGAAATTCGCCGCCGATCACCATGCGATGGAATTCCTGTGCGACTATCTGCGCATGATGACGCTGGGCACCGACAATCCGCACGAGATGGAAACCCTGATCGACGAGGAGCTGGAAACCCACCATCACGAGGCTGAAACCGTCGGCAGCGCGGTCCAGACCATGGCCGACGGCCTGCCAGCGCTGGGTATCGTGGCCGCCGTGCTGGGTATCATCAAGACCATGGCATCGATCACCGAGCCGCCGGAAGTGCTGGGCGGGCTGATCGCTGCGGCGCTGGTCGGCACCTTCCTCGGCATTCTGCTGTGCTACGGCTTCGTGGCGCCCCTCGCCGCCGCCATCAAGAACACCAATGAGGCGGATGCGAAATACCTCCACGTCATCAAGGCGGGCCTGCTGGCGCATCTGTCGGGCTATGCCCCGGCCGTGTCGGTTGAATTCGCCCGCAAGGCGTTGTGGAGCCATGTGCGGCCGACCTTCTACGAGGTCGAAGAGGCGGTTGCCGCCTTGCCGCCGGTATAAGCGGAGCGGACAGGCATCATGGCTGGCGGCGGCGACAACCATCCCGAACTGATCATCAAGAAGATCAAGAAGGGCGGTCATGGCGGGCACCATGGCGGTGCCTGGAAGGTCGCCTATGCCGATTTCGTGACCGCGATGATGGCCTTCTTCCTGCTGTTGTGGCTGCTGAATGCCACGACGGAAGAACAGAAGATGGGCATTTCCAACTATTTCGACCCGACGGCGATCTCACGCTCCGGCCGGTCCGGCTCCGGCGGCGTGCTGGGCGGCACCTCGATCACCGCGCCTGGCGCGTTGAAATCGGCCAGTTCGCCGGTCATGATCTCCACCCCCGCGCAGACCAGGCCGCAGGCCGAGCGCACGGAAGCGAATGAAACCGATTCGGATGATCCGGAGAATATCGAATCCAAATTCGGCAGCGAGGAAGGCCAGACCGGCAGCAAATACTCGCTGATCGGCACCGGCCCGGAACAAGGCCGTGGCAGCAGCCAGAAAAAGGTCGATGGCGACCAGGCCAACCGCGGTGCCGGCCTTGAATCGAATACCGGCAAGGGCCCGGAAGAAACCGAAGGGCAAGGCCGTGGCGGCGGCACCGAGCGCAGCGCCACCAGCATTGGCGGCGGCGCCACGGGTGGCCGGATCAGCCAGCAGGAAATCGACAAGCTGCTGGCCGAACGCGAGAAACAGCAATTCGAGATCGCCGAGGAACAGCTGCGCGGCGCCATCGAGGCCGACCCGGCTTTGGCCGGGCTGAACGAGAACCTTGTCATCGAGCAGACCCCGGACGGGCTGCGCATCCAGATTGTCGATCAGGATGAGCGCGCCATGTTCCCGCTCGGCGGTTCCGACATGTTCAACTACACACAGCAGCTGATGGAAAAGGTAAGCCAGATCATCGGCCAGCTGCCGAACAAGATCACCATCACCGGGCATACCGATTCGCGGCCCTATCGTTCCCAGAACGGCTATTCGAATTGGGAATTGTCGGCGGATCGCGCCAATGCCAGCCGCCGGGCGCTTGTTGCGGCCGGCCTGCCCGCCGACCGGATCGGCTGGGTCGTCGGCAAGGCAGATCGCGACCCGTTCGTCGCGACCGACCCCAATTCGGCACAGAACCGGCGCATCAGCATCGTCCTGCTGCGCGACCAGGTGTTCAAGGCCCGGACGGCGGATGCCACGGGCACCGGCGGGAGCACCAGCACTGAAACCCGCCCACAGCAGGCCGCAATTCCCGGCCAGACTCGCTGATTGACCGGTATTCGGCGGATCTGAAAGCCTGTCGCTGCAAAACCAGCTTGATTGTACCGACGTTTCAGCCAAGGCTTAAGCCTGTGGAAAAATCAGGCGACGGCAGAATTCGCCCTTCTCCGCACCAGGGACCGAAACCTATGGGACTTCATGGCAGACATCGATCCGACCGATCTCTTTTCCGATTATACGGCGACCGGCTATTACTGCGAGTTGACCGGCAGCAAGGCCCAACCAGCAGATCATAACGACCTGCTGGTCGACAGGCTGCGCCGGATGAGCAGCGAAGAACTGGTCCGCCGCTCCCGCATCGCAGAACGTGAATTGTTCAATCTGGGCATCACCTTCACGGTCTATTCCGAGCGCGAGTCGATCGACCGTATTCTGCCTTTCGATGTCGTGCCCCGGGTCATTTCCGCCGCCGACTGGAAGATTCTGGAAAGCGGGTCGATCCAGCGCGTGGCGGCGCTGAACCTGTTCCTGAAGGATATCTATAACGACCAGAAAATCCTGAAGGACGGTGTCATTCCGCGCGACCTGGTGGTCGGGAACAAGAATTTCCGCGAGCAGATGATGGGCGTGAAGGTGCCGCACGACACCTATGTCCATGTCTGCGGCATCGATGTGGTGCGCGACGCCGACGGCAATTTCCTGGTGCTGGAGGATAATGCGCGCTGCCCCTCCGGCGTCTCCTATGTCGTCGAAAACCGCCATATGATGCAGCGTACCTTCCCGGATCTGATGTCCGATATCGGCATCCGCCCGGTCAGCAGCTATGGCCAGATGCTGCTGGAGGCCTGTTCGGAAATCGCCCCGGAAGGCGTCGACGACCCGACCGTGGTGCTGCTGTCGCCCGGCACCTTCAACTCGGCCTATTTCGAGCACATCTTCCTGGCCCGCGAAATGGGCGTGCCGCTGGTCGAGGGCCGCGACCTGATCGTCGAGAATGACCGGGTCTTCATGAAGACGATTTCCGGCCTGCGTCCCGTCCACACCATCTATCGCCGGATCGACGATGATTATCTGGACCCCGAGGTCTTCCGCCCTGACAGCATGCTGGGCGTGCCGGGGCTGATGCGCGCCTACCGCGCTGGTAATCTGGGCCTGGCCAATGCGGTTGGCACCGGCGTCGCCGACGACAAGGCGGTCTATGCCTATATGCCGCGCATCATCCGCTACTACCTGGATGAGGAGCCAATCCTGTCCAATGTCGAGACCTATATCTGCCGGGAGCCGGAAGGGCTGAAATACACGCTCGACAACATGGCCGATCTGGTGGTGAAGCCAGTCGGCGAATCCGGCGGCTATGGCGTTGTCATCGGCCCGAAATCAAGCGAGGCCGAACTGGCCGAAAGCCGCGCCAAGGTGATCGAGAATCCGGAGAATTTCATCAGCCAGCCGATGATCAAGCTGTCGGTCTGCCCGACCCTTATCGAGGGTATTCTGGAGCCCCGCCATGTCGATCTCAGGCCCTTTGCGGTGACCGGCAAGAAGACCTGGGTGCTGCCCGGCGGCCTGACCCGCGTCGCCATTCGCCGCGGCTCGCTGGTGGTCAATTCCTCCCAGGGTGGGGGTTCCAAGGATACCTGGGTGATGGAATCGTGAACGATCTTCTTTCCCGCTATGCGGAATGCGTGTTCTGGATGGCCCGCTATGTCGAGCGCGCCGAGAATGTCGCCCGTATCCTCGACGTCCATGAAACCTTCACCCGGGACCGCACCGGCAGCGTGAACTGGAGCTCCGTCGTCACCATCCATGCCGATGACGAGCGCTTCTATGCCACCCACCCGCAGGCATCCGCCAAGGCGGTGGTCGATTTCTATCTGCTCGACCCGGAAAACCCGACCTCGATCTTCTCGTCGATCCGGGCAGCACGCGACAATGCCCGCACCCTGCGCCCGCTGATCAGCACCGAGATGTGGACCCACATCAACGTGTTCTACAACACGATGAAATCGATGACGCCGGCCGATGTCAGCATGACCGGGCTGTCGCAGACCTGTTCGATCATCAAGGAAAACTGCCAGACCCATTTCGGCATCACCGAAGGCACCTTCTACCGTGATGCCAGCTGGTATTTCTATCTGATGGGAAAATATCTGGAACGCGCCGACCAGACGTCGCGCATTCTGGACATCAAGTACAACATCCTCACCCCGCGCGAGCCGGCGGATGCCAGCGCCATCGATGCCAGCCAGTGGAACGCCCTGCTGCGCTCGGTTGCCGGCTATCACGCCTTCCGGCGCACCCATCCGCGCGGGTTGAGCCCCGCGGCCGTGGCGCAGTTCCTGTTGTTCGACAGCAGCTTCCCGCGCTCCGTCACCATGTGCTTCCGTCAGGTTGACGATATGGTGCATAGGCTGCGTGCCCGGTTCGGCCTGCGCAATGGAGCGGTGGCGCTGGAACGTCTGGACGAAGTTCGTGCCGCCATGGATCAGCACACTATTGACGACGTGCTGCGAGAGGGGTTGCATGAATTCTCTGACTGGATTCAGCGTCAGGCCCTCGATCTGACCGCCGATATCCAGCGTGACTTCTTCGGCTAGAGAGGGCGCGCATGTTCCTGGGCGATCGCACGAGCACCACGGCGCCGGTATACTTCTTCCGGACAGCCCCGATGCCTTGCCCCTATCTGGGCAATCGGGTGGAACGCCGTCTGGTCGCCGATCTCGGCAAGCCGGCAACCCAGGCGCAATATGACCAGCTGGCCATTGCCGGGTTCCGGCGCAGCCAGAACCTGATCTACCGCCCGGCCTGCCCCGGCTGCACGGCCTGCATTCCGGTGCGGCTGCGCGTTGCCGATTTCCGGCCCAGCCGGACGCAGCGCCGCATTCTGACGGCAAATGCCAATCTTGTCGGCCAGGAAGTCCCGGCCTCCGCCAGCTGGGAACAGTACCGGCTGTTCACCGCCTACCAGACTGGCCGGCATCTGGGCGGCGAGATGTCCTTCATGACCTATGAGGATTATCGCGACATGATCGAGGTGTCGCCCATCGGCACCTGGCTTATCGAATACCGCGACCCGGAACAGCGGCTGGTCGCTGTCATCCTGGTCGACCGGCAGGGCGATGGCCTGTCGGCGGTGTACAGCTTCTACGATCCGGGCAATCCGAAGCTCGGCTATGGCACCTTCATGATCGCCGATCTCATATCCCGGGTCCGGCTGGCCGGCCTCAGCTACCTTTATCTCGGCTACTGGATCTCCGGCAGCCAGAAAATGGCCTATAAATCCCGCTTCTCGCCCCTGGAGGCGCTGACGCCTGATGGCTGGCGCCAGATCGATCCCGGCCAGGACGACACCCAGCTTTCCAGCCATACCGACCGCAAGCCGCCGACGATGCTGTCGACACCCCGGCTTCATCCCTGATATTGCAGACAATAAGTGCTGCAAACTGTTGTCGGATGTGATGTCGTTTCGTTGCGTGGCCGTAAAGAGCAGCTATAATCAGCGCGCAAACCGAATCAGGGTCGGCATACCGGCTCGGACTTAATCAAAGCATCGTCCCATTCAGGGCGATCATGACATCAGGGAGTAAATGTATGGAACGCCGGAAATTTCTCAAAGGTGCGGCGATCGGTGGTATCGGCACGGCAGCGGTTGCCGCGTCCTTCCCCATGCCTGCCCTCGCACAGGGCAAGATGGAATGGCGCATGGTCACCAGCTGGCCCAAGGGCCTGCCCGGTCTCGGTACCGGTGCTGATCGGCTGGCCAAGCGCATCACCGAGGCCAGCGACGGCCGCCTGACCATCAAGGTCTTCGCCGCCGGCGAGCTGGTCCCCGCCCTTCAGGTCTGGGACGCGGTGTCCAGCGGCACGGCGGATATGGGCCATGACGCGGCCTATTATCACATGGGCAAGTCGGTCGGCGTGTCGTTCTTCTCCACCGTTCCGTTCGGCATGACGACGCATGAGCTGAACGCCTGGATCAAGTGGGGCGGTGGTCAGGAGCTGTGGGACAAATTCTACGCGCCCTTCAACCTGAAAGCGTTCCATGCCGGCAATACCGGCGTGCAGATGGGTGGCTGGTTCCGCAAGGAAATCAAGAGCGTCGACGATCTGAAGGGGCTGAAGTTCCGTATGCCGGGCCAGGGTGGCCAGGTGTTGCAGAAGCTGGGCGCCACTGTCGTGCTGCTGCCGGGCGGTGAGATTTTCCCGGCGTTGCAGTCCGGCGCCATTGATGGCACCGAGTGGGTCGGCCCCTATAACGACCTGTCGCTCGGCTTCCACCAGGTTGCCAAATTCTACTACTATCCGGGCTTCCACGAGCCGGCCCCGGGCATCCAGGCGACCTTCAACAAGGCGAAGTTCGACGCGCTTCCAAACGATCTGAAGGTGCTCGTCGAATCCTGCTGCGCCGCCGAGAACGAGAACATGGTTGCCGAGTTCAACCAGCGTTCCGGTCCGGCCCTGCAGACACTGATCCGCGACCATGGTGTACAGCTGAAGCAATTCTCGCGTGATGTCATCGAGGCCTTCGGCTCGAAATCCGGCGAGTTGATGCAGGAAATTCTCGATGGCAATGACCCCATTGTGAAGAACATTGCCGAGGAGTATCTCAAGGCCCGCCGACTGGCCATGAGCTATACCCGCATCACCGAGCAGGGCTACACCAACGCCCGCTCGCTGCCGTTCAAATATCCGGGCTGATCCAGGGCCGGATACCGACATGGAAAACCCGCCCCAGGCAACTGGGGCGGGTTTTTTGTATCAGCGATAGCGCCAGCGCTTATTTGAACTGGCTGGCCGGGTCCATCAGATTGTCCTGACCTGCCGGGGTCAGGGTATCGGTCGTGCCTTTCAGCATGTCTTCCAGCGACTGCGACGGGGCTTCGCCGGCCGGCCGCTCGATCGGCACATTGGTACCGAACACCACTCCCGGTAGCCAGGTCGCAAGCTGCGGGAAGCTCCACAATATGCCCATGGCGACGATCTGGATGGCGACGAAGGGGATGACGCCGCGATAAATCGCCACCGTGGAGACGAATTTTGCCGCCACGCCGCGCAGATAGAACAAGGCAAAACCGAAGGGCGGCGTCAGGAAGCTGGTCTGCAGATTGACACCCATGATGACGCCCAGCCAGATCGGGTCGACGCCCAGCATGATCAGCACCGGCGCCGTGATCGGCACGACGATGAAGATGATCTCGAAGGTGTCCAGGAAGAAGCCCAGAATGAACATCAGCAGCATGACGGCCAGAACCGCCGCGAACTGCCCGCCCGGCAGGCTGGAGAGGACATCGTAGACGACCTCTTCGCCACCCAGACCGCGGAACACGACGGAGAATACCGACGCCCCCAGCAGCAGCACGAAAACCAGCGAGGTGATCTTCGTCGTGGCCTGCATCACCTCGCGCAGGATATTCAGGCTGAACTGGCGGTTCATGATCGACAGGAAGGTAGCGCCGATCGCGCCGACAGACGCCGATTCCGTCGGCGTCGCAAAGCCACCCAGGATCGACCCCAGGACCGCCACGATCAGCCCCAGCGGCGGCAACAGCACCTTCACGACCTTTACCGGCAATCCCCGGCGCTGCTCCGCACTGACTTCCAGTGCCGGACAGCTTTTCGGATCGACGATGGATTTCCAGATGACCCAGAGAATATACAGCCCCACCAGCAGCAGGCCCGGCAGCAACGCGCCGACAAACAGATCGCCGACCGATACCGGGGTCGGCGCCATATTCCCCTTTGCCAGCTGGGCGGCCTGATTGGCGCCCTGCAGCATGTCGCCGATGAAGATCAGCACCGTCGAGGGCGGGATGATCTGCCCCAGCGTGCCCGAGGCGCAGATGATGCCGCTGGCCAGCTTGGGGTCATAGCCGGCCCGCATCATCGCCGGCAGGCTGAGCAGCCCCATGGTGACCACCGTGGCACCCACAATGCCGGTGGAGGCCGCAAGCAGCGCACCGACCAGCACAACCGAGATGCCGAGACCGCCACGCAGGCTGCCGAACAGCTGGCCCATCGTCTCCAGCAGGGCCTCTGCAATCTTGGAGCGTTCCAGCATCACGCCCATGAAGACGAACAGCGGAACTGCGACCAGCGATTCATTGATCATCGTGCCGAAATAACGGGCCGGCAGGCTGCTGAAGAAGGCGTAGTCAAAAACGCCGACAAAATGGCCGAGAACGCCGAAGATCAGCGCCGTTCCCGCCAGGGTGAAGGCGACCGGATAGCCCACGAGCACGATGAATATCGTGACCAGGAACATCAGGCCAGCCATGAGCTCGCCGAGCAATGCCTTGTCCATCACTCAGATCCTCAATGCGGCAGTTCTTCGGATTGTGGCTGGAATTCCGGATGCCCGCGCAGCAACAGAATGCTGCGGCTCATCAGCGCCAAGCCCTGCAGGCCGACGGTGATACAAAACACCAGAATGAATGATTTCAGGACATACAGCGCCTGCATGCCACCGCCCTGCGGCGAGGATTCCTTCACCTCCCAGGACGACTGGACGAAGGGAACGGTGTAGTAGATGACCACCGCCAGCCAGGGCAACAGGAAGACGATGGTGCCGATCAGATCGGTCCAGGCCTTGCCACGCACGCTGCGCTTTTCATACAGCAGGTCGACCCGGACATGCCCGCCATGGAGGAAAGTGTAGCCAGCCCCCACCAGGAACACCAGCGCATGAAACCAGATATACAGTTCCTGCAGCCACAGAATGCCAATGCCAAAGGCATAGCGCAGGACCACGACGCTGAAACAGACGAGCACTGTTGCCAGTGTGAACCAGGAAATAAAGCGTCCCAGCCGCTCATTGAGCACATCGACAAAACGCACAAAACCTATCAGGGCGTTCACTTCGCCTCCGCTTGCTTACTCATCGCCATCCCTTTGAAGACCCCCGCTTTTGTCGCCGTTTAATCGGCGTGCGGATTAGTCAGTAAACGCTGGTATTTAGCCGAAAGTCCATCGGATTGCCAGTTAAAGAAAGGCCCCGGCACTGCCGGGGCCTTCAGGATTATTTCTCGCTGCGCTTCCAGGAAAGCTGCAGGACCGCGACGGCCAGAGCGATCTTTAGTGCATCGCCGATCAGGAAGGGCGCCACACCCAGCATCACTGCCTTGTGCAGATCCGGCACGAAAGCGGCGTGCAGATAGGAAACACCCGCTGCGTAGATCAGCGCATTGCCGATCACCAGCGCCGCCACCGCCTTGACCACGCCCTGCGACCAGCCGCGATCAGCCAGCGCACCGGTCGCCATGACCGCAAGGATGAAACCGGCCAGATATCCACCGGTCGGCCCCATCAGCACCGCAAGCCCACCGATGCCGCCGGCAAAGACCGGCAGGCCGATGGCGCCCTGCGCCATGTAGAACAGGATCGTCGCCGTGCCGAGACGGAAGCCGTAGGTGATGCCGACAAGCAGCACGGCAAAGGTCTGCAGCGTGATCGGCACCGGCCACATCGGCACCTTCACCTGCGCCAGCACGGCCAGGAACACGCTGCCAAAGCCGATCAGCAGCGCCGAGCGCCACAGACCATTGGCGGAACGGGACGGCCAGAGGCGCTCGATCAGGGCGCTGGAACCGGTGAGTGACGTCATCTTTTCTTCTCCTAATCCTCGGCCCACCCTTCGCCAGGCAGGCATTCATCGCCCTTATACTGCCCGTCTCCGGTCAGGTGAAGCGGTTGTTCAGCGGGAAGCCGCGCGGCACCATCCGTCCCGCTCCTGCCCGCTTCATGCGCCAGGTCATCAGATCGGGCTCGGTACGCACCCGGCCGCCATTCAGCGTCCAGCTGAGACCATCGGCCAGATTGAAGACCTTGATGTCAGACAATGTGCCGCCGGCATATTTCTGCAGGATCACGCCGCGCCCGCGCTGCATCTCCGGAATTTCGTCCAGCCCGAAGACAAGCAGCTTGCGGTTGGTGCCGACCACGGCGACCGCGTCGCCCTCGGCCGGGATGCAGACCGTTGCCGCACTGCCCTCGCCCGGATTGACGACCTGCCGGCCGCCGCGGGTCTGCGCCAGCACCTCTTCCTCCTTCACCAGGAAGCCGCGCCCGTCATTGGCCGCCAGCAGCAGGCGGCGGCCCGGCTTGTGGATGAACATGGCGACGATCTCCTGGTCCTGCGCCAGATCGATCATCAGCCGCAGCGGCTCGCCGAAGCCCCGGCCGCGCGGCAGCTTGTCGACACCGATGGTGAAGAACTTGCCATCGCTGGAGAAGACCAGCAGCCGGTCCGTCGTCTCGCCCTGGATGACGTAACGGCTTTCATCGCCTTCCTTGTATTTCGTCTCGCTGTCATCGGTGATGTGGCCGCGCACGGTGCGTATCCAGCCCTTGGCGGAGCACAGGATGGTCACCGGCTCGCGCTCGACCATGGCTTCCAGCGGGATCACCGTGTCGCTCGGCGGGCCGTCGATATCAGTGCGCCGCTTGCCCAGCGCGGTCTCCTGGCCGAAGCGCTTCTTCAGGTCCTTCACTTGCAGCCCGATGACCTTCCAGCGCCGGCCTTCCTTGGCCATCAGATCCTGCAGATCGGCCTGCTCGCTGCTCAGCCCGTCATGCTCCTTCTGGATTTCGATCTCTTCCAGCTTGCGCAAGGCACGCAGGCGCATGTTGAGGATCGATTCGGCCTGCAGATCGGTCAGATCGTAGCGTGCGATCATCTCCTGCTTCGGCTCATCCTCCTCGCGGATGATGCGGATCACCTCATCCAGGTTCAGATAGGCGATCAGATAACCGCCGAGGATTTCCAGGCGCCGGGCGATATGCTCCAGCCGGTTCAGGGTGCGGCGCCGCAGCACCTCCTCGCGATGGGCAAGGTAGTCGCGCAGCGTCTCGCGCAGGGTCATCACCCGCGGCACGCCCTCGCGATCCAGCAAATTCATGTTCAGCGAGATGCGGTTTTCCAGCTCGGTCTGGCGGAACAGGCTTTCCATCAGCACGGCGGGATCGACATTGCGCGTCTTCGGCTCCAGTACCAGGCGCACATCGGTGGTCGATTCGTCCCGCACATCGCCCAGCATCGCCAGCTTCTTGGCCTGCATCAGCTCGGCAATCTTCTCCACCAGGCGGGATTTCTGTACCTGATAGGGAATTTCGGTGATCACGATCTGGTACAGGCCGTGATTCAGCTTCTCGACCTCCCAGCGCGCCCTCAGGCGGAAGCTGCCACGCCCGGTCTCATAGGCGCTGAGGATGGCGTCCGGCGCCTCCACCAGCACACCACCGGTCGGGAAGTCCGGGCCCTTTACGAATTGCACAAGCTCCGACGTGGCGACGATTCGCGGCGTCGCGGCCAGCATCTCATGCTCGATGATCAGCGTCAGCGCATCGCACAGCTCGGCCGCGTTATGCGGTGGAATGCTGGTGGCCATGCCCACGGCAATGCCCTGGCTGCCATTCGCCAGAAGATTCGGGAAAGCCGAGGGCAGCACCACCGGCTCTTCCGATTCGCCGTCATAGGTGCCGCGGAAATCGACCGCATCTTCGTCGATGCCTTCCAGCAGCAGCTCGGCAACCGGGGTCAGCCGCGCCTCGGTGTACCGCATCGCCGCTGCGTTATCGCCGTCGATATTGCCGAAATTGCCCTGGCCGTCGATCAGCGGATAGCGCAGCGCGAAATCCTGCGCCAGACGCACCAGCGCGTCATAGATCGCCGTATCGCCATGCGGGTGATATTTACCGATGACATCACCGACCACGCGGGCCGATTTCTTATGCCCCTGGCTGGAGACCAGCCCGAGCTGGCGCATGGCGAACAGCAGCCGGCGATGCACCGGCTTTAAACCGTCGCGCACATCGGGTAGCGAGCGCGACATGATGGTCGACAGCGCATAGGACAGATAGCGTTCGCCCAGCGCATCCGCCAAGGGCGTCTCGCGGATTTCGCCGGTCATCTTGGCTTTGGTCATTCCGAATTCCCTCCACCAGATATAGTAGCCGACTGCTTCAAGCGGTCAATGAATCGTGTTCGCGCCGCCGGCAGCGGCTGGTTTTGCAGCCCAAAGACGTGCCTGTCAAGGAAGTGACCCGTCATCTCCAGCCCATCCAGGATATCGGTTGTCTGGTAGCTGCCCCGGCCGATCAGGAAGCCGGGCAGTTTCAGCATACGGTCGCGATAGGGCTCGCCCGCCGACAGCGACACCGCCCGCCCGGTGCGCGGGCTGACATAGGCCAGCTGATCGTTCAGACCGGTGGCAGCACAGCGGCTGAGATCGAGGCCGAAACCCAGATCGGCCAGCACGCCGATTTCCCATTTCACATAGGCCGCCGGCCAGACATCGCTGTCCAGTAGCTCGATCAGCGCCAGCAAGCCTTCATAGACGGCCGGGTGCGGTTCGCGCTCCGGCAGCGAGCCATCAGCCACGGCACAGGCCGAGGACAGGGCCGCCAGCTTCACCGGGTCGTCCATGTAGCCGGCCGCCTGGGCGGTCAGCATCTCGCAGGTGAAATTCCCCAGATGCTCGCTCAGCCTGGCCCGCCAGCTCGCCCGCACGAAATTGCCCGGCTGGTACAGCCCCCGGCTCCGGCCAGACGCCCCGCCGCGCACCAGCCCGGCATGCCTGCCCCGCTCCCGCGTCAGCAGCGAGACGATGATCGAGCCTTCGCCATAGGGCCTTGCCCCCAGCACGATGCCGTCATCGGTCCAGTCCATGGGCTAGGTGACAGGACTATCGTTGCTTAGGCGTCCCATTGCAGGCCCCAGGGCTTGAAGCGGTCGGGGTCGTCGATCCAGCCTTCGCGGACCTTCACAAACAGGAACAGATGGACCTGGCGTTCCAGCATCTCCTGCAATTCGATCTGCGCTTCCTCGCGGATCTTGCGGATTGCCTGGCCGCCCTTGCCGATGATGATGGCCTTCTGGCTGTCGCGCTGGATGAAGATGGTCTGGCTGATCTTCACCGCGCCATTGTCGAATTCTTCCCAGCTTTCGGTTTCGACGGTCAGCGAATAGGGCACTTCCTGATACAGGCTGACGAACAGTTTCTCGCGCGTGATCTCCGCCGCCAGCAGGCGCAGCGGCATGTCCGTCATCTCGTCTTCAGGGTAATGCCACGGCCCTTCCGGCATGCGCTGCGCCAGATGGGTGCGCAGATCGGCAACGCCGGAGCCGGTGGTGGCGGAAATCATGAAGGTGTCGGTGAAGGCAAACATCTCGTTCAGCGCCTGCGCCTTGGCCAGCAGCACCTCGCGCTTCACCAGATCGATCTTGTTCAGCACCAGGATGACCGAGCGTCCGGCCTCCTTCAGCGCGGTGATGATGCGCTCGGAATCCGCGTCCAGGCTGCGGTGCGAGGCATCGACCAGCAGCACCACCTGATCGGCATCGGCGGCCCCGTCCCAGGCCGCACGCACCATGGCGCGGTCAAGCCGCCGGCGCGGCTCGAAGATACCCGGCGTGTCGACGAAGATCAGCTGGCTGCCATCTTCGATGATGATGCCGGTCACGCGGGTGCGCGTGGTCTGCACCTTGGGGCTGACGATGGACAGCTTCGCCCCCACCAGCGCGTTCATCAGCGTCGATTTGCCGGCGTTCGGCGCGCCCAGCAGGGCGACGAAGCCGCACCGCGTATTGGTTGGAATCGGAGCGTCGGTCATTTTTTCTTACCTATAGCAAGGCCAGTAAGCAGCGCGTTTGCCGCGGCCTGTTCGGCAGCGCGCTTGGAGGTGCCGGTGCCGCTTGCCTGCCGGCCACCCTCCAGCCGCACCTCAACCGTGAAAACCGGCTGGTGCGGCGGTCCCTCGCGGGACAATTCGATATAGAGGGGCAGCGGCATGCCGCGACCCTGCGCCCATTCCTGCAGGGCGGTCTTGGCATCCTGCGGCGGTTTTGCCTCCGCATCCATCAAACTCTGCCACTCGCCCATGATGAAGCGGCGCGCGGCCTCCAGCCCGCCATCGAGATAGAGCGCCGCGATCACCGCTTCCATCGCGTCGGCCAGCAGGGCGTCATTATCGCGGCCACCGGCTTCGGACTCACCACGAGACAGCACCAGATAGGCGCCGAGGTCCAGCGTGCGGGCCACCTCCGCCAGCGCCTCGCGGCGCACCAGCCCGACATGACGCTTGGCAATGTCGCCCTCGCGCTCGGCCGGAAAGCGGTCCAGCAGCGCCTCGGCCACGATCAGGCCCAGCACGCGGTCGCCGAGAAACTCCAGACGCTCATAGGCCTGGCTGCGGCGTTCGGTGGCGCTCAGATGCGTCAGCGCCTCAACCAGCAGGCTGCGGCGCTTGAAGTGATGACCCAGCCGCTCGGCAAGGGTTTCCAGCCGGGCTGCGGCGGCGTTTTCCGCCATGTATTCTCCGTCCGTCAGCGGATCGCGTCGAAAAGACGATCGTAGCGGATAGCGAGGGGCCACTTCCAGATTTCCCAGAGGGCCGCCGTTCCATTGGTCGAGAAGAACATGAATTCCGCCCGCCCGACCAGATTCTCCTGCGGAATATAGCCGACGCCGGCCAGCACGCGGCTGTCGATCGAATCGTCGCGGTTATCGCCCATGCCGAAATAGTGACCGGCCGGCACGACATATTCCGGGGTGTTGTCCAGCATGCCGCTGTTGGTGCGTTCCAGGATGCGGTGGCTGCGCCCGTTCGGCAGGGTTTCGACGAATTGCGCGATGCGCAGATTGGGTGCCTCCGGCGGCACGAAATCCTCGACCCGCTGCAGCTTCACCGACTGGCCGTTGATGTGCAGCACGCCTTCGATCATCTGGATGCGGTCGCCCGGCAGGCCGACCAGGCGCTTGATATAATCGGTCTCGTTGTCGCGCGGCAGCTTGAAGACGACGACATCACCGCGTTCCGGCTCGTCGAAGAAGATGCGGCCGGGGATGATCGGCAGGCCGAAAGGCAGGGAATAGCGGCTGTAGCCGTAAGAGAATTTGCTGACGAACAGGTAATCGCCAACCAGCAGTGTCGGGATCATCGAACCGGACGGAATGTTGAACGGTTCATAGGCGAAAGTGCGGATGCCCAGCGCAATCAGGACCGCATAGACCACCGTACGGATCGTCTCGCCGATCCCTCCTGATTTGTTCACTGCTCTCGACCACGTTGATTAGGGGTGCTGCCCGACACGGGTCCGAAGGGTATGCCCGAAAAGCCAGGTTGCGGCAACCCTGCCGCCGAGACCGGGACAAATGGTCCCGGCTCAGACCTGGCGATCTGCCGGGGCCGGCACGGCGGAGATGATGACGATGGCCTGCGCCATCGGGTGGTCATCCGTGATCGTGATGTCGATCTGCGCCGCCATGCCCGGCGGCAGCAGCGATTCCAGCCGCTTCAGCGCGCCGCCGGTCAGCCGCATGGTCGGCTTGCCGCCCGGAAGGTTCACCACCCCCATATCGCGCCAGTAGACGCCGCGATTGAGCCCGGTGCCCAGCGCCTTGGCGCAGGCCTCCTTGGCGGCGAAACGCTTGGCATAGCTGGCGGCCCGGTTTGCCCGGCGGTCGGATTTCACCTGCTCGACATCGGTGAAGACCCTAGCGACGAAACGCTCACCGAAGCGCGCCAGTGTCTTCTCGACGCGGCGGATATCGATCATGTCGCTGCCGAGGCCCAGGATCATGACGGCCTCACGCGCTACGCTCGCCCATCGCCTCGGCGCGGGCCTTGTCCATCAGCGAGCGCATGCGCTTGATGGCGCTGTCCAGCCCGCTGAAGATAGCCTCGCCGATCAGGAAATGGCCGATATTCAGCTCATGCAGCGAGGGAATGGCGGCAACCGGGCCGACGCTGTCGAAGGTCAGGCCATGGCCGGCATGGCATTCCAGGCCCAGCTGCGCCGCCTGCTCCGCTGCGGTGACGAGGCGGGCCAGGTGACGGTCGCGCTCCGCCCCCTCGGCCTCGCAATAGGCGCCGGTATGCAGTTCGACGACCGGCGCGCCCAGCGCCACGGCGGCTTCAAGCTGGCGGATATCCGGCTCGATGAACAGCGAGACGCGGATGCCGGCCGCACCCAGCTCCTGCGTATAGCGCCGCAGATCGTCCCGCAGCCGCGCCGCATCCAGCCCGCCCTCGGTGGTCACCTCGGTACGCTTTTCCGGCACGATGCAGGCGGCATGCGGCTTGTGGCGCAGCGCAATGGCCAGCATCTCCGGCGTTGCCGCCATCTCCAGGTTCAACGGCAGGTCGATCTCGTCGACCAGCCGGTCAATATCATGGTCGGAGATATGGCGACGGTCTTCCCGCAGATGCGCGGTGATGCCATCGGCGCCGGCCTGGGCCGCCTGCCGGGCGGCGCGCAGCGGATCGGGATGCCGCCCGCCGCGCGCATTCCGGATTGTCGCCACATGATCGATATTCACGCCCAACCGCAGATAAGTCGCCTTGGCCGACACGCTGGTCACTCCTGTCCCGCAATGATGGCAGTGATCATAGGCCACTCCGCCCCGGCATCAAAGACCACCCGCTGCAAGGCAGCCCGGCACCGGGCGGTGTGATGGAGACAATGCCGCCTCTCCAGCCGTCACCCCCGCGCGCGGTCGACCGAGTTGATCATCGGGCTGGCGCGCAGCGCGGCGATGATGTTGGTCAGGTGTTTCACATCCTCGACCTCGACATCGACCAGAATGTCGAAGAAATCCTGCGACCGGTTGGTGATCTTCAAATTGTTGATGTTGCCGCGATTCTTGCCGATGGTCGTGGTCAGATTGCCGAGGCTGCCCGGCTCGTTCGAGATGATGACCGACAGCCGGCCGACATGGCGCTCGACCTCGTCCCCCGGCTCGTTCCAGGCGACATCGAGCCAGCGTTCCGGCGTCTCCTGGAACTGTTCCAGCACCTCGCAATCGATGGTGTGGATGGTCACCCCCTTGCCGGTGGTGACAATGCCGACAATCCGGTCACCCGGCAGCGGGTGGCAGCATTTGGCGAAATGCATCGCCATGCCGGGGATCAGGCCGCGGATCGGCACGGCATAGCCGTGATCCTTCTTGACCTTGCCGCGGGCCCGGGCAATCGGCACCACATTGGCGTCGCCAACAACCTCTGGCTTGGTCCGCCGGGTTTCCGGGAAGACCGCATGGACGATCTGCTGACCGGTCAGCAGCCCCTCGCCCACCTGGGCATAGAGATCCTCGACCTTTTCCAGCTTGAACAGGCGCGGTGCCTGGTCCATCGCCTTTTCAGTGAAAGGCACGCCATCATGGCGGAAGGCCTTTTCCACGATGGTCCGGCCCAGCGCCATGAATTCATGGCGTTTCTGGTGCCGGATGAAGCGCCGGATGCAGGCCTTGGCCTTGCCGGTTACGACGAATTCTTCCCAGGTCGGCGATGGCGTCTGCGATTTCGAGGTGACGATCTCCACCTGATCGCCATTCTTCAGCGCGGCGCGCAACGGCACCAGCCTGCCGTTCAGCTTCGCCCCGACGCAGCGGTCGCCGACCTCGGAATGCACGGCATAGGCAAAATCGATAGGCGTGGCGCCGCGCGGCAGCGAGATCAGGTCGCCCTTCGGCGTGAAGCAGAAGACCTGATCCTGGTACATCTCCAGCTTGGTGTGTTCCAGGAATTCTTCCGGACCGGCGGCATTGTCCAGAATGTCCAGCAGCTCGCGAATCCAGCGGTATTTCCGACCCTCGGTCTGCTGGTCGCCAGTGTGCTGCTTGTAGTCCCAATGGGCAGCGACACCCAGCTCCGCCGTCTCGTGCATCGACTGGGTGCGGATCTGCATCTCGATGCGCTGGCGCTCCGGCCCGATCACGCCGGTATGCAGCGAGCGATAACCGTTCGGCTTCGGCACCGAGATGTAGTCCTTGAAGCGCCCCGGCACGGTCGGGTACTGCGCATGGACAACGCCGAGCGCCTGGTAACATTGCTCGATGGAGCCGACCAGCACGCGGAAAGCCATGATGTCGGAAAGCTGCTCGAAGCTGACATTCTTGCGCTTCATCTTCTCCCAGATCGAATAGGGAGATTTCTCGCGGCCCGACACCTCGACGGCGGTGACGCCGTTGGCCAGCAGCTTTTCCTGCAATTCCTTGATGATGCGCCCGACCAGCGGCTCGCCCTGCTCACGCAGGAAGGCCAGGCGGGTGACGATGGACTCACGGGCTTCCGGATGCAATTCCCGGAAGGCCAGATCCTGCAGCTCATCCTTCCAGGTGTGGATGCCAATGCGTTCGGCCAGCGGCGCATAGATTTCCAGCGTCTCCAGCGCGATACGCCGGCGCTTGTCCTCGCTTTTCACGAAATGCAGCGTGCGCATATTGTGCAGCCGGTCAGCCAGCTTCACCAGCAGCACGCGGATGTCTTCCGACATCGCCAGCACCAGCTTGCGGAAATTCTCCGCCTGCTTGGACTGGTCGGATTGCAGCTCGATTCGGGTCAGCTTGGTCACGCCATCGACGAGGCGCGCGATCTCCGGGCCGAACAGCTGTTCGATATCGGCCAGGGTGGCGTCTGTATCCTCGACCGTGTCGTGCAGCAGCGCGGTGACGATGGAATCGCCATCCAGCTTCAGCGCGGTCAGGATGCCGGCGACTTCGATGGGGTGCGAGAAATAGGGGTCGCCCGAGGCCCGCTTCTGCGAGCCATGCATCTTCATCGCATAGACATAGGCGCGGTCGAGCTTGCCCTCATCCGCACGCGGATCATAGGCGCGAACCCGCTCGACCAGTTCATATTGACGCATCATTGCGCGCCATCCGGGAGAAATGCAGAGAGTATCTGCCGATCACAGGGACAAGCGGTCCCACCGGGTACGATCAGTGAACGAACCCGGCGGAAACCGCTCATGCTCAACGCTCGTCGCGGAGCGTACCCTCGTCGACATCATCGAAGCTGGCGTCGTCTTCCGCGCCGGCATCGTCGTCATCGGAATCGGCGCCGACCAGAACCGGCGGCGTCAGACCACCGGTCTCCGCGGCGATCAGCTCCATCATGTCGTCTTCAACCGGCTCGTCCGGCTCCTGGGTGCGCTGTTCCTTCTTGATCAGCCCCTGGCGAAGCCCATCCAGATCGATGGTTTCGTCGGCGATCTCCCGAAGGGACACAACCGGATTCTTGTCATTGTCGCGATCGATCGTAATGCTCGACCCGGCGGAAATCGCGCGGGCGCGCTGGCTGGCCAACATCACCAGTTCGAATCGGTTCGGGATTTTCTCGACGCAATCTTCAACGGTAACGCGAGCCATAAAGGTCTCCGGCTGACTTTATAAGGAAGAATGAACAAGAATATATACGCGTCACCGCAGCGCAAAACAAGACGTTGATGTGGTTAACGTCTTGACTTTACGGCGATCACGATAAGGGCCGGATCGATTGCCCGGGCGGCAGCGCCCGCAGCAGCGTAGCCAGGGTGTCACCGCTGACCGGATGCTGCCATTCCGGGGCGATATCGAGGATCGGCCGCAGCACGAAAGCGCGTTCTGCGGCGCGCGGATGCGGGAGAATCGGGCCACCCTGCCCGGCTGTATCGGCATTCTGTATGAGGCCGTCATAGTCGATGATATCGAGATCGAGAATACGGGCCTCGTTACGCTCCTGCCGGACCCGGCCGAAGTCGCGTTCGATGCCATGCAGCGACTGGAGCAGAACCACCGGCGACAGATCCGTTCGCACCCGCACCACGCCATTAACATACCAGGGCTGATCGGACAGCGGCACCGGCGCGCTTTCAAACCAGCGCGAGACGGCCTCGACCGTCACGCCGGGCAGCGCGCGCAGCGCCAGAACGGCTGCCAGGCAGGCCTCCCGAGGCGTCGGATAGTCGCTATTGCCCAGATTTGCGCCGATGGCGAGCAGGATCACCGCCCGCCTCCAGACCGGCATATCGCAGCGCATATAGCCCTTGTCATATCCCCCTGTGCCCCCTAAATAACTCACATAAAGTTTCACTGCATTTCCGGCTGTCCATTTTTTAGCAAAAGACAGATCTTTATTTGAAATGAGTGGCGCTTGTTTTGATATTACCCATTCGGGAAGAAATTTAGATGATCTCCTACACTGAAGAACGCACGGCGCTGTTTATTGATGGCGCCAATCTTTACGCCGCCGCCCGCGCACTTGGCTTCGATATCGATTACAAGCGGCTGCTGCAATATTTTTCCCAGAAGGGCCGGTTGCTGCGCGCCTTTTATTATACAGCGCTGATCGAGGATAATGACTATTCGCCGATCCGGCCGCTGGTCGACTGGCTGGATTATAACGGCTACACCATGGTCACCAAGCCGACCAAGGAATTCACCGATTCCGCCGGCCGGCGCAAGATCAAGGGCAATATGGATATCGAGCTGGCCATCGATGTGATGGAGATGGCCGAGCATATCGACCATATCGTTCTGTTCTCCGGCGATGGCGATTTCCGCCGGCTGGTCGAGGCCGTGCAGCGCAAGGGCGTGCGCGTCTCGGTGGTCAGCACCGTGCGCTCAAACCCGCCGATGGTCGCCGACGAACTGCGCCGCCAGGCTGACAGCTTCATCGAATTGCAGGAAATCGAATCCGAGATCGCCCGGCGCCACAGCGGCCCGCGCCGCGAGGAACGCCCGGATGATCGCGGCCCCGACCGCGCCGCCCGCTTCAACCCCGACGATATCCAGGATGATTTCGTCGATGATGATGAGGATGAGGGCGAGGCCGAAGTGCTCTACCCGACCCGGCCGCCGATCCGTCGCTGAGCCGGCTCGTGCTGATCCTGCCCCCGGCCGATTGCACGCTCTGCCCCCGGCTGGCTGATTTCCGTGCCGCCAACCAGGCAGCCTTCCCCGACTTCTTCAACGCACCGGTGCCGCCTTTCGGCGATTCACCGGTGCGGCTGATGATTGTCGGGCTGGCGCCAGGGTTGAAGGGGGCGAACCGCACCGGCCGGCCCTTCACCGGGGATTATGCCGGCGATCTGCTCTATCCGACGCTGATCAAATTCGGCTGGGCCGAGGGCAGCTATGGCCGTTCCCCCGATGACGGGCTGCGCCTGACCGGCTGCCGGATCACCAATGCGGTGAAATGCGTGCCGCCGCAGAACAAGCCTACCCCGGCGGAGATCAACACCTGCCGGCATTTCATCATCTCGGAGATCGAGGCCGAGTCGCGGCTGACCGTGATCCTGGCGCTTGGCTCCATCGCACATAACACGGTGCTGTCCACGCTGAAGCTGCGCAAGGCGAGCTACCCCTTCGCCCATAATGCGATGCATGTCCTGCCCAGCAGCGTCATGGGCGGTGGCGTCACCCTGGCCGACAGCTATCACTGCTCGCGCTACAACACCAATACCGGCCGCCTGACGACGGAGATGTTCGAGGATGTCTTCCGCTCCATTGCCGAGCGGATGGGCTGAGGGGCCCTAGCCCTTGTCGCGCAGGATGCGGGCCTGGTCGCGCTGCCAGTCGCGCTTCTTGGCGGTTTCCCGCTTGTCGGCCAGCTTCTTACCCTTGGCGAGGCCGAGTTGCAGCTTGGCGAAGCCGCGCTCGTTGAAATAGACCTGCAGCGGAACCAGCGTCACGCCCTCGCGCTTGATCTGCGAGACCAGCTTGTTCAGTTCACGGCCATGCACCAGCAGCTTGCGCTGCCGGCGTGGTTCGTGATTCAGCTGGTTCGAGGCCTGCCCGTATTCCGGGATATAGGCATTATACAGGAACAGCTCGTTCTGCTTCGGGCCGGCATAGGATTCGCCAATGCTGGCGCGCCCGGCACGCAGGGCTTTCACCTCCGTGCCGTGCAGCATGATGCCGACTTCCAGCGTGTCCTCGATAAAGTAATCGTGCCGCGCCCGGCGATTGTCAGCGACAATCCGGTACCGTTCAGCCTTTTCGGCCATCATCTACTCCCGCCGGTATGACCTCAGTTGAGGAGGCCGGCCGCCCGCATCGCCTGTTCGACCCGCGCCTTGCTGGCCGCATCGATCTCGACCAGCGGCAACCGGGTTTCGGCATTGGCCAGGCCCAGCAGCGACGCCGCATATTTCACCGGCCCCGGGCTGCTTTCGCAGAACATCGCGTCATGCAACGGCATCAACCGATCATTCAGCGCTGTCACCGTCGCCATATCGCCCTTTGCCCAGGCGGCATGCATCTCAGACACCAGGCGCGGCGCGATATTCGAACTCACCGAGATGACCCCATGGCCACCCTGGCCGAGATAGGCGATCTGCGTGCCATCCTCGCCCGAGAGTTGGGAAAAGCCGGCACCGATTGCAAGGCGGGTATTCACCGGGCGTGTCAGATCGTTGGTCGCATCCTTCACGCCAACAATGCGCGGCAGCTTGGCCAGCGCCGCCATCGTCTCCACCTTCATGTCCACGACCGACCGGCCGGGAATGTTGTAGATGATGATCGGAATGTCGGTCGCGTCATGGATCGCCTTGTAATGGGCGATCATGCCGGCCTGAGTCGGCCTGTTGTAATAGGGCGTGACGACCAGCGCCGCATCGGCCCCGGCCTTCTGGGCGTGCTGGGTCAGGCTGATCGCCTCGGCAGTCGAGTTGGAGCCAGTACCGGCGATGACCGGCACCCGGCCGGCCGCCGCCTCGACGCACAGCTTCGTCACCCGGTTGTGCTCTTCATGGCTCAGGGTCGGCGATTCGCCGGTGGTGCCACAGGGCACGACGCCGTTGATGCCTTCCTTGATCTGCCATTCCACGAAAGCCTGGAATTTTTTCTCGTCGACCGCCCCGTTGCTGAACGGTGTGATCAAGGCGGTGATGGCACCGCGGAACTGCGGCTCGGCCATGACGAGATCTCCCTGGCTATTCTGTTGGACGAAAGCGCGGTTCTTCGCGCCCCGGCCCTTCCGCCAGTCGCGGAAGGACGAAGACAATAGCGGCGCTTCCCTGCCCTCGCAAGCCTGGCTTGGCGCGGCGGGCCGGCGTGGTGTGCCGCACAGCCCATAATCCCCGGTAGGGCCGTCGATAGGCGCAGGTTCTGCGCCGAAGAGTAAGTATCCCCACCTTGTTGAAACCACCCGGAATCAGTAGGATGCAGGGAATAGTGAGCGTGCCGATCAGCCGGACAGGGTCTCCGGTCTGACAGTGAAAAACCGGCCGCTCCAAACCCTCTGTCGTAACGATGAAAAGGGGCTCGCGTGCGTCGTCCTTTCCTGACAACACTCGCCATTGCCATTACCTGTCTTGTCCTGCCGCTTCTGGCCAGCCCCGCTATGGCGGCGCCGGGCGATCTGGACAAGACACGGGCAGCCCTCTATGCGCAGGCC
The DNA here is from genome assembly GCA_018823745.1 of Alphaproteobacteria bacterium. GTDB lineage: Bacteria > Pseudomonadota > Alphaproteobacteria > Oceanibaculales > Oceanibaculaceae > Oceanibaculum. Next base: position 46,711 of record JAHJHR010000011.1, read on the forward strand.
ATCCAGATGGCCGAATCCGGACGCTGGGTCGAGGCCCGCCGGCTGGCCGCCACCGGCGGCGATCCCGTCTTCGACAAATTGCTGAAGTGGATGGATTACCGGCGCGACGACACCGATGCCAGTTTCACCGAGATCACGGGCTTCCTGCGCGCCAACCCGACCTGGCCGTACCGCAACACCCTGCGCATCCGCGCCGAGCGCAGCCTGCCCGACACGATGGGCGCCACGGCGCTGGCCAATTGGTTCCAGGAATTCCCGCCGATCACCCAGGATGCCAAGCTGCGCCAGATGGCCAGCCTGAAATCCGCCGGCCGCACCGAGGAACTGACCCGGCAGGTGCGGGCCACATGGCGCCGCACCGTGCTGTCGCGCGCGTCCGAGCAGAGCTTCATCGCCGATTACGGCCCCCTTCTGACCCGCGAGGACGATGCCGCCCGGCTCGACTGGCTGCTCTGGGAAGGCCATGCCGACAGCGCGTCGCGCATGCTGGGCCGGGTGCCGGCCGATCTGCGTGCCCTCGCCAATGCCCGCATGAAGCTGCGCAATCTGGATGCCGGCGTCGATGCGGCGGTCAATGCCGTGCCGGCGAAATACGCCAAGGACAGCGGCCTGCTGTATGAGCGCATCCGCTGGCGCCGGATGAAAGGCCGGGTGGATGAGGCACGGGCAATGCTCGTGCAGGCCCCGGCCGATCCCGAGAATGCCAGCTATTGGTGGCGCGAGCGGCAGTATCATTTCCGCCAGGCACTCTCCGAGGGGCATATCAGCAACGCCTATACGCTGGCCCGGATGCATGGCGCCAAAAGCGGCATTGTCTTTGCCGATGGCGAGTTTCTGGCCGGCTGGACCGCCCTGCGCTTCCTGCAGGACAAGAAGGACGCGCTGACCCATTTCACGCGCATGTATGAGGGCGTGTCGACGCCGATCAGCCAGGGCCGGGCTGCCTATTGGGCCGGCCGTGCCGCCGAGGCGCTGAACCGCCCGCAGGAAGCTGCCGGCTGGTACAACAAGGCCGGCGAGCATGTCACCACCTTCTACGGTCAGTTGTCCGCTGCCCGGCTGCAGGGTGGCCTGCCGGCCTTGCCGGTTGATCCCAAGCCAACCGCCGCCGAACGCCAGGCCTTCGCCAAGAAGGAACTGGTCGTGCTGGTGAAACGGCTGAGCCAGATCCAGCGCAGCGATTTGATGCAGCCCTTCCTCGAAGCGCTGATGCGCAGCACCGATTCGAATGGCGAGCGCCAATTGGTGGCGGAACTGGCCAACACTTTGGCGACGCTGGATTCCAGCGTCCGCCTGGCCCGCCAATCCGCCCTGGACGGGGTGCATCTGATCAATGCCGGCTATCCGATTGTCGGCAAGAGCCATCCGGGCGATCCCGAACTGCCGCTGGTGCTGTCGCTGATCCGCCAGGAGAGCAATTTCGACCAGAACGCCATCAGCCGCGCCGGCGCGCGCGGGCTGATGCAGCTGATGCCGGCCACCGCGAAGAGCGTCGCTGCACAGATCGGCCAGCCCTACCATCTGTCAAAGCTGACCGAGCAGCCGGACTTCAACATCCGACTGGGCAGCACCTATATGTCCGGCCTGCTGGATGATTTTCAGGGTTTCTACCCGGCGGCCATCGCCGGTTACAATGCCGGCCCCGGCCGCGCCCGGCGCTGGTTGGCGGAGATCGGCGACCCGCGCCGCGGCGAGATCGACGTGATCGACTGGATCGAGTTGATCCCCTTTTCCGAGACCCGCAACTACGTGCAGCGCGTGCTGGAGAATCTCTACATCTACCGCAGCCGGATGCAGGCCCACCCGACCAACATCCGCAGCGACCAGGCCATGCATGTCTGGTGCGTCATCGCCTGCGGCGTGCGCATCGACACGCTGCAGCGCGATTCGCAGCTCCTGCCGCGTATACCGCGCGCCGTCCTGGCAGAGGGCGAGCAGGAGGTAACACCGGCGGCAACGGATTAGGTGATCCGCCTGATCGGTGCCCTGCTCTTCGGTGTGCGGACGCAGCGGGAATAACCGCCCGATTTTCGGCGGCACCGGAAAGCCGGCGGTGCTAGCTTCCTTCCATGCTGCTCGAACGCCCCTCCGACGACACGCTCTATGCCGCGCTGCTCGCCCGCGACGCCGCCTATGACGGCCACGTCTATGTCGCGGTCAGAACCACCGGCATCTTCTGCCGGCTGACCTGCCCGGCCCGCAAGCCGAAGCGCGCGCATGTCACCTTCTTCGAGACCGCCGCCGAATGTCTGGAGGCCGGCTTCCGTCCCTGTCTGCGCTGCCGGCCGCTTTCGACCGGGCGGGAACCGGAACCGGCGGTCAGCGCCCTGATCGATCTGCTGGAACAGGAACCCGAGCGGCGCTGGGGCGAGCGCGATCTGATCGAGCGCGGCTATGACCCATCGACGGTGCGCCGGCAGTTCAAGCGCCGCTTCGGCATCAGCTTTCTGGAGCTGGCGCGGCTGCGCCGGCTGGGCCAGGCTGCGGAAACGCTGACCGCCGGCACCAGCGTTATCGATGCGCAGCTGGATGCCGGCTATGAATCAGGCAGCGGCTTCCGCGCCGCCATCACCCGCCTGTTCGGCGCCGCGCCGAAACATCTGCGGATGCGCGAGATGCTGAAGGCGGACTGGATCGACACCCCCATCGGTCCGATGCTGGCCATCGCGGACAGACTGGCGCTGCATCTGCTGGAATTCGCCGACCGTCCGGCACTGCCCGCTGAAATCCGCAGGGTTCAGGAAAATACCCGCTCCGCCATCGCGATCGGCCGTTGCGCGCCCATTGACCAGATCACGGCCGAGCTTGCCGATTATTTCGCTGGCCGGACGGCCCGTTTCGACACCCGGCTGGCGCTGCACGGCACACCCTTCCAGCGGTCGGTGTGGGAAAGGCTGCGCGCCATGGCCCCCGGTGAAACGCTGAGCTATGGCGCGCTCGCCTGCGACCTCGGCCGGCCCGCGGCGATCCGTGCCGTCGCCCAGGCGAACGGCGCCAACCAGATCGCCATCGTCATTCCCTGCCACCGCATTATCGGTGCGGATGGCAGCCTTACCGGCTATGGCGGCGGCCTGTCGCGCAAGCGCTGGCTGCTGCGTCACGAAACCCGCATGAACAGCCGCGCATCCGAAGGAGACACATCGCATGAACCAGATCGAGAAAGCCCGGAGCTTTGCCAGCCTGCATGAGAAGGGCGCGCCGCTGATCCTCTACAATATCTGGGATGCCGGCACCGCGAAGGCCGCCGAGGAGGCCGGTGCGAAAGCCGTCGCCACCGGCAGCTGGTCGGTCGCTGCGGCGCACGGCTTTGGCGATGGCGAGAAAATACCGCTCGACCTGCTGCTGACCATCGTGCAGCGGATCGTCGGCAATGTCGCGGTGCCGATGTCCGTCGATTTCGAAGGCGCCTACGGCACAACGCCGGAACAGGTGGCGGCTTCGACGCGGCGCCTCATCGGAACCGGCGCCATCGGCATGAATGTCGAGGACCGCATCGTGGGCGGCGACGGGCTGTACGACATCGCCGCGCAATCCGCCCGCCTCTCCGCCATGCGCCAGGCGGCGGAGCAGGCCGGGATACCGCTGTTCATCAATGCCCGCACCGATTTGTTCCTGCGCGAGAACGACCGCACCCGCCATCCGGCCCTGCTGCCGGCGGCACTGGAACGCGCGCAAGCCTATGCGGCGGCCGGGGCCAGCGGCTTCTTCGCCCCCGGTCTTGTCGATGCGACGAGCATCGGCACGCTGTGCCGCGAGACGGCGTTACCGGTGAATGTGATGCTGCTGGATGGCGCACCGCCGGTAGGCGCGCTCGCGGATCTCGGCGTCGCCCGCGTCAGCCACGGTCCCGGTCCCTACCGCACGGCGATGCGGCAGTTCCGCGACCTGGCCGAAGCGGCGCTGGCCGTACGCATTGCCTAAGTCATTTGCTCCAGAAAAGGGTAAATTCTTCACTCCATCCACAGCGCTTCCAGGGAGCCGTTTTGCTAAAATCCGTAATTTATTTTGTCGCAATGGTTTTTGCTTCATCTGCTCAAGCTAGCAGCTGCGCTGATGCCCTCACGCAGGCCGACATGAACGCCTGCGCGGCGGCCGCCTATGAGACGGCGGACAAGGAACTGAACGTCTTCTATTTCCAGATCCAGCAGCGCCTCGCCGGCGATACGGAGGCGCTGATCCGGCTGCGTGATGCGCAGCGGGCCTGGATCGGGTTCCGCGATGCCGAATGTGCCTTCGAGAGCAGCGGGGTTGCCGGCGGCAGTGTCTATCCGATGATCCTGTCCTCCTGCCGCGCCCGGCTGACCGACAGCCGCGTCGAGGATTTCAGGTATTATCTGGACTGCGAGGAAGGCGATCTGAGCTGCCCCCTGCCGCCCGCGATGAAGTGAGTCGCATCATCCATTCCCATTGCTGAAAACCGGGCGGAGGAGCAAGGTGGCACCGCTCCATCGGAGCGTTATTTCAGCAGGAGATTGTCTATGGGAACACGCGTATGGCTCGGCTCGCTCGCCCTGGTGGCCGGGCTGCTTCTCTCTTCCGGCGCCTGGGCGCAGGGCAAGCAGGATTTCACGCTGGTCAACCAGACCGGCTATGACATCAGCCATGTCTATGTCTCGCCCAGCAATGCAAACGAGTGGGGCGAAGATATTCTTGGCAAGGACCTGCTAGAGAACAAGGCCGAGGTCGAGATCGAATTCGACCGCGGCGACAAGACCTGCAAATGGGATTTGTCCGTCACCTATGCCGACGATGATTCCGAGGCGACGTGGAAGAACATCGATCTCTGCACGGTCTCCGTCATCACGATCCGCTACAACCGCGCCACCGACAAATCCTCGGCGACGTTCCGGTAAGCCTTTTTATGCCAGGAAGGCCGGAGCATCCTCTGCTCCGGCTTTTTTCATGTCCACCGCTTGACCCTCCGGCGCTTTCGGCGCATCACGGCGGAAGTAACAACCGGCCTGCCTGAAGGCGGCTTTCCCGGAGGCTCTTTCGATGACATCCCTTATGAACACCACCCCGCCCCGCTTCGAGGATATCGTGGCTGCCGCCGGGCGGCTGGAAGGGTATGCCGTGCGCACGCCGCTGCTGGAAGCGCCGCTGCTGAACGCCAAGCTGGGCGGCCGGCTGCTGGTGAAGCCGGAAATGCTGCAGAAGACCGGCAGCTTCAAGTTTCGCGGCGCGTTCAACCGCCTGTCGCTGATCCCGGAGGGCCAGCGCGCCGCCGGCGTGGTCGCCTATTCCTCGGGCAATCACGCCCAGGGCGTGGCCTGCGCGGCCGCCATGCTGGGGCTGAAGGCAACGATCATCATGCCGGCCGATGCACCCGCCATCAAGATCGCCAATACCCGCGCCTATGGCGCCGAGGTCATCACCTATGACCGGTTCGGCGAGAGCCGCGAGGAAATCGGCGCACGCATCGCGACCGAGCGTGGGGCGACCATCGTGCGGCCCTATGACGATGCCGGGGTGATTGCCGGCCAGGGCACCATCGGGCTGGAGATCGCCGCACAGGCCGCCGAGCTGGGCGCGACACTGGATGCCGTGCTGGTGTGCTGCGGTGGTGGTGGCCTCGTCTCCGGCACGGCGCTGGCGCTGTCGCAGCGGGCACCGGGCGTGCCGGTCTATGCGGTGGAGCCGGCCGGTTTCGACGATACGGCACGGTCGCTGGAATCCGGCAGCCGGATCGCCAATGACATGTCCAACCGCTCAATCTGCGACGCGCTGCTGGCGGAGAAGCCGGGCGAGATCACCTTCGCGCTGAACAGCGTGTTGCTGAAGGGCGGGCTGGTCGTCAGCGATGCGGAGGCACAGATCGGCATGGCCACCGCCTTTCGCTATCTGAAGCTGGTGGCCGAGCCCGGCGGCGCCGTGGCGCTGGCCGCCGCCATTACCGGCAAGATCGACCTGACGGGCAAGACCGTGGCCGTGGTCTGTTCCGGCGGCAATGTCGACCAGGCTACCTTCGAGGCAGCCCTGAAAGCGGCTGGCGAGGTCTAAACAGCCCATCCCAACAAAAAAGCCGGGCAGAGTGCCCGGCTTTTTCATGTCTGGTCAGAATATCGGATCAGGCCCGGCCGGCAACCGCCGTGTTATCCGTGCCATTCGCGGCAGGAAGCGGTGCTGTGGAAGTAACCGTGCCGCCCAGCCCGTTCTTCACCGGCAGGGCGCCATTAGGGTTTGGCTGATGCTCCAGCTTGCGCTGGGTCTCCGGCGCGAGGCGGCGGGTATTGCCCTCGAAATAGGCCCCGGTCTCGATCGACAGGGTTTCCTGCAGCACGTCGGCAATGACCCGGGCGGTACGCATCAGCGTGACGCTCTTGGCCTTGATCTGTCCGGTAACGCTGCCCGCGATGGTGACCGTTTCGGCATCAATCGCCCCACGCACCGTCGCGCTGTCGCTGACGGTGAGCGATTCGCTCTTGATGTCGCCTTCGACGACACCATCGATCTGGATGTCGCCCTCGCTTTCAAGATTGCCGGTGATGCGCAGATTGGCACTGATGATCGACGGCATGACGGGCCGGTCAGACCCGCCCGACCTTTTCGCCGCCTTATTCGCCTTTGAGAACATGTTGCCCAGCCCTTATGAACTTGAGGGGATCGTACGGCCGGCCGTTCAGCAGAATCTCGTAATGCAGATGTGGCCCGGTGCTGCGCCCGGAAGAGCCGAGCAGGCCGACCACGTCGCCGAAATCCACTTTCTCGCCCGACTTCACATCGATCTTGGCAAGATGTGCGTAGCGAGTCGAGATTCCATTGCCATGGTCGATTTCGACAAGCCGGCCATAAGCAGCCCGCCAGCCGGCATAAGTGACCTTTCCCGGCGCCGTGGACACCACTTCCGCCTTGTAGGCCGAGGTGAAATCCAGCCCTTCATGACGGGCCAGCCGGCCATTGAACGGATCGTGACGGCCGCCGAAACCGCTGCTCAGCGCATAATCATCCAGCGGGGCGGCGAAGGGCATCGAGGCCAGGATAGCCTGCACGACCGCCCAGCGGCTGATCTGGGCATCGACCGTGGCCGTCGCCTGATCCAGCGTCGCCGCCTTCAGCGTATCCCGCGCCGTCGGCGTAAACCGCGCCAGCAAACCGCCCTGCTCCTCCTGGATGACCGGAACGAACGGACCACCCTTGGGCGCATTGCCGGAGGTGATCAGCTGACGCGGCGGCGGCGGCGGCGGCGGCGGGCCGGGCAGCAGGTCGAACACCGGCACGCCGGTCTTGGCGATCAGATCCTCGGCAAAGGCAATGCGCTCGGCGGTACGCTCGGCGAAGCGACGAAGCGCTTCGTGATGCTGCACCTGCATCAGCGCCATCTGGCTTTCCAGCGTCTGGATGGTCGAGACCAGCTTGTCCTTCTCACCCAGGATTTCGCCGCGATCCGTCATCGCCTTCTGCAGGTCCTGACGCATCGAGACCATGTCTTTTTCCAGCGTGTCGCCGCGCGTATTGGCAACAGCCAGGCGCTGGCGCAGTTCCACGATGGTGTTGGCTTGCTGGCTGCGCGTCTGGTCGAGATCGGCCTTCGCGGCCTCTGTCTCCATCAGCTTGTTGCGCAGGCTGCTCATATGCTTTTCGAGGCCGCTGTTCTGCGTACTGATATTGCGCATCTCGTTTTCGAGAAGGCGCATCTGCTCACGCATGGCGCTGCGCCCGTCCGCCACCTGGCGGCGCTCGGTCTCGGTCTGCTTCAGCTGGGTTTCGGCGCTGGAAAGATGCTGCTTCAGCGCCTCGTTCTGCTCGAAGAGCTGGCGCAGATAGGATTGCTTCTCACGCAAATCGCGGGTGATGGTGACGATCGATTCACGGTAATCGGCAACCTGATCGAGCAGATTGCGATAGGCCAGCTGGGAACGCTCGACCGAGGCATCCTTGGTCATCGCAATGCGCGACTGATAGACATAGGCAGCGGTGGCGAAGCTGGCATAGCCGACCATGCCGATGGCGACCGAGGCGAGCATCATCTGCATCCGCCGCGAGAAAACGAAATATCGGGTGTGACCCTCGGAGCGCAGAATGATCTGTCGCTCGACGAAGAGTCGTTCCAGCCAGGCCGAAACCGGCCCGATCAGCTTCTGGCGTTTTTCTTTCATCACGCTGGCTAGACGCCCCTCCTCGTCTTGCCCCGCGAACGGCCGGTCCGATGAATAATCGCCCCGTGTGACGTCATCCCGTTACCCTGGACCCACCGCCGCCAAAAATCCGGCCTCCTGGCCGGCTCTCCTCGCAAAAAATAAAGACCGGACGGGCTTCATATCTGCCCTCTGTCTTATACCCCCACCGCCTTAAAAGGCGGTCAGCCCCAATGCAAAAACGTTTCAACGACTTATAGTCAGTTGCTATGTCCGAATAACGTATCCGCATTGCGTTTTCCGCACGTCAACCTACAGACCCGGCGAACCATTCGCAACCCGAAAGCCAATGATTTTGCGAATATACGCGATTTGCCGGCGGGTTCGCAGACAACCGCCTGATATCCTTGGCATCCCTCCGGAAGATTATTTTTTGCCCTCCGCATCCGGCGGGGTTGCCGGGTCGCCGGTGAAAATCTCGTTCATGATTTCCTGCATCTGCGCCTTGTCCTCGGCGCTGATGACAAGCCCGTCGCGTATGAAATCGCGGCCCTGCGTCATGCTGTGCTGGCAGCAATCCAGATAGGTGTCAATCATCGTCGCGAAGGCGAAGAACCGGGGATTCATCGTATTTTCCGCTCGCATCCGGAACACCGCCGCCACACTGTTCATGCGCTGGATGGAGTATTGCAGTTCCTTCAAATCGTCCGCCGATAACGTCATGATCCGTATTCCTGGGCCTTCTTGCCGCGCTGCCGAACCGCCGGGTTTGCATCCCGATATTTCGGCCGCATTTTAACAGCATTGCAATCTGCGCGCTTCCAGAATGACATGAACGTGAAAAGATTAGCGCACCCAATAACCAGAGATGCTGCATGGCCCTGACACGAGACAATATCCGGGACGGTTTCATCGCCAAGATGCTGGCTGAAGGCCCGCCCGGCTTTCGCATATCGACGGAGGCAGAGCTGGAGGCGTCGCTGACCGGCATGTTCGCCGGCGGGGTCCCGACAGACGACACCCATCTTTTCGGCTATGGCTCGCTGATCTGGAACCCGGCCTTTCATTTTGCCGACAGCGCCGTCGGCACGGTGCATGGGCTGCACCGCCGCTTCTGCCTGTGGACCACGCTGGGACGCGGCACGCCGGAGCAGCCCGGCCTGACGCTGGGGCTGGACCGGGGCGGTTCCTGCCGGGGGGTGGTGTTCCGCATCCCGCCGAAGGATGCGCTGGAGGAATTGCGGATCGTCTGGCGCCGCGAGATGGTGAGCGACGCCTATATTCCGCGTTGGGTCACGGTGCGAACGGCGGCCGGGTCGGTGCGCGCGATCACCTTCGTCATCAACCGGGCGCATGAGCGCTATGCCGGCCGGCTGGACGAGCCTGAAACCGCAAAGGCCATCGCCATTGCCTCAGGCCGGATCGGCCCCTGTGCGGAATATCTGGAAAATACCGTCGCCCATCTGCAGCAGCTGTCGATCACGGATCTGCATCTGGAACGCCTGCTGCGGCTGTGCCGCCAGGCCTGTCAGGAGAAGGCTGCCCCCACTTCTCCGCCCACTGGGACATAGGAAGCCCGGACGGATGCTGTATACTCCCCTGACAACATAGCTTTTGCGCGAGGTCCCATGCCACTCGACACCCCCGCAGCCGCTTCGGCCGGTACCCCTGATCTGGAAGCCCTGTATGGCCCCGCGACGCCGCTGGCCGTCGCCAAGGTGATCGACCGGATTGACGCGAATTGCCGGCTGTTCATTTCGCACTCGCCCTTCCTGTGCCTGTCCACCGCCGATGCCGAGGGCAAGATGGATGTCAGCCCGCGCGGCGATCCCCCCGGCTTCGTCAAGGTGCTGGACGACAAGACGCTGGCGCTGCCCGACCGGCTGGGCAACAACCGCATCGATTCGCTGAAGAATATCCGCGCCAACCCGGAGGTCGGGCTGATCTTCTTCGTGCCCGGCGTCGGCGAGACGCTGCGGGTGAACGGCACGGCGCGCATCAGCGAGGACCCGGCCCTGCTGGAAAGCATGGCCTTCAACGGCAAGGCGCCGAAATCCGCCCTGCTGATCACCGTGCGCGAAGCCTTCATCCATTGCGCCAAGGCGCTGAAGCGCTCCAGCCTCTGGGAGCCTTCGGCACAGGTGCCGAAGGGCACGATCCCGTCGCTGGCCCGCATGATCAAGGACCAGATCGACGCCATGGGCGAGACGGTCGAAGCCGTCGAGCAGCGCACCGAGCAGGCCTATAAGGAGCGATTGTACTGAGATGACGGATGCAAGCCTGTCCCGCGACAGCCGCCGGCTGATCGCCCCCGCCGAGCTGAAGGTGCTGAGCGCCCGCTCCGATGCCCGGGGCCTGCTGCGGCTGGGCATCCATCTTGGCCTGATCGGCCTGTCCAGCGCGCTGATCTGGCAGGCCGGCGAGACGCTGTGGCTGCTGCCGGCGATGCTGCTGCAGGGGCTGTTCCTGATCGCGCTGTTCGCCACCATTCATGAGACGGTGCATTACACCGCCTTCAAGACACGCTGGCTGAACGAGAGTGTGGGCTGGTTCGCCGCCCTGCCCTCGCTGCTGAACGCCACCTATTACAAGCATTTCCACCTTGCCCATCACCGCCACACGCAAGACCCGGCGCGCGACCCGGAGCTGACGCCACCGCCGCCGACGACCCGCCGGCAGTTCTGGTGGCGGATGACGGCGATTCCCTACTGGATCGGCCGGTTCCGGTCGCTCGGCAAGCTGGCTGTCGGCAATTTCGCGGGTGCGGATTTCGTGCCGGAGAAAGTACGGGACGAGGTGGTGCGCTCGGTCCAGCTGATGATTGCCTTCTATGCGCTGGTGATCGCCAGCGCATTGGCGATGGGCAGCGCCTGGCCGCTGCTCTACTGGATCGTGCCGGTGGTCATCGCCCAGCCTTTCCTGCGCGCCTATCTGCTGACCGAGCATACCGGTTGCAGCGAGGATGCGAACGGCCTGACCAACACCCGCACCACGCTGGCCTCCTGGCCGGTCCGGCTGCTGATGTGGAACATGCCGTTCCATGTCGAGCATCACCTCTACCCCTCGATCCCGTTCCACGCCTTGCCGGCGCTGCACAGGAAGATCCGGGGCGACCTCGCCCATCTGGCGCCGGGCTATCTGCCGACCTTGCGCGATATCCATGCCGATCTGGGCCGGGCGGCTTAAACTCTCGGAAGATTGACTAAACTTTTGCCGTCACCCCCGCACTTGTTGCGGGGGGCCATGCTTCCGCCCTCTGGATGCCCGCCCATGTAAGCTGAACCCTGGATTCCCGGGACAAGCCCGGGAATGACGATGGAAAAAAACGAATGACCGACACCAAAACCTACGAAGCCGCGAATTTCGTCCTGCAAGGCGGCATCACCCTGCCGGTGGCAAAGCTGGTCTATAAGACCTACGGCACGCTGGCGGAGGACAAGTCGAACGTCATTCTCTACCCGACCTCCTATAGCGCCCGGCACAGCGATATCGACTGGCTGATCGGCAAGGACCGCATCCTCGATCCGACGCGCTATTTCATCATCATCCCGAACATGATGACGAATGGCTTGTCGACCTCGCCATCAAACACGCCCTATCCGCTGAACCAGGGCCGGTTCCCGGATATCACCATCTACGACAATGTCATGCTGCAGCGCCGCTTCCTGACGGAGGTGTTCGGCATCGAGCAGCTGGCGATGGTCTATGGCTGGTCGATGGGCGGCCAGCAGGCCTATCACTGGGGCGCCCTGTTCCCGGACGCTGTCGACCGGCTGCTGATCACCTGCTCCTCGGCGCGCACTTCGGAGCATAACAAGATATTCCTCGACAGCATCCGCTGCACGCTGACCGCTGATCCCGCCTGGCGCGACGGCTGGTTCCACGAGCAGCCGATAAAGGGCATCCGCGCCATGGGCCGCATCTATGCCGGCTGGGCGATCTCACAGACATTCTACCGCCAGCAGCTCTACAAGACGCTTGGCTACGCGACGCTGGAGGATTTCCTGGTGCGGTTCTGGGAATGGACCTATTCCCGGCGCGACGCCAACGACCTCTATGCCCAGCTTGGCACCTGGTTCACCTCCGACATCAGCGCCAATGACCTCTACAAGGGCGATGTCGCGAAGGCGCTGTCATCCATCAAGGCGAAGGTGCTGCTGATGCCGGGCGAGACCGATCTGTATTTCCGCACGGAAGACAATGAACTCGAAATGCCGCATCTGAAGAATGCGGAACTGCGACCGATCCCCTCGATCTGGGGCCACCGCGCCGGAAACCCCTCGCAAAATCCGGAAGACGAGCGGTTCATCGCCCAGGCCGTGCGCGACCTGCTGTCCGCCTGAGATAGCGCTCCGAGTCATCTCCGTCCGTCATTCCCGGCCTTGTGCCGGGAATCCAGGGTTCAGCTTTCTCGACCGACATCCAGCTGGCGGAAACTTGGACCCCCGGGACAAGCCCGGGGGTGACGGTTTAAGCTTGATGGCGGTTTGGGATTGTCTCGATTGCCTTGACGACGGATTGCGCCGACAAATACGGCAAGAAACCATCTGCGGAGAAATCGATGAGCTGGGCCTATATCGTCCTGGCGCTGTTTGCGGGCATCGTCGTGCCCGTACAGGCCGGGCTTAACGCCGTGATGGCGCGCCATATCGGCGGTCCCCTGAACGCCACCTTCCTGTCCTTTCTCATCGGTACCGGGGCGCTGGCCGTGATCCTGGCGGTCATGCGCCCGCCGATCCCCAGCCTGGCCGCCTTCGGCAGCGTGCCGGTCTGGGCCTATGCCGGCGGGCTGATGGGGCTGGTCTATGTCGCCTCGGCCACTTTCCTGGCACCGAAGCTGGGCGCGGCCACCCTGCTGGCGCTGGTGATCGCCGGACAGATGATCGCCTCGCTGGTGATCGACCAGTATGGGCTGGTCGGCTTCCATGAGCATCCGATCACCCTGCTGCGCGTGCTGGGCGTGGCGCTGCTGGTCGCCGGCGTGGTGTTGATCCGCGCTTTCTGAGCCGCCTACCCCCGCAGCTGCGCCTCAAGCCAGGCGGCGGCGGCGAGGGTGCGGGCATCCTCGCCGGGGCGGCCGATGAGTTGCAGGCCGACCGGCAGGCCGGCGGGGCCGGTGAGCCCCGGCACGGTCACACAGGGCACGCCGAGCAGCGTCCACATCCGGTTGAAGACGGAATTGCCGGTCGCCATCCCGACCGGGGCCTCGCCGGGTGCCGCCGGCACCAGCAGAACATCCAGCCCGTCCATCGCCTCGGCCAGTGCCATGCGCGCCCTGGCCGCCTTGCCCAGGATGGCGCGGTAGGCCACGCCATCGACCGTGTCGCCCTTGGCCAGCAGATCGCGGATGTGATCGCTCAGCCGGTCGACATGGTAGAGATTCTCCGAGCCATAGGCGGCGGCCGCCTCATAGGCCATCACCGAAACCTGCTCCACCGCCAGATCGTCGAAGATCGCCGGCAGTGTAACGGGGGTCAATACCCTGGCCAGCCTTGTCTCCGCCTCGGCAAAAGCCGTCTCGGTGCCGGCCTCGACATCGGGCCATTGCGGCGTGCGGCACAGGCCGATGCGCGGCGTGTCGGGCTTATCCAGGCCCGACAGGAAATCATGACCGCTGAGCGCGCCGACCAGAAAGGCAATGTCGGCCACGCTCGCGGCGAAGCCGCCGATGGTGTCCAGCGACATGCCGAAGGGCTTCACCCCGGCGGTGTTGATCGTGCCGAAGCTGGGCTTGTAGCCGACCACACCGCAGAAGGAGGCCGGGCGGATGATCGACCCCGCCGTCTGGGTGCCGAAGGCGAGCGGCACCATCCCTGCCCCGACCGCCGCCGCCGAGCCGGAGGACGAGCCGCCGGGTGTCCGCGACGGATCATGCGGGTTGCGGGTCTTGCCCGGCGTGTAATAGGCGAATTCCGTGCTGACCGTCTTGCCGAAGACCAGCCCGCCCCGGCGGCGCAGCCCGGCAACGCAGGCCGCATCGGCTGCCGGCCGGTGGCCGTCATAGATCGGCGAGCCATAGCCGGTCGGCATGTCATGGGTGTCGATGATGTCCTTCACCCCGACCGGCACGCCGTGCAGCATGCCCCGGCGCGGGCCCTTGTCCAGCGTCCGGGCGGCGGCCAGGGTAGCCTCGGCATCAAGATGGATGAAGGCCTGCACCGGGCCATCCCTCTCGGCGACAATATCCAGCAGCCCGCGGATATAGGCCTCTGCCGTCAGGCTGCCGCCCTCGATCGCCTTCGCCGCTTCCACTGCGCCCATGCTGCGTTTCATCTGCCATCCCCCTGTCTTGCCAAGCTTGCAAGAGACTACGCGCCCGCTTCGGCGGTTGCCAAGCCATCGCGGCTGGTCTGTAATCGCCGCTGACAAGTAACCAGAGGAAGTCCCATGAACGCCCCCGTTAACGGCAAGGCCGATCTGATCATCCGCAACGCCCGCCTGATCGACGGCACAGGTGCGCCGTCCTATAGCGGCGACATTGCCATCAGCGGCGACCGGATTGTCGGTCTGGGCGCGCTGGGCAGCCTGTCCGCCGGCACGGAGATCGATGCGCAGGGCAAGGCGGTCGCCCCCGGCTTCATCGATGTGCACACCCATGACGACCGCGCCGTGCTGGTCAATCCGACGATGAAGAACAAGGTCAGCCAGGGTGTCACCACCGTGGTCACCGGCAATTGCGGCGTCAGCCTGGCGCCGCTGAAGATCGACCGCCGGCCGCCGGCCCCGCTGGATCTGATCTGCGACAGCCCGGACGGCTTCTATGCCGATTTTGCCAGCTATCTGAAGGCGCTGGACGACGATCCGGCTGCCGTGAACGTGTTGGCACAGGTCGGTCATTCCTCGCTGCGGGTGGGGGCGGTGGCGGATTTGAACGGCGCGGCATCCTCCAGTGAAATCAAGGCGATGCGGGCGAAACTGGAAGAATCTCTGGAGGCTGGCGCCATCGGCCTGTCGACCGGTCTGTTCTATCCCCCGGCCCAGGCAGCCCCGACCGAGGAAGTCATCGAGCTTGGCCGCGCGGTGCATGCCCATTCCGGCCTGCACACCACCCATATGCGCGACGAGGCGGCGAAGATCACCGACTCGCTGGCGGAGACCTTCCGCATCGGGCGGGAGGCGGATATCCCGGTCGTCATCTCGCACCATAAATGCGCCGGCGCGGATAATCATGGCCGCTCGGTCGAGACCCTGCCGCTGATCGATGCAGCGATGAAGCAGCAGCGCGTCGGCCTCGATGTCTACCCCTATATCGCCAGCTCGACCATGCTGAGTCCGGACCGCATGGCCGGGGCAAGCCGCGTCATCGTCACCTGGTCGGTGCCGCATCCCGAACATGCCGGCCGCGACCTGGCCGACATCGCCGCCGAGATGGGGCTGAGCCAGATCGAGGCCGCCGGGAAGCTGCTGCCCGCCGGTGCGGTCTATTTCTCGATGCATGAGGATGACGTACAGCGGATCATGAAATATCCGCACTCGATGATCGGCTCCGACGGGCTGCCGCACGATACCCGCCCGCATCCGCGCCTCTGGGGCACCTTCCCGCGCGTTCTGGGGCATTACAGCCGCGATGTCGGGCTGTTCCCGCTGGAGGAGGCGGTGCGCAAGATGACCGGCCTGTCGGCCATCCAGTTCGGCCTGACGGATCGCGGCGTGCTGAAGACCGGCAATTACGCCGATATCGTGCTGTTCGATCCCGCCACCGTGATCGACACCGCCAGCTTCACCGACCCGATGCAGCCCGCCGCCGGCATCGAACTGGTGATCGTGAACGGCCGCCCGGTCTGGCAGGACGGCGCCATCACCGGTGCCCGCCCCGGCCGCGCCATCCGCCGCCAGCAACTGGGCAACTTCGGCAAGGCGGCTTAGAACCCTCCACTCCGCCCCCCGTGTCCTTCGAGACGCCTGCGCCAAGTATCTTGGCGCAGGCTCCTCAGGACGAGGGGAGTACTGGATTACTGGCAGCACCCCTTGGTGCCCCTCATGCTGAGGAGCCTGCGTCAGCAGGCGTCTCGAAGCATAGGGCGGCTTGCTCGGCCCCTACCCCCGCAGCCACTCGCGCATCGCCATGTTCACCTCGGCGGGGCGTTCCAGGGTGGAGAGATGGCCGCATTCTTCGATGACGACGAGGCGTGAGCCGGGGATGCCGGCGTGGATTTCCTCATGCAGGGCCGGGGATGTCAGCGCGTCCTGGCGGCCGCACAGCACAAGGGTCGGCACCGTGATCTTCGGCAGATCGGGGCGTCCATCGGGCCGGCCCATGATCGCCTTCTGCTGCTTCAGGAAGCCATCCATGCCGACATGCTCCGCCATGGCGATGATGGTGTCGGTCAGCTTCTTGTCTTCCAGACGCTGCGGATGGATCAGCATCGGCATCAGGCGCGGCGTCACGCCCTTGAAGCGGCCCTTCTGCGCCAGCTCGATCAGGCCCCGGCGGCGCGTCGTCTGCTCCTCGGTGTCGGCGCGCGCGCTGGTGTCCAGCAGCGCCAGCTTCAGCACCCGCTCCGGTGCCTGGCGCAGGATCTGCTGCGCGACATAGCCACCCATCGACAGGCCGGCCAGGGCGAATTGCGCCGGGGCCGTGGCCAGCACCGCGTCGGCCATGGCCGGGAAGCTGTCATGCTGCGTCAGATCGGCGACGGTGGCATCGGCGATGCCGGACAGCGCCTCGATCTGGGGCGCCCAGAGCTTTTCGTCGCACAGCAATCCGGGCAGCAGCAGCAGCGGAATCTTGTCGGTCATGACGGGGATATCTCGTCTTTCAGCGATTTGATGAGCGGGATGATGTCCCTGAATTCGGCCGTGCCGGCGCGGCCCAGCCATTCAAAGGCAACCATCTCGGATGTGGCGACGACGATACAAGCCTCCCGCATCCGCGCAAGGCCAAGCGCGTAATCCTGCCCTGCACGCGACGCAACGGCATCCGCCGCGATCACCACCCGGTAGCCTGCCGCCTGCAAACCAAAGGCGGTCTGCAGCACGCAGACATGGGTCTCCGCCCCGGCGACAATTGCCGTCGGCCGGTTCAGGGCCTTTACCCGCGCCTGCATCTCCGGCTCGGCCAGGGCGTTGAAGGAAAGCTTCTCGATCACCGCCCCCGCTGGCAGCAGGCCGGCCAGAGCCGGCACCGTCCGGCCGAGGCCCTTCGGATATTGCTCTGTCGCCAGCACCGGCACGCCCAGCCGCGCCGCCGCGACCAGCAGCAAGCGGCTGGCCGCCAGCATGCGATCCGCGCCCTCAAGGGCCGGCAGAAGACGTTCCTGCGCATCCACAAGGATGAGGCAGGAATTCTCCCGATCGATCAGCATTCCGGAACCTGCGGTTTCATGGTATTAAGGTGCCTCTGATTATCTATCTGAGGGCCGAGATAAAACGTCGCGTCCTATAGACAAAGATTGACAGATAGTCAGTCAACCCTAATATCCCCAGCAAAATACGGATGAGAAAATTCATCCGGCATGTGACTTTCCATAGAATGGATTCTGATGAGTTTCTCCGATCTGGGTCTTAGCCCGGAATTGCTGCGTTCGATCGAGGACGCAGGCTACACCACGCCGACACCGATTCAGGAACAGGCGATCCCGCAGGTTCTGATGGGCCGGGATGTGCTGGGCGTTGCCCAGACCGGCACCGGCAAGACGGCCGGTTTCACGCTGCCGATGATCGAAATCATGGGCAAGGGCCGGGCCAAGGCCCGCATGCCCCGCTCGCTGATTCTGGAGCCGACGCGCGAACTCGCTGCGCAGGTTTCCGAAAGCTTCGAGAAATACGGCAAGCATCACAAGCTGAACATGGCGCTGCTGATTGGCGGCGTCTCCTTCGCTGAGCAGGAAAAGAAGATCGACCGCGGCGTCGATGTCCTGATCGCCACGCCCGGCCGCCTGCTGGACCATTTCAGCCGCGGCAAGATCCTGCTGCAGGATGTGAAGATCCTCGTCATCGACGAGGCCGACCGCATGCTCGACATGGGCTTCATCCCCGATATCGAGCGCATCGTCGCGGTGCTGCCGAAAATCCGCCAGACCCTGTTCTTCTCGGCCACCATGGCGCCGGAAATCCGCCGCCTGGCCGACAAGTTCCTGATGAACCCGAAGGAAATCAGCGTCGCCAAGCAGTCCAGCACGGCTGACACGGTCGCGCAGAATCTGGTCATCGTCGACCAGAAGATGAAGCGCGAGGCGCTGCGCGCCCTGATCCGCTCGGAGAATGTGAAGAACGCTTTTATCTTCTGCAACCGCAAGCGCGATATCGGCACGCTGCAGAAATCGCTGACTCAGCATGGCTTCTCCGCCGTGGCCCTGCATGGCGACATGTCGCAGCCGGCCCGCACCGAGACGCTGGCGAAGTTCAAGAACAACGAAGTATCGCTGCTGGTCTGCTCCGATGTCGCCGCGCGCGGCCTCGACGTCCAGGCCGTCAGCCATGTCTTCAATTTCGACGTGCCGAGCAGTGCGGAGGATTACGTCCACCGCATTGGCCGCACCGGCCGCGCCGGCATGACCGGCCGGGCCTATACCATCGCCACGCCGGAAGACGCCAAATACGTCTCCGCCATCGAGAGCCTGATCGGCAAGCCGATCCCGCGCATCGGGGTTGAGGGCGTCGACACCGAAGACCTCGACACCAGCGATTCCGGCAAGCGCCGCCGCGGCGGCCGCAAGGGTGCCAAGCCTGCCGAGCAGCCGAGAGACGAGGCGGCAGCGCCCGCCGAGGACGCGAAGCCGGGACGCCGGGAGCGCAAGCCCCGCCCGGAACGGAATGCCGAACAAGTTGTCGAACAGACCGTCGAGCAGCCGGTTGAGCAGTCCGCCGAACACTATGCCGAGGCAGAAGCCCCGGCCCGCACGGACAAGCCGTCGCGCAATCGCCGTGGCGGGCGTGGCAGTGACCGCGCTCCGCGCGAGAACCAGATGCCTGCCGCTCAGGCCGAATCGCAGACCTCCCGGCCGCAGCGCTCGCCGATTTCCGGCAACCGCTCCTGGAGCGATGCGGAAAACGACCGCAGCCGCCGGTCCGAATCGGATGATGACGGACCCAACAACGTCATCGGTTTCGGCGACGATATCCCGGCCTTTCTGCAGCGCCCGGTAAAGCTGAAACAGAGTGCGTAACCATGAAGCCGATTTTCGTCATGGTGAAATGCGAGCTGGGTCAGGCCTATAAGGTCGCCGACCAGGCCGTGCAGGGCATCGAGCAGGTCTCCGAGGTGTATTCGACCTCGGGACAATATGATCTGCTGATGAAGTGCTATCTCGAGGACGATGCCGATACCGGCCATTTCGTCACCGAGAAGCTGCAGACCCTGCCCGGCGTGAAGGAAACCTTCACCATCATCACCTTCAAGGCCTTCGGGTAAGGCATCTTTCTGCCGCCGTGTCCTTCGAGACGCCCCTCCAAGTACCTTGGCGGGGCTCCTCAGGACGAGGGGCATTTCTGGACATGCCGGCGGTGCCCCCTGGTGACCTCATGCTGAGGAGCCGGCGCAAGCCGGCGTCTCGAAGCATAGGGCGGCCCCACCCATATTGCCGTTTGGTTTCAAACCGCCCTGCGCTAGGATGCCGGCCATCTTACGACCTGCATCCGGGAGGCTTGGGGAAACATGAAACGGGCATCACTGCTGGCTGCGGCCGCATTCTTCGCATCATCGATTATGGCGTCGGCACAGGCGGCCGAACCGCTGAAGATCGGCTTCATTTCCACCCTGTCCGGGCCGGGTGCGGCCCTGGGCATCGATCTGGTGGACGGCTTCAAGCTGGGCATCGAGCATTCCGGCGGCACGCTGGGCGGGCGGGCTGTCGAGCTGATCACCGGCGACGACCAGCTGAAGCCCGATGTCGGCCGCCAGCTGGCCGAACGCATGATCCAGCGCGACAAGGTCGATCTGATCGCCGGCGTGGTGTTCTCCAACGTCATGATGGCCGTTGCCAAGCCGATCTTCGATTCCAAGACCTTCATGCTGAGCCTGAATGCCGGCCCGTCCGATCTGGCAGGCAAGCGCTGCAGCCCGTATTTCTTCAACGTCGCCTGGCAGAACGATCAGAGCCATGAGGCGATGGGCAAGCATGTGAAGGACAAGGGCTACAAGCGCGTCTATCTCATGGCCCCGAACTACCCGGCCGGCAAGGACGCGCTGACCGGCTTCAAGCGCTATTACAGCGGCGGCGAGATCATCGGCGAGGTCTATACCGCGATCAACCAGCCCGATTACGCCGCCGAGCTGGCGCAGCTGCGCGCCGCCAAGCCGGATGCGGTCTACATCTTCTATCCCGGCGGCATGGGCGTGAACTTCATCAAGCAATATGCCCAGGCTGGGCTGAAGACAGAGGTGCCGCTGTTCGGCCCGTCCTTCAGCTTCGACGAGACCATCCTGCCGGCCACCGGCGATGCGGCCCTGGGTGTGATGAACACCGGCTTCTGGAGCCCCGATCTGCCGAATCCGCAGAACGCCAAATTCGTGAAGGCCTTCACGGCGAAATACAGCCGTCCGCCCTCCCCCTTCGCGGCCCAGGCCTATGACGGTGCGCTGCTGCTCGATTCGGCGATCAGCGCGGTCGGTGGCAAGGTCTCGGACCAGGACCGGTTCCGCGCAGCCCTGCGCGCCGCCAAATTCGACTCGGTGCGCGGCCCCTTCGCCTTCAACAACAACCATTTTCCGATCCAGAATTTCTACCTGCGCGAAGTCATCAAGGACGACACCGGCCGCATGACCAACCGGCTGGTCGGTACCGTCTTCGCGCGGCACATGGACGCCTATCACGACCAGTGCAAGATGAAGTAAGGGTGCAGGATACTTATGCTTCGGGATGCGGCCAAACGTGACCGCGTCCCGAAGACCCTGTCTCGCAATGAACCAATGATTCCATGACCCTTCTGCTCTTCGTCGAACAGGTGCTGAACGGGCTGCAGCTTGGCGTGATGCTGTTCCTGATGGCGGCCGGTATGACGCTGGTCTTCGGCATCATGGGGCTGATCAACCTCGCCCATGGCTCGCTCTACATGATCGGCGCCTATGTCGCGGCCACGGTGCAGCAGGCCACCGGCAGCTTTCTCGTGGGCCTGCTGGTGGCGCTGCCTGTCGCCGCCCTGGTCGGCATGGCGGTGGAGATGATCGCGCTGCGCCGGCTTTACCCGCGCGACCATCTGGACCAGGTGCTGGCAACCTTCGGGCTGATCCTGTTCTTCAACGAGCTGGTGAAGATCGTCTGGGGGCCGCAGGCCTATTTCATGGCCATGCCGGACATGCTGTCGGGCAGCGTCGACATCATTCCGGGCATCCCCTACCCGGCCTACCGCCTGGCCATTGTCGCAACCGGGCTGGCGGTGGCGATCCTGCTCTATCTGCTGATCACCCGCACCCGCATCGGCATGCTGATCCGGGCCGGGGCGACCAACCGCGAGATGGTCAATGCGCTGGGCGTGAATGTCGACCGGCTCTACACCATCGTTTTCGGGCTGGGCGCTGCGCTCGCAGCGCTGGCCGGGATCATGGCCGGGCCCATCCTGGCGCTGGAGGTCGGCATGGGGGAGAGCATCCTGATCCTGACCTTCGTCGTCGTGGTGATCGGCGGCATCGGCTCGGTGCGCGGCGCCTTCGTCGCCGCCCTGCTGGTCGGCATCGCCGATACTTTCGGGCGCGTCCTGCTGCCGCCCGCCATCGCCGAGATGACGATCTATATCCTGATGGCGGCCATCCTGGTCTGGCGGCCGCAAGGGCTGTTTCCCGCCCATGCTTGATATCCTGCGCCGCATTGTGCTCTGGGGCGGCCTTGCCCTGCTCTGCCTGCTGCCAATGCTGGCCGAGGCGCTGGGCGAAGGCTTCTATATCACCATGATGAACCGCGTGCTGATCCTGGCGCTGGCGGCGATGAGCCTGAACCTGATCCTCGGCTATGGCGGGATGGTCAGCTTCGGTCATGCCGCCTATCTCGGCATCGGCGCCTATACCGTCGGCATCCTGGCCTATCATTCGGATGCCTGGTTCGGCACCGAGAGCGCCTTCATCGCCCTGCCGGCGGCGATGCTGGTCGCGGCGATCCTAGCGCTGGCCATCGGGGCGATCTCCTTACGCACCAGCGGCGTCTATTTCATCATGATCACGCTGGCCTTTGCGCAGATGGTCTACTTCTTCTTCGTCTCGCAGCAGGAGTATGGCGGGATGGACGGGATGCAGATGTGGAGCCGCTCCGATGCCGGCCCCATCGACCTGTCGGACAATGCCAGCTTCTACTATGTCGTCCTTGGCCTGCTGCTGGTGCTGCTCTACGCGAAATACCGGCTGGTCCGGTCGCGCTTCGGGCTGGTGCTGCGCGGCATCCGGGAAAATGAGCGCCGCATGAAGGCGCTGGGCTTTCCGACCTATCGCTACAAGCTAGTGGCCTTCGTGATCTCCGGCGCGGTCGCCGGGCTGGCCGGCGCAATGATGGCCAATCTGAGCGAATTCGTCAGCCCGTCCTTGCTGCACTGGACACGCTCGGGCGAGATGATGGTGATGGTCATCCTGGGCGGCATGGGCACGATTGCCGGCCCGATCCTGGGCGCGCTGGCCTTCCTGGTGCTGGAGGATGTGCTGTCGGAGATCACCCAGCACTGGATGATCGTGCTGGGGCCGCTGCTGATCCTGATCGTCCTGGTGGCGCGGCGTGGCCTCTATGGGCTGCTGGACCCGAAAGGCGAGCCGAAATGACGCCGATCCTGTCGATATCCGGCCTCGCCAAGCGCTTCGGCGGTGTCACCGCGACCGATTCCCTCAGCCTCGATATCCTGCCCGGCGAGATCCACGCGATCATCGGCCCGAACGGGGCCGGCAAGACCACGCTGATCGGCCAGCTTTCCGGCGAGATTGCGCCCGATGCCGGCACCATCCGCTTCAAGGATGCCGATATCACCCGCCTGCCAGTGCACCGGCGCGCGCTGAGGGGCCTCGCCCGGTCCTTCCAGATCACCAGCGTGCTGCGCGGCTTCACCGCCTGCGAGAATGTAATGCTCGCCGTGCAGGCCCATGCCGGGCACAGCTTCCGCTTCTGGCAGCCGGCCGCCACACAGGCGGCGCTGCGTGACCCGGCGCTGGCGATGCTGGCCCGCGTCGGTCTGGCAGGCCGCGCCGATGTGCCGGCCGCCGATCTGGCCCATGGCGAGCAGCGCCAGCTGGAAATCGCCATGGCGCTGGCCGGCCGGCCCGATCTGCTGCTGCTCGATGAGCCAATGGCCGGCATGGGGCCGGAGGAATCGGCCCGCATGACCGGGTTGCTGGCCGGGCTGAAAGCCAGCCACAGCATCCTGCTGGTCGAGCATGACATGGACGCCGTGTTCCGGCTGGCTGACCGCATCACCGTACTGGTCTATGGCCGTGCCATCGCCACCGGCACGCCCGACGCGATCCGCGCCGATGCCGCCGTGCGCCAGGCCTATCTCGGCGGGGAGGCGTGATGCTGACCCTGCGCGGCGTCGAGACCTGTTACGGCAGCAGCCAGATTCTGTTCGGCATCGATCTGGATATCGGCACGGGGCAGGTCGCCACGCTGCTCGGGCGCAACGGCATGGGCAAGACAACGACCGTGCGCTCGATCCTCGGCCTGACGCCACCGCGCCGGGGCGAGATCACACTGGAGGGCCGCAGCCTCGCCGGGCTGCCGCCCTATCGCATCGCCCAGGCCGGTATCGGGCTGGTGCCGGAGGGCCGGCAAATCTTCCCCACCCTCACCGTGCGCGAGAATCTGATCGCCACGGCGCGTGGCGACGCGCCCTGGACCGAAGCGCGGGTCATGGACCTGTTCCCCCGGCTGGCGGAGCGCGCCAGCCAGCGCGCCGGCACCCTGTCCGGCGGCGAACAGCAGATGCTTGCCATCGGCCGGGCGCTGATGACCAATCCGCGCCTGCTAATTCTCGACGAGGCGACGGAGGGTCTGGCCCCGCTGATCCGCGCCGAAATCTGGCGCTGCATCGAAACGCTGAAGGCCGAGGGCCAGTCCATACTGTTGATCGACAAGAATCTCGACGCCCTGCTGCGCCTCGCCGACCGACACCACATCATCGAAAAAGGCCGCATCGTCTGGACCGGCAATTCCCCAGCGCTGGCCGAAACGCCGGAGGTACGGGAGCGGTATCTGGGAGTGTAGGGGGCGAACTAAGCGCGCGCCGTCTTCGCCACCTCCTCCATCGTCACCCTCGGGCTTGACCCGAGGGTCCATCCGCCCGTGCAACTCGCTCGGTCAATGGATAGTCGGGTCAAGCCCGACTATGACGAAGGAGAAAGTTCGGCCTAAACCACCACACCCTCCGGAAGACTCAGCGCGTGGTCGGCGATGGCGCCGGCATGGGTGAGCCAGATGTCGTCACGGTGCTGGGCGATATGCGCCAGCGCCCGGCGCAGATGGCGCAGGCGATGGGGGTGACCGACCAGATAGGCATGCAGGGCGATGCCGAAGACCAGCGGCTGACCCTGCGATTGCTGCCGCATCTCGTCGAAAGCGTCGATGATCATGTCGGCAAAGGCCTCGCCCTCGATCTTGCGGGCGACGATGGCCGGAATGTCGTTGATCTCCTGCGGGTAGGGCATCGCGAGGATTCGGCCGGCCCGCGTCTTCATCCAGATCGGCTGGTCGTCGGCGCACCAGTCCAGCACGTAGCGATAGCCGGTTTCCTGCAACAGATCGGGCGTCACCCGGCTTTCCGATATCCACGGGCCGAGCCAGCCGGAGGGGCGCTTGCCTTCATGCCGGGCGATGATCGCCGAGGCTTCCTCGATCAGCGCGCGTTCCTCCGCCTCGGGCAGCACGCCCTGGCGCTCGGCATTGGTGCGGCCATGGCCGACCACCTCGTCGCCGCGCGCGCGGAAGGCATCCATCAGCTGCGGGCAATAGCCATAGATCTCGCTGTTCACCAGCACGCTGACCGGCAATTGCAGTGCATCGAATACCTCCAGCATGCGCCAGGCCCCGACGCGGTTGCCGTAATCGCGCCAGGCATAGTTCAGCACATCGGGCTGCGGGCCACCCGGCGCCAGTTCCGCCCCCAGCCCCTCGCCAAAGGCGAAATGCTCCAGATTCAGCGCGATATAGACTGCCAGACGCTTGCCGCCGGGCCAGTGATAGTCGGGACGGCCGATAATCGGCGTGTAGGCATAGCGTCCATGGCTGGGAAGCATTCAAACCTCGCTGGCTGGGTGATAAGCTGCGGCAAACCCGAAGATCAGGAGCATAGCGTATGACGACTTCCTCTTCCCAGCCTACCGCGCGCCCGAATCTGGTTGGCACGCTGATCGACGAGGATCGGCTGTGGCAGCGCCATGAGGATCTGGGCGCCATCGGTGGCACCGCGAAAGGCGGCGTGAACCGTCAGGCGCTGACCGGCGAGGAAGTCGAGGCCCGCGCGCTGATCGCCAGCTGGGCGGAAGGGCTGGGCTTCAGCCTGGCCGTCGATCCCATCGGCAATATGTTCATCCGGCGCGAGGGCACCGACCCTGACGCCGCCCCCGTGGTTGCCGGATCGCATATCGACACCCAGCCGACCGGCGGCAAATATGATGGCGCCTATGGCGTTCTGGCCGCCTTCGAGGTGCTGGAGGCGCTGGAGCGCAATGGCGTGAAAACCCGCCGCCCGCTTGAGGTCGGCATCTGGATGAATGAGGAAGGCAGCCGCTTCCAGCCGGGCTGTGTCGGCTCCGGCGTGTTCACCGGCAAGAAAGATCTGGAGCCGATGCTGGATATGCAGGATCGCGCCGGCATCTCCGTCCGCGAGGCGCTGAAGCCGGTGCTGGGCGCCACGCCGACCGCGACGCAGCGCCCGTTGAACACGCCGATCCACGCTTATCTGGAAGCGCATATCGAGCAGGGCCCGCGCCTTGAGACCGAGGGGCTGCAGATTGGTGTCGTCACCTCGATCCAGGGCATGCGCCGTTTCGAGATCGACATCGTGGGCGAGGAAGCCCATGCCGGCACCACGCCGCGCGCCACCCGAAAGGACGCGCTGTCCGCCGCCGTCCGCATCATCACGGCGCTGGAAGAGCTGATGCACGATCCCGACGATGTGGTGCGTTTCACGGTCGGGCGCATGGAGGTCTCCCCCGGCTCACCCAATGTGGTGCCCGGCCATGTGCATTTCAGCATCGATTTCCGTCATCCGGACATGGCGGTGCTGAAGGAGCGCGGCGACGCGGTGGAGCGGATTGCCCAGGAAAAGGGCGCGCCCTGCCCGGTCACGGTGAAGGGCTTCGGCACCAACCCGCCGGTGCATTTCCCGCCGGAGATCGTGGATATTGTCCGGCGCGGCGCGGAGCGGCTCGACCTGCCCTCAATGGACATGCCGTCCGGTGCCGGTCACGACGCCGGTCTCATCAGTGCCGTTGCTCCGGTCGGCATGGTGTTCGTGCCCTGCGAGAGAGGCATCAGCCATAACGAGCTGGAACGGGCCAGCGCCGCCGACCTCGCCGCCGGCACCCGCGTGCTCGCCGAGGCCATGGTGGAACTGGCGAACCGCTGAGGCCAGGCGGCGTAAAACGCTTTCCCCACTGTCACCCCCGGGCTTGACCCGGGGGTGACAATCGATAGAGAGGCGCATTTCGCCAGTCACTGCATCGCGCGGGGGCGGTTGGGGTCGTCATCCTCCTCGGAGGGCTTGTCCTGGGTCGGGCCGGCCTGGTGGTGGACAAGACGCCACTCGCCATCCTCCTTCACGAAGATGTTGGTGGCGATCAGATAGCCTTCCGGGAAGGCCTCGAAGCAGGTAACAAAGCCGGACTCACCATACAGGAAGGCCTTGGCGCCGCGTGGCGTGATGACCGGCGCGTTATTGCCGGACAGGATGCTGCGCCAGCTTTGCAGCACGGACTCCCGGCCTTCCAGCAGCCCCCAGCCGGGATGGATGCAGGCCAGCGCGGCGCGCTGCGCCCAGAGAGACTGCATCGCCGCGACATCGCGATTGGCGAAGGCGGCGTAGAACGCCTCATTGGCAAAAAGCAGCGCCGTGCGGTCGTTCGGGGTTGTCTTCGGGATCATGCCTACGACGATAGCAGCGTTGCGCGGCAACGCCATATGGTGTTTCAACCTTTGATGACCGATTTGCCCCCGCCACTCACCGCGACATTGCGATCCCTGCTGGTCGATCTGGCCCGCGAAGGGCGGACGATCAGCTATCTCGATCTCGCTCTGGCAGCCGATATGACGCCGCCGCAGGTCATCCACCGCGTGACCGAGGCGCTGGAAATCCTGATCCGCGAGGATCATGCCTCTGGCCGCCCGCTTCTGGCTGCCCTGGCCACGCGTAAGGCCGGCGACCAGCCAGGGCGCGGCTTCTTCCTGCTGCTGGGCGAGCTGGGGCTGTATGACGGCCCCCCCGAAGGCCCGGCCGCGGCTGAATGCCATGCCCGGCTGCTCGGCTCGGCCATTGAATATTGGAGTATGGCGAACAGATGAGTGCCATGCGGCACCCGGCGGTGGACTCGGCGGGACTTACCGGTATCCTCCGGGAAAAATAAGGAGCAGACCCGTGCGGCGATATTCGATCTTTGCCCTGGCGCGCAATGCGCTGGGCTATCACGAAGGCTGGGAGCGCGCCTGGCGCAGCCCGGAGCCGAAGCCGGACTATGACGCCATCATCGTCGGTGGCGGCGGCCATGGTCTGGCGACGGCCTATTACCTCGCCAAGGAACACGGCCTGACCAATATCGCCGTGCTGGAAAAGGGCTGGCTGGGCGGCGGCAATACCGGGCGCAACACCACCATCGTGCGCTCCAACTATCTGTGGGACGAGAGTGCGGCGCTCTACGAGCATTCCCTGAAAATCTGGGAAGGGCTGAGCCAGGAGCTGAACTACAACGTCATGTTCAGCCAGCGCGGCGTCATGAACCTCGCCCATAATCTGCATGATCTGCGCGAGCTGAAGCGCCGGGCGCATGCCAACCGGCTGAACGGCATCGATTGCGATTTCCTGAGCCGCGAGCAGGTCGGCGAATACTGCCCGCTGATCAATCTGTCGCCGGATATCCGCCATCCGGTGCTGGGGGCGACGCTGCAACGGCGCGGCGGCGTGGCGCGGCACGATGCGGTCGCCTGGGGCTTTGCCCGCGCCGCCGATGCGCGCGGCGTCGATATCATCCAGAATTGCGAGGTCACCGGCATAATGCGCGAAGGCGGCAGGGTCACTGGCGTCGAGACCAGCCGGGGCACCATCCGCGCAAAGAAGATCGGCCTGGTCACCGCCGGCCATTCCAGCGTGCTGGCCGGCATGGCCGGCATCCGTCTGCCGGTGGAAAGCCACCCGCTGCAGGCGCTGGTATCGGAGCCGGTGAAGCCGATCCTCGACACGGTCGTCATGTCGAACACCGTGCACGCCTATGTCAGCCAGTCCGACAAGGGCGAGATGGTGATCGGCGCAGGCATCGACCCCTATGTCTCCTATTCCCAGCGCGGCGGCTTCAACGTGGTGCAGGACACGCTGCACGCCATTGTCGAGATGTTCCCGATGTTCAGCCGCCTGCGCATGCTGCGGCAATGGGGCGGAATCGTCGATACCTGCCCGGATGCCAGCCCGATCCTGTCGAAAACGCCGATTGAAGGGCTGTACATCAATTGCGGCTGGGGCACCGGTGGCTTCAAGGCCACGCCCGGTTCCGGCCATGTCTTCGCCCATACCATCGCCCGCGACGAGCCGCACACACTGAACGCGCCCTTCAGCCTGGAGCGCTTCACCACCGGCCGCCTGGTCGACGAACACGGCGCGGCTGCTGTTGCGCACTGAGGAATAGACACATGCTGACCATCCCCTGCCCCTGGTGCGGCGAGCGCGACGTGCATGAATTCCGCTCCGGCGGCGAAGCGCATCTGAAACGCGAGCGCCGCGCCGACGCTCTTTCCGACGCCGAATGGGCCGATTTCCTGTTCCTGCGCGCCAATCCGAAGGGCGAGCATGCCGAGCGCTGGTATCATGTGCATGGCTGCCGGCGCTGGTTCAACGCTGTGCGCAACACCCATACGGACACCATTCTGGCAGTCTACAAGCCGGGCGAAGCGAAGCCGGAGGCAGCTCAGTGAACCAGTCCCACCGCCTTCCCGCCGGCGGCCGGATCGACCGGTCGCGTAGCCTGTCCTTCACCTTTGACGGCGCGCGCTATAGCGGCCATCCGGGCGACACGCTGGCCTCGGCGCTGATCGCCAATGGCGTGCATTTGGTCGGCCGCAGCTTCAAGTATCACCGGCCACGCGGCATCCTGACAGCCGGGTCGGAGGAGCCGAACGCACTGATCCAGCTTGGCCTCGGCAACCGCACGGAGCCGAATATCCGCGCCACCCAGATCGAGCTGTATGACGGGCTGGTGGCGGCCAGCCAGAACCGCTTCCCCTCGCTGGAATTCGATCTGGGGGCGGTGAATGACACCTTGTCCCCGCTGATTCCAGCCGGCTTCTACTACAAGACCTTCATGTGGCCGCAGCGCGGCTGGATGACCTATGAACGCGCGATCCGGCGCATGGCCGGCCTAGGCCGCGCGCCGGACGGGCCGGACCCGGACCGCTACGAATACCGCCACGCCCATTGCGACGTCCTGGTGGCCGGCGGCGGCGCTGCCGGTCTGGCCGCAGCGCTGGCGGCAGGCCGTGCCGGGGCGCGCGTCATCATTGCCGACGAACAGGCGGAGATGGGCGGTTGGCTGCTTTCAGAGGGTGAGACTGAGATCAGCGCCAAGCCGGCTGTCGACTGGGTGGGAAAGGCCGTGACCGAGCTGGCCGGCATGGAGAATGTCACCCTGCTGCGCCGCACCACCGCCTTTGGCTATTACGATCAAAACTGGCTCGGGCTGGTGGAGCGGGTGACCGACCATCTCGGCCCCTATGCCGCCGATCATCTGCCGCGCCAGCGCCTGTGGCAGGTACGGGCGAAACAGGTGGTGCTGGCGACCGGCGCCATCGAGCGGCCGCTGGTGTTCGCCCAGAATGACCGGCCGGGCATCATGCTGGCCGCCTCGCTGCGCAGCTATATCGCCCGCTACGGCGCGCGGCCCGGCAAGGCGCTGGTGGTGTTCACCAACAATGATAGCGGCTATCGCACGGCCCTGGTGGCGCACCAGGCCGGCATCGGCGTGACCGCCATCATCGACACCCGCATGGGGGCCGTCGGTCCCCTGCCCCAGGCCGCCCGCGCGGCGGGGCTGCGGATTTATGAAGGCCACGCGATCATCGCCACCAGTGGCCGGCTGCGCGTCGATGGCGTGCGCCTCGGCAAGCTGGCGGCCTCCGGCGATCGGATAGAAGGGTCGGGCTTCGGCATTTCCTGCGATCTCGTCGCCATGTCGGGCGGCTGGAACCCCAATGTCAGCCTGTTCTCGCAATCGCGCGGCAAGCTGGATTTCCGGGCCGAGGACGGCGTGTTCGTACCCGGCCAGTCCTTTCAGCCTCTGCGTAGCGCCGGCACCTGCAACGGCGTGTTGTCGACCGCCGAGTGCCTGGCCGAAGGCCTTGCCGCCGGAGCGGAAGCCGCGCGCGAGGCCGGATTCGCCAACCGCAAGCCGGCCGGGCTGAAGGTGACGGAGCCGGAGTGCCCCGCCGCCGCGCCGTTCTGGCTCGCCCCGCCGGAAAAGCCGTTGGCGCGCGCGAAATGCTTCGTCGATTTCCAGAACGACGTCACCGCCGCCGATCTGAAGCTGGCCGTGCGCGAGGGCTTCCAGTCGGTCGAGCATGTGAAGCGCTACACCACCACCGGCATGGGCACCGACCAGGGCCGCACCAGCAATGTGAACGCGCTGGCCATCGTGTCGGCGACGCTGGGACAGGACATTCCGGCGGTCGGCACCACCACCTTCCGTCCGCCCTATACGCCGACGAGCTTCGGCGCCATCGCCGGACGCAATATCGGGGCGCTGTTCGACCCGGTACGCCGCACGCCGATCCATGACTGGCATGCGGCGCACGGCGCTAAATTCGAGAATGTCGGGCAGTGGGTGCGCGCCTGGTACTACCCGAAACCGGGTGAGGATATGCACGCCGCAGTGAACCGGGAGGTTAAGGCGGCGCGTACCGGCGTCGGCATCCTGGATGCCTCGACGCTGGGCAAGATCGAGGTGAAGGGGCCGGATGCGGCAGAATTCCTGAACCGGGTCTATACCAATAGCTGGCTGAAACTCGGCATCGGCAAGGCGCGCTACGGGCTGATGCTGGGCGAGGATGGCATGGTGCGCGACGACGGCGTGACCGTCCGGCTGGGCGAGGACCGGTTCCTGATGTCCACCACCACGGGCAATGCCGCCACGGTGATGACCAGCCTGGAGGATTACCTCCAGACCGAATGGCCGGAGCTGAAGGTCTATCTGACCTCAGTGACGGAGCAATACGCCACCCTGACCATCAACGGCCCGAAGAGCCGCGAGCTGCTGGCGGCCCTGACCGACGACATCGACACCGGCAATGAGGCTTTCCCGCATATGAGCCTGCGCGAAGGCAATGTGGCTGGCGTTCCGGCGCGGGTCATCCGCATCAGCTTCACCGGCGAGCTGTCCTACGAGATCAATGTTCGCGCCAGCCAGGGCAAGGCGGTATGGGAAGCCCTGATGAAGGCCGGGGAGCCCTTCGGCATCACCCCCTATGGCACCGAGGCGATGCATGTGCTGCGCGCCGAGAAGGGCTTCATCATCGTCGGCCAGGAAACCGATGGCTCGATGACGCCGGGCGATCTGGGCATGGACTGGATCGTCTCCAAGGTGAAGCCGGATTTCGTCGGCAAGCGCTCCCTCGCCCGCTCCGATACGGTTCGCGAGGGCCGCAAGCAGCTTGTTGGCCTGCTGACCGAAGACCGGAAAGAGGTGCTGGAGGAAGGCGCCCATGTCGTGGAGACGGTGCTGGACAAGCCGCCCATGGCGATGCTCGGCCATGTCACCTCCAGCTATTACAGCCCCAATCTGGAACGCTCCATCGCGCTGGCGGTGCTGAAAGGTGGGCGCTCGCTGATCGGCAAAACGCTGTCGGTGCCGATGCCGGACAAGGTGATCCGGGTGACGGTGACCGAGCCGGTCTTCTTCGACCCCAAGGGAGAACGCGCCAATGGCTGAGATGATGCAGGATACCCCAGCCGCCATCGCGGCACTGCCGGAGTCCGGCAAGCTGATCCTGCGCGCCGATGCGGATAATGCCGATATCCGCGCCGCTATCGGCGGGGTGCTGACCGCCCCCTTGCCGGTCGAACCGCTGACCAGCATGGCGGGCGACAAGGCGACGGCGCTGTGGCTCGGTCCCGATGAATGGCTGCTGCTCTGCGCAGAAGCCGACCGGGCGGGTCTGCAGCAGGCGCTGGAGACCGCCCTGGCCAGCCAGCATGCCTCAGTCGTGGATGTATCGGATTCCTATCAGGGATTTTCAGTGACAGGCCCGAAGGCGGCCGATCTGCTGTCCAAGGGCTGCGCCATCGATCTGCACCCGGTGGCGTTCGGGGAAGGCAAGGTGGTCCGCACTCTGCTCGCCAAGGCCGATATCACGCTGCTGCGCATTGAGGCGGGCTTCCAGCTCTACGTGCTGCGCTCCTTCGCCGAGTATACCCGCCTCTGGCTCGACGATGCCGGCCGGGAATATCGGGGGTAAGGCCGCCGAATAGCAGTGCCTGCCGCCAGGCCCTTCCAGCATCGGGCCGGCGATCTCTCCCCTACTCGGCCTTCTGCGCTTTCAGCAGGTCACGGATTTCCTCCAGCAGCATTTCCTGGCGCGGCGGGGTGGCGGGAACGCCGGGCTTGTCCTCTTCCTTCTTTGCCAGCTTGTTGAGCTGGCGGATCACCATGAAGATCGAGAAGGCGATGATGAGGAAGTTCACGATGGTGTTGATGAACTTGCCATAGGCCAGCGTCGCGACGCCAGCTTCCTTGGCCGCCGTCAGGCTGTCGAACTCGCCCGGCCCGAGGGTGACGAAGTAGTTGGAGAAATCCAGCCCGCCCAGCATCACGCCGAAGGGCGGCATGATCACATCGTTCACCAGCGAGGTCACGATGGCGCCGAAGGCCGTGCCCAGCACCACGCCGACCGCCAGGTCTATGACATTGCCGCGCATGGCGAACTTCTTGAATTCGTTCAGCATTCCATTTTCTCCATTACCGCTCGCAACCCGCCTTTTGCGGGCCATGAATTCTGGATTTCAGCCTAGCGGATCGTTGGGACGACGCCTAGACGGTTTGGGCAGATGGCTTTTCCCGGACGTATTGAACCAAAGGTCCACCCACGGCGGCAAATAAACCGCCTGAAGGGCAAAAGGTTACATTCTCGCAATCAAAGCGTCACTGAACGGTCATCACTCGTTTGTTAGACAAGAGCGATGAAGATGACCAACGGTGATTCCATGACCGCGGCGATTAAAGTCTCTGGTCTCTCAAAGACCTTCAACGCAAAGCGCGCCAACGCCACCCGCGCCCTCAATGATTTGAGCCTGACAGTCGAGCGCGGCGAGATGGTTGCGCTGATCGGCGCTTCCGGCTCCGGCAAATCGACACTGATCCGGCACATCGCCGGCCTGGTGTCCGGCGACCCGGATCGCGGCAAGGGCGAGATCAAGGTGCTCGGCAAGAGCATGCAGAAAAGCGGCATCATCGCCAAGGATGTGCGCCGCCTGCGCTCACGTATCGGTGTGGTTTTCCAGCAGTTCAACCTGGTCAGCCGGCTGTCGCTGCTGACCAATGTGGCGACCGGCGTGCTGGGCCGCATCCCGGCCTGGCGTGGCACGCTGGCCCTGTTCTCCGACGAGGAGAAACGGCTGTCGATGCACGCCCTCGCCCGCGTCGGCATGGACCAGTATGCCGGCCAGCGCGCCTCCACCCTGTCGGGCGGGCAGCAGCAGCGTGCCGCCATCGCGCGCGCGCTGGTGCAGCAGGCCGAAGTGCTGCTGGCCGATGAGCCCATCGCCTCGCTTGATCCGGAATCGGCGCGCCGGGTGATGGAAATCCTCGCCACCATCAACCGCGAGGACCAGATCACGGTCGTCGTCTCGCTGCATCAGGTGGATTACGCGCTGCGCTACTGCCCGCGCACCGTCGCCATGCGGGCCGGCCAGATCATCTATGACGGCCCCAGCGAAGCGCTGACGCCGGAGTTCCTGCGTGAACTCTATGGCGCGGACAGCGAGGAGCTGATCCTGGGGGATTTCAGCGGCCAGCAGAAGGTCGCCACGCTGCGCAAGCCGCCTGCCCTGGTCGCCGCCGCGACCTGAAGCCGGCTCAACCAAGCTTCGCCTTCCGGTGGAGGGCGTGGGAAACCGGGTCGTCCCGGTATGATTTTTATCAGGAGGTAGTGGAATGCTTCGCAAATTCCTTGCGGGTGCCGTGGTCGCTGCGACCGCGCTGACCGCTGGCGCCGTTTCGGCGCAGGACATGAAAGAGCTGAATTTCGGCATCATCTCGACCGAATCGTCGCAGAATCTGAAAACCGTCTGGCAGCCTTTCCTGGCCGATATGGAAAAGACTCTGGGCCTGAAGGTGAATGCCTATTTCGCGCCGGACTATGCCGGCATCATCGAAGGCATGCGCTTCAAGAAGGTCGATGTCGCCTGGTACGGCAACAAGTCGGCCATGGAAGCCGTCGACCGCGCCAATGGCGAAATCTTCGTGCAGACCGTCGCCGCCGATGGCAGCGCTGGCTACTACTCGATGATCATCGCGCATAAGGACGTGCCGGTGAACAGCCTGGAAGATCTGGTGAAGGACGGCAAAGCCTACACCTTCGGGAATGGCGATCCCAACTCGACCTCCGGCTTCCTGGTACCCAGCTACTACGTGTTTGCGCTGAACGGCATCGACGCCAAGCAGCATTTCAAGCGCATGGTCAGTGCCAACCACGAGACCAACGCTCTCGCCGTTGCCAACAAGCAGGTCGATATCGCGACCAACAACACCGAGAGCATGGAACGGATCAAGCAGAACTTCCCCGAGAAGTATGCCCAGATCAAAGAAATCTGGCGCTCCCCGCTGATCCCGTCCGACCCGATCGTCTGGCGCGCCGACCTGTCGCCGGAAATGAAGGGCAAGATCAAGTCCTTCTTCATGGATTACGGTGTGAAGGGCGCGAATGTCACGGCCGAGAAGAAGGTGCTTGCCGACCTGTCCTGGGCGCCGTTCCGGGAGAGCAGCAACGACCAGCTGATCCCGATCCGTCAGCTTGAGCTGTTCCGCAGCAAGACCCGCATCGAGAATGACGACAAGATGGCGGCGGCCGAGAAGCAGCAGAAGCTGGCCGAGATCAACGCCAAGCTCGACGAGCTGAACAAGAAGATGAAGAACAACTAAGGTCTTCTGCCTTTTCGGGCCGGGACGCAGCCGCGTTCCGGCCCGAATTGTATCCGCCATTCCGCCCAAGGAGTTGGTCATGACGACCCAGACCGGAAACGCGCCCGGCGCGATCGACTTTCCGCGCCGCGACACCAAGAAATCCCTGCTCTATTACCTGGGCTGGGGCCTGTTCCTTGCCGTGCTGGTGTGGTCCTGGGAGGGTGCCGAGATGCGCCCGCTGGACCTGATAACCGATGCCGGCAACATGGCGACCTTCGCCAGGGATTTCTTCCCGCCCGATTTCCGGCAGTGGGAATACTATGTCTGGGAAATGGTCACCACGGTGCAGATTGCGCTCTGGGGAACAGTGATGGCCATCGTCGTCGCCGTGCCCTTCGCCCTTCTGGCGTCAGAGAATATTGCCCCCTGGTGGATCAACCAGCCGGTGCGCCGGTTGATGGACGCGCTGCGCGCCATCAACGAGATGGTGTTCGCCATGCTGTTCGTCGTCGCCGTCGGCCTGGGGCCGTTCGCCGGCGTATTGGCCTTGTTCATCCACACCACCGGCGTGCTGGCCAAGCTGTTCTCCGAGGCAGTCGAGGCCATTGACCCGCGCCCGGTCGAGGGCATCCGCGCGACCGGCGCCAATGTGATCCAGGAGATCGTGTTCGGCGTCATCCCGCAGGTTCTGCCGCTGTGGATTTCCTACGCGCTGTATCGCTTCGAATCGAATGTTCGCTCCGCCACTGTGGTCGGCATGGTTGGTGCCGGCGGCATTGGCGTGGTGCTGTGGGAGGTGATCCGCGGCTTCTACTTTGCCCAGACCTGCGCCGTCATGATCATCATCATCATTACCGTCAGCCTGCTGGACGTGATTTCCCAGCGGCTGCGCAAGATGTTCATCTGATTTCCACGGAAGGTCTCTCCAGTACAGGCGCGGCAGCGACATATTTTAGCCGATTGGCGACGTCGCTGCCGCGATATACAGTCTTGCGAAAAGCAACGGATAACCACCAGCGCCGTCGCCATAATTATCGCTCAAGACAGGGAGACGACATGATCAATACATCTTCTGTTACCCCCCCTCGCCCGGCGCTTTCCTCCCGGATGCTGCTGGGGGCTGCCGCCGGCGCCTTCCTGTTGCTGGCGGGCGTTGCCCGGCCGGCCGCGGCCGCCGAGGCGATGCTGTTCACCTGGGAAAATCTGGCGGAGCCGGTTTTCTTCGAGGAGTACAAGAAGAAGTACAAGGCAACGCCGGAAAGCGCCCTCTTCGCCGATGAAGACGAGGCCTTCGCCAAGATGATGGGCGGCTTCAAGCCCGATGTCATGGCGCCCTGCACCTATGAGGTGCCGCGCTGGCGCGATGCCGGCCTGCTGCAGCCGGTCGACCCGTCCAAGATCAGCCACTGGAAGGATCTGCCGGACTCGCTGCGCAGCCTGAAGGGCATGGCGGCGGAGGGCGGCAAAGTCTGGTTCGTGCCGCAATACTGGGGCAACACCTCGGTGACGATCCGCACCGACCTGGCACCGGAATATGCCGAGAAGAACAGCTGGGACATCCTGTGGGACCCGAAATACAAGGGACGGATCGCAGCCCTTGAGGGCGTCGACGACACTTTTGCCATCACCGCCCTGCATCTCGGCATCGACCCCTATGAGCCACTCAGCGCCGAGAACGAGAAGAAGGTTCGCGCGCATATGACCGAGCTGGCGCAAAATCTGCGCCTGGTCACCAGCGATTCGACCACGCTGGTGCAGGCTGTCGCCTCGGGCGAGGTCGTGGCTGCGATCACCTGGAATGATCACTACACCGAAATGAAGGCTGAAAGCCTGCCGGTGAAATTCATGCGCCCTAAGGGCATCATCACCTTCGTCTGCGGCTTCGTCATGCATAAGGAGACGAAGAGCGTCGAGAAAGCCCAGGCGCTGATCGATTCCAACATCTCCGAGGCTTCCAGTCACTTTCTGGTCAGCGAGATGGGCTATGGCCCGAGCAACACGAAATCGCTGAAGACCATCGATGCCGCGGTGCTGGAAAAGGCGGAACTGCCCGCCGATGTCGATGCCTTCCTGGCGTCCGGCACCTTCCAGCGCACCTTGCCCAACAAGGACATGCTGGTGCAGATGTGGCAGGAAATCCGCGCCATGTCGGGACGCTGAGCGACAACGCCTGAACCGAGATGCACCAGGAAATCCCCGCTTCGGCGGGGATTTTCATAGGCGACGGCGTGCCTCTGGATTTTACCGTGATTTTGGGCGAAATATAGGGCTGATCAGGCCCATCCTGGGATCGAGGGAATTTCATGGCGGACGCGCCAAAGGTCGCAGCGAAACGGGCCAAGGCGGATCGCGCCCCGGCGAAACGGGGGCGGCCGCCAAAGGACAAGGGCCAGTCCCAGGTGCGCGCGCAGCGCCCCGGCACCCAGCGCGCCGTCGCCAAGGAGGCGACGCGCCTGAAGCTGATCGAGGCAACCATCGATTCAATCGCCCGCAGCGGCTTCGCCGACACCACTCTGGCCAAGGTGTCCGAGGGGGCCGGCCTGTCGCGCGGCATCGTGAATTTCCATTTCACCAGCAAGGATGCCCTGCTGGTCGAAACCCTGACCTATCTGGCCGATGAATATACCGGCTTCTGGCGCGCCGCCATCGAGCAGGCCGGCACCGATCCCGCCGCCCAGCTGACCGCCATCATTGAGGCCGAATTCCACCCGACGGTCTGCAACCGCAAGAAAATCGCCGTCTGGTACGCCTTCTGGGG
This sequence comes from Alphaproteobacteria bacterium, assembly GCA_018823745.1. Classification (GTDB taxonomy): domain Bacteria; phylum Pseudomonadota; class Alphaproteobacteria; order Oceanibaculales; family Oceanibaculaceae; genus Oceanibaculum. The sequence continues at coordinate 84,761 of JAHJHR010000011.1, forward strand.
CGAGGCACGCTCGCGCCCGACCTATCTGGAGGTGTGCGAGCGCCAGGATACCGAGCATCTGCAGACCATCCGCGGCATCTGCCGCGCACTGGTCGACCAGGGCGGCTATCCGGAGGTCGATGCCGAGGATGCCGCCAACGGCCTGATGGCGCTGACCGACGGGCTGTGGCTCGACCAGCTGCTGACCCCCGCCCATTTTGACCGCGAGGCGGCACGCCGGGTCTGCCGGCTGTTCTTGGCCGGTGTCTTCCCCCGCCATTTCACCGCCCGGGCCGGCGCTGCCTCGGCGGCTTAGGCTCCCCCCTCCTCCGTCACCCTCGGGCTTGTCCCGAGGGTCCATGGTTCCGCTTACTGGATTTCTGTCGAGTAGGCTGAACCTTGGATTCCCGGGACAAGCCCGGGAATGACGGGTTGAGTGTGAATGAACCGCCCTCTCTCTTGCGAAGCGCGGTATTTTCCGAATAGATAGATATCGGTAACCGTGGTGCGACAGACACCCGGAACCTGGGGGCATCGGCCGGCGACCATTGGCAGGCGAGCGAGGGAGAAGGCCCGGTTGACCGACCACGCGAACACCGTATCACCGGCGGCAGGTTCCTTTGGCCGATTGCGTCTGGCCGTGACGCGCAGCGAGGCGCTGCGGGGCCTGACGCTGATGTCGCCGACATTGTTCGTGGTCGTGGCGGCCATGGCCGTGCCGCTGATGCTGATGGTGGCCTACAGCTTCTGGTCACAAAGCTATGTCACGCTCGACACCAGCTTCACCTTGAAGAACTACACCGATGTGGTGACGCGCGACATCTATCACATCCTGTTCCTGCGTTCGGTGACGATCTCCGGCATCGTCACGCTGGTCACCGTGCTGCTGGCCTATCCGATGGCCTATTTCGTCGCCTTCGACGTGAAGAAGAACAAGCTGCTCTGGCTGATCCTGCTGACCCTGCCCTTCTGGACCAGCTATCTGCTGCGCGTGTTCTCCTGGAAGGTCATCCTGGGCTATAACGGCGTCATCAACTCCGGGCTGATGTCGATGGGCGTCATCGCCGAGCCGCTGCAATTCCTGCTCTACAACCCGTTCTCGGTGATCGTGACGCTGGCCCATGCCTGGGCGGCCTTCGCCATCCTGCCGATCTATGTCTCGCTGGAGAAGATCGACCGCACGCTGCTGGAGGCGGCAACCGATCTGGGCGACGGGCCGGTACGGCGCTTCTTCCGCATCACCCTGCCGCTGTCCATGCCGGGGGTGATCGCCGCCTCGCTGCTGATCTTCATTCCGACGGTCGGCGATTATGTCACCCCCTCGCTGGTCGGCGGTACTGGCGGCGTGATGATCGCCAACATCATCCAGGCGCAGTTCAGCCGCGCCAATAACTGGCCGCTCGGCTCGGCGCTGGCGATCAGCACCATGCTGGCGGTCACCGCGATTGCCTGCCTGTCGATCTGGCTGGCCAAGCGCGGCACGGCGGCCATCCGATGAGCGCGCAGCCGCAAAGCCGGGATACCGCTGCGCGCCGCTGGCGCGGCGGCTATGCCGTGCTCTATCTGGCGTTTCTCTATGTGCCGATCCTGGTGCTGCCGGTGTTTTCCTTCAACGATTCGATCTTCGTGTCGTTTCCGCTGAAGGAATTCACGACCAAATGGTACGCCCAGCTGGCGGGCCAGCCGGCTCTGTTCGATGCCCTGGCCAACAGCCTGAAAGTCGCCATCTTCAGCGCCGTCTTCTCGACGCTGCTAGGGATATTCGCGGCCAAGGCGATGACCCGCTACCGCTTCCCGCTGCAACGGCCTGCCTTTGCGCTGGTCATGCTGCCACTGGTGATTCCGGAGATCATCCTGGGCCTGTCGCTGCTGATCATGGTGAACCGGATCGGCCTCAGCCTGTCGCTCTATACCGTCTCAATCGGCCATGTGCTTCTCTGCGTACCGTTTGCCGTGGCGGTGCTGCTGTCGCGCTTCGAGGGCTTCGACCGCAGCCTGGAGGAAGCCTCGCTCGATCTGGGCGAGAGCGCCTGGATGACCTTCTGGCGGGTTACCTTCCCCATCGTCTTTCCGGGCATCGTCTCCAGCCTGCTGCTGACCTTCACCATCTCCTTCGATGAATTCATCATCGCCTTCTTCCTGACCGGCAGCGAGACCACCCTGCCCGTGCATATCTGGAGCCAGCTGCGCTTTCCCCAGCGCCTGCCCAGCGTGCTGGCGCTGGGAACACTGCTGCTGGTCGCCTCGACCCTGCTGATCATCCTTGCCGAATGGCTGCGCCGGCGTGGCATCCAGCCCGACAAGCAACCCGATATGTGAGTGCGCCATGGCCAACAGCGACGCCTTCATCGATATCCGTGCCGTCAGCAAGCGTTTCGGCAGCGTCACCGCCGTTGATGGCGTGGATCTGGCGATCAGGCAGGGCGAGTTCTTCTCGCTGCTGGGCGCGTCCGGCTGCGGCAAGACCACGCTGCTGCGCATGATCGCCGGCTTCGAGATGCCGACCGAGGGCGACATCCTGATCGACGGCCAGGTGATGACCGATGTGCCGGCCAATCGTCGGCCAACCAATATGGTGTTCCAGAATTACGCGATCTTCCCGCACCTCACCGTGCGTGACAACATCGCCTATGGCCTGCGCAAGGACGGCCTGCCCCGGGCCGATCTGGACCGCAAGGTCGATGCGGCGCTGGAGATGATCAAGCTGTCAGGCTATGGCGCGCGGCGCTCGACCGAGCTGTCGGGCGGCCAGCGCCAGCGTGTTGCCCTGGCCCGCGCCCTGATCAAGCGCCCGAAGGTGCTGCTGCTGGACGAGCCGCTGGGCGCGCTGGACAAGAAGCTGCGCGAGACCATGCAGCTGGAGCTGCGCCAGATCCAGGACGAGATCGGCATTACCTTCGTCTTCGTGACCCATGACCAGGAGGAGGCGCTGACCATGTCCTGCCGGGTCGCGGTGATGGCACAGGGCCGGGTGATGCAGGTGGCGACCCCGCGTGAACTCTACGAGACGCCGAACAGCCGCGCTGTCGCCAGCTTCATCGGCACGATGAATTTCTTCGAGGCCACGACAAAAGGCATCGAGGGCGAGCGCCTGCTGCTCGACGCCCAGGGCCTGGGCGGCATCGCCGCTCCCGTGCCGGGCTGGCAGGTCAATGGCAAGGCGGTGGTCGCCATCCGGCCGGAGAAGCTGCAGCTCTCCCTCGACCGGCCGCAGGGCGAGGTGTCGGCGGCACAGGGCACCATCCTGAACTCCACCTATCTCGGTGACCGCAGCCATTTCCACGTCCGGTTGGACGGGGTGGAAGCCCCCATTGCCGTCTCCGCCCAGAATGTCGAGCGCAGCATGCGCGACGACCTTGATGACGGCACACCGGTCTGGCTGTCCTGGCGTGATACTGCCATGGTGGTCCTGCCAGGGTAAGCGTCTGACACAGAAAGAATTCTCGTAATGTCATCCTTTCGTCTGCGACTCCGCGCTATCGCGGCCCGCATCCTGTATCGTCTGGCACCACCGCCACCGCCCGCACCGGTGCAGACCCTTGCCATTGCCGGGGGCATTGTGGAGGTCATCCAGAGTCGGCACGGGCTGATGCTGGTGCCGCGCGCCGATACCACGATCGGCGAGGCGCTGCGCCGCTATGGCGAATGGGCCGAAAGCGAAATGACGCTGATGGCGGCGTTCATCCCCTCCGGCGGGACTGTATTGGAGGTGGGCGCCAATCTCGGCTCTCATACCCTCGCCTTTTCCCGGCTGGCCGGACCGGAGGGACGGGTGATCGCGCTGGAACCGCAGCGCTTCATCCATGCCTGCCTGTCGGGCAGCATCGCGCTGAATGGCTGCCAGAATGTGCGCGCCTTTAACGCCTTTGCCGGTGACCATACGGGCAGTTTCCTGCCCCCCACCATCGATTATGCCGAGACCGGCAATTTCGGCGCCGTCCATTTCCGCAATGTCGCAAGCGCCGCGCGCAGCTTCGAGACGATTCAGATGATCTGCGCCGATGATCTCGATATTCCGCGCCTGGATCTGGTGAAGATCGATGCGGAAGGTATGGAGGCAGAGGTTCTGCAGGGCATGGCAAAGACCCTCGACCGCCTGAAGCCTGCCGTCTTTGCCGAAGCCACCAGCCAGGACCGGTCAGCAGCGGTAGAAGCGATCCTGCGGCCGCTCGGCTATCGCGGCTGGATGGTGCGCGCGCCGGCCTATAACCCGGCCAATTTCCGCGCCGACAGCTTCGACATCTTCGGGGGCGCGACGGAAACCAACATCCTCTACCTCACCGAGGCACAGGCCGGTCTCCATGCAGCGCTCATCCGTAATCTTCCGGAGTTCCGCCCGGAGCTGATGGCGGACTAATCCCCTCACCCTGTCGGCGTATCGAACACCAGCTGCACGCGCTCCGACGCGAAGCGGACATAGCCGTAACGGATCGGCACGCCGTCCAGATCGGCATCGACCGCCTCGGCGAGCAGAACCGGGCGGTTGCGCGGCTGGGCCAGCATGGCGGCCTCGTCCTCGGTCGGCATGCGGGCGGTGATGCGGGTCAGCTTGCGCTTGTAGTCGGCGACGCCATGCGCCTGCACCATGCGGGTGACCGAATGGAATTCGCCATAGACCGCCGCCGCATTGGGAAAGCGCGCCGACGGGAAATAATTATGCGAATAGGTGATCGGCCGGCCATCAGCGTCATGCACTGTGCGCAGCAACGTACAAGGCGTGCCGAAGGGCAGTTCGAGCAGCTTGGCGATTTCTCCCTCGGCACGGATCTGCGCTGAATCGATCAGCCGGCCGCCGGGAATGCGGTTCTGCGCCGAGACAATCTCCGAGAAGCGGGTGCGCGCGCCCAGCGTGTAGTCCAGCACATGCTCCTGCACGAAGGAGCCACGCCCCTGCTCGATACGGATCAGCCCGCGCGCCTCCAGCGCCTCCATGGCGCGGCGCAGCGTGTGGCGGTTCACCTTGAACTGGTCAGAGAGCTGCTTTTCCGTCGGCAGCCGGTCGCCCGGCTGGAAGCGGCCCTGGGCGATATCCCGCGTCACGGCTTCCTCGATCTGGCGCCATAGCGCGATGCCGGCGCGGCGGGAGAGAGAAATGTCGTCTTCCATCGCCGTTTTCTCATCTGTCACGGGAAATTCACGGGATGGCCCTTTACGCGGGCCCCATCTTGAAGGCATAGTGCCCTTACATTGATATGGATGTCTATACAAATTTTTCAGAGGTATAGAATGCCCGCCACCGATACCACCGCCCCTGCTGATACCCAGGCACGGCAACGCTGGATGTCTGTTCTCGCCAAGGCCCCTGCCGACAGGCTGGCGGCGCTGTGGAGCGATCTCGGCGATAGTCCCGACTGGTCCTATCTGCGCCGCCCGGAGACCGGCATGATCATGCTGCGCGGCCGCGCCGGCGGCTCCGGCCAGCGTTTCAACCTGGGCGAGATGACGATGACGCGCTGTTCCGTCCGGCTGCCTGATGGCCGCGTCGGCCATGGCTATGTTGCCGGCCGCCGGCAGGATCACGCCACCACGGCGGCCCTCGTCGATGCGCTGATGCAGGATGAGGCCGCCCGCCCGGCGCTGGAGGCCGCGATCATCGAACCGCTGACGCTGGAAGCCGATGCGAAGCGCGCTATCGCCGCGCGCAAGGCAGCCGCCACCAAGGTTGATTTCTTCACCATGGTCCGGGGGGAATAGACATGACCGGAACCCTGCTCGCCGGCCTGGCCGATCCCACGCTCGACAGCCAGCGCCTCTTCCGCGCGGCCCTGGAAGCGCTGTCCCGGCCGGGCCGCATCGTCACTTTGCCGGATACCCTGCCCGATGGCCCGCCCGCCCCGCTGATGCCGGCAACCGCCGCCCTGGCGCTGGCGCTGTTCGATTACGAGACCCCGGTCTGGCTGGACGAGGTTGCCAATACGCCGGCAGTCTGCGACTGGCTGCGCTTCCATTGCGGCTGCCCGCTGGTCACTGACAAGGCGGCGGCAGATTTCGCGATCATTGCTGGTGCGCTGCCGGACCTCAGCGATTTCCCGGTCGGCAGCGATGCCTTCCCGGACCGTTCCGCCACGCTGCTGGTTCAGGTGGCCGGGCTGGAAGCGGGCGGCGACCTGCGCCTCTCGGGGCCGGGCATAGACGGCGATATTTCAATTACGATCAAAGGCTTGCCTGACACTCTTCCCACCCTTTGGGAAGCCAATCAGAGCCTGTTTCCCTGCGGGCTGGACCTGCTGCTGACCGCCGGGTCGATGCTGCTGGGCCTGCCCCGCACGACCCGCATCGACCGCCGGAAGGAGTAAGCCATGTATGTCGCGGTAAAGGGTGGCGAACGCGCCATCGACAATTCGCGCCTCCTGCTGGCCGAGGAACGGCGCGGTGATCCTGCCGTGCCCGAGCTGACGCTGGCGCAGATCGACCAGCAGCTGTCACTGGCGGTTGACCGGGTGATGACCGAAGGCTCGCTCTATGACCGCGAGCTGGCGGCGCTGGCCGTGAAGCAGGCGCAGGGCGATCTGATTGAGGCGATCTTCCTGCTGCGCGCCTATCGCACCACCCTGCCGCGTTTCGGCTATGCCGAGCCGCTGGAGACGGCGGCGATGCATCTGCGCCGGCGAATCTCCGCCACCTACAAGGATCTGCCCGGCGGGCAGGTGCTGGGGCCGACCTTCGACTACACGCTGCGGCTGCTGGATTTTGACCTGGCCGAAAATGGTGCCACGCCCGAGGCCGAAATGGCCGAGGAACCGCTGGCCGGTGCCATGCCCCGCGTCGCCGATATTCTCGGCCATGGCGGGCTGATCGAGCCGGAGACGCCGCAGGATGACCGCCCGGTCGGTGACGTGACCCGCGACCCCATGACCTTCCCGGCCGACCGTGATGCCCGGCTGCAGGCGTTGGCGCGCGGCGATGAGGGCTTCCTGCTGTCGCTCGGCTATTCGACCCAGCGCGGCTATGGCAAGAACCACCCCTTTGCCGGCGAAATCCGGCTGGGTGAGGTCGCCGTCGAGTTCGTGCCGGAAGAGCTGGGCTTCCCCATCGAGATCGGCGAGATCACCATCACCGAATGCCAGATGATTAACCAGTTCCAGGGATCGACCACGGAACCAGCAAAATTCACAAGGGGTTACGGCCTGACCTTCGGTCATTGCGAGCGCAAGGCGATGGCCATGGCGCTGGTCGACCGCTCACTGCGCGCGCAGGAGCTGGGTGAGGAGCCGAAGGCCCCGGCGCAGGACCAGGAATTCGTGCTGTACCACGCCGACAATGTCGAGGCGTCAGGTTTCACCCAGCATCTGAAACTGCCGCATTACGTCGATTTCCAGGCCGAGCTGGTCATGGTCCGGCGGATGCGCGAGACGGCGGCGAACAATGCCACGCCGGGCGATGATTTCGAGGAGGCGGCGGACTGACATGAGCACCCAACTCCCCACCCAAATCCCCACGGGCGGCTATAATTTCGCCTATCTGGATGAGCAGACCAAGCGGATGATCCGCCGTGCCATCCTGAAGGCGGTCGCCATTCCCGGCTATCAGGTGCCCTTCGGCAGCCGCGAGATGCCGCTGCCCTATGGCTGGGGCACTGGCGGCATCCAGGTGACGGCCGCCATCATCGGGCCGGAGGACACGCTGAAGGTGATCGACCAGGGCGCGGACGACACCACCAATGCGGTGAATATCCGCAGCTTCTTCCAGAAGACCACCGGTGTCGCCACGACCGAGAAGACCCGCGAGGCCAGCCTGATCCAGACCCGGCACCGCATCCCGGAAACCGCGCTGAGCGAAGGCCAGATCATGGTCTACCAGGTGCCGATCCCGGAGCCGCTGCGCTGGCTGGAACCGCGCGAGGGTGAAACCCGCAAGATGCACGGCCTGGCCGAATACGGCGTCATGCAGGTGAAGCTGTATGAGGATATCGCGCATTACGGCCATATCTCGACCGCCTATGATTATCCGGTGCGGGTGAACGGGCGCTATATCATGAGCCCCAGCCCGATCCCGAAATTCGACAATCCGAAGATGGACAATTCCCCGGCCCTGCAGCTGTTCGGCGCCGGGCGGGAAAAGCGGATCTACGCCATCCCGCCCTATACCAGCGTGAAGAGCCTGGATTTCGAGGACCACCCCTTCGAGATCGAAACCTGGGACGGGGCCTGCGCGATCTGCGGCGCCACGGACAGCTATCTCGACGAGATCGTTACCGACGATACGGGTGGACGCATCTTCGTCTGCTCCGACACGGATTACTGCGGCGAACGGGTCGAAGCCGGCCATAAAGGCGCCGATGATGAGGAGAAGGCGGCATGAACAAGTTGCTGCAAGTCCATGATCTGACGAAGACTTATGGCGCACGAACCGGCTGCGCCAATGTCTCCTTCGACCTCTATCCCGGTGAGGTTCTGGGCATTGTCGGCGAATCCGGGTCGGGCAAGACGACCCTGCTGCGCTGCCTGTCGGCGCAGCTGGAGCCCAGCGCCGGAACGGTCGCCTATGACATGCGCGTCAAGGGGCTGACCGATATCTGGTCGCTGTCGGAGCCGGAACGCCGCATGCTGACCCGCACCGACTGGGGCATCGTGCACCAGAACGCCCGCGACGGGCTGCGTATGGAAGTCTCCGCCGGGGCCAATGTCGGCGAGCGGCTGATGGCGGTCGGCGCGCGCCACTACGGCAATATCCGCACCGAGGCCGAGGACTGGCTGACCAAGGTGGAGATCGATACCGGCCGGATCGACGATCTGCCGGCCAGTTTCTCCGGTGGCATGCAGCAGCGGTTGCAGATCGCCCGCAACCTCGTCACCCAGCCCCGCCTCGTCTTCATGGACGAGCCGACCAGCGGCCTCGACGTGTCGGTCCAGGCCCGGCTGCTCGACCTGATCCGCACGCTGGTCAGCCGGCTGGGCATTGCCTGTGTGATCGTCACCCATGATCTGGGCGTGGTCCGGCTGCTGGCCCACCGGCTGATGGTGATGCGCCGGGGCCAGGTGGTCGAACAGGGCCTGACCGACCAGGTGCTGGATGATCCGCAGCACGCCTATACCCAGCTTCTCGTTTCCTCGATATTGCCGGTATGACAATGACTTACGATGACACAGTGATGATCGCGGTCGAGGCGCTGACCAAGTCCTTCACCCTGCATCTGCAAGGTGCCACGCATATCCCGGTGCTGGGCCGCATGGATTTCGCCCTCTCCGCCGGGGAGTGCGCTGTGCTGGACGGTCCCTCGGGCGCCGGCAAATCGACCCTGATGCGCTGCATCTACGCCAACTACCTGCCGCAGCAGGGCCGGGTGCTGATCCGCCATGATGGGGCGCTGGCCGACATCACCCATGCCGAGCCACGCACCATCCTCGACATACGGCGGCGCAGCCTGGGCTATGTCAGCCAGTTCCTGCGCGTCATCCCGCGCATACCGACCCTGCAGCTGGTCATGGAGCCGCTGCTGACCCTGGGCGTGGCAGAGGAGGAGGCCCGAACCCGCGCCGCCACCCTGCTCGCCCGGCTGCGCATCCCGGAGCGGATGTGGCATCTGCCGCCCGGCACGTTTTCCGGTGGCGAGCAGCAGCGCGTGAACATCGCCCGTGTGCTGGTGGTCGATTACCCGGTCCTACTGCTGGACGAGCCGACTGCATCGCTGGATGCCGATAATCGCCAGACCGTCGTCGAACTTGTCACAGAAGCGTGCGCGCGCGGCGCCGCGATAGTCGGTATCTTCCACGATGCGCTGGTCCGCGATGCCGTCGCCACCCGCGTTATTTCCGTCACCCCCCACGACAGAGCAGCCGCCTGATGTCCGACCTTATCCTGACCAATGCCCGTATCATTCTGGCCGACAGCGTTATCGAAAATGGCAGCGTCGTGGTCCGAGATGGCGTCATCGCAGAAATCGATGACAGCCCCAGCAATGCCGCCGAAGCCATTGACATGGAAGGCGATTACCTGATTCCGGGGTTGATCGAGCTGCACACCGATAATCTGGAAAAGCATCTGGCCCCGCGCCCCGGCGTGCGCTGGCCCGGCGTCCCCGCCCTGCTGGCACATGACGCGCAGATCGCCGCGGCCGGCATCACCACCGTTTTCGATGCCGTGGTGCTGGGCAACACCATCGGCAACAATACGCGGCTGGAACTGCTCGACCAGAGTGTCGAGGCCATCGACCAGGCCCGCGCCGCCGGGCTGACCCGCGCCGATCATTTCCTGCATCTGCGCTGCGAGGTCGCCGATCCGGACGTGCTGAACCAGTATGAGAAGGTGCAGCAACACCCCCTGCTCCGCCTGGTCTCGCTGATGGACCACACGCCCGGCCAGCGCCAGTTTGTCGATATCGCGCAATACCGGCTCTACTATCAGAAGAAGCACAATGTCTCCGAAGCCGACTTGCAGGAGATGATTGTCTCCACCAGGGCCAATCAGGAGAAATACGCCACCCCCCACCGTGTCGCGCTTGCGGCAGCCTGCCGGGCGCGCGGCATTCCGATTGCCGCGCATGACGACGCGACCATGGCGCATGTCGAGGAATCGGCCTCGCTGGGCATCACCATCAGTGAGTTTCCGACGACTGTAGAAGCCGCTTCAGGTGCGCGCGACAACCGCATGACCACCATCATGGGGGCGCCCAATGTGGTGCGCGGCGGCTCGCATTCCGGGAATGTCGCGGCGCATGAGCTGGCGGAGCTGGGGCTGCTCGACGCGCTGTCCTCGGATTACGTGCCGATCAGCATGATGCATGCGGCCTTCAAGCTGCATGGCAATCACGGGCTGACCCTGCCGCAGGCCATCGCCACCGTGTCGCGCAACCCGGCCCGGATGCTGGGCATGGAAGATCGTGGCGAGATCGCTCTGGGCCGCCGCGGCGACCTTGCCCGCGTGACCCTGCATCAAGGCCTGCCGCTGGTCCGCGAGGTCTGGCGCGAAGGCAACAGAGTCGCCTAAGATACTGATAAAAGGGAGAAAGAAATGCAGAGCCTGTTTCCGGTGACCGGCAACCCGGCAGATATCCTGTTCCGGATCATCGACGCCGAGGGCAGCCGGGAATACGGCACCGAGCGCGTCACCCAGCTGCAGCACGCCCTGCAATGCGCCAGCCTGGCCGAGCAGGCCGGGGCGGAGCCAACGCTGATCGTGGCCTGCCTGCTGCACGATATTGGCCATCTGATCGATCCCGGTGCCAATCTGGCCCGCGCGCGCGGCGAGGATGCCCGGCACGAGGCTCAGGCGGAACGCTACCTGAAAAACTGGTTCGGCCCGGATGTGATCCAGCCGGCGCGGCTGCATGTCGAGGCCAAGCGCTATCTTTGCGCCACCGATATCAGCTATTACGACAGCCTGTCACCCGCCTCCAAGCATAGCCTGGAAATGCAGGGCGGCCCGTTTGACCGCGAGGAGGAACGGGAATTCATTGCCCTGCCCTATGCCCGCGAGGCCGTGATGCTGCGGCGCTGGGACGACATGGCGAAACTGCCCGAGGCGATCACCCCGCCGCTGGAGCATTTCCGCCGCTATATCGAGGCGGTCACGACCGTCCAGGCCTAAGCCTGCCCGGATAGAAGCTGCGGCGCCGGGATGCTATCAAGGGTGGTGATCCGATAACCGCCGACAGGCTGCCCGTGCCGCACCCGCACATCGCCCTGCCCTGCCTTCTCGCGACGTTGCTGTTCCTCCTGGCCGGCTGCGGGGTTGATGCGCGACATTCCATCCAATGCGAAAAATTGCTTGGCACGCTGGAACCGGCCCATGTCCAGATCGAAGACCTTGCCTGGACCACGCCGGACGATCCGCCGAACAGCATCCGGGGAGAATATCGCCTGCCCGGCGATGCCGCACGGCATTGGATCCGCTGCCAGTTCCGCGGCGCCCGGTTTCAGGAAGGCCGTTTCGACCTGATCGGCGTGGCGACCGACCGGCAGGGCACGCTGTCGCCCATGCAAATGCAGTTTCTGTATCTGGCGCTGCGGCTCGACCCGCCGGATCGCGCCATCAGCGCGCCAACCAGACGGGCCGCGCTGGACCAGATCGACCGGCAGTATTTCCTGCAGCAGATCGTGAACATGGCAGCGCTGGCCTGCGTCTACGCGCTGCTCGCGGTCGGCTTTACGCTGGTTTTCGGGATTATCGGCCGTATCAATTTCGCGTTTGGCGAGATGGCGATGCTGGGCGCCTATGTAACGGTGCTGCTGACCGCGCTTCTGGGCCTGGCCGGGACAGCGGGACAGGCATTGGTGCTGCCGGTCGTGCTGCTGCTGGCGATGCTGATCACCGGCCTTTATGGTTGGTATACGGAGAAGCTGGTCTTCCGGCCGCTGCGCGCCCGGCAGGGAAGCGTGTCCGGGATCACCCACGCACCGCTGATCGCGACCATAGGCCTGTCGATCTTTCTGCAGGAAGCGGTGCGGTTGATTCAGGGTACGCGCGACCGCTGGCTCCAGCCGGTCTTCCCGGAACGCTACCTGCTGGCCGATAGCGGTGGCTTTGCGGTCTATGTGACGCTGCGCCAGATCGTGGTGGTCGCCCTGACGGCCGGTCTATTGGGCGGGCTTATCCTGCTGATGCGGCGGAGCCGGTTCGGCCGCAGCTATCGCGCGTGTAGTGACGATCCGAAGATGGCCGCGCTGCTGGGGGTTGATACCGACCGGATCATCGCCCTGACCTTCGCCATAGGTGCTGCCTATGCCGCCGCCGCCGGGCTGATCCTGGCGCTGTATTATGGCGGGGTAAATTTCCACATGGGCTTCCTGATCGGCTTCAAGGCGCTGACAGCAGCCATTATCGGCGGTATCGGCTCCGTCCCCGGCGCCCTGCTGGGCGGCCTCATCATCGCCCTGGTCGAAACCTTCTGGGCCGCCTATCTGACGCTCGCCTACAAGGAGGTGGCGATCTTCGCCCTGCTGGCCCTGACACTGGCATTCCGCCCGAGCGGCCTGCTGGGCCGCAAGGACGGGCGTGGAGATTGAGACAGCTATCAGAGCTGCGCAGAACCGTGATACTGCAGCGACAGCCCCACGCCGACCGCCGCGATGACGAACATGCCCAGTGCCACCGCGCGCCAGACAAGCCCTGCAATCCTGCTGTTCTTGACCATGATTTCCTCCGACCGGACGATCCGGCCATCAATTACGACTTAGATGCATTCTAATTTAAGTGCGAATCATTTGCAAGCAAGGGGCTTGCTCCGGTTTATTCCAACCCCATTTTTCTGAGGTCGGCAGGGAACCAACCGGCGCCATTTCGAACCTGGCTGAAAATTCGGGAAAGACGCATGACGCCCTCCGCAAGCCTTTCCACCCTGCTGCTCGTCTCCGTAACATTGCTGCTGGGCGGGTGTTCCGCGCTGTTCCCGTCCCGGCTCGACACCGCGCAGCGGCTGGACATGCTGGCCACCGGGGAATTGCCGCTGGACAGGCCGGTGACGATCCGCTGGAACGCCCGGATGGTGCCCTATATCGAGGCCGAGACGGACCACGACGCCGCCTTTGCGCTGGGCCTGGTGCATGGCCATCTGCGCGGCGCCCAGATTGCGCTGCTGAAACGCATCAGCGCCGGCAGGCTGTCGGAAATGGCTGGTCCCCTGGCCAATGATATCGACCATGCGCTGCGCATTCTCGGCTTCGGTCGGGCCGCCGCCGATATCGAGGCCGCCCTGCCCCCGGAAAGCCGGGACTGGATGGAGGCCTTCGTTGCCGGGCTGAACCACCAGCAGGCGATGCAGCGCCGCCAGCCCCCGGAATTCGCCTTGCTGGGAATCACGCCGGAGCCCTATACGGTGCGCGACCTGCTGACCATCGGGCGGCTGGCCGGGACGGATGTGAACTGGCTGGCCTATTTCTCGATTCTCGACCAGCGCGGCCAGCGGGGCTTTCCGGCCCTCTGGCGGCGCGTGCTGGAGGCCGGCACCAACAGCACGACAAGCTTTCGCGCCACGACTAGTCAGGCCGCCCTGTCCGATATCCTGTCGGGCTTCTCGAAATCCGGCAGCAACAGTGTCGCCGTCTCTGCCAGCCGCAGTGCCAGCGGCGGCGCGCTGATCGCCAATGACCCCCATCTTGGCCTCAACCTGCCCAATCTCTGGCTGCTGGTCGGGTTGCGCTCCCCCTCCTACCAGGCGGTCGGGATGATGATCCCCGGCCTGCCCTTCATTGCGGTCGGTCGCAGCCCCCATATGGCCTGGGGCGGCACCAATATGCGCGCGGCCTCCAGCGATCTTTACGATGTCGGCGACCTGCCCGCCGACCAGTTCACAACAGAGCAGACCACTATCGCCACCCGGCTCTGGTTCGATGACAGGCGCGTGCTGCGCCACACGCCCTTCGGCCCGGTCATCAGCGATGCCGCCGTGGTGCCGGGGGCCAAGGACCGGCCTTTGGCGCTGCGCTGGGTCGGGCATGAGACGACCGACGAGACCACCGCTCTGCTGCGCGCCATGCGGGCGACCAATCCGCAGGAATTTCGGGCCGCCTTCGCGGATTTCGGCGTGTCGGCGCAGAACATGGTCTTTGCCGACACGAAGGGTAATATCGGCCAGATCATGGCCGTCACCCAGCCGGTGCGCAGCGGCTTCCCGGGCGACGACCCCGTGCTGGATGCCAGCGATCCTTCCACCCACTGGCAAGGTTTTGTGCGGACAGCAGCGCTGCCCCATGTCCTGAACCCGGCGGAAGGCTTCGTCGCCTCGGCCAATAACCGGCCGGCCGATGCATCTGTCCCCATCGGATTCCTGTTCAGCAGCGAGGATCGCGTCAAGCGGCTGAAACAAATCCTCGCCGCCAGCGACAGGATAGGCATCGAGGATCTGATCGCCCTGCAGACCGATACCCTGTCCCCTGCTGCCCGGCGTCTGGCGACCGCACTGGCCCAGCGGCTGCGTGACGCCGGTGCCGGGACGGCGCTGACCCAGATTCTGGCCGGCTGGGATGGCGATTACAGGATCGACGCAACCGCCCCGGTCGCCTTCGAGGCGCTGCTGTATCATCTGGTCCCCGCCGTCTATGGCGCGGAGACACCCGCCGACCTGCCCGGCATCTACACGCAATGGAGCAATCTCGATAAATTCCTGATCCGCGATCTGGACGCCCTGCCGGTGGAGCGCCGCCACGCTTTGCTGAACCAGGCGGCCAGCTTGGCGGCGGGCGATGCCGCGCAATTCAGCGACTGGGGCGACATGCACAAGCTGCGGCTGCAGCACGTGCTGGCCAATCTTCCGGTACTGGGGCGGTTCTTCCGGATCGAGGATGTGGCGATTGGCGGCTCGCGCGAGACGCCGATGAAGACGGCGCATGATCTGGTGAACACGCGGCACGCCGCGCGGTACGGCTCGCAGGCGCGCCATATCTCCGACATGGCCGACCCGGATGCGAATTACTTCACTTTGCTGGGCGGGCAGGATGGCTGGCTGGGCAGCGCGCATTTCATCGATCAGGTGGCACTGTGGCGGGAGAGCCGCTATATCCGCCTGCCGCTGCGGCCGGAGAGCATCGCCGCCGAATTCCCGACCGTTCAGACCCTGCGCCCGATGCCGTGATGGACGCCACGCCCCTGTTCCGCCTGTTCGCCGCGCTGCGGCGCCGGCAGATTGCCGCGCAGATCCCGGCGGTGACGCAGGAGGCGCTGCTGCTGCGGCTTCTGGAAAAGGCCGCCGGCACGCGCTTCGGCCGTGATCATGGGTTTGCCGGCATCCGCAGCGTCACCGGTTTCCAGCGTGCCGTGCCGCTGCGCAGCTATGATTCTTTCTGGCGCGACTACTGGCAACCGGAATTTCCGGTGCTGGAGAATGTCAGCTGGCCCGGCCCCATCCCGCATTTCGCGGTGAGTTCCGGCACGACCAGCGGGCGCACCAAATACATCCCGCTGACCGGCGCGATGCGGCGGGCCAACCGCAAGGCCGGGCTGGACATGCTGGCCGCGCATCTCGCCGCCCGTCCGAAAAGCCATGCCTTTGCCGGCAAAAGCTTCATGCTGGGCGGCAGCACGGTGCTGAAGCGCGAGGCCGAGGGCGTGGCCAGCGGCGATATTTCCGGCATCCTGGCCGGCAGCATGCCCGGCTGGGCGAGCCCCTTCCTGTTTCCGCCGGCCGATCTGGCGCGGCTGACCGACTGGGAGGAAAAGACCGCGCGCATTGCCGAAGCCGCCCTCGACACCGATATCCGTATCCTCGGCGGCACGCCCTCCTGGCTGCTGCTGTTCCTGGAAAAACTCTCTGCCCTGCGCGTCGCTCGGGGAGAACCGGCCGAGCCGGCGCTGCCCCATCTGGAATTGCTGGTCCATGGCGGTGTCGATTTCCGCCCCTACCGCCATCGCTTCGAGGCCATCGTGGCACAGACCGGCGCGGAGCTGCGCGAGGTCTACCCGGCCAGCGAGGGCTTCATCGCCTATGCCGACCGGGGCACGGGCGAAGGCTTGCGGCTCTGCCTCGATCACGGGCTGTTCTATGAATTCGTGCCGCTGGAGGAGCTGGACTCCCCGAACCCGACGCGGCACTGGATCGCCAATGCTGAGATCGGCGTGAATTACGCGCTGGTGCTGTCCAGCGCCGCCGGGCTGTGGAGCTATGTCATCGGCGATACGGTGCGCTTCGTCGATCTGGACCCGCCGCGCCTGCTGGTCACCGGCCGCACCTCCTATGCGCTCTCGGCCTTTGGCGAGCATCTGATCGCCGATGAGGTGGAAAAGGCCGTCTCCACCGCCGCCGGCATCATCGGGGCGGAGATCACCGATTACGCGGTCGGCGCCATCGTGCCCCAGGATGGATCAATCGGCGGCCATCTCTATGTCGTGGAATTCGACCAGGACGTCAGCGCCGCCGACCTTGCCCGCTTCGCCGCCGCCATCGACCGGGTGCTGATCGACGAGAACGAGGATTACGAGGCCCATCGCAGCGGCGATTTCGGCATGCACCCGCCGCGCATCGCCGCCATGCCCCATGGCCGGTTCAACGCCTGGATGAAGTCCCGCGGCAAGCTGGGCGCCCAGAACAAGGTGCCGCGCCTGATCGCCGATCCCGACCTCTTCGCCAATCTGCGCCGCTTCATGGGGGTGTGACGGCTTACCCCATTTCTTCCAGGCTCAGCGGGGCGATGTCGCGGCCGGTCAGGCCCTTGGGGTTGCGGCCGGGAACACCGGCCTCGGCGCGGCGCTGGCCCTGCTCGACCTGTTCGGCAGCGGCGGCGAAGTCGAAGCTGAGCACGCGGCCTTTCTCGACCCGCTGGATGCCATCGACATAGACATCGCTCACCGCCCGCTCGGCCGCGGTATAGAGCATGCTGCGCAGGGGATCACGCAAGGGTCGCATGATCGGGTGGGTGGCATCGACCAGCACGATATCGGCCTTGGCGCCCGGTGCCAGCCGGCCGATATCCGGGCGGCCCAGCGCCTTGGCCGGGCCGGTGGTCACAGCATTGAACATGTCGGCAGTGGTGACGGCGCGGTAATCGCGGGCATTCACCTTCGACAGGGTGGCGGCCAGGCGCATTTCCTCCCACAGGTTATGCGGGTGGGTGTCGGTGCCGATGGCCATGTTCACCCCGGCCTCCAGATATTTCCCGAAATGCTCCAGCGTGTGGCCATAGCGCGAGAACACGACCGGGCAATGCGCCACCGTCACGCCGCGCTTCGCCAGCAGCGCCAGATCGGTGCGGCTCTCCCAGTTGATCAGCGAGTGATGGTCGAGGAAGATGCCATGGCCGATGGTCACGTCCGGGGCCAGGAAGCCAACCTCATCCAGCCATTCGATGGGGGTCAGGCCGTGGCGGCGCGTCATTTCGTGAAATTCGACGACGCTCTGCGCCGCATGGGTCTGCAAGGGCAGCTTCCGGGCGCGTGCCGCCTTTACCGAGTCCTGGAACATCTCGGCCGAGCAGGTATCGACCTGCGCCGGCATGACGATACCGGACAGCCGGCCGGAGGGATGCGCCACGGCCTGGTCGACCAGAGCCATCGCCTTTTCGTATTGCTTCTTGCCGGCCTCCTTGTCCCAGATGAAGTCGAGCCGGTGGCCGGTCGGCACGTCCCAGCGCGCCTCGCGGAATTGCGGCGTCACATAGGCGCGCAGCCCGCTCTGCTCCAGCACGTCGAGCCAGCCCTCGTAATTCGGCGACAGATCGGCAACCGTGGTAACGCCACACAGCAGCATCTCCGACAGGGCATAGGCGCAGGTCGCCTTGCTGCCTGCCGCATCGGTCTGGAACAGCGCCGTGCGGTCATACAGCGCGCTCATATACAGTTTCGGATTGCCCAGCTCCTCGCGCACGCCCTTGTAGGTCGGCTGGTTATAGGGATGGCAGTGGATGTTGATGAGGCCCGGCAGCACCACAGACTGGCGGCCATCC
This sequence comes from Alphaproteobacteria bacterium, assembly GCA_018823745.1. Taxonomy (GTDB): domain Bacteria; phylum Pseudomonadota; class Alphaproteobacteria; order Oceanibaculales; family Oceanibaculaceae; genus Oceanibaculum. The sequence goes on from JAHJHR010000011.1 coordinate 103,051, forward strand.
ACCTCGCGGTCCGCCGGCCCGTCATAATCCGGCCCGACATGCAGGATCGTATTGCCCCGGAACGCGACATCGATACCGCGGCGATAGACATGGCGGTTCTTCTCCCCGTCCCAGGCAACGACCCAATCGGCCTTGCGGATGACGGTGGTTGTGGTGTCGGTGCTGCTCATGAGGCCCCCAGCCTGTTCGTATCGTTGACAGGTAGCATGGCAAGGATTTGCTGATCCTCCAAGCCTGCATCGCCATAAGGAAACTCGACCGCTTTGGCCTTCTGCGGTATGCCGAAGCTGACGCAAGAGGATGATTCATGACCAACCCGGTGCAGGACCAGTACGAGGCCTATCCCTATCCCGGCCGCAACCCGGCGGAGGAAGCCACGCGCCTCGTCACCGGCTCGCCCAGCCGGGTTCTGGAGATCGACCATTACCTGTTCGGCGGGCGGCGCGACTGGCGCCAGCCCTTCCGCGTGCTGGTGGCGGGCGGCGGCACCGGAGATGCCACCGTGATGCTGGCGCAGCAACTGCAAGATAAGGGCGTGAAAGCCGAGATCACCTATCTCGACCTCTCATCCGCCTCGCGGGCCATTGCCGAAAAGCGGCTGGCCACGCGCGGCCTGAGCAACGTGACCTTCCGGAGCGGCTCGCTGCTGGATTTGGCGGCGATGAGCCTCGGCGACTTCGACTACATCGATTGCTGCGGCGTGCTGCATCATCTGCCCGACCCGTCAGCCGGTCTCGTCTGTCTTGCCGGCGCGCTGGCGCCCGGAGGCGGCATCGGGATCATGGTCTATGGCGAATATGGCCGCACCGGCGTCTATCCGTTGCAGGCGGCCTTGCAGCAGCTGGCCGGCGAGTTGCCGCTGGCCGAACAGGTCACGCAGGCGAAGAAACTGCTGCCCGCCCTGCCTGCGACCAACGGATTCCGCAACAACCGCTTCCTCGGCGATCACCAGCGCGGCGATGCGGAGCTGGTGGATTTGCTGCTGCACCGGCAGGACCGCGCTTATACCGTGCCGCAACTGGCCACGCTGGTGGCGGGTGCGGGCCTGCACATCGCCAGCTTCATCGAGCCGCTGCGCTATGACCCTGCCCTTTACCTCACCGACACGGCACTGGCGAAGCGGGCGGCGTCGCTGCCAATGCTGGAACAGGCAGCGCTGGCCGAAAGGCTGGCCGGCAATATGAAGCTGCACATCGCCTATCTCAGCCACTCGGCCGATACCGTGGCGGTGCCCGCGCCCGAGGCGATCCCGCTCTTCATCGAGTGGGAGGCGGAGACCATCGCCAGGGCGGTGCAGCAACAGGGCGGCATCAAAGGCGCGTTCGACGGGCTGCCGGTCACCCTGCCGCTGCCGCGTCAGGCCTCCGCGATCCTGAAGCTGATCGACGGCGCGCGCAGGATGGACGCGATCCGGCAGGAGGCCGGATTCGCCGACTGGGACAGCTTCATGGCGGTGTTCCGCCCCATCTGGCGGGCGCTGAACGGCATCAACCGGCTGGTGCTCCGCTTCTGAGCGCGCTGGCTGTTATCATTTCCTCGTCATAGTCGGGCTTGACCCGACTATCCATTGACCGAGCGATTGGCACGGACGGATGGACCCTCGGGTCAAGCCCGAGGGTGACGATAAAGAAAACTGGAATCCCCCCCTACTTCATCCCATGCAGCGCCGTTTTCGGCAGCATGGCGTGGATGCCCTTGTGCTGGTTCACCAGCTGGCTGACGCGCAGGTCGCAGGCCAGGCTGCACAGGGTATAGGCGTCCTCACGGCTGAGGTTGGATTTGGCGCAGATCAGCTCGATCATGCCGCGCAGCGCGATCTTCGCCGCCTCGTCGAGATCGGGGTCGAGGCCGATGGTGATGTAGTGTTTCGCTGTCTCAGCCTGCGGCAGTTTCAGGCTCATATCCTTGCGCACGACGAATTCGAAGGTTCCGCTGAGCGCCGTCTCGATGGCGGTGATGCAGACCTCGCCATCGCCCTGCACGGCATGGCCGTCACCGCAGGAGAACAACGCGCCCTCGTTGAACACCGGCAGATAGAGCGTGGCGCCCGGCCGCAATTCCTTGATGTCGAGATTGCCGCCCATGGCGCGCGGGATGATCGAGGTCTGCGCGCCCCAGCCGGCCGGCGGCGCCACACCCATCACGCCGAAGAACGGGTCGAGCGGCAGATCGACGCCCCAGGGCAGCTTCGCCACCATCTTCTCCAGATCCATGCGGATATGCAGCAGGCGCGTATCGGGAAATTCGTCCGGCAGTGTGCCGCCGAGCGGCCGGATGATGTTCCAGCCCCAATCGTCGCGCAGCTTCACGTCGATGATCCGCACTTCCAGCACGTCGCCGGGCATCGCCCCCTTCACCGCCACCGGGCCGGTGAGGATATGGCCGGGCAGCAGGCGCGGCGATTTCGCGTGAATTTCCTTCAGCTCCGGGCGCACCACGATGCCCTCGCCCTTGGTCACCTCCGGCGCGCCGGAAACGGTGTGGATGGTCACCCGGTCGCCCGACTCCACCTCCAGCACCGGCGGTATCTTCGCGTCGAACGCGCCCCAGTGGCAGGTTTCGGGGCTGGAGGAAAGCGTGTGATGGCTGGACATGGGAACCCGCGTGTCTTTCGGAAGGAAGCGGCATTTGAGCAGAGGGAGCGGATAGCCGCCACCTCTTTCCGATCTCCCTGATGTCATGACAAGTGGCGCATATCAGTTCCATCATCGGGCCGATGGCGCATCGGCTCGCCCTTGCCTACACTCCGGCCATCACGCTGAAACACCACACAAGAAAGACTGAACATGGATCTGGGACTGAAGGGCAAGAAGGCCGTCATCACCGGCGGCACGCGCGGCATTGGCCGGGCCATCGTCGATATCCTGGCCGCCGAGGGCTGTGACGTGGCCTTCTGCGCGCGCAAGGAGGATGAGGTGAAGGCGACCGAGCAGGCCGTCGCCGCGACCGGTGCCAAGGCCTATGGCGGCATCGCCGATGTCGGCGATGATGCGAGCATACGCGGCTTCATTGCCGAGGCGGCGGCGAAGCTGGGCGGCATCGATATCCTCATCGCCAATGTCAGCGCCATGGGCGGCGGCAATGAGGAGAGCGCCTGGCGCGCCAGCGTCGAGGTCGACATCATGGGCACCATGCGCACGGTGGAGGCCGCCCTGCCCTTCCTGGGGAAGGCCGGCAACGGCGCCATCGTCGCCATCTCCAGCGTGTCGGGCATCGAGATTTCCGCCGATACGGTGCGCTCCTACAACACGGTGAAGGCGGCGGTCATCGCCTATATGTCGAACCTCGCCAAGGCACATGCCGGCAAGGGCATCCGGGCCAACACCGTCTCCCCCGGCACGATCTATTTCGAGGGCGGCGTCTGGGGCCGCACCAAGATCAACGACCCGGCGCGCTACGAGCATTTCCTGAAGAAGAACCGCGCCGGCCGCATGGGCACGCCGGAGGAGGTTGCCCGTGCCGCCGTATTCCTGGCCAGCCCGGCCGCCAGCTTCATCTCCGGCACCAATCTGGTGGTGGACGGCGCCTACACCAACCGCATCCAGTTCTGACGTTTCCCCTCCTGGCGGATGCCGGTATAAGAAACCAAGCTGTCCGTCAGGAGTCTCCTTTATGACGCCCATCCGCCAGACCATCCTGGAAACCTATGCCGAGGTGGTGGAAAGCCAGTCAGGCAGCCGGCCGGCAGCGCCGGAGGATGACCGGGTGCTGCTGGAAAGCGGGCTGGATTCGCTGGGCTTCGCCATTCTGGTGACCCGGCTGGAAGAAGCCTTCGGCTTTGACCCCTTCGTCGAATCGGATGAGGCCTATTACCCCGTCACCTTCGGCGATTTCATCCGCTTCTACGAGGCGCATGGCGCACGGGCAGGCTGATCTTGCTGCGCGCGGCACTCCGCACCCGCCCTCTCGACAGCCCCGCCCTGTTCTATAAGGGCCAGACCATCCCCGCCGCCGCGCTGACGGACACTGCCTATGGCGGGCGGGTGGCGCTGCGGCTTGACGACCCGCTGGCGCTGGCGCGGGCGATCATCGCGCTGGACGGCACGGCGGAACGCGTGCTGCTGCTGCCGGACCTGCCGCAAGAGACCATCGCCACGCTGATGGCGCAGGCCGGCATCGACCAACTGATCAGGGACTCGTCCGAACTGACCGCGGGTCATAGCGACAGGCCGACCGAATGGATACTGGCAACCTCCGGCACGACCGGCGTGCCGAAGCTGGTGCGCCATATCATAGCCTCCCTGACGCGCATGATTTCTGCTTCCGGATGGCAGGAAGGGCAGCGCTGGGGCCTGCTCTACGACATGACGCGGTTTGCCGGCTTGCAGGTCCTGTTGCAGGCGCTGCTTGGCGGCGCGTCGCTGATCCTGACACGCGGCGACGATCCCCTGCCCCGGCGCGTCGCCGAACTGGCCGAGGCCGGCTGCACCGCGCTCTCGGCCACGCCGACGCTGTGGCGCAAGCTGATGATGACGCCCGGTGCCGAAACCCTGCCGCTACAGCAGATCACGCTGGGCGGCGAGATCGTCGATGCCGACAGCCTTTCCGCCCTGCACCGGCGGTATCCGGTCGCAAGGCTGACCCATATCTACGCCTCGACCGAGGCCGGGGCCGCCTTCTCCGTGACCGACGGGCAGGCCGGCTTTCCCGCACGCTATCTGGACAATCCGCCGAAGGGGATCGCGCTGGCCATCCGCGAGGACCGGCTGTTTGTGCGCAACCCACTGGTCGATCCGGCCTATCTGGGCGGAGAGAAACACTTCGCCGATGCCGAGGGCTTCGTCGATACCGGCGATTCGGTTATCGTGACGGGCGACAGGGTATTTTTCGCGGGGCGGGAGGATGGCTGTATCAATGTCGGCGGCAACAAGGTTCACCCGGAGGAGGTCGAGGCAGTGCTGCTGAGCCATCCCGATGTCGCCCTCGCCCGGGTCTCGGCCCGGCGCAACCCGATCACCGGCCAGCTTGTCGTGGCCGATATCGTCCCGGCCGGGACACCCGGCGATCCCGCTGCCCTGCGCCGCAGCATCGAGGTGCATTGCGCGGCAATGCTGGCCCCCTTCAAGCGCCCGGCGCTGATCCGCCTGGTTGCCGATCTGGATATCGGCGCCAGCGGCAAGCTGAGCCGGACCCTGCCAGGAAGCGCCTCATGAAATCCGTCCTGATAACCGGCGGCGGGCGCGGCATTGGCCTTGCCATCACCCGGCGCCTGCAGGCCGATGGCTATGCGCCCATCGTCGTCTCGCGCAGCCTGACGCCGGAGATCGAGGCGCTGGGCGTACCCTTCATCGCCCATGACCTGGCCGATATAGACGGCCTGCACAAGCTGGCCACCGGCATCGTGCAGAAGCATGGCCCGCTCTACGGGCTGGTGAACAATGCCGGCATCGGGCTGGATGGCGTTCTGGCCACCCAGCATCTGAGCGATATCGAGCGGGTGCTGCGGGTCAACCTCCTGGCCAGCATCGCGCTCACCAAATCGGTCTGTCGCGGCATGATGAGCCGGGGCGAGGGCCGGATCATAACCCTGTCCTCGATCATTGCCCGCACCGGCTTTTCCGGCCTGTCGGTCTACGCCGCCTCCAAGGCCGGGCTGGAGGGTTTCAGCCAGTCGCTGGCGCGCGAGCTGGGACCGACCGGTATCACCGTCAATTGCGTCGCCCCCGGCTTCATCGAAACCGACATGACCGGCGGGCTGCAGGGCGACAAGCTGGCAGCGATCCGCCGGCGCAGCCCGCTGGGCGACCTGGCAAGCGCCACCGATGTCGCCGGGGCCGTCGCCTATCTGCTCGGCCCCGATGCCGCGCGGGTGACCGGCACTGTCCTGACCGTGGATGCCGGCAGCACGGCGTGACCCTATGAACCCCGCCGTCCTTGGCCTGCTGAAAGCCGAAGAGCGCGACGAGTTGCGCCGCTTCATCGCTGCGGAATGGCGCGATGACCATGCCTTCGTTACCTTCCCGCCGATCCTCGACTGGCAGCATCTTCTGGCCGACAGGCAGCAATACAGCTTCGTCATCGCCCGGATCGACGGCCGGCTGGAAGGATTTCTGGGCTTCATCCCGCAGGAGCAGTTCGACCCGGATCTGGCGGTGTACCGGCAGGTCTTCCCCTGCTCCTGGAAAATTCGCGACACTGCCGCACTAACCGGACTGGGCATGATGCTGGTGATGTGGATGCGCCAGGCGCTGAAGCCGCGTTTCATTGCCGCCATTGGACTGACGCCCATGGTCGAGCCGATCTACCGCGCCATGGGCTATCAGCTTGGCAGTATGGATCATCATGTCTTGTTTGATCCAGTCCGCCGCGACTACAGGATTGCCGAGCATGTGCCAGGCGATCTGCCCCGCCCTGCCCCCTCCAACCTGACGCTGGTGGCACTGGACGAGGCGACGCTGATGGCCCTGCCTGCCTCGGTCGATGCCTGCTTCACCGGCATCGTGCCGGCCAAGTCGCGCCGCCATCTGGTCCATCGCTATCTGCGGCATCCGGTCTATCGCTACCACCTCTATGGCGTGGCGGAGAACGGCGTCATCGCGGGATTTCTGGTGCTGCGCGAAGCCCATGCCGAGGGGGCGTCAATCCTGCGGCTGGTCGATCTGGTCGGCCCGGACCGGTTGCTGGCCGCGCCGCTCCTCGATCTGCTGCGCGGCAGCGGGGCGGAGTATGTCGATTTCTACAGCCACGGCGTCGATCCGGCAGCGCTGGCGGCGGCTGGTTTCCTCGACCGCCACGCCACGCCCGGCCTGACAGCACCGCATTATTTCGAGCCCTATGCCCGCGCCAATCAGGAGATCGCCTATACCTGGAAGCAGTTCGGCGAGGCACAGGGCCGCGTCCGGCTGGCCCGGGGCGACAGCGACCAGGACCGGCCCAATCTGATTTCCGGAGGCACCGCATGACTGGCGTTACCGCCTGCATCGTCCAGGCCCGCATGGGCTCCACAAGGCTGCCCGGCAAGGTGATGAAGGATCTGGCCGGATGGACCGTACTGCGCCATGTACTGACCCGCTGCCAGGCAATTCCAGGCGTCGATGTCGTGGTCTGCGCCACCGTCGACGAGCCGGCCTGCGACGGGCTGGCGGCAGAGGCGGAATCCTGCGGTGCATTGGTGTTCCGAGGCTCCGAATCCGATGTGCTGGGCCGCTATCTGGGCGCTGCCCGGCTGGTCGAAGCGGATATCGTCATGCGGGTGACCAGCGACTGCCCGCTGATCGATCCGGAGGTCAGCGGCGAAACGCTGGCGCTGATGATCGCCAGCGGGGCCGCCTATGTCAGCAACACCAGCGCAAAGGCGCGCTGGCCAAAGGGGCTGGATACGGAAGTGTTCGGTGCCGCGATGCTGGAACAGGCAGCGGCGCAGGCGACCGCGCCCCATGACCGCGAGCATGTGACGCCCTGGATCATCCGCAACCCTGAGCTGCCGAAGGATAATTACCTGGCCCCGCCCGGCCTGATCCCCGGCCGCTGGACGCTGGACCACCCGGAGGATTACGCCTTCTTCCAGGCCCTGTTCACCCATCTGCCCCCGCCGCCGTACCTCGCCGGCTGGCGCGAAATCCAGGCGGTTCTGGACGCCCATCCGGAGATCGTCGCGATCAACGCCCATCTGGGGGTGTGAGGGAGAGCCCTACTCCACCATGTCCCAGTCCAGCGGGGTGCCGCGGGGGATGGGGTGCAGGGCGCGGCGGCCCAGCACGGCGTCGAGATGCTTGGGCGCCAAGCCGAGACCGGGGCGGATGGAGCGGATGCTGGCAGCCGTGAGAATCTCCCCGGCCGCGATGTCGGCGACGGCGTAGAGCGAGCGGCGATGCATCCGCGCGCCCGCCTCGCTGGGGTTGAGATCGTAATCGATTGCGCCGCGTGCCTCCCAGGCGATGCGGCAATTGCGCACCAGCTCGGCCAGCTCGTCAGGCTCCAGCGAGAAGGCGGAATCCGGTCCGCCATCGGCCCGGCGCAACGTGAAATGCTTTTCGATCAGCACCGCGCCCAGCGCCACCGCCGCCGAGGCCACGGCAGTGCCCATCGTATGGTCCGACAGGCCGATCGGCACGTCGAAGCGCGCCGCCATATCAGGAATGGTCAGCAGATTGCTCTCACCCGGCGGGGTCGGATAGCCCGACACACAATGCAGCAGCACGATCTGCGTCGCTCCCGCCTCGCGGGCGGCGGCGACGGCTTCCTGCATTTCCGCCAGCGTCGCCATGCCGGTGGAGATGATCAGCGGCTTTCCGGTCGCGGCCGCCAGCCGGATCAGCGGCAGATCGACAATCTCGAAGGAGGCGATCTTGTAGGCTGGCGCATCCAGCCCTTCCAGCAGATCAATCGCAGTCGGGTCGAAGGGCGAAGAGAAAATCACGATGCCCGCCTCGCGCGCCCTGGCGAAGAGCGGCGCATGCCAGTCCCAGGGCGTCTGTGCCTCCTGGTAGAGCGCGTGCAGCCGCCTGCCGTCCCACAGCCCGCCCTTGATCAGGAATTCCGGCCCGTCATGATCCAGCGTAATCGTGTCGGCGGTGTAGGTCTGCAGCTTCACCGCATCGGCCCCGGCCGCCGCCGCCGCATCGATCAGCGCGAAGGCGCGGGTGATATCGCCATTATGATTGCCCGACATCTCGGCAATCACATAGGGTGGATGCTCCGGCCCGATGGGCCGGCCGGCGATGTGAATATCGCTCACGCCCGATTCCCCTGTGTCGCCCTATGCGCCAGGATCGCGCCGGCCGCGCGCTCTGCCCCGCCGGGCTGCACCAGCGCCTGCAAGGGCACATCGCCCTGCCGCAACGCTGCACCGGCGGCCTCGGCCATGGAGGCGGGGTCGATGGCGTCAAAGGCGGTAACGCCCAGCGCGCGCAATGCCTGAATATTCATCCGTTGATTTTCTCCCAGCGCGGCCACGACCATCGGCAGACCGGCCGCCGCCGCCTCCAGCACCGTCGACCCGGCGGCGCCGATATAGAGCGAGGCCTGTCCCATCAGCGCCACCATATCAGCGCCATGATGCAGCTTCAGCCGGTCCCGGGAAAGCCCGTCCGGCAGATGCGGCTCGGCATGCAACGGGGAGATCACCACATCCGCCCGTAATTGCCCGTCCAGCGTCAGCAGAGACGCCGCCACCGCGCCGCCGATATGCCCGTCATCTGTGCCGCCAAACGCGATCAGTGCACGCCGGCGTACGGCCCTCTCCTGCCCGCGCTGCGCGAAGAAGGCGGGATCGATCAGCGCGTAATCCGGCCCCAGCAGCGCCGGTGCGGCATAGGCCAGCCCGGCAGCGTAGAGATTGCCGTTCAGCACCAGATCGGCATCGATCCCGCGATCCGCCAGATCATCGATCAGAACCCGGCAGCCGAAGAGACCGCTCCAGCCCTGCATCGTCGCGAGGGGCAGCCGGTAGCTGTCGGCCACCAGCAGTTCCGCCGGCGGCAGTGTGGCCAAATTCTCCGGCCAGGGCTCGACCTCGAAGCCGGCGGCGAAGGCGAATTCCGCGCCGCTGGACTCCGGGGTCATTACCCGGCAGATGGCACCCTGGCCGGCCAGCGCGGTCGCCAGCACCAGGCAGCGGCGCAGATGGCCAAGGCCGATTTCCGATCCGCAATCGGCGAGGATGATCGTCTCCATGGCTATTCTTCTTTGTGCTGGCCCTACCGCCCCGATACTATTCCCGGATCGAGGTCGGAGCATAGCGAATGCACAATCCACAGCAGCGCCACTCATGAACCAGGACGACAGCCGGCACGACACGCTGCTCGCCATGCTGAACATGCCGCCCGGCAGCCGCATCGTGCTGTTCGGCGCAGGATCTGCCGGGCAGCACGCCTATACCGTCCTGTCACATCATTTCCAGGTCATCGCCTTCACCGACAGCGACAGCAGCAAGCATGGCACGCAGGTGGCCGGCATCCCCATCCTGCCACTCGATGGCATAGCCGGGGACAGCTACGACTTCATCGTCATCACCAGCATGTTCCAGCAGGAAATCATGGGCGTGCTGACCGGCCAATATGGCATGGCGCGCAGCCGCATCCGCCCGGCGCCGAAGCAGCTGTTCAAGGAAGGGCGGACAATCCCGTCCAGCGCCAACCTGACCCCCGCCGATTTCGACGCCGTGTTCGATGTGCTGGATGCCTGCAAGGTGCGCTATTTCGCGGACCATTCCTTCCTGCTGGGCCTGGCCCGGACCGGCGATTTCATCCCCTGGGAAATCGAGGTTGATCTTGCCATTGTCGGCGGCGATGAGGCGGCGCTGGAACAGGCCGGGCTGATCCTGGCGAATGAATTCGATTTCACCACGGTCCATTACAACAATGATTACGAGCTGTGGTCGAAATCAGACATCAACATGCTGAAATCCGCCTCGCAGCTGTTCGACGCCCATCGCAAGATCCTGCGCGGCGAGCATGTCTACTGGTGTGTCGGACCGATCCTGCTGAAATTCCCGGAGCGCTATTACCGGGAGGTCGAGTACATGAATTTCAAAGGCCGCAAAATCCCCGTGCCGGTCGACCATGAATCCTATCTGGCCGAGATGTATGGCGACTGGCGCACGCCGAACGAGCATTGGAGCTATACGGATTACGGGAATATCGAGACGATATTCCCCAGCGGCTTCGTGAAATAGCGCTCAGCCCAGCGACGCCGACAGAATCCCCCGCACATCCGGTATCCCGGCGGCCCGGAGATTATTGCCGGCCCGCGCCGGATTTATCATCTCGCCGGCCAGAGGTTCCACCGCCGCGCGGGTTGCCCCCGCAGCCGCCAATTCATTGGCCAGCCCCAGCCGCGCAAGCAGATCGTCCAGCGCCTGCCGCAGCGCCGCCACGTCACGGAACCCCAAAGCCTGTGCGGCCCGGGCGATGCGACCATCATCGGCCTCGGCATTATAGGCCAGCACGCCGGCCAGGAAGGCCCCGCAGGCCAGGCCATGCGGTACACCCAGCGCGGCTGTCAGCGGATAGGACATGGAATGCACCAGCGCGGTGCGGGTCTGGGCAATGGCCATGCCGGCCAGCAGGCTCGCCTCCAGCATCGCCGTGCGGCCGGCAAGGGCATGGGGCTGCTCCACCACCGCCGGCAGATGCCGGAACAGCAGCCGCAAGGCTTGCAGCGCAAAGCCGTCCGACAGGCTTGTGGCGTTCACATTCCACACCGCCTCGAAGGCATGCGACAGCGCATCCAGGCCCGAGGCGATGGTGGTGGCGCGCGGCAGGTCCAGCGTCAGTTCCGCATCCAGGATCACGCCGCGCGGCATCAACAGGTTGCTTTGCAGCGAATGCTTCTGCTGCTTCGCCTTATCCCAGATGGTGGCGAAGGGCGTCACCTCGGCGCCGGTACCGGCCGTGGTGGGCACCGCCAGGATCGGCAGCGGGTCGTGTTGCGGCAGCGCCCCGCCCTCACGGAAATGCGCAGCGAAACGCCAGTCCGGGGCCGGCAGGGCGACCGCCAGACCCTTGGCGGTGTCGATGGCGCTGCCGCCGCCAACCGCCAGGATCAGCGCCGCCCCGGCCTCTCGCAGCATCGGCAGTACCGCATCCAGCGCATCGATATCCGGGTTGGGTTCGACCTGATCGAACACCGCCACCTCGACGCCCGGCAGCAGCCCGCTGATCCGCCCGACGATGCCGCGCTGCCGCCAGCCCTGGCTGGTGACCAGCAACACGCGCTCCTCAGCCACCAGCTCGCCCAGCCGCGACAGGCTGCCGGGGCCAACGATCAGCCGGCCGGGCGCCTGCCAGTCCCAGGCGATCATTCGGCGGTCCCCAGATGGCGCATCAGCAGGTCGATATTCTCGCGCGGGCCAATCTTCGGCCGCCCCAGATCCGGACGGGCCCCCTTGGCGACCCAGAGATCGATCAGCGACGGGCCGGTCTGGTTCGAGCCCAGCAGCGTCACGATCTCCGATTCCGTTTCCGCCCGGTCGGCATGACGATAGCCGCAGGCCAGCGCGATCTGCGGAAAATCGACATGGAAACCCAGGCTGGGCTGGCCACCGACGGAATCATGCGCCCCGTTATTCACGATCACATGCAGCAGATTATCCGGGGCCAGCGCGCCGATATTGGACAGGCCGCCCAGATGCATCAGTGCTGCCCCATCGCCATCCAAGCACACAACCCGCCGGTCCGGCTGCGCCAGGGCCAGCGACAGCGCCAGGCTCATGGCGTGGCCCATCGAACCGACCATCATGAAATCCTGCGCATGGCCCTTGCCCGATGCGACACGCAGATCATGCAGCTCGCGCGAGATCATGCCGGTGGTGCCGACCACCAGATCATCCGGGCGCAGCGTGTCCAGCACCAGCTTCAGCGCCGCCTCGCGCGCCAAAGGCGGCTGCACCGGGCTGGCCGGCTTCGGCCCGTCATAGGCGGCGAAGAGGCCGTTATGCACCAGGATCGCCACCGGGCCGAGACGCCCCGCCGCCTTCGCCAGCGCCGCCGCGACGAGGCCGGGAATATCGTCCAGATGGTCCTGCAGCACCCACCAGGGAATCTCCATCGCGTCAAGCAGCGGCGGGGTCAGGCGGCCCTGCTTCAGATGCTGCGGCTCGTCCTTCAGGCCGGGCGCGCCGCGCCAGCCGACGATCAGCAGCAGCGGCACGCCATAGACCTCGGCATCGGCCAGCGACAGCAGCGGGTTGATCGCATTGCCCAGCCCGGAATTCTGCAGATAGACCGCCGGTACATGTCCGGTGCCGATATAATGGCCGGCCGCCATGCCAACAGCCGCCCCCTCATTGGCAGCAATGATGTGACGGCCCGCCGGCAGGGCGGCATCGACCGCCCAGCAGAAATCCTTCAATACCGAATCCGGCACGCCGGCAAAGAAATCCACCCCCGCCGCCAGCAGCGGGTCCAGGAAATCCTGCGGGTTCAGCTTCGTCATTTTGTGCCGGGAATAAGGGCCAGCGTGTCCTTGATCGACATGATCTTATCGTCCACCTCCAGCGACCGTCCATGCGTCAGGATCGAGGTCGCAGTCTCCCACATCGCCGGGTAGGCGCTGCGGATCAGATGGTTGGCATAGATCGTCACCTGCACGCCGGCCGCCGCCAGCTCGTCCTCGGTGATCGAATTATAGGTCGTCGGCACGGCGAACAGCACCGCCTTCTGCGGGAATTCGGCATAACGGCGGCAGAATTCCAGCACCTCATCCGGCTTCTTGTCGCGGCTATGGATCAGGATGCCATCCGCCCCGGCCTCGATATAGGCCCTGGCGCGGGTCAGCGCATCCTCCATGCCCTGCCCGAGGATCAGGCTTTCGATGCGGGCCACGATCATGAAATCATCGGTCACCTGGGCCTTCTTGCCCATGGATATCTTGTTGCAGAAGCCCTCGATGCTGTCCTGCAGCTGGTCGACCTCGGTGCCGAACAGCGAGTTCTTCTTCAGCCCCACCTTGTCCTCGATGACCACGGCGGAGATGCCGAGGCGCTCCAGCGTGCGCACGGTGAAGGCGAAGACTTCCGGCTGGCCGCCGGTATCGCCGTCGAAGACGATGGGCTTGGTCGAGACTTCCAGCACGTCGTTGATCATGGTCAGCCGCGCGGTCAGATCGACCGCCTCGATGTCCGGTTTCCCCTTGGAGACCGATTCGGTGAGGCTGGACCCCCACATGCCGTCGAATTCGCGCGGCCCCTTGTCGCTCGGCACCTGGGCATGCTCGACGATCAGGCTGGTGATGCCGTTATGCACCTCCATCAGCCGGACGATGGGTTTGGATTCGATCAGCCGCCGCAGCCGGCGCTGGCGGATTTCCGGCGTGGTGCCGATCTCGCGCAGCACCCGGTTCAGCTGGGTGGAGGAAATACCCTGGGTATAGGGCACATCGACAACCTCGCCGCCCCATTCCCCCATGGCGTCAATGATGCGCTGGCGCACCGTGGCCTGAACGCCGGTCTTCCAGTCGTCGCCATGCACGACGTAATCGGGCTTCAGCTCCCGCAGATTGGGTACATAGTCCAGCGTGCGCTGCGGCACGACGCGGGCCACGCCCTTGATGTTCTCGACCACCACCAGACGCTGATCATAGGTCATGTAGGGCAGCCGCTTGTAGCTGGCGATGGCCTCGTCGGTCAGCAGGCCGACCGTCACCTCGCCCAGTTCCGCCGCCTTTTTCAGAACGTTGAGATGACCGGGATGCACCAGATCCGCGCTCATGCCGACATATACCGTTTTGGTCATCGCCCCATCCTCATCATTCTGACGCAGAATCTTAAATATTCGGCTGTAAACCTCTGTTCAGAATATACTATTTCTGGAGGGCTGTGTATTGTGAATAGACTGCAACAACAACGGCAATAAAGCCCCAGAGGACACGCCATCGTGCCCGTATCCGACAGCAACCCGCAGCAGCATCCGGGAACCGGCTTATCGCCCGCCCAGCCCGTTCGGCTGCTGCTGGCCTGCATGCCCAAGAGCGGCTCCACCTACCTGTCGGCGCTGATCGCGCACCTGCCGGGCATGCGCAAGGCGATTCTGGTGCCGGGCTTCGACCGCCGCGAGCAGGAGCTGAGCGAAAAGCGGCTGGAGGAAGAGACCTACAAGGAAGGGCTGATGCGCTATCTGTGGCGCACCGGCCAGTTGAGCGACCCGCAGCGCCCTATCGGCTATGTCAGCCAGATGCATCTGCGCAATTCCCTGCCGACCCGGACGCTGATCGAGCGCCACGAGCTGCGCGTCGTCGTGCAGATCCGGGACATTTTCGACATCATGGTCAGCATCCGCGACCATCTGCTGAACGAATCGCTGGTCAGCTCCGCCGCCTATGCGACCGAGGAGATGAAGGACTGGCCGGAGGACAGGCTGTTCGGCTTCATCGCCGACATGGTGATGCCCTGGTATTTCAATTTCTATCTGGGCTGGCTGGACTATCCGGACCGGCTGACCGTCTCCTACGAGGCGCTGCTGAAGGACCGCGCCGGTACGCTGCGCGCTGTCGCCGACTATGCCGGCATCCCAACCAGTGACGCGGAGATTGCCGCCGCCATCGAGAAGACGGAGGCCGCGCGCACCCGCAAGAATGCCGCCATCGCCGGGCGCGGCACCGCCGTGCCGGAGACGGTGAAGCAAAGAATCCGCGACTTCGCCGCCTATTATCCCGGCGTGGATTTCTCGCCTATCGGCCTGTAGCGCATGGCGGCGGGCGCGAAACCTCCCATCCTGGTCTGCGGCGGCGGTTCCATCGGCCGGCGGCATATCGGCAATCTGCTGCAACTGGGCGCCCCGGTCATCGGCTGGCGCGCGCGCGCCGAAAAGACCGAGGAGATGGCGCGCGATTTCGGCATTCCGACCCTGCTCGATCTCGACGAGGCCATCGAGGCCGCATCCGCCGTTGTGGTGGCGACGGCGACCGACCGACATATGGAACCGGCGCTGAAGGCGCTGCAAGCCGGCAAGCCGGTCTTCCTGGAAAAGCCGGTCTCGCACAGCCGCAAGGGTATTGCGGATCTGGCAGCGCTGGCCGAAGGCAAGGTGGTGGAAGTCGGCTGCCAGCTGCGCGCGCACCCCTCCCTCACCGTCTTGCGCAGCCGCCTGGCGGATGGCGTGCGGATCGCCGGCTACCGGCTGGTCATGGGCCAGCGGCTCGACGCCTGGCGGCCGGACAGCGACTACCGGCAGGGTTATAGCGCCGATGCCACGCGCGGCGGCGGGGCACTGTTCGACCTCGTGCACCAGATCGACCTGGCGCTCTGGCTGTTCGGCCCGGTGCGGCAGGTGGCAGCGATGCTGGACCGGCGCGGCGACCTTGCTATCACAGGGGACGATTTCAGCAGCCTGATGCTGCGTCATGCCGACGGCACGGTCGGGCAGATCCAGCTCGACATGATCTCCCCCGCCTATCGCGGCGCGGCTGAGGTGGTGACGCTGGCGGATGTGTTCGACTGGTCGCTGGCCACCGGCACGCTTGCCCGGCGGCGCGGGGAGGAAACGGAGATTGTGGCGCGCGTGCCGGACGGCTTCCAGCGCAACGACCTGTTCCTCGCCCATATGCGGCATTTCCTCGGCAGGCTGGACGATCCGTCGCTGCTGGCGCTCTGCCCGCTGCCGGACGGCATCGCGGCGCTGGACATCCTACTGGCGGCACGGAAATCGCATGCAGAAGAACGCTTCGTAACCCTGGAGAGCAAGGAATGACCGGCTTGTGTGTCATTTCCGCCCGCGGCGGCAGCCGCGGCGTACCCGGCAAGAATATCCGCCCGCTGCTGGGCAAGCCGATGATCGCCTGGTCCATCGAGCAGGCGTTGGCGACGCCGGAGATCGACCGTGTCGTGGTCTCCACCGATTCCGAGGAGATCGCCGAGGCGGCCCGCGCCGCCGGGGCGGAGACGCCGTTCCGCCGGCCGCCAGAGCTGGCGACGTCGGAAGCCGGGAAATTCGCCGTATTCCAGCATGCGCTGGCGGCCTGCAAGGATCACTATGGCGAGGAATATGAATTCTTCCTCGATCTCGACTGCACCAACCCGTTGCGCGACGTCGCCGACATCTCCGCCGCCATCGCCCAGTTCCGCGCTCGCCGGCCGCATGGCGTGGACGGGCTGTTCGCCATCTGCGAGGCGCGCAAGAACCCCTATTTCAATATGGTGGAGCCGGACGAAACCGGCGCGCTGAAGCTGTCCAAGACGCTGCCCGGCACGGTGGTGCGCCGGCAGGATGCGCCGCCGGTCTATGAGCATGTCGCCAGCATCTACATTATGACGCCGGACTATGTGCGGCGCGCCAGCTACCTGCTGGACGGCCATATGGAGGGCTATGACATCGGCCCGGAAAAGAGCTTCGACGTGGATTCTGAGCTGGATTTCGCCATCATCGAATTCCTGATGAAACGCAAGCTGGGGATCGTGGAATGAGCCTGCGCACCGACATTGAAGGCAAGCGCGTGTTGCTGCTGGGCGCCTGCGGCGTGCTGGGGCGCCGCCATGCCGAGATCCTGGCCGAACAGGGCGCCAGCCTCGCCCTCGCCGACCGGCCCGGCAGCGATGTGCTGGACATGGCGAAGAGCCTGGGCGCGCGAGGCGTGGAGATCGACGTGACAGATGAGGCCGGGCTGGTCGCCGGGGTCGCGGCGGCCGAAGCGGCGCTGGGCGGACTCGATGGCGCGATCTACAACGCCGCCATCACCAGCGAGGGGCTGGCGAGGCAGAGCGGCAACCCCTTCCCCGCCTTCGAGGACTACCCGACCGCGCTGTGGCAGGCCAGCATCGACGTGAATCTGACCGGCGCCTTCCTGTTCGCCCGCGAGGCCGGCAAGGCGTTGAAACGGAATGGCAGTGGCAGCCTGATCAATATCGCCAGCATCTATGGCGTGGTAGCACCCGATCACCGGATCTATGAGGGCCAGCCCTTCAACTCCTTCCCCGGCTATGCCGCCTCCAAGGCCGGTATCATCGGGCTGACGCGCTGGCTCGCCACGCTGTGGGCCGACAGCGGCATCCGCGTGAACGCGGTCTCGCCCGGCGGTGTCTATAACGGCCACGACCCCGCCTTCGCCGCCGCCTATGGCAACCGCACGCCGATGGGCCGTATGGCCGACCGCGACGAGATCACCGGCATCCTGGTCTATCTGCTCAGCGATTCGGCGCGCTATTGCACCGGGCAGAATTTCGTCATCGATGGCGGGTTGTCCGCCTGGTGAGACAAGAGGAAACACCCATGTTCCAGCCCTGCGAGATCTGCGGCGCCGACGACTGGAGCGTCACCTATAAGGGGCCGATCCGCGCCGGCGGCTTCGGCCAGCAGCAGGCCGGCGGCATCGTCGGGCGCTGCGGCGGCTGCGGCGTCGAGCGGCTGGACGAGGCCTGCTCCGTCGATTCCGCCGCCTATGAGAGCGAGGCCTACCGCGCGGCCATGGGCCAGGGGTTGAGCGTGGAGGAATTCTTCGCCCATGCCGACCCGACGCAGCTGCAGAATCTGACGGCGCTGTGGCCGTACTCGCTGCGCGGCAAGGTGGTGGCCGATATCGGCTGCGGCGCGGGCAGCTTCCTCGATCATATCGCCGGCATCGCCGGGCGGATCATCGCGGTGGAGCCGACGCCGCTCTATCACGATTCCTTGAGCGGGCGCGGCTATACGGTCTATCCCTATGCCGCCGATGCGGCGAAGGCGGAACCGGCCAGCGCCGATGCCGCCGTCACCTTTCAGGTCATCGAGCATGTGCCGGACCCGGTCGCCTTCCTGAAGGATATCGCCGCACTGCTGAAGCCGGGCGCGCCTTTGCTGATCGCCACGCCGAACCGCGCCGATATATTGATGAGTCTGCTGCCGGAGGAGTTCCCCTCCTTCTATTACCGCAGGGTGCATCGCTGGTATTTCGATGCCACCAGCCTGCGCCGCGCCGTCGAGCGGGCCGGTTTCCAAGTGCAGGAAGAGCGCTTCCTCCATGGTTTCGGCATGGCGAACATGCTGGCCTGGCTGCGCGACCGCAAACCCGCCGGCCATGCCCGGCTGCCCGGCATCGACCGCGCGGCGGATGCGCAGTGGAAGGCCTATCTGGAAGCCAGCGGCCAGGCCGACACGCTCTACCTGCTCGCTAAGAACTCAGGCTGAAGCCGGCCTCAGCGCCCCCACACGCACCGTCATCCGGTCCAGGAATTCCTCAGGCGACAGCGCCAGCACCGCTTCGCACACCGCATCGCCGCTGCACAGCCCCAGATCCTGCAGCCGCCGGGTGAACAGGAAATTCCGCAGGATGTCGTGATAGGACATCATGAACACGAATTCCGGGTCATGGTCGGGATAGTCGCCCGGCTTCAGATAGCCCTGATAATGGATATCCTTGCCGAGGAAAAAATCGCTGTTGTAGAGCCGCACCTCGGCCGGGCGGAAGCGCAGCACATCATAGAGGATGCGCGGGATGGCATAGGCGGTGAAGCCGTACAGCCCCCGGAACAGATAATTGCTCCGCACCGGCAGCAGCCCCGCATAGGCCGCGGATGCCTGCCCGTAGCCCGCCTGATGCAGCACCACCGCTTTCAGCGGATTCTCCCGCAGCACCGCCAGGATGCGGGCGCGGTTCTTCTCCTCGAAGGCGAAATTGTAATAGCTGATGTCAGTGCGGCTGCCAGTCAGCGTGGCGCGCTCCGCCACCGTATCGGGGTTCAGGAAATTGGTGCGGATCACGATATCCGCGGAATCGATCTCCGTCCCAGCCTCCAGCCCGCTATTCGCCGCGCCGACAATGGCGACGCGCTTGCCCTCGATCAGCCGGCGGAACAGCCGGTCGGCTTCCGTGAAGCGCCACAGGGCTGCCGCGCCCGCGATATCGCCCTGCATCAGGCAGGCGCCGGCCGCCATCTCCCGCGCTTCCTCCGCCGTGGCATCCGTGCCGCCGGTCAGCGGCTGCAACAATTCAAGCGCTGCGCCGTAATCCGCCTGGTCGATGCACGCCGCCGCCGCATCCAGCCGGTGTCGCGTTGAGCCCGCTAGCAGCTCCGCCTGCTGCCGGGCGCGGGCGACCGCCAGCCGCTTGGCCGCATAGGCCTCGTGCAGCCGGCCCAGATTGAACAGCCTTACATAGGCGCTCTGCCACCATTCCGCTGGCAAAGCGCCACTCTTCTCGCCTGCCGCCAGCGCCGCCGCGACCCGGTCCTGCGTCAGCTCTGGTGCTGGCGTCTCCAGCAGCGCGGCCATATCCGCCGATACGGCCTCATCGCGCCGGTAATGGGCCGACACGCTACCCCAGTCGCCGGTCATGCAGCAGGTGCGGAACAGCCGGCTTCGCCAGGCCGGACGGTCGCCGCCACGCCTTATCGCCTGCGCATAGGCGTCGCCTGCCTCCCGCCAGCGTTCCAGCCGCTCCAGCACCCGGCCCAGCCGGTAGAACCAGTTTGGCACCGTACCGCCGGCCGCGATGGCCGCACGGTAGGCGGTGGCGGCGACCTCCCACTCCCGCAGCGCATCGGCGACGAAACCCAGCCGGTACTGCCGGATCGGCGGTGCCTGCGCTGCGTCCCGCACGGCTTCAGCATAGGCCGCTAGCGCCGCCGGCAGATCGCCCTGCTTCTCGCAGGCATAGCCGATGCGGAACTGCACTTCGGCATCGTCGGGTGAG
The DNA here is from genome assembly GCA_018823745.1 of Alphaproteobacteria bacterium. Classification (GTDB taxonomy): domain Bacteria; phylum Pseudomonadota; class Alphaproteobacteria; order Oceanibaculales; family Oceanibaculaceae; genus Oceanibaculum. The sequence goes on from JAHJHR010000011.1 coordinate 123,091, forward strand.
GGCAGCGCCGCGCGGTAGGCGTCGATGGCTTGCTGCCAGCGCTGTCCGCGCTGCAGGCGGCGGCCTCGCCAATAGGCCGGCGGCATCGGGGGAATCGGTATGTCCTCCGACTGCATCCTAATCAGCGACAGCCGGGAGGACGCCGACGGCGCGCAGCGCCTCGGCAATTTCGGCGGGCGGCGCCTTCAGCATGGGCGCCAGCGCGGCGCGCTGGGCGGCATGACGCTCCGGCACCTCATGCGCGGGCGTGCCGCGTAAGGTCGGCCCGTAGGTCACGTGGACAAAGCGCAGGAAGGCCAGCTTGATGGCGTTCAGCGCGGTCTCGAACGGCATCTCCTCATGCTCCAGCACGATGCGTGCGGCATGCGCCGCTGCCGCTTCCAGATGAGCCGAGAAATCGCGGTGCACGATCATGTCCATCCACTGCCCGCTTGTCCTGGAATGCTGGTCCGGATGCATCTCCCGCATGCCGAAGAATCCGTTCAGCGCCCGGTAGTTGCCCTGCGCCATGATACCGGCGGACAGCGACAATTCGGCCAGGCGCGGCCAGAAGTCGAACTCCTCCTTGCCGCGCCCGTAGGCCGCCTGGATCGCCGGCGTGCGGAACACGGAATAGAAGGTCGGGCGGTATTGCGTCATATGCGCGTCGATGCGCTGCAGGGCCGTCGGGCCGGTCACATCATGCGCGACATGGACACGCAGGGGCGCCGGTTTCGCCGGATTGTCGGTGAAGACGATCATCGGCCCGCCGATGGCGACGCAATCCGGTTCCAGCTCCAGCCGGAACAGCGCCTCCTTCACCTTCGGCAGGAAGACAAAATCATCGTCGGCGCAGAGCATGCAGTAGCGCGTGCCGACAGTCTGCAGGGCGATGCCGACGCGCAGGCCCGGCGTGACATCGGTGCCGTAGCGCTGATGCTCGATCTGCAAGCCCGCGCCATGGCGGGCGATAATCTCCGCGTTCGCGTCCTCCCCCGGCTGCTCGCTGCCATCGGCGACCAGGATCGGCATGTCGAAGCCGCTGGCGCGCGCATACTCCAGGAACCGCGTGAAGAAGCGCGGCCGGTTATAGGTCGGCACGAGCAGCGTCAGATCCTGATGTGCCGGCAGTTCCATCCTCACACCCTCTTCAGGAACCCGTCGGTCGAGGCGGTGATCATGATCTTGCTCTCGATCTGCTTGTCGATCTCGAACTTCAGCTTGCCGCCATCCGTTGCCTTGCGGCCTTCCCCGGCAAGCCGGTCGAGATAGGCGAACAGGGCCGTCTTCGGATTGTCGCCCTTGCCCCAGGGCCGGTCGGTCACGAAGCCCTCCGGCAGATCCTCCACACCGGAATCCCAGACCACGCAGTAGCTGCCGGGCGAGACCAGCGGCGCATAGGCTTCCAGCTCCGCCAGAACATGCTCGTGCGTGTGGTTGCTGTCGAGGAACAGCATGACCCGGCCGAAATCCGCCGCGCGCTGCTTTACCGCCGCCACGATATCAGGCGCGATGGAGGAGCCCTGCAGCATCTCGATCATATGCGCCATCGGATGTGCCTCGATGGCGGCCCGGTTATGCGCGCGGATGTCGATATCGACGCCCAGAACACGGCGGCGCGATTCGGTCGGGACCAGCGGCGTGCCCGTCTCCACTGCCTCGCAATAATCCAGCATCGCCAGCATCGAGGCGCTGAGGATCAGCGAGCCGCCATGCGCGATGCCAGTCTCGATCACCAGATCCGGCTTCACCCGCCAGATCAGTTCCTGGATGGCATAGACATCCTGCGGCACCTGGATGATGGGGCGGCCCATCCAGGTGAAATTCTGCGCATAGGAATGCCGGATCGATTCGCGCACCCAGACATTGGTCAGGCCGCGAAAATCCGTATCCTCCCCCAGCCGGCGGATATTGTCCGTCACCCGCCGGGCGAAATCCTCTTCGGGCGTCATTTCCCCTCCCCCTTTGGCCGTGGCAGAGCGTAGCACACCGTCTCCCACAGCGAGCCGCCGCGATGATGGCGCAGATACAGATCGTAGAACGGAAAATTATCCGCCAGGAAAAGCGGAATATCGATCAGTTCCGCCGTCGTGTGATAGGTGCAGATGGCGAGCCTCGGCTTCTCCGCCAGAATGGCGCGGCGCGCACCGGCCAGCGCCGGCAGCTCCGCCCCCTCGATATCCATCTTGATGAAGCTGGGGCGGAAGTCCCCCAGCAGATCGTCCAGCGCCGTGCTGTCGCCACCGCCTTCGATCACGCCGCCCAGGCAATTATGGAGATGCAGCGCGCCCACCCCCTCGCGGCCGGTGCCCAGCACCGCCTCGCGCACCGGAATATGGCCCAACCCCAGCGCCGCCAGGTTGGCGCGCGCGCGGTCAGCATTGCCGGCATCGGCCTCGACCCCCAGCGCCGACCAGCCGGTGAGGCCGAGGCGCAGCGCCTCCGCCGCGAAGCCGGCCAGCGAATCGCCGTCGAAGGCGCCGCAATCGACATAGGCTTCGCCCGCGCGCAGCGGCGGCAGATCGGCCGGAAAATATTGCGGGTGGCTGGTGCAGCGGTCGGTGAAGAGATTGCCCTTCATCGGAAACTGGAAATCCTGGAACAGCCGGGCAATGACCACCGACAGGAAGACATGCCGCGACTGGTCATCGGCCAGCAGGCCGAACAGACGGTCGCAGGCCGCGCGCCGCCGCGCCAGCATATGGCCGGGCAGGAAGCCCACCGTACCGTCGCGCTCGGCGAACAGGTAAGGCAGGCCCAGCCCGTCCAGCATGGCACCCAGCGCGCTGGTATCCATCGCCGCCACCACGACCAGCGGCCGTGCCGGATCGGCGGCCAGCCGGTCCGGACCGGCGACCGGATGACCCTGCCAGCTGCCGCCCTGCTTGGCCGGGTTGCTGTCCACCAGATAACGCACCGGCAGGCCGCGTTCCCGCCAGGACTCCAGCACCGCGCGGGCGAAATCCCCGGCACCATAGACCACGATGTCGCGTGCCGCGCCCAGCGCCGCCTCCGGGTCAGCAATGCCGGTCCGTTTGGACCGCGCCGCGAAAGCCTCCTCCACCAGCGGCCACAGTGCCGCCATGTCGCTTGCCGCCGCCAACTTCGAGAACAGATGCCATTCCGGGCCGCTCATGGTGCCTCTGCTCCGAGACGTTCCTCTGGAATGGCGTAGATCACAGCACCAGTGCCGACCCAGCTATGCAGCCGCATCAGCAGCTGGTAATCCGGCAGCGTCTCGCGCAGCCAGAGCGGCAGCCGCCACAGGCCCAAATCATTGTGATAGCTGGTCAGCGCGACCAGCGGGCGGCAGCGTTTGAGCGTTTCCGTTGCCTCTTGCAGCGCCGCCAGTTCTCCGCCTTCCAGATGCAGCTTCAGGAAGCTGGGCGACAGGCCCAGCCGGTCGATGGTGGTAACGGGCAGGTTGTCCGTCCCAATACCGGAAATTTGCGAGGCATAGCCCAGCCCCCCGGCGAAGCGCGCACTGCCCGCCTCACTCGCCACCACGGCAGGGATAATCTCAACCGGCACGCCCTCGGGCAGGCCGGTGAGATTTTCTTCCAGCCGCGCCAGGTTGACGGGATCGGGTTCCACCGCCCAGATCCTGCCGCAGCGCCCGCCCGTGACCTCCAGGAACCGGTGGATGACTCCGCCATGATAGGCGCCGATATCCGCGAAAGCCTCGGTCGCGGTCAGCAGTTGGCGCATTTCCGGGATGAAATAGCGGTCGTCGAGCGTGACCGGCGCACCCGCGAAGCGCCATTCCGCGCGCAACCGCCGCCAGGCCAGGAATTGCAGATGATGGGCGCGGGACAGATCGTCCGCCCAATGATCCAGCGCCGCCGCGATGCCCGCTTCATCCTCCGGCGAAAAAGGATTGGCGACCCAGCCATTCGACAGCGGATGCCGGTCGCGATAGGCCTCGGCGATGTCGTAGAACGGCACGATATCGGCCCAGCCCTCCGCCGAAAGGCTGGATTCCAGCGGCGCATAGGGCGCGGTGGCGACGCAGACCGCCAGCAGCATGTCGCGCTTCGCCGCATCCGGCACCGCATCGGGTGTCAGCAGGGTGATCCCCTGCCAATCCGGCATCTCCCGCAGCCGGTCGGCCTGCTGGTCCACCACGAAAGCGATGGGCACGCCGATATGCTCCAGATGCGCGCGCGCCATCCGTCCCATATCACCGGCGCCATAGAGCGCCAGCTTCCTGTCCACCGGACGCGGGCGCGGATCGGCCTGCGCTGTCGCAATCTCGCGCAGCAGCGACTGCGCCTGCACAGCATCGGGCAGCCGATCGAAGCCACGCGTTGCGGTCAGGCGCCTTTCCGTCACGGCAGGCACAGTATCGCCTCCCGCTTCCAGCCCAGCGCCTGCGCCTGTTCGACGATCTGCGGTGCCGCCATGTAGGAGCAGCAGATCAGCGTCCCCTCCGCCGGCACGGCAGACGGGTCCTCGACCGGCCTTCCATCGACCGTCAGCCCCTGCTTCGACGGGTTGCGGTCGAGCAGCCGGACGTCCCGCCCGGTCAGCAACGGTGCCAGATAGCCATGGAGCGCGAAGAATTCCAGCCCGACACCCCAGAAGCAGAGCGGCCCCACCGGGCTGGCCGCGATCTCCGCCGCCGCCTGCCGCATCGCGCCAGTGTCGGCGGCAAACTGCGCAGCGAAATCCTCCCCCTTATCCAGATCGGCGGAAACGCCTGTACCCTTGCGCGCCAGCACCAGCAGCGAAGGGTATCCCTTGCCGCCCTTCATCGGCTGGCTGGAGCGGTTGATGGCGGCAATACCGAAGCCGTTACGCGCCAGCGCCGCGCCCAGCGCCGCCGGGGTGAAGTGGTTCACATGTTCTTTCATCGCCAGCCAGAACATCGGTCCGACATGGGTCTCCGACGCGAAGTAGCGGGCGGCGTCCGGCACCTCGATCAGCAGTGCTCCGCCGGGCTTCAGCACGCGCGCCGCCTCGGCCAGCGCGGCGTCGATGCCATAGAGATGCTCCAGCACATGGAAGTAAGACAGAATATCCGCCTCCCCCGCCGCGAAGGGCAGGGCGAACACATCGCCGATTCGCGCGTCCAGCCCGGCCTCGCTCAGGCTCTTCAGGCTGCGCGCATCGCAATCGACGCCGACCGAGGCGATGCCCGGTGCGGCCTCGGCCAGATAGCGCAGGAAGCCGCCGCGCGAACAGCCGATATCGGCCAGCATGCCGGCATCTATTCCCTGTACCTGCATGAAGGCGCGGTAATGGCCGTAGCGCGCCCGGTCCTCCGGCGTGTCGCCACCGACGCCGACGCCGGACAGCGCGACATAGAGGCTCTCATCGGCGTAATGCGCGGCGATCTCGCGGTCGGAAACTCCGGTTTCCACCCGCGCCATGCCACAGGCCGGGCAATAACGGTACAGCCCGTCCCGGTTGAACAGCGCCCCGTCGAAATCCCGCAGCGGCACCGTGCCCAGCACTTGCATGGGCTGGCCGCAGGCCGGACAGATCATGGGCGCGCCCCAACACGCATCCCAGCACGCCGGGCGGGTTTGGGTCTGGCGAAGGACGCGGCAACCAGCCGGCGCGCCAGCGCTTCGTCCGCCCAGCCCTGCAGATCGGGATCGTCCGGGAACTTCGCCAGGAAATGATGGACGCTGCCCTTGCGTGCCTCCGCCGTCGCCGGTGCGCCGATATGCGGATCGCCGGTTGGCTGGAAGCTGAGATACCAGTCGCCCGGCGTCTGGCCGAACACGGTGTGGAAATCGAACGGCGCGCGCTGCTGCCGCAACAGCATGCGGTACTGCGCGTTCATCTCCTCCTCCATGACCCGCGCCGTGTAGCGCGCGCGCACTGTCACGGCGGCACGGCGCGCCATCGCGGCACGCTCCTCGGGGTCGCTCAGCAGCCGGCGCAGCGCAGCACGGAAACCGTCCTTGTCACGAACCACGAAGCCGGTCTCGCCATCGCTGACGATGCAGCGCTCCGCCGGGTTGTCGAGCACCACAGGCACGACACCCATCGCCATCGCTTCGACCAGCGCGTTCTCCGCAGTGCCGTAATGTGCCGGGTCCAGCGGATAGGCCAGCACGTCGAGTTTCGCCAGCTCGCCGGCAATGTCCGAGACATGGCCGTGGAAGCGCAGCAGGCCAGGCCGGCCCAAAGCACGACATTGCGCCTCCAGCGCCTCCTGGTTGGTGTTGTCGCCATAGAGATGCACCGGCAGCGACTCGTCCGGCAGCTCCGCCAGGAAATCGACGAAGTCCGGATGCAGCTTGGAGAAGTCGAGCGTGCCGACATAGCCAATCCGCATGGCATCCGGCACCGGACGCGGCATCATCTCCGGCAGCGCCGGCATGTGATCGACCGAGGCGCTGGACACCACCGCCACCTGCTGGCCGGCGGCGCGCAGGAAGCCGCCCTGCAGCGAACAGGGCGAGGTGAAGACGATAGCGGCAGGCGTCCCGGACAGGCCGGGCGGAATGCGCGGTCCCCCCAGGCCGGAGACATGACACCAGGTGAGCAGCCGCATCGCGCTCGGGCCGAGCGCGCAGAGCAGGCGCGGAATCTCGGGGTGGTTCCACAGCTCGACCTGCACGATATCGGCCTCGTCGATGGCTGCCTGCGCCTCAGCCAGCGTCGGCGCCACGGTCACCGGGCAGCCGGCAGCCGCGATGGCATCGATGGCCTGGCGCTTTTCGGGCTGTTCCAGGCACAGCAAAGCATGCCGCACCGACCCGCCGGCCTCGGCGCGGCGAATCAGGCAGGACAGCGCCCTGCCGACGCCGCCGCCCAGATGGGGTGTGATATGGAGCACCTTCATGACATCACCGCCTCGCTGGCGGCCGGCACCGGGGCCGGCTCGCCTCAAACGGGTTCCGGCATGCGCTTGCGTGCCGTCATGCCAGGCACGTCGGGGCTGATATTGTCCCCCGCATGCGCCAGGAACTTCGGCAGCAGCTCGTCGCGATAGGCGTCGATGTTGTCAGGCAGGCAATGGCTGAGCTGGCCGCAGCTGCCGCACACTGGGCTCTGGCAGCGCTTGCCTTCAAGGTGAAGACGCCGCAGCGCGTTCATCTCGCCGGAATTCCAGATCGCCTTGACGCTCTGCGTGCGCACATCGCCGATCAGCAGCTTGCGGCCCCAATCGAGGAAGCAGGAGCTGACCAGCCCGTCCGCGTTCACCGACATCCCATAGAAAATATAGGGGCAGGTGTCGGTCGGCGTGACCGGCTGCTGGTAGATGCCTTCCTTGATCTCGAAGCCGGTATGCGCCTCAACGTCGAATTCCGGCCAGCAGGGCGCGAAATTCTCGATGAAGATGCGGTCGCAGTGATCGCCGAAGGTGTCATAGAATTCCTGGCACTGCGCCTCGGTGATCAATTCGCGCGGGATCTTCACCACGATCTCGCAGTCACCCTTGTTCGCATACAGCCACTTTACATGGCCGACGAAGGTCTCGAAATCGAAGTCGAAGCCGGTGAAGCGCTTGTACTGCTCCACATTCATGCCATCGACCGAGATGTTGATCTTGTCGAGGCCCGCCTCCAGCACCGGTGCCAACCGCTCCGGCGTCATCAGCGAGCCGTTGGTGGTGGTGTCGATATACTCCACACGGCCGCTTTGCTTGGCATAGGCGATCATCTGGGCAAGGTTGCGGTTCAGGAACGGCTCGCCATCCTTGTACATGCGCAAGACCTTGATCGGCTTGTCGAATTCTGACAAATCGTCGATGATTTTCTTGAACAGGTCGAGCTTCATGGCGCCCTGGAAGCGCCCGGTCTCGTCAATAAGATTGCGATGCCCGGTCGGACAGAACGGGCATTTGAAATTGCACGCGCTCGCCGGATCGACGAACACGACAAACGGGGTATTCAGTGGGATCACATCCTGTAAAGGCGTTCTGCCTTCAAGATTGATCCGGGGCTTGATCTCCGCCTTCATAGCGCGCCCTCCTAGCAGATCAGTGTTTCATAATGCCGGGTATTCGGCGTTTCTTCAATGTCGAACTATGCAAGGGGCGTGCCTACCCCAAGTCCGCGTAGCCCATGATACGCTCGATAGCCTGCATATGGGCCAGCAATCGTGGCAGACCAGCACGCGGGTCGGGCGCGGTGGCATCCAGCCAGGCCGCCAGCATTTCCGGAAAACCGGGTTTCAGCCCGCCGGGCGACGGCGGCACCACGAGCATTTCCTCTGGCCCGCCATCCTCCGGGACAAAGGCCAGCCCCTCCATCGGCGCCATCCGGTAGAGGCCGCGCGCGGTACGCACCGCCATTGACCAGCGGCCGCCGGCCAGCCAGTCGGCGGCATAGGTGAAAGGCACACCCGTCTCCGAGAGACCAGTGCCGGTAAAGATGGCCCCCGCCGGATGCCAGTCCAGCCGCCCCTGCCCTTCTATACACGAATCCAGCGTTCGGGGCAGGCCGATCAGATCGAAGGCGGTGGCAATCACATGGATGCTGTTGGCCACCCCCAGCCGCGCCAGCACGGCAGGCGACAGCCCGGCAGAAAGGGTCCGTTCCACCATCTCCCCGAAGGTGAACTCGGCAAGGATTGCCGGCTCCACCCGCAGAATCTCCGCCAGTGCCGTGACCGAGGGGTAATAGAGCCGGTTCAGCGCCACCATCGCCGGCGCGCCCGGATGGCGGGCGAGGAAGTCGCGCAGATCATTACTGGACAGGCAGAGCGGCTTTTCCACGAGAACGCGCCGGGCGCCGCGCCCGGTCAGATGCTCCAGATAGGGCAGTAGCGTCTCGATGGGCGTGGCGACGATGATGCCGTCATAATCGAGATCGAGTTCCGCAAGCCGGTCCATGCCACCATGATGCGCCGCCGCCAGACCGTGCGTCCGGGCCAGTGCCTCGGCCGAGGCAGCGCTGCGCGACAGCACCTCGACCGTCACGCCGCCGCGCGCATTCAGCGCCTTTGCATATTCGCCGGCGATCCGTCCCGCGCCAATCAGCAGGATGCGCATGGGCCACTTCCCATCAGGTGATCGGGCAGACGAGATTGTCATCATGTCGCCCGGCGAGATTTCGGTTATAGGCAGCCAGCATCAGCCGGTTGGTCTCGAACCCCTCGGCAAGGTCAGGCAGCGGCGAACTGCCCTCCGCAATCCCGGCCAGCATGCCGGCGGCCATGCGGCTGGCCATCGGCATCTCGAAGCCAAGACCCGCCAGACCGGCGATATCGCTCTCGACCGTGCCGGCCTGGTCGATGACGGCGCGCCCATCCGCCGTCTCCACCATCAGCACGGCCAGCCTTTCATGGCCGGGCGAGAAGCGGATGCGGAGTTCCGCCCCCGCCGCGTTGGTGGCCGTCAGCTTACCGGTGAACTCCACCAGCGCCGGGTCGCGGCGGTTCGCCTGTAGCGGCCGGTCGAGCGCCGCCTCCACCGAGGCCGGCGGCAGGCCGCCCAGATACTGGAACAGATCGAGGAAATGGATGCCATTGCAGCCCAGCCCCCGGTCGCCGGCCTCGACAGTCAGGGTGAAGGGCTTGTCCAGCGTATGGTCGCGCAGCTTTTGCAGCACCGGGACATGGCGCAGCGGCACATGGGCGCGGATATCGGCACCGAGTGCCGCCGCCAGCAGAACCGCCTCGCGATACGCCGCGACCGACTGGAACAGCACCTTCTCCGCCAGCACAAGGCGGATGCCGACTTCCAGCACACGGCGCAGCAGATCGAGCCGCCCGCTGGCGCCCGTCGCCAGAACCGCCGCGTCGAAACCGTCCCAGCCTTCGTTCTCCTTCAGAAAACGCAGCGGCACGGCATCATGTCCCGGCATCTGCCGCCAGCGTTGCAGGGCGGTTTCCCGCGCCTGTTCGCGCGGCTCCAGCACGGCGACCGCGCTGCCGGCGGGCAGCGCCGCCAGCCCCTGCAAATGCCGGCTGCCCATCTCCCCCGCCCCGATCAGAAGAACCCGCATGCCGGCCTCAGCGCTGGTAGCGGCTGGGATCGAAATGCTGGAGATTGCGCCCGATCCAGTCCGCCGTGTGCGCCAGCCCGTCCCGGAAGGAGGTCTGCCGCGTCCATCCGGTCAGGTCCGTGATGAGCCTTGTATCGGCCAGCAGCCGGTTCACCTCGCTCTTCTCCGGGCGCAGCCGTTCCTCCTCGCAGCGGATCGGCACGCTCCGCCCGGTGATCTCCATCAGCATCTGGGCGGTCTGCTCAATCGACCATTCCTCGCCGCTGCCGATATTCACCACCTGCCCCTCCGCCGCCGCACAGCCGCCCAGCGCGATCATCCCCGCCGCCGTGTCGCCAGCATAGTTGAAATCGCGCGTCGGCGTCAGCGCGCCCAGCCGCAGTTCGTTGGCGCCGGACAGCAGCTGCGCCGCGATGGTCGGGATGACGGCGCGTGCGGTCTGGCGCGGCCCGAAGGTGTTGAACGGCCGGGCGGTGACCACCGGCAGGCCGAAGGAGAGGTGGAAGCTTTCCGCCATCTTGTCGGCGCCGATCTTGCTGGCCGAATAGGGCGACTGGCCGACCAGAGGGTGCGACTCGGCAATCGGCACCTGCTGCGCCGTGCCATAAACTTCCGAGGTCGAGACATGGACCAGACGGACCAGCCGGTCGGAATCCCGGCAGGCCTGCAGAATGTTCAGCGTGCCGCCGATATTGGTGGCGACATAGGAATCCGGCGCTTCATAGCTGTAGGGAATGGCGATCAGGCTGGCCAAGTGAAACACATAGTCACAGCCGGCGACCAGATTGCGCATCCGGGCGGGGTCGCGCACATCGCCCTGCACAATCTCGATCTCCGCGCGGATCGCGTCCGGCAGATCGGCCAGCCAGCCCTGCGCGTTCCAGGAATTATAATAGACCAGCGCCCGCACATCGGCCCCGGCGGCGACCAGTCCTTCGACCAGATGGCTGCCGATGAAACCATCCGCACCGGTCACCAGGGTTTTCTTGCCACGCAGATATTCCACGATGCGGCGTCCCTTCCGTCAGGTCAGTTTCAGCAGGGCCAGGCGGGCATCCGCCAGATCCTTTGGCGTGCCAATATCGGCCCAGTATTCATGCAAGGGGAAGATGCAGACCTTCTGCCCGGCGGCCAGGCAGGTTTCGATCAGGTCGGTCATGTTGAATGCCCTGTCCGACGGGATGCTCGCCAGCGCCTCGGGCGACAACATGTAGATGCCGGCATTGCACAGGAAGCGCTGCGACGGTTTTTCCATCAGTCCGGTGACGCACACGCCTTCCGACTGGATCACGCCATAGGGAATATCGACCCGGTACTCCATCGCCGCGACCGTCACCATCGCCCCCTGCTCCGCATGATAGCGCTGCAGGGCGTTGCAATCGAAGCTGGTCACCACATCGCCATTCATGACCAGCACCGGCCCGCCCGGCCGGTCCGGCAGCAGCGACAGCGCGCCGGCGGTGCCCAGCTTGGTCTTTTCCCGCAGATAGTCGATTCGCCCGCCCAGCGCCGAGCCATCGCCCAGATGCTGCTCGATGACATGATGCAGATAGTTCACCGCGATGCGCAGCTGCGGCACGCCGGCAGCGATGAGCGACCGGACGATCCGCTCGATCAGCGGCATGCCGCCGATATCGACCATCGGCTTCGGCAGGGTCTCCGTCATCGGGCGCAGGCGCTGGCCCTCGCCGCCCGCCATGATGACGGCAAGGGCGATGGCGCTCTGTGCCTCGACCGGCGCACCGGCGGCGGCCGGGCCAAGATCGTAGCGGCTGACGACAGCGACATAGCGCCCCTGCGCATCAACCAACGGCAGGGATTCGTACCCGCGATTGACCAGCAATTCCAACAGGTAGGACCGCTCGCTGGCGGCATGCGCTGTGGTCGGCGTGGCATTCATGGCGCTGGCAACGCCATCTTCAAGCGTCAGGCCCCGCAGCAGGCCGCGGCGGATATCACCGTCGGTCAGCGTGCCGATCAGCATCCCCGCCGCGTCGGCCACCACGGCGATGCGGCGATGCGTCGCCTCAATGGCGCGCACCGCGTCGCGCAGGGTGGCGGCGGGATCAAGCGGCGGGTTTTCTAGCGATACCATCCGTCCCGCGCCTCCCCGGCCAGCATCATCCGCTTGCGGATCAATCGTTGGTCGAGCGGCACGCTGGCCAGCACCTCGGCCACCTTGATGCCGGCATCGCCGATACCATAGGGATTCTCGCACCCGGCACAGAGCCGACGAAACGCTTCATCGAACAGGCAGGTGCGGATCGCCGCCTCGATTGCCGCCGCATCATAGCCGGCATCCAGCACATTCCCCCCCCGCAGCCGGCCTTGCTGGCGCGAGCCGATATTCACCGTGGGACAGCCGAAGGCCGGCGTCTCCTTGATGCCGGAGGAGCTGTTGCCGGCACAGCAGACCCGCCAGGCCGGATCGCGCGCCAGCGCCAGCACCCCATGGTAATTATAGCGGCCCAGTGACCGGTGAATCTGGATGCCGGGAACCGACTGCCGGCCCAGCGCATCAATCTCCCCGATGATCGCCTGCGCGCCGGCATCATTGTTCGGATAGGTCACGATCACCTGCACGCCCTCTGCCGCCAGCGCGGTCAGTGCCGCCAGTGACGGGCGGATCTGCTCGGCCGCCGCCGCCACCTCCGTGGTCACGGCATGCTGGGTGAAGAGGACCAGCGGCCGGCCCGGGTCGATAGCGTATTGCGCGATCAGTTCCTCGGCGGTTGCGACATTGCCGGCGGCGATCATGTCGATGGCGGGAAACCCCACCGTATGCACCCGCCAGGCCTCCTCCCCCATGGCCAGCACGCGGTTGCTGGCCTGCTGGTTGGTGGTGAAATGCAGATGGGCCAGCTTGGTCATGGCATGCCGCACGGAATCGTCCAGCGCGCCGCCTTCGGTGATGTCGCCGCCTTCGATATGGGCGGTCGGGATGTTCATCTGGCTGCCGGCAATCACCGCCGCGAAGCCCTCAAACCGGTCGGCATAGACCACCAGCATGTCGGGCTTCAGCCGCGCCAGCGCGTCGCTGATCGCGATGGTGCCGCTGCCGATGGCCTTCGCAGTGGCGCTGGCCTGATCGTCGGCCGCCATGTCGATCTTCACCTCCGCATGAATCTCGAAGCCGTCGGCAGCGATTTCGTCCAGCGTGCGGCCGAAATTCGGATCGAGATGCGCGCCCGACACCAGCAACTGGTACTCCAGCGCCGGATGCGCCTGGATCGCCTTCAGGATCGGGTATTGCAGCCCGTATTCCGCCCGGTTGCCGGTAAAGACGGCGATCACCCGCTTCATGCCGACCCTCCGCCTGCCAGCCGCGCCAGCCCCTCATCCAGCGCGGTGTGCGGCTGCCAGTCGAAATGCTGCAATGTCTCGCCGATATCCAGACGCAGGACCGAGGCGCGGCCGGCGGGCGCCATGGCGACGGCGCCATCGCCCTGCCGTCCCCACAGCCGCAGGCAGGTAAGCGCCAGCCGCTCCACCGAGGCCGCCTCGCCCGAGGCCAGGTTGAACACACCTGTGGCGCTGCCCTCGGCAATCGCGACGAGGCCCGAAACCGCGTCGTCCAGCCACAGATAATCGCGCACCGGGGCAAGGTCGCGCACCCGGATCGGCCCCGGAACGGCGCGCTGCGCCAGAATATCCGTCATCACCGTGCCCTGGTTCATGCCAGGCCCATAGACATTGGTCAGGCGCACCGCTACGCCCCCTGCCGCCAGGGCGACAGCTTCGCCAGCGCGTTTCATACGGCCATAGCCATTCTCTGCCCTCGCCGGTTCATCCGGTCTGCGTGGGTATGACTCCATATCGCCATAGACCGCCGCGGACGACAAGTAGACCAGCCGACGATAGCCCCGCCCGGCCAGTGCGGTCAGCGTCGCCGTTGCTTCTGGGCCCGCTGCATCGCCCGGCAAGGCAGCAGGTTCGGCCAGATGGACCAGCACATCGGCCAGCGGAGCATCGTGATACTGCGTGACGATCACTGCCTGCACGCCCCCGGGCGCAGCGAAGGGCCGGCGGGAACACGCCAGAACCCGATGGCCGCGCGCCACCAGGGCGGCCGACAGGGCGGTGCCGATAAAGCCGGACGCACCCGTTACGCAGATCGTCCGGGAGAAGCTCACCGCAAACTCACGCCAGCATCTCCGGGCTGAGCTGACAATCCTTGGCGATATCGGTCGCGGCGCGGCGGCCCAGAAGATCATTGAACTGCCCGGCCAGAATTGGGCCGGTGCCCGGTCGCTTCACCCAGATATTCGCCATCGTCAGTTCTTCCCCGGCCCTGATCGGGGCGATGGACACAACGCTGGCATAGGCGAAGTCGATGGTCGGCTGTTCTGCCGGCAGGATGTCCTTGCGGCCGCCGCGCGCCAGGTGAATGGCGCGCGAGCCTTCAACCAGGTCGCGCAGATCCTTCGGGTCCATGGAAACCTCGATATCAGGCCCGGGCCAGGATTTATCCGCCGTGAAATGCCGCTCCAGAATGCCAGCACCCAGCGCCACCGCGCCCAGGCAGGTATAGTTCGTCAGCGTATGGTCCGACAGGCCGATCACCGCATCCGGGAACGCTGCCTGCAACTCGGCAATCGCCCCCAGCCGGACGGCTTCATAGGGCGTCGGGTAGATGCTGGTGCAATGCAGCAGCGCATAGGGCACGCCGGCAGAGCGCAGCAGGTCGACGGACCGGGCGATACTGGCGATATCGTTCATACCGGTGCTGAGAATGACCGGCTTGCCCTTGCGCGCGATATGCTCGACCAGCGGGTAGTTATTGCACTCCCCCGAGCCGATCTTGTAGGCATCGACGCCCAGCCGGTCGAGCTGCTCGGCCGCCGCGCGGGAGAATGGCGTGCTCAGGAAAATCATGCCGTGCGATTCGGCCCGCGCCTTCAGCCGGGCCTCGGCTTCCGCCGAGAGCACGCAGCGCTCCATGATGTCCCAGATGCTCTCCGACGCATTCGCCGGCACGACATCATTGGGGATCATTTCATCGTCGATCACATGGGTCTGGAACTTCACACATTCGCATCCCGCCGCCGCTGCGGCGTCAATCATCCGGGCGGCCTTTTCCTCACTACCCTCGTGATTGATGCCGATTTCCGCGATCACCAGCGGCGGTGCATCGCCGCCAATCCGGCGATTGCCGATCAGGAAGGAGTTACCCGCGCCACTCATCCATCGCATCCTTCATTCGTGTCTCAACCCGGCGGTCGAGAACCCGCTGCCATGATAGGAAGATTGGCGGTTCATGGGAAGCGAGGTCCCATCCCTGCCCTGCCCCGGTCGTCGCCGGATTTCGCGCGCTGACAGACGCTCCGCTTCTCTGTTAGGCTTTGCGCCACAGTACCTTTTCGTGGCCAGCCCGATTCGACATGAACAGAAAACAGCGCCGAAGCGCCGGCAAGGCCGCTCAGCAGCAAGCCCCGTCCGGCAAAGCCGCGATCCAGGCGAAGGCGCTTCCGGCGGACCTGCATCAACTGTTCCGCCTGGCAGTCGAGCATCAGCGCCGGCACCGGCTCGACGAGGCGGAGGCGATCTATCACACCATCCTGCAGCGGCGGCCGAATCACCCAGACTGCCTCAACCATCTCGGCCTGATCGCGCGCGACCGTGGCCAGCTGGAAGAGGCAATAGCGCTGATCGCCAAGGCACAGAAGCTCGACCCCGGCTATGCCGAAGCGCACAACAATATGGGCACGCTGCTGATCCAGAGCGGCGATTATGATGCGGCGCTGACCTGTTTCGACACGGCCATACGGCTGAACCGGGATTATGCCGACGCGCTGTATAATCGCGGCACCATTCTGCAGGCGCAGGACAAGCCGGCGGACGCCATCGAGGCCTATCGCCGGGCCGTCGCCGTCCGGCCGGGGTTTTCCGAGGCCTTCAACAATATGGGCATCTGCCTGCGCAGCCTGGACCGCCTGGACGAGTCGCTGGCGGCGCTGCGCCAGGTGCTTCGGCTGCGTCCGGGCTATGCCACCGCCTATGTGAATGTCGGCAGCGTGTTCCGCCGCCGCCGCCGCTTCGCCGAGGCCCGGGAATTCTATCGCCGGGCCCTGGCACTCGATCCGGCGATGCACGCGGCGGCCTATAATTACGGCACCTGCTCCCTGCAGATGGGCGATCTGAAGACGGGCTGGCGGCTGTACGACATGCGCTTCCAGCGTCACAAGGACCCGCTGCGCGGCGGCCTGACCAACATCCGCTGGCGCGGCGAGGATATCGCCGACAAGAACCTGCTGGTCTGGCGCGAACAGGGGGTGGGCGACGAGATCATGTTCGGCAGCTGCCTGCCGGATATTGCGCGCAAGGCCGGGAAGGTCATTCTGGAATGCGATGCGCGGCTGGTGCCGATCTTCGCGCGGTCCCTGCCCCAGATCACCGTGCGGCCCGCCGATTCGCTGGCAACGCATATTCCCGATGCCGACCGCCATGTCCCCATCGGCGGCATGCCGGAATTCTGCCGCCCCGACCTTGCCGCCTTCCCCGATCATCACGGCTATCTGCGGGCCGACCCCGATCGCATCGCCTATTGGCGCGACAAGGTGCTGGCGGCGGCTGGGTCAGGGCTGGCGGTCGGCATCTGCTGGCGCTCAATGCGCCAGGGCACGCGCCGGAGTGCCGGTTATATGAATCTCGACCTGCTGGCCCCGCTGCTGCGCCTGCCCGGCATCCGCTTCTTCAACCTGCAATATGATGATTGCGCCGAGGAGATTGCCGAAGCCGAGGATAAATACGGCATCCGCATCGAACGGTTCCCGGAGCTGGACCTGAAGAACGATCTCGACGGCGCCGCAGCCCTGATCTCGGCGCTCGATCTGGTCGTTACCGCCGGCACTTCCGTCGGCGAGATGGCGGCGGCCCTGGGCATCCCGACCTGGCGGTTCGGTCAGAACACAGACTGGTCGATGCTGGGCGCCGACAACCGGCCCTGGTATCCACGCATGCGCCTGTTCCACCGTGTGCCGGGCACGCCCTGGGCGCAGGTTGTGCAGACGCTGACTGACGCGCTGGCGGCGATTGCATCCTCACCCGAGGCGCTGCGGGCCGAACGCGCGCAGGCGATGACCCTTTCGCACCCCCTGCCGGCCATACCGCCGGCAACCGACAGGCCACCCGCGCTCGGCTACGACGAAAAACGGAACCCACGGTTCCAGAATCCGGACAAGGGACAGGACGACAGGCTTCAGCAGGCGACTGCGCTGTACGAGGCCAGGGACTTCCCGGCAGCGATGGAGCTGTACGGGAAAATACTGGCGGACGACCCGGCCAATCTGGGCGCTATGCTGGGCGCCGCGAATATCGCGCGCGATACCGGGCAGCTTGAGCAATCCGCCGCCATGCTGCAGGCGATCCTGAAGATCGACCCCGGCTCGCTGGAAGCGGCGCATAATCTGGGCACCGTCTATCGCCTGCTGGGCCAGTATGATTCCTCGGTCGATATCCTGCGCGAGGCCATCGGCAAGCGGCCCGAGGAAGCCCGGCTGTGGATGAATCTCGGCTCCACACTGCAACAGGCCGGCGATTTCGCGAATGCCCGCATTTTCTACGAGGAGGCGGTGCGCCTGGCGCCCGATTTCGGCGCGGCCTATGGCAATCTGGCGCTGCTGTCACGCGCCGATGGCGATATGGACCAGACGCTGGCCTATTACGCCAAGGCGCTGGAGGTAATGCCCGACAACGCCCAGTTGCACATCAATTACGCGCAGACCCTGCTGTCGACAGGCCGGCTGTCGCAAGGCTGGCAGGAATATGAGCACCGGCTCTCGCCCAACCGGCTGAAAAGCGTCATCTACCGGCACGACCTGCCGCGCTGGCAGGGCGAGAGCCTGGCCGATACCCATCTTCTGGTGTCAGCTGAACAGGGGCTGGGCGATCAGCTGATCTTCGCGACCTGCCTGGAGGATGTGATCGCACAGGCGCGCAAGGTTACCATCGAGGTGGAGCCGAGGCTGGTGCCGATCTTCCGGCGTTCCTATCCCGGGGCCGATGTCCGGCCCTTCGAGATGAGCCTGGAGAAGGCCCGCTGCGTCTTCACCTATGACTGGCTGGATACCGGCGACAAACCGGACGCCGCCATTCCCATCGGAAGTCTTCCGCTGTATCTGCGCCGCCGGATCGAGGATTTTCCAATGCAGCAGAGCTATCTGCGCGCCGATGAGGAGAAGGTGGCCGCCTGGCGCGACAGGCTGGCGGCGCTGGGGTCCGGCGTTAAGGTCGGCCTCTGCTGGCGTAGCGGGCTGATGACTGCTGAACGGCAGCGTCACTATACCGATATGCGCTATTGGGGCCCGGTGCTGAAAACGCCGGGCGTGACCTTCGTCAATCTGCAATATGACGATTGCCTCGCCGAGCTTCAGCAGGCCGAACGCGAGACCGGCGTGACAATCCATAATTTCACCGGGCTGGACCAGCGCAATGATCTGGACGGCACGGCGGCGCTGATAAAGGCACTGGATATCGTCATTTCCGCCCCTACGACCGTGCAGGCCATGGCGGGCGCCCTGGGCGTGCCGACGCTGCTGGTGAAGCGCCATTGGCTGATGCTGGGAACGCCCGGCTTTCCGTGTCAGCCCAGCGTCATGCCGACCGGCCGGGGCGCGGTGGAGAAGGTGATCGGCGAGGTCAGCGCCGCCCTGTCAGCGCTCATCCGGCGCTGAGCGATTCCGCCAGCGCTGTCGTCACCCGCTCCACATCAGCCTCCTCCATGCCGGCATAGAGCGGCAGGCTGAGGCAACGCTGGTAATAGCCCAACGCCCCCGGCAGATCGGGTGCGCCATAGCGCTGGCGGTAATAGGGCTGGAGATGCACCGGAATGTAATGCACCTGCGTGCCGATTCCCCGTGCACGCAGCCGATGCATCAGCGCCGCCCGGTCGAAACCGAGTGCGGCGAAGTCAATCAGCACCGGATAGAGATGCAACCCCGCCTCCTGCGTCTCGCGCCGACTGACGGGGCGCACCATCGGCAGCAGATTGGCCAGCTTACGGTCATAGGCATCGGTCAGCGCCTGGCGCCGGTCGACGAAGCGCCGCAGCTTGACCAACTGGCTGCTGCCCAGCGCGCACTGGATATCGGTCGCCCGGTAATTAAAGCCGGGGGCGGCCATCTCGTAATACCAGGGGTTCGGGCTGCCATCCGCCGCCAGTGCCAGATCGGCCTGCTGGAAGTCCAGCGGATCGCGGGTCATGCCATGGCTGCGCGCCAGCCGCAGCCGCTTTGCCAGCCCGGCATCATTGGTCGTTACCGCCCCGCCCTCACCCATCGTCACGGTCTTCACCGGATGGAAGGAAAACGTCGTCATATCGGCATGCGCACCCTCGCCGACCCGGTTCCAGCCATTGGCCGGATCGCGGTAGCGCGTGCCCAGCGCGTGGCTGGCATCATCCACCACGGTCAGCCCGTGCCGCCGGGCCAAAGCGTGGATGCCCTCGACATCGCCGACATGCCCGCCCAGATGAACGTTGAAGACAGCCTTGGCCGTCCCCCCGGCCGGGATACGCCCCAGCGCTGCCTCAAGATCGGCCGCGCGCATCAGCCCGCTATCGGGATCGACATCGGCAAACACCACCTCCGCGCCGACATAGCGGGCGGCATTGGCGGTGGCGAGGAAGGTGACTGTCGGCACCACGATCCAGTCGCCCGGTCCCAGATCGAGCGCCAGCGCCGCCATGTGCAGGGCGGCCGTGCCATTGGCGCAGGCAACCGCATGAAGGGCGCCGGTTTCCGCGCACAAAGCCGCCTCGAAGCCATCGACCGCCGGGCCGGTGGTCAGGTAGTCGCTGCGCAGGGCAGCAACCACGGCCGCGATGTCGTCATCCTCGATGGTCTGTCGGCCATAGGGCAGGAAGCCGACAGGGCTGCCGGCCTTGTCGGTCACTGATCGGCTTCCTTCAGGTAATGGCCGAAATCATGCCGGCCCAGCCATTCGGTGTTGTTGTCGCTGGAATAAACGAAATTCTCCGCCACCGGCAGCGCCTCCTTGTAGCCGCTGCGCGACCACCAGGCGAAGGCCGGCTGGATGACATAGCGGTCGCCGAGGTCGACCGTCGTGCGGCTGTCATCGGAGGAAATCATGATCTCGTGGATCTTCTCGCCAGGACGGATGCCGACAATTTTGTGCGGCAGGTGCGGTGCCAGGGCCAGCGCGAATTCCGTCATCAACATGCTGGGAATCTTGGGCACGAAAATCTCGCCGCCGCGCATAATGTGAAAGCAGGACAGCACGAAATTCACACCCTGTGTCAGGGTGATCCAGAACCGTGTCATGCGCGGATCGGTGATCGGCAGATGATCGCTGCCCTCTTGGATCAGCTTCTGGAAATAGCCCAGAACGCTGCCGCGCGAGCCCACCACATTGCCATAGCGCACGACCGAGAACCGGCAGCCACTGGTCCCTGAGAGGTTGTTGGCGGCAGTGAATATCTTGTCCGAGGCCAGCTTACTGGCACCGTAGAGATTGACCGGGTTCGCTGCTTTGTCAGTCGACAGCGCGATGACTCGCTTCACCTTGTTGTGGATCGCGGCCCGCACCACGTTCTCCGCCCCCATCACATTGGTGTGGATGCATTCGAACGGGTTATATTCGGCGATGGAGACATGCTTCATTGCCGCGGCATGAACGACGTAATCGACCTCGCGCATGGCCATTTCCAGCCGGTCGGCATTGCGCACATCGCCGATGAAATAGCGCATGAACGGATATTTATCCGGCGGCAGCTGTTGCGCCAGCTCGTACTGCTTCATCTCGTCGCGCGAAAAGACGATCAGGCGCTTTGGCTTGTAGCGCGCCACGACGCTTTTCAGGAAATGCTTGCCGAAGGAGCCTGTCCCCCCGGTCACCAGCACAACCTTGCCGTTCAGATCTATGGTTGGGTCGAGAAATTCCCGGTAGGCATCGGGAAGCCTTGTCGTGACACCCCCGTCTCCAGGCCTGGTCTCGTTCATCCCCTGTCCCCACTCTCCACAGCCCCTGATTTCCAAATGGAATCATAGCAGTCGGGCAAGGCGCCGTCACGCGCAGCGGTAGCCGAGGCGAAAGCTGCGGCAATCGCGCTGAAACCCCGACAGCGCCAGGCGTATATCCGGCACCAGCGACTCCATCCGCTGCCCGGCAGGCGCCGAGAATACCCGCATGGCCGGGAACCAGGGACGCTCCTGCGTGCCCAGCAGCGTCCATTCAGTGGGCCGGCCCAAACGCCAGCAATGAACCCCCAGCGCGCCCGCCATTTCGCCGACCGAGGTGCCGGCGGTTATCACCAGATCGAGCGAGGTGATCAGCGCCGCGACGCCATCCAGATCATCGGTCAGATCCAGCCCCTCGATCTGGTGCAGCCGGATACCCAGCGCCTGCTCCGCCTCGGCGATCTCCGCTTCGCAGGGACCGTATTGCAGATTGACGAAACTGATGCCCGGTATGCGGAACAGCGGCGCCAGCGCCTCAAGCGACAGCGCCAGCGACTGCCGGCCCGCCATCAGGCTGCGCCAGCACAGGCCGATCTTCAATTCGCCCGGCAGCACCGCGATCTGTTGGGCAATCCCTGCCCGCCGCTGCCAATCGGCGCTGAGATAGCCGGCATGATGTGGAAAATCAGTCAGAGTCCGGCGGAAATGCATCGCCAGGCTGCCCATCGGAATCTGCACATCCATCTGCGCCACATGATCGCGCAGCTGCGTGCCAAGAATCACCGTGACCTCCGGGAAGGAGCGCTGGAACAGCGCCGCCAGCCGGGCCTCGCATTCGACGAAAATCTTTCCACCCTTGGCGCGGGCGATCAGGTCCGGCAGGCAGGAGGCGAAGAGAATCTCGTCGCCGATACCCTGTTCGCGCCAGACCAGGATCGTCTTGCCCGCGAGCGGTTCACCCCGCCAGCGTGGCAGGCCGGTGCCGCGATCCTCTGCAAGGCTCTTCTTGGCCAGCCGGGCCTCATGCAGGGCCCAACCGCGCTTGAGGTCGCCGCGCGCCAGCAGCGCCAGACCAGCATCGGTGCGGATGCCGGAATGGGCCGGCTCCAGCGCCAGCGCCGCTGCATAGAAATCCAGCTTGCCGCTGGATACCGTGTTCGGCAGCAGCATCGCCAGATTGCCATGTGCCTCGGCCAAAGCCGGGTCGATGGCCAGTGTTCGGCGATACAGGCCGACCGCCTCGGTATGCCGGGAGGATGAAAAGGCCGCCCGCGCGGCATTGTAATGGCCAATCGCATGGGCCGGATTCAACGCCAGCGACAAGCGGTGCAGGGAATCCTTCCGGGGACCGGTCGGCAGGGCATTGGCAAGGTTGATCCAGGCCTCCGCCAGGCCGGGGCTCAACTGCACCAGCGCCGCATAGGTGGCGGCAGCTTCCCGGGGGGCGCCCACAGCATCCAGCGCATGGCCCAGATTGGCCAGGTGATCGGCATTGTCCGGCTCCAGCCGGGCCGCGTTGGACAATGCCATCACGGCATGTCCGTAATCCTTCAGCGCCAGGAAGACCTGCCCCAGGCTGGCATGAAAAGTCGCCTTGCCGGGATTCCGGTCGACGGCGCGGATGATCTGGCGCACGGCAAAGTCACTATGGCCCATCTGGTGACCGACCAGGCCCAGCAGATGCAGGATGTCCGGATTCTCCGGTGCCTCCTCCAGCAGCAGGCGATACATGCCGGCGGCTTCCTTCAGGCGGCCGGCGCGATGCCAGATGATGGCGGTGGCAAGACGGGACTGCGTATCAGCCGGCAGGGGCTGGGGCTGCAGCTTCTGCATTGTCTGCATCTTTCCTACACCAGGATATTCAGGTTGCTGCCCTGCAGAAGCTGCAAGGCCAGGGCGCCGGGGGTATTCATGTTCACCCCGCCCATGCCGGACATCTGGGCCTCGGCATCCTTCTGCAGCAGGAAGCGCTCCAGGAATTTGTCGACGAATTTGGGGTCCTTGAAATCCTCGGCCTTGACCTTGGATTCGATCACCTTGGCCTGGCGCTCGACGCCCTGATTGACGATTTCCTTGGGGATGCGCAGCGTGTCGGTGATGACCGAGCGCAGCACCTTGTCGCCCATCAGCTCGTAGACCGAATCCGCCTCCGCGACCTTTCGGCGGAAATAGGCGGCCTCGCGCAGGGCGGTATTGCCGCCGCCCAGATTCTTCTCGAATTCATTGGTCAGGTAGCGATCGACGATGCCCTGGACAAAATCCTCGTCCTTCAGCTTGGCGACGCCGGATTTGAACATGTCGAAATCCTTGGCGATCTCCTTGTAGCGCGGCTCGACCAGCTTGTTGACCAGGGACTGCTTGTCCTCTGGGTCTTCCGTCATGATCGCCTTGATGCGCGCGGTATAGTTCGCCTCGCCTTCCAGCCCATAGGCACCCAGCGCCACCTTCAGCAGCCTTGGGTCCTTGAACAGTTCCTCCGGGGTCTCGATATCCTTGATCTTATTCAGGAAATAATCGACATCCCGCTTCACCATCGGCGATTTGGCGAATTGCTCCTGCTGAGCATCGCCGGTCTTCTGCAAGCTCTTGAAGATGAGCAAGGCTGGCATCCCCGCACCGATCTGCATATCGCCTGTCCCCTTTGACGTTAATCCTGTCCTGCCCCTCCTCAAGCAAGGATGGGGCCAATTGGCGCGCAGAGGTTTCATTGCAGGAAACAGGCGGATTCGGCGCGCCCGGCTTGACGCGGACCGGGCGGTAACCGAAGGTCGCGGCGGCACATTCATCCGACCGATCGGCAATATCTGCCGCCCCTTCTGAAACGGACCCATCATGACCGAGACCTGCGATTTCCTTGTCATCGGCGCCGGCATCGCCGGGGCCTCCGCCGGCTATGAGCTGGCGCGCCACGGCACCGTGATCGTCGCGGAGAAGGAGAGCCAGCCCGGTTATCACACCACCGGCCGGTCAGCAGCACTGTTCGCCGAGGGCTATGGCAATGCCGCCATCCGCGCCCTGACGCGCGCCAGCCGCGCCTTCTTCGAGACCCCGCCGGAGGGCTTCAGCGAGGCCCCGCTGCTGGCCCCGCGCGGCGCCCTGATGGTCGCCCAGGCGGCGCAGATGGACAGGCTGGACGCCGCCTTCGCGGAAACCCAGGCAACGCTGCCTGGCATCATCCGCCTGGACGCAGCCGGGGTGATGCAGCACGCGCCGGTGATGCGCGAGGGCTATGCCGCCGGCGGTTTCCTGAATCCGGGCGAGCGCGACATGGATGTGCATGCGATCCACCAAGGCTTCCTGCGCGGCATCCGCGCCCAGGGCGGCAAGGTTATCACCGAGGCCGGCATCACCGGCCTGACCCGGCAGGGCGAAGGCTGGCTGGTCGAGACCACCGCCGGCAGTTTCTCCGCCGGCGCGGTGGTGAACGCCTCAGGCGCCTGGGCCGACGAGATCGCTGATCTGGCCGGGGCGAAGCGCATCGGGCTGGTGCCGAAACGGCGCACCGCCTTCACCTTCGATCCGCCCGCCGGCATGGATGTGCATGACCTGCCGGCCGTGGTCGATATCGACGAGGACTGGTATTTCCGCCCGGAATCCGGCCGCCTGATGGGCAGCCCGGCCGATGAGATCCCCTCCCCGCCCTGCGATGCGCAGCCGGAGGAGATGGACATCGCCATCGCCGTCGACCGTATCGAGCAGGCGACGATCTTCCAGATCCGCCGTCTCGCCTCGCGCTGGGCCGGGCTGCGCAGCTTCGTCGCCGACAAGACCATGGTTGCCGGCTTCGCGCCGGAAGCGCCCGGCTTCTTCTGGCTGGCCGGCCAGGGTGGCTATGGCATCCAGACAGCACCGGCGATGGGCCGCGTTGCCGCCGGGCTGATTGTCGACAAGGCAATTCCCGCCGATATCGCCGGTTTCGGCATCAGCGCCGCCGATCTGTCACCGACGCGCTCCGGGCTTTTTCCCAAGGGCTGATTCGCTGGCAACCAATTCTCAATACTTTTCGGTTTATCTTTCCCCCTGAACATCGGCTTAACCGCCGGTTTTACGAGGAAGGATATCGAATTGACCGCAGCGCCGCTGCCTGTCCTGCTGATCGGGGCTCTCGCCAGCCGTCGGGAAAGCCTTGTCCGGATGCTGGAAGAGGCTGCACCCGATATGGTGCTGGTCGTTGCCGACAGCCTCGCGGCTGCCGCCCTGCATTTTGGCGAGGGGGATTTCCAGCTTATCATCCTCGACATCCGCCAGGGCACGGCGCTGGATATCCAGGCGGCATCGGCAATCCGGCGGCTGGGCGGAACAACGCCGCTGGCGGCCATCCTGCCGCTGATGGAAGCCGATGAGACTCTGCAGGTGTTGCGACAGGGTGCGGATCACTGCCTGGTGCTGGAGGATTACGACGCCACCGGCCTCGCCACCGCGCTGCGCGCCATCATCGCCACCGGCCCGCGCGCCCAGCCTGACCGCGAGCCGCATGTGCTGATCGTCGAGGATGAGCCGAGCACGGCGGAAATCCTGTCGCGCTTCATGGCGTGGCGCGGCTACCGGGTGACGGCGGTGCAGAATGGCCGGCACGCGCTGGACCGGCTGACCCAGGACCCGGCCGATATCATCATCACCGACCTAACCATGCCCGAGCTGGACGGCGAAAGCCTGATCGCCGAGTTGAGCCATATCGAGGGCCGCCCGCCGGTCATCGTCGTCACCGGCAACCCGATCACCGAGATCACTTGGTCGCGCCTGCGCCGCAGCGTCGTCGAGCTGTATCTGAAGCCGCTGAATCTGCACGAGATCGGCCAGACAGCGGACCGTATCGTCGGCCACCGCGCCGCCTGAGAAATCTGACTTAACGACCCGGGACAAGGCCGCTTATACTGCGCGCCTCGCAGCTTCGTGGTTCATCGTGCACCGCCTGACACCCCGCATTCCGCGCCCCGACATTCCCGTCAAGCCGCTCTTCGGCATCGGCCATAATGGCGGGCCTAATTTCGTCAGCTGGCAGGAATTCTGCTGGCAGAAGGCCCGCAAGAGAGCCTTCGAGGCCCCGCGCGAAGTCATCCTCATGCGCCTGCGCCGCGCCCAGGCCCTCGGCATGACCTACGACCAATACGTCTCCATCCTGCTCGACAAGGGCAAGGTGCCGTGAGGCCATAGTCTCAGACCGCCAGCAACCCCCTCACAGCTTCAATCCCATCCGCCTCCTCGATCGGCTTGTCCCAGCGGATGCGGTGGATGCGGGGGAAGCGCAGGGCGTAGCCGCTCTTGTGGCGGGGCGAAGGATGGGCGCTGTCGAAGGCGACCTCGAAGACCAGGCCGGGCTCGACCTCGCGGACCGGGCCGAAGCGGTTGGTGGTGTGGGCACGCACCCATTTGTCTATGCGCAGTAGCTCCTCGTCGGTGAAGCCGGAATAGGCCTTGCCGACCGGCACCAGCGCCGAGCCGCCCGCTGCCTCTTCACGCCAGACACCGAAGGTGTAGTCGGAATAGAAGGAGGAGCGTTTCCCATGGCCGCGCTGGGCGTACATCAGCACCACGTCGAGCGTCAGCGGGTCGCGTTTCCATTTGAACCAGGGGCCTTTCGGCCGGCCGGCGAGATAGGGGCTGTCGGCACGTTTCAGCATCAGCCCCTCGATTGACTGGTCGCGCGCGCCGCTGCGCATCTGCCGCAGGGCATCCATATCGGTCACCGGGATCAGCGGCGACAGATCGGTGCGCAGTGGGGACGTGCGGGCGTGCCATTGCTCCAGCCGCAGCCGCCGTGCATCGAAGGAGAGCGGGCGCAGATCCTCCCCTTCCTCGAACAGCAGATCGTAGAGCCGCACATGGGCGGGGTAGTCACGCAGCATCTTCGCGGTGACGCTCTTGCGGTTCAGGCGCTGCTGCAGATCGTTGAAGGGTGCCACCTCGCTTTCGCGCAGCACCAGCAGCTCGCCATCGACCACAGCGTCGAACGCCATCGCCTCCAGCAGATCGGGAAAGGCGCCGGAGATATCGTCGCCCGTGCGGGAATATATCCGGCGTTCGCCGCCTTTCGCGGCCATCTGGACGCGGATGCCGTCCCATTTCCATTCAGCGCGGTAGAGGGCGATGTCGAGGCTGTCGGCGTCGCGCTCCTCCAGTGGATTGGCCAGCATCAGCGGCCGGAAGCCCGCCCCCGCCGCCACGTTCGGCCTGTCCTCGCGGCCCTCGACCCAGGCGAAGAGCGGTTCGTAGGGTAGCGTGAGGCCGTGCCAGACTTCCTCGACTTCCGCCACATCCTGCCCGCCGATGGCGGCCACCGCCGTCTTTGCCAGCCGCGCCGAGACGCCGACGCGCAAGCCGCCGGTGATCAGCTTCAGCAGCGCCCAGCGGCCGGTGGCGTCCAGCGAATCGAGCCAGCCGGCCAGCAGCGTCGGCACCTCCGTACGGCCGGCGCCGTTCAGCCCCTCCACCACCTCGGCCAGATGCGGCCAGTCGCGGTTGGTCGGCCGCTGCGGCCAGATCAGCGCCGCCGTCTCCGCCAGATCGCCGACGAAATCATAGGACAAGGCGAACAGCTCCGGGTCCACCCGGTCGGCCACCAGCTGGCGCAGCAATGCCGGCTTGGCGGTGCGGAAGCTGAGATCGCCGGTCAGTGCCGCCAGCGCATAGCCCCGGTCGGGATCAGGCGTGGTGGCGAAATATTCCGTCATCAGCCGCAGCTTGCCATTGCGCGACGGCATGAAGATCAGCGCATCGAGCAGGGCGGCGAAAGGCTTCACTGGCCCTCCTCCTCGAACCCGACCAGCGCCAAAGCGCGGGCGCGGATGCCCTGGGAGCGGGCGTGATGCACCAGCGCCTCCTCCCGGCCATGCGTCACCCAGACCTCGGGCGCGCCGACATCGGCCAGGGTCTGGCACAGCTCGTCCCAATCGGCATGGTCGGAGATCACCAGCGGCAGCTCGACGCCGCGCTGCTTGGCGCGCTGGCGCACCCGCATCCAGCCCGACGCCACCGCCGTCACCGGTTCCGGCAGGCGGCGCGACCAGCGATCCGCGATGGCCGAGGGCGGGGCGAGCACGAGGCGCCCGCGAAACTCCTCCTTCTCCCGCGCCAGCGCTGGCAGCAGCGGGCCGAGAGCCACCCCCTGCGCCTCGTACAGCTCGCACAGGCCTTGCAGCGCGCCATGGATGAAGATCGGTGCATCATAGCCCGCCTCGCGCAGCAGGCAGATCACCCGTTGCGCCTTGCCCAGCGCATAGACGCCGACGACATGCGCGCGCTCCGGGAACAGCGCCAGCGAATGCAGCAGCTTGCCGATCTCCTCGCTGTCCGGCGGATGGCGGAACACCGGCAAAGCGAAGGTCGCCTCGGTGACGAACACATCGCAGGGGACCGGCTCGAACGCCGGGCAGGTCGGGTCGCGCCGGCGCTTATAGTCGCCGGAGATGACGATGCGGCTGCCGCGATAGGTCAGGCTGACCTGCGCGCTGCCCAGCACATGGCCGGCCGGATGCAGCCGCAGCTCGACCTCGCCGATATTGACCGGCTCGCCATAGGCCAGCGCCTGGCGCGCTTGCCCCTCCTCCACGCCATAGCGCGCCGCCATGATGGCCAGCGTGCCCGGTGTTGCCAGCACCGCCTTGTGGCCGGCGCGGGCATGGTCGGCATGGCCATGGGTGATGACGGCCTTCTCGACCGGCCGTGTCGGATCGACATGGAAACGGCCGGGACGGACATACAGCCCTTCCGGCCGCACCTCGACCCAGCTCTCTGGCTTGGGGATACTCATGGGGGATCATATGGCGCGCCGGCAGTGCCGGGCCAAGGTGCCTGCAAAGGCAACCCTGCCATCACCGCCGCGGCAATGGCAGGGCCATGTGTCAGCGCTTGGCGTATTGCTTGCTGCCAAACATGATCTCGCGCTGTTCATCGCTGATCGGGCCGGCGCGGCGCTGATCGGCGAGGACGGCGAGGCCCTTCTGCACCGCCGGGCGGGCCTCCAGGGCGGTGCGCCAGCGCTCGACCTCGGGATATTGCGCGATATCGACGGCCTGGCGGTCGGGATAGCGCAGCCAGGGCATGATCGCCATATCGGCTATGGAGTAGTCGCCAGCGACATAGTCACGGCCCTGAAGGCGCTTGTTCAGCACGCCATAGAGCCTGTTCGCCTCGTTCGAATAGCGGGTGATGGCGTAGTCGATCTTTTCCGGGGCGTATTGCAGGAAATGATGCGCCTGGCCCAGCATCGGACCGACGCCGCCCATCTGGAACATCAGCCATTGCAGCACGTCGTAGCGCGCCGCACCCGATTTCGGTAGGAACTTGCCGTATTTATCGGCCAGATAGATCAGGATCGCGCCGCTTTCCATGACCGTATAAGGCTTGCCGTCCGGTCCGTCCTGATCGACGATGGTCGGCATCTTGTTGTTCGGATTGAGCTTCAGATACTCAGGCTCGAACTGCGCGCCCTTGCCGATATCGACCGGGATGACAGTGTAGGGTACACCCAGCTCTTCCAGCAGGATGGAAACCTTGAAGCCATTCGGCGTCGGCCAGGTATAGAGATCGATCATGATCCGTCCTTTCGGGGACAAAGTTTACGTTTTCTCGCCCAAGGTATCGGCGCAGTGTGACAGCGCCAAGTGCCCCAGCCTTCACATCTGTAATGACCGACAGGAACGAGTGGCGACATGACCGGATTTGCCCTGCACCCGCAACTGGCCGCCGATACGCGCGAGATCGGGCAATATGGCCTGTGCCGCATCCTGCTGATGAACGACGCCACCTATCCCTGGCTGGTGCTGGTGCCCGAACGCCCCGATATCCGCGAAATCCATCAGCTTGATGCCGGTGACCGCGGCCTGCTGATGGACGAGATCGTGCGCACCACACAGGCGCTGGAAACCCTGTACACCCCGACCAAGCTGAATGTCGCGGCGCTGGGGAACATGGTGCCGCAGCTGCATGTCCATGTTATCGCCCGCTTCGACAGCGATGCCGCCTGGCCCGGCCCGGTCTGGGGCAAGGTGCCGGCCACGCCTTATCCGCCCGAAGAAGCCGATGCCCTGATCGGGACATTGCGGAGCACGCTGGAGCTGTCCTGACCTACTATCCGCGGAACGCTCTTTCCGCTTCTTCGCGCAGATTATCAGCCAGCATCTGGTTGGTGGCGTAAAGCCGCTTCATCATCACCTTCAGCAGGGCCTTCACGCCCGGCTCGCAGCTTTCCAGCAGCCGGTCGATGATCTGCTCGGTAATGGTGGAGCAGACCGTCACCTCGGTAGCGCGGACGGAGGCCTGGCGCGCGCCCTTGCTGACCAGCGCCATCTCACCGACGATCTCGCCGGCACCCAGATAGGCCAGATGGGTCTCAACGCCCCCCCGGGTGATGAAGACCTCCACCCGCCCGGATTCGATCATATAGGCGTTGCTGCCCAACTCGCCCTCTCGGAACAGCAGGCTGTCCGCATAGAAAACCCGGCGATCGAGAATCTTTACCTTGGCCATTGCCGCCTTACTTCCGATCTGTCGATATCGACGCGCAAGCCTGTTTCCGCATTGCTGGTCCGATCTTGGATACTGCACCACTCAATATCACGTTACCGGCGAAATTTCGCGACTGGTTCGCGGCGCGCGGCTGGCAGGCGCATGACCATCAGCTGGCCATGCTGGCGGCGGCGCGCGACGGGCGCTCCGCGCTGCTGATCGCGCCGACCGGCGGCGGCAAGACGCTGGCCGGTTTCCTGCCCAGTCTGGTCGAACTGGCGGACGGCGACTATTCGGGGCTGCACACGCTCTATGTCTCGCCGCTGAAGGCGCTGGCGGTCGATATCCACCGCAATCTTGAAGTGCCGGTGGCGGAGATGAATCTTCCGGTCCGCATCGAGACGCGCACCGGCGACACGCCGCAATCCAAACGGCTGCGTCAGCGCACGAAACCGCCGCAGATGCTGCTGACCACGCCGGAATCGCTGGCCCTGCTGCTCTCCTACCCGGATGCGCCGCAGATGTTCGCCGGGCTGAAATGCGTGGTGCTGGATGAGCTGCACGCGATTGCCGGCACGAAGCGTGGCGACCTGCTGGCACTCGGCCTTGCGCGGCTGTCCAGCCTCGCACCCGGCTGCCGGCGCGTCGGCCTGTCGGCCACCGTGGCGCATCGCGACCCGCTGATCGCCTATCTGTCGGCGGAGGGCCGGGCCGGTGCCGGCGATGTGGTACTGGTAGCGGGCGGCGAGGCAGCAAAGCCGGAGGTGAAAATCCTGCTGCCGCGCGGGCGCATGCCCTGGTCCGGCCATATGGCGGTCTTTGCCCTGCCGGAGGTCTATGAGGCGGTGAAGGCGGCAAAAACCGCCATCGTCTTCGTGAACACCCGCGCCCAGGCGGAGATCGTGTTCCAGGAGCTGTGGCGGCTGAATGACGACAATTTGCCCATCGGCCTGCACCATGGCAGCCTCGCCGTCGAGCAGCGCCGCAAGGTCGAGGCGGCGATGGCACGCGGCGCCTTGCGCGCCGTGGTGGCAACCTCCTCGCTCGATCTCGGCATCGACTGGGCGGCGGTGGACCTTGTGGTGCAGATCGGTGCGCCGAAGGGGGTGAGCCGGTTGCTTCAGCGCATCGGCAGGGCCAATCACCGGCTGGATACGCCAAGCCGCGCCCTGCTGGTGCCAGCCAACCGCTTTGAAGTTCTTGAATGCCGGGCGGCGCTGGATGGCATCCGCGCGATGGAGCTGGATGGTGACCCGCCGCGACCCGGCGGGCTGGACGTGCTGGCCCAGCATATCATCGGCACTGCCTGCGCCGGGCCATTCCAGGCCGACGCGCTGTATGCCGAGATCGCCAGCGCCGCGCCCTATGCCGGCCTCGACCGACAGATTTTTGACGATGTTCTGGAATTCTGCGCTACCGGCGGCTATGCGCTGCGCAGCTATGAGCGCTACCGGCGGCTGATCGGCGACGGAGAAGGCGGCTGGCGGCTGGCGCATCCGGTGCATCTGCGGCGCTACCGGATGAATGTCGGCACCATCGTGGAAGCGGTGACGCTGAAGGTGCGGCTGAATCGCGGGCCGATCCTGGGCGAGGTCGAGGAATATTTCGTCATGGGGCTGAATCCCGGCGACACCTTCCTGTTCGCCGGGCGGCTGCTGCGCTTCAACGGGTTGAAGGAAACCACCGTCCAGGCCAGCCCGGCCACCGGCGACGCGCCGAAGATACCGGCCTATGCCGGCGGGCGGCTGCCGCTGTCGACCTATCTGGCCGACCGGGTGCGCGGCCTTTTGCAGGATGATGCGAACTGGCCGACTTTGCCCGCCCCGGTCGAAGAATGGCTGCGCATGCAGCAATTCCGCTCCATCATGCCCCGCCGCGAGGGGTTGCTGGTCGAGAGCTTCCCGCGCGGCGGCAAGGAATTCCTGGTCGCCTATTGCTTCGAGGGCCGCAACGCGCACCAGACGCTGGGCATGCTGCTGACCCGGCGGATGGAACGGCTGGGCTTCGGCCCGCTGGGCTTCGTCGCCTCGGATTACGTGCTGGCGGTGTGGAGCCTAAAGCCGGTGCAGGCCGGCGACATCGATGCGCTGTTCGCCGAGGATCTGCTGGGCGACGATCTGGAGGAATGGATGAATGAGAGCAGCATGCTGCGCCGTACCTTCCGCAACGTCGCCGTGATCGCCGGGCTGATCGAGAAACGCTCCCCCGGGCAGGAGAAGACCGGCCGGCAGGTCACTTTCAGCGCCGATCTGATCTATGACGTGCTGCGCAAGCACGAGCCCTCCCATGTGCTGTTGCGCGCCACCCGCGCCGACGCCGCCGGCGGGCTGACCGATATCGGCCGGATTTCCGGCATGCTGGGCCGCATCAAGGGGCGGATCACCCATCGCCGGCTGGACCGCATCTCGCCGCTGGCAGTTCCGGTGATGCTGGAGATCGGCCGCGAGCAGGTCTATGGTGCCGCGCTTGACGATCTGCTGGGCGAAACCGCCGAATCGCTGATCGAAGAAGCCACCCGTATGCCTCCGCAAGCCCGTCTGCCCCTGTAAAATGCCGAACACTGCCCGTTTCGAGGTGAATGGCGCCCTGCTCGCCGGCGACCCCAGCGGGGCTCTGTGGTGGGCCGAGCGCCGTGCGCTGATCGTCGCTGATCTGCATCTGGAAAAGGGTACCGGCTTTGCCCGGCGCGGCACGCTGCTGCCACCCTATGACACGCGCGAGACGCTGACGCGGCTGGAGGCGGTGATGAGCCGGCTGTCCCCGGACATCGTCATCAGCCTGGGCGACAGCTTCCATGATGGCGATGCCGCAGCGCGGCTGGATGCGGGCGATACGGCCCTGCTGTCACGGCTGACCGCCGCCTGCGACTGGCGCTGGATCGCCGGCAATCACGATCCCGCCCCGCCGGGTGATTGGGGCGGCCGGGTGGACAGTGAAATCGTGCTGGGCAGCCTCGTCTTCCGGCATGAGGCGATCCTGGATCGGGCTGCCGGCGAGATCAGCGGTCATTTTCATCCCAAGGCCACGGTGCAGACCCGCGCCCGGCGCATTTCCGGGCGGTGCTTCGTGACCGACGGGCAGCGGCTGGTCCTGCCGGCCTTCGGTGCCTATACCGGCGGGCTGGATGTCACCACCCCCGCCATTGCGCGTCTGTTCCCGCGAGGCTTTGACATTCACCTGATCGGCCGCACCAAGGTGCACAGCCTGCCGCGAATAAAATAGCAAAAACAACAGCGCCGCCCCTTGACGCCCATAGATGCATTCCTATGTTGGCACGCATGGGTCCGGGCCCCTCTGGCGACCAAGGCGTTGGTCGTGATGTCGGAACCCCTCGCTTGTAAGCGCGCTGACGCAGCGCCTTTGCATAGGAGAGGTTGCGATGGACAGCGTTGTCCCGTTCCTCACTGCGCCTTTTTTGGGTACCCCCCTCTGGTTCTGGCTGGCTTTCGGCGGCATCGTCATCGCCTTGCTGACCTTCGATCTCGGCGTCCTGCACAAGGACCAGCGCGAAATCGGCGTCAGGGAAAGCCTGATGCTCTCAGCCGGTTATATCGCCGTCGCCCTGTTATTCGGGGCTGGAATCTGGACCTATGCCGGGCGTGACTCCGGCATGGAATACCTGACCGGCTTCCTGATCGAGAAATCCCTGTCGATCGACAATATCTTCGTCATCTCGATGATCTTCGCCACCCTGGCGATCCCCCGGAAATACCAGCATCGGGTACTGTTCTGGGGCATTCTGGGTGTCATCCTGCTGCGCGGGCTGATGATCGGCGCAGGTGCGGCAGCCGTGCAGAATTTCGGCTGGGTGATGTTCATCTTCGGCGGCCTGCTCGCCCTGACCGGCGTGAAGATGCTGTTCTCCAGCGGCCATGACTCGGAAATGAAGGACAGCAAGCTGCTGGCCTTCCTGCGTCGCCATCTGCCGCTGACCGACAAGGTCGAGGGCAACCATTTCTTCCTTCGCCAGCAAACCCCGGACGGCACGCGCAGCAAGCTAATGGTGACGCCACTGTTCGTTGCGCTGATCATGATCGAGCTGATCGACCTGCTGTTCGCCATCGACAGCGTGCCTGCGATCTTCGCCATCACCACCGATCCCTTCGTGATCTACACCTCGAACATCTTCGCCATTCTGGGATTGCGTGCGCTGTATTTCGCCCTGGCGGCGATCCTGCCACGTTTCATCTATCTGAAATACGGCCTGTCGCTGGTGCTGGTCTTCATCGGCGGCAAGATTTTCTACAGCCATTTCTATGGCAAGCTCGACACCGCCATTTCGCTGGGCGTGACGATGATTCTGATCGGCGGCGCCATCCTGATCTCGCTGTGGAAGACGCGGCGCTCGGCACGGGAAGACGCCGAACAGCCGGCTGAGTAACCGGCGGCGGTACAGATAAAGGGCGGGTCTCGCGGCCCGCCCTTTTTTCGTGATCCAACAGCCCTGCCGGCGCGTAAAAACGATAGAATTAGCCGCTCTTTACAGATTGCCCCGCCCGATGTCCGATTCAGATACGCCGATCATCATCTGGTTCCGCCAGGATTTGCGGCTGTCCGATAATCCGGCGCTGCATGAAGCGGCGCGGACCGGGCGACCCGTGGTGCCGGTTTATATTCTCGACGAGGCCACTCCGGGTGATTGGGCGTTGGGCGGGGCCAGCCGCTGGTGGCTGCATCACAGCCTGTCTGCCCTGGCCTCCAGCCTGGGCGCGCTGGGCGCAACACTGGTGATGCGGCGGGGCGACCCACGCTCCATCCTGCCCGGCCTGATTGCGGAAACCAAGGCCGGCGCGGTGCACTGGAACCGCTGCTACGAGCCCTCCGCCATGAAACGCGACGAGGCCATCAAATCGGCGCTGAAGGCCGACGGATTCACCGTCGCCAGCTTCAACGCCGCCCTGCTGCACGAACCCTGGACCGTGCAGAACAAATCCGGCGAGGCTTTCCGCGTCTATTCGCCCTTCTGGCGCACCTGTCTGGCCCAGGGCGACCCCGCCGCCCCCCTGCCCGCCCCCGCAGCGCTGACAGCCGGACCGGCCGTCACCAGCGACCGGCTTGACGAGTGGGGCCTGCTGCCGACAACGCCTGACTGGGCCGGCGGAATGCGGGAAAGCTGGACACCCGGGGAGGCCGGCGCGAAGGCCTGTCTGGTCGATTTCCTTGACGAGGCCATTGCCCTCTACAAGGCGCAGCGCGACCGGCCGGACATCAAGGCAACCTCGCGCCTGTCGCCGCATCTGCATTTCGGCGAGATCGGGCCACGCCAGATCTGGCAGGCCTGCAGCTTCACCCCGGACGAAGGCGGCGGGGCCGGCGCCAGCACACAGAAATTCCTGGCAGAGATCGGCTGGCGCGAATTCTCGCATCATCTGCTCTATCACAACCGCGCTTTGCCGGAGACTCCGCTGCGCGCGGAATTCGCGGAGTTTCCCTGGCATGAGAATGATGCGGCCCTGACCGCCTGGCAGCGCGGCCTGACTGGCTTTCCCATCGTCGATGCCGGCATGCGGGAGCTGTGGCATACTGGCTGGATGCACAACCGCGTGCGCATGATCGTCGCCTCCTTCCTGGTGAAGGATCTGCTGATCCCCTGGCAGGAGGGCGCCGCCTGGTTCTGGGACACGCTGGTCGATGCGGATCTGGCGAATAACTCGGCAAGCTGGCAATGGGTTGCCGGCTGCGGCGCTGATGCCGCGCCCTATTTCCGGGTGTTCAACCCGATTCTGCAGGGCGAGAAATTCGACCCCAGGGGCGATTACGTCCGCAAATGGATACCGGAGCTGGCCAGTCTGCCGGTAGAGTATGTCCATAAGCCCTGGCTGGCGCCGGAGGGGGAATTGCAGAAAGCAGGCATCACCCTTGGCAAGACCTATCCCCACCCCATCGTCGACCACGATGCCGCGCGCAAGCGCGCTCTCGACGCCTTCGCCCGGATCAAGAAGGCAGCCGCCTGAATGAAGATCGCCATCATCGGCAGCGGCGTCTCCGGCCTGGGTGCCGCCTGGCTGCTGCACCGCGACCATGAAATCACGATCTACGAGAAGGAAAGCCGTATCGGCGGCCATGCCCATACGGTCGAGGCTGATTTCGGTGACAGGAAAATCCCTGTCGATACCGGCTTCATCGTCTTCAACGACCGCAATTACCCCAATCTGCGCGGCCTGTTCGGGCAGATCGACGTGCCCTACCAGAACAGCGAGATGTCCTTCGCCGTCAGTATCGATGGCGGGCGTGTCGAATATGGCGGCGGCAGCCTCCCGCAGCTCTTCGCGCAGAAGCGCAACCTGCTGCGGCCGCGCTTCGGGCGCATGGTCTATGACATATTGCGCTTCTTCCGCGAGGCACCGGCGCTGCTGGACGGCCCGGTCGACCCCAGCGTTTCGCTGGGCGATTACCTGCGCCGCAACGGGTATTCCGAGGGCTTCCTCTATGACCATCTGCTGCCGATGGCAGCGGCGATCTGGTCCTGCCCGGTGGAGACCATGCTGGATTTCCCGGCCGCCAGCTTCGCGCGCTTCTTCCATAATCACGGGCTGCTGACCGTTACCGACCGGCCGCAATGGATGACCGTGACCGGCGGCAGCCGGGAATATGTCACCCGGCTGACCGCCCCCTTCGCCGACCGTTTCCGCCTCGGCATCGCTGCGGTTTCGGTGCGGCGCGATGCCTCCGGCGGTGTCCATGTCCGCGATGCCAGCGGCGACGAAAGCGTCTATGATCAGGTCATCATGGCAAGCCATGCCGATCAGTCGCTTTCCCTGCTGGCCGATGCCGATACGCGCGAACGTGCCGTGCTGGGCGCCTTCCGCTATCAGCCCAACCAGGCCGTGCTGCATCGGGACACGGCGCTGATGCCCAACCGCCGGTCGATCTGGTCAAGCTGGAACTATCTGGCCGAGGGCGATGCCTATGACCGGGAAGTCGCCGTCACCTACTGGATGAATCTGCTGCAGGGCATCGACCCTGCCTGTCCACTCTTCGTGACGCTGAATCCGATCCGCCGGCCCGATCCGGCCAAGGTCTTCGCCCGCATCGACTATTCCCACCCGGTTTTTGACGGTCCGGCGATGCAGGCGCAGACCGAACTGTCCAGTATACAGGGCCGCCGCAATGTCTGGTTCTGCGGCGCCTGGGGCGGGTATGGCTTCCACGAGGACGGTCTGAAATCCGGCATAGCGGTTGCCCGCGCGCTGGGCGCCTCCGTGCCCTGGGACAGCACGGTCGAACCCGCCTCTGATGCCTGGCTGGCAGGCAGCGCCACGCCGCAGGCATTGGCCAGTGACTGAGAATACCGAAGTGACCGGGACCGCCTGGAAATCCTGCCTCTATGAGGGAAGGGTGATGCATCGCCGGCTGATCCCGTTCCGGCACAGATTCGATTACCGGGTCTTCTCCCTGCTGATCGACCTCGACGAATTGCCGCTGCTCGACCGCAAGATGGCCGGGTTTTCACATAACCGCTTCAACCTGCTCAGCTTTCAGGACCGCGACCACGGCGCGCGCGACGGCTCCCCGCTGCGGCCCTGGGTTGAGGCCCAGCTACGCCGAGCCGGGCTGGATGTCCCCGGCGGGCGGATCTCTCTGCTCTGCTTTCCGCGCATCCTGGGAATCGTCTTCAACCCGCTCTCGGTCTATTTCTGCCGCGATGACCAGGACCGGCTGCGAGCGATCCTCTACGAGGTGAAGAACACCTTCGGCCAGCAGCATGGCTATCTGCTGCCGGTTGCCGAAACCCATCAGGCGGACGATGTCATTGTCCAGCGCCAGGACAAGGAATTCTATGTGTCGCCCTTCATGCCGATGGAATGCCGTTACCGCTTTCGCCTGAAGGAGCCGGGCGAGCGGCTGTCCATCATGATCCGCCAGGAAAGTGCCGCGGAAAAAGGTCCCGAAATGCTGATCGCCAGTCAGATCGCCACGCGCGAGGCGCTGACCGGGCGCAGCCTGCTGACGGCCTTCCTGCGCCACCCGCTGATGAGCCTGAAGATCATCGGCGGCATCCATTGGGAGGCGCTGCGGCTCTGGCGCAAAGGGGCCGTGTTCCATACGCGGCCGAAACCACCCCTGGAGGATGTCACGGTCTGGCAGCCCCCTCTCTCAGTCAGGAGTACCCGCCATTGAGCGACGCGACCATGATCATCGACGGCCGCGCCTGGATCGAATCCTGCCGCCGCCGGCCCGACCGCAGCCTGACGCGCTGGACCTGGATCGGCCTCAAGATGCTGCGCAATCTGAGCCATGGCACGCTGATCGTCGTGCTGCCCGATGGCCGCGCCTTCCGCTTCGAAAGCCCCGGCGAGGGGCCGGAAGCGACCATCCTGATGCGCGACCAGAAGATGGCCCGGCGCTGGTTCACCGGCGGGCTGATCGGCTGGTCGGAATCCTATCTGGATGGCGAATGGGACAGCCCGGACACTTCCAAGGTGGTCGAACTGTTCTCGCTGAACATGGCAGCGCTGGAAAAGCATATCGACGGCACCTGGTGGAGCAATCTTCTGGGCCGCGTACTGCATGCGCTGAACCGCAACACCCAGCGCGGCAGCCAGCGCAACATCGCCTATCACTACGATCTGGGGAATGATTTCTACCGCCGCTGGCTCGACCCCTCGATGACCTATTCCTCTGCCGTGTTCGAGGGCAGCCAGCAGGATCTGGAATCAGCACAGCTGGCGAAATACCGCCGCATCTGCACCCTGCTGGACTCGAAACCCGGCCAGCATGTGCTGGAGATCGGCTGCGGCTGGGGCGGCTTTGCCGAGGTCGCGGCCGGGGAATTCGGGCTGAAGGTCACCGGCATCACCTTGTCGCGCGAGCAGCATGACTATGCCGTGGAACGTATCCGCAAGGCCGGCCTGTCCGACCGGGTGGATATCCGCCTGCAGGATTACCGCGACGTGACGGAGAAATTCGACCGCATCGCCTCCATCGAGATGTTCGAGGCGGTGGGCGCGCA
This sequence comes from Alphaproteobacteria bacterium, assembly GCA_018823745.1. GTDB lineage: Bacteria > Pseudomonadota > Alphaproteobacteria > Oceanibaculales > Oceanibaculaceae > Oceanibaculum. The sequence continues at coordinate 162,294 of JAHJHR010000011.1, forward strand.
TTACTGGCCGACCTTCTTCGGCAAGCTGAAGGACTGCCTGAAGCCGGATGGCAAGGCCGCGATGCAGGTCATCACCATCGCCGATGACCGGTTCGAGGGCTATCGCCGCTCGCCCGATTTCATCCAGCGCTACATATTCCCCGGCGGCATGCTGCCCTCCGACAGCATCCTGCGCAATCTGGTCAGCGAGGCCGGGCTAGACCTGACCCGCGATGACGGGTTCGGGCAGGATTACGCCCTCACTTTGCGGCACTGGGTCGACAGCTTCCGCGCCGCCTGGCCAGAGATCAGCGAGATCGGCTTCGATGAGCGATTCCGCCGGATGTGGGAATTCTATCTGTATTACTGTGAGGGCGCGTTCCGGTCCGGCGGCATTGATGTGCGCCAGATCGCCTTCAGCCGGAAGGGATGAACCCGATGCAAGGGCGGCTGCCGCTCGGCATTCTCGCCGCCTATGGCATTCCCGGCCTGCCGATGGCGGCGCTGGGCCTGCCGCTGTTCATCTATCTGCCGACCTTCTATGCCACCGATCTGGGCCTGAGCCTGACGGCGGTCGGCGCCATATTGCTGCTCGCCCGGCTCTGGGACGGGGTGACGGATCCGATTATCGGGGTGTTGAGCGACCGCACCCACACGCGCTGGGGCCGCCGACGGCCCTGGATCATCGGTGCAACGCCGCTGGTGCTGGTGTCGCTGTGGATGCTGTTCGTCCCGCCTGCAGGGGCCGGCACGATGCATCTGCTGGTCTGGTCGATGGCCCTGTATCTGGGCTGGACCATGCTGGCTTTGCCGCATGCCGCCTGGGGTGCCGAATTGTCGGGCGAGTATCACGAACGCTCCCGCATCACCGCCAGCCGGGAAATCTTCGTCGTCCTGGGCACGCTGGTCGCGGCGGGTCTGCCCGTAGTGGTCACTGGCGGTACCGGGCCGGTGCTGAAGGTTCTGGCGATCAGCCTGCTGGTCGCCCTGCCGCTGGCCGTGCTGATCGCGTGTGTCTTCGTCGGTGAACCAGGGGCTGGCCGGCAGCGTATAACCAGATGGCAGGAAGGGATGGCGGTGCTTGTCGCCAACAGGCCTTTCCGCCGGCTGATCGCGGCCTATCTGCTGAATGGTATCGCGAATGGCCTTCCCGCAACCCTGGTGCTGCTGTTCGCCGCGCAGGTGTTGCAACTGGCTGAAATGAGCGGGATTTTTCTGGTCGTCTATTTCGGATGTGGCATCTTATTCATACCCCTCTGGCTGGCGCTGAGCCGCAGACTCGACAAGCACCGGAGCTGGTGCGTGGCGATGCTGCTGAACTGCGCCTTCTTCGCGCCGGTGCCGCTGCTGGGCGCAGGAGATTTTGCCGGGTTCATGGCGATCTGCGTGCTGACCGGGCTGTGCCTGGGCGCCGATCTGGCGCTGCCGCCCTCGATGCAGGCCGATGTGGTGGATGTCGATACAGCGGAAACCGGCGAGGGCCGGGCCGGGCTGTATTTTGCATTGTGGGGCATGGCGACGAAGCTGGCGCTTGCGCTGGCCGTGGGCATCGCTTTCCCGCTGCTGGATCTCGCCGGGTTCGACGCCAATGCAGCCCCTGGCGCCAGTACCGGCGCCGGAGTCTGGATGCTGGTCGCGCTGTATTCGCTGGCGCCCATCGCCTTCAAACTGGCGGCCATCGCGCTGATGTGGAACTTCCCGATCAGCGCCGCCGCGCATTCCGCCCTGAAGAACCGGCTCGTCGCCTGAGTTTCACCCTAGACCTGAGGATATGCCATGTTTCGCGCCACAGCCCTGCTGTTGGCGGCCCTGATCACCCTGGGGGGCTGCAGCACCATGAAACCTGAGGATTTCGCCGGCACTGCGCCGCGTCTGACGGTCGAGGACTATTTCCTGGGCAAGAGCCGCGCCTGGGGGATTTTCGAGGATCGTTTTGGCACGCTGCGCCGCAGCTTCACGGTCGATATCGAGGGCTATCGCGACGGCGAGGAATTCGTGCTGAAGGAGGATTTCGTCTATGACGATGGCGAAACCGACCAGCGCATCTGGCGTATCCGGCGCATCGACGAGCACCGCTACGAAGGCCGGGCCGATGACGTGATCGGCACCGCGACCGGCCTCGCCTATGGCAAGGCGCTGAACTGGCGCTACGATTTCGACCTTAAAGTGGGCGACCGCACCATCCGGGTGAAATTCGATGACTGGATGTTCCAGCAGGATGCGCGCGTGATGGTGAACCGCGCCACCGTCAGCAAATGGGGCATCGAGATCGGCCAGGTCAGCCTGTTCTTCCTGCGCGAAGGCAATAACGGCACTGCCACCCTGCCCGGCAAGCTCTTCGCAGCGGAGTAGGCCGCCCGGCTCACCCCACAGCCAGCCGGCGCTTCACAAGGCGGATCAGCGCGCCGAGAACCGGTATCTTCTCGTAGACCTGCCCGGCATCCCAATGGTCGATATGGGTGGCGATGCGGCCATCGGGGGCCAGATGGACCTCGCTGGCGCCGGTGATGCGGTGCATCTCCGGCTTGCCCTTGCGGCGGAAGGTGAAATCCCAGCGATAGAAGCCGACAGTGCCTTCCAGCACCTTCTGGCGGATGACGAAACGCGGGTCGTCCAGCGTGGCGAACATATGGGCATAGACACCGCGATAGGCAGCAGCCCCCGTGATCTCGTTGAACGGATCGGTGAAACGCACATCCGGCGTCACCAGCGCATCCAGATCGTGCAGGTTTTCTGGGGCGACGGTCTCGAAGAACCGGGCATAGGCATCAAAACCGGCACGGAGATCGCTCATTTCTTTGTGGTCCAGCGGATCATCGGGAAATACAGCGCATAGGGCAGAAGCTGCATGAATTTCAGCATATAGGTAAAGCGCTTGGGGAAGGTGATCTCGAAGCCGTCCTCGTCCAGCCCGGCGATCAGCGCCTTGGCCGCGTCTTCAGGCTCCATCAGGAAGGGCATGGAGAAATCATTGCGGTCGGTCAGCGGCGTGCGCACGAAACCTGGATTGACGAGTTGGAGCTTAAGCCCCAGCCCGTCGAAATCCAGCTTTAGCGATTCCGCCATGTTGATCAGCGCCGCCTTGGTCGCCCCATAGGCCGCCGAGGTCGGCAGGCCGCCATAGCCGGCGACGGAGGCGACAATGGCCATATGGCCGCGCCCGCGCTGCCGGAAGGCCCGGATCACCGGCTCCATGCAGTTTACGGTGCCCATGATGTTCAGATCGACCAGCAGCCGCACATCATCAACCGTGAAGCTCTCGGCCGAGACCGGCTTGTGCGATCCGGCATTCAGCAGGGCCAGGTCGATCGGCCCCTGCTCCGCCTCGATGCGCGCCACGGTCTCGGCGACGGCTGCGCGGTCGGTGATATCCAGCGGATAGGCAATAATGCTGCCTTCCGGCGCCTCGGCCACCAGAGCCTGCAACTTGTCGGCCGAGCGTGCACTCACCATGACCCGGTCGCCGCGCCGGGCCAGGCCCAGGGCTACGGCCCGGCCGATGCCCTCGCTGCCGCCGGTCAGCCAGACCAGGCGCCCGGTCTTCGGGGCCGCACTCATCGTGTGGCCTGCACAGGCATTGGCTCGGCCGGTTTACCGGCGGGAACAGCGTTCAGGTCGAAATTCCAGGGGGCGTCCGTTGGCTGGTCGCGCCGTGTATATACCACCGGCTTGCCCTTGCCGTCGAAGGTGCCGCCAATCCAGCGCTTGTCGTCATAGCAAAGCTGCATCTCCAGATCGCCGGTCATATCGTAACAGCCCTGCTTGCCACCGACGGGGGTCATGGTGATCTCCCGCACGATGCCCTTCTGGGTGTCCAGCAACCGGGGCTGCTGGATCGTTGAATAGCGCCAGTAATCCGATGGGTGGATATCCAGCGGTGCGCGCACCGTGCCATTCACCCCGGTCAGCGCGATATGATCGCCCTGCGGACGCGCCGTCACTTCATAATAGACGCCATCGTCATTGGTGCGGGTATCGACACTGACGATCCGGCCATCCTGCAGCACGGTGCGGTTGCGATGGGTATAGCGATAGAGCGCGATGGGGCCGAATTTCAGTTCGAAATCGATCATCACCTCGACCGTGGCGCGGTTGCCGTCCTCGACGATGCGCAGGCGCTGCCAGCCCAGCGGGCTGTCGCCGCGCGTGACCTCGAAATCGATGCGGGTGACCTTCGGCGCAGCCAGGGCCGGCACCGCCTGCCCGGCCAACGCAGCCGCCAGTATCCCTAGTCCCATTTTTTTCCAGGCCATCATTCACTCTCTCCACAAGCTGAAATCACTCAATTTCAGTGCTTTATACGAGAGTAACGTTCCAGCAGATGAAATGGCCGGCAAATAGGGACGAATCAGATCGGAAAACTGCGCTGCAATGTCGCCATCAGGAACAGCACGCCGAAACCGACCACCGCCAGCGACCCCAGCACGCCCAGCCCGCGATGCACCCGGTCCTGCCAGGCTGTATTGGCGGTTCCGAAGCTGAGCGCCAGCCGCCGGCCATAGACACTGGCGATGCCCAGCACCGCCACCGTCATCGCCGTGCCCAGCGCCATGGCGAAGGTCGCCGCGACACCCAGCGCGAACAGCCCGTTGGCCAGAGTGAACAGCAGGATCAGCACGGCACCGCTGCACGGACGGATGCCGACGGCGAGGACCATGGCCCAGAACCGGCGGAGGCCCCGCTTCGCCTGTTCTGCTGCATGCGCTGCATGGTCATGGTCGTGATGGTCGTGATGATCATGGTGATGGTGAACATGCCCGGGCTCATGCGCATGGTCGCAGCAGGTATCGCCACGCCAGGCCCGTACCGCCAGCACCAGCCCCAGGATGATGACCAGCACATAGCTGACGATTTCCAGCACCCGCACCTGTTCGGCAATGGCGAAGCGCGTCGCCCCCAGCACTATGGCCAGCACGATGACCAGCAGGATGGCGGACAGCGCCTGCACGAAAGACGAGGTGAAGGCCAGCCCGATGCCAGCCTTCAGCCGGCTGTCATGGCCGACCAGATAGGCCGACAGCACTGCCTTGCCATGGCCCGGCCCGATGGCGTGAAAAACCCCGTAGAGGTAGGAAAAGCCGAGCAGCAGGAAGGCCGGCATCAGCGCATCGCCCTCCTGCACCGCCCGCACCAGCCCCGCCATGTCGCGATGCAGTTCAGCCTGGTAACGGGCCACCTGGGCCAGGAGGCGGGCGAAGACGCCCGGCTCGCCGCCCGCGGGCGCAGCCGGCGCCATCAGCGGCGACTGGGCCAGCAGATCACCGGGCAGCAGCAGCAAGCCGGCAGCCAGAAGCAGGGCAATGATAATGACACCCCTCATCGCCTGCTTACCCGCTGACGCAATTCAGCGTCGCCAGCTTGGGGAAGAACGCGCCGTAATAGAGCGGGTTGCTCGTATCCTCGGCGATATCGACGGCACAGCCCGGCGCGTCGGCACTCGAAAAGCGAATGGGGTCCCATTTATCCAGCTGCACATCGACGTAATAGGATTCATCGTAGAGGCCGAGCGAGAAGACCTCCTTCTTCGGATCGACGCTGCGCGGCAGCAAGGCGATGAAATGGAAGATCACCCGCCCCTTCTCAATCTCGGCGCGAAAATCCTCGATCTTGGTGATCGGCAGTTTCTCGCCATTCGCCGCCGCATGGGTGAAGAAGGCGAATTCCGACATTGGCAGCATCACCTGGTCGCGCAGGGCGGCCTGCGATTTCGCATCGAATGCCTTGCCGCCCTTGCCGGCGAAATCCTCCAGCATCATGGAGCTGAAGAAATCATCGAAGCGCCAGGTGATGGCCAGCGCCTGGACGGTGCCGCCTTCCAGCCTGAGCGTCGCATGCGCGTCGATCCAGACATGCGGATGGGATGTTGCCTGCCGCGGCAGCACCAGAACGGCAGCGAGAAGCAGGAACGCGGCGAACCGAACCATGATATCAGCCGACCGGCGGGTATTTGGGGTCGAGGCGGCACCCGCAATACGGACAATCGAAGGCCTGCATCACCTTCTGGCGCTCGTCCTCGGGCAGTGTCTTGTCGTCGACCTTTGCCAGCGCCTCGGCCACTAGGTCGCGGTGCGTCTGCTGCTCGGCGCAGGCCAGTTGCTGCAGTTCCTGCACCTTAACCGGCGCCGTTTCCACCATGAAGGCCCGCGCAATGCCCGGCACGAGCAGGGCCACCCCGGCAAGCATGCTGGTTTCCAGAAGCCGACGGCGCGTGATCATGGGAACTCTCCAAACCTGCGATGACACAGTCAAGATAGCCCCTCGCGCCATGGCTTTCCAGCCTGCGTCGGCAAAGTTTAGCTTTGCAGCGCCAAGCAGCGGCGCAGGCCCTGCGCCAGCGCGCGCATCGTGCCGAAATAGGCATCCGGCCCTTCCGCCACGCCCGCGCCGATCGGGTCCAGGACGCCCTTCTGCGCGGGGGTTCCCTCGATCACCACATCGACCAGCGCCGGGGTGAATTGGGGCTCGGCAAACACACAGCGGGCCTTGGTCTCGGCCAGACGCTGGCGGATTTCGCTGAGGCGCTGGGCGCTCGGCTGGCGCTCCGGCGACAGGGTGATGGAACCGACGGCATTGGTGCCGTAATGCGCCTCGAAATACTGGTAGGCATCATGGAAGACGATATAGGGCGTGGCGCGCAGCGGCTCGAGCAGGGCTGCGATCTCTGCATCCATCGCCTCGATCCTGCCGATCATCGTCTCGGCATTGCGGGCATAGACAGCGGCATTCGACGGGTCGGCCTGCGACAGGGCGGCAGCGGCGGCCTTCACAATCGCCTCGGCATTATGCGGGTCGAGCCAGATATGCCCGTCCAGCCCGGCATGATCGTCATGGTCATGCGCCTTAGCTTTGGCTTCATGCTTATGGCCATGGTCATGCGCAGGCTTCTTGCCGTGGTCATGGCCCTTATGCCCATGATCATCGTCATCGGCATGTGCTTCCCAGGCACCGCCCTCACGCAGCTTCAGGGTTTCGACGCCCTCGGCATCGATCAGTTCGATCACGCGGGCCTTGCCACCCAGGCTTTGCAGCGGGCGGGTCAGGAAGGTTTCCAGCGATTCGCCGACCCAAAACACCAGATCGGCCTGTGACAGCGTCCGGGCATCGGAGGGCTTCAGCGTATAGGTATGCTCGGAGCCCGCCCCCTTGACCAGCAGGCTCGGCGTGCCCACACCTTGCATGACGCCGGCAACCAGGCCATGGAGCGGCTTGACCGACACCACGACCTTCGGCGCCTCGGCGGCCTGCGCAGCGCCCAGGGCGGAGAAAACCGCGCCGGCGACCAGCGGCAGCAGGCGATGGATGGATCGGGTCAGCAACATGAGGCACACTCCGCAGGAAATCTCGACGACTCTGTCAGGTAATGTTATAAAGTAACGCATGACTGAAAAGCAAGAGCATCTCATGGCGCACGCACCTGCGGCCTCAGACGGAACCGCGATCTTCGAGCAGGCGGAGCATGATCACGCGCATTGCGTCGATCAGGCGCTGCATGTGGCCGAGGCCATCTGCACCCGCGAAGGCGCGCGGCTGACCCCACTGCGCCGCCAGGTTCTGGAACTTGTCTGGCGCAGCCATGAGCCGATCGGCGCCTATGACGTGCTGGCCCGGTTGCAGCGCGAGGTCCAGACGGACGGAACGGATGGCCGGCCGGCCGCCCCGCCGACGGTCTATCGGGCGCTGGATTTCCTGCTGAAGCACGGGCTGGTCCACCGCATCGAATCGCTGAATGCCTATGTCGGCTGCGCCCATCCGCAGCAGGATCACAGCGGCCAGTTCCTGATCTGCCAGGAATGCGGCAATGCCGCCGAAATTGAGGATGACACCATCAGCAAGGCGATCCGCGACAATGCCCGGCGCATCGGATTCACCGTCGACCGGGTAACGGTCGAGGTCTCCGGGCGCTGCCCGCGCTGCACCGGTGCGCCTCATGCCTGACGGCAGCCCCACTCTCACAACCACACCGCTGGTCGAGGTTGCCGGGCTGACCATCCGGCATGGCGGACAGGCCGTGCTGGAGCATGTCGATCTGTCGGTACGCTCCGGCGAGATCGTCTGCCTGATCGGGCCGAACGGCGCCGGCAAGACGACGCTGCTGCGCGCCATATTGGGGCTGATCCCGGCCGATAACGGCACGATCCGTCGCAGTCCCGGTCTGCGCATCGGCTATATGCCGCAGCGTCTGGTCATCGACCCCACCTTGCCGATCACCATGGCGCGCTTCCTGTCGCTCTCCGGGCGCAGCGACCGGGCGATGCAGTGCCGTGTCCTGGAGGAAGTCGGCATCGCCCATCTGGCCACCCGGCCGATGCAGGCGCTGTCGGGCGGCGAGACGCAGCGCGCCCTGCTCGCCCGCGCCCTGCTGAACCAACCGGATCTGCTGATCCTGGACGAGCCGGCGCAGGGCGTCGATGTCAGCGGCCAGGTCGAACTGTTCGAGCTGATCGGCCGCATCCGTACCGAACGCGGCTGTGGCGTGCTGATGGTCTCGCATGATCTGCATCTGGTCATGGCGGCAACCGACCGGGTGGTCTGCCTGAACCAGCATATCTGCTGTACCGGACATCCCGAGGATGTCAGCCGCGACCCGGCCTATCTGTCGCTGTTCGGCCCGCGCGCCGCCCAGGTGCTGGCGGTCTACCAGCATCATCACGACCACCACCACACGACTGGCGGCGATGTGGTGCCGCTGGCCGAGGACTCCTCGGTCCATCATCACGATCACTGCGCCACCCACGGACATACGCACAAGCCCCACCATCATGGATGAATTCTTTCTGCGCGCGCTGGCCGGCGGCATTGGTGTCGCCCTGCTGGCCGGGCCGCTCGGCTCCTTCATCGTCTGGCGGCGGATGGCCTTCTTCGGCGATACGCTGGCGCATTCCGCCCTACTGGGCGTGGCGCTGGGCTTCCTGCTGGGCATCGACCTGACCATCGGCATCTTCGCCGTCTGTATCGTCGTCGCCCTGCTGCTGCTCGCCTGGCAGCGCCAGCAGCGCATTGCCGGCGATACGCTGCTGGGCATCCTGTCGCATACCTCGCTGTCGCTAGGGCTGGTGACGGTGGCGTTCATGAGCACGCTCAGGATCGACCTGATGGGCTATCTGTTTGGCGATGTGCTGGCGGTCAGCTGGCGTGACGTGGCGACGATCTATCTCGGTGGGGGCGTGGTCATGGGGCTGATCCTGTGGCTCTGGCGGCCCCTTCTGTCGCTGACCGTGCATGAGGAGCTGGCCCGCGTCGAGGGCGTGCCAGTGGAGCGGGTAAAGATCGGCTTCGTGCTGCTGATGGCGCTGACCGTCGCCATTGCCATGAAGATCGTCGGCATGCTGCTGATCACCTCGCTGCTGATCATCCCGGCCGCTGCCGCGCGCTCACTGGCCCGCACGCCGGAACAGATGGCGGTGATCGCCAGCGTCATCGGCGTGGTCTCGGTGATTGTCGGGCTGCAGGGCTCGCTGCATTTCGACCTGCCCTCCGGTCCGGCCATCGTGGCGACGGCCGCCGGTTTCTTCGTCGTCTCCCTGCTCGCCCCCGGCTTCGCCAAGCGCATGGGCATCGCGCAATAGTCCGGCTATCCTGCCGCCCGGTTTGACCGCAGGGGAGCCAAGCTTGTGCATGTCGTCGTTCTGGGTGCCGGTGTCGTTGGCGTCGCCACCGCCTATCAGCTGGCCCGGCAGGGGCATCGGGTTACGGTTATCGACCGCCAGCCCGGCACGGCGCTGGAAACCAGCTTCGCCAATGCAGCGCAGATCGCCGCTGCCCTGTGCGGCCCCTGGCCGGCACCGGGCGTGCCGTCGAAGCTGTGGGGCTGGCTGCGCGACCCGAAAAGCCCGCTGCGCTTCCAGCTGCAGGCCGATCCCCGACAATGGCTCTGGGGGCTGCGCTTCCTGGCCGAATGCACCCATGCGCGCCATGACCTGACCTTCCGGCGCATGCTGGAATTCGGCCGCTACAGCCAGCAGGCGCTGGCCAGCGTGAAGGCCGAGACCGGGATCAAATACCATCAGATCGAGGCTGGCATCCTGAAGCTGTGCGGCAGCGAAGCGACAGTGAATGATCTGCCGGGCTTCGAAAGCCTGCTGCGCGATGCCGGCATCCCGGCCAAACGCCTGACTCCCGCCGAATGCATCGTCCTGGAACCGGCGCTGGCGCATAGCAGCGAGCCCCTGCTGGCAGGACTGCATTTGCCGACCGATGAGAGCGGCGACGCCTATCTGTTCACGACAGGCCTGGCTGATCTCTGCGCCGATATGGGCGTCGTCTTCCGCTATGGCACGACCATCACCGGCTTTGACATCGAGAACGGCGCCATCGAGTCGGTGGAGACCGACAAGGGCGATATCGACGGCGATGCCTTCGTGCTGGCGCTGGGCAGCTATTCGCCGAAGCTGGCGCGTCAGCTCGGCCTGTCGCTGCCGGTCTGGCCGGTGAAGGGCTATTCGGCGACGGTGGCGGTCGGCAGCAGCAATTCGGCACCGCGCATCAGCCTGTATATCGCCGAGAAGAAGGTGGCGATGAGCCGGCTGGGCGACCGGCTGCGGATCGCCGGCATGGCCGATATCGCCGGCTTCGACACCAGGCTGGACCCGGCACGGGCGCGCCAGGTGCTGGATGCCGGGATGGCGCTGTTCCCGAATGCCGGCGACCGGGACAATGCGGAGCTGTGGTGTGGCCTGCGCCCGCTGACGCCCGACGGGCTGCCAATCCTGGGCCGCTGCCGGATACCAAATCTGTATCTCAATACCGGGCACGGCACCTATGGCTGGACCTATGCCTGCGGCTCCGCCCGGGTGGTCTCCGACCTCATCGCCGGCCGCGCACCGGAGCATGATCTGTCGGGGCTGACGCTGAACCGGTTCTGAGGCTACGCCTTCACCCGTGCCCCACGCTGCGCCAGGAAGATGCCCAAGAAGATCGCCGCCATGCCGGCCCAGTGATACCAGTAAAGCTGTTCGCCCAGCGTGGCGACGGCCAGCAGCGTGCCGAAGACCGGCACCAGATAGATGAAATAGCCGGCTGTCCCCGGCCCCGTCACCGCGATGCCCTTCTGCCAGAAGAGGAAGGCCAGCACGGAGGGGAACAGTGCCAGGAACGCCAGCCCGGCCAGCATGGCGGGATCGCTGTCCGGCGTCGGCCACCAGGCGTTGAAGAAGATCGCCTCGACCGCGAAGCCCAGCCCCAGCATGACCCAGCCGGCAATGAAGGCTGCCAGATGCAGGCTGAACGGATGCATCGCCAGCTTCACCTTGGCCAGCAGCACCGAATAGAGCGCCCAGCAGAACATCGCCAGCAGGATGATCGGATCGCCCGGATTGAGCTGGAAATCCAGCAGCACCGCCAGGCTGCCCTGCGCCACGATCAGTGCCACGCCAGTCAGGCAGACCGCCACGCCGAGGATGCGCCGGCTGCCGATGGCATGGCCCAGCACCAGCCGGGCGACGATCAGGATCATGATCGGCATGGTGCCATTCAGCAGCGACAGATTGGTGGCCGTGGTGAAGGACAGGCCGACATAGACCAGCGTGGTGAAACCCGATACCGACAGGAAGCCGAGGGTCAGCAGCGCCATGTAATGCCCCCGCATTGCGTGCCGCTCGGCAATCAGGCGCGGCAGGGCTATGGGCAGCAGGATCGCCAGCGCCCCGGTCCAGCGCCAGAACGACAGACTGACCGGCGTCACGCTATCGACCATCAGCCGGCCCAGCGCCGGGTTGGTCGCCCAGAACAAGGCCGCCAGGGCCAGCAGAAGATAGGCCTGCCGTCGCGACACCGTTTCCCCCTCTCCGTCAATCTATCCGCTGCGCATCCTGCGGGGGACCAGCCGAGAATGCCAGAACCACCCGCAGATCACTGGCAATACCCGCGAGGTATGGCAATATGAGCAAACGGCAAACAGGTAAATGCCCCGGAATTTCATGGTCCCGACATCGTCCCATACCAAGCGTCTGATCGCCCTGCAGGACAGTCTGATCAGTCGTTTCGCCAGCCTGCTCAACGGCAAGGCCCCGCCCCATCTGCCCAACCTGCTGGAGGATCTGGAGCAGCACGGCAAGCTGTGCCACCGCAGCAGCGCCGTCGGCAAGAGTTCCGGCCTCGGCACAGCCCTGACCGGGACGGCAGCCTTACGCAACTTGCTGATCGACAGGGTACTTCCCGAATTGTTCGACATTCTGGATGCGGTTGCCCGGCCCGACCGCACCGGCACGGGCCTGCCGTCCAGCCAGATGGGCCGAATGAGCGCCGTGGATGCCGGCGAAACCCTGAGCGCCATTGCCCGGTGGGAGCGGCTGGCCTTTTCCACCGCGCTGACCGCGCAACGCCAGCAGGATATGGCCCGACTGCTCTACAGCCGCATTGCGGCAGATGCGACAGGCGTCTCCGAAAAGCTGGACATGCCCGACCAGGCGGAACTGGGCAAGGCCGCCCTGCTGATCTTCCGCATAGAGACCACCGGCCTTGTCCTCGGCTCCCTCGGCCAGCCGCAGATGGTGGTCGAGCTGAAGCGGATTTCCCGCCGAATTGCCCGGCTCGCCATGCGCTCGGTCAGCCGGACGATCCGGCAATATCTGGACTCGCGCGAGATGGTGGCACATTTCGATGTCTCGTCGATCCTGTCGGAGATCGACGATCTGCTGTTGATCCTGCAGCGCATCATCCAGGGCGAGGACGAGGAGCTGAAGGAAGGGGCGGGCCATCCCTTCATCGTCTCGCTGGGGCAGGACACGCTGGATGTCTTCACGGTGGATGCCGAGGCGCTGCTCGACCACTACATGACCATCGCCCAGCGCGCCTTGACCAATGAGTCCGTCAGCAGCACGGTTGTGGAGATATTCGGGCGGCATATCCAGACGCTGTTGCGGCTGCTCGACAGCTTCACCCGGACCGGCGGCCCGCACCGGTTCCGCGTCATGGCGCAACGCACCAGGGTCCGCATTGACGAGATGCTGAAGGATATCGACCAGACCTCACCGCAGGCGAAGACCGCCGAGAAAATCGCCCTGCTGCGCCCTTACATCGCGTCGCGCTGAAGCCTAGGCCGCCAGGATGCGGAAGGCATAGATCACCCACATCGCCAGCAGCGTCACCGTCCCCACAAGATAGGCGGCAAAGCGCAGCCTGACCTTGTTGATTGTGGTGAAGACAGCCGCATGGGCAATCCGGCTGATCACGAACACCCAGGACATCACGACGAACAGCAGATCGGCCTGCCGGGTTGCCAGTGCCAGAATGACCAGCACATAGAACAGCACCGGCATCTCAAACTGGTTCTTGAAGCATTTGTCCAGCAAGGTGGCCTGGCGCGGCCAGACGACCTGCGTCGTCGCCTCGTCGACCACCTGGATCTCGCCCCGCTTCGCCGCGCGATAGCGCGCTACACCCAGCCAGATTCCCAGCACGAACACCAGTACCACCTGGACGAAGACCGGCAGCAGAACGGCCTGCACAGACATGATGCTTTCCTTAAAATACGAAGAGCCTGCGAGGGCTGTTTCGTTATCGTTTCTTTACGCAAACAAGATGGTTGCGGCCATCGGTACGGCAATAGCTGACCTCATCCATCAGATTCTGCACCAGATGCAGGCCCAGCCCGCCGATGGGGCGGTCCTCGATGCTGCCGTCCAGCGGCGGGTCGCGTTCCTGGGTCAACGGGTCAAAGGGCACGGCATCGTCGCTGATCTCCAGCCGGACCTCCTCATCGCTTACCACCACCGCCAGAGTCACCGTTCCGGCTCCGCCATCGGGATAGCCATAGGAGATGATATTGGTGACGATCTCGTCTATGGCGAGGTCCAGCGCGAAGGCGATATCGGGGGCCACCCCGCTGCGCTCCACCAGCTCCTCGACGGCGGCGACGATGCGCGGCAGCGCCTCGCGGTCATTGGGGATGGCTATATCGACCCGGTCCGCCATGGCACGCCCTCACAATTGGGCGGGTGGAGAGTCGGCCGGCGCCCGCTCGACCGTTGGCATCTCGGCCGCCGGCGGTTGCAGGTCGCTCAGCTGTCCATGGCTGAGATAGCCCACCTTGTCGGAAAGGCTGGACACGAAACGGCCATCATGGCTGGACGCCAGGAAGCTCATCCCGGTCGCCGCCAGATCGCGCAGCAGGGACGCCACCTTGTCGACCATGCGCGGATCGAGCGCCGCCGTCACCTCGTCCAGCAGCACGATCTGCGGGTCCATGGCCAGCGCCCGGGCCAGCGCCACGCGCTGCTGCTGACCGGCGGATAGCTCGCCGGGGTAACGGTCGCGCAACTCGTCGATCTCCAGCTTCGCCAGCAGGTCGCGCGCCTTCTCCTCGGCTGCTGCCTTATGCCGGCCCAGCACCTGGCGCTGGCCCATGCTGACATTCTCCAGCGCCGATTTATGCGGAAACAGGCTGTAGCGCTGGAACACCGTACCGACATGCAGCCGCAGCGCCTGCTTCTCCAGGATCGGCGATGTGACGTCGAAGCGGTCGACCCGGATGCGACCCGAATCCGGGGTGGTCAGGGCATTCACCAGCCGCAGCAGAGTGGTCTTGCCGGTGCCTGACGGCCCCATGATGCAGACCGCCTCGCCCCGCTGTACCGTGAAGCTGACATTGTCCAGCACCACCGTGTCGTCAAAGCGCTTTGAGACCGCCTCGAACAGGATGGCCGGTGCCGCGGATGCCTCGGTCATTGCCATTTGCGCCTCTCGAACCAGCGGGTGATATGGGAAAACGGGTAGCAGAACAGGAAGAACCAGCACAGCACATAGAAATACATCGGGATCACCAGGCCCGGATCGGTGATCGATTCCATGGCGATGGTGGCACTCGACAGGATTTCCTTCACCCCGACCATCGAGGCGGTGGAGGACGCCATGACGATGACTGCGAAATAGCTCATCCAGGGCGGCAGCAGCATCGGCGTCGCCTGCGGCAGGATGATCGAGGTCATGGTCTGGTAGCGGCTGAGCGGCAGGGCCTCCGCCGCGTCCCACTGGTCGGTGTGGATATTGCGCACCGCGCCATAGACGTTGTCGGACATGAAGCCGATCACCGGCATCGACAGGCCGATGACGGCCTTGAACCAGCCGGGAATCGGCAGCACGTAGCCACTGCCGAGGTGGATTTCATAGGGCAGCAGATAAGCCAGATAGAACAGCAGCACCAGCGACGGCGTATTGCGCAGGAACTGTGTCAGCCCCCAGCACCACTGGCGTATCCAGGCCCGGGTCGATATCCGGCCCAGCCCGACGGCCATGCCGATGGCGGTGCCCAGCACCATCGCCCCGATGCTGATGATGATATTCATCAGGAAGCCTAGCGCCAAGGATGGCGTCCAGTACCACAGGGTGGCCAGCGTCGCGCTCATGCGGCACCCGGAATGCGCAACCGGCGTTCCAGCCGGTGCATGGCATAGACCAGCACCGAGACCAGCAGGAAGAAGGTGATCAGCAGCACGTTCATCATCTCGACGGTGTTGCCCTCCTCCGGCCAGATCTGGTTGGTGACGTAGAGCAGCTCCGGCACGGCGATGGCAGAGGCCAGCCCCGTCGCCTTCACGATGTTCACCAGATTGGCGTTCAGCGCCGCCAGGCAGTTGCGCAGCGCCAGCGGCAGGATGATCAGCGCATAGGCCTTCAGCGGGCTGTAGCCCAGCGCCTCCGTCGAATCGTGAATATCGCGCGGCACCGCGTCAATGCCGGTGCGGAAGATCACCGTGTTCGACGCCCCGGCATAGACGCCCAGCGCGATGACCGCCCAGGTGAAACCACCCAGCAAGGGGGTTTCGACGCCATTCGAGGCCTGCACCAGCGGCATCATCGCGCCGATGCCGAAGAAGAAGAAATACAGCTGCACCAGCGGCGGGGTATAGCGGAAGAACTCGACATAGGCGGTGGCCAGCCAGCGCACCGGGGCGAAGCGCAGGCCCAGCAGCCAGGCACCGACAATGCCGATGGTGACGCTCAGCACGATGCAGCCCAGCGCCAGCAGGATGGTATTGGCCAGCCCGCGCAGGAACTGCTCCCGGTCATAGGGGTCATAGAGGATGGTCAGGTTCAGCCCGAGGGATTTGACCCATTTCTCCAGCTGGCCCGGTGTGCGGACCGTGGTTTGCTGGGTTTCCAGCCGCGTCGGTCGGCATTCCGCCGGAAAGCTGCCATCGGCTCCGCGCCGGCAGACGGCATTCCCATTGGCATCGCTCGCACTCCACAGCCGGTTCATGCTGGCCAGGAAGGCGGTCTGCTTGATGCCCCATTTCGCTTCCAGCTCCAGCAGCAACCCGCTGCGATGCCAGTCGGCCACGGCATCGGAGACCAGCCGCTCAAGCGGGCCGCCCATCGCGACCTGGCGCAGGCCGACGGCCCAGCCGGTTTCGTCCAGCGTCGGCAGCGGCATGGTATAGGCCTGCCATTCCGGCGTCAGCAGATCGGCGGCAATGGCGGAATCGTCGAACAGGAAGCCGATGCAGCGCCGGTCCTTCAAGGCCAGCTTGGCCTGGCGGGTTTCCTTGAAGATGCGCAAATCGAGATCGTAGCGCCGGGCGATGGCCTTGTTGAAATAGGTGCCCTGCTTGGCACAGATCGGCGCGCCCTTCATCTGCTCCCAGCTCATCAGCTGCAATGTTCGGCTGGCCAGGATATTCACGCCCGAGGCGTAGTAATGCGGCTCCACCATGCCGACGATGCGGCGCCGGCTGGCGCTGTCGCCGGTGGTCGCGATCAAGATATCGATCTGGCCCTGACGCAGGGCTTCCAGCCGGTTGGCGGATTGCACCGCGACGATCTCAACCGGCACACCCAGGCGCCGGCCAAGATCGTTGGCCAGATCGATTTCCATGCCGATCAGCTTGCCCTCGGGATCGCGGAACCCCCAGGGCGGATAATCCGCCTTCACCCCGATCACCGCCTTGCCCTTGCTGCGCAGATGATCAAGCTCGTCCGCCTGTACCGGTGAGGCACCGACCAACAGGGCGATCAGCAGGAGAAGAAAACTGCTTCCTGCCTGAAGCCGCTCAATCATCGATCCAGCTCCGGATCTGGTCGAAGTGCCGGATCGCATCCTGGCTCAGCGGATAATGTAAATCGCCATCGGGGCCGAACCATTTCTGGTAGATGTCGAAATACGGCCCGCGATACTCCTCCACCCCGGACATCAGGCGCACCAGCGTGTGATCGACGAAATCGCGCCACGGCGAATCATTCTGCGGCAGGATGCAGGCCATCGGCTCGGCATTCAGGTAATCGGCGCGCGGCAGCACGATGTAGCGGCCGGGCTGGCTGGCCCGGCGCTGCAGGCCGCGCAGGATGATCGAGATGTTGGAAATGCCGTCCAGCTCTCCCGCCTCCAGCGCCGCCATCGCCGCGTTCATATCGGCAAAGGGCACGATCTCGGCGGAGGGCAGGATGCGCCGCATGACGGTGATGGTGGACGAATTGGCAATCACGCCGATGCGCTTGTTCTGCAACGCCGATACCCCGGCCAGCCCGAATTGCCGTTCGGTCAGAATGCGCGTGCCGTTGAAGAAGATCGTCAGGCTGAAATCGATCACCTCGTCGCGTGCCCATGTCTTGCTGGCGATATCGCAGGTGATGTCCAGCGTGCCGTCGGCCACCTTTGCGATGCGGCTCTGGGCATCGACCTGGGCGATTTCCAGCTTGATCGAGCGGCCGGTCTGGCGTTCCAGCGCGGCATGGATTGCGTGAATGATATCAACCGAAAAGCCGACAAACGCGCCGTCCGCATCCCGATAGGCGAAGGGCCGGATATGATCGCGCGTGCCGGCGTTCAGAACCCCGGTTCGGGCCACACGCTCCAGCACCGATTCCGCCGAGGCGGGCACAGCGCTGCCTGCCCCGAGCAGCAAGGCCAGAGCCGGCAGCACCAGAAACGACAGCTTTCCCCATCCAGCCATTGTGTTCCTTCCCTCAGGCCCTGGCCGTCGCCAGGATGCCATAGCCCAGAGCCAGCGGCGTAACCGGATAGAGCAGAGCATCCGCCGCCGCGCAGAGGCGCGAGCGGGTGACCGCCGATTCCGACAACACGCTTTCAACCCGCATCACGATATCGCCGAAGCCGGCCTCGCGCAGTTCCGCCGACAGCGTTTCCGGCGTGAACAGATGATAGAACAGCTCAATCCGCTCGCCGTCATTGTCGCGGGCATAGAGGATGTCGCCTGCCTCCAGCGCCGGCTTTTCCGGCGTGCCGGCAATGCGCAACGCGTCATGCTCGCGCTGCTCGGTGCGAAAGCGGCGATTGGCGTTCGGCACGCTGATCACCAGCCTGCCCTCGCCCTCGACCTGCAGCAGCGTTCGGATGCGGCGCAGGATGGCGATGCGGTTGGCCCGCCCGGCAACATGCCCCAGAACGCCGAACATGATGATGGCCAGATCGATGGGGTTGCCCTGCGTGTAGTCATCCACCGGTCCCTGCACCAGCGTCACCCGGTCCAGCTGATTCTCGTTGGTCAGGCGGGTCTTCAGGCCGGACAGCCCCATCGGGCAGATGTCGTAGCCATAAACATGGGCTTGCGTGGTGTGCAGCAGCGGCAGGGTATAGCGCCCATCGCCGCAGCCGAAATCCAGGATGCTGCGCGCCTTGCCGCCGACTTCCAGAATCGCCGCCATGCTGCGCGCATTGTGCTTGGGATAGCGCCGGTCATACAGCCCAGTCGCGTAATACCGCTCATAAGACCGGGCGATCATCGCCTCGACCCCCAACCCGTCTTCCTCACCGGGCATCACCGCCTGGATCACATTCTGCTCCGCCATCATGCTGAACCCTGTGCTTCGGGACCGTTATACCGCAGCGCCAGACAGGTCAGATCGTCCGACTGCGGCGCGGTATCGCTGAAACTGACAACGCTGGCCACCACCCTGCCGGCCATTGCCTCGATCGCGACCGATTCGCCGCCGACCAGCGCTGCTTCAAGCCGCGCCTCGCCATATTCCTCATTGGCCGGATCGAACGCCTCTGTAACGCCATCGGTAAACAGGAACAGCGAATCGCCGGGCTGCAAAATGATGCTTTTCTCGGCAAAAGGCAGCCCGTCCAGAATGCCCAGCGCCATGCCGCCGGTTACCTCCAGAGCTTCCACCGCACCGGTGTCACGGCGCACCACATAGGGCGGGTTATGCCCGCCATTGGCATAGCGGAACTCACCCGTCCGTGAATCGAATATGCCGTAGAAGACGGTCACGAACAGCTCCAGCGGGTTTTCCAGGCAGACCAGATCATTGGCCTGGGCCAGGCAATCGCCGGGGGTGTCGGTCTTCTGCGCCACGCTCTGGATCACCGTGCGCGATACCGCCATGAAGAAGGCGGCCGGCACGCCCTTGCCCGACACATCAGCCATGACAACGGCGATGCGATGCTCATCGAGCATGAAATAATCGTAGAAATCGCCACCGACATGACGCGCCGCCTTCATCATGGCATAGCCATCGAACCGCGGGTCCTGCGGGAAGGTGGCCGGCAGGATGGCGGTCTGCATGTTCTGGGCGAGCAGCAATTCCTGTTCGATCTGCGCGTTCGCGTTTTCCAGCAGCTCGTTCTTTTCCTGCAATTGCAGGGTGCGGGTCTTCACCAGCGCATCCAGCTCGTCCTGGCGCGCGAAAACTTCCTTGGCCATTTGCTCGAAGACCCGGGCCAGATTGCCGAATTCGTCCGGGCGCGTCGCCACGGCGCCCAATTGGCCCCGGACATAGCGCTGCTGCTCCACCGCCGCCGCCGCCTCGCTGATGCTGGCCAGCGGCCGGCTGAGGCGATGCGAGAACCAGGTTGCCGCCACGATGCTGGCCAGCAGGATGGCCCCCGCGACAATGGCCGTGTAGATCAGGCTGGAGCGCACCAGCCCCTGCAACCCATC
The DNA here is from genome assembly GCA_018823745.1 of Alphaproteobacteria bacterium. Lineage (GTDB taxonomy): Bacteria > Pseudomonadota > Alphaproteobacteria > Oceanibaculales > Oceanibaculaceae > Oceanibaculum. The sequence continues at coordinate 182,111 of JAHJHR010000011.1, forward strand.
GGTCGGCAGGCGCAGCAGCGTCGCCCCGATGGGCCCGCCATCGGGACCGGGTATCGGCGTCACCACCACCATGTTCGCGCCGGACAGCCAGCTTGCCACATCGCCGCTGCGGATGCTGGCATCGAGGGCTGTGCGCTCGCGCTCATTCGGCTCACTGTTGACATCCGTGCCCAGGATGGCGCCCTGCGCCAAAGGCTGGAACTGATGGTCGAACACCCAGATCGCATTCACCCGGCCGCTATCCAGCAGGCTGCGCACCACCTGATTAAGGCCGATGCGGTCAACGATGCTCTGGATGAATGCGAAATCATAACCGATGATCGCGGCGCCGGCCTTGGACACACCGCGCACGCCGGCATATTTGAAGCGCTTGCCGTCCAGGTCGCGGTCGATGCTGGGGCCGATCAGCGAGAATTTCTCGCCCGACAGCAGATCCCAGAAGCGATGAAAATGCGGGTCGCGCTCGGCATCCGGCAGAATCTGGAAGGCCACATCCGGCAGGCTGTGATAGGTCGTCCAGCCGCCCTCGTCGATGCCCCAGATTTCGCTGATGGCGCTGCGGGCGGCAATCTCGATCAGCCGGTCATTCATTTCCACCGCGCTGATGCCGGCCTTCTCCGCCACATCGAACAGATGCGCGGTCAGCAATGCCTCGGCGACCATCTGGCGGCCGACAACGCGCTCGATCTCGTCCGGCACTGTATTGGCGACCGAAGCGGCCTGCGCCAGCACGCGGGCGATTCGCGTCCCGTCCGCCTCTGCCTGCACCAGGATCGCCTCGCGCGCCTGCCAGCCGAGCGAACCGGCCAGCGCCAGAACGGCGGCGCTGAGCAACCCGATGATCAGGATAAGAAGCCGGCCCCGCAACGACATGTGAATAGACCCGCTTCCTGATTATCCGCTGGAAAGGGCAGCCGGGCCTCAGGCCGTGGCGGCCAGCGCGCTCTGCTTGTCGGGATAGACAGTGAAGATCGACAGGAAGCCGCTGATCTCGAACACTTTGGCGATATTATCGTTCAGCCCGCACAGCGCCATGCGCCCCTTGGCTGCCTTCACCCGCTTGGCGGCCATCAGCATGACGCGCAGCCCGGCGCTGGAAATGAAATCCAGCGCGGTGAAATCCACCAGAATGTCGGTCTGCCCCGCCTCGATACGGCCCAGAATATGCTTTTCGAATTCCGGCGAGGTCGTGCTGTCCAGCCGGCCCTCAATGGTCACGACCAGAATGGTGTTGTGTGTGCTTTCGCCAATATGCATCCGGCTCTTCCCGCGACAAAATTGCGGTTCGACATGAGGACTGCGCAACCTGCGTCATCCCCCCCCAGCCAAACCCGATAGGACTGATTTATTGACCCTAATGCACCCTAGCACAGATGGCGACAGGGATTGAGCATCATTGGCGCCTGCCCGGCCAATGAATTTTGCGTAACATTTCAGCGAGGTAAAAACTCAGCAGGGCCTTGCGGCATGTCCATACCCGGGAAGGATAATTTTTAAGGGAATTTTAATGAGATAGATTTAAAATATAGTTCTTATGCACGCACTCAATTGCCTTCACGTCACCAGGAGAGGCTCATGTCTGTAAACAGCGACCTTCAGGACCGGCTTAAATTTCTCAATATAGATGCCGCCACCTGCACCCTGCTACGCCAGATAAAGCCAGCCCTGGATGCCGTTCTGCCGCATATTCTGGACGAATTCTACAAGCACATTGCCCAATACCCCGCTGTCTCGCATTTCTTCCAGAACCCGGAGATCCGCCGCCACGCGCAGACCGCGCAGGTCCGTCACTGGCAATTGATCCTGTCAGGTAATTTCGACGAAACCTATGTCGCCTCGGTCCGCAAGATCGGCATGGCGCATAACAAGCTGGGGCTGGAACCGCGCTGGTATATCGGCGGTTACGCGCATCTGACATCGGCTATGCAGCGTTTCGTCAGCGACAATTACAAGGATGGTGCGTTTTCCGCCGGCAAGGGCGCCCAGCGGGCGGCGCTGCTGGAGGCAATCAACAAGGCGGCTCTGCTCGACATGGATTTCGCCATCTCGATCTATCTGGAAGAGGGCGTGCGCGAGAAAGAGGCATTGCTGGCCAGGCTTGCCGGTGATTTCGAAAACGGTGTCGGTGCGCTGGGCCAGAACATCACCCGTTCCGTCGGGCAATTGACCAGCGGGGCGAAAACCCTGTCCGGCATAGCCGATGAGGCGACGCGCCAGGTCGATATCGTGCAGGGCGCTGCCGACACCACCGCCGCCAATGTGCAGACCGTCGCCTCGGCCTCAGAGGAACTCTCCGCCTCGATCCGGGAGATTGCCAGCCAGCTCGAAAGCTCCACCCTGGCTTCGCGCGAAGCGGTGGAGGCTGTCTCATCGACCGAAAAGACCGTCGGCACGCTGACCCAGGCCTCCCAGAAGATCGGCGAGATCGTCTCGATGATCCAGGAGATCGCCAGCCAGACGAACCTTCTGGCGCTGAACGCCACCATCGAGGCGGCACGCGCCGGCGAGGCCGGCAAGGGCTTCGCCGTGGTGGCCTCCGAGGTCAAGGCGCTGGCCAACCAGACGGCCCAGGCGACCGAGGAAATCAGCAGCCAGATCAACCAGATACAGGGCGTTACCCAGGAAACCGTCGGCGCCATCAGCGAGATCGCCAGCCGGATCAACAGGATCGACGACATTATCGCGACCATTGCAGCCGCCGCCGAGGAACAGCAGGCCGCGACGGCGGAAATCTCGCGCAATATCCAGGAAGCCTCGCACGGCACCAACCGCGTCAGCGAGGCCATTCAGGAAGTCAGCGCCAGTTCCCGCAAAACATCCGACATGGCCGGCACGCTGTTGACCGCCAGCCATGACATCACCACCCAGACCGACTCACTGGATCATCAGGTCGGCGACTTCCTGAAGCGGGTGCGCGCGGCCTGATTTGCAGAACGGCCTTCCCGGTTCTGGCCGGGAAGGCCGGCTTGTCAGCTGGCTGCAGCTGCCGCCGGCAAGGGGGTTGCCACGCCGGCAGGCGCTGCCCCCTGCTCGCCCTCAATATCGCCGAACCGGTCCAGCGTGTGGTTCGCCCAGCGCGACACGTCGTAATGCAGGACATTGGCGTACATCGCCGCCATGCGCTCGCGCTTCTCCGCCTCGGACATGTCCAGCGCCTGGTCGAGCGCGGCGTCCATCGCCCGGCCCGAATAGGGATTGGCCAGAACCGCCTGCGGCAGTTCGACAGCGCAGCCGGTGAATTCGGATAGCACCAGCACGCCCGGCTCGCCCTGCTTGGCAGCCACGAATTCCTTGGCAACCAGGTTCAGCCCGTCGCGCAGCGGCGTGATCAGGCAGATATCGGCCATCTTATAATAGGCGATCAGCCGGTCGAACGGGATGGCGTTGGAAAACAGCAGGATCGGCGACCAGCGCAGATTGGCGTAGCGGCCATTGATATGGCCGACCAGCCCTTCGATATCACGCTGCGTATCGCGGTAGATCTTCATGCCGCTGGCGGCCGATACCGAGATCAGCAGCAGCTTCACCTTGCCATGCAGTTCCGGACGACGCACCAGCAGCCTTTCATAGGCCTGCAGCGTCTCCTTCATGCCTTTGGTGTAGTCGGTGCGGCCGACGGCGACAATCAGGCGCTGGCCGGCAAGCTCCTCGTTGATGGTGCGCTGGATCTGGCGGCTGGGCTCATCCTTGATCAGCTGGCCGATCAGCTCCGGGTTGGTGCCGACCGGGAAGGCGTCCAGATGGATCGTACGGCCATTATGCTTCAGGCGTACCGGCACTTCCGGCTCCGACAGGGCCATGCCAACCGGCGACATCCCCGGTTCGACCGGCAGGGCCTTCTCGACCTCGACATTTCGGATCGAGCGCGCCACATCGGCGAAATTCTTCGAATAGCGCGGGATGTGGAAGCCGACCAGATCGCAATCCAGCAGGCTGTCGACAATCTCGGCGCGCCAGGGCAGCACGTTGAATACATCCGGCCCAGGGAACGGCGTGTGATGGAAGAAGGCGATACGCAGCGACGGTTTGATCTGGCGCAGGTATTTCGGCACCAGCCAGAGATTATAGTCATGCACCCAGACCAGCGCGTCATCCTCGGCCTGGGCTGCGGCCGCCTCGGCGAACAGCCAGTTCACCTCGCGAAAGGTGTTCCAGTCCGCGTTCTCATAGCGGAACAACCAGGGAAAGGAATGCAGGATCGGCCACAGCGCCTCTTTCGAGGTGACATGGTAGAAGCTTTTCACCTGGTCGGCGGTCAGCGGCAGGCGGGATACGGCATAGCTGCCATAGCTGTCCTCGATGCGGATGACCCGCTCGAATTTCTCCTGCTGCTTTGCGGCGACCTGCTTCCAGGCGACCCACGCGCCCTTGCCCTCGTCAATGCGGCCAAAGAAGCTTTTCAGCGTCGGCACGATGCCATTCGGGCTCTTGTTCTCCCGGTAGACCCGCTTGCCATTCTCCACCGCCTCCTCATAGGGCTGGCGGTGATAGACGATGACCAAGGATGATTTCTGCATTACGCGGCCTCCAGCGCCATGTCGAAGTGGCGGATCGCATCAGCAATGCCGGCAGCCCCCGGATGCGGGCTGCGATAAACCCAGTCGAAGCCGTCAATGGCCTGCATCAGCTTGGGTTCGGAATTGCCGACCGCGACGCCCTTCAGGCGCGTTTCGAACAGGGAAAGATCATTCAGCGTATCGCCCGCCACCAGGACCCGGTCGGAGGGCAGTTTCAGCTCCTCGACCAGACGCAGCAGGGTCGGCCCCTTGGCCACCCCCTTGGGCAGCACATCAAGGAAGGTTTCGGCCGAGAGCAGCCAGTCAAAGCCGGCGGCTTCAATCTTGGTCAGGGTCTCGGGCCGCAGCAGGGCCGGATCATAGTAATAGCTGACGCGCCGCTCGAACGGGGTCGGCTGCAATTCGATGCCCGGCTCGTCCTTCAGCAACTCCTTGACCCGCGCGCCAGAATCGCCCCAGCGTCGGCTGATAGCGTCCTGCACCTGCGGCATCGGTACGAAATCGCGCCCCTGCGCCACCGTGGTGCCGACATCGCCGATGACATAATCCGGATGCGGCATGCCCGGCTCACGCACCAGTTCGCGGATGAAATCGATATCGCGGCCGCTGACGAAGACCAGCAGCGCGTCTTGCCGGGCATTCAGGGAATCATAGAGCGCCTTACGCTGGGCATCGCTGCCACCCAGGAAGGTGCCGTCCAGATCGGTCGCGAGGATGAGTTTATGCTGTGTCATGCTGGGATCACCTGATCGGGATCGTCCATATTGGCCGGGTTGGGCAAAGAGATATGCATCTCCAGATCGCGGGATTCCGCCTTGATCGGCCGGGTCAGCAGGGATTTGATGGCGGTGTCGATATCAACGCCTTCATGAATAATCGCCTGCACTGCCTGACAGATCGGCATGTCCACGCCCAGCCGCGCCGCAAGTTCGGTGACTGATTGCGCGTTCACCGCGCCCTCGGCGACCGATTTCTTGCCGGCCAGCGCCTGTTCCGGCGTCATGCCCTGACCCAGCGCCTTGCCGAAGGAGAAATTGCGCGACTGCTCGCTGGAACAGGTCAGCGTCAGATCGCCGATACCGGCCAGGCCGGTCACCGTCTCGCGCCGGCCGCCCAGCGCCTCGGCCAGCCGCTTGATCTCGGCCAGGCCGCGGGTGATCAGCGCCGCACGCGGGTTAGAGCCGAAGCCACGCCCCGCCGCGATGCCGCAGGCAATGGCCAGGACGTTCTTCACCGCCCCGCCAACCTCAACCCCCAGCGGATCATCGGAGAGATAGGGCCGGAAGACCGGGCTGCTGAAGCTGAGCGCGACACGCGCCGCAAGGCTGCGCATTGCCGCCTCGGTGCTGCCGCCGGCATCTTCAGAGGCGATGGTCACCGCCGTCGGCTGGCCCTCGGCCACCTCGTCGGCAAAGCTGGGGCCGGACAGCACTGCCTGCGGGCGACCCGGCATTTCCTCGGCGATGACCTGGGTCATCAGCTTGCCGCTGCCGGTCTCGATGCCCTTGGCGCAGATCACCACCGGCACGCCGGCGCGCAGCAGGGATTCGACCTGACGCGCTGTAGGCCGCAGGAATTGCGACGGCACCACCAGCACGACCAGATCGGCCGCCGCCAGGGTTTCCGCCAGTTCATTTGTCACCTTGATCGAGCCGGGGATCGGATGATCCGGCAAGAAGGGATTGCGGCGGCGCATCGATACGCCCTCCACCACTTCCGTCTCGCGCGCCCAGAGGGTCACCCTGCGGCCAGCGCGTTCCGCTGACAGCGCCAGCGCCGTGCCCCAGGCACCCGCGCCGACAACGGCAATATGGTCGAAGATTTCCGCCGTCGAATTATCGTCGGCCGGCGTGGCTGTACCGCTCACGGTCATCGCCCCCGCTTTCAGTTATGATAGGATATGCATCAGATGATGCTGGAAGTTGATACATCATTTGGACAAATTTTTCAACCTTCTGGTATTTTCCCTCCCCAGATCGCCAGATCAGCAAAATCCCGGAATGTGAATTGAAATATTCTGTGTAGTCAAAAATTCACATCCCATAATACTATCAAATTTACCCCGGAATCTTAACTGCGAGGATTGATGAGCGAGTGGTGGCGTGGTGCCGTTATATATCAGATTTATCCACGAAGCTTTCAGGATACCAATGCCGATGGCGTCGGTGACTTACCAGGCATCATCCAGCGCCTGCCCTATGTCGCGGCGCTGGGCGTCGATGCGATCTGGGTGTGCCCCTTTTTCCGCTCGCCGATGGATGATTTTGGCTACGACATCGAGGATTACCGAGATGTCGATCCCCTGTTCGGCACGCTGGACGATGCCGACCGGCTGATCGCGGAAGCCCACAACCTGGGCCTGAAGATCGTCATCGACATGGCGCTCAGCCACACCTCGATCCGGCATCGCTGGTTTCAGGATTCGCGGCGCAGCACCGACAATTCCTATGCCGATTGGTATGTCTGGGCCGATCCCCGCCCGGACGGCACGCCGCCGAATAACTGGCTGTCGATGTTCGGTGGCCCGGCCTGGACGTGGGAGCCGAGGCGCCAGCAATATTATTTCCACAATTTCCTGCCCAGCCAGCCGGACCTGAACCTGCACAATCCGGCGGTCCAGGAAGCGCTGCTGGAAGAATGCCGGTTCTGGCTGGAACGCGGCGTCGATGGCTTCCGCCTGGATGCCTGCAACTGCCTGACGCATGACCGGCAGCTGCGCAGCAACCCGCCGCGCCCGGCGGATGTGCCCCCTACCGAGGGCGTTCAGCCGAACAACCCGTATAACCGACAGCTCCATCTCTATAACAAGTCTCAGCCGGAAACCGTTGATTTTCTGAGAAAACTGCGCACGCTTTCCGACAGCTACGGCGATATCCTGCTGCTCGCCGAGATCGCCGATGACGATAGCCTGAAGGTGATGCAGGACTATGCCGGCCCCGGCGCGCCGCTGCATACGGCCTATTGCTTCGCCTTTCTGGGGCCGACGCTGGAGACCGATCTGATCGCCAAGGCCTTCGAGGCCTTCCACAATGGCCGCCGTCATGGCTGGCCCAGCTGGGCCTTCAGCAATCACGATGTCCAGCGCGTCGCCAGCCGCTGGGGTGGCCGTCACGTGCCGCCGGAATTCACCAAGCTGCTGATCGCGCTGCTCGGCAGCCTGCGCGGCACCGTCTTCCTGTATCAGGGCGAGGAGCTGGGCCTGCCCGAGGCCGACGTGCCCTATGAGCAGATCCAGGATCCCTATGGGCTGAACTTCTTCCCTGACTTTCCCGGCCGCGATGGCTGTCGCACGCCGATGCCCTGGGACGATAATGACCGGCATGCCGGCTTCTCCACGGTCGATGGCTGGCTGCCGGTGCCGAACGAGCATCTGCTGCGCAGCGTCGGCGCACAGAATGCCGATCCTGATTCGGTGCTGAACTTCACGCGCGACTTCCTGGCCTGGCGCAAATCGCAACCCAGCGTGATCCAGGGCGACATCCACTTCATCGCCACCGGGGAGCCGGGTCTGATTGCCTTCGTGCGCGCCCATGGCGAGGAAAGGATGCTGGCGGTCTTCAACACCGAGGAGCGGATGCGCTGGATGCCGATCCCCCGGCCGGTCCGGCAGGTGCTGGACACGCTGCGCCTGCCGCAGGGACGGCTCGCTGGTGACCATATCGAATTGCCGGCGCATGGCTGTTTCTTCGCTTTGCTGGAACCCGCCCCGCATCTCGAACCGGCGGAATAGCCCGGTTCTTCAACCCGACTGGAGCCCCTATGCTCGACAAGGCATTGCTGTATGGCTGGATACTCGATGGGCAGGGCGGCGGCCAGCAGTTGACTGCTGCTGCCGTGCCGGAGGCGCTGGCCTCGGCGACAGGGCCCGTCTGGCTGCATCTGGAACGCTCCGTGGCCGGGCTGGACGACTGGCTGCAGACAGTCGCCGGCCTGCCACGTGCCGCCATCGGCGCCCTTCTGGCGGAGGATACAAGGCCGCGCTGCGACAGCTGGCCCGCCGGCCTGCTGCTCAATCTGCGCGGCGTGAACATGAACCCCGGTGCAGCGCCCGAGGATACGCTGTCGGTGCGCATCTGGGCCACGGACCGCCTCATCATAACCTTGCGGCTGAAGCCGATCATCGCCGTCCGGTCGCTGCACCAGCGCCTTACCGAAGCCAATGGACCACATGACATCGCCGAATTCATGGCCCGTCTGGCCGTCGGGCTGACCGACCTGATGGCCCCGGTGCTCGACGGCATGGAGGAGGAACTGGACCGGATGGAGGAGGTCGCGGAGGCTGATCATACGCAGATTCGCATCGACGCCCTGACCGATCTGCGCAGCAAGGCCAGCCTGCTGCGCCGCTTCCTCGCCCCGCAACAGGCCGCCGTGGCCCGGCTGACCACCTCGACCGAGGTCTGGCTGACCGATTCCGCCCGGCTGTCACTGCGCCAGACCAGCGATGACGTCACCCGCTATGTCGAGGATCTCGATGCGCTGCGCGAACGCGCCGCCATCCTGAAGGATGCCATCACCCAGAAACAGGCGGAGCGCGCCAACCGCACGATGTATGTGCTGACCATCGTGGCGGGCGTCTTCCTGCCGCTGGGCTTCCTGACCGGCCTGCTGGGCATCAATGTTGGCGGCATGCCTGGTGTGGACAGCGCGAACGCCTTCTGGATCGTCTGCGCCCTGCTGGTCGTCATCGTGATCGGTGAATGGCTGTTCCTGAAACGCCGGGGCTGGTTGTAGCCGCCCTTCCTACCAGACGGGCGCCTTGTCCATGACCGAGACATGGGCGGCTACGACTTTCCAGCCCTCGCCGGGAAAATTCACGAAGGTCTGGCTCTGCCGGCCGACCAGATCCTTGCCGCGTATCTTGAATTCCAGATTCACCGTCGCCATCGTCCGGCCCAGGGTCAGGATTTCCAGCCGCAGCCGCTTTTCCTTGATGCCCGGACCGGCGGGACGCCCGACGCGATGGGCGTGGATCTCGTCGAAGCCATAGCCATTCTCGTGCATGGCATAGCGGATGGTGTGCGGGCTGTTCCAGAAGGTGGCGTCCAGCACATCGACATTCTTGTCGATCAGCGCCTGCTCGTAGCGCTCGAAGATACCGCGCAGTTCTTCCACCACTTCCGGGATATTCGGGGTCAGATCGCTCATGAGGCAGCCTTTTCCAATACGCTCCCCTTATAGCGGCGCAGACGGTCAACGAGAAGCCGGATGAGCGGCAGTGGAACCAGCGCCAGCCCCACCGCCACGACCCACCATGTCGGGCGGATCGAATAGGCGAAATCCAGATTGGCAGCCAGCACCCGCAAAGGCGGCACGCCGGTTGCCAGCGCATACCAGGCATATTCGATGGCCACCGTGCCGATACCGGCGATCCCCGCCAGCGCCAGCAGCACCAGCGGCGAGGTCAGGCGGAAATTCCAGTGCGTGGCCAGACGATAGGCCAGAAGCAGGACCAGCAGGCCCGCCATCAGCGTCGCCTCGGTCACGTCGATCTTCGATTGCAGGAAGAAATGCACAACGCCCAGCACGGCAATGGGATAGCTCGCCTTATGCAGCCGGCCCCAGTTCCGGCCCAGCCGGCGGATCGCGGAATCGGTGGATGTCGCCCCCAGCGCGATCAGCCCGGCAAGCGCGACAAAACCGATGGTCAGATAGATGCGCAGCCAGATTTCACTGGCGACGCGCGGGATATCCCAGGACAGCTCGGCGGCATAGAGGACCAGATGCAGGCAGGCATAGGCCAGCGCCGCCAGGCCGATCATCCGTCGCACCAGAATCAGCCGGGACCATTGCGCGATGCGCCGCAGCGGCGTGACGGCCAGCGACAGCAGCAGAAAGCGGATGGCCCAGTCGCCGGTGTCATGGATCGCCGCCATCACCGGCTTGGCGCCCAGCGCATCGGTCCAGGCGGCCTGCGCCAGCAACAGCGCCGGCACGAAACAGCCGCAGAACACGGCCAGTTTCAGCAGCGATAATTTTCCCGCTCGATCCGTCCAGGGCAACATTCAAAAATCCGGTCATGCTCAGGCTGCAGAGGATAGCGCGCTGAGACTAGGCCAGAACAGCCCCCGCCACAGTTGACAATCGCGTCAACACCGCGTGAGGCCCAAGGCATACGAACGGCACATATGAAAACGGGGCGGCCGAAGCCACCCCGTTTCGTACCCTATGGGCTGAGACTTACTTCAGCTTGCCGAAAGCCGCCGTGAAGCCGCGCAGCGAGACCGGCAGGCCAACCTGCTTGCCCGACTGGTCCGTGGCGATGAAGGTCAGCGTCGTGCCGGCCTTCAGCTGCGCCACATCGGAATCGGTCATGTTCCAGGGCGCCAGACAGCCGCCCGGCTCACAATGGCGGAACGGCAGACCGCGGGCCTCGCCCTTGTCGATCTGGACGCCGAGACCCGGCGGCAGCAGCACGCCCAGCGGCATCAGCACCAGGGCACGCGGCTTCTTATCATTCTCGCGAAACCCGATGATGATCATCAGGATATCGCGGTTGGTTTCCTTTTCCCGGACGGTCTGCACCATCTCGCAACGCTGTGGCGCGGTCTTTGTGCAGCGAACCGTCCAGTCCTGGACCACTTCGGTCGCCAGATCCGGCAAGGCCTGCTGGCCCTGCCCTATCGGGGCCTGCTGGCGCTGTCCCGGCGCCGTCTGTGCCGCAAGCGGCGACACCGCGGCCATGCCGACCAGAAGGGCCAGCGCCGCGCAAAGGGAACGTCCCGACTTCAGCGGTATGAAGCGGTCGATGATCTTGTAGGCCACTTGAACAAAGCTCCTGTGATAAACGGCCAGAAGGCGCGGTGCCTTAAGGATACCCGGCTTGCTGGCCGCGCCCCTTATTGCTCCGCGAATGCCTTCTCGATAACGAAATGCCCCGGATTGGCGTTATTGCCTTCCTTGAACCCCTTGGGCTCCAGGAAATTGCGCACATCCTTCAACATCTGCGGGCTGCCGCAGAGCATAACGCGGTCATTGGCAATGTCCAAAGGCTCCAATCCGACATCGGCGGACAGCTTGCCCGACTCCATCAGATTGGTGATCCTGCCCTGATTGCGAAATGGTTCGCGCGTTACCGTCGGATAATAGGTCAACTTCTCGCGGACAAGATCCCCGAAGAATTCATTCTCCGGCATTTCAGAGGTGATGGTGTCCATATACGCCAGCTCCGCAACGGTTCGGCAGCCATGGACCAGCACGATTCGTTCGAACCGGTCATAGACATCGGGGTCCTTCACGATACTCATGAACGGCGCAAGCCCGGTTCCGGTTCCCAGCAGATAGAGATTTCGTCCCGGCAGAAGATTGTCCAGCAGCAGCGTGCCGGTCGCCTTGCGCCCGACCAGAAGGGTATCGCCGACGCGCAGATGCTGGAGGCGCGAGGTCAGCGGGCCGTCCGGCACCTTGATCGACAGGAACTCCAGCTGCTCCTCGTAATTGGCGCTGACCATGGAATAGGCGCGCAGCAGCGGCTTTCCGTCCAGCTCCAGCCCGATCATGGTGAACTGCCCGTTCTGGAAGCGGAAGGACGGGTCGCGGGTCGCGGTGAAGCTGAACAGCGTGTCGGTCCAGTGATGGACACTGGTCACGGTTTCTTTCTGCAGATTACTCATCGATCCGTCGCTTGTGTGCGGAGGGGAATAGGTCAGCAGCCATATCTGACCAAATCAGGCGAGACGATATTGCAGCGCGGTAAAATAGCAAAGCGCCATATTGACGCGCATAATATTTATATTGAGAGTGGGTATCAACGACAATACAGCCTGTTTATAGCGCCTCAATGTAACGGATCATCCGTTGGCGCTCGCCGGCATCCGGCAGACGTCCCTGGCCGGCACCCAGATTATCGACGACATGGCGCGGATTGCTGGTGCCCGGAATGACGCAGGTCACGGTCGGCTCGGACAGGATGTATTTCAGGAAGAACTGCCCCCAGCTGGCGGCGAAGGGCTGCGCCCAGTCCGGTATGTCCTGTCCGCGCACCTTGCGGAACAAGCCGCCGCCCTCGAAGGGCCGGTTCACCAGAATGGCAACGCCCTTGTCCCGTGCCAGCGGCAGCACCCGGTCTTCCGCCGCCCGCACCGCCGGGGAATAGGCCAGCTGGACGAAATCCGGCGTCTCGCGTTCGATGACTTGCGCCAGCTCGTCCAGCGCCCCGCTGGTGTAATGCGTGACGCCGAAATAGCGGATGCGGCCCTGCGCCTTCCATTCGCGCAAACTGGGCAGATGCGCCGCCAGATCGAGCAGATTATGCACCTGCATCAGATCGATCACCGGGCTGCGCAACAGCTGCGCCGAGCGCTCCATCTGGCGCAGGCCCGCTTCCCTGCCGGTGGTCCAGACCTTGGTCGCCAGAAACGCCTTGGGCCGGGCCTGCATGCCGGCCAGCAGATCGCCGACCCGCTCCTCGGCAGCGCCATACATCGGCGAGGAATCGATGACCGAGCCGCCGCCTTCGAACAGAAGCTCCAGAACCTGCCGCAACGCTGCCATTTCCGGGGCGTTGGCGGCGACGTCGAATTGCTGCCAGGTACCCAGCCCGACACTGGGCAGGGCCTCGCCACTGGACGGAATCTGCCGGGTCAACATCCTGCCCTCCTGGGTTGTTGCCGATGCACCTCCTGCCGTCACACCCAGGCCTGTGCCCAGCAGGGCCATCCCGGCCAGCCGCAGGAAATCCGCCCGGCTCAGATCGGTGCAAACCGTATCGTTCTTCTGGCGTCGGTTCATGAGGCCTCTCCTTCCTTCTCTTCTGTCAGTCTTTCGTGCCGCCGCCCGATCACCGTGGCCAGCAAGAGCCACAGCCCGGCGATGGGCACGGCCACCAGGGCGATGCCCTTCAGTGACAAGCCAAGCCCGGCCAGCCCGGCATAGAGCCAGCCACTGACCGCGTCGCCGCCGCGATAGACAACGGTGTCGAGGAAATTCTTCGATTTATAGCGCTGCTCGCGCGGCACGACGGTGAACAGCACCTCGCGTCCCGGACGGGCTATGGCGTAATTCGTGGCCCGGCGCAGGCCCTGGAACCCCAGCAGGGTCAGCACCGCCGGCGCTGCCGCCAGCGTCGCGAAGCCGATGGCCGTGAAGGCCGGCAGCAGCACCAGCCCCGCCGTCACCCCGCCCCAGGCCAGCAGCCGTCCCGTCACCAGCACCTGCAGGATCAGCGTGACGAAATTCACCGTCAGGTCGATCAGCGCGAAGATGCGCGTCCGTTCCGGCGAGTTGTCGAAGGCGTTGGCGACGATCTCCGCCTGCTGGAAATACAGGAAGGTCGAGGTCCAGGTGTAGAACAGCACATAGGCGGCGATCAGCATCAGATGGCGGGATTGCAGCAGCGTCGTCGCCCCGGACAGGATGCCGCCCTCTATGCGCTGGTCCGAAGCGGCCTCAGGCCGGAACCGGTGGCGCGACAGCAACCGGATGCAGATCACCGCGCCCTGCAGCAGCAGCGCCGACACCAGAAGCAGATTGACCGGCCCCAGCGGCACCGCCAGCCCCGCCGTCAGCAGCGGCCCGAGCAGCGCCCCTGTCGTGCCGCCGGCGGCGATGGCTCCGAACAGCCGCCTGCCCTGCCCCTCGGTGAAGATATCGGACAGGAAAGACCAGAACACCGAGATGACGAACAGATTATAGACGCTGACCCAGACGAAGAAGATGCGCGCCATCGTCACATTCTGTGGGTCCAGCCGGAACAGCAGGAAGAAGATCAGCAGATTGGCGGTAAAGAAATGATAGACCGCCGGCATGAAGCGCCGCCTTGGATGGCGCGACACCAGCCAGCCGAAAGCCGGCACCGCCGCCAGCATGGCGAAGAAGGTGGCGGTGAACAGCCATTGCAGGTTCCGGGTCCCGCCGATCACCCCCATCTCGTCGCGGATCGGCCGCAGGATGTAATAGCCCGACAGCAAGCAGAAGAAATAGCCGAAGGCCAGCAGGAACGCCGGCCATTCCCCCGGCCGCACCGTCACGAAGCGCTCGGCGAACCGTTTTATCGGTTGGGAGCTGCCTGCCATGCCGGTTCCTCTTTTATTGTCCGCTGAATCTCAACATGGGGCAGTGCCCTGAAAGAACCAGAATTAAAACCGAGGCTTGCAACGGAAAGGGGCGGCGCAGGGCGTTGAAGGAACCAAGCGCCGGAGAGCGCGTTAACCCTAGCGACGAGCAGCACCTTGGCAAAAAAGGTGCTCACCAGAAGGAATTATCCGATGAACGATATCGAATCGACACCGTCCGATCGGAAGGAAGAAGCCCCCGTGAAGCTGGGCCGGCGCGAGATGCTGATGCGTCTCGGTCTGGCGAGTGCGGCTGTCTATGCAGCACCGGTCCTGCTGAATCTGAATCCCGCGAACGCGTCCAAGGGCAGCAAGAGCAGTCGCGGCAGTCACCCCAGCCGGGGCAGCAAAGGCAGCCGGGGAGACAAGCGCCATTCGAAGCACCGGCATCCTTACGACCCCCGCAAGCGGCAGGACTGGGTCAGTCGGGACAGCCGACGCTACAGCTATAATGGCCGATCTATCAGCTTTCAGGAATTGCTGGATCTGAGGGTTCGCTTCTGATCGTGATCGGACCTCAGCATTATTCTGGAATAAAGGGCATCATCGCATGCTGGTGAAGTTCGCGGGCATTCTCCAGCCTGTGGCCTTCATCGGCTGCGAGAATTTGTTGCCCTATGTTCTGAAGATCATCCCCAGCTGGCCCTGGGACATTGCCACAGACCAGCTGGAAGAACCGGTCATCGCGATCCACCGCATCGATGATGGATATGTCATCCATGCGCCCTGGCACAGCCAGCCCATGTCCGATCCGACCGAGGTCAGTGCCGCCTGCAGCCTTATCGTTGACCTTATCCATGCCCGCACCCTGGAGCGGTCGATCGAAGGCGAGGAATTCTGCCTGCATGGGGCTGCGGCGGTGTTCTCGGGACGGCTGGTCGTGTTTCCGGCCCTCCAGCGCGCCGGGAAAAGCACGCTGATGGCGCGGCTGGCAGCGGCCGGCCAGCGCATTTTCGCCGATGATCTGCTGGGCATATGCACCCTGGAGGATATTGGCATTTCCTTCGGCGCATCGCCGCGATTGCGGCTGCCTTTGCCGACCCGGACCCGCCGCCCCTTCCGCAATTTCATCGACGCCCACCGGGGGCCTGCCGACGACCGCTATCTCTATCTCGACCTGCCGGCGGCTCAGCTGGCCCTGCATGGCGAGACCGCGCCACTGGGCGCCATTGTCCTGCTGGACCGTCGCGCCACTGGCGCTGCCATCCTTGTGCCGGCCCGGCGCAGCGCCGGGCTGCGCCATCTGATCGTGCAGAACCTGACGGGCCATCATGATGCCGAGACCATCGTCGCGCGCCTGCGCCGGCTGGTCGATGAATTGCCCTGCTATACCCTGCGATTCAGCAATATCGACGAGGCTGCGGCGCTGTTGCATGACAGCTTCATCAGCTGGCCGAGCCAAAGCGGCGAGGGAGAAACCGCGCGTATAGCGGCAGAGGAACCCTCTCCCCTACCCAGCAAATCCTACCTTCAGCCGCAGATGAAATCCGCCGCCCCCCGCCGGCGCAGGAGGCTGGATGACGATCCTTATATCCGCCTGCCCGCCGTGGCCGCGCATGAGGTGGACGGGGAGATTTTCCTGACCGACCCGCGCGACGGTGCGATCCATCATCTGAACCTGATGGCGTCGGGATTATGGCGCCTGCTGGCCGAGCCGATCACCACGAAACAGGCAGTGGAAGTGGTGCAGACCGCTTTCCCCAGCCTGCAGCGCCAGAGGCTGGAACGCGATGTCACCGCGTTGTTCTCGCATCTGCTGGAAAACAAGCTGATCGCCCATCCGGAGCATCTGGATTCCCTTGCGGCCGCAGGCGCCCGTGCTCCCCTGGGCAGGACCGCGAAGACGGCTTCCTAGCTCAGTAGGTTGCACGCCCCCCCGACAGATCGAACACAGCGCCCGTGGTGAAGGAATTCTCCGCCGACACCATCCAGGCGACCATCGCGGCAATCTCCTCCACCTCGACGAATCGGGCGCGCGGAATCTTCTGCAGCATGTAGTCGATATGGGTCTGCGTCATCTGGTCGAAGATACGGGTCTTGGCCGCTGCCGGGGTGATGCAGTTGACCGCGATGTCATGCCCCGCCAGTTCCTTGCCCAGCGACTTGGTCAGGGCGATCACCCCCGCCTTTGCCGCCGAATAGGCCGAGGCGTTGGGGTTGCCCTCCTTGCCGGCGATGGAGGCGGTATTGGCGATGCGGCCATAGCCACGCTTGATCATTCCGGGCACCACCGCCTTGCAGCAATGGAACACGCCGTTCAGATCGATATCGATGACCCGCCGCCATTCATCAATGGGGTACTCGGCAACGGTGGTATTCATCCCCGCGATGCCGGCATTGCAGACCAGAATATCGATGCCGCCCAGCGCCTCGACCGTCCGGGCCTCGGCCTGCACCACCGCCTCGTAATTCGTCACATCGACCGGGATGCCGGCGGTCTTGCCCGACAGCTCGGCCAGCACTTTTTTCGTCAGCCCTTCATCAGCATCCCATATGGCGACGGACGCACCGGACAGCAGCAGCCGCTGGGTGATCGCAAGGCCGATGCCCTGCGCGCCGCCGGTCACCACGGCCCGGCGGCCCTTCAGATCGATCTGGTTCATGGAGTCTGTCCCTATTCTTTCACGGCACCGGTCATCGACGAGACGTAATGCTCGACGAAGAAGGAATACAGGATGACGACCGGCAGCGATCCCAGCAAGGCCCCCGCCATCAGCGAGCCCCACTCATACACATCGGAGCGCACAAGCTCCGTCAGCACGCCGACCGGTACGGTCTTGTTCTCCGAGGAGGCGATGAAGGTTAGCGCATAGATGAACTCGTTCCAGGACAGGGTGAAGGCGAAGATGCCGGCCGAGATCAGCCCCGGCACCGACAGTGGCAGGATGATCCTGGTGAGAATCTGCAACCGCGTCGCCCCGTCGATCAGCGCGCATTCCTCCAACTCATAGGGGATCGAGCGGAAATAGCCCATCAGCAGCCAGGTGCAGAACGGGATCAGGAAGGTCGGATAGGTCAGGATCAGCGCCCAATGCGTGTCATAGATGCCGAATTTGAACACCAGCAGCGCCAGCGGGATGAACAGGATCGAGGGCGGCACCAGATAGGCCAGGAAGATGCACACGCCGACCATCCGCGATCCCTGGAAGCGCAGCCGCTCAATGGCATAGGCCGCCAGCACCGCGCAGATCACCGACAGGAAGGTGGAGGCGACCGCGACCAGCATGGTGTTCCACAGCCATCCCGCATAGGAGGTCTCGAACAGCAAATATTTGATATGGTCCAGCGTCGGCTCGACCACCCAGAACGGGCTGTAATTGTCGTAATCGGTCAGCTGGTGGTTCGGCTTCACCGAGGTGATCGCCATCCAGTAGAACGGGAACAGCAGCACGAAGACGAAAATGCCCAGCGGCAGATAGACGGTGACGATGCGGCGTGGCAGCCGGTTCAGATAGAGCATGCCGCCTTCATCGCCGGACCTGTCCGGCTTGGGGGTTTGGGTGGTGTCGGTCACGGCCATGCTCCTAATCCTGCCCGCCATGCTGCCAGCGCCGCCGTTGCAGCCCGAAATAACTGAACAGGATGGCCGAGAGCAGGAACGGGATCATCGCGGTGGCGATAGCCGCGCCCTCTCCCAGGAAGCCGCCGGGAATGGCGCGCTGGAAGCTGAGCGTCGCCATAAGATGGGTGGCGTTGATCGGCCCGCCGCGGGTCAGCACATAGATCAGCTGGAAATCGGTGAAGGTGAACAGCACTGAGAAGGTCATGACGACGGCGATGATCGGCGTCAGCAGCGGCAAGGTGATATATCGGAAGCGCTGCCAGGGCGTAGTGCCGTCCAGCGTCGCCGCCTCATACAGCGATTGCGGAATGGTCTGCAGACCGGCCAGCAGCGAAATCGCGACGAAGGGAATACCGCGCCAGACATTGGCGGCGATCACGCTCCACCGGGCATTCCATTTGTCGCCCAGGAAATTGATGTTGGCATCGATCAGCCCCATCTCGCGCAGCGCCCAGGACAGGATCGAGAATTGCGCGTCGAAGATCCACCAGAAGGCAATCGCCGACAGCACCGTGGGCACCACCCAGGGCAGCAGCACGATGGCGCGGAAGAAGGCCTTGCACGGCATGTGCTGGTTCAGCAGCAAGGCGAGCCAGAGGCCCAGCCCGAATTTCAGGATCGAGGCGACGACGGTGTAGAGGATGGTGTTGAACACCGACAGCCAGAACACCGTGTCGTCCAGCAGATATTCGAAATTCTCCAGCCCGATGAAGACCCCGTCGCGGCCGATGCGCGTATCGGTAAAGCCCAGCCAGACGCCGAGCCCCAGCGGATAGGTCAGGAACAGCAGCAGCAGGGCGGCCGCCGGCAGCATGAACAGCAGGCCGAGGAAATGCCGGTTCGACATCACCTTTTCCAGCAACCCGGCGGGGGCTGGCGCAACCCGGGGTATACGGTCGGCGTCCACGGCCATCGATCTATCCTTGCAGAAGGGCGGAAGGACAGCCCCGCCTTGCCCGGCTGGGCAAAGGCGGGGCCGGTTTCCTCAGAACCGCGTCAGACGCGGTAATAGCGGTTGGCGCGCGATTCCGCCCGCTTGGCCGCTTCTTCCGGCGAACGCTGGCCAGTCGCGGCCTCCGCCACCATGTCGACGACGACGTAATCCGCCATCACGCCAGCCGAGGCATAGCCGAGTTGCCCGGCAAAGCCGTTCGGACGCAGCAGTTCGGACGCCTTGGCATAGGCCACATGGTTCGGGTCCGAGGTCCAGATCGGGTTGTTGGCATAGGCCTTCAGCGTCTGGCAGCAATAGGCGCTGGACTGCTTGATCCACTCCTGCATCTGCGCTTCCTCGAACATGAATTGCAGATAGGCCTTGGCCGCGTTCGGGAATTTGGTGTGCTTGAAGATGACGTTGGAGGTGATCTGGTACAGCTCCGCCGCCTTGCCTGTCGGGCCGACAGGGAACGGCGTCGTGCGGATGTCCTTCGCCATATCCTGTAGCTTCGGATCGTTCTTGGCCGCGTAGTAGAGCGACACGCCATTCGCCGTCAGGCCGATTTCGCCGGCCAGGAAGGCACGGTTATTGTTCACATCCAGCCAGCTTTCCGTGCCGGGAATATAGGTCTGGTACAATTCGCGGGCATATTTCAGGCCGGCGATGGTCTCCGGGCTGTTGACTACGACCTTGTTGTTCTCATCGACCAGCCGCCCGCCATGGCTCCACAGGATCCAGTGGGCGAAGTTGTTGCCGTCGCCGACCGCATGACCATGCGCGAAGCCGGGCGGATGGCCCTTCGCCTTCATCGCCTTGCACAGCTCCAGGAAGCCCGCCGTATCCTTCGGGAATTCCTTGAACCCGGCATCGTTCATCCAGCTTTCGCGGTAGCAGATGGCGTTGCCGATGCTTGCCAGCGGCAGGCCGATGAACTTGCCGTCGCGCTTGGCGTAGCTGGCCGGGCCTTCATACCAGCCGCCATATTTCTTGCCGAGATAATCGGCCAGATCGGTCACATCCAGCAGCTTGTCAGGATACTGATGCGGATCGTCGAACCACACGAACATGATGTCCGGGCCGGAACCGACATTGGCGGCCACGGCGGCCTTCGGGCGGATGTCCTCCCAGCTTTCCTTGTCGATGCGGACCTTGACGCCGGTTTCCTTGGTAAATTTCTCGGTATTGGCGATCCAGCTATCCTCGTCGCCCTTCACGAAGGCGGACCAGCGCAGCACGCGCAGTTCCGCCCCTTTTTCTGGCGTGTAGTTCAGCTTGGTCTGGGCAAAGGCCGGAGTGCCGCCCCGCAGGGCCGGCACCACCGCACCGGCAGCAACGCCCGCCGCCGTCCCCAGAAGTACATCGCGCCTTGTGATCGTCATTTCTCGTTTCCTCCTCGGTTGCGCGGGGTTTTGATGCGGCCTCTGCGGGCCTCCCGCTTTTGATCTACGCCTGGCTTATTCTCTCCTGGTCGGTTGGCCGACTCGTCTTGTTGTCCCAAACCCGTCAGATGCGCTGGCCGGTCCCGGCATCGAACAGATGCACCAGGCTGGTATCAGGCTTCAGCGGAATGATGTCGCCGGGGCCGATATTGACCCGCTCGCGCAGCACGGCCACCACCTCCTGCCCCGCCAGCTTGGCGAAGACCTGGGTTTCCGAGCCGGTCGGCTCAACCACCACCACTTCCGCTGGCAGGCCGCCTTCCGCGATGGTCAGGTTTTCCGGCCGTATGCCATAGACCACCGGCCGGCCGTCGAGGCCGCCCGACACCGCCCCCAGCGGTAATTCGATCCCGGTATCGCTCATCACCGAGGCATGGCCGTTGACCGCCGCGCGGCCTTTGATGAAATTCATCGCGGGGGAGCCAATGAAGCCGGCGACGAACAGATTGTCCGGCCGGTCATAGAGGTCGAGGGGGGCGCCCATCTGCTCGATGATGCCGTCATGCATGACGACGATCTTGTCGGCCATGGTCATGGCCTCGATCTGGTCGTGGGTGACGTAGATCGTCGTGGTCTTCAGGCGCTGGTGCAGTTCCTTGATCTCGGTGCGCATCTGCACGCGCAGCTTGGCGTCCAGATTCGATAGCGGTTCGTCGAACAGGAAGACCTGCGGGTCGCGCACGATGGCCCGGCCCATGGCGACGCGCTGGCGCTGCCCGCCGGATAACTGGCGCGGATACCGGTCGAGATACGGGGTAAGGCCCAGAATCTCCGCTGCGCGCGTCACTCTTGCCTCCATATCCGCCCTGGGCGCTTTGCGCAGCTTCATGGAGAAGGCCATGTTCTCGCCCACCGTCATATGCGGATAGAGCGCGTAATTCTGGAACACCATGGCGATGTCCCGTTCCTTCGGCGGCACCTGGTTCACCACCCGGTCGGCAATGCAGATCTCGCCACCGGTAATGCTCTCCAGCCCGGCGATCATGCGCAGCAAGGTGGATTTTCCGCAGCCGGACGGGCCTACCAGAATGACGAATTCGCCATCCTCTATGTCGATGGATACGCCGTGGATGATTTCAACCTGGCCGAAAGCCTTGCGAACGTCCCGAATCGCTACGGACGCCATAAACAAACCTCCCTGATGCCACCCCTTAAAGGATTGGCTTATTTAGTTTTTATGAATGGAGTGTATCGCGCGCCTTCTAGCCCCGCAAGGCACTAACTGTAAAATACCCTGACAGTTCCGCTTATGGTTGCATTAGAAAATACGCAACAGCGGCAGGTTGGCCCGCCCTGCCCGGTGCCTAGATGTTACCGCCCAGCTCATCTTCGATATGGATGCGCACGATCTCCTCGAAGCTGCTCTCGGCCTTGAAGCCCAGCGCCAGAGCGCGCTTCGTGTCGAAATTGCGCGGCCAGCCGGCGACGATGCGCGCGATGGTCGGGTCTTCCTCACGGCGGATCAGCTTCACCGCCTTCTCGCCGGCGATATTGCGCAGCGCCGCGATCTGCTCCCCCACCGTGACCGACAGGCCGGGCATGGACAGGGTGCGGCGCGGGCCGACCGTCTCTCCCGCGATGGTCGCGGCATGCAGCAGGAAGCTGACCGCCGCGCGCGGGCTCGCATGCCAGTGCCGCACATCCTCGGAGACCGGCAGCACCGCCTCCTGCCCGGCCAGCGGTTCACGGATGATGTTGGAGAAGAAACCCGACGCCGCCTTGTTCGGCTTGCCAGGCCGCACGCAGATGGTCGGCAGGCGGATGCCGATGCCATCGACAAACCCCTTGCGGGTGTAATCCGCCAGCAGCAGCTCGCCGATGGCCTTCTGCGTGCCGTAGCTGGTCAGAGGCGCCGACAGGAACTCATCCCCGATGGCATCAGGGAAAGGCGATCCAAACACCGCGATGGAGGAGGTGAAGACCAGACGGGGCTTGTACTCATCGCCACCGGTCCGGCGAATTGCCTCCAGCAGATAGCGCGTGCCGTCCAGATTGATGCGGTAGCCCTTCTCGAACTCCGCCTCGGCCTCGCCGGAGACGATGGCCGCCAGATGGAAGATCACATCCGGCTTCGGCGCCACCAGATGCCCCGCCGCCGTCGGCTGCGACAGGTCGGCCGGCTCCATCTCGATCGGAAAAGCCGCCATTGCCGGCCGCTCGGGGGCAATCACATCGACAAGATGCAGATGATCGATCTTCGTGCCGCCCAGCGCGCCGTCCTTCACCAGCCGCTCGGTCAGCTTCCGCCCAACCATGCCCGCCGCCCCGATGATCAAGATACGCATGCGGTATTCTCCCTGTTTTTTGTATTTTCTCCTTCGTCATGGTCGGACTTGATCCGACCATCCATTGACCGAGCGATTGGCACGGACGGCTGGACCCTCGGGTCAAGCCCGAGGGTGACGAGATAAAGAGCGTCCCCTTCCGACCTCAGTGATTATCCCGCGCCACGCCCTTGGTCTGGGCGACGCGCTGATACTTCACGGCGGGTTTCAGCACCATGCCCTCGTCGAATTGCGAGACCATGCCGCGCTGGATTTCCTGCCAGGGCGTCTGGTGGTCGGGATACGGGAAACCGCCTTTGGCGATGAGGTCGGCCTTGCGCTTCTCGTATTCCTCCACCGGTATCAGGATGTCGGCGGTGCGCTTGTTCAAATCGATGCGCACCTGGTCGCCGGTCTGCAGGATGGCGAGCCCGCCATTCAGCGCCGCCTCGGGGGCGGCGTTCAGGATCGAGGGCGAGCCAGAGGTGCCGGATTGCCGCCCGTCGCCGATGCAGGGCAGCGCCAGGATGCCCTGCTTGATGAGAGCGGCCGGCGGCTGCATGTTCACAACCTCCGCCCCGCCGGGATAGCCGATGGGGCCGGTGCCGCGCACGAACAGCATGCATTTATCATCGATGTTCAGCGACGCATCGTCGATTCGGTGGTGGTAATCCTCCGGCCCCTCGAAGACGATGGCGCGACCCTCAAAGACGTTCGGCTGCTTCGGGTCGGAGAGGTAGCGCTGGCGGAAATCCGGCGAGATCACGCTGGTCTTCATGATCGCCGAATCGAACAGATTGCCGCGCAGATGCAGGAAGCCTGACTTGTCCACCATCGGCGTCTCATAGGGCAGGATGATATCCCCGCCTTCCGCCTCACGGCCCCGGCAGTTCTCGCCGATCGGCCTGCCGTTGGCGGTGATGGCGTCCTCATGGATCTTGCCGTGTTTCATCAGCTCGTTCACCACGGCCGGGATACCGCCGGCGCGGTGGAATTCCTCGCCGAGATATTTGCCGGCGGGCTGCAGATTCACGATCAGCGGAATGTCGTAGCCGATACGCTCCCAATCGTCATTGTTCAGCTCGACGCCGATATGCCGGGCTATCGCGTTGATGTGGATCGGTGCATTGGTCGAACCGCCGATGGCCGAATTCACCACGATGGCATTCTCGAAGGCTTCGCGGGTGAGGATGTCGGAGGGTTTCAGATCCTCCCACACCATGCCGACTGCCCGCAGCCCGGTCTCATAGGCGATCTGGCCGCGCTCGCGGTAGGGAGCCGGGATTGCCGAGCAGCCCGGCAGCGACATGCCCAGCGCCTCGGCCAGCCCGTTCATTGTCGAGGCCGTGCCCATTGTGTTGCAATGCCCGACCGAGGGCGCTGAGGACGCGACGATATCCATGAACTCGTCATAGTTTATATCGCCTGCCGCATGGCGTTCGCGCGCCTTCCAGACCACCGTGCCGCTGCCGGTGCGCTCACCCTTCCACCAGCCGTTCAGCATCGGGCCGCCGGACAGCACGATGGCCGGAATATTCACCGTGGCTGCCGCCATGATGCAGGCCGGCGTGGTCTTGTCGCAGCCGGTCGTCAGCACCACGCCGTCCAGCGGATAGCCGTAGAGCAGCTCGACCAGGCCGAGATAGGCGAGGTTCCGATCCAGCGCCGCTGTCGGGCGCTTGCCGGTTTCCTGGATCGGATGAACGGGAAATTCAAATGCCACGCCGCCGGCGGCATTGATGCCCTCGCGCACCCGCTTGGCGAGGTCGAGATGGTGCCGGTTGCAGGGCGACAGATCGGAGCCGGTCTGGGCGATGCCGATGATCGGTTTGCCGGATTGCAGCTCCGCGCGCGTCAGCCCGAAATTCAGATAACGCTCCAGATAGAGCGCGGTCATGGCGGGATTATCGGGATTGTCGAACCAGAGCTGCGAGCGAAGCCGGCGCTTTTCCGCCGGATGATGGCTGTCATGGCCCATGGCACCCTCCCAATCAATTGACCGCGCTGCTGTTTGCGCAGCGTCGTTGGCAAAACTATGAGCGGTTACAACCGCGAAGGCAAACGGCGCCGATGCGCAGCCAGCACAAAGCCGCCATGCTTTGCTAATAAGCGAAGCGCGGGGATGCGGTCTCCGCGATCCGCGGTTATGATCCGTGGGTCTCCAGTAGCCGGGAAAGCCGCCATGCTGATTGCCCAGATCACAGATTTGCATATCTTCCGGGACCGGAAGCCGGCCTATGGCACCATTGACACGGCCCGGTTCGTCGAACAGGCAGTCGCCCATCTTCTGGATATGCCGAGACGCCCGGATATTGTCATCGCCACCGGCGATCTGGTGGATGAGGGATCGGCCAATGAATACGCGATCCTGCGCGACATCCTGGCCCCACTGCCGATGCCTGTCTATCTGATGCCAGGCAATCACGACGCACGCGACACGCTGCGCGCCGGCTTTCCGGAGCATGGCTATCTGCGCCAGCACCCGGAATGGATTCAGTATGTGATCGAGGAATATCCGCTGCGGCTGATCGCCCTGGACACGCTGGTGCCGGGCAGCGGGCATGGCGAGCTATGCGAGGGACGGCTGGCCTGGCTGGATGAAAAGCTGGCGGAACAGCCGGATCGGCCGACCATGGTCATGCTGCACCATCCGCCCTTCAAGACGGGCATCGCGCATATGGACCGGATGGGCCTGCTGTCCGGCGCCGAGAATCTGGGCGCCATCGTTGCGCGCTATCCCAACATTGAGCGCATCATCGCCGGTCATCTTCACCGGCCGATCCAGATTCGCTGGAACGGCACGCTGGTCAGCGTCGCCCCCAGCACCGGCCATCAGATCAACCTGGATCTGCGCGCGGACGGGCCGCCCGCCTTCATCATGGAACCGCCAGCCCTGCATCTGCATGACTGGCGGCCCGATGTCGGCCTGGTGACCCATCAGAGCTATATCGGCGACTATGCCGGCCCCTATTTGTTCAAGGGCGGCGGGCCGGTACCGAAAGGCTGATCAGCCGAAACGGCCGGTGACGTAATCGCGGGTCTGCGGCACCTGCGGCGCGGTGAAAATCGTCTCGGTCTTCCCGTATTCGATCAACCGCCCGAGATACATGAAGGCCGTGTTGTCGGAAACGCGACCGGCCTGCTGCATGTTATGGGTGACGATGATCATCGTGTAATGCCCGCGCAGCTCGTCGATCAACTCTTCGATCTTCGCCGTCGCAATCGGGTCGAGCGCCGAACAGGGCTCGTCCATCAGCAGCACTTCGGGGTCAGAGGCAATGGCGCGCGCGATGCACAGGCGCTGCTGCTGACCGCCGGACATGCCGAGCGCGGATTCCTTCAGCCGGTCCTTGACCTCGTCCCACAGCGCCGAGCCGCGCAGCGCGCGCTCGCAGGTCTCGTCCAGCACGCGGCGGTCGCTGATGCCATCGACGCGCAGCGGATAGACGACATTGTCGTAGATGGACATGGCGAAGGGGTTCGGCTTCTGGAACACCATGCCCATGCGCTTGCGCAGGGCGATGACGTCCACGCCCGGCCCATAGATGTCGTGACCGCCGATGGTCACATTGCCGTCGATGGAGAGATTGTCGATCAGGTCGTTCATCCGGTTCAGCGAACGCAGCAGGGTCGACTTGCCGCAGCCCGACGGCCCGATCAGCGCCGTGACCAGCCCCTTCTGGAAGGACAGGGAGATGTCGTAAAGCGCCTGCGCGCTGCCGTACCACAGGTTGAACTTGTCGACATCGATGACCGAGCCTTCCGGCGAGGTCACGAAATGATAATTGGTTTCGCCGGTCGGCAGGGCCGGACGGCCGCCATTGGCCTGGCCTTTACCGGACCCGATGCCAGACGTCGGAGAAAGAGTGGCGGTGTCGCTCATGTCAATTGGCTCCGGTTTTGGGGCTGTATCATGTGTCGGCATCAAGCTCAGAACTGGCTGCCGGCGAATTTCTTCTTGAGGCGGTTACGCACGTAAATCGCCGAGGAGTTCATGAGCACGATCAACCCGATCAGCAGCAAGGTGGTGACGAACACCATCGGCTTGCCGGCCTCGGAATTGCGCGACTGGAAGCCCACGTCGAAGATGTGGAAGCCCAGATGCATGAAGCTGCGCTCCAGATGGACATAGGGGAAGAACCCGTCAATCGGCAGTTCCGGCGCCAGCTTCACCACGCCGATCAGCATAAGCGGCGCCACCTCGCCGGCACCGCGGGCCATGGCCAGGATCAACCCGGTCATCACCCCCGGCATGGCGCGCGGCAGGACGATCCATTTGATGGTCTGCCATTTCGAGGCACCACAGGCGAGCGAGCCCTCGCGCATCGAGCGCGGCACCGCGGACAGCGCCTCCTCGGTGGCGACGATGACGACCGGCACGGTCAGCAGTGCCAGAGTGAGCGCCGACCAGAGGATGCCGCCCGTGCCGAAGGTCGGGCTGGGCAGACGTTCGGGGTAGAACAGCGCATCGATGCTGCCGCCCAGCATATAGGCGAAGAAGCCGACGCCGAACACGCCATAGACGATGGAGGGCACGCCGGCCAGATTGTTCACCGAGATGCGCACGATGGTGACCAGCCGGCCCTGCTTGGCATATTCGCGCAGATAGAGCGCAGTGATGACACCGAACGGGGCGACGATGATCACCATCAGCATGGTCATGACCACGGTGCCGAAGATCGCCGGCAGAATGCCGCCTTCGGTGTTCGCCTCGCGCGGTTCCTCACTGACGAATTCACCCCAGCGTGACAGATAGACACCGACTTTCTCGAAGAAACTCAGATCGTTGGCGGCGTAGAAGCGCACGATCTGCGAAATCGCGATTTCCTTCTCCTCGCCATTCACGGTCTGGAGGGTAATGCGATACTTCCTGTCTTCTTCCTTGATCGCCCGGGCCTGGTTGGCCAGTGCCAGATAATCCTTCTGCAGTTCGGCAATCCGTGCCTCGTTGCTCTGCTGCAACTCCTGGTATTCAGGGCTGCCCTCACCATGGCGCAGCGCGGCGCGGCGCAGGTCGAGACGCAGCTCGTTGATCTCGTGATTGACGTTACCGATGTCGGTGCGCTCGATATGATGCACTTCATCGAAACGATCCCGCGCCGCTTCCTGCTCGGCTTCAAGGCCGGGCAAGGTCAGTTCCTCAAGCGAGAGCTTGCGGCCGTTCAGATCAATGCTGGCGATCGTCCCGACAAAAGCGCCCCATTCCTGACGCTCGAAGAAGAAGAAATCCTTCGGATAGGCGCGATCCGTGACCTGAAAATTCGACACCCAGCGGAAATCCTCGCCGGTCACATCATAATTGCCGGTCCGGTACAGGGTACGCCCGACAAAGCCCTCATCGGCGACGATTTCCGCGCGCTGGTCATCGGTCAGGCCGGAGAGGATTTCCGGGCCAGGACGGTACTGCTCCGACCGGAACGGCTCGCCGGCGACTCTGGTGCCGTCGGTTATCGTGACAACCTCGATGGGTTTCGGCCAGAAGGTCGTGAAGCCATTCCAGAATATCAGCGCCAGAAAACCGACGATCAGGATGATACCGAAGGCAAGGGCACCGCCCAGCCCCCACAGGAAGGGCTCGCCCATCGCCGATATGTCGGCCGAATATTTCCGCACGGAACGCGGCTTGGCCTCGGAGCGGATGGTGTCTTTTTCCACAGTCGCCGTCATCAATCCTGTCCTCTGGGCCGCATCAAAGCTGGAAGGCGCGCTTGCGGAAGCGCTGGCGAATTATTTCGGCGATGGTGTTGATGATGAAGGTCATCACGAACAGGCTCAGCGCGGCCAGGAACAGCATGCGGTACAGCGTTCCACCCTGCACGGCTTCCGGCAGCTCGACGGCGATATTCGCCGACAGCGTGCGCAGGCCGTTGAAGATGTTCCAGTCCAGCACCGGCGTGTTGCCGGCCGCCATCAGCACGATCATGGTCTCACCGACAGCCCGGCCCATGCCGATCATGACCGCGGCGAAGACGCCGGACATGGCGGTGGGCAGAACCACCCACATCGCTGTCTGCCAGGGCGTCGCCCCGGCTGCCAGGCTGGCGGCTCGCAGCGAGGATGGCACGGAATTCAGCGCATCCTCGGCCAGGGTGTAGATGTTGGGGATGATTGCGAAGCCCATGACGAAACCGACAACCAGGGCGTTGCGCTGGACATAGGTATCGACCACGCCGCCACGGGGGTCATAGCCGGCGGCTGTCAGGGCGGCCGCCAGTATGTAGCTCACCACCATCGAGACCAGCAGCATGATGAGCCAGCGCAGCCCATCGACCAGCGGCGCCTGGCTGGCTGAAAATTCGCGCAGCATCAGACGGTAACGGTCGCCCACCAACCGGCGGAAGACATAGGCCACCGCCAGGAAGGAGAGCGGGAACAACGCGAGGAACAGGAAGGGCAGACCGGTGCCAATATCGCCATTAGTCCAGGCCTTCAGGTCGCCATAGAAGAAGATGCGCTCGAACATCGGGCCACCCGAATAGGCGAGATAGCAGCCGATCCCGATGACCACGAACATCAGGCAGAATTTCGGCACGCCCTCAAGACGCAGTTTCAGCTGGGATGGCAGGGACTGCCAGATATAGGCCGCCGCAATCAGCGACAGCGGCAGCGCGCCAAAGGCCAGAAGCACCGCCGCGATCCAGGTCTCCACGATGGGAGCCAGCAGCAGCGCTGCAACGAAGCCCAGCACCACGGTCGGCAGGGATTCCATCATCTCCATCACCGGCTTCACCGTCGCGCGGATCCGGTTATGCAGGAATTCGGAGGTATAGATCGCCCCCAGAAGGGCAATCGGAATGGCAAAGAGCAAGGAATAGACCGTCGCCTTCAAGGTGCCGAAGATCAGCGGCGTCAGCGAGAATTTCGGCTCGAAGACGTCGGTACCCGAGGAGGACTGCCATGTGTATGTCGGCTGCAGATAGCCCTCGTACCAGATTTTCCCGAAGATGGTTTCGGCCGTCGTCTCGGGATGCGGCACATAGAAGGTCCAGAAATTCACCTGCCCTGAGCCATCGACCAGCAGCACCGCATCGTTACGCGGGGCCAGCATCAGCTGGGTGCCCTCGTCGCTGGCGCCGTCGCGCTTCAGTTTCAGAAGGGTCTGGTCGCTGGTGTTGTGGCGGAACCAGACATTGCCATCGAGATCCATCGTGACCAGGGTCTTGTTGCGCTGGCTGGCGGAGAAGCCGATGACCGGGCTGCTATGCGATTCCATCTCGCGGATCAGGGTCAGCTTGTAGCCGTCCTCGGTGCGCGCATCGGGCGGCTGCAGGCGGTAGAAAACCCGCACGGCGCCGTCGGAACCACCGGCGATCAGCCCCTGCTCACCATTCAGGAAAGCCAGCAGTGTCAGGCGCTCGTCGCCGGGAAAGGCGTTGAATGTTTCGGCCAGGCGAGGCTTGGCAAAATCGCGCGTGTCGTAGCGATAAATATCGCCTTCCTCGCTGGCGATGTAGACCTGATCGGCCTGGCTGGTCATCAGCAATTTGGAAACCCGCAGGCCCTGCGGCAATTCCGGCAGGGTGGAGGAGCCGACGCGTGTCGTCGCCTCCTGGGTCAGCAGGTTGAACTGGGTTTCGGTTCGGCTGACGCGGCCGATGCCATTCGCATCAACAGTGACGAAAGACCGTGTGGGGCGCTCCGCCGTGCCGCCGATGCGATAATCGATGGCAATGATCGCCGCGCCTTCGTCGGAAATCTTCTGCGGATCTTCCAGCTTGGTCTCGAAAGTGATCCGACGCAGCTGGTTACCCGGAATCTGGGAATAGACCGCCGAGCCATCGGTCATGTCGCGATCATTCAGGCGCTGGGCGCTGGCGGGCATACTGTCGCCGGTCAGAATTTCAACCTTGGGGGCGATAACCGCGAAGCGGACCGTGCCATCCTCGAAGCCGAAGGCCAGATTGTCACGCTTCGATGTGGCGCCAACGGAAATGGCGCGCTGGCCACCAAAATCCAGATTGAGGGTCTGCAGCTTCGTTCCTGTATCCAGATGGAAGCTGCTGACCGTTCCATCGTCACCGATGCGAATGCCAATGGTCAGATACTCATCGGCATCGACCCAGATCAGCTCCTTGGGCGGCGAAACCACATAATCCCGGCTCTCCTGAACGTCGCCGTTCAGGAACAGCGGAAAGGCCACCTGCACCAGAAAGACCATAATGCCAAAGACGGCCAGAATGACCATCAGGCCGCCAACCGTGATAACCCAATCGGCAATCTTGTCGGAAATGATGACAGCCCGGCTGGTCGCCTTGCGGCGACGGATGATGCCGATGGCCGTTTTTCCGTTACCGCCCGAAGCGTCGTTGGCATCGATGGCCATGCTACCCCCAGCCTAGTCTCGTCAGGCGGCCAACGATTATCGCGGCCGCCCATCACATACATAAACGAATATAGAAACTTAAAAAATACGGGCGCGGGCGCCTGCATGTGCAGCCGCCCGCATCCCATCGGATTACATCAGGCCGAAGGCCTTCAGATCCTGGTCCGCCAGACCCTTGCTGACCGGGAAGAAACCGTCCTTCACGACAGCTTCCTGGCCCTGCTTGGAGTAGATGTAGCGGATGAACTCGCCGCGGACCGGGTCAAGCGGCTGGTTCGGGTTCTTGTTCACGTAGATGTAGAGGAAGCGGGCAATCGGGTAATTGCCGCTATAGGCGTTCGCAGCGTTCGGCTCGTAGCACTTGCCGTCGGCGCCCTTGATCGAAATGAACTTCACGTCGGCAGTCTTGTAGCCAACGCCGGAATAGCCGATGCCACCCTTGTCCGAGGCAACGCCCTGGACGACGGTCGAGGAACCCGGCTGCTCCTTCACGCTGTCCTTGTAGTCGCCGTCGAACATGGCGACTTCCTTGTAATAGCCATAGGTGCCCGAAGCGGAGTTACGGCCATAGAGCGAGATCGGCACATTGGCCCACTCGCCGGTCGCGCCAGCCTGGCCCCAGGTGGTGATGTCGGTCGGGTGACCGCCCTTGCGGGTCTTCGAGAAGATGGCGTCGATCTGCTGCAGCGACAGGCAGCTGACCGGATTGTCCTTGTGGGCATAAACGGCCAGCGCGTCGACGGCGGAGCGAACCGGAGTCGGCTTGTAGCCATACTTCTTTTCGAAGTCGTCGATTTCCTTCGACTTCATCGGGCGCGACATCGGGCCGAACTGCGAGGTGCCGGCGATCAGCGCGGCCGGGGCGGTCGAGGAGCCCTTGCCTTCGATTTCGATGGCGACGTTCGGATAGGCGCCCAGGAAGCCTTCGGCCCACAGGGTCATCAGGTTGTTCAGCGTGTCGGAGCCGATCGACTTCAGGCTGCCGGAAACGCCGCTGGTCTGCTTGTAGGCCGGCAGGGCGGGATCGACGCCCTGCGCATAGGCGCTGGTCGAAGCCAGGAGGCCGGCGGCGAGCGCCAGGGCGGTTGAAAATTTCTTCATGAGTGTTGCTCCATCTTTCATTGTGATGAACGCCGGCAATGTGGAGCACGTTGAAGTGCCCTTGTTCATTGACTGCCGACAATCCCCCGAACGGGCCCGCAGAGTGATCCGCGAACTGAAACGATCCGGCTGCCTCAGCTTCTTAGCGGAATTGCGTTTCCGTTTTGTGACAGCGCCATGACATTGGCCTTACGGTCTGTTCGGGAATATGCCGGACCGGCGCTTTTGTTGTGCTTGCAAGCAGCGCTGCACACCGTCATTTATCGGCCAGCACAATGCGCGGGCAGGATGGCGGATGACCTACACGGTCAAGGAGATATTCAAGACGCTGCAGGGCGAGGGCGGCCAGGCCGGCCGGGCCGCGGTGTTCTGCCGCTTTGCCGGCTGCAATTTGTGGTCCGGCCGGGAGGAGGATCGCGACACCGCCGTGTGCCGGTTCTGCGATACCGATTTCATCGGCACCGATGGCGAGGGCGGCGGCAAGTTCCGTACTGCCCAGCATCTCGCCGATGCGGTACTCGCGGCCTGGCAGGGTGCGACCGAATGCCCCATCGCTGGGGCCTATGTCGTCTTCACCGGGGGCGAGCCACTGTTGCAGCTTGACAGCGCCCTGGTCGATGCGGTTCATGCGCACGGCTTCGAGATCGCGGTCGAAACCAACGGCACGCTGGAACCGCCACCGGGCATCGACTGGGTCTGTGTCAGCCCCAAGGCCGGCGCCGACTGGGTGCTGCGCCAGGGCCATGAATTGAAGCTGGTCTACCCCCAGCCGGATCTCGATCCGGCGACGATGACCGGCCTGCCCTTCCGGCATTTCTGGCTACAGCCGATGGACGGGCCGGCGCGGAACGAAAATACGGCGCAGGCCGTTGCTTATTGTCTGGAAAACCCTTCCTGGCGGCTCAGCCTGCAGACCCACAAGATGATCGGCATACCGTGATGCATGAGTTGAGCAAGCAGTTCCGCTTCGATGCCGCCCACACGCTGGAGCGCGACATCGGCACGGACTCCAGCCGGCGCATCCACGGCCATTCCTATCGCGGCGAGGTGGTGGTGCGCGGCATCCCCGATCCCGCCACCGGCATGCTGGTCGATCTGGGTGCGCTGGAGCGCCTTCTGGACGATGCCCGCAGTGCCCTTGACCATCATTTCCTGAACGAGGTCGCGGATCTGGGGCCGGCCACGCTGGAAAACCTGTGCAGCTGGATCTGGAATCGGCTGTCCCCCACCATTCCAAACCTTGCCATCGTGCGCGTCCACCGCGACAGTGGCGGGGAAGTCTGCAGCTATTACGGTCCCTCCTCCTGATGACAACACCGGGAAGCGCGCTCGTCCTGTTCTCAGGCGGGCAGGATTCAACTGCCTGCCTGGCCTGGGCGCTGGACCGCTTCGACCATGTCGAGACCATCGGCTTTGATTACGGGCAGCGCCACCGGGTTGAACTGGACTGCCGCGACGCCATCCGCGACGGCATCGCCAACAGCTTTCCGCATTGGGGAAAGAAGCTGGGCCGCGACCACACGCTGCCGCTGGGCGCGCTGAAAAGCATCAGTGACACCGCGCTGACCGGCGAAAGCGAAATCCGCTTCCAGTCGAACGGCCTGCCCAACACCTTCGTGCCGGGGCGCAATTTGCTGTTCTTCACCTTCGCCGCCGCCATCGCCTATCGCCGGGGCATCAAGCATCTGGTCGGCGGCATGTGCGAGACGGATTACTCCGGCTATCCCGATTGCCGCGACGACACGCTGAAATCGCTGCAAGTGACCTTGTCGCTGGGCATGGACAACCGCACCGTCATCCACACGCCGCTGATGTGGATCGACAAGGCCGCCACCTGGCGCCTGACCGAGGAGCTGGGCGGCCCTGCTTTGGTGGAGCTGATCCGCACCGAGACCCATAGCTGCTATCTCGGCGACCGCCGCCGCCTGCACCCCTGGGGCTATGGCTGCGGCACCTGCCCCGCCTGCGCCCTCCGCGCCGAGGGCTGGCGGAAATACCGGGCGGGATAATTACGCCCCTCCTCAGATGATCCCGCCATTCACATGGATGACCTGGCCGGTGACGTAGCTGGCATCGGGGCTGCACAGGAAGCCGATCATCGCCGCCACCTCGGCCGGTTCGCCCTGGCGGGCGAGCGGGATGTGAGCGATCAGCGGCTTCATCTGCTCGGGATCGTAGAATTGCTCGGTATCGGCATCCTTGCGGATCAGGCCGGGGGCGACGCAATTAGCGGTGACCTTGTAGGGCGCCAGCTCCACCGCCAGCGCCCGGATCAGCGCCTCCGATCCCGCCTTGGCCGCCGCCGAGGCCGGGCAGAGCGGATAATTCGGGCGGAAGACATGGGCATTCAGCGTGCTGATCGCGATCAGACGGCCATCCCGTGAATCCTTCAGCGCCGGCAAGGCCCGGTTCGCCATCTGGAACAGCCCGCCCAGGATGACGCTGTAGCAGCGGTCGAGATCGGCCCGCTCCAGCGCGCCAAAGCGCTTCAGCTCCGGGAAGCCGGCATTGGCGACCAGCACATCCAGCCCGCCCAGCGCGGCCAGGGTTTCGTCGATCAACCGGTCGACCTGGTCCGGCTGTGAAATATCGGCCAGCACGATATGCGTCTGTGTCCCCTTGGCCTGCAACTCGGCGGCGACGCGTTCGCAGCCGGCGCGGTTGGTGTGGGCGTGAATGACGATGGCGGTGTCCGGGCCGGCCAGCCGGCGGGCCGTGGCCGCGCCGATGCCGCTGCCCGACCCTGTTACCAGAATGCGCCGCATGAGATTTCCCCTCTTATAGCTTGATGTTGCGCAGGAAGCCCGCGATACGGTCGATGACCAGCGGCCCTGCCTCAAGATGCGGGACATGGCCACATCCCGGCACCTCGAAGGCCTCAGCCGGCCCGGATACCTTGTCGATGATGGTCTCCACCTGCGCCCAGCTGCCATGGGCGTCGCTGTCCCCCTGGATCGCCAGGACCGGACAGGTGATCCGCGGCAGCAGATCGACCATCGACCAGTCGCGCATCGACTCACGCGTCCAGGTTTCGGCCCAGCCGCGGAACATCGATTCCGTGCGGTCGCCATGATAGCGGGCCAGCCGGGCGACAAATTCCGGGTCATCCCGCCAGCGTCCCATCACCCCGGCCAGCCCCCCCTGAGTGGTGGCCTCCAGCATCACATGCGCTGCCAAAGTGATGCAGGCCAGCGGCGGCGCGACCAGGGCAGCGTGATACAGGGCGATCGTGCCGCCATCGCTGTGGCCCACAAGGATAGGCCGGTCGATCCCGCAGGCGGCCAGCAGATCGGGCAGCGCCTGCTCGGCCTCGATCTTCAGAAAATCATCCGGGCGCGGCAGCGACACCGCATCGGAACCGCCATGGCCATAGCGTTCATAAACAAGCCCCGGCAGGCCGATGGCTGCACAGAGCAGCGTCGGAAAATCCCGCCATTGCGGAATGCTGCCCAGCCCTTCATGCAGGAAGACCAGCGTCGGACCAGACTGGCCCGCCGGTCCTGCAATATGCTGCAGGCGCAGGCGGTGGCCGGCCGCCATGGCATGATCGAGCGACCGGTCACCGCCCAGGCTCATGGCTTGGGAAAACCGTAGAGTTCGGCCGGGTTATCGACCAGAATCCGGTCCCGCACCGCGTCCTCCTCAACCCATTCCAGCAGCACGTCGAGCAGCTCGATATTGTCCGGGTTCTTCTGCCGGGCGAAGGGGTTGGGGTGCGGCCAGTTGCTGGCCCAGAGCATCCGGTCGGGTGCTGTCCGGACCAGCGCGCGGGCCATCGCGCCGACATCGCCATAGGGATAGGCCTGCTTCGATGTCTCATAGGGGCCGGCCAGCTTGTTCCAGACCCGGCCGGTTTCCAGCATATCGAGATAGGCCAGGAAGCGCCGGTCGCTGGGCGAGACAGGGTCGAGGAACTTGCCGTTATGGTCGATCACCACTGTGCCCGGCAGCGCCCGGATGGTTTCCACCCGGTCCAGCATCTGCGCGCCGTCGAATTGCAGCTGGATATGCCAGCCGATCTCATGCACCCGCGCCGCCATGCGCGGCAGGCTCTCCCAGGGCAGTACCCCGCCGGGCATCATGAAATAGCGCAGCCCGCGCACGCCGGCCTTGGTGAACGCCTCCAACTCGTCATCGCTGACGCTGTCATCGACGACCACGACGCCGCGCGCGACATCCGGGCCCAGTGCCGCCATCGCGTCCATCGTGCAGCTATTATCCAGCGCATAGGCGCTGGGTTGCACGACGACGACGCGCTCTGTCCCCCAGCGCTGCATCAGCGCCCTGTACGCCTCCACCGTCGCCAGCGGCGGCGTGCCGGGCCTGGTCGGGGCAATGGTATATTGCTCCGGCGGACCGTAGAAATGGATGTGACAATCGCAGGCGCCCTTCGGCGTCTTCAGCTTCGGCAGCCGCAGGGCGGACGCAACCTCCTGGTTTCCCGACATTTCCTCTCCTGTGTCATTTTTTTATACCTTTAGCCGAGCAGAATTGACCGCCCGGCCGACATCTCAGAGATGTCTTCATTAGAGTACCCGAGTTCGGAGAGAATTTCGGCTGTATTTGCGCCCAGTTTCTGCGGCGGCAGCTTCACCTCGGCGGCCTGCCCGTCATAGCGCACCGGATGGTTGACCAGCGTGATCGGCGCGCCGGTCGCCCCCTCCACCGTGACGAAGGTGCCATTGTGTTTCACCTGCGGATCGGCGGCGACCGCGTCATAGTCATTTACCTTGGCATACCACAGCTTGCGCGCCTCCAGCCGGGCCGCCCATTCGGCGAAGGGCCGGGTCGGGAAGAGGCGGTCCAGATGCACCACCACCTCCTCGCGCCTGTCGAAGGCCTCGGCATCCGGGATGGCGGCGATCTCCAGGCTCTCCATCGCCTCGCCCAGCGCCTTCAGGCTGCCCAGCGAGATGGCGATATGCCCGTCCTGCACCGGATAGATGCCGTAGGGCGCGGCGTAGTACCAGCCGCCGATGCGGTGCGGCGGGGCGACATCATGCTTGCGGTCGGCATTCAGGAAATTGATGAAGGATTCCATCTGCAGATCGATGGCCGCCGACAGCAGATTCACATCGACCCGGCAGCCCTTGCCGGTGCGTGTCCGGCGCAGCAGCGCGCCTAATATGCCCATCGCCAGCAGCGCCGCACCATGATGGTCGGCAACCGATACGCCGACCGCGCGCGGGCCGGTCACGGCCTCGCCGGTGATCGTCGCCAGCCCGCTCATCGCCTGGATCAGCAGATCCTGCCCCGGCTTCTCGGCATAGGGACCATCGGCACCATAGCCGGAGGCGGCGGCGTAGATCAGCCCCGGATTGGCCTGTTTCAGCGCCTCATAGCCCAGCCCCAGCTTCTCCATCACGCCGGGGCGGAAATTCTCGCAGACGACATCGGCGCTCTCGGCCAGCTTGCGGGCGATCTCCCTTCCCTTCTCGGATTTCAGGTCGAGGGCGATGGAGCGCTTGTTGCGGTTGCCGGTCAGGAACAGCGAGGCCTGACCATCGACGAACACCCCGACGCCACCGCCGAACTGGCGCTGGAACGCCCCTTCCAGTGGCTCAATGGAGATGACATCGGCGCCCATATCGGCCAGTGCCTGCATGCTGACCGGCCCCAGCAGGAAATGGTTGAAGCTGACGACTTTGATTCCTTGCAGCAGATCAAGCATGGTCCCGCCCTTTTCGATTATTGTTTGTTGGTTGAAAGCCTCTGCGGATCGCCCAGAAGTGCTGCCGCGAAGGCGCTTTCGATGGCCGGCCCGGATGTACCGGCCCGGTGCGCATCGCCGATGATGTCGAGTTTCTGTCCCCGTCGGGCCAGCCTGCGATAGCGCTCCCCGGTCGCAACCCGCGCGCGGTGATAGAACCAGTCGCGGATATCCGGACGGCTCATCAGCCCCACCACCCCCGGCCACTTACCGATTCCCAGCTTCAGCAGCGCCGGCAGGATCGCGCCCAGGCCGAAGCGATAGCGCGCACCGGTCGCCACCACGATGCGGTCAAACCCGTCCAGCAGCGCCGGATCGGTGGCGGGGTCGCTGCCATAGGCGAAGGTGACGCCCTTCTCCCGGCAATCCTGCTCCAGCGCCGCGATATAGGCGATGAAGCTGCCCTGCCGCGTCTCCACCCCCTGGAATTTCGGCGCGAGGCCGGCCAGGCGGAAGCTGCCGCCACTCTCTTGCGCCCGCTCGAACAGCGTGACCGCATTGCCCTGCGCCACCAGCGAAGCGTAGGACAGGCCGGCCGGGCCGGCGCCGATGACGGCGATCTTTTCGCCCTGCGGCGGCTTCGCATCGGCGAACAGTCGCTCCCGCCCGGTGACAGGGTTGACCAGACAGTGCAGCCGGCTGCCGCCGCGCATGCCATCAACGCAGGTGTTGCAGGCCAGGCAGCGCCGCACCGGCTTTCCCGCCTGCACCTTGCGCCCCCAGTCGGGGTCGGCCAGCACGCTGCGGCCCAGCGCGATGAAATCGACATCGCCAGATTCGACAGCCTGTTTCGCCAGCGCCGGATCGCCCAGATTGCCGACGGCGATGACCGGCACTTGTACTGCGCGCCTGATCTGCCGGGCGAAATCCAGGAACGGCCCATCGCCCATCCACATCGGCGGGATCATCCGCGCTGCCGAAGGGAGGGAGCGGTAATGCCCGGCCGAGACATGGATCGCGTCCGCCCCGGCCTCTGCCGCCCAGACCCCAACCTTGAAGCCGTCGGCGAAGGGCATGCCGTCCGGGAAGTAATCCTCCACCGTCAGGCGGAAGATGACGCCCACGCCCGGCACTTCGGCCTTGATGCGCCGGGTGATGTCCAGCCCGAAGCGGGCCCGGTTCTCCAGGCTGCCGCCATAGGCATCGGTGCGGATATTCTCCGCCGGGGTGAGGAATTGCGAGATCAGGTAACCATGCGCAGCATGCACCTCGACCGTATCGAAGCCGGCGCGTTTCGCCCGGCCGGCAGCCTCGACATAGGCCCGGATGGTCTGCTCGATCCGCTCCCCGGTCATTGCCTCCGGCACGATGGTTTCCATCGTCATCTCGAAGACCGGATGCGGCACGGCAGAGGGCGCGATGGGCGTCTCGCCGCAGATATCCGCCCGGGTATGGCCGCCGCCATGGCCGAGCTGGATGCAGGTCGCCGCGCCCTCCGCCTTCAGCGCCGCGACCAGCGCCGTCAGGCCGGGCAGGAAGCGGTCATCATATAGGCCAAGCTCGTTGAAGCGGTGGCGGCCGACCTTCTCAGGCGCGGCCATCTCGACCGTGATCAGCCCGACGCCGCCGCGCGCGCGGGCCAGGTAATAGGCCATGCTGTCGTCGGTCACGAAGCCATCAGCATCGGCCGAGCGCGTCGTCATGGAGGGCATGACGATCCGGTTGGGGATCGTCGCCGGGCCAATGCGGCCCGGCGTGAACAGATCAGCCATGGAAAATCCGGTTTACTCGGCGGCGAGCGGCATGGCCCCATCGCGGCCGATGCCGGCGGCGTTCAGCGCCGCGCGCAGGCGTGCCAGCTCGGCATCCGACAGTTTCATCAGCGGCGGGCGCACGACGCATTTCTCGGCCCGGTCCAGCATGACCAGGCATTCCTTCATGCGGTTGTGCATGTCCAGGAAAGGCGGCGAATAGAAGGCCTGCGCCACCGGGAAGATGCGGTCGTTGATCGCCTGCGCGCGCGCCAGATCCTTGTTCTGGATCGCCTCGAACAGCGCCACCTGCAGATCGGGAATGACGCTGCCGGCACCGGACAGCAAGCCGCCCGCACCCATGCTCAGCGAGGCCATCAGCCAGGAAGAATGCGTGGTCAAGACGGTGATCGGGCGCGGCAGCGACTGGAAGGTGCGGATGTGCTTTTCATGCAGCATCGCGTCGTTCGACCAATCCTTGATCGCCTTGATCGACGGCACTTCCTCGAACAGCCGCAGCAGCGTCTCGAACGGATAGCCGAGACCGGTGGCCATCGGATACTGGAACAGGATGATCGGCAGGTCGGTCGCGTCGGCGATCATCTTGAAATGGCGGATCGCCATTTCCGGGCGTAGCTGGCCGCCCATCGACATGCTCTGCGGCGGGAAGACCAGCAGGCAGGACGCACCGGCGGCATCGGCCATCTTCGCGATGCGGGCCGCCTCATGGCTGCCATCGGTATAGACGCCGTTGATCAGCGGAATCCTGTCGCCCATCTCATTGATGCAGAATTCCAGGATGCGCTTCTGCTCCTCGAAGGTGCAGGCATGCACTTCGGAGGCATGGCCGTTCACCGTGATCGCCGCCAGCCCCTTGGTCGCGGCGACATGGGCGTTGTGGCGGCGCGATTCCACCTCGTTGATCGAGAAATCGTCATTGAACGCCAGCAAGGTTGCGGGGATCACGCCCTTTGGCTGGAAATCCTTGAATTTGCGCATCATTTTCCTCCCTTATGCGGCGGGCGGCCTTCAGCGGCCCTCGTTACATATGAGCATAGCAGAATACTGACTCATATGTTAGGGGCTGTCGCATGAAAATCCTGCAACGGCGCATGCGCGACATATCGCCCTCGCCTGCTCTCGCCCGCATTGGCGATGACCTTGTGCATGATTATCTGATACAACCATAGAAATTCCACAGAAGAGACGAGCGATGCGGGATCGAATCAAAGAGATCGCGACTGAATTGCTGATCACCCACGGCTATCGCGGCCTGCGTTTCAAGGATATCGCCGACCGGCTGGGCACCACCCGGGCGAATATCCATTATCATTTCGGCACAAAGAAGAAGCTGATCGAGGAAGTCATCGACGAATATGTCGACGGCACGACCCGGCAGGTCATCGATATCTGGACAGACCGGCAGACCAGCTTCATCGACAAGACCACGACGATGATGGCGTTCAACCGCCAGCGCTATGACAATTTCAATCCGCGCGGCAAGAGTGGCCGGCCCTGGAGCCTGATCTCGCGCATGCGGCTGGAAGCGGAACTGCTCTCCAAGCCGTCAAAGGATGTGCTGCGGGATTTCTCGATCAAGGCGACCGACTGCGTGACCGCTGCGGTTGAGCACGCCCAGGCCAGCGGCGAGATCAGCCCTGACGCGCCGACCCAGGATATCGCCGTACAGATCGTCGCCGTCATCGACAGCGCCGGCTCGATCACCGCCGATGCCGGCTCCTTCGACCGGCTGGAGCATCTCTACACCGCCTATATCCACATCCTCACCCACGCCTATGGCGGCAAGAAAGCCGTAAAGGCAGTGGCGGAGTAAGAGGCAGGCCCTCGCTTGCCAGACCACTTTCTCTTTCGTCATGGCCGGACTTGATCCGACCATCCATTGACCGAGCGAACCGCACGGACGAATGGACCCCCAAGTGCTATGGGCGGGTCAAGCCCGAGGGTGACGATGGAAAGGAGGCGGGCGGCGCCCCTACCCCAGCAGGAACCCGGTCAATATCTCGCGGAAACGGGCGTGGTGCAGGGCCGGGAAGAAATGCCCGCCATTGGGGAAGATCACCGTCTCGGCATCGGGGATCAGGCGGCCCAGCTCCTCGCTCAGATAGGCCGGCGTGACGGCGTCGTCGCGGGCGCCGACCACCAGCGTCTTGTGCTTCAGGGCCGGCAGATCCTTGCGCCGGTCATGCGCCATGATGGCGGCGATGCGTGACAGCACGATTTCCGGCACCGGAATCTGCTTGGCGGCATCGGCATCGCTGATCTTGCCGGCATCGGGATTGTCGCGCAGGTAGAAGCTGGGCTGCAGGAACAGCACATTGGCGCGCAGATAGGCGCCCGGCCCGAGCTTCGACAGCGTCTCCGTGCGCACCCGGAAAAGCTGCTGGAAATAGCCATCCGTGCCGGCCCAGGTGGCGCTGAGGCACAACCGGTCGATACGCTCCGGATGATCCAGCGCCAGCACCTGGCCCATCGCCCCGCCGGTCGAATGGCCGACATAATGCGCCTTCTCGATGCCGAGATGGTCGAGCAGCGCCAGCACATCACCGGCCATCTGCGGCACGGAATATTCGATCCGGTCCAGGCTGCTGCGCCCGGTGCCGCGGTGATCATGCAGGATCACCTTGAAGCGCTTCGAGAGTTCCGGCACCGAGGGGTTCCAGAAAGTGGCACTGCCTGACAACCCGGCCGCCAGCACCAGCGGCGGCCCCTCGCCCTGCACCTCGTAATAGAGCGTCGCACCGTTCGACAGCGTCAACTCGGCCATGGCAGGTTCTCCAGCAAGGGCAAGGCGTTAGAAGATTGGAACCGGCATCTTAGCGAGGCTGACAGAGGTGTAAAGACTGTGGGCGTCGCGCCTGCCGCCCTACTCCGCCGCCACCTCCGGTGAGAAGACCGCGCCGTCGCGGAGCAATTCCTCCACCTCCTCGGTGGTCAGGCCGTTCTCGTCCAGTATGGCGCGGGTATTCTCGCCGGGCTGCAACGCGAAGCCCCGGAAGCCAGGGACTGCCCCGTCATAGCGCAGCGGATGGTTCACCAGCGTCACCATGGCGTCGTTCACCGGCACCTCGCGGAACATCTCGTTATGCAGCAATTGTGGGTTCTGGCGCAGATCGTCGAAATCCTCGACGCGGGCGAACCACAGCTTCTGCGTATCCAGCTGGGCGGCGATATCGGCGAAGCGCTGCGGCGCCAGCACCGTGGCCACCGCCTGGGCATAGGCGTCGCGCTCCTCATAGGCGTTGCAGCCGACGAAGCCGCGCAGGATCTGGCTTTTCAGCGCTGTAGCCAGCTTGTCCGGCGCGTTCAGCGACAGCACCATGTGTCCGTCGGCAATCTCGTAGACGCCATAGGGTGCCTCATGGAACCAGGTGGCGAGATGCGCGTCGCGGTCGAAGACCTCCTTGCCGCGCCCGCTGGCGTAATAGGTGACCAGCGATTCGGTCTGCAGGTCAACGCCCGCCCCCAGCAGATTGCCCTCGACCAGCGTGCCCTCGCCGGTGCGCTGCCATTTCGCATAGGCGCCCAGAATGCCGAGCGCCAGCAGCGCACCGCCATGCTGATCGGCGGCAGCGCAGCCGGCCGCCATCGGGCCGGCGCGGCCGCCGGTCGCGGCGACCAGGCCGCTCATCGCCTGGATCAGCAGATCCTGGCCCGGCCGGTCGGCATAGGGGCCGGTCGCCCCGAAACCCGAGGCGGAGGCATAGATGATATCCGGCTTCGCCGCCTTCACCGCCGCATAGCCGAAGCCAAGGCGGTCCAGCGTGCCGGGGCGGAAATTTTCCACCACCACATGGCTGTTGGCGATCAGCCGGTAAATCACCGCCTTCGCCTTCGGATGCTTCAGGTCGATGGCCAGGCTGCGCGCATTGCGGTTGGCGCTGAGGAAGAAGGCGCTGACACCGCCGATCTTCGCCCGATCGGCCCCTGCCCAGTGCCGTTCATAGGCCCCCTGCGGCGGTTCGATCTTTATCACCTCCGCGCCCATGTCGCCGAGATACTGCGTCGCTGCCGGGCCTTGCAGGAAATGGCAGAAACTGACGATTCGCATGCCGTCGAGAAGCACGACTACCCCCTTATCCGGTACAAAACCGCGCATAGAAAGCGCTTACACAAGTGTCAGCCGCTGATACACTCCCCCGACATGAAAGCGGGAGGAACGCATGGCTGAAACCAGCAACCCCATTAATGGAAAAACCATCCTGATCACCGGCGCGGGCAGCGGCATCGGCCGCGCCACCGCCATCGCCCTTGCCGGGCGCGGCGCCACCGTGATCTGCGCCGGCCGCACCGAGGCAAGCCTGCGCGACGTCGCCGCCGCCTGCGGCGGCAAGGCGGCTGTGGTGACGCTGGATGTCACCGATCCGGTCAGCGTCAGCAGCCTGGTCGACCGGCTGCCGGCGGCGCTGCGCGTCATTGACGTGCTGATCAACAATGCCGGCCACGATGCCGGCGGCCGCCAGCGCTTCGACCAGGGCCGAATCGAGGATTGGGCCAGCATCATCGACGCCAATGTCGCCGGCATGATGCGGGTCTGCCACGCAATCCTGCCGGGCATGGTGGCGCGCGGCGAGGGCCAGGTGGTGAATATCGGCTCGGTCGCCGCCTTTCGCTCCTATCCCGGCGGCAGTGCCTACAACACCTCCAAGGCAGCGGTGCATACGTTTACCGAAGGGCTGCGGCTGGATTATCGCGACAGCGACATCCGCATCACCGAGGTGATGCCCGGCCTGACCCGCACCAATTTCGCCGCCACGCGCTTCGGCGGCGATTCCGGCAAGGGGGCCGCCTATTACAATGACGCGCCCATGGCGCTGGAGGCCGAGGACATCGCCCGAGGCATCGTCTATGCGCTGGACCAGCCGCCGCACTGCACCGTGGCGCAGATCGTCATCACGCCGACGCGAGAACCATAAAACAAGGGGGACCAACCCATGACCGACCTTATCGAGAAAAGCCGCAGCGATGAGGGCGTGCTGCGCCTGACGCTGAACCGGCCGGAAGCGCGCAACGCGCTCAGCCGGGCGCTGATCGCTGCGCTGGCCGCAGCGCTTCGGGAAGCTGCCAGCGACGATTCCGTGCGTGTCGTCCTGTTGAGCGGCGGCGAGAAACAATTCTCCGCCGGCGCCGATATCAAGGAATTCATCGCCGAGGGCGGGGCGGTGCTGGAAAGCCCGCAGCGCACCGAGGACTGGTCGGCCATCGAGCGTTTTCCGAAGCCGATTGTCGCGGCTGTCGAGGGCTATGCCTTTGGCGGCG
Organism: Alphaproteobacteria bacterium; assembly: GCA_018823745.1. Classification (GTDB taxonomy): domain Bacteria; phylum Pseudomonadota; class Alphaproteobacteria; order Oceanibaculales; family Oceanibaculaceae; genus Oceanibaculum. The sequence goes on from JAHJHR010000011.1 coordinate 226,984, forward strand.
GGTTCGAGCTGGTGCTGCTGGCCGATATCGTGGTGGCGGCGGATAACGCCCGCTTCGCCTTCCCGGAGGTCAATCTGGGCCTGCTTCCCGGCGATGGCGGCACCCAGCGCGCCACCCGCATCGGCGGCAAGGCGCTGGCCATGAAGATGATCCTGACCGGCGAGCCGATTGACGCGGCAACCGCTCTGGCTGCCGGCTTCGTATCCGAGCTGGCGGCGCCCGGCGCGGTGACGGCGCGTGCCGAGGCCCTGACGGCGCTGCTGGCGACCAAGCCGCCAATTGCGCTGCGCCTCGCCAAGGCCGCCATGCTGGCCGCCTATGAGGTGCCGCTGGCCGCCGGGCTGATCCAGGAACGCCAGCTGATCGCCCGCGCCTTCGCCACCGAGGACCGGCTGGAGGGCGTCACCGCCTTCAAGGAAAAGCGCCCACCGGTGTTCAGGGGACGATAGCAGCCTGACCAGAAAAACGCTCCCCCACGCCGGAATGAGAGAAACGGCGGGGGGGAGCGAGGTGCCATGGCGAACGCGCTGCGCGGAGGGAGTCAGAACCGCAGGCATGATCTGGTCTCAGATACAGGCGTCGCGCATGGAGACTACTCGGCCGCCTGGGCTGTATTGGCCACCCATTTCAGGATATGGCTGCCGACTGTCACCAGATCACCCTGCTGGTTGGTGATCTCGATCTGCGAGGTGGAGCGGCGCTTTTGCGCGTCCACAGCCGCGATCCGGTAGACCACGGTGATGGTGTCGCCGATGAACACGGGCGCCAGAAACCGGATCTTGTCATAACCGAGCGAGACCGCCGTCTCATCCCCGCCGGTGCTGCCGGCCTTGTCGATCATCATCGTCGAGGCGGTGGACATGAAGCCCACCATCAGCGCGCCATGGGCGATGCGCTTGCCATAGCTCGACTTGCGCATGAATTCTTCATTCACGTGATTGCCCGACAGATCGCCGGTGATGCCGGCGAACAGATAGACGTCGCTTTCCCCCACCGTCTTCGAGAATCGAACCTCGTCGCCCGGCTTCACATAGAAACCACTCATCTTTCACCCCTGATTCAGGAAACGTGGCGCAACGGCGCAGTCACCTGGCCCTTACCGGCAGACCAGAGAACCGGGCCGGAATCGCCTGCCGCAAAGACATGGACCCGGTCGAGCGCGATGGAGAAGCGCCCGGCATCGCCGCCCTGCAAGCGCAGATCGGGGTCAACGCCGGCCGCCATGACGGTGCGCTCGCCGACGCGCAGTTCCACCAGCTGTTGCGCACCCAGCTGCTCGGTCAGCACGATGCTGCCATCCAGCCGGATCGTCCCCTCGCTGCTGCCTTCGCCCATCAGGATATGCTCCGGCCGCAGCCCGATAACGACGTTCTTCCCGACATGGCCGGCCAGCGCCGCCGCCATCGCATCGGGCAGCACGATATCGGCGCCGAAATCGGAAAGGACCAGGCCGCCATTCTTCTGCACCACCGTCACATCGACGAAATTCATCGCGGGCGAACCCAGGAAACTGCCGACAAAGCGGTTGGCCGGGGTGCGGTACAATTCCAGCGGCGTGCCGATCTGCTGTACCAGCCCGTCCTTCATGACGACGATGCGGTCGCCCAGCGTCATCGCCTCGACCTGGTCATGCGTGACGTAGATCGAGGTGGTGGCGACGCGGGTGCGCAGCTCCTTCAGCTCGATGCGCATCTGTGCGCGCAGCTTGGCATCCAGGTTGGACAGCGGCTCGTCGAACAGGAAGACCGCCGGGTTGCGCACGATGCAGCGGCCCAGTGCGACGCGCTGCTGCTGGCCGCCGGACAGCTGCTTGGGCTTGCGCGCCATCAGCGGCTGGATGCCGAGGATCGACGCCGCCCGGTCGATCTCCTTGCGGATATCGGCCTCCGGCACCTTCCGGTTGCGCAGCCCGAAGGCCAGATTGTCGTACACCGTCATATGCTGGTAGAGCGCGTAGTTCTGGAACACCATGGCGATGTCCCGGTCGCGCGGCGGCAGATCATTGACCACCCGGCCGCCAATATCGATGGTGCCGCCGCTGATCTCCTCCAGCCCGGCAACCATGCGCAGAGTGGTGGATTTGCCGCAGCCGGACGGCCCGACCAGCACCACGAATTCCTCGTCGGCGACGGTGAGATCGACATCATGCACGGCGTGGATGTTGCCGTAGCGCTTGTTCACCTGTGTAAGCTTCACTTCAGCCATATCGCGTTATCCGCTTTCGAAGTTGTTTTGAGAGCGCGTCAGACCTTCAGGCCGCGCACCACGTATTTCTGTCCGAAGATTGCGACGATCAGCGCTGGCACCATCGCCATCACGGCGGTGGCGCTCATCAGGTTCCACTCGGTGCCCAGCTCGCTGACGAACTGCGCCATCACCACGGTGATCATCGGCGTGTTGTGGCTGGTCAGGATCAGGGCGAACAGGAACTCGTTCCAGGTCCACAGCCAGCACAGGATGCTGAGCGCCGCGATGCCCGGCAGCGCCGAGGGCAAGGCAACGCGCAGGAAGGCCCCCCAGCGGGTGCAGCCATCGATCAGTGCCGCCGATTCCATCGACGGGTCAATGCCGTCGAAGAAGCCCTTCATCAGCCAGGAGAAGAAACAGATGTGAACGGCGATATGCGGCAGCAGCAGGCCGAGATAGGTATCGAAGATGCCCCACCACTGGGTGACGAAATACAGCGGCAGCACCCAGGTGATGTAGGGGATGGTGCGGAAGATATAGATCGTGCCGAACCAGGCATTCGCCAGCTTGCCGGTGAAGCGCGACAGCATATAGCCGCTGGTCACCGTCACCGTCAGAGAGAAGAAGGTGGACAGCGTGGCGATGACGAAGCTGTTGAAGAAGGCATGGACCACCACCTCCTGCTCCAGCACCTCCAGGTAATTGCCCAGCGTGAATTCCAGCCCGCGATGCACGTAATAGACGCCCCAGGCGGGGCGCATCGATGTCAGCACCAGCCAGAAGACCGGAAAGGCGAAGATCAGCAGCACACCCAGCACGCTGAGCAGGAAGAAGGCCCGCTTGCCACCCGGCGCCAGCGCGTCCAGGAAACTGCCGCGCTTGGGCGGGGTGTAGCCGGTATCGGTGGCGACGCTCATCGCGACACCTCCATGAAACGGTTGAGAAGTTTGTAAAGCCCCCAGCCCAGCGTACCGATGATGATGGCACCGATGATCGCCGCGGCCGTGCCGCGCCCGAAATTCAGGTACACGAAGGCCTCGGTATAGGCGTAGATGCTGAACACCTCGGTTTGTCGCGCCGGCCCGCCGCCGCTGATCACCCAGACCTGGTCGAAGGTCCGGAAACAGTCGATCGAGCGGATGACGATGCACACCGCCATGATGGGACGCATCATCGGCAGGGTGACATGGGTGAAGACGCGCCATTTGCTGGCGGCGTCGATGGCGGCCGCCTCGTAGGGTTCCTTCGGCAGGCTGCGCAGCCCGGCCAGCAGCAGGATGGTGAACCACGGCGTCCACAGCCAGACATCGGTGAAGACGATGATGGCAAAGCTGGGCCAGCGATCCGACAGCCAGGCGATCTGCCCGAAGCCGAGCGCGCCGATGACGGCGGCGACCACGCCGAACTGATCGTTGAAAATCCAGCGCATCATCATCGAGGCAATGACCGGCGCCACCATCAGCGGCAGCAGGATCACGGTCTGCACGATGGCATGGCCGAAGAAATGCTTGTTCAGCATATGCGCCAGTGCCAGCCCCAGGACGAGGCCGATGCTAACAGAACTGACCATCAGCAGCAGCGTATTGGGCAGCACCAGATACAGGAAATTGGGGTCGGTCAGGATGTAGATGTAATGCTGCAATCCGACCCAGGTGCGCTGCGGATCGTACAGCGACCAGTCGCGAAAGCTGGCATTGGCGCCGATCAGGATCGGCACAATCTGGAACAGGATCAGCATGATCCCGGACGGCGCCAGCAGCAGCAGGCTGAAACGGGTCTTTTCGTTCAGCGCCAGCCAGCGCAAGGCGAAGCTTTTGCCGGGTTTCCCCGGGGCCTTGTCTGGCCCCGGGGTTCCCATGGCGGATTTAACATCCGTCGACATTGACTTACTGACCGCCATTGGCGGCTTTGTGGACCGCATCCATCCCGGCTGCCATCGCCTTCGGGATATCCTCGCGCTTGCCCTTCAAGGCACCGATCATGACATCGGAATAGGCCTTGTGAACCGCCGGCCAAGCCGGGAAGTAATAGGCCGAATGCGTCCCGATATTCTGGTCGAATACGGCGTTCTTCAGATCGGCGAACACCTTGTCATCCTTGGACAGGATATCCCAGGCATCCATGCTCGGGGGCGGGCCGCCGGTCGCGTCCCACATCGCCTTCTGACCTTCCATATCGGTCAGCATGGCGCCTAGCATCTCCTTGGCCAGCTTCTGGCGGTCCGCCGGCACGCCCTTGGGAATGCCCCAGCCCCAGATTTCATTCCAGGCGAACGGCTTCTCGCCACGCGGCCCCATCGGCTGCGGCGCCATGGCGACCTTGCCGGCGATCCGTGACTTCTTGGGGCTGTTGAAATCGCCGAAATGCGTCGAATCGACCAGCGTGAAGGCGGCGTCGCCGGCCATGAAGATGGCGTTCGCCTCGTCACGCGTATAGGAGGTCATTGCCTCCGGGCTGATCTTGTGGGTGTAGAGAGCATCCCACCAGAACTCGACATATTCCTTGGTGCAGGGCTCGGTCAGGGCCGGTTTCCAGCCTGCCGCGTTCAGCTTCTTGTTGTCGCGTTCCCACATCGGCATGAAGATGTCGCACTTGTTGCCCCACATGGTCCACCACAGCGAGAACCAGGTGTTGTTCATGGCCATGCCACCGACATAGCCCCACTTCACCTTGCCTTCCTTCTGCAGACGCTGGCTGACGGACACCAGCTCGGCCCAGGTGGTCGGAACCTCTTCCGGCTTCACCAGATCGGTGCGGTAGAAGAAGGTGCCCACGGTATGCGCCATCGGCACCGCGCTGACCTTGCCGTCTTCATCATAGAAGGCATCGAGCGGGTGCTTGGAGACCCGGTCCATGCCCTTCACATCATCCATGCGTGCCAGCCACTTGATCCAGAGCTGGCCCCAATCGTCATTGTGCCAGATGACATCGAACTGATCATTGCCCGAGGTCAGCGTGGCGGTCACCTTCTCCTGGAAAATCGAATAGGCCATCGGGATCTTGACCAGCTTGACCCCGTTCTTCTTGGCCCATTTCTCCATGATATCGACGCTGGCTTCCTGGATCGGGTTCTTCATGTACCCGACCTTCAATTCCTTCACCTGCGCATGCGCAGGTGACAGCAGCGACACGGCAAGCGCCGCACACCCGACTGACAAGTAAGTCAGGGCTCGCTTTAACGAAATTTTCCTTAACATGCATTTCCTCCCATCGGCCTTTGGGTCATGCCCTACGCAGTTTTGCGACGGCATCTCCATGTGCACTTTTGCCGCCTCTTCCGAGCGGCTTGCATCACTGAACGCTTCGATGGAAACTGTGCTTCCAACCTGTAAGCGCTTACAGGATACGGTAGGGGATGGGCGGAGAAAGAGTCAACCCAACATAGTAGATAATTTTAATATACCAAGTGCGCATCATATGCTGCATCGCAAAGGCAGCATTGGGGCGCTGCACAATACGGTCGCACCCCTGTGTGCAATCCTGTAAATTACACTCTTTGCTGCAACGACGAAGGAAAGCGCTTACCAATTCATGGTGCAACTCAGCGATGTCGCCAAACGCGCCGGGGTATCGACGGCCTCCGTCTCCCGCGTCTTGAATCACCCGGACAAGGTCAGCCCGCGCATCCGCGAGCAGGTGACACTGGCGATGGAGGAACTGGGCTATGTGCGCGATGGCGCGGCGCGCGCGCTGGCGTCACGCCGGTCCTACTCCATCGGATCGGTGGTGCCGACCATCGGCATTGGCATCTTCGCCTCCGGCGTGGAGCGGTTGCAGCAGCGGTTGCAGGAATATGGCTACCAGCTGCTGATCTCGACCACGCAATATGATGCGAGCAAGGAGATGGACGCGGTGCGCTCCCTGATGGAGCGCGGCGTCGACGGCATCCAGCTCGTCGGGCAGGAGCATGATCCACAAATCTACAAGCTGCTGACGGCACGCGGCATACCCTATGTGAACACCTACCAGTATGACGCCGATAACGAGCATCCCTGCATCGGCTTCAACAACCACCGCAGCGCCTGGGCGCTGATGCGCCATCTGCTGGAGCTGGGACACCGCGAGGTCGGCATCGTCACCAGCCCGACCCGGCTGAACGACCGTATCGCCGCCCGGTTGCAGGGCATGCTGGACTGTCTGAAATCCTATGGCATCGACCAGCCGGCAAGCCGGATCATCGAGGTGCCGCACCGTATTGCCGACGGTCGCAGCGGCGCGCGCGCCTTGATGCGCGCCCATCCGGAACTGACCGCCATCTGCGGCACCGCTGACGCGCTGGCCATCGGCGCGCTGTTCGAACTGCACGATATGGGTCTGAAAATCCCCAGCGACATATCCGTCGCCGGCTATGACGATCTGGAGATTGGCCGCCATCTTGACCCGACGCTGACCACCGTGCATGTGCCGGTTGAGCAGATCGGCCAGCGCGTCGCCGATTATCTGCTGGGCCGCATTGAGGGCCGCTCCATGCCGATGAAGACCGAGCTGGAAGCCAATCTGGTGCTGCGCGAATCAACCGCCAGACCGCGCCCTGCATCGGTCAAGACGGCGGCCGGGTGATCTTAATACTGTCGTCATGGTCGGGCTTGACCCGACCATCCATCCGACACCGCCATGAGACGTAAGCGGACGGTGTTTTTCCACCGCAGGCGCGATCTCATCCCGACCTTCTGTGAGGCTGCCTCTTCCGCTGGATGGTCGGGTCAAGCCCGACCATGACGATGAGGATAATTACCCTATATCCGCCAGATCGCCGTCGAATTCCATCGCGCAATATTCGCCGCCATGGAACATCCGCTCGACCAGCGGTTCGTCCTCGGGCGACATCGTGGCCAGGATTTCCGCCGCAAAGTCTTCGGCGTTGTCCTGTGGCTGGTAGCCGATGCGCGCCGCCAGGCTGTCATGCCAGCGGTTGCGGCTGTTGGCGGAGACACCGTAGATGATTTCAAAATGCAGCCCCGGCGCGCGCAGGCAGACATCGACCAGATGCACGCCGTCGCGATGGCTCAGCCAGGTGTTCAGCATGCGGATATTCTTCGGCTTTGGCTGGAAGGAGCCAATGCGCAGATTGACGATTTCCATGCCGTATTTATCGGCATAGAGCCGGCCCAGCGCCTCGCCGAACACCTTCGACGCGCCATAGCGGCCATCCGGGCGCGGCGGCACCGTCTCGTCGATATGCCGGCCACGCGGATGAAAGCCGATGGTGTGGTTCGAACTGGCAAAGACAATGCGCTTCACGCCTGCCCGCCGGGCCGCTTCATAGGTGTTGTAGAGGCCGATGATGTTGTTGTTCAGGATCGGTTCCCAGGGCTGCTCGACTGGCGTGCCGGCCAGATGCACCACCGCATCGACATCCTGCATCGCGGCTTCCAGCCCGGCCAGATCGGCTAGGTCCAGCCCCTCGACAATCTCCTCGCCCGCCTGCGCCGCCCCCAGCGCCGCCCGGTCGGTCAGCCGCAGGACGGGGAAGCGCCCGCGCAGCCCCTCGCGCAGCACGCTGCCGATGGTGCCGGACGCCCCGGTGATCAGGATGCGATGCATGGTGATCCTCCCTCCGTAGAGTGGTCCCTATCCGTTACGGCTTACGACGCGCTGGCGTTGTTGCCGATCTTGGTCCAGCCGCTGCCATATTGCGCCACGGCCTTCCCGTCGAAATCGAAGCCGATGCCCGGTTCCGTCGGCAGCATCAGATTGCCGCTCTTGAACTCCAGCTGGCGGCCGACGAGGCGGCGGAAATTCAGCACCTGGTCGTTCAGGAAGAATTCCACGAACTGGCCGTTCGCGGAGGAGGCTACCAGATGGATGTGCAGATCATGGAACCAGTGCGGGCAGATCTTCACGCCATAACCAGCAGCCAGGGCGGCGATCCGGCGGAATTCGCTGATGCCGCCGCAGACCAGCGCATCGGTCTGCAGGATGCCGGCAGCCCCCTTGTCCAGCAATTCCTTGTGCCGCCAGCGGCCATATTCAATCTCGCCGGTCGCCACGGTGACCGGGGTGCGGGCGGCCAGCCGGGCATGATTGTCGATATCGTCCGGGCTGAACGGCTCCTCGATCCAATACGGATTATACGGCTCGTAGCGGCGCATATATTCCAGCGCGGTCGGAAGATCTTCCCAGGCGTTGTTGGCATCCAGCATCAGCAGGATATCGTCGCCCACCGCCTCGCGCGCCGCGGCGATCCGCGCCTCCTCGCCGGCGGGGTCGAGCCGGCCGACCTTGATCTTCACCGCCTTGAAGCCCTGCGAGACATAATGGGCGACTTCCTCGCCCAGCTTCTCCGGCGTCTTGCCGTCCAGGTAATAGCCGCCGCTGGCATAGGCCTGCACAGTCTTGTCGGCGGACCCGCCAAGGTATTTCCACAGCGGCAGGCCGACGGCGCGGGCATTGCGATCCCAGATCGCCACATCGATCGCCGAGAGCGCGCGCATCACCGTGCCCATGCGGCCCTGCAGCAGTGATTCCTGGTACATGTCCTTCCAGATCTTCTCGACCTGCAACGGGTCCTTGCCGATGACGATGGGGGCCAGCAGGTCTTCCACCGCGACCACACCCAGCCGCCCGGCGGCGCTGCCGACATAGCAGAATCCGATGCCCTCGATCCCGTCATCGGTGCGCACCTTCACCAGCAGATAATGCCGATCATGCACCATGCGGGTGGAAAACGCCGTGGCATTGTCCAGCGGGATTTTCGCGACGGTACAGGAAACCGACTCGATCTTCGTCATGGGAGATTCCTCGTTTCGTTGTGGCCTTGGCAGCCATTCATGTAATCGCTTACATCGCTACGCCACAAGGCGCCGGATTGTCAACCGAGCGGCGCGTTTGGAATGGTTTCGTAAAGCTGCCGAATGCTTCGAGACGCCCTCTCGCGAGGGCTCCTCAGCATGAGGATCACCAGGTGGCACTGGCGGAGCGTCCTAAAACTCCCTCATGCTGAGGAGCCTGCGCCAAATCCTTTTGGAGCAGGCGTCTCGAAGCATAGGGCGGCCTTAGGAAAGCGTCACTTCGTCCAGCGGCCAGATCGGGCGGCGCAGCTTCTTGAAGTCGAAGGCGCTCCAGTTATGCGAGCAGAGCGAGCCCGAATCGGCAACGATGACCTTGCGGGAAATCGGCTCGAAGGCGGCGCGGAAGTGGTGCGAGCTTTTCACCACGATGACATCCTTGGTTTTCGGGTCGATGCCATTGGTCAGGAAGGCCTGGTGATCCGTGGTCTGCTGCCGGTTGGTGGTCACCACAATGTCGATGCCATTCACATCCAGCACCATGGTCGGCCCCATCGACATGGCGAGGCCCTTCCACATCGGCCCGTCATGGACGAATTTACCGTCGGTCAGCGACTTCACGACGCCCGTGCAGGAAATCGGCGCCCCGAAGACCGGGTCGACCTTGCCGCCCAACTCCACCGAGATCGTAGCCCCGACACCGGCCTTCTGGCCGATCTCGATGCTCGCCGGATCGGTGATCGGGCAGAAACAGGCATTGGTGATCCCGGCATCGAGCAGCGCGCGCAGCAGATTCGTGGTGTCGCCATAGCCGCCGCCGCCTGGATTGTCCGTGGCATCGGCGATAACCAGCGGCTTGCCGGTGCCATCCTGGCCCTTCCTGGCTTCCGCCACCGCCTCGTCCAGCGGCACATAATGCACCGTCTGCTCCTCGCGGGTTTCCCAGATGTCGCTCACCAGATCCTCCAGGATGGTCTGGGCGCGGGAGCCGACGCTCGGGCTGTAGGTGATGGCAACCGAGGGACCGGCCGGCACGATATCAGACCACTGGAACCCGGCATGCACGGAAATCGCGTAGATGCCGGTTTCCTTCTCATATTCCGCCGCCTTGGCCAGCAGATCGACCATCGGGCCGACACCGGCGCTGGTGCGGCCATGATCGCAGCCATCCAGCGAGGGCGGGCGGGCGACGCTGCAGGCCAGTTCCTTGCGGCCTTCCATCACCTCGTTCACCAGGCCGGCGGCCTGCACCGCACGCTCATACAGGTCGATATGCGGATAGGTGCGATAGGCGATGATGGCATCGGCATGCTCCGCCATCTCGTCGCTGACATTCGCGTGCAGGTCCAGCGTGATGGCAATCGGCACCTTGCGGCCGATCTTGCGGCGGATGGCAGCCAGCAGCGCGCCCTCGGCATCGTCATCGGTCTCGCTCACCATGGCGCCGTGCAGCGCCAGGCAGATGCCATCGACCGGGCCTTCCTTGTCCAGCACGTCCAGCACGCCGGCTTTCAGCATCTGCCAGCATTCCGCCGTCACCTTGCCCGAGGGCGTTGCGTTGGCGGCAATCGCATTTACCAGCGTCCAGCCGAACCGGTCGGCCGCATCGAGAAAGCCACCGATCTCCGTGCGCGTGCCGCGAAACTTTTCCGGCAATTCGTCGCCATGGACGAGATAGCGCCGGCGATAGGCATCCTCGGCCGTCAGCAACCGGCTGAAGGTATTCGTTTCATGCATGATCTGGGCGATCAGTACGCGCTTTGACATGGCTATCCCCGGACGGCAGGTGGAAATTCTGAAAAATTGAGGCTTGCGGCGAAAGCGCCGAGACCTGACGCTAGACAACATCATGCTAGCGTGACGGAAAAAAGTCGTCAGCTATCTTTACAACTACAATCCACAGGGAGACCAAAATGGGCCAGAAGGTCACGCTGGTTACCGGGGCGAGCAAAGGGATCGGGCGGGCCATCGCCGATCACCTGGCCGATCAGGGCCACCATATCGTCGCGATTTCGCGCAGCGCCCCCGGCGATGGCTTTCGCGGCGATTTCTTCGCTGCCGATCTGTCGGACGCTAAAGATACCGCCGATGTCCTGCAGCGGGTGACGGCGCAATACGCCATCGACAACCTCGTAAACAATGCCGGCCTCATCAAGGCCCAGACCCTGGAGAACGCCAGTCTGGAGGCCTTCGACCAGATGATCGCGCTCAATCTGCGCTCGCTGCTGCAATGCGCCCAGGCGGTGCTGCCGGCGATGAAGCAGAAGAAGCACGGCCGCATCGTCAATCTCGGCAGCCGCGCCGCGCTGGGCAAGGAAAGCCGCAGCATCTATGGCGCCACCAAGGCCGCCGTGGTGGGGTTCACCCGGACCTGGGCGCTGGAGCTGGCGCCGCACGGCATCACGGTGAACTGCATCGCCCCCGGCCCCATCGAGACGGAGCTGTTCCGCGAAGGCAATCCGCCGGGCAGCCCACAGGCGGAAAAGCTGATCGCCAGCATCCCGGTCGGCCGCATCGGCCAGCCGCGTGACGTGGCTGCCGCCTGTGCCTATCTGGTCTCCGATGATGCCGGCTTCATCACCGGCCAGGTGCTCAATCTCTGCGGCGGTCTCAGCGTCGGCCTGACGCCGCTCTGATCGCGGCTATCGCGCGGTAAGCTGGCGGGCGATATCGACCATGCGCGGGCCGATCTCCTCCTCCAGCTTGCGCGGCGACAGCAGGAAGGCCGGCGCACCGCAATTCAGCGCGAAGACGGCGGAGCGGTCGGCGGTCAGCAAGGGCACGCCGGCGGCATGCACGTCATTCTGCCAGTCGCCCAGCGACAGGCAGAAACCGCGCGTCTCGATATCGCGGATCGCCCGCTCGACGCCCTTTTCCAGCTTCGCGAAATCATCCGGGAAACGGTCGCGCATCAGCCCCATCAGGTAATTGCGCTCGACATCCGGCACCGAGGCCAGCAAAGCGCGCCCCATGGCGGTGGTGGCAATCGGCACGCGCGAGCCGACATCAAGACGCAAAGTGACAGCCCCCTGACCGCGGCAGCATTCCAGATAGACCATGGACAGCCTATCGCGCGTGCCCAGCGCCACCGAGGCATTGGCCTGATCCGCCATTTCCTGCATCAGCGGCCGGGCGCGGTCGCGGATATCCAGCCCGGAGAGCATGGAATACCCCAGCGCCAGCACCCCTGCCCCCAGCTGATAACTGCCCTGGCGGTCGGAATATTTCAGATAGCCCAGCCGGGTCAGCGTATGGGTCAGGCGTGAGATGGTCGGCTTGGGCAGGCGCGTGCGCTCCGCAATCTCCTGATTGCCAAGGCCGACATCGCCTGGCCGGAAGCAGCGCAGCACTTCCAGGCCGCGCGCCAAAGCCGTGACAAATTGCCGGTCCTTGGGGTCTTCATCCAACCCGTCATCTTCATAAAGCGGAGTCTTGCCCGCCCCATCCCGCGCTGTTTTCAGCATCATGATTCCAGTGCAACCCCGCCTTCCAGCAGCACCGATTGCTGCGCCGCAGCATTCGGCCTATCCTTGTCTACAGTATAAGCGGAATTTTGTTTTGCCACGCGGAATATCGCCTCGGCAGGGCGCCCTCCCTTTGTGAAAGCTCACTGCCGATGTCGACCGCCGCCGCGCCCAGCCCTTCAATACAGCCTTCTCCGGCCAGCCCGTTCATCGGTCTGGCGCTTCTGACGGTCGTGCTGGCGACGCTTGCGGAGCGGGCGCTGCATATCGGCCCGGCGCAGTATGTGGCGGCGGCGGCCTATCTGGTCTTCATCCTGGCCGGCCTGTCCCGGCTGGGCCGGCGCGAATGGATTCTGCTGACTGTGGCGCTGTCGCTGGTGGTGCTTGCCGTGCTGCTGCGCGACGATCCGGCTGCGACGGTGATACGCGGGCTGGATACCGCCACCTTCATGGCGACCTTCCTGCTGACGCTCGGCATGCTGCGCGATGCGGCGGCAACCTCGCCCTCGATCCGCGATTGCGGCATCTACCTGACCCAGCAGCCACCCGGCCGGCGCTATCTGGCGCTGCATACCGGCGCGCATCTGCTGGGCCTGCTGCTGAATTTCGGCGTGCTGAACCTGCTCGGCCCGATGATCCGGCGCGGCGTGGAAAGCGGCGACCCGGCGCTGGCCGAAATCCGCGAACAGCGCCAGATATCCGCCATCATGCGCGGCTTCCCGACCATCCTTCTATGGTCGCCGGCAACCATCACCCAGGCGCTGATGATCAGCCTGCTGCCCGGACTGCAGGTCGCCGTGCTGGTCAGCCTGGGGCTGGTGCTGACCTTTATCCTGCTGTTTGTCGGCTGGGCCGAGGATCGTATCCGCTGGCATAAATTCCAGCGCTCCCGCGCCAATATCATCCGGCCGGCACCGCCGCCGGCCCCCTGGAAGGCCATACTGGGCATGCTGGCAATCTGCGCCGGGCTGACCGCCTCGGTCGCAGTGGTGAAGCTGGCGCTGGATATTCCCATCGTGCCGGCGCTGATCACCGCCATACCCTGCTTCGTGCTGCTCTGGATTGCCCGGCAGAACATGGCGCTGGGCGCGCGGCACGCTTTGGCTGCCGGTGGCCAGCGCCTGAAGCGCATCGTGACCGTGTCGTTTCCCGCCGCCTCGCCGGAGACCTTCACCCTCAGCTCCTCCGGCTTCATCGGCGTGATGATCGCAACCATGCTGCCGCCGGAGCTGCTGGGTGCGATGATCAGCCCGCTGCAGCCCTATCCGGTGCTGCTGGTCTGCCTGCTGATGCTGGCCGTGCCGCTGGCGGCGCAATTCGCCTTCAACCCGATCATTTCCGTGGTGGTGCTGGCGGCGGCGCTGATCCGCGTGCCCGACCTGCCGATTGATCCGACCACGCTGGGTCTGGCGCTCACGGTCGGCTGGATGCTGGCACTGCCCAGCTCGCCCTTCTCGATCCCCTGCCTGATCCTCAGCCGGTTGCTGAACCGACCCGGCAGCCAGCTGTCGTGGAACTGGAACGGCGTCTATACACTGGCGGCCTTCACCACCATCCTGATCTTCATCTGGCTGACCCGTCTGCTCTAGCAACGCAGTTTCGCATTGCAGAACGCCCTTTCGCTTTTCTATAGTCGGTGAAACACCAGAAAAGCCAAAAGGGAGTTATGCCGTGGCCCTCGATCCGGAAACCTTCGACCAGCTTGTCCAGACTGTCCGCCGCTTCATCCGCGAGCGGCTGGTGCCGATTGAGCGGCAGGTCGATGAAACCGACAAGATTCCCGACGACATCGTCAATGAGATGAAGGAGCTGGGCCTGTTCGGCCTGTCGATCCCGCAGGAACATGGCGGCATCGGCCTGACCGTCACCGAGGAGGTGAAGCTGGCCTTCGAGCTGGGCTACACCTCGCCCGCCTTCCGCTCGATCATCGGCACCAATAATGGCATCGGTTCGCAGGGCATCGTCAATGACGGCACGCCCGAGCAGAAGGCGAAATATTTGCCGAAGCTGGCCAGCGGCGAGATCATCGGCAGCTTCTGCCTGACCGAGCCGGATGTCGGCTCCGACGCCGCCTCGCTGCGCACCAGCGCGCGGATGGACGGCAATGAATATGTCCTGAATGGCACCAAACGCTACATCACCAACGCGCCGCAGGCCGGCGTGTTCACCGTGATGGCGCGCACCGATCCGAACAACAAGGGTGCCGGCGGCATCTCCGCCTTCATCGTCGAGAACGGCCTGCCCGGCCTGAAATTCGGCAAGACCGACAAGAAGATGGGCCAGAAGGGCGCGCATATCTGCGACGTCATCTTCGAAGATGTGCGTATTCCTGCCGATTCGATCATCGGCGGCAAGGAAGGCATGGGCTTCAAGACTGCAATGAAGGTGCTGGACCGGGGCCGCATCAATATCGCTGCGGCCTGCGTCGGTGTCGCCCAGCGGCTGATCGAGGAAAGCCTGCGCTACGCCACCGAGCGCAAGCAGTTCGGCCAGCCCATCGCCAATTACCAGCTGATCCAGGCGATGCTGGCCGATTCGCAGACCGAATGCTACGCCGCCAAGATGATGGTGCTGGACGCCGCCGAGAAGCGCGACCGGGGCGAGAACACCATCCAGGAAGCCGCCTGCGCGAAATACTATGCCTCCGAAATGGTCGGCCGCGTCGCTGACCGCGCCGTGCAGATCCATGGCGGCGCCGGCTATCTGGCGGAATATAATGTCGAGCGCTTCTACCGCGATGTCCGGCTGTTCCGTATCTATGAGGGCACCTCGCAGATCCAGCAGCTCATCATCGCGCGGGAAATGATGAAAAGGTTTGCCGGCTGAGGAGACGGTCCGATGACCAACTCCCCTTCCCGTCCGGAGACCCCGGCCCTCGATATCTATGACAATGTCTGGGACTCGATCCACTATTGGGTCGAGACCGCCCCGGATTTGCCCGCCATCACCCAGAATGGCGAGACCTGGAGCTATGGCCGGCTGGGCCGGGCTGTGGAGAGCACCGCCGCCTTCCTGCGTGCCCAGGATGTCGGTGCCGGCGACCGCGTCCTGCTGGTCATGGAGAACAGCGTCGCCGCCGTGGCCGGCATGCTGGCGGCGATGAAGCTGGGTGCCTGGGCGATCCCGCTGAATGCCCGGCTGTCAGACCGCGAGATCGACGAGATCCGCAAGCACGCCACACCGCGCGTCACGCTCTATACCGCCGCCATCTCCAAGGATGCGGCGGCGCAGGGCATCCGCCACGGCGCCACGACCGCCCCCAGCCTGGAGGCCATCGGCGCGACCTTTGCGCCGGCGGAGGGCATCGTGCATCCCGAACCGGGCTTCGGCCCGATGCGCGACCGGGTGGCGGCGCTGATCTATACCTCCGGCACTACAGGTGCGCCCAAGGGCGTCATGCTGACCCATGGCAATCTGCTGTTCATCGCCGGGCGCAGCAGCCAGGCGCGGCAGATGTCGCCCGCCGACAAGGTCTATGCCGTGCTGCCGATCAGCCATGTCTTCGGCCTCGCCTCGGTCTTCCTCGGCAATATGTATCGCGGCTCGCATCTCTTCCTGGTGTCGCGCTTCGTCCCCGCCGAGGCCGCACGCGCGCTGGCCGAGGAAGGCATCACCGCCTTCCATGGCGTGCCGGCGATGTTCAGCCATCTGGCCGGCCTCGCCGCCAGCACCGGCACACCGCTGGTGGCGCCGAAGCTGCGTTATATGTCAGCCGGCGGCTCGCCGCTGGATCTGACGCTGAAGCAGCGCATCGAGCGCATGCTCGGCGTGGCGCTGAACAATGGCTATGGCCTGACCGAAAGCTCGCCCACCGTCTGCATGACGCAGATCGACGACCCGCGCGAGGATGACACCGTCGGCACGCTGCTGCCCGGCGTGCAGGTGCGCATCGTCGATCATCGGGGCAACGACCTGTCCCCTGGCGCTGTTGGCGAGATGTGGGTGAAGGGTGGCCTGGTCATGAAGGGCTATTACCGCGACCCGGCCCGCACCGCCGAGGTGCTGACGCCCGATCTGTGGCTGAAGACCGGCGATTTCGCGCGCATGGAAGCCGATGGCAGCCTGTATATCGTCGGCCGGCTGAAGGAGCTGATCATCCGCTCCGGCTTCAACGTCTATCCAGCCGAGGTGGAGGGTGTCATCACCAGCCACCCCGACATCTCCATGGCGGTGGTGGTAGGGCGCAGCCGCGACGGCAATGAGGAGGTGGTCGCCTTCGTCCAGCCGATCCCCGGCCGCACCGTGACGGAAGAGGCGCTGGCCGGCTTTGTCGCCGAACGCCTCGCCCCCTATAAGCGGCCGGAGCAATACCTGATCCGCGACACCCTGCCGGCGACGCCCACCGGCAAGATCCTGCGCCACAAGCTGCAACAGGAAGCCCTGACGCTGTAAGGCAGTCTCTCAGCAGGGAGCCTGCCTTACAGCGTCTCGGTAAGCGCGGGTTTTACTGCGCTCAATCTGCCCGCTTCAGGCCGGACTCACCTTGCGGCGCATGAATTCAATCCCCAGGCCCACGATAAGAGCAACGGCGGAGATCAGCAGCAAATCGATCTGCGAAAGGTCGAGTTCCTTCGATCCCGGAAAAGCCAGCGCCAGGCCGGAGATGAAGATGGCGACCCGCGCGGTATAGCCGATGGCATCGGCCCCCAATATGCCGAAGCCACGCAGATAGCCCTGCATCGCCGCCGAGATCAGGAAGATGCCCGGTACCGCCGTCGCCACCACCATGACCACTTCCGTCGCCGTGCCGTGCAGGATCAGCGCCGGGTTCAGCACGAAGAAGAACGGCACGAAATAGATCACCGATCCCAGCTTCATGGCCGTGAAGCCGACCGCGAAGGGCTTGGCGCGGGCAAGGGTCGAGGCGGTGAAGGCGGCCAGCGCCACCGGCGGGGTGATGAAGGACACCATGCCCCAATACATGATGAACAGATGCACGGCCAGCGGGTCCATGCCGGCCTGGATCAGCGGCGGCGCCAGGATCACGGCCAGGAAGATGTAGCAGGCGGTAACCGTCATCCCCATGCCGAAGATGAAGCTGGTGATCGCCCCCATCAGCAGCAGCATCAGGGTCGATTTGCCGGCCATGAAGACAAGGTCATTGGCCAGCGTGCCGGCAAGCCCGGTCACCATCAGCGCACCGATGATGAAGCCGACGCCCAGCAGCAAAGCGACCAGCTCCGCCAGCGCCCGGCCGCAGGCAACCAGAAAGTCGATCCAGCGCGTCCAGGACATCCGGTTGCCGGGCAGGATCTGGTTGACCGTCAGCAGCACCGCCGTGGCATAAAATGGCGCCATCGCCTCCTGCTGCTCGCGCAGCAGGAAATAGATCAGCACGACGAAGACCAGGATATACAGCCAGCCCTGCTTCAGCGCATCGCGGGCGCGCGGCAGTTCATCGGCCGGCAGCCCTTTCAGCCCGCGCCGGGCGGAATAGGCATCGATCTGCATGACGAGGCTGAGATAGAACAGCAGCCCTGGCCCGGCCGCAGCGATGGCGATATCGGCATAGGGTATGCCCAGGAAGGACGCCATCAGGAAGGCCGTGGAGCCCATGACCGGCGGCATCAGCACGGCACCGGTGGAGGCGACAGCCTCGACACCGCCGGCATAATTGGCCGAAAACCCGGTGCGCTTCATCGCCGGAATGGTGACGACACCGCTGGAAATCACGTTGGAGATCACGCTGCCGCTGATCGACCCCTGCAGCATGGAGGAAACGACGCCGACCTGCGCCGCCCCGCCGCGCCACCGTCCGACCAGCGAAAAGGCGAGATCGTTGAAGAATTTGGCGCCACCCGTGTAGTTCAGTGCCACGCCGAAGATGATGAAGCCGATGACGATATTGCCGAAGGCCTGCATCGGAATACCGAAGGAGCTCTCCTGGCTGAGGATGTGATAGCCGAAGGTATCGACAAGATTCTGCGACATGCCGCTGATCGGCCCTGGCACCAGATCGGCATAGGCCGGATACAGCGAGACGATGAAGACGATGACCGTGATGATCATCCCGCCGGCGCGGCGCAGCGCCTCGATGATCACCGCCCAGTAGATGAAGCCCAGAATCTGAGCCGTCAGCGGGGCGGCATATTCCCAGCCCTGCATAAGATTGGTCTCGGCCGTCGAGGAGAACCAGATGCCGCAGCCAACGGCAATGGCCGCCAGCAGCAGATCATACCAGCGTGGCCGGCCGCCAATCTGGCTGGCCGATGCCGGATAGACCAGGAAGACAACCGGCAGCAGCAGTGTCGCGATCAGATAGAGATAGAGATTCTCCAGCACCACCGCGCCAACAAAGAATTGCAGGTTCAGCCGCTGGTTCAGCACCAGCAGGGCCGCCGCCACGACGATGATGGAAACCACCACCCGGCCCAGCTGGCCCAGTTCGCGATGGCGCAACTCCTCCGGCATTTCCTTCGGGGCAGCCGCAAGCAGGGAGGTCTGGTCGGTGGTCATCGGAAAATCGCCATTCTGCGCCGTATCGGCTGCTGGTCAGCGGAAAAGACGGGTGATGTGAAGAGAAGCGCGCCCGGCGCTGGTCACGCAACGCCGGGCGGGCTGTCAGTCAGGTAGCTGGCTGGTTACCAGATCGGCTTGAAACCGGCCTTGGTCAGGGCCGCATTGCGGGTTTCCATCCACTTCTTCTCGAAGGCGTCCTTGTTGCCGCCATCGACATCCTTCATCGTCGCCCAGGCGGTCTTCAGGACGGCCTGGCGCTCGAACAGCTTGTCGTTATGGGCCTGCATATCATCGGTCCACACACCCTTTTCCTTGAACGCCTTGATGGCGCCGGGATGATAGGGCACGACCCATTTCAGGATCTGGCGGTCCAGCGCCCAGCCATCGATGCCCGGCGCACCACCCTTGTAGTCCGGGAAGTTGTCGATCATCGCCTTGGTCATGTTGTAGACCAGCTTCTCGTCCTGGCTCTTGTAGGACAGCAGGATCGGATAGGGGTAGGTAGATCCCTCCCACGGCTTGTCCTTCGACATGGCCGCACCTTCGGTGGCCATGATCGGCACGAAGAACGGCGCCTTATCCTGCACCCGGTCCCAGCCTGCCTTGTCGCCATGCGGCAGGGTTGGCCAGACCAGCCCGCGCGGCGAGTTCTCAAGCTGATAGGCCTTGCCGGAGGTGGTGGAGGCGAAGGCCGCATCGACCTGGCCGTTGATGATGCCGTCCCAGGACGCGCCGAAGCCGGAGAATTCGACTTTCTTCACATCGTCCCAGGTGAGGCCTGCATAAGACAGGATCGCCGTGTTGTTCTCGTTCAGCGAGGGCGAGCCAACGACCCAGGCAACGCGCTTGCCCTTCAGGTCGGCGACCGTCTTGATGCCGAGATCGCCGGCAGCGCCGATCGACAACCCGCCATCGGAGTTGGAGGCCATCAGGACGGTGACTTCCTGCGGACCCCAGTTCTTCTCGCCGAATTCGTAGACGCCTTCCTGAGCATAGAAGCTGGCGCCGAGGCCGGTGGCGGAGAAATGCACCTTGCCTTCGCGCAGCGGCACCTGGCGGGAAATATCGTTCTTGCCCGGCAGGACGCGCAGATTGACGTCGAGATTGCGCTTCAGCGCGCCGCCAATGGCGACCGCCTGATTGTAACCGCCGGAGCCGACATCATAGGCCGTCCAGGCCAGGGTCGAGGGCAGTTCGGCCTTTTGCGCCTGAACCGGGGCGGCAAACGCCACGCCGGCGAGCAGCGCCGCACTGAACAGTGTCTTGAACTGTATGGGTTTCATTGAGCTGGTAACCTCCCGTTGAATTGCAGACCGTTCCGGTTCTTGCTTTTTATGTGGAGAGCATAACAGCCATGCAGGTGCCCGTGTAACGGGAAACATGGCCTTGATGTCTTAGTGTACCCTCCTGCGAGCCGATCCGGTGTTTTGCGAAATTGCGTTTCACTGGTCAAAAATACCACGCGCCATCGTGACCGCAAGCTACAAACTGCCCGGTCACCGCAACGAAGACGAGGAAGACATGCTGACAGCGGATTTCAAAGGCAAACGCGTGCTGGTCACCGGCGGCGCATCCGGCATTGGCCTGGCGACGGCGAAGGCCCTCGCCGCCTGCGGCGCTGCCGTGGCGATCAATCATCTGCCGGACGACGCACGCGGCGCGGAGGCGGTGGAGGCGCTGCGCCAGATGCAGGCGACGGCCCATGCCGCCCCCGGCAATGTCGCCGATTCCGACTCGGCCGATGCCATGGTGCACAAGGCGGTCGAGGCGCTGGGCGGGCTCGATATCCTGATCAACAATGCCGGCACGCCGGGCTCGCTGGAGCCGATCCCCTTCACCGATCTCGACGCCATGACCGAGGAATTCTGGAGCAAGATCCTGTCGACCAATCTGGTCGGCCCGTTCCGCTGCACCCGCGCCGCCGCGCCGTTCCTGAAGCAGTCGCGCGGCTGCATCGTCAATACCGCCTCCATCGCCGGTCTGGGCGGCAATGCCAGCTCGCTCGCCTATGGCGCCAGCAAGGCGGCCCTGATCAATCTGACCCGCAACCTGGCCAAGGCGCTGGCTCCGGACATCAGGGTGAATGCCGTTGCCCCCGGCCTGACCCGCACGCCCTGGACCGATACCTGGCCGCAGGAGCGCAAGGACCGTTCCATGGCCAACACCATGCTGCTGCGCATGGTCGAGCCGGAGGATATTGCCGACGCCATGGTCTATCTCTGCGCCGCCAAATCGGTCACCGGCCAGACCGTGGTGGTCGATTGCGGCCGGTTCTCGTTCTGAGGCGGCGTGCGCCCCCTCACCGGCCCTTGAACACAGGCTTGCGCTTCTCGAAGAAGGCCTGCATGCCTTCGGTCTTGTCCTCGCTGGCGAACAGCATCTGCATCGCCTTGCGTTCCAGCATCAGGCCAGTTTCCAGCGAGCAATCCTCGCCGGCGACGATCACCTCCTTGATCTGCTGCACGGCAATCGGCGGCAAAGTGGCGAGGTCGCGGGCCATCTTCAGGGCTTCCGGCATCACCTGATCATCGGCGACCAGCTTGCTGATCAGGCCGATCTGGAAGGCCTCCGGCGCATCGATGGGCCGGCCGGTCAGGCACAGCTTCATGGTGTGGAACTTGCCGATGGCGCGGGTCAGCCGCTGGGTGCCGCCGGCCCCCGGCATGATGCCGACGCGCACTTCCGGCTGGCCGAATTTGGCGCCTTCGCCGGCAATGATGATATCGGCATGCATCGCCAGCTCCAGCCCGCCGCCCAGCGCGAAGCCGTTGATCGCGGCAATCACCGGCTGCGGCGTCGAGGAGACAGCGCGCCACAGGCGTTCGGTATGGCGCAGCAGCAGGTCAATCGGCGTTGCGTCGATGAATTCGCGCAGATCGGCCCCGGCGGCAAAGGCCTGGTCGTCGCCGGTCAGGATGATGGCACGCACCGTCTCATCCTCTGACAGGGCGGCGAAAGCCTCGGCCAGTTTCCGGCGGGTCGCCACGTTCAGGGCGTTGCGGACCTCCGGGCGATTGATGCGGACAATGGCGATTCCGTCTTCCGGCCGTTCGACCAGGATCTCCGGCTTGGCGCTGTCGGACATGCGTTTCTTCCCTTTGTTTGACGAATGGTTTTGCTGCGCGAAATGCTGTTTTGCAGAATTGATTCGAATCATAGGCTGTGCCAGCTTCGCCTGTAAATGCTAGGAAACACCAAATCAAACGCCAAAGAGGAAACCGCCATGACCGACGCCTTCATCTGCGACGCCATCCGCACGCCGATTGGTCGCTTCGCCGGCAGCCTGTCTGCCGTGCGCCCGGACGACCTTGCCACTGTGCCGCTCAAAGCCTTGATGGAGCGTAATAAATCGGTCGATTGGGCGGCTGTGGATGACATCATTTTCGGCTGCGTTAACCAGGCCGGCGAGGATAACCGCAACGTCGCCCGCATGGCAGGGCTGCTGGCCGGATTGCCGGTCGAGGTGCCGGGCGCCACGGTGAACCGGCTCTGCGGCTCCGGCATGGAGGCCACCGTCCAGGCGGCCCGCACCATCCGCGCCGGCGAAGCCGCGCTGATGATCGCCGGCGGTGTGGAGAGCATGTCGCGTGCGCCCTTCGTCATGCCGAAGGCCGACAGTGCCTTCTCCCGCAAGGCAGAAATCTATGACACCACCATCGGCTGGCGTTTCGTGAACCCGATCATGGAAAAGCTGTACGGCACCGACCAGATGCCGGAAACCGCCGAGAATGTCGCCGAGCAGTTCCAGGTCAGCCGCGAGGACCAGGATGCCTTCGCGCTGCGCAGCCAGCATAAGGCCGCCGCCGCGCAGGCCAATGGACGGCTGGCGAAGGAGATAGTCGCCGTCACCATCCCGCGCCGCAAGGGCGACCCCATCGTGGTGGACCAGGACGAGCATCCGCGCGGCGACACCACCATCGAGCAGCTGGCGAAGCTGTCCACACCCTTCCGCAAGGAGGGCGGCACGGTGACCGCCGGCAATGCGTCCGGCGTGAATGACGGCGCGGCGGCGATCATCGTCGCCTCGGAAGCCGCAGCCCGCGCCCATGGCCTGACGCCCCGCGCCCGTATCGTCGCCTCCGCCGTTGCCGGTGTCGCACCCCGCATCATGGGCATTGGCCCGGCCCCGGCCTCGGAAAAGGTGCTGAAGCTGGCCGGCCTGACCATCGACCAGATGGATGTGATCGAGCTGAACGAGGCCTTCGCCGCGCAGGCGCTGGCGACCACCCGCATGCTGGGCATTGCCGATGACGATCCCCGCGTGAACCCGAATGGTGGCGCGATTGCGCTGGGCCATCCGCTGGGCGCCAGCGGTGCCCGCCTGCTGCTGACGGCAGCGCAGCAGCTGCACGAGACCGGCGGGCGCTATGCGCTGTGCACCATGTGCATCGGCGTCGGCCAGGGCATCGCCACTATTATTGAGCGCGTCTGATGGACGTCACAAAGCAGGACTTCACCGTCGGCGTCGTTGGCGCCGGGGCCATGGGCCAGGGCATCGTCCAGGTCGGGCTTGAGGGCGGCTGCCGGCTGGTGCTGCATGACGCCAAGCCGGGCGGGTCAGAGGCCGCGCGCGATCTGGTGTTCGGCCGGCTCGACCGGCTGGTCGAGAAAGGCCGGCTGGAAGCCGATGCCGTCGCCGGGATGAAGCAGAATTTCTCGATTGCCGATGATCTGGCCGGTCTTGCCGCCTGCCAGGTCGTGGTCGAGGCAGTGTTCGAGGATCTGGAGCTGAAGCGCAAGATTTTCGGCGAGCTCGAAAAGCATGTGGCGGCCGACGCCATCCTGGCCTCCAACACTTCCTCCCTGCCGATTGCCGCCATTGCGCGCGGCTGCGAGAAACGCGGCCGGGTTGCCGGCATGCATTTCTTCAACCCCGTGCCGCTGATGAAGCTGGTCGAGATCATCAAGGGCCCGGATACCGACGACGATGTCGCGGTGGCGCTGGCCGAGCTGGGCAAGCGCATGGGCCGCACGCCGGTCACGGTGAAGGACGCGCCGGGCTTTCTGGTGAATACCGGCGGCCGCGCCTACACCACCGAGGGTCTGCGGCTGCTGCATGAGGGCGTCGGCACCCCGGCACAGATCGACGCTATCATGAAGGATTGCTGCGGCTTCCGCATGGGGCCGTTCGAGCTGCTCGACCTGACCGGCATCGATGTGAACTACCCGGTCAGCATGATCGTCTATGAGGGCTATCTGCACGATCCGCGCCTGAAGACCGTGCCGGCGCACAAGGCGCTCTACGAGGCAGGGAGGCTGGGCCGCAAGACCAAGGCCGGCTTCTACCGCTATGACGACAAGGGCGCCATTCTCGATGCGCCCAGCCCGGACCACCCGACCGGTGCCACGCCGCCCTCCACCGTCATCCTGGCCGAGAACGACCCGCGCCTGACCAAATTCTGCGCCGGGCTGGGTATTTCAATCAGCGAGGTTGATGACGGCACCAGCCCGATTCTCTGCGCCCCCATCGGTGAGGATGCCACTACCCTCTCCGCCCGCACCGGCCGCGACCATCGCCGGCTTGTGGCGCTCGACCTGACGCCGGATATCTCGAAGCGCATCACGATCATGACCGCGCCGGGGGCCGATCCGGCGATGCGCGATGCGGTGGCCGCCCTGGTCGGCCGGGATGGTCGCAAGGTCACGGCGATACAGGATTCGCCGGGCTTCGTTGCCCAGCGCATCCGCGCCATGGTCGGCAACCTGTCCTGCGAGATGGCGCAGATCGGCCTTGCCAGCCCGGCGGAGATCGATCTTGCCATGACGCTGGGGCTCAACTATCCGCAGGGCCCGCTCGCCATGATCGACGTCATGGGCGTGGCAACCACCTGCCGGATTCTGGAACAGTTGCAGGCGATCACCGGCGAAGACCGCTACCGCCCCAGCCTCTGGCTCCGCCGCCGCGCGCTGCTGGGCCTGTCAGCAACCGTGGCGGGGTAAGACGCCTTTTCACTCAGGCCCACTCCGTCCGTCACCCCCGGCCTTGTGCCGGGGGTCCATGCCTCAGCTTACTGGATATCGGTCGAGAAGGCTGAACCCTGGATTCCCGGGACAAGCCCGGAACTGACGGAAGAGAAGAGGAGTTAAGCCGCCACGACCGGCGTATCGCCGCCATCGCCATCATCCTTCTGGCTGAACACCGGCGGCACGGCCTGCAATTCAGCGAGCGGGATGTGGCAGGCGATGCGGTGGCCGGGCTCCGGCTCCACGATGGGCGGCGGGGTGGTGTCGCAGATATCGCCCAGATGGCGCTGGCAGCGGCTGGCGAAGGGGCAGCCGGGCGGCGTGTTCATGGCGCTGGGCAGATCGCCTTCCAGCACGATGCGGCGCTTCTCGAAGCTGGTATCGGCAATCGGCACGGCGGATAGCAGCGCCTCGGTATAGGGGTGATAGGGCGGGCTGAACACTTCGTCGGTCGTGCCCTGCTCCATGATCTGGCCGAGATACATGACGACAATCCGGTCCGCCAGATAGCGCACTACTGACAAATCGTGGCTGATGAACAGCAGCGTCGTGCCGTGGTCGCGCTGGATCTCCATCAGCAGCTGCGTCACTGCCGCCTGCACCGATACGTCCAGCGCCGAGACCGGCTCGTCGGCGATCACCATGGCCGGGTTGCCGGCAAAGGCGCGGGCGATGCCGACGCGCTGCTTCTGCCCGCCGGACAGCTGGCGCGGCCGGCGATTGGCGAAATCGCGCGGCAGTTTCACCGTGTCGAGCAGCTTGAACACCCGTTGTTCGATCTTGCGCGCATCCGTCTCGATGCCGAATTTCTTGATCACCCGGGCGATCTGGCTGCCCACCGTGTGGCTGGGGTTCAGCGTCTCGTTCGGGTTCTGGAACACCATCTGCAGCGAGCCGATCTGTTCCGGGCTGCGCTGCTCCACCGGCAGATCGGCGATATCGTCGCCATTGAAGCGGATGCGCCCCTCGGTCGCTGTCTCCAGCCCCATCAGCACCTTGGCGAAGGTGGATTTGCCGCAGCCTGATTCACCGACAATGGCGACGGTCTGCTGCCGCCTGGCGTCGAAGCTCAGCGATTCATTGGCCTTCACGAAGCGGATATTCTTGCCGCGCAGCATCGCGGCGAAGGAGCGGTCCGTGATCTCGTAGTATTTCTGCATCTCCTCGACGCGCAGCACCCGCTCGCCGGGTTCCATCTGCTCGACCATGGTCACATCGGGGCGATAGGCCTCCCAGTCGATCTCGTCCCAGCGGATGCAGCGCACCGCATGCGGGCGCGGCGCCTCGGACAGGCGGTCCAGCGGGATGCGCCGGTTATCACAGCGGCCAGCCTCGAAGTGATCGCAGCGCGGGCCGAAATTGCAGCCCTTGGGCCGCAGATGCGGCAGCGGCAGCTGACCCCGGATCGGCACCAGCGGGCGGTCATACTTGTCCGATCCCGGCATCGGGATGGCGCTGAACAGGCCGGTCGTATAGGGGTGGCGGGTGGACTGGAACACCTCGTCGATGCTGCCCTCCTCCACCACCTCGCCGGAATACATCACGAAGACGCGGTCGCAGGTCTCCCGGATCAGGCCGAGATTATGCGAGATATAGAGGTTGGAAGTGCCGAAATCGTGCCCCAGATCGGCGATCAATTCGACAATGCCGGCTTCCACCGTCACATCCAGCGCCGTGGTCGGCTCGTCCAGCAGCAGCAGCGACGGCTTCGACAGCAGCGCCATGGCAATCACCACGCGCTGCTGCTGGCCGCCGGATATCTGGTGCGGATAGGCCGCCAGGATGCGCTTGGCATCAGGCAGGCGCACGGCGTCCAGCAATTCCTCGGCGCGCTTCAGGGCGGTCGCCATGTCGACCCCCTCATGGCAGATCGGCACTTCAGCGAGCTGCCGGCCGATTGTCATGGAGGGGTTCAGGGCGGCCATCGGCTCCTGATAGACCATGGCGATATCGGCCCCGCGCAACCGGCGCAACTCCTCCTTCGACATGGTGACGATGTCGCGGCCCTTGAACTTGATCGAGCCGCCGACAATGCCGCCATTATCGCCCAGATAGTTCATGATCGCGAGGGCAACGGTCGACTTGCCGCAACCGGATTCGCCGACCAGCCCCGCGGTCTCCCCCTCATTCAGCGTGAGGTTGAAATCCACCACGGCGGGAATCTCGCCCGCCCTGGTGAAATAGGACAGGCAGAGATCCTTGATCTCAAGAATGGGTACTGTCATGGCATCAGTCCCTCAGCGACACTTCGCGCAGGCCGTCGGCCAGCAGGTTGAAGCCCAGCACCAGCGAGGATATCGCGATGCAGGGGAAGATGGTCATGTGCGGGAAGCTCATCGCCATGCCGCGCGTCTCATTGACCATGCCGCCCCAATCAGGATCGGGCGGCGGCAGGCCGAGGCCCAGGAATCCCAGCACGCCGATGGTGATGATGACATAGCCGACGCGCAGGCAGGCATCGACGATCAGCGGCCCGCGCGCATTCGGCAGGATTTCCACGAACATGATGTAGAGCGAGGATTCGCCCCGTGTCTGCGCCGCCGCCACATAATCGCGGTTGCGCAGATCGAGCACCAGGCCACGCACGATGCGCATGATGCCCGGCGCGCTGGCGAAGGTGACCGCCAGCACGATGTTGATGCCCGACGCGCCGAAGGTGGTGATGATGACCACATAGAGCACCAGGATCGGGAAGGACAGGATCACATCAGCCGAGCGGCTCAGCACATCGTCGATCCAGCCGCGCTTGTAGCCGGCCGCCAGCCCCATCAGGATGCCCACCGCATAGGCGCAGAAGGTCGCCAGCGGGGCATAGAACAGCACGGTCCTGGCACCCCACATCAGGCGCGAGAGGATATCCCGCCCCAGATGGTCGGTGCCAAGCCAGAAGGTGCCGGTCGGCGGCAGATTGAAGCCCGGCGCCATGAAGGGCACGTATTGCGCATTCGGGGGGAACGGCGCCAGCAGCGGCGCCAGCAGCGCCATAGCCACCCAGAACACGATGATGCCAAGGCCGATGGAGCCGACCCAGCTTTCCCGGATCAGCGCGGCGCGGCGCAGATACTGCATGATCTTTGAGGGGCGCGCGGACCGGATTGCGTTGTCTGTCATCTCAGCCACCCAGCCGGATGCGGGGATTGAGATAGGTATAGCCGATATCGGCGATGGTCTGCGTCGTCACGGCGACGAAGACGGCGACCATGGCGCAGGCCTGGATCATGTAGATGTCCTGGTTCAGCGAAGCCTCCAGCAGCAGCGCGCCGAAGCCCTTATAGGCGAAGAAGAATTCCACCACGATGACGCCGGACAGCAGCCAGTTGATCTGCAGCATGATCACGGTGAAGGGCGCGATCAGCGCATTGCGCAGCGCATGGCGCAGGATCACCTGGCGATAAGGCAGGCCCTTCAATATGGCGGTGCGGATATAAGGCGTCTGCATCACCTCCGCCATCGAGGCGCGGGTCATGCGCACCAGATAGCCGAAACCGTAGAGGAACAGCACCAGGACCGGCAGGATCAGCTGCACAGGGTCGAAGCCGCCGCTCATCGCGCTGGTGCCGGGCAGCCAGCCCAGCGTGAAAACGAAGATAAAGGCCAGCAGCACGGCGCTGGCGAATTCCGGTACCGAGGTGGTGCCGATGGAGGTCAGCGAGATGGTGCGGTCGAGGGCAGAGCCCTCCTTCATGCCGGCCAGCACGCCCAGAGTCAGCGACACCGGCACCATGATGGCGTAGGTCGCCGCACCCAGGATCGCGGTATTGCCCAGCCGGTCCCACAGAATATCTGAAACCGGGGCCTTGAAGCGGATCGACTGCCCGAAATCGCCGGTAGCGATGCCAAACAGCCAGTCGAAATAGCGCACATAGAGCGGCCGGAAATAGCCGTTGTTTTCCAGCCAGATGTTGCGCTGCTCGATTGAGGTGTAGGGGCCGAGCACCTTCACGGCGACGCTCTCGCCATTCACCTCCAGCAACAGGAACAGCAGGATCGAAACGACCAGCATGGTCAGCAGCATATAGCCGACCCGCTTGGCCAGAAAGATCACCATGAACGCGGTCCTCCACCGAAACGGCCACGGCGCTCCCTATGAACGCCGTGGCCGCCGGTTCGTTTCTTAAGCGTCGAGCCAGACCTTGTTCAGGTGCATCTCCTCGGCGGGCTGAATCTCGAAGCCCTTCACCTTCTTGTTGGCGACCGTGAAGATTGAGCGCCAGTAAGGCTGGATTATGACCGCATCCTGCTGCAGCAGCTTCTGCACAGGCACCATCTTTTCCTTGCGCTTCGTCGGATCGAGCACGCCCATCGCATCGTCCAGCAGCTTGTCGAATTCCGGATTGGCATAGGAACTCTCATTCCAGGCCACGCCGGACCGGTAGGCCAGGTTCAGCACCTGCACGCCCAGCGGGCGGTGGGTCCAGGAGGTGAAGCCGAAAGGTGTGGTCGTCCAGCGATCCCAATAGGTGCCGCCCGGCAGGATGTTGACCTTCAGGTTGATGCCCGCCGGCTTCAGCATTTCCGCCAGCGCCAGGCAGGTATTCGGCTCCCAGGCCGGCTGGGCGACGCAATCGATGGTCAGGTCCAGCCCGTTGCCGTGGCCGGCCTCGGCCAGAAGCTTGCGGGCCTTGTCGTAATCCTGGGTCATCGCCGGGATCTTGGCATATTCCGGATGAACCGGGCTGACATGGTGATCCTCGCCCGGCACGCCGAAGCCCTGATAGGCGATCTCCAGCAGGCGGCCATGGTCGATACAGGCCTGGATCGCCTGGCGCACGCGGATGTCGTCGAACGGCTTCTGGTCGACCTTCATACGCGCCACGCCGGTCTGGCCGGTGACGGTCTCGTACATCTGCAATTGCGGCATCTGCTTGATCGCCGGCACGTTCTGGGCGATCAGGCGATAGAGCAGATCGACCTGATTGGAGGCGATGGCCGCCAGCCAGGCGGAATGGTCATCGCCATGATCGACATACTGGATGCCATCCAGATAGACCTCACCGCCCCAATAGGCACCCTCGCGGCGCTCGAATACTGCCGTCTCGCCGACGCGGAAATTCTTCAGCGCGAAGGGGCTGGTGCCAACCGGGTTTTCGGCCAGATTGCCGCCCTGCTTGGTAAAATTGCGATGCACGATGAGAGCCGGGTAATCGCCCATCGATTCCGGCAGCGCAATATCGGCGGTCTGCAAATTGAAGCGCACGGTATGGGCATCGACCCGTTCGATGGCGTTCGGCGCCATCTTCTTCTTGCCGCCCTCTTCAACCGTCATCGAGCTGAAGCGGCCGAGATTAGAGGAACCGGTGGCGGGGTCGAGCCAGCGCTCGAAATTGAACACCACGTCATCGGCGATGAAGTCGTCGCCATTCGACCACTTCACGCCCTTGCGCAGGCGGAAGGTCCAAGTCTTCAGATCGTCCGACGCGTCCCAGCTTTCCGCCAGATGCGGGCGGGTGACATTGTCGGAACCGACCTGGGTCAGGGATTCGACGATATGACGGCCGATATTGCCCTTCTCCGACCAGTCATAGATTGCCGGATCGCTGATTTCCTTCACATTCATGGAAACGCGCAAGGTGCCACCCTTCTTCGGCGTGGCGCTTTGCGCCAGAGCAGCCGAAGACGTGCCCATGATCTTGTCCGCCAGACCATAGGCAACTGTGGAAGACACGCCCAGCAGGGCGGCGGTGCGGAGGAAGTCCCGCCGGCCGACGCGCCCCTGCCCCAGTTGTTCCGCCAGGCGGGGAATGTAGGAATGCAGGCCGTCGGTTGTTTTCTTGGTCATTTCTGTACCCCGTATATGACAAGTGGCGAGACAGAGAAAAAATCAATAAATCGTAAACATTGATTTCTTCCAGAGCAGTTACGCCCGTCAAATCGCCAATAAATAGCAATCCAGGAACGCCGAGTGCCCGTTAATTACGGCTCACTGGCATAGTGATGTATATTCCTGATGATTCATGTCCACCCCGATTCATCGGAGAAAGGACGCGGATAGTCACTTATGGTTATGGATAATCACCCTTCTGTCAACCGCTTGCGGCCTTATTTGCCAATACATTCAGAAAACACCCGCGATATCTTAAGCTTAAAACAAAACGGGCGCGGGTGCCGAAGCAACCGCGCCCGCAAGGTGGGGCACCAGGGAAAAAGCGAGGGTCAGTTGCGGCCCATGCCGGGAATGGCGATCTCGCCGCTTTCGAGCGCCAGCTTCAGCTCCTCGATGCCGCGCTGAGCCTCGTCATACATTTCGCGGCAGCGCTGGATTTCCTTCATCTGCGTCTCGCCGACCGTGACGCGGCCATTGCCGGCGGCATCAAGCAGCTTGGCGAGATAGCGGCCACGCAGCTTGGCGGCCATGACGATGACGCCCTCGACCTCGCGGGAGGACACGTCCATGACGATCTTGCGGGCTTCGGAGGTGAAATGCTGGCGCTGGAAATTATCCAGCTCGCGCAGATATTGCGGCACGCTGACACCCCGCGCCGACAGGCTGGGGGCATTCAGCCAGGCGGCCTGGGAAGATGCCGGCGCTGCTGCCGCAGCCGGGGTCTGGCGCGGCGCCGGGGCAGGCTCCGCATCCGGAATGGCGCGCAGCACGGGACGACGCGGCTGAGGTGCCGGGGCGGACTCCACCGCAGCCGGCTTTTCCTTTTTCGACGGCGCGAAGCGCGTGACGGTCAACAGCGACATGAAATCCTCCTGGCATATACGGCGGCCCTGCTGCGGGCCTCGCCAGAGAGAAGAGCAACCTTCATGCCAAGCGGCTGAATGGCAGAAAACCAGCATTGCGCTAAGAGCAGCCCCGCCCGAAGGCAGGAATTGCCGGGCGGGATGCGCCGCCCGGCAGAAATGGCCAGCCCTTAGGCCAGCCGGTACAGATCGACCCCGTCCGGCCCGGCCTCGCGGATCAGCCTGCCCTCGCGCCACAGCAGGTTCAGATGCGCCAGCGCCTCGCCAATGGCGAAGCCGAGTTGCAGTGAATCCAGTTCGCGCGTGAACATCGCCTTCATCACCGACAAACCGGTCTGGGGCTGTTTGGCGCAGGCGTCCAGGATGATGTCGAGGCGGTGACGGTGATGCTGGCGCAGATTCTCGATACGCGCATGCAGGCCGGTGAAGGGCGTGTCATGCGAGGGCAGGACCAGCGTGTCCTCCGGCAGATGGGCGAAGCGGTCCAGGCAGGCCAGATAGCGGCTGAGCGGATCGCCATCCGGCTCCTGCGGGAACAGCGAGACATTCGGGCTGATACGCGGCAGCACGATGTCGCCGCTGATCAGCAGCTTGTCCTCCGGGCAGGCCAGGCAGGCATGTTCCGGGCAATGCCCCTCGCCGATGATGATCGTCCAGACGCGATTGCCGATGCGGATCTCGTCGCCGCCGAAAATCCGGCGATAGGAGGCAGGGATCGGCTCTACCCCTTCCCGGTAGCGGCCGAAGCGCTGCAACAGGGCAGGAATCTGCGCTTCCGGCACGCCGGCGCGGCGATAGAAGATTTCCGCCGCCTCGAACCGCCCGGCCGGGTCACTGGAATGCTGGTGGCGGGCATAGAGCCATTCGGCCTGTGTCATCCAGATCGGCGCCTTCCAGCGCCCGGTCATCCAGCCGGCCTGGCCCATATGGTCGGGATGGAAATGGGTGACCAGGATGCGGGTAACCGGCTTGCCCTCCAGCGTGCTGGCGAAGACAGATTCCCACAGATCGCGCACCTTCTCGCCGCCAATGCCGGTATCGACCATGGTCCAGCCATCGCCATCCTCCAGCAGCCACAGATTGATGTGGTTCAGTGCGAAGGGCAGCGGCATGCGCACCCAATACACGCCATCGGCCACGCGCATGGCGCGGCCATCGAGCGGCAATTCGGAAAATCTGTAGGTAACCTCGGGCTTCATGCGGCTTGTCCTCCTGTATGACAGGCAAACCTACACGAGCCTGCGACGCAGCGCCTAGTCCGAGAGGTGTGGAACAGCCATGCGCTGCGACGTGTCCGGAGGATCAGGCGTCGAAATTGAAATTCAGCGGCTGGACCAGATTCAGCACATAGGCGTTCTTCGCCGTGCCCAGACCAAGCTGACTGTTCGTCGCCTCGGCATCCTTCAGGGTCAGGAAGCGCTGGATGAACTCAAGGGCATAGTCGGACGAATTCGAATAGGGATCGGTGAAGCCGGCGGCTGCGGTCTCCTCCGTCTCCTGGATCAGAAAGGAATCAACGATGGCCTTGTCGGCCTGCTGCGTGATCAGGCCGCCATTCAGCTGGCCGCGCACGCGGTTCAGGTCGAACAGGGCCTCGTCCAGCTTGGCGATGGCGCCGGAGGCATCGCCGCCATCGCTGGGCAGGCCATCGGCTCCGTCGCGCAGGATGCCACCGATGAGCGAATCGAAATTGCTGATCGCCTTGATCGTAACCTGGCGGCCGGTCGTCTCAACACGGAAGCTGACATCGCTCTGCTCCGAGGACAGCAGATTGCGCCCCAGTGATTCCGCCCCGGCGATGACGTCTTCCATGCTGTTGGCCAGCTTGCGATAGGCGCTGTCCACGGCGGCGCGGGGATCGAGCTTTTCCGAGGCCAAGTTGAAGAAGCTGCTGTCGACGGTGATCTGCTGGAAGGCCGTGTTGGTGGCCTGGGCAACATCCTTGTCCAGCGCGGTCAGCACCTCCTGCGCATTTTCCAGCGAAGTGATATCGCGGCTGGTCAGCTCGGCCAGAACGCTGGTGTTTAGGTCACGCCCGCGGGCCAGAACGTTGAAGTTATTCAACAATTCATAGTTCTGGTCGCCGCCGGCCAGAAGATTGTCCACACCGCCAGCCGTCGTCGTGTTGATCAGGTCGCTGATCTTGCCGACAACCTCGTCATATTTGGTCTGCAGCGTCGATCGGTCGGCACCAACCGGCAGATTGGCGGATTGCGACGTCAGCCCGCGCAGATCGCCCAGCAGCAGGTTGATATCGGTCAGCCGGGCGCCGGCATCCCGGATCGCCTCGGCGCCGGGATATAGCGAGGCCGAATTCAGCGTCGCACCGAATTGCTCGACAGAACCGACCGCCGTGGTCAGGCCGTTCAGATCGGTCTGAACTTCCAGCCGCGTGGCGGTGATATAGCTCTTGTTGCTGACCACGCCGCCGCGCGCGCTCGACAGATTGGCGGCATCGCCGGCGCCGGTCACATTCTGGAAACTGGTATTGGCCTGATCGATCTGGGTCAGGAAGCTGGTGAGATCCTGGGAGCGGATGGTGACCGACTCGCCGGTCGATTTATACTGCACCGAGATATTGGCGAGGCTGCCATCAAGCAGATTCTCGATGGTGCCCACCGCATCGGCATCGCCATCGTCATAGCTGTAGGTCGCCTCGTTATAGGCAGTGCCAATCTTGTCGCGCAGTTCGGCGAATTCGGTCTTGTAGCTGTCCAGCTTCGAGGCATTGGCCGGGTCGGCGGCCAGGTTGGTCAGCGTCTCCATGCGCCCGAGATAGCCATTGATCCGGCCGAGCGACTCGCGCGCTGCCGCCAGCAGACCCTGCTGGCGCAACAGTCCGGGAATGGCGGCTTCCTGCGTCGGGATTTCGGCGGCGTATTCACCCGCCGGGTCCTGCACCGCATCCAGCGCCCCATAGCCGGCCTTCAGAAGCTCCAGCTGCTTGATCACCGAATCGACCTGGCTGATCGCCTTGGTCGATAGTGCCAGGCCTTCGGTCAGCGCCTTCTGGTCCTTGCGCGCATCATCGAGCGGAATGTTGATCCGGGTGCTGCCGCTGGCCGTGCTGCTGGACTCAGTGTCCTTGAACTTGTCGATATCGAAGCGCGACGAGATCAGCCGGGCCTGTGATTCGATCGACTGCACGGCAATCTGGGCCGGCAGGTTCAGCGTGAAGGTGACGACGGAGCGCAGCACCTTGTCGCCCAGCACTTCATAGGGCGAGGTGACATTGCCGATATTGCGCAGGAAATAGGTCGCCTCGCGCAGCGCCGGGTTGTTGGCACCCAGCGCCTTCTCGAATTCATTCAGGACGTATTTCTGGGCAATTTCCTCGATGAATTTCGGGTCCTGAAGCTTCGCCATGCCCTCGTCGCCAAAGGCGAAGGCCTGTGAAATTTCACGGAACCGCCCATCGGCAAGGCGGTTGGCAATGGCAGACGGGTCGTCCTTGGAGCTTTCCAGCACCTTCTTCATGCGGCCGGGGTAATTGATTTCCTCGTCCATGCCGAAGGCAGACAACGCAACGGAAAGCAGCCGGCGATCCTTCATGAGATCGTCGACGCTGGTGACCTTGCCTATGGCTTTCTTGAAATACTCCACCTCGCGCACGATCTGCGCGGTCTTCGCAAACTGATCCAGCTGCTGCGCGCTGTTCCGCTGCAACATGTTGAACGAGGTAACGGCGTTCAGACCGCTTGCGAAGGCGACATTTGCTACCATGACGTTTCTGTCACTCGTTTCTGTCCCGGATGCGGACACGCATTTTGCCTGTCATTAACACCCACCAACCACATTAGCACATGCTGCGCCAATACTCCAAGGGCGAATCCGTATGCCCACCGAGCAACCAAGCAGGGATCATGCCAGACCTGCTAGGCTGCGGGTTGCGGGGCGTCGCGCTGCGGCTCTCCCTCCATCGGCTCGCCGCCGAGATCGCGGATCAGCTGGCGCACCTCCCCTGTGGCTAGGTCAAGCTGCGCCTCATCCGTGCCGCGCAGCACCAGCGACACCCCGAACCCGCCGGCGACGAAATAGGGATAGCTGCCGATATCGATCTCCGGAAAGCGGTCCTGCACCGCGCCCAGCCCCTCCGCCAGCGTGCCCTCGCCCAGCCGGCACGACACCGTGCGCGAGGTGATGGGCGCGCCCTGGGTCAGTTCGTGCCGGATGCCCTCGAACATAGCCTGCATGACACGCGGGATGCCGGCAAAGACATAGACATTGCCGATATGGAAGCCCGGCGCCTTGGACACGGGATTCTCGACCAGGGCGGCTCCTTCCGGCACCTCAGCCATCTTCTTGCGGGCATCATTAAATTCCGCGCCGCTGGCCGCGTAATGCGCCGCCAGCGTCGCCATCGCCTCGGGATGGCGGATCAGCTTCACGCCAAAGGCTTTCGCAATACAGGCCGAGGTGATGTCGTCATGCGTCGGGCCGATGCCGCCGGTGGTGAAGACATAGGTGTAACGCGCGCGCAGCTCATTCACCGCCGCGACGACCCGGTCCTCGATGTCGGGCACCACCCGCACTTCCATCATCCGGATGCCCATGGCCGCCAGCTGCGCCCCCAGATAGGCGAGATTGGCGTCCTTGGTCCGTCCGGAAAGCACCTCATTCCCGATAATGACCAGGGATGCGCTGACGGGTGTTGTTTCCATTGCGATTGCCTCTAACTCAATATTTATAGGGTGTTAATGATCTTGGCTGTAGATAGGCCGGAATGATGGTTCTGGACAGGGCATGAGGATGGAGTTCGACCGTGGTGGAGAGTAGCGCAGTCGCCACCCCTCGCCCAATGACCATTCGCAATAGGGAGCTGCAACGGCTGTATAGCCTCTGGTACAAGGCAGCCGATGGCTATCGCATGCCAGATCCCGGCTGGCTGAGCCCGATTGATCTGACCGATTATCTGCACCATATGCTGCATGTCGAGGTTGAGCACGCGCCGGAACGCTATCGCTACCGCAAGGTCGGCATGGAACTGCAACGGCTCTACGGCAAGAATCCCGAGGGCCGCTATATCGACGAAATGCCCAATCCGCTGTTCCGCCGGGTCGCCTCAGCGGCCTACCGGGAGGTCGTGCAGACCCGCGCGCCGACCTGCAGCACCCAGCGCTTCATGATGGGAATGTGGTTCGCCTCCTATGAAAGGCTGCTGCTGCCCTTCTCCGCCGATGGCACGCATGTCACCTCGGTGATCGGCTGCATCATGCCGCGCATCGGCCGGCTGAAGGGCGACGCGGAGGAAACACTGCTCGACCATGCCGGCGTAAAAGAGCCCAGCGGCACGGCACGGCGCTGGTAATCCTGCGTCAGACCGCGCGTTTTTAACCGGCTTGTGCTATGCTTTAATGACGGTATGACGCTGGACAAGACTGTAGGGCGCGCTGTATAGCCCGCCTGATATCCGGCCTGTCGGATGATCAAAGAGGCGGTGATGGAAGACTACCGGCGCGAAGAGCGCAGCATCAAGATACATGGCCCCGAGGATTTTGAGGGCATGCGAAAGGCTGGCCGCCTGGCCGCCGAAGTGCTTGATTTCATTACACCCCATGTCCAGCCCGGCATCACCACCGGCGAACTCGACAGGCTGTGCCACGACTATATCGTCGCACAGGGTGCCATCCCCGCCCCGCTGAATTATCGCGGCTTCCCGAAATCGATCTGTACCTCGGTCAATCATGTCGTCTGCCACGGCATTCCCGGCGACAAGAAGCTGGCCGATGGCGATTCGCTGAACATCGACATCACCGTCATTCTGGATGGCTGGTATGGCGATACCAGCCGCATGTTCCATGCCGGCAAGGTCGGCGTGAAGGCGCAGAAGCTGACCGACGTGACCTATGAGGCGATGATGGGCGGCATTGAGGCGGTAAAGCCCGGCGCCACGCTGGGCGATATCGGCCATGCGATCCAGAGCTATGCCGAGAGCCATCGCTTCTCCGTTGTCCGCGATTTCTGCGGCCATGGCCTCGGTCGGATATTCCATGACGCCCCGTCGATCCTGCATTACGGCAAGCCCGGCCAGGGCATCAAGCTGCGCCCCGGCATGTTCTTCACCATTGAGCCGATGATCAATGCCGGCCGCTATGACGTGAAGGTTCTGGGCGATGGCTGGACGGCGGTGACCAAGGACAAGTCTCTCTCCGCCCAGTTCGAGCATTCCATCGGCGTGACAGAGACCGGCTACGAAATCTTCACTCTGTCGCCCAAGGGCTGGACCAAGCCGTCTTATATGTGACGGCCCTGCGGGTTTCGGCGCACCTGAAAACCGGCGGCGACCCAGGCCCTGTTGGTTTCCGTCCAGGCATTGCGCGGCTGGTAATGGCCGCTGTCGAAATCCAGCTCCACAATATCCGGTAACGCCCCCATATTCGGCACCGCGCGGATATTGTCATTGCGTGCGGCGTCCCGTGCCATCTCGATATACGGGTTGTTGTCTGGCGTCCTGTGCCCCTGCTGAATGCCCCGGAAGGCCTGCCGCGCCAGATATTCAAAGCCGAGATAGTTCTGAACATCCTGCGGCATGCATAATTGGCCGGTCCCGGCGGCGTAAACCGTCCTGCCGGCGCCTACGACCGAATGCTTGTTTGCCGTCGGGCTGCCCACCGACAGGAAACCCTGCGTATCAAGTGTCCACAGGAATTTCTGGCGGCTGCGCACGCGCCGGCGAAACTCCACCGGATTGGCCTGGTAGGAGACCACATAGGCCCGCTGATCCCATGACAGGTTGCGGGTTCGCCGCCACTCCGCCATGTAGCCCCGCATATCGCTGGTGAGGTCTTGCGGCTGGCGATTGGCAAAAGTGGGCGGTCGCGTCAGCACATGGCCGATAAGCCCGCCGACCGCCAGGCCGGCAACACCCGCAGCCGCGGCAACCAGCCCCCGGTTGGGAGCGGCCTCCCGCAGCATATAGCTCCCCAACGCCGCCGCGCCGCCAAGCAGCATGCCGCCGAGACCGGCGCCCCAGAAGGCCGGCTGAGCGACGGCGGCGCGCTGCTGCGGCAGGATCGGCGCACGCAAGACAGGCGGCATCACGGCAGCCTGTCGCGGCCGGCCAGGCATCGGGGCTGGCATCGAAGCAGGCGGCAAGACGGGCGTACGAAACGATGTCGGGCGCATATCGATTTATACCCGCAAAAAGACTTATTAAAAATCTCTTTCTACTATTGCGGGTAAAATCTTTGCCGTCTTTTCGATGCAGGTGAGAAGGAGTGTTGTTCGAGGCCACCCAGCTTCGCTAAGGTCGGCCTGAACGGGAACAGGGCAAGACCAATGACAAACAAAAACGACGATATCTGCTATCTCTCCGCGACTGAGTTGCTGCGCCATTACCAGCGCAAGACGCTGTCGCCGGTCGAGGTGACGAAGGCGGTGCTGGGCCGCATCGAAGCCGTCAATCCCCACGTCAACGCCTTCTGCCTGGTCGATCCGGATGCCGCTTTGGCGGCGGCGCGCAATTCCGAGGCGCGCTGGATGCAGCGCGAACCGCGCGGCATGGTCGATGGCATCCCCGCCACGGTGAAGGATCTGATCCTCAGCGAAGGCTGGCCCACTCTGCGCGGCAGCAAGACCGTCGATACCTCGCGCAACTGGGGCGAGGACGCCCCCTCCGTCGCGCGGCTGCGTGAAGAGGGCGCCGTTCTGGTCGGCAAGACCACCACGCCGGAATATGGCTGGAAGGGCGTCACCGACAGCCCGTTGACCGGCATCACCCGCAATCCCTGGGATACGTCGAAGACGCCCGGCGGCTCCTCCGGCGGGGCGGCAGCCGCGGCGGCGCTGGGCATGGGCTGCCTGCATATCGGCACCGATGGCGGCGGCTCGATCCGCATGCCATCCGGCTTTACCGGCATTTTCGGGCTGAAGGCGCATTTCGGCCGGGTGCCGGCCTTCCCGGCCAGCCCGATGGGCACGCTGTCGCATGTCGGGCCGATGACCCGAACCGTCGCCGACACTGCGCTGATGATGAATGTCATGGCCATGCCGGACGCCCGCGACTGGTTCGCCCTGCCCTATGACGGCCGCGACTACCGCATCGGGCTGGAGGACGGCGTCGAGGGGCTGCGCATCGGTTTCAGCGCGGCGTTGGGCTATGCCTCCGTCGATCCGGAAATCGCCCATGCGGTGAAGAAGGCCGTCGAGGTCTTCGTCGATCTGGGGGCCGAGGTGGACGAGGTCGACCCCGGTTTCGAGAATCCGGCCGATATCTTCCGCACTCTCTGGTATTTCGGCGCCGCCAACATGTACCGCAAGCTGACGCCCGAGCAGCGCCGGGTGATGGACCCCGGCCTTGTCGAGGTGGCCGAGGAAGGCCTGACCTACAGCGCCGAGAAGATCGCCGCCGCGACCGAGGCGCGCGCTGTTCTGGGCCTGACCATGAATTTGTTCCACGAGACCTATGACCTGCTGCTGACCCCGACCCTGCCGCTGCCGGCCTTTGAGGCCGGGCTGGAATTTCCAGACGGCAAGGGTTTCAGCCGCTGGCCGGACTGGGCGCCCTTCAGCCACCCGTTCAACCTGACGCAGCAGCCCGCCGCCAGCGTGCCCTGCGGCTTCACCAAGGCCGGCCTGCCGATCGGCTTGCAGATCGTCGGCCCCTCGCATGGCGAGGCGCTGGTGCTGCAGGCCGCGCGTGCCTATGAGGCTGCGCACCCCTTCGTGATGCCTAGGGAAGCGAACGTCACGCATAAATAGCCATCGCCGCCCTTGCCAATCGCCGTGCCGCCCCGTTCAATGGCGGCAGGGCGATCAGGGGTGGTGTCGTGACAAGTCAGGACAACGCAGACAGCCATAACGCCGGGGCGGCGGAACAGCCGCATTACATCGGCCACCGCCAGCGCCTGCGCGAGCGTTTCATGGCCGATGCCGGTGCCGCCATGCCGGATTACGAGCTGCTGGAGCTGATCCTGTTTTCTGCCCGGCCCCGGGGTGACATGAAACCGGTCGCCAAGAACCTGATCGACCGTTTCGGCAATTTCGCCGAGGTCATCAGCGCCGATCCCCATGCCCTGCAGCAGATCGACGGTATCGGCGAGAGCGGCGTGGCCGCCCTGAAGATCGTCCAGGCCGCCGCTTTGCGCCTGTCGCGCCAGCGCATCCTGAACCGCCCGGTCATCGCCTCCTGGCGCGACCTGCTGGATTATTGCCGCGCCGCCATGGGCTTCGAGAAGATCGAGCAGTTCCGGGTCTTGTTCCTCGACCGCAAGAATTTGCTGATCGCCGACGAGGTGCTGCAGAAGGGCACGGTCGACCAGACGCCGGTCTACCCTCGCGAGGTCATTCGCCGGGCACTGGAACTGCATGCCTCGGCGCTGATCATGGTGCACAACCACCCGTCGGGCGACCCGACGCCAAGCCGCGCCGATATCGAGATCACCCAGGAGGTCCAGACCGCCGCCAAGTCGCTGGGCATCGCCCTGCACGACCATGTCATCATCGGCCGAGACGACCATGCCAGCTTCAAGGCGCTGGGCCTGCTGTAGGACGCCCTAAGCCCGCTCCGCCCCCGGCTTTCCGGCCTCCACGGCGAAGCTGGCGAGGCGGGAGACCGTGCCGGCCGGCGTATCCACCTGATCGACCGCCTCCAGCCCGAACAGCGCCTGTTTCGGCGTCAGCTCCAGGCTGGCATAGCCGCGCTTGTCACCCCTTCCATAGCGGATATGCGGATTGTCCTTCCGCCCCGCCTCCATGCCGGCGTCACTCGGCCCCTGCGAACTGATCGAGGTGCAGACCACTTCGGTCGCGACTGTGGGTGAAGCGGGATCGGCGAAATCCTGTTTCAGATCGGCAACCCAGAAGGCATGGACATCGCCGCCCAGCACCAGCGGATTGGCCGGGCGGTGCGTGTCTATGGCGGAGAGCAGCCGGTCCCGGCTGGCGACATAGCCGTCCCAGCCATCGAGGTTATAGGCCTTCTCCGGTCCCGGCTTGCGGTCCAGCTCCGCCATCAGCGTCTGCTGGGCGATCACGGTCCAGCGGCCCTGTGCATCCTTCAGCGCCCCGTCAAGCCAGGCTTCCTGCTCGCGGCCCAGCAGGCTGCGCTTGTCGTCGAACCGCTCATCACAGTCATGGATGCCGGAGCGGTTCAGCCCGCAGGGATGCGCATCGCGGTATTGCCGGTCGTCGAGCAACGCCAGATCGAGCAGATCGCCGAAGCGATAGCGGTCATAGATCCGCAGGGCCGGACCGGAGGGCGCCATGGAAGGCGGTACCGGCATATGCTCGTACCAGGCCTGATAGGCGGCGGCCCGGATATCGAGAAACTGGCCGGGATGGCTGGTCTTCGGGGAATGATCATTGGCGTAGTTATTGGCGACCTCGTGATCGTCCCAGATCGCCAGCCAGGGGGCCGCCGCATGCGCTGCCTGCAGATCGGGATCGGTTTTGTACAGCGCATACCGGTCGCGCCATTCCCAGAGCTGCGTCGGGATGCCGGTGCCATGCTGGCGGATATAGCGCTTTCCCCAGGAGGCCTCATACACATAGTCGCCGAGATGCAGCACCAGGTCGAAATCCTGCGCCGCCATATGCCGGAAGGCGGTGAAATAGCCATGCTCATATTGCTGGCAGGAGGCAAAGGCGAGCCGCAGTTTCTGCAGCGCCGCGCCCGGCGCCGGCGCGGTGCGGGTGCGGCCGACCGGGCTACGCGCACCGCCGGCCTGAAAGCGGTAGAAATACCAGCGCCCCGGTTCCAGCCCGGACACCACGACATGCACGGAATGGCCAAAGCCCGGCTCGGCCACTGCCACGCCCTCAGCGGCGATCTTCGCGAAGGCCTCGTCATGGGCAATCTGCCAGGTCACCTCCACCGGCGCGTCCGGCAGCGCCGAGGCGGCAAACAGATCGCCAGTGGCGGGCGGTGCCAGGCGGGTCCACAGCACCACGCTGTCCGGTCGCGGACAGCCCGAGGCGACGCCCAGCGTGAAGGGATCATCGGTGAAGCGGATCGGTGCGGCCCGAATCAGCCCGGGTGCTGCGAGCAGCGCGGTTGTCGCCAGCGATCCCGCAAGAAAACCGCGCCGCCTGATCCGCATAGCGTGCCCTCAGAGTCTCAGGCCGGGCCGGCGGCGATCAGGCCGCGGACGAAATCGCCGATGCCGATCTGTCTTTCGCGCTTCAGCCGTTCGGCGCAAAGGATTGCCGTTACCTCGGCGACGCTTCTGTCGAGGTCGTGATTGACGATCACATAGTCATATTCCGACCAATGGCTCATCTCGTCGGCAGCCTTCTTCATGCGGCCGAT
The DNA here is from genome assembly GCA_018823745.1 of Alphaproteobacteria bacterium. Lineage (GTDB taxonomy): Bacteria > Pseudomonadota > Alphaproteobacteria > Oceanibaculales > Oceanibaculaceae > Oceanibaculum. The sequence goes on from JAHJHR010000011.1 coordinate 269,721, forward strand.
CACCACCTCCTCCGAATCCTGGGCGCGGCTGCGCAGCCGGCGTTCCAGCTCGGCCTGGGCCGGCGGCAGGATGAAGACGGTGACGACATCGCGCGGCAGCTTCTCGTTCAGCTGCTGCGTGCCCTGCCAGTCGACGTCGAACAGGATGTCGCTGCCGGCAGCCAGCGCCGCCTCGACCGGGCCGCGCGGCGTGCCGTAGCAATTGCTGAACACGCGGGCATGTTCCAGCAGCTCGCCGGCCTGCACCATGGCGTCGAATTCCGGCAAATCGATGAAATGATAATCCCGGCCATCCACCTCCCCCGGTCGCGGCGGGCGGGTGGTCACCGAGACCGACATGGTCAGCCGGCGGTCTTCCTGAAGCAGGCGGCGGGAAATGCTGGTCTTGCCGGCGCCCGAGGGCGAGGACAGCACCAGCATCAGGCCCCGGCGGCTGATCTCCGGCGCGTTCTCCAGAGTGGCCATGGGCAGGGCCGGTTCCTTACTCGACATTCTGCACCTGCTCCTTCAACTGGTCGATCACCGCCTTCAACTCCAGCCCGATCCGGGTCAGATCCGTGTCGGTGGATTTAGAGCACAGCGTATTGGCCTCGCGGTTGAATTCCTGGCACAGGAAGTCGAAGCGCCGGCCGATCAGACTGGCTTCCGCCATCAGGTCGCGGGCGGCGGCGATATGCGCCTTCAGCCGGTCCAGCTCCTCGCGGATATCGGCGCGGGTGGCCAGCAGGGCGGCCTCCTGCGCCAGCTTTTCCTCCGGCAGGGCGGGCGACGCGTCGAGCAGCTCGGCGACCTGCTGCTGCAGCCGGGCCTTCAGCGCCGCCGGCTGGGCGGCGGCAGTCTCGCCGGCCTGCGCGGTCAGAGTCTCGATGCGGTCGAGATGGCCGGTCAGGATGGCGGCCAAACGTCCGCCCTCCTCGCCGCGTGCCGCGACCAGCCGGGCGATGGCGTCGGCCAGCCCGACGGCCAGGGCGGCGTCGCGGGCGGCACGGGCCTCCTCGGTTTCCTGCTCCTCCTCGCCGGCCTCGACCACGCCGCGCACCGCCAGCAGTGCTTCCAGGCGCGGCAGAGTGGCGTCGACCTGGCCGCGCAATTCCTCCTGCAGCGCCAGGATCTGGTCCAGAACGGCGCGGTTGATGCGGATGCCGGCATCGGTGGTCTTGCGCTCGATGGTCAGATTGACGTTCACATTGCCGCGTTTCAGCGCCTCGCCCAGCTTCTGGCGCACCAGCGCTTCCAGCCCGTCGAAGCCCTGCGGCACGCGGGTGCGGATATCCAGCCCCCGGCCATTCACCGATTTCAGCTCCCACGCCCAGCCCAGCCCGTCATGCTGGCCCTCGGTGCGGGCGAAGCCTGTCATGCTGGCCAGTCTTGCCGCTGATAATGGTGCACGCGTCACGGGGCAACCTCTGCATTTTGGGGTAGGATGAAGCGGCGCCACTATATCCCCGCAATACCGCAGCGACAACCGGACAGGCCTCATGCTTTCCCCCAAAACCATCGTCATCACCGGCGCCAGCAGCGGCCTGGGCGCGGCCCTGGCCGTGGAGTATACCGGCCCCGGTATTCTGCTGGCGCTGACCGGGCGTGACGCCGACCGGCTGGAAGCGACAGCCAGTGCGTGCCGGGCAAAGGGTGCCGAGGTAGAGGCCGCCCGGCTGGATGTCAGCGATACGGCAGCGATGGAAGCCTGGCTGCTGGCGCTGGACAACCGGCAGCCGGTCGATCTGGTGATCGCCAATGCCGGGATATCGGCTGGCACCGGTGGCGCTGTCGAGCCGGCGGATCAGGCGCGGCGCATCTTCGCCGTGAATCTCGATGGCGTGCTGAACAGCGTCCTGCCGCTGATCCCCCGGATGCAGGCGCGCAAAAGCGGTCAGATCGCGCTGATGAGTTCGCTGGCCGGGTTTCGCGGCTTTCCGGGCGCGCCGGCCTATTGCGGCAGCAAGGCCGCCGTCCGGGTCTATGGCGAGGCGCTGCGCGGCACGCTGGCGGCCAGCGGCGTGGCGGTGAATGTCATCTGCCCCGGCTATGTCCGCACCGCGATGACGGCGCGCAATTCCTTCCCCATGCCCTTGCTGATGGATGCCGACAAGGCGGCGGCGCTGATCCGCCGGCGGCTGGGCCGCAATGCAGCACGGATCGCCTTTCCCTGGCCGATGTTGGCCGCTGTCTGGTTGCTGCAGGCGCTGCCCCCCGCCCTGATCGACCCCCTCATGCGTCGGCTGCCGGCAAAAGGCGTCGACGCCGATTGACGCCCGGCGCTAGGGTGGCGCCGTCGCTGTACCCGCCATCCGGATGACCGCCTTGGATCTCGTCTCCCTGCTGCCGGCTGATTTCACGCTGCTGGCCTTTGCGCTGTCCTTCGCGCTGATCCTGGTCGCCGCCTTTGTGCGGGCCTTCAGCGGCTTCGGCTTTGCGCTGCTGGCGGTGCCGGGGCTGGTGATGCTGATGGAGCCGATCCAGGCGGTGCCGATCTGCCTGCTGCTGCAACTGGGCGCCGGGCTGGGCATGGTGCCCTCAACCTGGAAGCAGATGGATTTCAGCTCGCTGCGCCTGCTGCTGCCCGGTGGGCTGCTGCTGACGCCGGTCGGGGCGCTGCTGCTGGCGGTGATCGACCCGACCGCCCTGAAGCTGCTGATCTGCGCCATCGTCATGATCATCGCCTTGCTGCTCTGGCGCGGCTTCGCCCTGAAGAAGCGCCCCGGCCCGGTGGGCAGCTTCGCCGCCGGGGCCTCTGCCGGGCTGCTCGGCGGGCTGGCTGCGATACCGGGGCCGCCGGTGGTGCTGTTCTACCTGTCGGCGCCGGGCGATCACCGCACCAGCCGCGCCTCGCTGAACGGCTTCTTCCTGGCGATCAACCTGCTGGCGGTCGTCACCTTGCTGCTGAAGGATTCCTTCGACATGCATGTCCTTGTCTGGTCACTGCTGCTGGCCCCGGCGATGCTGATCGGCACCCTGCTCGGCCATCACGGCTTCAACCGCGCCGATGCCGGGCTGTTCCGCCGTATCGCCGTTGGCTTGCTGTTCGTTACTGGCGCCCTCGGCTTCGCCACGGCGCTCTAGGACCCCATCATGACCGCCCTGCTGCCCGAGGCCCTGACTCCGCTCAGCTTCGCCCTTGTCTTCCTTGTCGTGACCTTCGCCGCCGTGGTGCGGGCCTTTACCGGCTTCGGCTTCGCCCTGCTGGCGATACCGGCGCTGGTCCTGATATTGCCGCCGACCCAGGTGGTGCCGTTCATCTTCATCCTGGAGATCGGCATTTCGATGATCCTGCTGCCCCATCTGTGGCGCGAGGTCGATATGCGCGGCCTGCGCTGGCTGCTGCCCGGCGCGCTCATCGCCACGCCCTTTGGGGGATTGCTGCTGCTGGCCTTGTCGGCGGAGGCGCTGCGGCTCGGCATCGGGCTGGTGGTGCTGAGTGCGGCGCTGCTGATGTGGCGCGGCCTATCCTTCCGCAAGGCGCCCGGCCCGCTGGCGGCACTGGCGACCGGCGGGCTGTCCGGCATCCTGAACGGGGCGGCCGGCATACCGGGCCCGCCGGTGGTGCTGTTCTACCTCTCGACGCCGGCCGCCAATGCGGTCAGCCGGGCCTCGCTGATCGCCTATTTCGCGATCATCGACATTCTGGGCGTGGCAGTGGCCGCGTATAACGGCCTGGTCGATGGCGAAACCCTGCGCTGGGTGCTGTGGCTGGTGCCGGCCACGGTTCTTGGCTCGGTCATCGGCCAATACGCTTTCAGGCGCGCCAATCCGGGCCTGTTCCGGCCCATTGTGCTGCTGGTGCTGCTGGCCACCGGCCTGGCCGGGGCGGTCAAGGCAATGCTGGATATCCTGGCGTAGCGGCTACTGGCCCACGCTACTGGCGCTGTTCCTGCTGCACCTTGCGCCAGCGCCGGACATTGGCGTTGTGCTCGTCCAGGGTTCGGGCGAAGGCATGGCCGCCCGTGCCATCCGCGACGAAATAATATTCATCCGTGCTGATCGGGTTCAGCACGGCCTCCAGCGCGCCGCGCCCCGGATTGCAGATCGGACCTTCCGGCAGCCCGTCGCGGGTATAAGTGTTGAACGGGTGGTCGCGCTGCAGATCGGCGCGCAGCAACGGCCGGTCAAGCACGCCCAGCCCGTCCGAAATGCCATAGATCACGGTTGGGTCGGATTGCAGCCGCATGCCGGCGCGCAGGCGGTTGAGGAACACGGCGGCGACGCGCGGCCGTTCCGCAGCGATCCCGGTTTCCCGCTCGACCACGGAGGCGAGGATAACCGCTTCCTCCTTGGTCTTGATCGGCAGATCGGCGGCGCGTCTCTCCCACAGCCGGTCGACCATCTCCTGCATGCCATGCTGCATGCGGGCAATCATCTGCTGGCGCGTATCGCCAAAGGAGAAATGATAGGTTTCCGGCAACAGGGTGCCATCGGCCGGCGGCTGCTCGACCGTACCGGCCAGCCCCTCGACATCGCCCAGCTGAGCGATGATCTGCCGGCTGCTCAGCCCCTCGGCAATCGTCAGGCGGCGCACCACGGTCTCGCCGCTCTGCAGCAGCGCCATCACCTCGCGCGGGCTGATGCCGGGCTTGAAGGCGTATTCGCCGGCCTTCAGCGGCCCCTGCTCGGCATGAAGGCGGACGGCGATCATGAATATCTGCGGATAATGCAGGATATTCGCCTCGGTCAGCCGGTTGGCGATGCCCTCGACACCGGAGCCGCGCGGAATCACCAGCGTCATCGGCGCCTTCAACGGGCCGGGCCGGGTGAATTGGGCATAGCCCCAGGCGAACACGCCGCCCGCGGCAATGCCCAGCATAATCAGGAAAACCAGAAGCCGGGCAAGGAAGCGTCCCATCGGACGCCCCCTCAGGAAAACTTGGTGAAGATCAGCGAGGCGTTGGTGCCACCAAAACCAAAGGAATTGGACAGCGCCGTTTCAACCTTCATCTCCTTCGCCTTCAGCGGCACCAGATCGATCCCGGTACAGCTCGGCGACAGGTTTTCCAGGTTCAGCGTCGGCGGAACGATCGAGTCACGCATCGCCAGGATGCAGAAGATCGCCTCGACGCTGCCCGCCGCACCCAGCAGATGGCCAATCGCGGATTTGGTCGACGACATGGCAATCGAACCGGCATGCTCGGCGAACAGCCGCTTCACCGCACCGAACTCGATCTCGTCGCCCAGCGGGGTGGAAGTGCCATGCGCGTTCACATAGTCGATATCGGCAACCGTGCGGCTGGCATTCTTCAGGGCATTGCGCATCGCCCGGAAGCCGCCATTACCATCTTCGGCGGGTGCCGTGATGTGGTGGGCATCGCCGGACAGGCCATAGCCAACCACTTCAGCGTAAATCTTCGCACCACGCTTTTTGGCGTGCTCGTATTCTTCCAGCACGACCACGCCGGCGCCCTCGCCCATGACGAAGCCGTCACGGCCCTCATCCCAGGGGCGCGAGGCCGTTTCAGGCGTGTCGTTATAGCTGGTGGACAGCGCCCGCGCGGCGGCAAAGCCGGCCATGCCGATGCGGCTGACCGCCGCCTCGGCGCCGCCGGCAACCATGACATCGGCATCGCCGAACATGATCAGCCGTGAGGCATCGCCGATCGCATGCGCGCCAGTCGAGCAGGCGGTCACGGGGGCGTGGTTTGGCCCCTGAAATCCGTATTTGATCGAGACATGACCCGAGGCCAGGTTGATCAGCGCTGCCGGAATAAAGAACGGGGTGATGCGACGCGGCCCCTGCTCCTTCAGCGTGATGGAGCCGTGATAGATCGTCTCCAGACCACCGATGCCGGAGCCGATCATGACGCCGATCCGCTCACGTTCCTCGTCGGTCTGGGGGGAGATGCCAGAGGCCTCCACCGCCTGCGTCGCTGCGGCGACGGCATAAACGATGAACCGGTCCATCTTGCGCTGATCTTTTGTCGACACCCACTCGTCGGCGCTGAAACTGCCTTCGGAAGCGGGGCCGGCAGGCGGAATGCCAGCAATCTTTGCCGGCAGATCGGAGACATCGAAGGTTTCGATGACCGAAATTCCCGATTGGCCGGCAATCAGACGCTGCCACGTCTGCTCGACACCACAGCCGAGAGGGGTAACGAGCCCCATCCCGGTAACGACGACACGTCTCATCAGTTTACCGCTGGTCGTGGATCAGGGTGAGTGTCCGCCAGGCACAGGGCACCGGCGGACATCAGCAACTTCAGGAAGCGCTCTTCTGGATGAAGTCGATCGCGTCCTTGACGGTCTGGATCTTCTCAGCCGCGTCATCGGGAATTTCGCAGCCGAATTCCTCTTCGAAAGCCATCACCAGTTCGACGGTATCCAGGCTGTCCGCGCCCAGATCGTCAATGAAGCTGGCATCCTCGGTAACCTTTGCCTCGTCGACACCGAGATGCTCGACGACGATCTTCTTTACGCGGTCGGCGACATCGCTCATTTCAGCAATTCCTTGATTTGTTGCTTGAATTCCGTGGACCGAGGGGGAAATCCCCAAACAGCAAAATCCCCCTAAACGATAGGGTGGCGTTCTCTAACACACTTTATTTTTCCAAGCCAGCTTTCGGCAACCCTAAAAGCCGCTTGAAAAAACAGCCTTACAGCATGGCCATGCCGCCATTCACATGCAAGGTGTGACCTGTCACATAAGCCGCCTCGTCGCTGACCAGATACAGAACGGCGGCGGCTATCTCTTCCGGCGTGCCCATCCGGCCGGCCGGGATTCGGCCGGAGATGGCCGCGCGCTGCTCCTCGTTCAGGGCATCGGTCATCGGCGTGGCGATGAATCCCGGCGCCACGGCGTTCACCGTCACGTTGCGGCTGGCCACCTCGGCAGCGAGCGCCTTGGTGAAGCCGATCATGCCGGCCTTGGAGGCGGCGTAATTCGCCTGCCCCGGATTGCCGGTCGCGCCGACGATGGAGGAAATGCCGACGATACGGCCCCAGCGCTTCTTCATCATGCCGCGCATGGCCGCGCGGGTCAGGCGGAAGCCGGCGGTCAGATTGACCTCCAGCACGATGTCCCAATCCTCGTCCTTCATGCGCATCAGCAGGCCATCGCGGGTCAGCCCGGCATTGTTGATCAGGATATCGATGGCGCCGGCCTTCTCCTCGACCGTCTTGATCAGCGCCTCGGTGGCGGCTGCGTCGGAGAGGTTGGCCGGGGCGACGATGGCGCGCTCGCCCAGAGCGGCGGCCAGTTCCTCCAGCGGCTGCACCCGCGTGCCGCTGAGGGCGACGGTCGCCCCCTGGGCATGCAGCATCCTGGCGATTGCCCCGCCAATAGCGCCCGAGGCGCCGGTTACGAGGGCAATTTTACCGGTCAGATCGAACATCGGCCGTTTCCTTGTTTTCTGCTGTCTTAAGTTCAGCCGGCAAAACTGGCAGCACTCGCCTCGATGGCGGCGACGGTGCCGATGGCAGTTGCCTCCAGCCGCTCGTCGATGCGCTTTGCCAGTCCCGTCAGCACCTTGCCGGCGCCCAGCTCGCCAATCTGCGTCACGCCCTGATCGGCGGCATAGGCCATGCTCTCGCGCCAGCGCACCATGCCGGTGACCTGCTGTACCAGCAATTGACGGATCGCGGAAGGATCGCTCTCCGCCTCGGCCGAGACATTGGCAATGATCGGCAGCGATGGCTTCTGCAGGCTGACACCGGCCAGCGCCTGACCCATCACATCGGCCGCCGGGGCCATCAGAGAGCAATGGAAGGGTGCGCTGACCGGCAGCAAAACGCTGCGCTTCACGCCGCGGGAGGTGGCAATCGCAATGGCGCGCTCGATAGCTGCCTTGTCACCGCTAAGGACGACCTGGCCGGCGCCATTATCATTCGCAACGTCACAAACCTGCTCGCCCGCCGCCTCGGCCGCAATCTCGCGGGCCAGGGCGATATCGACACCCAGCATCGCCGCCATGGCGCCAACGCCGACGGGCACGGCCTGCTGCATGGACTGGCCGCGCAGGCGCAACAGGCGCGCTGCATCTTCCAATTCCAGCGCGCGTACGGCCGCGAGGGCGGAATATTCGCCCAGCGAATGCCCGGCAACGAAATCCGCCATATCCGCGATCTGCTTGCCGGCGGCCGCTTCCAGCGCCCGGCAGGCCGCCACCGACACGGCCATCAGGGCCGGCTGGGCGTTCTCTGTCAGTGTCAGGGTTTCGGACGGCCCCTCGAAGATCAGCGTCGAGAGTTTCTCGCCCAGCGCCTCGTCGACCATGTCGAAGACCTCACGGGCGGCGGGAAAGGCATCGGCCAGTTCCCTGCCCATGCCGACGGCCTGCGAACCCTGGCCGGGAAATACGAATGCGCGCTTCATCGTCGCTTCTCTCGCTGGTGACTAAAGGGCCGAAAGTGATAGCCTGCCATGGCAGGGTGTCAAGCCCGCAGGCATGCCGGGAAGCGCCACTGCCAGCGCCATCCCAAGGAAAATGCCGATTCTGCGCTTGAACCACCCCCGCGTTCGTGTATAAGCAGCGCTCCGTTTCCCTTGCCGGCCTAAGAACCGGCTATGTCTGCGTGGGGCACTCACCTCAGCCGTGGACCGATATAGCCAGAAGGGGTTATAAGTATGGCATTCTACGAAAGTGTGTGGATCGCACGCCAGGACATCTCCACAAGTCAGGTTGAGAGCCTGACGGAGCAGTTCAGCGCGATCATTCAGGCCGGCGGCGGCGAAGTGAAGTCCCATGAATATTGGGGTCTGCGCAGCCTGGCCTACAAGATCAACAAGAATCGCAAGGCGCATTACGTCCTGTTCAACCTCGACGCCCCGGCCTCGGCCGTTGCGGAGATGGAGCGCAACATGCGCCTGAACGAAGACGTCATGCGTTGCCTGACCGTGCGTGTTGAAGAGCTGATCGAGGGTCAATCGGTCATGCTGCAGCAGCGCGCCGAGCGCAGCGACCGCCCGGAACGCGGTGGCGACCGTGGTGGTGATCGCGGCGGTTTCCGCGGTGGTGATCGCGGCGGCGAGCGTGGTGGTGAGCGCAGCGATCGCGGTGGTGATCGTGGCGGCTATCGCGGTGAGCGCAGCAGCTTCCGCGATGACACTGTGGCCGTTGCCAGCGAAGGAGATGCCGAATGAGCGCCCGTCCCGCAGGCCGCCGCCCGTTTACGCGGCGTCGCAAATCCTGCCCGTTCTCCGGTCCCGGCGCGCCGGCGATCGATTACAAGGATGTCCGTCTGCTCGGCCGTTTCATTTCCGAGCGCGGCAAGATCGTACCCAGCCGTATCACGGCAGTGTCGAACAAGAAGCAGCGCGAACTGGCCCGTGCCATCAAGCGCGCCCGCTTCCTGGCGCTGCTGCCCTACACGGTGGAGTGATCGTCACCACGAAAGGTGCCGCGCCTGACGGCACGGCAAGGATGTGATGGCGCGTTATTGGGGAATTGCGGCGGCTGCCGGTTTTATAAGTGCCGCCCTTTACCTTTCGGTGATCCTCGGATCGCCGGGCGCCTTCCTTCTGGCGTATCTGGCGCCGTTGCCACTGTTTCTCGCCGGTCTGGGCCTTGGCCTGTACGGTGTGATCGTGGCGGGGGCGGTAGCTTCGCTGGCCGTGCTGATCGCAGGCGGCTCGCTCATTGCCGGGGGTCTCTATTTCGCGATAGAGGCCCTGCCTGTCGCAATTCTCGCACAGCGCGCTTTACTGTCGCGCCAGACCGGGAACGGCGATCAGGAATGGTACCCGCCGGGCCTGTTGGTCACCTGGCTGATTGGCATGGCGGCCCTGCTGGTAACCGTCTTCTGGCTGGCTTTTGCCGGTACCGAGGGCGGGCTGTCGGGAACGGTCGAGAAGTTCCTGACACTCGGTTTCTCAGCGATGCTGGAAGCCGGGGAGCCTGGGGCAGAGGCGGTCCAGAGGCAGCAGACGATCGGTACGATCGCCGCGCTGTTTCCGGGCCTGGCAGCGGCCTCGTGGATCGTCATGCTGGCGGTCAACGGGGTGCTGGCGCAGGGTCTGCTGTCGCGCTTCGGCCGGAATCTTCGGCCGTCGCCGCGCATGGCAGACACGGTTCTTCCGAACCGCCTGCTGGTTGCCCTGATGGTCCTGGCGGTGGTCGGGCTGGTAGCGCCGGATGGTTTCGGCTATATCGGTCGCAATCTGACGGCAGTGTTGGCGGTCGCCTACCTGTTCGCCGGTCTGGCGGTGGTTCATGCCTTCATGGCGCGATGGACTGCCCGGCAGGTGATGATGGTAGCGGTCTATGTGATGATGATTCTTTTCGGTTGGCCGGTAATCCTGGTGATTGTGCTGGGCGTGGTTGATCAGTTGTTCGGGTTGAGGCGTCGGTTCGCCGGCCCGGCCCAAGGCGAGGAGTGAATACGATGGAAGTCATCCTGCTCGAGCGCGTCGAGAAGCTCGGCCAGATGGGTGAAGTGGTGAATGTGCGGCCTGGTTTCGCCCGCAACTTCCTGCTGCCCCAGAACAAGGCGCTGCGCGCTACCAAGGCAAACCTGGAGCATTTCCAGGGTCGCCGCACGCAGCTTGAGGCGGAAAACCTGGTCCAGCGTCAGGAAGCCGAGAAGGTCGCCACGAAACTGGACGGTCTTGCGGTGGTCCTGGTCCGTCAGGCCAGCGAGATGGGCAATCTGTTCGGTTCCGTGACGGCGCGTGATATCGCCGAGGCGGTCACCGAGGCCGGTGTCAGTGTCGAACGTCGCCAGGTCGTCATCGACCGGCCGATCAAGACGCTGGGCCTGGTCAGTGTTCGCGTGTCGCTGCACCCGGAAGTCACCGTCAAGGTGAAGGTGAATGTCGCCCGGTCGCAGGAAGAAGCCCTGACCCAGGCGAAGACGGGTGAAGCCGTTGTCGGCAACGAACCGCTGGACGAGATCGAGGAATTGATCCTGGCCGCCGAGGATGCCGCCGCCGAGCGCTTCGACGACGAGGAAGACGACCGGAACTGATACAGCCCGGTTTCTTTCCAAGCCATAGAGACGGCGCCTTCCCACGGGAGGCGCCGTTTTCTTTTGCCGGATTCCTGCGCCTTCCAGCGGGTTATCCCCGATGTTATCCCGCTGTGGAGCGAATCTGTCCCCGGTATCTTTTATGCCTGCCGTCTTTGCGGGACGGGCCGGGCGAGGTAAAGTCAGGCGATGAACGACGGAACCCCCAGCAGCGCCATGGTCATGCCGCTTCCGGATCGCATCGAGCGACCGGACCCGCAGACCCCGGCCTACCGCATCCCGCCCCATAATCTGGAAGCTGAGCAGGCCCTGCTCGGCGCCATATTGGTGAATAACGGCGCCTTCGAGCATGTCTCGGAATTCCTGTCGAAGGAGCATTTCGCCGATCCGGTGAATGGCCGGATCTACGAGGCCTGCGGCAAGCTGATCGAGCGCGGCCAGATGGCCAATCCGATCACCCTGAAGGGGTTCTTCGACCAGGATGGCTCGCTGGCCGATGTCGGCGGCGCGCAATATCTGGTGAAGCTGGCCGCCTCGGTTGTCTCCGTGCTGAATTCGGAGGATTACGGCCGCACCATCTATGACCTCCATCTGCGCCGGCAGCTGATCGATTACGGCGAGCAGGTGGTGAACGACGCCTTCAAGCACGACCTCGACATCTCGGCCGAGAAGCAGGTCGAGGCAGCCGAGGGCAAGCTGTTCTCGCTGGCCGAGACCGGACGCAGCGAACGCGGCTTCCAGACCTTTGCCAAGGCAATGTCGGTCTCGGTCGAGATGGCGGCCAATGCCTATCGCCGCGAGGGCAAGCTGGCCGGCGTGCCGTCGGGCTTCACCGATCTCGACAAGATGCTGGGCGGCCTGCATTACTCCGATCTGCTGATCCTCGCCGGCCGTCCCGCCATGGGCAAGACGGCGCTGGCCACCAACCTCGCCTTCTATGCCGCGACGCGCGAGGCAGAGGCGAATGACCGCTTCGTCGTCGCCTATTTCTCGCTGGAAATGTCGGCCGAGCAGCTGGCCACCCGTATTCTCGCCGAGCAGACGGAGATTCCCTCGGAGAAGATCCGCAAGGGCGAGCTGAACGAACAGGATTTCCAGAAGCTGGTGCAGGCAACGCACCGGCTGGAGCGTACGCCGCTGTTCATCGATGACACCCCTGCCCTGCCCGTCTCGTCGCTGCGCACCCGTGCGCGGCGGCTGAAGCGCCAGCACGGGCTGCATCTGATCGTCGTCGATTACCTGCAATTGCTGCAGGGGCCGGTCGGCGCGCGCATGGAAAACCGCGTTCAGGAAATCTCCGAGATCACGCGAAGCCTGAAGGCCATCGCCAAGGAGCTGCATGTGCCTGTGCTGGCCCTCTCGCAGCTCAGCCGCGCCGTCGAGCAGCGCGAGGACAAGCGCCCGCAGCTGGCCGATCTGCGCGAATCGGGTTCCATCGAGCAGGATGCCGACGTCGTCATGTTCGTGTTCCGCGAAGAATATTACCTGGCCCGCGGCGAGCCGACCCGCCGTCCCGAGGAAGGCGACGAGAAATTCCACGACCGCTTCCAGCAATGGCAGGCGATGTGCGAGGCCGCCTATGGCAAGGCCGAGGTGATCATCGGCAAGCAGCGCCATGGCCCGACCGGCAAGATCACCCTGCAGTTCAATGGTGCGACCACGAAATTCTCCAACTATATCTCCGACGACCATCTGCCCGACCCCCATTGAAGCATCGGACCAGACACGAAAAAGGGCGGCGCTGGAAGGCGCCGCCCTTTTGCTGTGTGCCGGATAACCCGGCTCAGATCGCTTCCATCGCCTTCACGATCTGCTCGCACATCGCCTTGGCGTCGCCGAACAGCATCATGGTGTTGTCGCGGAAGAACAGCTCGTTATCGACGCCGGCATAGCCCGAGGCCATGGAGCGCTTGATGAACAGCACGGTCTTGGCCTTGTCGACCTCCAGGATCGGCATGCCGTAGATCGGGCTGGCCGGGTCGGTCTTGGCCGCCGGGTTGGTCACGTCATTGGCACCGATGACAAAGGCGACATCGGTGGAGGAGAAATCGCGGTTGATCTCCTCCAGCTCCAGCACCTCGTCATAGGGCACATTGGCCTCGGCCAGCAGCACGTTCATATGCCCCGGCATGCGGCCCGCCACCGGATGGATGGCGTAGCGCACCTTCACGCCCTCATGCTTCAGCAGATCGGCCATCTCGCGCAGCGCGTGCTGCGCCTGGGCCACCGCCATGCCGTAGCCCGGCACGATGACGACCGAGGAGGCGTTCTTCATGATGAAGGCCGCATCATCGGCGCTGCCCGCCTTCACGCTGCGGTCGCCGCCCGGACCACCGGTCGCTGCCGCCACCGATTCGCCGCCGAAGCCGCCCAGGATGACGTTGAAGATCGACCGGTTCATCCCCTTGCACATGATGTAGCTGAGGATGGCACCGGACGCGCCGACCAGCGCGCCGGTAACGATCAGCAGGCTGTTATGCAGGGTGAAGCCGATGCCCGCCGCCGCCCAGCCGGAATAGGAATTCAGCATTGAAATGACGACCGGCATGTCCGCCCCGCCAATCGGCAGGATCAGCAGCAGGCCGAGCGCCAGCGCCACGATGACGATCAGCCAGAACACGGTCGTGGACTGGGTGATGCACAGCACCACGATCAGCACGACCAGTCCGATGCCCAGCGCCGCGTTCAGCACATGCTGCATCGGGAACACCAGCGGCCTGCCGGTGATCAGCCCCTGCAGCTTGCCGAAGGCGATGATCGAGCCGGTGAAGGTGATGGCGCCGATGGCCACGCCCAGGCTCATTTCGATCAGGCTGCCGACGGCGATGTCGCCGGCAATGCCGATACCATAGGATTGCGGGCTGTAGAACGCGGCCGCCGCCACGAACACTGCCGCCAGGCCGACCAGGCTGTGGAAGGCCGCGACCAGCTGCGGCAGTGCCGTCATCTGGATCTTGTAGGCGATGAAGGTGCCGATGGCACCGCCGATGACGATACCGGCCAGGATGGTGCCATAGGACAGGACATCCGGCAGCGCCAGCGTGGTCAGGATGGCGATTGCCATACCGACCATGCCGAACATATTGCCCTGCCGGGAGGTGACGGGAGAGGACAGGCCGCGCAACGCCATGATGAAGCAGATGCTGGCAACGAGGTAGAGAAGGGCTGCGTAGGTCTCGCTCATGGGCTTTTCCTTCGCCTCACTTCGGCTTTTTCTTGAACATGGACAGCATGCGCTGGGTCACGATGAACCCGCCGAAGATGTTGACCGAGGCCAGCACGACGGCGAAGAACCCCATGATCTTGGCGAAATTGACCTCGGCCGGGCCGGCGGCGATCAGCGCCCCGACGATGATGACCGAGGACACCGCATTGGTGACCGCCATCAGCGGCGAGTGCAGCGCCGGCGTCACCCGCCAGACCACGTAGTAACCGACGAAGCAGGCCAGCACGAAGACGGTCAGCAGCAGCACGAACTCGTTGCCGCCGGCAGCGCCCGATACCGCCATCGGCAGTTTCGTCGCCTCATTGGCCAGCAGCGCCGCCTGTTCGGCGAGGTCGGAGGCGGCATTTGCCAGATCGCTCGCCTGATCGATGAATTTCTGGTTTTCCATGATAATCCCTCAGGCGGATTTCAGGGCGGGGTGGACGATCGCGCCGTCCTGGGTGACCAGCGTGCCCTTCACGATCTCGTCCTCGAGGTCGATCTTCAGGGCCTTGCTGTCCTTGTCGATCAGCAGGGTCACGAAATTCAGCAGGTTCTTGGCATAAAGCTGGCTGGCATCGACGGCGATCCGGCCCGGCACGTTCAGATGGCCGACGATCTTCACGCCATTCTTGTTCACCACCTTGCCCGGCTCCGACAATTCGCAATTGCCGCCCTGCTCCACCGCCAGATCGACGATGACCGAACCCGGCTTCATCGAGGCGACCATCTCGGCGGTGATCAGGATCGGCGCCTTGCGGCCCGGGATCAGCGCGGTGCAGATCGCCATGTCCTGCTTCTTCAGCGTCTCGGCGATCAGGGCGGCCTGCTGCTTCTTGTATTCCTCGCTCATTTCCTTGGCATAGCCGCCGGCGGTCTCGGCCTGCTTGGCCTCCTCGCTGTCGACCATGACGAAGGTTGCGCCCAGGCTCTCGACCTGCTCCTTGGTGGCGGCGCGCACATCGGTGGCGCTGACGATGGCACCCAGACGGCGGGCCGTGGCGATGGCCTGCAGCCCGGCGACGCCGACGCCCATGATCATCACGCGGGCCGGCGGGATGGTGCCGGCGGCGGTCATCATCATCGGGAAGGCGCGGCCGAATTCCGACGCGCCGTCCAGCACCGCCTTGTAACCGGCCAGGTTGGACTGGCTGGACAGCACGTCCATCGACTGCGCGCGGGTGATGCGCGGCACGAATTCCATGCCGAAAGTGGTGATCTGCTTCGCGGCCAGGGCCTCGACCAGCGGCTTGTCGTTATAGGCGTTCAGGATGCAGCACAGCACGGCGCCCTGCTTCATCAGCGCGATCTCGTCGATCTTCTCGTCGCTGCCGGTCGGGCGCTGCACCTTGAGGACGATATCGGCCTTTTCCAGCGTCGCCTTGGCATCCTTGGCGATGGTGGCACCGGCGGCCTTGTAGGCCTCGTCCGTCACCGCCGCCTCGACGCCGGCACCCTTCTCCACCACGACCTCAAGGCCGAGGAGGATGAGCTTCTTCACGGTATCGACGGACGCCGCGACGCGCGTCTCGCCAGCCCGGCGCTCCTTTGGAATTGCAACGATCATGCGTGTAACGCCCCTTCTTTGCGGATGCTGCCTGGACAGCGGGAAAACAATGCCCGTCCCGGCAGCGTTTGTGAAGGGTGCGCCGTGAAAAGCATCTCCGGCCCTGCATTGACCCCCGGACAATAACGCAATTGACAAGCCCGCCCCGGAAAGCGTGGATTTGCCCTGTCCGAATAACCCGGCAGGCTGCCATGTCCCCGCGCGATCCCATCCCCTTCACTACCGGCGGGGCGCTCTATGGCGCCCGCAAGATGATTCCGCTGGTGTTGAGCGCCACGGTATTTGGCGCGGTCTATGGCGTGCTGGCGCGCGATGCCGGCCTCAGCCTTGCCGAGACAGTGCTGATGAGCGCCACGGTCTTCGCCGGGGCCTCGCAGCTGATCGCCATCCAGCTCTGGGCCGCCCCCCTGCCGGTGCTGCCGATCCTGATCGCCACGCTGGCGGTGAATTCACGCATGCTGCTAATGGGCGCGTCGATGCGGCCCTGGTTCACCCGGATCAGCACGAAGCAGGCCTATGGCTCCTTCTTCTTCCTGACCGATGGCAATTGGGCGATGGCGATGAAAGAGTATTTCAACGGCTATCGCGATGCCGCCTTCCTGCTGGGCAGCGGGCTGGCGCTCTATATCGGCTGGGTCGCCTCGGCCGCCATCGGCTATGGCATGGGCTCGATGGTGGGCGATCCCAGGGTCTATGGGCTGGACGTGCTGCTGCCGATCTTCTTCGGCGCGCTGCTGGCGGCGATGTGGAAGGGCAAGAGCGATCTGCTGCCCTGGGGCGTGGCCGCGCTGGTCGCCAGCCTCGCCTCCACATTCCTGCCGGGGCACTGGTATATCCTGATCGGCGGCTTTGCCGGCTCGCTGACCGGGCTGCTGCGCTACCGGG
The DNA here is from genome assembly GCA_018823745.1 of Alphaproteobacteria bacterium. Classification (GTDB taxonomy): domain Bacteria; phylum Pseudomonadota; class Alphaproteobacteria; order Oceanibaculales; family Oceanibaculaceae; genus Oceanibaculum. Next base: position 286,268 of record JAHJHR010000011.1, read on the forward strand.
AACCCGGCCATGTCGATTGATCCCATCGCCCTCTACACCATCCTCGGCATGACGGCGATCACCTATGCCACGCGGGCCGGCGGCTTCTGGCTGATGCGCTTCGTGCCGCTGTCCGGCCGGGTCGAGGCCTGGCTGAAAAGCATCCCCGGCGCGGTCATCGCCGCCGTCGTCGCCCCCTCCGTGATCAATGCCGGCTGGATCGAGGCTGTCGGGCTGCTGCTGGCCGTCATCGCCATACGGGTGACGAAGCAGGAAATCCTCGCCATCGTGATCGGCATCGGCAGCGTGGCGCTGCTCAGGCAGGCCTTTCCCGCATGATGGCCGCCAGCCCCTCGCGATAGGTCGGATAGGCCAGCGCAACCCCCAGATCGCTTTTCAGCCGCTGGTTGGAAACCCGCTTGTTCTCGGAATAGAAGGCCTGGCCCATCGGTGACAGATCGGCCTGCTCAACCGGGATTTCCGGCGGCGGTGCAACGCCCAGAAGCTGCGCCGCATGGGCCACGACATCGGCGGAGGATGCTGGCTCATCATCGGCCAGATTATAGATCGCCCCCGGATCGGGCCGGGCCATCGAGGCTTTCAGTACCGTTCCGATATCATCGGCATGGATGCGGTTGAACACCTGCCCCGGCTTCACGATGCGCCGTGCGGTGCCAGCCCGGACCTGCTCGATGGCGCTGCGCCCCGGTCCGTAGATGCCCGACAGCCGGAAGATATGCAGTGGAAGGCCGGCAGCCCGCCACTGCGCCTCCGCCGCGACCCGCGCCTTGCCGTTGGGGGTGGACGGGTTTAGCGGCGATGCCTCGTCGACCCAGCCGCCATCCTTCTCACCATAGACGCCGGTGGTGGAAAGATAGCCCACCCATTCCAGCCCCTGCATTGCCCGCAGATCGGTGTCATGCGCCCCTAGAACGGGGTCTGTGCCCTCTTTGGGCGGGATGGAGGCGAGGATGTGCGTGACCCCGGCCAGAGCCGCTCCAGCGGCCTCCAGCGGGCGCCCGATGTCGAAGAGATGCGCCTCGATGCCGCGTCCCCGCAACGCCGCCTGCTTCTCCGGCGTCCGGCAAGTGCCGGCGACCCGCCAGCCCTCCTCCATCAGCCTTTGCGCCAGCCGCTCGGCGACATAGCCCAGGCCGAAGCAGAACAGGGTCCTGGTCATGTGTGGTCCTTCATGGCCGTCCCCGCTTACGCACCCTTGCCCTCATACAGCGCGTCGAGCCTGTCGCCGTAATCCTTGCGGATACTGTGGCGGCGGATTTTCAGCGTCGGGGTCATCATGTGGTTGTCGGTCGTGAAGGCCTCGGTCGCGATCAGGAAGCGCCGGATCTTTTCCAGCTGAGACAGCGTGCCGTTCACCCGGTCGATAACCGAGGCAATGGCGCTGCGGAAGCCCTTATCGGAAGCCAGAAGCGCCAGATCGGGCGCTGCCCCGTTCTCCCTGGCGTAGCGTTCGACGAATTCCGGCGCCGGCACGATCAGCGCGACGAGGTAGGGCCGCTTGTCGCCATAGACCATCGCCTGGGTGATTTCCGGCTGCAGCGTCAGGAAGCCCTCGACCCGCTGCGGCGAGATATTGTCGCCGCCGGAGATCACGATGATGTCGCGCTTGCGGTCGGTGATGGTGATGTAGCCATCGGCATCCATCACGCCCACATCGCCGGTATGCAGCCAGCCGCCGATGACGGTTCGCTCGGTCGCTTCCGGATCGTCCCAATAGCCATCCATGACGAAATCGCCACGCGCCAGAATCTCGCCATCCTCGGCGATCTTCACCTCGACGCCCAGCAAGGGCGGGCCAACGGTCGCGATCTTGATGTTGAACGGGCGGTTGCAGGCGATCACCGGTGCCGCCTCGGTCTGGCCATAGCCCTGGCAGAGCTTCACGCCGAGCGACAGGAAGAACATGCCGACCTCGTAATTCAGCGGCGCGCCGCCGGAGATGAAGGTCTTCAGCCGGCCGCCCATGCGCTGCTTCACCTTGCGCCGGACCAGCAGGTCGAGCACCAGATTCTGCGCCTTCTCCATCAGGGTCAGGTCGCCCGGCCGCTCGACACGCTTGCGGCCCAGTTCCAGCGCCTTCATGAACAGCTGGAGCTTCTTGCCGCCGGCGCGCTGCACCCCGGCCAGAATGCGGCCATGCAGCACCTCATACAGGCGCGGCACTGCCGTCATGATGGTCGGGCGCGCCTCCAGCAGATTGGCGGCCAGCGTGTCAGCCCCTTCGGCGTAGTAGATCTGCGCCCCGATCGAGATCGGGAAGAACAGCCCGCAGGTATGCTCATAGGAATGCGACAGCGGCAGGAAGGACAGGAACACCTCGTCGCCCAGCCCGATATCCATCAGCAGGTCATGCGCGCTCAGCAGGTTGGTGAATAACGCCCGGTGGCTCAGCATCACGCCCTTCGGCGCGCCGCCGGTGCCCGATGTGTAGATGATGCAGGCAAGATCGTTGCGTGTGCGCCGGGCCGCCATTGCCCGCACATCATCGTCCAGCGCCGCACCGGCCAGCAGGGCCTGCTGCCAGGTCAGGAAGGCCAGCCCACTTGTGGGACGCTCCTCAGGCTCTTCCATGCCGATGACGAATTCGCATTGCGCGGCGTGGGTTGCTGCCGGCAGCGCATTGGCCAGCAGTTTTGCGCTGGAGCAGATCACCCCGCGCGCGCCGCAATTCTCAAGGATATAGAGGTTGTCGGCGACGGTGTTGGTCACATAGGCCGGCACGGTGACGGCGCCGCAGGCGATGATCGCCAGATCGGCAATCGCCCATTCCGGGCGGTTCTCGGAAATAATGACCACGCGGTCGCCCGCCCGGATGCCCTGCGCCTTGAGCGCCCGGGCCAGCGCGCGGACAGCGCTGTCGGCCTCGCGCCAGCTGGTCGGGCTGTAGACGGAATCCTTCTTGGCCCAGAGAAACGGCTTGTCGCCCAGGCTTTCCGCCTGGTCGAAAAACATCAGCGCAAGATTCTGCGCGTTCTTGTAATCGATGATGGCCACGTTTTCTCCCTGTTTCGCGGTCGGCGTTTTTTCAGACGGTCCTTACAAGACCAGATAGGAGCCGATCTTCGAATTGCCCTAAGTTTCGCCTGCGCTTGGCGTTCCGGCAAGGCTCACCATATCCCTTGCATCAACAATGGAGTTCATCATGGCACTGGCTGCCGAGCACGACGAGACGACCACCCTTGGCACGCTGCCGGAATGGCGGCTTACGGATATGTATGACGGTCCGGACTCCGCCGCGCTGACGGGCGATCTGGTAGAGGCGACACAGGCGAGCGCCGCTTTCGCCACAGCCTATGCCGGCAAGATCGGCGGGCTGCAGGGTGCCGATCTGGGCGCCGCCGTGGCAGAATACGAACGGATCGACGAAATTCTCTCGCGGGTGTCCAGCTATGCCCAGCTGGTGCATTCCGGCGATATGAGCGACCCGGAGGTGGGGCGCTTCTACCAGTCCGTGGTCGAGCGGGTGACCGATATCTCGACCCAGCTGGTGTTCTTCACGCTGGAACTGAACCGGCTGGACGATGATGCGCTGGCCGAAAAACTGAAGGCGCCGGAACTGGCGCGCTATTCGGCCTGGCTGCGCGATCTGCGGGTCTATCGCGACCACCAGCTATCCGACGAGCTGGAAACGCTGCTGCATGAGAAGAGCGTCGCCGGGCGATCTGCCTGGAACCGCCTGTTCGACGAGACCATGAGCGGCCTGCGCTTTCCCTTCAAGGGCAAGGAGCTGACCGTCACCCAGATCCTGGAACGGCTGAGCAGCCGCAACCCCGACGACCGGCGCGAGGCGGCGAAATCGCTGGGTGGCACGCTGCGCGGCGAGGGCCGGCTGTTCGCGCTGATCACCAATACCCTGGCCAAGGACAAGGAGATCGATGATCGCTGGCGGCACTATCCCGCCCCGGTCTCGGCGCGCAACCGCGCCAACCAGATCGAGGATGAGGTGGTGGAGGCGCTGGTCAACACGGTTGCCGCGCATTATCCGCAATTGTCGCATCGCTATTACGCGCTGAAGGCCAAATGGTTCGGCGTCGAGAAGCTGGATTACTGGGACCGCAACGCCCCGCTGCCCGATGAGGCCGACCGGCTGATTCCCTGGGTTGAGGCGCGCGACACCGTGCTCAGTGCCTATGGCAGCTTCGATCCGCGCATGGCCGCTATCGGCCGCCGCTTCTTCGATGAGGGCTGGATCGACGCCCCGGCCCGCCCCGGCAAGGCATCCGGCGCCTTCGCCCATCCGACGGTGCCCAGTTCGCACCCCTATATCCTGCTGAACTACCAGGGCCGCACCCGCGACGTCATGACCCTGGCGCATGAGCTGGGCCATGGCGTGCATCAGGTGCTGGCGGCCGATCAGGGCCATCTGCAATCCGGCACGCCGCTGACCCTGGCCGAGACCGCCAGCGTGTTCGGCGAGATGCTGACCTTCCAGACTCTGCTGAAGCGCGAGACCGATCCGAAGCGCCGCAAGGCGATGCTGGCCTCGAAGGTCGAGGACATGCTGAACACGGTGGTCCGGCAGGTCTCCTTCCATTTCTTCGAGACCCGGCTGCATGCCGCCCGCCGCGAGGGCGAGCTGACGCCGGAGAAGATCTGCGACATCTGGATGGGCATCCAGGGCGAAAGCCTGGGGCCGGCCATCCGCTTCGACGATGATTACCGGTATTACTGGGCCTATATCCCCCACTTCGTGCACACGCCCTTCTACGTCTACGCCTATGCCTTCGGCGACTGCCTGGTGAATTCGCTCTACGCCGTCTATGGCGAATCGGAGACGGGTTTTGCCGAGCGCTATCTGGAGATGCTGAAGGCCGGCGGCACGCTGCGGCACGGTGACCTTCTGGCCCCCTTCGGCCTGAACGCCGCCGACCCGGATTTCTGGGCCAAGGGCCTGTCCATGATCGCCGGCTTCATCGACGAGCTGGAACAGATGGAGTGAGGGCGGCGTTTCCACGCACCCCCGTTGCCCTTCGAGGCGTCTGCGCCAAGTAGCTTGTCACAGGCGCCTCAGGGCAAGGTCATGGTTGGACCGAAGCCAGTGCTGCCTGGTGGCATTTTCATAGGGAATCAGGGCTTCATGTCAGATAGCGAAGACAACAGGCTGGCCGGCCGTGCCCGGCGCTATGTCCAGGTCGGCACGCGGGTCGGCACGCTGGCAGCAAAGCTGGCGGGCGAGCGCTATTTCGGCCTGAAGCTGAACAAGGGCGAACATGCCGAGGATCTGAAGCAGGTGCTGGGCGGGCTGAAAGGTCCGCTGATGAAGGTGGCGCAGATCCTGGCCACCATCCCCGACGCCCTGCCCGAGGAATATGCCCGCGAATTGCAGCAATTGCAGTCCAACGCCCCGGCCATGGGCTGGCTGTTCGTGAAGCGCCGGATGGCAGCCGAACTCGGCCCCGACTGGCGGGCCAAATTCGGCAGTTTCGAGGCCGAGGCGGCAGCCGCCGCCTCGCTCGGCCAGGTCCACCGGGCGACGACGAAAGCCGGGCAGGCCATCGCCTGCAAGCTGCAATATCCCGACATGCAATCGGCCGTAGAGGCCGATCTGAAGCAGCTGAAACTCGCCATGTCGGTCTATGAACGCTACGACAAGGCGATCTCCACCGCGCGCATCTATCAGGAACTCTCGGCCCGGCTGCGTGAGGAGCTGGATTACGAGCTGGAATCGCGGCACATGGCGCTTTATGGCCTGATGCTGAAGGACGAGGCCGGCGTGCATGTGCCGGACTACGTGCCTGAATTGTCCACCAAACGGCTGCTCAGCATGAGCTGGCTGGAGGGCGGGCCGCTGCTCGGTGTTGTCGACCGCGATCTGGAGTTCCGCAACCGGGTGGCGATGAACATGTTCCGCGCCTGGTATGTGCCGTTCTACCTCTACGGCACGATCCATGGCGATCCGCATCTGGGCAATTACTCGGTGCGGCCGGATGGCAGCGTCAATCTGCTGGATTTCGGCTGCATCCGCGTCTTCCGGCCCAGCTTCGTCGAGGGCGTGATCGCGCTCTACACCGCGCTGCAGACCGGCGATGACGATCTGGCGGTGCATGCCTACACCATCTGGGGCTTCGAGAAGCTGACCAAGGAGAAGATCGAGGTGCTGAACCTCTGGGCGCGCTTCGTCTATGCGCCCCTGATGGAGGACAAGCCGCGCGCCATCCAGGAGACCAATGACGGCATGTATGGCCGCGCCGTCGCCGAAAAGGTCCATGCCGAGCTGCGCCGCATCGGCGGCGTCGCCCCGCCGCGCGAATTCGTGCTGATGGACCGCGCCGCCATCGGCCTCGGCTCGGTCTTCCTGCATCTGAAGGCGGAGATCAACTGGTACCGCCTGTTCCACGACATGATCGAGGGCTTCGACGTGAAAACGCTGGAGAAGCGGCAGGCGCAGGCGCTGAAGATTGCTGACGTGCCAGCAGCGGCTTAGGGCATTCGTCGCGCGATTGCTCGTCAATGGATGGTCGGGTCAAGCCCGACCATGACGATATTCTTTTGGCTCAGCCCTTCCCGGCCAGCTCCCCCACCGACCTACGGAGCAATTCCAGATCCTGCTCGCGCGACAGCCGGTGGTCGCCATCCTTCACCAGCGTGACCGAGACATCCGTGCCGGCCAGTGCCTCGGCAAGGCGCAGGGAGACGGTGTAGGGCACGTCCGGGTCGCGCATGCCGTGCAGCAGGCGCACCGTGCAGGTCAGCGGGATCGGCGCGCGCAGCAGCAGGTGGTTGCGGCCATCCTCGATCAGCCGGCGGGTGATGACATAGGGGTCGTCACTGTATTCCGACGGGCGGGCATAGCGGCCCTCGGTCAGGATTGTCTGACGGATGGGCTCGGGGAATTCGGCCCACATCAGATCCTCGGTGAAATCCGGGGCCGGCGCGATGCCGACCAGCCCCGCCACCCGGTCCGGCCGGGCCAGCGCCGTCAGCAGCATCAGCCAGCCCCCCATGGAGGAGCCGACCAGGATCTGCGGCCCCTCGGTCAGCGCGTCGAGGGCGGCGATGGAATCCTCGGCCCAGCGGCCGATGCAGCCATCCTCGAACTTCCCGCTGGAGGCACCATGGCCGAAATAGTCGAAGCGCAGAAAGCCCTGCCCGCGCGCCTGCGCAAAAGCCTCCAGCGCCAGCGCCTTGGTGCCGGTCATGTCCGACTTGAAGCCGCCCAGAAACACGATGCCGGGCGCGGTCTGATCCGTACCCGGAGGGGTGCGGCAATACGCAAGGCTTTCCCCATCGGGCCGGACTAGGGTATCGAAGGGGGCTGATGTCATGTGGCAGGACCGATGTTGCGGGGAAGGACCGGCGGTGAGCCGGGTTTACGGGGCATGATCGAAACCCAAATTACGCCGCAGGGCAAGCAGCCGACCGTGCTGCAGGTGCTGCCCGGCCTGGTGACAGGCGGTGTCGAGCGCGGCACGGTGGACATGGCCGATGCCCTGGTGCAGGCCGGCTGGCGCGCCCTTGTCGCCTCCAGCGGCGGCCCGATGGTGCGCGAGCTGGAGCGGGCTGGCGCCACCCATATCACCCTGCCGCTGGACAGCAAGAACCCGTTCCGGATGCGCAAGAACGCCACGGCGCTGCAACAGCTGATCGCCGAGCACGGCATCGACATCGTCCATGCCCGCAGCCGCGCGCCGGCCTGGAGCGCCTATTGGGCGACACGGCGCACCGGCACGCCCTTCGTCACCTCCTTCCACGCGCCCTACAAGATCACCGGGGCGGTGAAGCGCTGGTACAACACGATCATGACCCGCGGCGACCGAGTCATCGCGATCTCGGAATTCATCAGCCGGCATATTCTGGACAATTACCCGATCGACCCGCTGATCCTGCGTGTCATCCCGCGCGGCGTCGATGTCGCGCGTTTCGACCCGGATCTGGTCAGCGCCGAACGGATGATCCAGCTGAGCGAGGCCTGGCGGCTGGAGGATGGCGTGCCGGTCATCATGTTGCCCGGCCGGCTGACCCGCTGGAAGGGCCAGTCGGTGCTGATCCAGGCGATGGCGCATCTGCGCGACGTGCCGGCGCTGGCGGTTCTCGTCGGCTCCGACCAGGGCCGCGTGGCCTATCGCCAGGAACTGGAAACTCTGGTCGAGACACTGGATCTGAAACGCACGGTGCGCTTTGCCGGTGAATGCCGGGACATGCCGGCAGCCTATATGCTGTCCGATGTCGTGGTCTCCGCCTCGACCGAGCCGGAGGGCTTCGGCCGCGTCTCTGTGGAAGCGCAGGCGCTGGGCCGCCCGGTCGTCGGCTCGAACCATGGCGGTGTCGCGGAGACGGTATTGCCGGGCGAAACCGGCTGGCTGGTCCCCTCCGACGATCCCGTGGCACTGGCCGGCGCGCTGCGCGAGGCGCTGGGCCTGGTCGGCGAGGAGCGTGCCCGCTGGGCCGCGCGCGCCATGGATCACGTGCGCCAGAATTACAGCAAGCAGCTGATGTGCGCGCGCACCATCGCGGTCTACCATGAACTGCTGGAAGACCGGGTGAGGATGGCGTAAGCCGCCCTATGCTTCGAGACAGCCGCTCACGCGGCCTCCTCAGCATGAGGTCACCAGGCGGCACTGCCGGTTTGTCCAAGAGCGCCCTCACCCTGAGGAGCCCCGCAAGGGGCGTCTCGAAGGGTCAGGCGGCGCGAAGAATGGCCCCATGCGCAACCGGGCCTGCTGCCCTGCGGCGGCGCCGCTTGACACGCCCTCGCGGGACATTAGAGTTGCAGCCCTTTTCGCCCCTGGGCAAATCCGCCCCGGCGAACGTAATTATAGCGGTGTAAGATAGACATGGTTGCCATCACGCTTCCCGACGGCAGCGTCAAAAACTTCGAGGGTCCGGTGACGGGCTCGGAAGTCGCTGCGTCGATTGGCGCCGGCCTGGCAAAGGCGGCGCTCGCCATCAAGGTCAACGGCGATGTGAAGGATCTGGCCAGCACTATCACCACCGATTCCCGGATCGAGATCGTCACCACCAAGCATCCCGATGCGCTGGATCTGCTGCGCCACGACGCCGCCCATGTGCTGGCCGAGGCGGCGAAGGAGCTGTATCCGGATGTGCAGGTGACCTTTGGCCCGGCCACCGAGACCGGCTTCTACTACGATTTCGCGCGCGCCGAGCCGTTCACGCCGGAAGACCTGGAAACCCTCGAAGCCAAGATGCGCGAGATCGTCGACCGCAACGAGGCGATCACCCGTGATGTCTGGACCCGCGACCAGGCGGTCGCCTTCTTCACCGGCATCGGCGAGAAGTACAAGGCTGAGCATATCGGCAACATCCCGGCGGATGAGGACATCTCGGTCTATACCCAGGGCAAGTTCACCGATCTGTGTACCGGCCCGCATCTGCCCGCCACCGGCAAGCTGGGCAAGGCCTTCAAGCTGCTGAAGGTGTCTGGCGCTTATTGGCGCGGCGATGCCAATAACGACCAGCTGCAGCGCATCTACGGCACCGCCTTCGCGACGAAGGAGGAGCTGGAAGCCTATCTGGTCCAGGTCGAGGAAGCGGAGAAGCGCGATCATCGCCGCATCGGCCGCGAGATGAACCTGTTCCATATCCAGGAAGAGGCTGTCGGCAGCGTGTTCTGGCACCCGAAGGGCTGGACGCTGTATCGCACGGTCGAGGCCTATATGCGCCGCCGGCTGGACAAGGCGTCCTATGTCGAGGTGAAGACCCCGCAGCTGATCGACCGCGCCTTGTGGGAAGCCTCGGGCCATTGGGAGAAATTCCGCCAGAACATGTTCACGGTGGAGACCGAGGATGACCGCATCCTGGCGCTGAAGCCGATGAACTGCCCCGGCCATGTGCAGATTTTCCGCCAGGGCCTGACCAGCTATCGCCAGCTGCCGATCCGCATGGCCGAATTCGGTGCCTGCCATCGCTACGAGCCATCGGGCGCGCTGCATGGCATCATGCGGGTGCGGTCCTTCACGCAGGATGATGCGCATATCTTCTGCACCGAGGACCAGATCACCGCGGAGACCATCAAGTTCTGCGACCTGCTGCAGAGCGTCTACCGCGATTTCGGCTTCACCGAGGTGAAGGTGAAATTCTCCGACCGACCGGAGATTCGCGCCGGTGATGATTCGATCTGGGACCAGGCCGAAGGCGCGCTGAAGGATGCCGTGGAGGCCGCCGGCCTGCCCTATACGCTGAACCCCGGCGAAGGCGCCTTCTATGGCCCGAAGCTGGAGTTCGTGCTGCGCGACGCCATCGGCCGCGACTGGCAGTGTGGTACGTTGCAGGTCGATTTCGTGCTGCCGCAGCGTCTCGATGCCTCCTATATCGGCGAGGACAGCCAGAAGCACCGGCCGGTCATGCTGCACCGGGCCATCCTGGGATCGTTCGAGCGCTTCCTGGGAATCCTGATCGAGCAGTATGCCGGGCGCTTCCCGCTCTGGCTGGCGCCGACACAGATTGTCGTGGCGACCATCACCAATGAGGCGGATGAATATGCCGTCGAGGTGGCGGAAACGCTGAAGGCCGCAGGGCTGAGGGTTGAAACCGACCTGCGCAATGAGAAGATCAACTACAAGGTCCGCGAACACAGTCTTGCGAAGGTGCCCGCCCTGCTGGTGGTCGGCAAGCGCGAGGCCGTGGAACGGAACGTGGCGATGCGGCGTCTGGGCGGCGACAAGCAAGAAGTGCTTGCGCTGGATGAGGCGCTTCATAAACTTATGGAAGAAGCGCAAGCTCCGGCTTAAGGAGTCTCCGCTTTTTCAACGGACGTTGCCGTGCGGGGAGACGGCAGCGTATTATCACATTGTCTTCCCGATTTGACGGAGGTGTTAAATAGCCCGCTTTCAGCCCGATGCCGCGCCCTCGAAAGATGGACCGCGGGTAAACGATGATATCTTCGCCGACACGCTGCGCGTGATTGGTGCGGAAGGTGAAAATCTGGGCGTACTCTCACGCCGCGATGCGCAACGCGCTGCCGATGAAGCCGGTCTCGACCTGGTCGAGATCTCGCCGAATGCGGAACCGCCGGTCTGCAAGATCCTCGACTATGGCAAGTTCAAGTACGAGGCGCAGAAGAAGCGCAACGAGGCGCGCAAGAACCAGAAGATCATCGACGTCAAGGAAATCAAGATGCGTCCGAATATCGACGATCATGATTACGACGTCAAAATGCGCAGCGTGCACAAATTCCTGACCGAGGGCGACAAGGTGAAGGTCACCATGCGCTTCCGCGGTCGCGAAATGGCGCACCAGGATATCGGCATGAATGTGCTGATGCGCGTGAAGGACGATGTCGATGAGCTGGCCAAGGTCGAACAGCATCCCAAGCTGGAAGGCCGCCAGATGGTGATGGTGATCGCGCCGCGCTGAGCGGCGTCTGCACCGCGCTTTCTCGCCCGTTCCGGGACGAGGGTTTTCTGCCACACAGCCTTGCCTTTCGGGGAGGCTGTCTGTATAACGCGCGCTCCGCCGGGTGAAAGCCTGGAGCGGACGCAGTCGAGCCGTGGCCTGTAGGGCATGCCCGGCCGACTTTTGATGAACCGATAACCAGTGAGGTTGAAATGCCCAAGATGAAGACCAGGAGCGGAGCGAAAAAGCGCTTCCGTCTCACGGGCAGCGGCAAGGTGAAGATGGCCGTTGCCTTCAAGCGTCACGGCATGCGCAAGCGGCCGACCAAGATGCTGCGCCAGCACACCGGGACCAAGATCATGAGTCCGCAGGATGCTGCCCGCGTCAAAAAATACTTTCTTCCCAACGGGTAAGGAGAAGCACAGATGGCACGCGTCAAGCGGGGCGTCACTTCCCACGCCCGTCATAAAAAAGTTCTGGACCTCGCCAAGGGCTACCGCGGCCGGGGCAATAGCAGCTTCCGTATCGCCCTGGAGAAGGTCGAGAAGGGTCTGCAATACGCCTACCGCGATCGCCGGACCAAGAAGCGCGATTTCCGCGCGCTCTGGATTCAGCGCATCAATGCGGCCGCGCGTCTGAATGGCCTGCCCTATTCGCAGTTCATGGACGGCATCAAGAAGGCCGGCATCGACATCGACCGCAAGGTTCTGTCGGATATCGCCATTCATGAGCCGGACGTCTTTAAGTCGCTGGTCGAGCAGGCCCAGGCCGCCCTCGCCAGCAACGGCTGAACAACCGTTGTGTCGCCCGCAGCCTCGTCATGAGGCTGCATCGGTGATCAAGTGATCAGAGGGGCGGTCCTTAGGGGCCGGCCCTCTTTTCGTATCGGGACAGCCGCCGGCCAGGCCGGGCGGTCTAGGGAAGACGGAGACGATGCAAGACCTCAACCAATTGCGCGACGAATTGCTGGCCGAGGTGCAGGGCGCCGGTGACCTGGAGGCGCTGGACCGCACCCGTGTGGCGGCGCTGGGCAAGAAGGGCCGCATTACCGAGCTGATGAAGCAGCTGGGCGCGCTGGATGGCGAGGCCCGCAAGGAAGCCGGCCAGGCGCTGAACCGCGTGAAGGATGCCGTTGCCGAGGCGCTGGACCAGCGCAAGGCCGGCCTTGCCGATGTAGCGTTGAACACCCGCCTGGCGGCCGAGCGCATCGACGTGTCGCTGCCGCCCCGGCCGGAGGGCCGCGGTGTCATCCACCCGATCAGCCAGGTGCTGGACGAGCTGGTGGCGATCTTCGGTGAAATGGGATTCTCCGTCGCCGAAGGCCCGGATATCGAGGACGACTTCCATAATTTCGGCGCGCTGAACATCCCGCCAGAGCACCCTGCCCGGCAGGAGCATGACACCTTCTATCTGCCGGATCGCGCTGACGGGGCGAAGATGGTGCTGCGCACCCACACCTCGCCGGTGCAGATCCGCACCATGCAGAAGACCACGCCGCCGATCCGCATCATCGCCCCCGGCCGCACCTATCGCAGCGACCACGACGCCACCCACTCCCCGATGTTTCATCAGGTCGAGGGGCTGGTGATCGACGAGAAGACCCATATGGGCCATCTGAAGGGCTGCCTGATCGAATTCTGCCGCGCCTTCTTCGGCGTCGACGATCTGCCGGTGCGCTTCCGCCCGAGCTATTTCCCCTTCACCGAACCCTCGGCGGAGGTCGATATCGGCTGTACCCGCAAGGGCGGTGAGCTGACCATCGGCGCCGGCGACGACTGGCTGGAAATTCTCGGTTCCGGCATGGTGCATCCGCGCGTTCTGGAGAATTGCGGCATCGATTCCACCAAGTATCAGGGCTTCGCCTTCGGCATGGGGATCGAGCGCATCGCCATGCTGAAATACGGCATTCCCGACCTGCGCACCTTCTATGACAGCGATCTGCGCTGGCTGAAACATTACGGCTTCGTGCCACTGGACGTACCGACGCTGACCGGGGGGCTGGCCCGATGAAATTCACCCTGTCCTGGCTGAAGGAGCATCTCGACACCTCCGCCTCGCTGGACGAGATCGTGCGGATGCTGTCGATGATCGGCCTTGAGGTCGAAGGCGTGGAGGATCGCTCCGCCGCCCTCGCCCCCTTCACCATCGCCCATGTCGTCTCCGCCGAGCAGCACCCCGACGCCGACCGGCTGCGCGTCTGCAAGGTCGATACCGGCACCGAGATCGTGCAAGTGGTCTGCGGCGCGCCGAATGCGCGCACCGGCATGAAAGGCGTGTTCGCCCCCGTCGGCAGCCATGTCCCCGGCACCGGGATCGATCTGAAGAAGGGCACGATCCGCGGCCAGGAGTCCAATGGCATGCTGGTCTCCGAGCGCGAGCTGGGCCTGTCGGACGAGCATGACGGCATCATCGAGCTGCCGGCAGATGCCCCGCTGGGCCTCGCCTTCGCAAAATATGCCGGGCTGGATGATCCGCTGATCGACATCGCCATCACGCCGAACCGCGCCGATTGCCTCGGCGTGCGCGGCGTTGCGCGTGACCTGGCGGCGGCGGGCCTCGGCACGCTGCGCCCGCTGGACACCTCCAAGCGCAATGGCAGCTATGAAAGCCCGATTGTCTGGCGCCGTGACTTCCCGGCCGGACAGGAGAGCGCCTGCCCGATCGTCGTCGGCCGGCATTTCCGAAATGTGAAGAACGGCCCCTCGCCGAAATGGATGCAGGCGCGGCTGAAGGCCGTCGGGCTGCGTCCGATCTCGGCGCTGGTCGACATCACCAATTACGTGATGATGGATCTCGGCCGGCCGCTGCATGTCTATGACGCCCATAAGATCGAGGGTGGCCATATGACCATCCGCCTGGCCCGCGACGGCGAGACATTCCACGCCCTCAATGGCAAGGAATACGATCTCGACGCGGAAATGATCGTCCTTGGCGACGATCACGGCGTCGATGATCTGGCCGGCGTGATGGGCGGCGAACGTACCGGCGTGTCCGAGGGCACGACCGAGGTGTTCCTGGAAACCGCCCTGTTCGACCCGATCCGCGTCGCCATCACTGGCCGCAAGCTGGGCCTGCTGTCCGATGCGCGCTATCGCTTCGAGCGCGGACTGGACCAGACATCGCCCTATTGGGGCACCGATATCGCCACCCGCCTGATCCTGGAAATCTGCGGCGGGGCATGCAGCGATATCGTCGTCGAGGGCACGGAGCCGGAATGGCAGCGCAGCTACACGCTGCGCATCGCACGCATTGCCGAGCTGGGCGGTGTCGCGGTGAAGGAAGGCGAGTCGATCCGCATCCTGCAGACCCTGGGCTTCGAGGTCGCCACGACCGAGACCACCGGCACCTACAGCGTCACCCCGCCGCCCTGGCGTGGCGACATCATCGGCGAGGCCGATCTGGTGGAAGAGGTGCTGCGCATCCACGGCTACGACAATATCCCGGTCGTGCCGCTGCCGCGCGAAACCTCGATGCCGCAGCCGGCCATCACCCCGGCGCAGCGTCGTGTGCCGCTGGCCAAGCGCCTGCTGGCCGCGCGCGGGCTGGTGGAGGCCGTCACCTTCTCCTTCATGCCATCCGGCCAGGCCGCCCTGTTCGGCGGGCCGGTGCCGGCGGAAATGCGGCTGAGCAACCCGATCTCCAGCGATCTCGACGCCATGCGGCCGTCGATTCTGGGCAATCTGCTGGCCGCCGCGCAGCGCAACGCCAATCAGGGCTATCCCGATCTGGCGCTGTTCGAGGTCGGCCCGCAATTCGCCGATCCAACACCCAAGGGTCAGTCGGCCATGGCGACCGGCATCCGTGCCGGCCGCACCGCACCGCGCGACTGGAGCAAGCAGCAGCGGCCGGTGGATGCCTTCGACGCCAAGGGTGATCTCCTCGCCCTGTTGGAAGCCCTGGGGGCACCGACGGCCAATCTGCAGGTCTCGACCGATGCGCCGGACTGGTACCATCCGGGCCGCTCCGGCTGCCTGCGGCTGGGGCCGAACGTGCTGGCCAGCTTTGGCGAGTTGCATCCGCGCGTGCTGGCCGCCTACGACCTGAAGGGTCCGGTGGTCGGCTTCGAGCTGTTCCTCGACCGCGTGCCGATGGCCAAGGCGAAGAAAGGCTCGACCAAGCCCTTCCTGAAACTCTCGCCCTTCCAGCCGGTCGAGCGTGACTTCGCCTTCGTCGTCGAGGACAGCGTCGCCGCCGAGCAGATCGTGCGGGCCGCCAAGGGCGCCGACAAGGTGCTGGTGAGCGAGGTCGGCGTGTTCGACATCTATGCCGGCGCCAATCTGGGCGAAGGCAAGAAGTCGGTGGCGATCAGCGTCACGCTGCAACCCACCGACCGCACGCTGACCGAGGAAGATATCGAGGCAGTCAGCGGCAAGATCGTCGCCCAGGTGGAAAAGGCGACCGGCGGCAGCCTGCGGCGGTAGGCTGCCTTCGCCGTTTGCGCCCTCGCCCTGAGGCGCCCGCCAGGATACTTGGGGGGCGTCTCGAAGGGCATGGCCGCTTGCACTGGCGTTTCCGCTCTCGCCAACATATCTTCCTAGCGGCTGGCTCCGGCTTTTAGGCAGTTGAGTTTCTGAATCAGGAAAGCGTTTCGGTACCCATGTCGATCCCGCAGAAAAATATCCGGAATTTCGCCATCGTCGCGCATATCGACCATGGCAAATCCACGCTGGCCGACCGGTTGATCGAGCGCTGCAGCGCGATGCAGTCGCGCGAGATGAAGGAACAGCTGCTCGATTCCATGGATATCGAGCGCGAACGCGGCATCACCATCAAGGCGCAGACCGTGCGCCTGCCCTATATCGCGCGGGACGGGCAGGAATATCTGCTGAACCTGATCGACACGCCGGGCCATGTCGACTTCACCTATGAGGTCAGCCGCTCGCTGGCCGCGTGTGAAGGCTCGCTGCTGCTGGTCGATGCCAGCCAGGGCGTCGAGGCGCAGACCCTGGCCAATGTCTATCTGGCGCTGGACGCCAATCACGAGATCGTGCCGGTGCTGAACAAGGTCGATCTGCCGGCCGCCGATGTGGACCGCGTGAAGCAGCAGATCGAGGATGTCATCGGCCTGGATGCCAGCGAGGCGATCCCGATTTCCGCCAAGACCGGTGTTGGTATCGACGAGGTGCTGGAAGCCATCGTCACCCGCCTGCCCGCCCCGCCGGAGGCCGACCCTGCCGCCCCCTTGCGCGCCTTGCTGCTGGACAGCTGGTACGACGCCTATCTGGGCGTCATCATCCTGGTGCGCGTGGTCGATGGCACGCTGAAGCATGGTACCAAGATCCGCATGATGGCGACCGGTGCCGCCCATCCGGTGGACCGCGTCGGCGTGTTCAACCCGAAGCGCATCGAGATCGATTCCCTCGGGCCGGGCGAGCTGGGCTATATCACCGCCGGTATCAAGACCGTCGCCGATTGCCGCGTCGGCGACACGCTGACCGAAGAACGCCGCCCCGCGACCAAGATGCTGCCCGGCTTCAAGCCGTCCATCCCGGTGGTGTTCTGCGGGTTGTTCCCGGTCGATGCCGCCGATTACGAGCATCTGCGCGACAGCCTGGGCAAGCTGGCGCTGAACGATTCCAGCTTCCATTACGAGGCCGAAAGCTCGGCAGCGCTGGGCTTCGGCTTCCGCTGCGGGTTCCTCGGGCTGCTGCATCTGGAAATCATCCAGGAGCGGCTGGAACGCGAATTCGATCTCGACCTGATCACCACCGCGCCCAGCGTGGTCTACAAGATCCACATGACCGACGGCTCGATGATCGAGCTGCACAACCCGGCCGATTTCCCGGATGTGGTAAAGATCGACCATATCGAGGAGCCGTGGATCAAGGCGACCATCTTCGTGCCCGACGAGTATCTCGGCCCGATCCTGACGCTGTGCACCGAGCGGCGCGGCGAGCAGATCGAGCTGACTTATGTCGGCAACCGCGCCATGGTGGTCTATCGCCTGCCGCTGAACGAAGTGGTGTTCGATTTCTACGATCGCCTGAAATCGATCAGCCGGGGCTATGCTAGCTTCGATTATCAGCTCGATTCCTATATCGAGGGCGAGCTGGTGAAAGTCTCCATCCTGGTCAATCAGGAGCCGGTCGATGCGCTGTCCATGCTGGTCCATCGCAGCCAGGCGGAATATCGCGGCCGCTCGATCTGCGAGCGGCTGAAGGATCTGATCCCGCGCCAGCTGTTCAAGATTGCCATCCAGGCGGCCATTGGCGGCCGGGTCATCGCCCGCGAGACCGTCGCCGCGATGCGCAAGGACGTGACCGCCAAATGCTATGGCGGTGACATCAGCCGCAAGCGCAAGCTGCTCGACAAGCAGAAGGAAGGCAAGAAACGGATGCGGCAGTTCGGCTCCGTCGAAATCCCGCAATCCGCCTTCATCGCCGCCCTGAAGATGGGCGATAACTAGGGGCGCACAGGCCGGCCCCCCTCTCCATCGTCACCCCCGGGCTTGACCCGAGGGTGACGAAGAGAAGACTAAGCCCCCTACAGCACCGTCAGCATGCTGGCGACCAGCGGGTGGCGCACGATGTCCTTTTCCTTCAGCGTGACGACCGCGATGTCGTCCAGCGCGGAGAGCCGATGCGCGATCTCGGCCAGGCCCGAGAGTTCCGGCAGAAGGTCGGTCTGGTCTGGATCGCCGGTCAGCACCATGGTGGAGTTCCAGCCGAGCCGCGTCAGCAGCATCTTGATCTGCCCATAGGTGCAGTTCTGCGCCTCGTCGATGACGATATAGGCATTGTTCAGCGTGCGGCCGCGCATATAGGCGACCGGCGCGATTTCGATGGAGCCGTCGGCCATCAGCGCCTTCAGCCGCTTGCCGCCCAGACGCTCGTTCAGCGCGTCGTAGAGCGGGCGCAGATAGGGCGCCAGCTTGTCTTCCAGGCTGCCCGGCAGATAGCCCAGATTCTCACCGGCCTCGACCGCCGGACGGGTGAGCATGATGCGCGCCACCTTGCCGGCCTCGAAGGCCTCCACCGCCTTGGCGATGGCGAGATAGGTCTTGCCGGTGCCGGCCGGGCCGACGGCGACGACCATATGCTTGCTGTCCATCGCCTGCAGCAGCGCGGTCTGGTTCTCGCTCATCGGCCGGATGGATTTCACATAGCGCTGCTCGCGCGCCGATTCATCAAAACCCTCATCCAGCGGATGCCAGCCGGGAACCCCGGGAAACAGGGCCCTGATATTCGCCTCACGCGGCTTCGAATCGCGGGACTGTACCTGACGGGTCGAACGCTTGGCCATGCTGCAAGCTCCTTACTCGAAAGACAAAGATGAACGGGGCGAGCCGGAAATGAAAATGCCTCCCAAAGGGAGGCACGCTGAAACAACGGACAGGGATGATGCGGATAGAAGGACTGCCTGTGCGCCGGGCGGCGTCGCGGCGGACCCGAGGCCACGCTGGCAAGCGTGCTGGGGCGGCCTGAGTGCGAGTGACGCTGGCGAGGCGAACATGGCGGCGATCCATCCCCCTGCTCATTTCCGACCTTGAAACTGTATCCCGCAATGCAGCGTATGTAAGCAGTAATTTGCGTGCCCATAAAAAATTCACACAAGATGTAGCATTTCTGACGCGCCCGCCGGGCTAGGCTATACTGCGGGGATAATTTCCCTGGGAGGATCGTCATGGCCAATCGGACACGCCGGAAGTCGCTGCCGCGCCGGCGTACGATACCCGCCTTTCTCGGCTTCCTCCTGCTCTGCTTCCTGGTCTCGGCAATCGGCGGCTGGGTGACTGCCGGATCGGTGAAGACCTGGTATCCGCTGCTGGAAAAGCCACCGCATAACCCGCACGCCTGGGTCTTCGGGCCGGTCTGGACCGTGCTGTATATCCTGATGGCCGTCGCCGCCTGGCGGGTCTGGCGGGCGGCAGGCTGGGTGCAGGCCCGTCCCGCCCTGATTCTGTTCTTTGTGCAGCTTGGGCTGAACCTGCTGTGGTCGGTGCTGTTCTTTGGCCTGCGCAACCCGACGGCGGCGCTGGTAGAGATTGTGCTGCTGCTGGCCGCCATACTGGCCACCATGAAGGCTTTCCGGCCGATCGACCGGAAAGCCTTCTGGATGTTCGTCCCCTATGCGCTGTGGGTCGGCTATGCCGCCACGCTGAATGCCAGCATCGTCTATCTGAACTGACGCGGCTCAGATGACGCGGGTCAGGCCGCCATCGACCCGGATGCTCTGGCCGGTGACATAGCTCGCCCCGTCCGACAGCAGGAAGGCGATGACATTGGCGATCTCCTCCGAGGAGGCATAGCGCTGCATCGGGATGCGCTCGCGCCGTGTGGATTTCTCCGGCAGGCTATCGACGAAGCCGGGCAGCACGCAGTTCATGCGGATGCCGGCGGCGGCATGCTCATCGGCATACAGCTTGCTCCAGGCGCCCAGCGCCGCGCGCAGCGTGGTCATCGGGAAATCCGCCTCCGGCTCCAGCGCCGCATAGGAGGACAGGTTCACGATGCTGCCCGATTTCTGTGCCTTCATCACCGGCGTGACCAGCCGGGTCAGGCGGATGACGTTCAGCAGCACCATGTCGAAACCGAGATGCCAGTCCTGGTCGGAGATCTCCAGGATCGGCCCCTTCGGCGCATGGCCGGTATTGTTGACCACGGCATCGATCCGGCCATAGCTGTCCAGCGCCAGATCAACCAGCCGCTGCAGATCGGCCGGCTCGGTCACGCTGCCGCGAATGGCCTTGCCACCCAGCTCCGCCGCCAGCCCCAGCACGGCTTCGCCCGGCGACAGCAACACAAGACTGTATCCCTGCGCCGCCAATGTCCTGGCGGTCGCCGCCCCGATACCCCGTCCTGCCGCGGTTACCAAAGCCACTTTCTGCGTCATGTCCTGCCCTTTCATGAAAAGCGATATGGGCGGCACCTTGCCCCGAAGCTGCGGACCTGCCTACCCTGAATGGCACCCGAGATAGGATTTCAGATGAGCAATGACAAGAATGGCCGGCTCGACCAGGCCAGCAAGCACTTCCAGGCCGACGGCCGCCCGAAACTGGCCGGGCTGAAGAATGACTACACACTGGATGATTCGGAGTATGACGACCGTCTGAAATCCCTGCAGAAGCAGTTGGAGCTGATCCAGCAGGCCTATCTGGGATCGCGGGAGCGCGCGGTGATCGTGCTGGAAGGCTGGGATACCGCCGGCAAGGGCGGGCTGGTGAAACGGCTCGGCTGGACCCTCGATCCGCGCAGCTTCCATGTCCACCCCATCGGCGCCCCGACAGAAGAGGAACTGCGCCAGCATTACCTGCAACGTTTCTGGCGCAAGCTGCCCAGCCATAGCCGCATCGTACTGTTTGACCGGTCCTGGTATGGCCGCGTCATGGTCGAGCGGGTCGAGAAATTCACGCCCGAGAAGGACTGGAAGCGCGGCTACCGGGAGATCGTCGAATTTGAGCGCCAGCTGACCGATGACGGCGTGCGGCTGGTGAAGCTGTTCCTGCACATCAGCCCGGAAGAGCAGTTGAAGCGCTTCCGCGACCGGCTGGAAAATCCCCTGAAGCGCTGGAAGCTGACCTATGAGGATTTCCGCAACCGGGCGCGCTGGAAAGAGTATGAGGACGCCATCGAGGAGATGATCGAGAAAACCTCGACCGACTCCGCGCCCTGGCATCTGATCCCGGCGAATGACAAGCCCTTCGCGCGGATCGCCGGGTTCCAGATCATCGCCGACCGTCTGGGCAAGGGGCTCGACACATCGCCGAAGCCCCTGTCGCCCGAGGTTCTGGCCGCCGCGAAGGACGTGCTCTAGGAGACCGCGCCCGCCCCATAGGTGCCCCGCAGTGGCTGACCCTCGGCAAAGCGGGTGAAGCGATAGGGCTCCAGGGGCTGGTCGGTGGGCAGGCCAAGCGCTGCCTGGGCCAGCAACCGGCCGATCATCGGTGACAGCTTGAAGCCATGGCCAGACAGACCGAAGGCGGTGGTCAGCCCCTCGATGCCGGGCAGCGGACCCAGCACCGGATTCCAGTCCGGCGTGGTGTCGTACAGGCCGGACCAGGAGGTCACGAACCGTGCCTCGGCGAATTTCGGCATCCGGTGAGCCAGTGCTTCGCCCTGCTCGACGATCCAGTCCAGCGAGATGTCGGCATCGACGGTTTCCGGCGAGTCGGTTTCCACGCCCTCATCACCGGTGCCGACCAGGATCTGGCTGCCGGAGGTGGAGCGGGTATAGAGCAGGCTCGGCGAGGCCAGATCCTTCAGGATCGGGAAGCGCGGCGTATAGGGCTCGTCCACCTCGAAGGCCAGCACGTCGTGCCGGGTGATGCTCATCGGCAGCTCGACGCCGGTCCAGCGGGCAAGGTCATGGCTCCAGACATTCATCGCGGATACCACCGCGCCGGCCTGCACATCGCCTTCCGAGGTCTTCAGCCCGGTGACACGGTTGCCGTCCATCAGCAACCCCTCGACGGTCACACCCTGGCGGATATCCGCCCCGGCGCGCTTGGCGGCGCGGGCGAACCAGCTGGCCGTCAGATAGGGATCGGCAAAGCCGGCGCCCGGCTCGTAGCCGATGGCGTCGATATCATCCAGATTCAGCCAGGGGTGCAGTTCCAGCGCCTCTTCCTTGTCGATCAGCCGTGCCTCGATGCCGATGCCGGCCTGATGCGTGATGGCGCCGCGCACCGCCTTCGACGAGTCGCCCTCCGGCGCCACGATCATATAGCCGCAGCGGATGAAGCCGGCAGAGGCCTCCTCATCGCCGATCAGCGCGTCGAAGCCCTCGAACATTTCCAGCGAGGCCTTGGCCAGCGCCATATTGGCCGGCACGGAATAATGCGCCCGCAGCAACCCGCTGGACTGCGCCGTGGTGCCGCCGGCGATCTGCTGGCGCTCGAACAGCGCAACGCGGCCCGCGCCGAGGCGGGTCAGGTGGAAGGCAACGGCAGTACCAATGGCGCCGCCGCCAATTACCGCGACATCGTAGCTCTGGGACATAGTAATCCTGATGAAAATCCTACCGGTTCGGATCGCCGGCGGGCGCGATCATAGTCGCGGCTGCGCCCGTCGTCACCGGAACAGTAGGCCGGGCAGCCATGTTGCCAGCTGCGGGAAAACCCACACTAGAACCAGCGCAACAATCTGAATGCCGACGAAGGGCAAAGCGCCCTTCCAGATTTCAATCGTCTCCACCGAAGGCGGTGCAAACCCGCGCAGATAGAACAGGGTGAAGCCGAAAGGCGGGGTCATGAAACTGGTCTGCAAATTCAGGGCGACCATGACGCCCAGCCAGATCGGATCGACGCCCAGCACGATCAGCGGCCCGCCGCAGATCGGCAGCATGATCAGGATGATCTCGAAGGTGTCCAGGAAGAAGCCCAGCACGAACATGACCGCCATGACGATCAGCACAGCGCCAACCACGCCGCCCGGCATGTTGCTCAGCGCCTCCTCCACCATATGCTCGCCGCCCAGCCCCCGGAAGGTGAGCGAGAACAGCGAGGCGGCCAGCACGATGGCGAAGATCATCGCCGTGGTTACCGCCGTGCCCTTGCCGGCCTCGCGCACCATCTCCCAGGACAGCCGGCCCTTTGCCCAGGTCAGCAGCAGCGCACCGAACACACCGATGGAGGCGGATTCGGTCGGCGTCGCAATGCCGCCCAGGATGGAGCCCAGCACGGCGATGATCAGCAGCAGCGGCGGCACCACCGCCTTCGCCACCGCCAGCGGCAGGCCCTTGCGCTCTGCCTCCGGGATATCGATGGGCGGGCAGGTATCCGGCTGGACTATCGACTTCACCGCCATGAACAGCATGAACAGCGTCACCAGCAGCAGGCCGGGCACCAGCGCGCCGGCGAACAGATCGCCGGTCGACAGCGTCGTCGGCGCGAAATTGCCCAACCGCATCTGCGCCGCCTGGTTCACGCCCGACAATATGTCGGCGGTGAAGATCAGGATGGTCGAGGGCGGGATGATCTGCGCCAGCGTCGAGGAGGCCGCGATGACACCGGTCGCCAGACGCGGCTGATAACCGACGCGCAGCATCGCCGGCAACGCGATCAGCGCCATGGTGGCCACGGTGGCCCCGACCACGCCGGTTGCCGCCGCCAGCAGCCCGCCGACCAGAATGACGGAAAAGCCCAACCCGCCGGACCGCATGCCGAACAGCTTGCCCATGGCGGTCAGCAGATCCTCGGCCACGCCGGAGCGTTGCAGCACATTGCCCATCAGCACGAAGAGCGGCACGGCGACCAGCACCTCGTTGCTCATCACACCGAAATAGCGCAAGGGCAGGTTGATCAGCGTGCTGTAGTCGAACACCCCCAGCATATGACCAAGAAAGGCGAAGACCAGCGACAGCCCGGCCAGCGAGAAGGCGACCGGCAGGCCGGTCAGCAGAATCAGTATCGTCGACAAGAAGAAGACGATGGAGACGATATCGCCGGTGGTCAGCATCGGGCTCTTTCCGGCTCAGCTCTGCGGGGAATCGTCGAAGGGCGGCTCCTGTGCCGCTGCCCTATCGCCGGTCAGCACCAGAATGCCACGCGCCAGCACGGCCAGTCCCTGCAGCCCGACCAGCAGGCAGAACACCAGCAGCACGGTTTTCAGCAGGAACACGCCGGGCATGCCATTGGGCTGCCCCGAGCCTTCATAGATCGACCAGGACGAGACGATGAAGGGCCAGGTCAGCCAGGCCAGCACGCCCATCCAGGGCAAGGTGAAGACCAGCACGCCGATGCATTCCACCAGGGCACGGCGGCGGACCGGCCATTTCGCATAGAGGATATCGACCCGGACATGGGCGTTGCGGCGCATGGCATAGACCGTGCCCAGCAGGAAGACGATGGCGTGGCTCCAGACATAGAGGTCCTGCATCCACACGAAGGTTTCGTGCAGCGCATAGCGCAGAACCACCACCACGGCGCAGATCGCCGCCGTCGCCCAGACCAGCCAGGCAAGCGCCCGTCCAATCCGGTCGGACAGCCCGTCCATCCCGGCCGCGAATCGTCGCAGAGCCTGCATCACGCCCCCAGAAAACCCAGAAAACGGCGACGGCCCCGAGGGACCGCCGCCTGTTCAGATCAACCGCCGAACTTATACGGCAGGGTGCGCGCCTGCATCATACCCAGCTCGGTATACCGCGCATTTTCCAGCGCGCCTTCGCGGAAGGTGACATAGGCGTCGGCGATCTTGCGCACCAGATCGTCCTTGTCCTGGCGCAGTTCGGACATGATCTCGCCAGCGGCATTGCCGGCGGCGACCAGCACATCCTGCGGCGCCTGGCGCACCTGCACCCCGTTCTTCTCCACCAGCGTCTTCAGGGCCGGCGGATTGCGCACGATGTATTCTGAAGTGGAATAGGCGTAGGTGGCCGCACAGGCGGTTTCGATGACCAGCTTCAGCTCATCGGACAGCCCGTCCCATTTCGCCTTGTTGATCACGCATTCCTCGGCCGAGGCCGGCTCCTGCACGCCGGGCCAGTAGTAGAATTTGGCGGCCTGGTGGAAGCCCAGCGCCAGATCGGTCCAGGGGCCGATGAACTCCGCCGCGTCGATGGTACCGGATTGCAGCGCCGGATAGATCTCGCCGCCCGGAAGCTGCACGACGGACGCGCCCATCCGGCGGTACATCTCGCCGCCGAGACCCGGGGAGCGGAAGCGCAGCCCCTTGAAATCCTCGACCGACTTGATCTCCTTCTTGAACCAGCCCATCCACTGATTGCCGGTATTGCCGCACAGGAAGCCCTTCAGGCCGAAGCGGCCATACATCTCGTCATACAGCGCCTGCCCGCCGCCATGCAGCATCCAGGCATGCTGCTCGCTGGCCGTCAGGCCGAAGGGCATGTTGCCGAACAGCACGATGCCGGCCGACTTGCCGCGCCAATAGGTCGGCACGGAATGATACATCTCGGCCGCCCCCTGCGAGACGGCGTCGAACACACCGGCGGCAGGCGCCAGCTGGCCGGCGCCGAACACTTTCACCGTCAGCTTGCCTTCGCTCATCTTGGTGATCCGGTCGGCCAGCCAGGCGGCGCTGGTGCCCGGTCCGGGCAGGTTCACCGGCCAGGATGTGACCATGCGCCATTCCATCTTGCCCTGCGCAATGGCGGGGGCAGACAGCCCGGAGGCCGCAACAGCGGCGGTGCCGCCGACAACGGCCCCCTTCAGGAATTTACGTCTCTCCATTTTACCCTCCTGTTCAGATTGTTATGAACGCCCTTGATTCCCCCGATGCGCCGCTAAATCTCGCGCCGTTAGCCGGCGCTCTGCAAGCGGCGTTTTACCCGCACCCTTATCCCAGGCTGGGCAGCTTCAGCCCGTGCTCGCGGGCACAGGCCTGGGCGATCTCGTAACCGGCATCGGCATGACGCATCACGCCGGTCGCCGGGTCGTTCCACAGCACACGGCCGACACGCCGCGCCGCCTCCGGCGTGCCGTCGCAGACGACGACCATGCCGGAATGCTGTGAGAAGCCCATGCCGACCCCGCCGCCATGATGCAGCGACACCCATGTAGCGCCCGACGCACAGTTCAGCAGCGCGTTCAGCAGCGGCCAGTCGGATACCGCGTCGGAGCCGTCCAGCATCGCCTCGGTCTCGCGGTTGGGCGAGGCGACGGAGCCGCTGTCCAGATGGTCACGACCGATGACGATGGGGGCCTTGAGTTCGCCTTTGGCAACCATCTCGTTGAAGGCCAGCCCCACCCGGTGCCGGTCGCCCAGCCCGATCCAGCAGATGCGCGCCGGCAGGCCCTGGAACTGGATGCGGCTGCGCGCCATGTCGAGCCAGTTGTGCAGATGCGCGTCGTCGGGCAGCAGCTCCTTCATCTTCTGGTCGGTCTTGTAGATATCCTCCGGGTCGCCCGACAGCGCCACCCAGCGGAACGGCCCGATGCCCCGGCAGAACAGCGGGCGGATATAGGCCGGCACGAAGCCGGGGAAGGCGAAGGCGTCATCCACCCCCTCCTCCAGCGCCATCTGCCTGATGTTATTGCCGTAATCGACTGTCGGCACGCCCATGCGGTGGAAATCCAGCATGGCCCGCACATGCTCGGCCATTGAGCGCTTGGCGGCCTTTGTGACGGCCTTCGGGTCGCTCTCGCGCCGGGTTTCCCAATCGGCCAGGGACCAGCCCTTCGGCAGATAGCCATTCACCGGATCATGGGCCGATGTCTGGTCGGTCACGCAATCCGGGCGCACGCCACGCCGCACCAGCTCCGGGAAGATGTCGGCGGCATTGCCCAGCAGGCCGATAGAGACCGGCTTGCCGTCCTTGCGCGCCGCCTCGATCATCGCCAGCGCCTCGTCCAGCGTGTCCGCCTTCTTGTCCAGATAGCCGGTGCGCAGCCGCATCTCGATGCGGCTCGGCTGGCATTCCACGGCCAGGCAGGATGCGCCCGCCATGGTGGCAGCCAGCGGCTGCGCGCCGCCCATGCCGCCCAGCCCGGCGGTCAGTATCCAGCGCCCGGCGAGGCTGCCGCCATAATGCTGGCGGCCCATCTCCACAAAGGTCTCATAGGTGCCCTGAACGATACCCTGCGAGCCGATATAGATCCAGGATCCGGCCGTCATCTGGCCGTACATCATCAGCCCCTTGCGGTCGAGCTCATGGAAATGCTCCCAGGTCGCCCAATGCGGCACCAGATTGGAATTGGCGATCAGCACGCGCGGCGCATCGGCATGAGTGCGGAACACGCCGACCGGCTTGCCGGACTGCACCAGCAGCGTCTCGTCGCCCTCCAGCGTCTTCAGGCTGGCGGCGATGCGGTCGAAGCTCTCCCAGTCGCGCGCGGCACGGCCAATCCCGCCATAGACCACCAGCTCGCCCGGCCGCTCCGCGACATCGGGGTCGAGGTTGTTCATCAGCATGCGCAGGGGCGCTTCCGTCAGCCAGCTTCTGGCACTGAGGTTGCTGCCCCGGTCGGCGCGGATCACGCGGGCATTGTCGAGACGGGTCATGATGCTCCCTCCTGTTCGGCGAAGCGCAGGCAATCCTGCAGGATACCGGTCAGCACGGCGCGGATCGGCGCGGCATAGGCGGGGTCGTAGGGTGTGGGCCAATTGGCCTCCGACACCGGCCCCAGCGGCTCTTCCATATAACCGCGGCAGCCCAACTCCATCTGCACGGCATGCACGCCTTCGGCCGGCTTGCCGTATTGCCGGGTGATGTAGCCGCCCTTGAAGCGGCCGTTCAGGATCGAGGGGAACTCGCTTTCGGCGCAGCGGCGCTCGACCTCTGCCGCCAGTTCCGGCGCACAGGCTGCGCCCGAATTCGTGCCGATATTGAACACCGGCAGCATATCCTCGAACAGACGCGGGATGGCCGAGCGGATGGAGTGGCAATCATACAGCACGACCGTCCGATGGCTTTGCCGCAGCCGCGCGATCTCCGCCGCCAGCGCGTCGTGGTAGGGGCGGAAATAGGTCTCGCGGCGGGAGGATATCTCCGCCTCGTCCGGCTCCTGCCCGCCCTTATACAGCGGCTCGCCATCGAAGCTGGTGAGCGGGCACAGGCCGGTGGTCGCCTGGCCGGGATAGAGCGATACGCCGGAGGGGTCCCGATTCACATCAATGATGGTGCGCGAGATACCCGTGCGCACCATGGTGGCGTCCAGTTCCACGCCGAAATCATACAGCTTCTCGATCCACCAATCGGCATCCTTGCGGGCCAGCCAGGGCGACACCAGTCGAGGCTCGAATTCCGCCGGAATATCCGTTCCGGTATGCGGAAAGCTCAGCACCAGCGGGGCCTTGCCCCGGCGAATGGTCAGCCAGTCGGTCATCATAGATCCTCGGTTACAGAAGGCAGGTCGCCAGCCGCCCGGCCCAGCGCGCCAGAGGTGACCAGATCGGTCGCCGCGGCGATGTCCGGTGCCATATAGCGGTCATCCGCCAGTGTGGGAACGCTTTTGCGCAAGGCGGCGCGCGCCCGCTCCAGCGCCGGGCTGGAGATAAGCGGCGCGCGGAAGTCGCAGCCCTGGGCGGCGGCCAGCAGCTCGATTCCAACCACGCCGGCAGCATTACGGGCCATCGCCAGCAGTCGGCGCGCGCCATGCGCCGCCATCGAGACATGATCCTCCTGATTGGCCGAGGTCGGGATTGAATCAACGCTGGCCGGATAGGCGTTCTGCTTGTTCTCGGAGACCAGCGCCGCCGCCGTTACCTGCGGGATCATGAAGCCGGAATTCAGCCCCGGCTTCGGCGTCAGGAAGGCTGGGAGTGCGGACAACACCGGATCGACCAGCATGGCAATGCGGCGCTCGGCCAGCGAGCCAATTTCGCAAATTGCCAGCGCGATCGTGTCGGCGGCGAAGGCCACCGGCTCGGCATGGAAATTCCCGCCGGAGATCACCTCGCCCTGCTCGGCGAAGACCAGCGGATTGTCGGTGACGCCATTGGCCTCTATCGCCAGCGTGGCCGCCGCCTGGCGCAAGATATCGAGGCAGGCACCCATGACCTGCGGCTGGCAGCGCAGGCAATAGGGGTCCTGCACCCGGTCATCACCGATCAGATGCGAGGCGCGGATGGCACTGCCCTGCATCAGACTGCGTAGCGCCGCCGCCACCTCGATCTGGCCGCGATGCCGGCGCAGATCATGGATGCGCGCATCGAACGGCCCGTCGGAGCCGCGCGCCGCATCGGTGCTGAGCGCGCCGGTGACCAGCGCCGCCTGGAACACCCGCTCCGCCTCGAACAGCCCGGCTAGGGCCAGCGCGGTCGAAGCCTGGGTGCCGTTCAGGAACGCCAGCCCCTCCTTTGGCCCCAGCACCAGCGGTTCCAGCCCGGCCTCGGCGAGCGCCTGCAGGGCCGGCACGCGCGCGCCGTCCACGAAAAACTCCCCCACGCCCATCTGTGCCGCCGTCATATGGGCCAGTGGTGCCAGATCCCCTGACGCGCCGACCGAGCCCTGCCCTGGCACGACAGGAATCAGCCCTTTCTCCAGGCAGGCGGCCAGATGCATCAGGCTGGACCAGCTTATGCCCGACGCACCCTGTGCCAGGCTGGCCAGCTTCAGCGCCATCATCAGCCGCACCACCGGCACCGGCAGCGGATCGCCCACCCCGGCAGCGTGCGACAGCACGATGTTGCGCTGCAGGGTCTCGATATCCTCCGCGCCGATGCGGATGCTGGCCAGCTTGCCGAAGCCGGTATTGATGCCATAGACCGGCTCACCGGCTTTCAGGATGTCCTGAACTGTCCGGGCCGCCGCATCCACCTGCGGCCGGCAATCCGCATCAAGCCGGGCATCCGTGCCAAAATAGATCGCGCGCCAGTCCGACAGCGGCACCGAGCCTGCCCGCATCGTCACGAGGTCGCTCATTGCCCCCTCCAGATGCGCGCCCATAGCGGGTTGAAGCCGATGCGGTAGACCAGTTCCGCCGGATGCTCGATATCCCAGATTGCCAGGTCGCAGGATTTTCCGGCCTCCAGCGTGCCGATACTGTCCTGCCGGCCCAGCGCCCGCGCCGCCTCCAGCGTCACCCCGGCCAGGCATTCCCCGACCGTCAGGCGGAACAGCGTCGCGCCCATATTCATGGTCAGCAGCAGCGAGGTCAGCGGCGAGGAACCGGGGTTGCAATCCGTCGACAGCGCGATGGCGACACCGTGCTTGCGCAGCAGATCGACCGGCGGTTGCTTTGTCTCCCGCAGGAAATAGAACGCGCCGGGCAACAGCACCGCCACCGTGCCAGCCTTCGCCATGGCGGCGATGCCGGCCTCGTCGGCATATTCGATATGGTCGGCGGACAACGCCCCCTGCTCCGCCGCCAGCTGCGCGCCATGCAGATTGGACAGCTGGTCGGCATGCAGCTTCACCGGCAAGCCATGCGCCTTGGCGGCGGCAAACACCCGCGCGGTCTGCTCCGGCGAGAAGGCGATGGTCTCGCAGAAGGCATCTACAGCGTCGGCCAGCCCCTCGGCGGCCAAGGCAGGGATCATCTCCCGGCAGACAAGATCGATATAGGAATCCTTGTCGTCCCCCGCCTCCGGCGGCATTGCATGCGCGCCCAGGAAGGTGGTGACGATGTCGATGGGCCGCTTCTTGCCCAGCGCCCGCGCGGCGCGCAGGGTCTTGCGCTCATCGGCGAGGGAAAGGCCATAGCCGGATTTCGCCTCCAGCGTCGTCACCCCCTCGGCGATCAGCGCGTCGAGGCGCGGCAGGGCGGTGGCGACCAAATCATCCTCGCTGGCCGCCCGCGTGGCCTTCACGGTGGAAACGATGCCGCCACCGGCCTTTGCAATTTCGGCATAGGAGGCACCGGCCAGGCGCTGCTCGAATTCCCGCGCGCGGTCGCCGCCATGGACGATGTGGGTGTGACAGTCGATCAGGCCGGGCGTGATCCACCGGCCCGCGCAATCGATGCGCTCGGCGGCCTCCCAGCCGGCAGGCAGGTCGCGCATCGGTCCGGCGAAGGCGATCCTGCCGCCCACCGCTGCGACCGCGCCATCCATCACCACCCCGATGCCGTCCCTGTCGGGCGCAAGGGTTGCGAGGCGCGCGTTCAGCCATATTCTATCGAAGCGCATCGAGGGGCTCCGTCGTCATTTGTCTATACATAATCCGATGGGGGAATAATATGTCTAGACATAATTTTCGGGCCTGATGAATGATGCCCCAAAATGATGGAGTTCGCACGATGCGTCGGCTGATTTTCGACCATGCCTTGCTGCCCGATGGCTGGGCCGACCGGGTCGCCCTGACCATTTCCGATGGCTGGATCGAGACGGTCGAGCCGAATGCGGATGGCCCTGGCGAGCGCATTGCCGGCATTGCCCTGCCCGGCATGCCGGACCTGCACAGCCATGCCTTCCAGCGTGGCATGGCAGGTCTGGCGGAAACCCGCGGCCCGGCTTCCGACTCGTTCTGGACCTGGCGGCAGGTCATGTATCGTTTCCTGGAGCGGCTGACACCCGAGACGGTGGAAGCGGTCAGCGCCTTTGCCATGATGGAGATGGTCGAGGGTGGCTTCACCGCTTTGGCGGAATTCCACTATCTGCACCATGATTCCGCCGGCCAGCCCTATGCCGACCGCGCCGAGCTGTCGGCCCGCATCGCGGCGGCGGCGGCGGCCAGTGGCATCGGCCTGACCCTGCTGCCGGTATTCTATGCCCATAGCGGTTTCGGCGGATTGCCGCCAACCGATGGGCAGCGCCGCTTCGTCAACGACATCGATGGTTTCGCGCGCCTGCTGGAAGGTGCTGCCAAGGCCATCGCCCCCCTGCCCGATTCCCGGCTGGGCGTCGCCCCGCACAGCCTGCGGGCGGTAACGACGGAGGAGATTACGGCGCTGGTTGGAATGGTCCCGGACGGGCCGATCCATATCCACATCGCCGAGCAGATGCAGGAGGTCGAGGACTGTCTCGCCTGGTCGGGCCGCCGGCCGGTGGAATGGCTGATGGACAGCCAAAAGGTGGACGAACGCTGGTGCCTGGTCCACGCCACGCATCTGCTGCCGGCGGAGACAACAGCCATGGCCGTGTCGGGCGCTGTCGCCGGTCTGTGCCCGCTGACCGAGGCCAATCTGGGCGACGGCATCTTCGATGGCGTGAATTATCTGGCGCAGGGCGGGCACTATGGCATCGGCAGCGATTCCAATATCGAGCTGGATGCCGCCGGTGAGCTGAAGATGCTGGAATACAGCCAGCGCCTGCGCGACCGTGGCCGCAATCTGCTGGCCCCCGCCGAAGGAGCCTCCACCGGCCGCGCGCTCTACACGGCGGCGCTGGCGGGTGGTAGCCAGGCTCTGGGCCGCAAGATCGGCGCGCTGGAGGCCGGATATCGCGCCGATATCGTGGTGCTGGACGGCGAGCATCCCGACCTTGCTACAGCCAAGGGCGACCGCTGGCTGGATGCCTATATCTTCGTGGCCGGCAAAGCCGCCATCGACACAGTCATCATCGGCGGTGAGGTGCTGGTTGAGGGCGGACGGCACCGCGCCCGTGACACCCTCGCCGCCCGCTACCGCGCGGCGCTGGCCAGCGTAAAGGCCTGACCCCCGCCATGGCCGCCGCGCCCAATCTGCACCAGCGCATCCGCGAGGAGATCGAGGCGCGCATCCTGTCCGGCGAATGGCCGCCGGGTACGCGCATCCCGGTCGAGCACGAGTTGATGGCCCGGTATGGCTGCGCCCGCATGACGGTCAGCAAGGCGCTGTCGGCCCTTGCCACCAGCGGCTTGATCCAGCGCCGGCGGCGCACCGGATCGGTGGTTGCCGCCCCGACCCAGCCGCGCGCAATCCTGCAGATTCCCGATTTCGCGCAGGATGCGGCGACTGCCGGCGTCAGCTACCGCTTCGACATCCTGCATCGTAAGGTGGAGCGTCTCGGCCCGGCGGCAGCCCAGCGGATCGGGCTACCCGCCGACCAGGAGATGCTGTCCATCGAGACGGTCCATATCTATGACGGGGAGCCGGTCGCCGATGAGCGCCGGCTGATCAACCTGGCGGCCGTGCCGGCAGCGCGGGACGAGGCCTTCGAGCGTATCCCGCCCGGCTCCTGGCTGCTGGAGCGCGTGCCCTGGAGCGACGCCGAGCATGCCATCCGCGCGATCAACGCCAATGCCGAGCAGGCCCGCCGCCTTGCAATGGCGGCGGGCGCTGCCTGCCTGCTGGTCGAACGCCGGACCTGGCAGGCCGGCAGCTTCATCACCGAGGCCCGCACGCTCTATCCGGGTGACCGGCACTCCCTGATCGGCCGGTTTTCGCCCCGCTAGAGCCGCAGCATCAGCCCTTCCGGCGTGGCCGCATAGCCGGTCAGCGTGCGTTCGGCATGATGCAGACGCCAGTTCAGCATGCGCTGGGCATAGTCACGCACCGTCACGGCATGGGCGGGGTCCTCGGCCAGATTATGGAACTGGCCGGGGTCCTTGCTCAGGTCGAACAGCAGCGGCGGCAGGGCTGCGAAATGCACGTATTTCCAGCTCTCATCCTGTACCACGGCCAGCGAGCACTGATCCATGGTCAGGCCCAGCGGTTCCTCCGGCTTGGAATAGAAGACGTTGCGGAAATCGAACTCGTAATGCACCTCACGCCGCCAGGTATCCGGCGCCCCCCCATCGCGCAGGAAGGGCAGCAGTGAATGGCCGTCGCAGGCGCGCGGGCAGTCCTGGCCAATCCATTCCAGCACGGTCGGCATCAGATCGACCGATTCGGTGAACTGCCGGACGATCTGGCCACGCGTGCCATTGGCGCTGGCATCCGGGTCGCGCACGATCATCGGGATGTGGAAGCTCTCGTCGAAATAGCCCAGCTTGCCCAGCAGATGATGGTCGCCCAGCTGCTCGCCATGGTCGCAGGTCAGGATGATCAGCGTGTCATCCCACTGGCCGCTGTCCTTCAGATGCTGGAAGACCCGGCCAAGATGGGCGTCGATTTCCTCCATCAGCCCGTAATAGCTGGCGCGCATCTGACGCACCTCGGCCTCGTCCATATCGGCGCCCAGCCCCTCGCCATTCTCGAAGAAGCTCTTGCGCTTCACCGAGTCCAGATAGAAGCGCAGCATCGGGTGCTGCTTCGCTTCTTCCTCAACACTGGCGGCCCGCAGCGGCGGCGGGCAGTCGGCGGCATCGAACATGTCGTGATAGGGTGCGGGGGCCGCGAAGGGCGGATGCGGTCGCCAATAGCCCAGATGCAGGAACCAGGGCTTCTTGTTGGCACCCCGGATATGGTCGAGCCCGCGGTCGGTGAACCAGGCCGTGTCTGACAGCTCCGCCGGGATGCGGCTGGGCTTGCGGGTCGCCCCGATCTCGCCCGGTGCCAGATCCTGCGGCAACCAGATATCCCAGGGATTCTCCGGCAGCGCCAGGCCATTCGCCACCAGCCAGCCGAAATACGCCTCCATCTTCATGCCCCAGGAGCCGACCGGCCGCCAGCCATCCATTAGATCGCCCAGCACCTTGAAGCGCGGGTCTTCCGCCGCCACCTCGCGGGGATCCGGCGTGGTGGTGGTATAGCCGACAATGGCCGGGTCATAGCCCTTCTTGCGGGCTTCCTTGGCGACATTGGTGTGGCGCGCATCCAGGGGAATGGTGTTCTGCACCGCCCGGTGGTTCATCATGTACAGGCCGGTCAGCAGGCTGGCCCGCGCCGGGCCGCAAGGTACGGCCTGGGTATAGTGCCGGGCGAAGGTGACGCCCTCCGCCGCCAGGGAGGCGATGTTCGGGGTCTTCACCACCGGATGGCCCAGCATCGGCAGGGTATCGCCGCGCCACTGGTCGACGACGATCAACAGCACATTCTTGCGCTTGGTCATTTTTTCCTCAGGTCTAACGCAGGGTGGGATCAAGTCGGTCGCGCAGCCAGTCGCCGACCATGCTGATGGAGAAGGTCGTCAGCACGATGACAGCACTGGGGGCGAGTAGAATCCAGGGGGCGGATTGCAGATATTCCCGGCCATAGCCGACCATGTTGCCCAGGCTGGTCAGCGGTGGCTGCACGCCGAGGCCCAGAAAGGACAGGCCGGATTCCAACAGGATCACCTCCGGGAAGGTCAGCGTGACACTCACGATCAGAGTGCTGGCGATGTTCGGCAGCACATGCAGCCCATAGACGCGCAGCGGCGACGCACCGATGTCGCGTACCGAGGCGGCATAGCCCTGCTCATTGGCAGCAATGGTCAGGCCACGCGCGATGCGGGCCGCGCGCTCCCAGCCATAGAAGCCCATCAGGCATATGAACAGGGTCAGCGTGTTGCCGAAGAAGGCCAGCACCGCCAGCGCGATGATCATGAAAGGCATGGACGCCTGGAAGTCGATCAGCGTCAGCACCACCTGCTCGACCAAACCCCTGAAATGCGCCGCAAGGAAACCCAGCAGCACGCCGATGGTGGCAGACAGGATCGTGCTGGCAAAGGCGATCAGCAGGCTGATGCGGATCGATATAACCAGCCGTGACAGCACGTCCCGGCCCAGCTCGTCCGTGCCCAGCGGATGCGCCCAGGTGCCGCCCATGAACACCGGCGGGGCCAGCCGCGCCTTCAGGTCGAGCGCGCTGTAGATATAGGGCGCCAGCAGATCGGCAAAGATCGCGACGATCAGCGTCGCGGCAATCCAGGTGATTCCGAAGATCACCAGCGGCGGATAGGCCTCCAAAAAGCGCGACAGTTTCCCGCGCTCAGCCTTTTCAGCCTCGGCGGCGAGAGGGGTGGTTTCGATGCTCGCCATATCAGCCTCCTGCCTTCACGGTGCGGCCGCTGCGCAGGCGTGGATCGATCCAGCCATACAGCGCATCGACGACCAGGTTGGAGGTCACCATGCAGGCCGCGACCAGCAGCAGAATGGCCTGAACCACGGCCAGATCGCGATTGGCCACGGCGGAGACCAGCAGCCGCCCGACGCCGGGCCAGGAGAACACGCTCTCCACCACCACCGCGCCGGCGATCAGGCTGCCGACCATGAAGCCGATGATGGTGACAGTCGGGATCGCCGCATTCGGCAGCGCGTGGCTGGTCACAACCCGCCGCCAGATCAGCCCTTTGGCCGAGGCGGTGCGGATATAGGGCTGACCCAGCACTTCCAGCATGGCCGAACGGGTGAAGCGGGCCAGGATCGCCGCACCGCCCAGCCCCAGCGTGACAATCGGCAGGACCGCATGCCAGGGACTGGTATAGCCACCGCTGGGCAGCCAGCCGAGATTGACCGCGAAGACCAGAACCAGCACCAGGCCCAGAACGAAGCTGGGGATGGTGTAGCCGGCCACCGACAGGCTCATCACCAGCCGGTCGATCAGCGAATTGCGATGCAGGGCAGCGAAGATACCGGCCGGAACGCCGATCAGCAGTTTCAGCGCGAAGGCCGGCAGGGTGATTGCCAGCGTCGCCGGGATACGTTCGAGCACCAGATCAATGGCCGGGCGGCCATCGCGCATCGACTGGCCGAAATTGCCTTCCGCGATGTTCAGGAAATAGCCGAGATACTGCCGCCACAGCGGCGCATCCAGCCCCCAGCCCTTGCGGAACGCCTCAAGCGCTTCGGGCGGGGCATCCGGCGACAGGATCAGCAGGGCCGGGTCACCGGACAGGCGCAGGATGACAAAGGCAAAGCTGAGCACCAGAAAGATGGTGATCAGCGCCCGCAACCCGCGCGACGCGATATAGCGCAGCATGGTGCCTCCTCAGGCCGACGCAATCGGGGAAAGCAGATGGCAGGCCGCCTTGCGGCCATCGCCGATATCGGCCAGCACGGGCCTCACCTCCCGGCAGGCGGCGGTGGCATAGGCACAGCGCGGATGAAAGGCGCAGCCGGACGGCACCTGTACCGGGTTGGGCGGATCGCCCTGCAGGACGATGCGCTCATACCCCTCCTGCCGCCAGGGCGACGGAATGGCCGAGACCAGCGCCTTGGTGTAGGGATGCGCCGGCTCGTGAAACAGTTTCTCCGGCTCGCCCTGCTCGACGATGCGACCGAGATACATGACGGCCACCTCGTGGCTGACCTGGCGCACCACCTTCAGATCATGGCTGATGAACAGGAAGGCGACGCCGAACCGGTCCTGCAGATCGAGCAGCAGATTGATCACCTGCGCCTGGATCGAGACATCCAGCGCCGAGATCGGCTCGTCGCAGACCAGCAGGCTGGGCTCCAGGATCAGCGCCCGCGCCAGCACGACGCGCTGGCGCTGGCCGCCGGACAGTTCATGCGGGAAACGCTCAAACAGATGCGGCGTCAGGCCGACGGCGGCCATCAGGTCGCGCGCCTTCTCACGGCGCTCCGCCGGGGTGCCGATTTTGAAAACCGTCAGCGGCTCCATCACCTGCGCCACCACAGGCAGGCGGCGATCCAGCGCGCCCAG
Source organism: Alphaproteobacteria bacterium (assembly GCA_018823745.1). GTDB lineage: Bacteria > Pseudomonadota > Alphaproteobacteria > Oceanibaculales > Oceanibaculaceae > Oceanibaculum. Next base: position 323,283 of record JAHJHR010000011.1, read on the forward strand.
AGGGTCCTGATAGACCATCTGCATGCGCTGGCGCAGGGCGCGCCACTCCGCGTTTCGACGGGCCGGCACATGCCCGCCCTCGAAACGCACGGCACCGGCAGTCGGTGGCAGCAGCCCCAGAACCAGCTTCGCCGTGGTCGACTTGCCGCAGCCCGATTCGCCGACCAGCCCCAGCGTCTTGCCGGGAGAGACCGCGAAGGAAACCCCGTCCACCGCCCGCAGGGTCGCCGGCTGGCCGAACAACCCGCCGGGGATACGGACCGGATAGTGCCGGACCAGCGAGTCCACCTCCAGCAGCGCACTCACAGGCTGTCTGCCTTCAGACAGGCCACCTGATGCGCCTTGTCGATATGCCCCAGCCCCGGCACCTCGGCGGCGCAATCGGCATCGGCATGCGGACAGCGCAGCCGGAAGGAGCACCCGCCGGGCAGCTTGCCCGGTTCCGGCACTGTACCGGCAATTGCTTCCAGCCGGCGATGCGGCGCATCCAGATCGGGCAGTGCGGCCAGCAGGCCCTGGGTGTAGGGATGGCCCGGCGTGGCGAACAAAGCGCGGCTGTCGGCCGCCTCGACGACACGGCCGGCATACATCACCATGACCCGGTCGCAGATATCGGCAATGACGCCCAGATCATGCGAGATCAGCGCCAGCGCCATGCCGCTGTCCTGGCGGATTTCCCGCAGCAGGTCGAGAATCTGCGCCTGGATGGTGGCGTCCAGCGCCGTGGTCGGCTCGTCGGCGACCAGCAAATCCGGTTCGCCGGCCAGTGCCATGGCGATCATGACGCGCTGGTTCATGCCGCCAGACAATTCATGCGGGTAGGCGCTGAGCCGCTGGCCGGGATTGGGAATATGCACGCGGTCGAGCAGGCGCAGCGCTTCCGCCCGGGCCGCCTGCCCGGTCAGCCCGCGATGCAGGGAGATCGATTCGGCCAGTTGTCGGCCGATGCGGTGCACCGGGTTCAGCGAGGAGGCCGGGTCCTGAAAGATCATGGCGATCTGCTTGCCGCGGATGCGCGCCATGGCGGCATCGGAGAAATCGTGCATCGGCTGGCCGTCCAGCGACACCGTGCCGCCAATCCGCGCCCGCTTGCCTAGCAGGCGCAAAGCGGCCAGCCAGGTTACCGATTTGCCGCAGCCGGATTCACCGACAATGCCGATGGTCTCGCCGCGCCTGATCTCCAGATCGATGCCATGCAGCACCGGCACATGGCGCTTGCCATCGTCGAAAGCGACGGTCAGCCCGGCGATGCGCACCAGCGCGTCGCCGCTGCCCTGGGCCGCAATCGGCTTGGCGACGGCCGGGGCAAAGCCCCGAACCGTCGCCGCACCCGGTTGCAGCCCGACAAAGTCGAGCGTGCTCATTTACTGACCGAAGCGGATGTTATCGGCGCTGAAATCCATGGCGAAGGTCGGCGACCATTTCCACGTGATGTCCTTGCGCTTGCCATAGAGCACGATGTTGCGGTGCAGAACCGTATAGGCCGGGTCCTCGCGCTCGGCGATTTCCAGCATGCGGCCGAAGATCACCCGGCGTTCCGGACGGTCGGTCGAGGTTTCCAGCTTGTCCGACAGCTTGTTGAACTCGGCATTGGTCCATTCGCCGACCTGCTGCTGCTGGCCATTCGGGCCATGCTGATTGACCAGCGAGCTGACCGGATCGCTGAACGGGGCGGAGTTCGACCAGTCACGGATGCCGCGCGGCTCGTTGCGGTCGAAGATCTGCTGCCAGTTTTCCTTCATCTGGATATCGATGTTGAAGCCGACGGCACGCCACATCTCGGTCAGCACCTGGGCGGTCTGGACCTGGTTGGTGTAGTAATTGTTGGTCACGCGGAAGGGGATCGGCTCGCCCTTGTAGCCGGATTCCTTCAGCAGCTTACGGGCCAAATCCGGATTGTACTGCGGCACCGTCCAGTCCTTGTGGAACATGTCGGCGTAATATTCCCACTGCAGACCCGCCGGCACGCTGGTGCGGCCGTCCCACAGCGCATCGACGATCACCTGGCGGTCAATGGCATGAGTCAGCGCCTGACGCACGCGCGGATCAGCCAGCTGCGGGTGATTCTTGTCGAACACGATCAGGCGGTGATTCAGCACCGGGCCGCCGACAACCTCGAATTTCGGATTGGCCTCGATGGTTTTCACCTGATCGGGCGGCACGTCGGTCACGAAATCGAATTCGCCCGACAGCAGACCGTTCACCCGGCCGGGGACTTCCGGCACCACGACATAGCGGATTTCCTTCACCGTCGGCTTGCCACCGTAATAGGTGTCATGCGCTTCCAGGACCAGCACGTTGTCCGGGCGGAACTCCTTCACCTTGAACGGGCCGGCGCTGACCGGGTTGCGCGCCCAGCTCATCCAGTCCTTCGCCTCAAGAAAGGCGCGCTTGGAAATGATCTGGGAGCCGACGCGGGCAAGACGCCCTTCCATGGTCACGTCCGGCAGCGCATTGACGAAGCGCACCGTGTATTTGTCGACGACCTCGACGCGCTCCAGCGAGGGCCACAGGCGGCGGCCGACGGCCGGGACTTCCGGCGGCAAATCCGGGCCACCCTGCACGGTGGCGGCGCTGAACAGCGGCTTGGTCTCGTCGGCCTGGATCGTGGCCTGAGCCTCCTTGCCACGGAACGGCTTGCGATCACCGAACATGCGCTCCGGCCCGAAGCTGAAGGCCACATCCTCGGCCGTCACCTCGTCGCCATTGTGGAAGGTGGCACCCTTGCGCAGGACCAGCTCAAGCGTCCGGTCATCGATGCGCTTCCAGGATTCGGCAAGGCCGGGCACCGGCGACAAATCGCCCTGCCGGTCGAGATCGATCAGCGAGGCGAAGATCATCGGGAAGATGCGCGCGCCAACATTCGACTGCTCGCGCAGCGGGGTCAGCGCCCCGGAATTCACCACCTGCTGAACGGCGACACGGACCACCGGGCGGTCATCCGCCCGTGCAGCCTGGGTTCCGGTCATCGCGAAGAAAGAAAGGGATGTTGTCAGCGACAGGCTGAGTGCAAGCACCGCCCGTCGGCTGAGAGAGTGAATCGGCATGATGCCCTCCAGCCACAAAAAGGAAAACCCGCGCCATGAAGATCGGCGAGAGGCAAACCATGGGCCGGAAGCATTGCAGTGCAGTGACGCTTGAGTGTGTGTTTCTTGAATATCGCTTCATCAATCGGCGATAGGTCCATCATCCCGGATGAATACCCGGAGTCATTTGTTTGAATTCAATCTTTTTTACGGAAAGCACTAGATGATTGACCATAGACATCCGTTCCGGGCTGTCTTCATACCCCAGACATGACAATGGCCCTGGCTGGAACCAGGGCCATCATCAGGAACCAGCCGCGATCAGCAGCCCGAGACGCAGGCCCCGCCGCCATCGAATACCAGGGTACGGCCGGAGAGCGGCAGATGCACCGGCACCGTGACCGCCTTGGCAAAGACATCCGCCCGGCTGCCGGCGATCACCTTGCCGCCCTCGGTCGAGGGCTGGTTGGCATGCGAGGGGATCACCGAGGCCGGCTTGATCAGCTCGTTGATGACATAGGCCGCCTCGGTCGGGCCGGTGGTGAAGGTATCGCCGATATTCATGACCACCAGCTTTGCCTTGTACTGGTCGCCGACCACGATCTCCTGCTCCGCCGTCACGCCGGTATCGCCGGACAGATAGGCGACCAGGCCATTGCTGAAGGTCAGCACATAACCGGTCGGCGGGCCGGCATAGGCGGTCAGCCCGGCCTTCTCCAGCATCTCGGCGAAGGGGCCGCCGATCATGCCGGGGGCGATGCCGTTGGAATGCGCCGCCGGCACGGTGGTGATGGTGATGCCCCCCACCTTGCGCGAGGCGCCGAAGCGCACCAGCTCGGATTTCTGGGGATCAGCCCCGACAGCCTTCAGCTTCGCGGCAAAGAAGGACGGCATCTCGCTGCCGGTAACGATTTTCGCACCCTTGGCCGCCGCGACCTTCACCGACAGCGTGTCGGGCAGCGCCACACTGGCGATATCCGGCCGGCCGCAGGCCCCGGCACCAACCGCCGGGATATGGCGGTCGCCGACATGGTCGCCATGCATGTGGCTGACCAGCACCGCATCGATCTTGCCGAGCCGCGCATCCTCCGCCCCGGCCACGGTCCGCCCGGCGTCATAGAGCAGCCGCGTGCCATCCGGGTCCTCGAAGATCATCGCCCGGTCGAAGGCACAGAATTCGCCGTCATGGCTGCCCAGCGGCGTGACCTTCACGGTCGAAGCCTGCGCGGCGGCAGAGACAGCCAGCACACCAGACAGCATCAGCGCAGAGACGATAATCCTGGAATTCATCGCGATCCCTCCCTGTCGGGCGCGCCGTGAGCCAGCGCTCAGGACCGCCCCTGTTAACCGTATTCATCTAATCAGATGACCCGCCGAATAACTAGCCCGCCCGCAACCGGCGGCAAGAGAAGGCGGGTCGCAAAAAAATCCGCCGGCCATGTCACATTCCCCGCCGCCATCTCGTCAAACAGGCATCGACCCTGTTTACCCTGACAAGATGGAGAGACTGATGACCCCCCGCCTGAAAAATCCGCACGGCCTCGGCACTGGCCCGATCAAGGCCATGGTGGCGCTGGAAGGTGCTTTGCTAAAATGCGGCCTCGACCACCGCCTGCTGGAGCTGGTGAAGCTGCGCGCCTCGCAGATCAATGGCTGCGCCTTCTGCATCCACATGCATTCGACCTGGCTGCGCGCGGCGGGCGAGACCGAGATGCGGCTTTACATGCTGAGCGCCTGGCGCGACTCCTCGTTTTACACGCCGCGGGAGCGGGCAGCACTGGCCTGGACCGAGGCGCTGACGTTGCTTGCCGAAACCGGCGCGCCGGACGAGGATTACGCCCTGCTGAAAGCCGAATTCAGTGAGGAGGAACAGGTGGATCTGACCATCGCCATCGGTGCGATCAATGTCTGGAACCGGCTGCAGGTCGGTTTCCGCGCCGCCCATCCGGTGGATGAGGCCGCGTGACGCGGCCCCTATCCCTGCCCGACCCGTTCGAGGCGCAGCGGCCCCTTCTGCTGCGCCTCGCCTACCGCATGCTGGGCTCCCGCGCGGAATCCGAGGATATCGTGCAGGAGGCCTGGCTGCGCTGGCAGGCCGCCGACCGCGGCAGCATCTCCGAGCCGGCCGCCTATCTCAGCCGCATCGTCACGCGGCTTTGCCTGGACGCGCTGAAATCCGCCCGTGCCCGGCGCGAGACCTATATCGGCTTCTGGCTGCCGGAACCGGTCGCCGAGCCGCCGGAGGAGGAGATGCGCGCAGATGAGCTGACCCTGACCCTGATGCTGGCGCTGGAGCGGCTGTCACCGCTGGAACGCGCCGCCTTTCTGCTGCATGACGTGTTCGAGGTGCCGCTGGACGAAATCGCCACCACGCTGGAGCGCGCGCCGGCGACCGTGCGCCAGCTGGCCGCTCGCGCCCGCCGGCATGTCCGCGAGGCCCGGCCGCGCTATCCCGTCGGGCGGGAGGAAGGCGACCGGCTCGCCCGCGCCTTCTTCGACGCTGCCACGAAGGGCGATCTGCAGGGGTTGAGCGCCCTGCTGGCCGAGAATGCCGTGCTGCATTCCGATGGCGGCGGCAAGGTCATCGCCTTCCACAACCCCATCGCCGGCCTGCCACGCTTGCTGCGCCTCTATGCCGGCCTGGAGCGGAAGCGCATCGCCGCCGACTCCGTCCTGCTCCGCCCGCTCCGGATCGACGGATTACCGGGCTATCTCAGCCGCGAACGCGGCGGCATTCTGCAGACCACCGCCTTTGACATACGAGATGGCCGCATCGCCGCCATCTACGTCACCCGCAACCCGGACAAGCTTGAGCGGCTGGTGGCGGAGATGGGGCTTTAATCCGCCTTTCGGCGCAAATCGCCCTTGCAGCGTTCGGAGCAGGTTTTGACATTCTCCCAGTCCCGCGCCCATTTCTTGCGCCAGGCGAAGGGGCGGCCGCAGGCGGCGCAGATCTTCTGCGGCAAAGTGGATTTGCTGTAGCGTTTGTCCTTCATAGCGTTGCCAGGAAGGACGCTGCACTGTCCGTGATCCGCTGCTGTTCCTCGGCCCCGAATTTCTCATAGGTGCGCACCATCTGGGCCATGCGCGGGTTGGTGGCGATCCTGTCCCGGTTGCGGGCGATGAAATCCCAGTAGAGGGCGTTGAACGGGCAGGCTTCCGGCCCGGTGCGCTGCTTCACGTCATAGCGGCAGGTGCCGCAGTAATTCGACATGCGGTTGATATAGGCACCGCTGGCGGCATAGGGCTTGGAGGCCAGCAGGCCGCCATCGGCGAACTGGCTCATCCCGACGGTGTTCGGCAGCTCAACCCACTCATAGGCATCGGCATAGACGCTCAGATACCAGAGATGCAGTTCATGCGGATCGATCCCGGCGAGAAGCGCGAAATTGCCGGTGACCATCAGCCGCTGGATGTGATGGGCATAGGCCTGCTGCCGGGTCTGGGTGACCGCCTCCCGCACACAGGCCATGCCGGTTTCGGCGGTCCAGTAGAAATCCGGCAGCGGCCTTGTATGGCAGAAGAAATTGCTGGTCTCGTAGCCCGGCATCTTCAGCCAGTAGATGCCCCGAACATATTCGCGCCAGCCGATGATCTGCCGGATAAACCCCTCCGCCGCATTCAGCGGGACCGCCCCGGCCCGCCACGCGGCCTCGACCTCCCGGCAGACCCGCAGGGGATCAAGCAGCCCGCAATTCAGGTATTGCGCGATGACGGCATGGTACAGGAAGGGCTCGCCGGACAGCATCGCGTCCTGGTAATCGCCAAAGCGGGGCAAGGCCTGCGTGACGAACGCCGTGAAGGCGGCCTCGGCATCGGCACGCGTCACGGCAAACCAGAACGGCGACAGATCCCCGAAATGGGTGTCGAAACGCGCGGCGACCAGGGCCAGCACCTCCTGCGTGATGGCATCGGGCTGATGCTGCACCGGGCGCGGCATGAACAGATCGAGAGCGGCCGGCTTGCGGTTTTCCGCATCGAAATTCCATTTTCCCCCGGCCGGCTGATCGCCCTCCATCAGCAGCCCGGTGCGGCGCCGCATGTCGCGGTAGAAATATTCCATGCGAAGCTGCTTGCGCCCCGCCGCCCAGTCCCGGAACGCCTCGGGGGCGCACAGGAAGCGTGTGTCGGGCAGGATGTCGACCGGCAAAGCAAAGTGCCCCTGCCAGCCCTCCTGCATCCGGGCGACGCGCCATTCGCCCGCCTCGGTGACGATGATCCGCTCGGGCTGGTGTCTTGCGACGGCCTCGGCAAGCTGGCCGGTGAAGCTGCCCTGATTGCCGGGCGCATCGAGCGCCCCATACGCGACACGCCAGCCCAGCCCCCGCAATTCCCCGGCAAAATGCCGCATCGCCGAGAACAGGAAGGCAATCTTCTTCTTGTGATGCCGCACATAGGAGGCCTCGTCCTGCAGCTCGGCCATCAGCACGAGATCGCGCGCCGGATCACCCGCCGCCAGGCTGGACAGCCCCGGCGTCAACTGGTCACCCAGCACCAGAATGAGGTTCCGAACCCCCGCCATCAGCGCGACAGCGCCGCAAGGCGACGCTCAAGGGGGGACTGTAGCGGTGCCAAACGGTGAGGACCTGTTTTGCGGTTATGCCATCCGATGATGGGATGGATAACTAGGTCGTGCGCAAGGGCTGGGAAGGGCTGTTACGTGCCTCTCTCAGCGTTTTGTTTCAAGACGTTGGGGGAGGCGTGAAGTCATCAATCGCCTCGAAAACGCCCCAAAGCTTGTCCACCTTTATGTGTTCTTCGAGATAGTCGGCGTATGCGCTCTGCGCGTTAGCCAACAACTCGTCGTAGAGGACGATCCGGGCATCAACGTTCTTTAGCCCGGCTATGACGCCCTCTCGGCCGGTGCCCACAGCGTCGAACCATTCCGGCGGATGTTTGCCTAAAAGGCAGATAATTTCGATAGGCCAGCCTTTCTGACCTGTCCCGTCGATTATCTTCTTCACCCCGTCTCGATAGGTCCGAACCTGCTTTATTAGATCATCGAGATGAACCGAGACCGAGGCTCTCTTGAGCTCAATGATGATGTGCTTGCCGACTGCCGTCCGATAAGCCAGATCGACCCTGGCCTTCTTCTCCTTGGCGTTCAGCTTCTCGGTATTCTCCGCTAGGAAATTGTTGACAGTGGTCTCCGAATGCTCGGACCCCTTGGCCCGTTCCCATGATGGATCAAGTAGCCACAAATGCTTCTTGATAAAGTCGCGAATGACAAGCTCCTTGTCATTCTCTGCGACTTTTTCTTGGAGGGCTTTGATTACGCCTAGGCGCAGCTTTACGATCTGCCCGTAATAGCTGAGCTCAAGGTCATTTATGTCGTTGAAGATGTCGAGGATGTGCGCGACGCTTTCGTCCTGCAGGGTGTCTAGCTTGTCCAGATCATCTTTTCTACGATAACTCTCGAACGCTAGGATCGAGGCTTTCAGTAGCTCTCGCTTGTCGCCATCATCGTTAGCCCGGATGGTATTCAGGCGGCCGATCCAACGCTCCGCCTTCTTCTTGGTGTCTCCGGTCAGATTCTTGAGCCACTCGGACACGGCGGGGACGGAGGCTGCGGCCTTCGCCCCATCCACACGTCGCCACTCGCTCCATCGTCCGGCGACGTTGCGCAGTTCCAACCGAACGATCGCGCGGAGGGCCTCGAAGCGTGGGTCGTCCTGCTTCAAAGCTTGACGGCTGCTCGTGGCGATGTCGCTCTCATCGTCCAGATCGAGTTGCTCGCAGTGCAGTTCGCCGATGACGTAGTCGGCGTAGATTTCCTTCTGACCGAACTCGTCGAGTATGTCCTCCTGTGCCATCTTGCCGCGCATGAACACGGCTAGGCGGTTGAGGTTTTCGCCGTCTTCGCCCTTCAACTGATCGGGTTTGGTTACCGTGCCGATCCACCCTGTGAGTGAGAGTCCGGCCGCTGCCAGTGCGCTCTTTATTGCAGCTGTTCTATCGTCGGCGGGGCGCTCCAAATTCCGGCAGAGCTTCACGAACTCGCTCTGGTCGCCGAATGTCCAAAGGTATTGCAGAGCATTGTGGTAGGCGCGATCCTCGGGGCCAATGACGTTGCCATTCACCATGACGTTGAAGTTGTTCTTCGGGCCGATCACGGCGAATCTTCGGGAGACACGCCGCTTCAAACCTTCGACCGTCATGCCCGAAAGAGACTTGGAGATTTGAGACAGGACGATGCATGTCCCCACCTTGACGCCAGAGGGCCAGTCAGTCAGCTCTTCGGGCTTGTAGCTGTTCTGCCCGGTGCCGGAAATCGCCTCTCGGATCACTTCCCGGTCCATCTTAAACGCCGTCTTCTGGCCGTTAACGATTGTATAGACTTTCGCAATTTGGGCGATTGAGAAGATCGACAACTTGCCGATTCCCTTGCGGCCCATTGGGCTGCGACCCTTCGCGGTCTTGCCGCCAAGCACTACTCGGCGCTTGAAGCCCACCGTAAGGAACCGGTCTATTACGGCGTCACGGTCCATCCCGGTGCCGTCGTCCTCAATGGTGATCGTCTCCGTAGCCTTGTCGATGGTGACCGTGACGTTCTCGGCGTCGGCATCCCAAGCGTTGGCGACGATCTCCGACAGCACGGCCGGGATATTGCTGTATAGGTTTATCCCCAGATGCTCCAAGGCATTGAGGTTGATCGTCATGACGAGCTCGCGCGGGGCGGTCATTGCACACTCTCCAGGTGGAGCTTGACGGCACGGGCGATAGCACTTGCGAGCGTCACCGGCACCGCGTTCCCGATCATGCGCCCCACGCGCTTGAAGTGCACCTGCTCACCCGGCGCTACGAACTGATAATCTCGCGGGAAGCCCTGCAACAGTGCACCCTCTCGAAGGGTCAGCGCACGGTCCTGCTCGGGGTGGCCGAAACGGCCGTTGCCGAAGCCGTAAAACTGGGTGGTGATCGTGGGGGACGGGGCCGTCCAGCTCATTCGCCCGTACACTGACGAATACCCCTTTCCTGTCGAGACCTTGTGGCAGTCGGCGACTAGGTCCTGATCCCAATCGCGCCAAGTGCCGCCAGGCTTTGCGGAGGCTATGCGACGAGCGTTCGTTTCCGAAAGGCGGCTGGCTCTATGGAGCGGATCGCGCTCATCAATTTCGCCGTGCGCCAAGGAAGGAAGCGCCCCGATTTCGTCTCGTACAGTGCGATAGCTGGCCGCAGCATGGGTCGGCTTGGGCATTGCGATCGGCCCCAGTCGTGAGGCAAGCAGCACCAACCTGGAACGCGTCTGGGCCAAGCCGAAGTCTGGACCGTATAGTATATCCCATGCAACCGTATATTCGGTTGCTTCGAGCTTCGCTATAAAGTCGTTGAACACCGCGCCGCCTCGGAAGGCAAGCAAACGTGGCACGTTCTCCATGGACACCACATCCGGCTCTGTTTTCTCTATTATGTCGCCGAAAGCGTGGAGCAGCTTCCAATTCGGGTCTTCATTTTTCTGGTTATAGGTCGAAAACGGCTGACACGGCGCACAACCCACAAGGACTCGCTTGGTGCGAGGGATGAACAGATCGTCAACCTCTTTGGCAGTTAACTTTTCGACGTCTTTCCGTAGGAACGGCGCATCGTTGTTCGCCTCGTAGGGAAACCGACAAGCTTCATCAATGTCTATGCCTGCTGCAACTTTGAACGCTTCCTGCTTGAAGCCATGCGATAGGCCGCCCGCTCCGCAGAACAGATCTACTACGGACGCGGCTATAGAATTTTCGGCGACACTCATCAGCCTGCCGCCTTTCGCCTGTCCATGAAATTGCCATCTTCGATAGCAATTTCCCGCTGTTTCAATGCTTTCAATATAAACGTTCGAACGGTCTCATCCTGCTCCAGCATCGAGCGATGGTTAGCCCTTTTATGCTCCGCCGACACCTTGGTCTGAACCGTGTTATTGTCCGGCGCTGTCGCCATACGCCGCCCCCCGCGTCTGCGAATTACATCATTGCGTCCACCTGGCAGCAAGTCAATCGAATCAATACTTTGGATCGCCATCACTCTCTATACCCCGAAAGTGAAAATCTTCTCTGTCTGTATATCGCAGTTGATTCGCTAACTTATTTCTACACCCTCACTCCCACTCAATCGTCCCCGGCGGCTTCGAGGTGACGTCGTAGGTCACGCGGTTCACGCCCTTCACCTCGTTGATGATGCGGGTGGCGACGCGGGACAGGAATTCCATGTCGAAATGGTAGAAATCGGCGGTCATGCCGTCGACCGAGGTGACGGCGCGGAGTGCGCAGACGAATTCATAGGTGCGGCCGTCGCCCATCACGCCGACGGTCTGCACCGGCAGCAGCACGGCGAAGGCCTGCCAGATCGTGTCGTACAGCCCGGCATTGCGGATCTCGTCGAGATAGACGGCATCGGCCTGGCGCAGAATGTCCAGCTTCTCGCGGGTGATGCCGCCGGGGCAGCGGATGGCGAGGCCCGGCCCCGGGAAGGGGTGGCGGCCGACGAAGCGGTCGGGCAGGCCCAGTTCCCGGCCCAGCGCGCGCACCTCGTCCTTGAACAGCTCGCGCAGCGGCTCGACCAGCTTCATGTTCATGCGCGCGGGCAGGCCGCCGACATTGTGGTGCGACTTGATGGTGACGCTGGGCCCGCCGGTGAAGGAGACGCTTTCGATCACATCCGGGTAGAGCGTGCCCTGGGCCAGGAAATCGGCGCCGCCGACCTTCTTCGCCTCGGCCTCGAAGACATCGATGAACAGCTTGCCGATGGTCTTGCGCTTCACCTCCGGGTCGGACACGCCTTCCAGGGCGCCGATGAAGGTGTCGCTGGCATCCACATGCACCAGCGGGATGTTGTAATGGTCGCGGAACATGGTCACGACCTCTTCCGCCTCGTTCAGGCGCATCAGGCCGTGATCGACGAACACGCAGGTCAGCTGGTCGCCGATGGCCTCATGGATCAGCAGGGCCGCGACCGAGGAATCAACGCCGCCGGACAGGCCGCAGATCACCCGGCCGGAGCCAACCTGCTTGCGGATCTGCTCGACCGCCTGCTGGCGGAAGGCGGCCATGGTCCAGTCGCCCTTGCAGCCGGCGACCTTGTTCACGAAATTGGCGATCAGCTTGGCGCCATCCGGGGTGTGGACCACCTCCGGGTGGAACATAAGGCCGAAATAGCGCCGCGCCTCATCCTCGATGATGGCGAAGGGGGCGTTGGGCGACACGCCCTTGACCTGGAAGCCCGGCGGCAGCTGCGTGATGCGGTCGCCATGGCTCATCCAGACAGTATGCTTCTCGGTCGGGCTCCAGACGCCATCGAACAGCGCCGATTCCTGCTTCACATCAACCAGCGCCCGGCCGAATTCGCGGTGATGGCCGCTTTCCACCGTGCCGCCCAGCTGAGCCGCCATGGTCATCTGGCCATAGCAGATGCCGAGCAGCGGCACGCCCATGTCGAAGACCAGCTGCGGCGCGCGCGGGCTGTCGGCCTCCGCCGGGGAGGCCGGGCCGCCGGACAGGATGATCGCCTTGGGCGCGAAGTCGGCGATGCGGGCGGGATCGACATTGAACGGGAAGATTTCGCAATACACCCCGGATTCGCGGACCCTTCGCGCGATCAGCTGGGTCACCTGGCTGCCGAAATCGAGGATCAGGATACGATCAGTCATGGGAAGGCTCGCTGCTAGATCTTGGGCGAAGAGGAATCACCGGGATTGTCCAGCCGGGGGATGACCCGGCGGATATCGACCCAGTCATAGGCGGTTTCAGGAATCTCGTCATCGCCGATCAGGGCCAGGGCCTGCACTGTCGGCGTGGCCCCGAAATGACGGAAGAAGCTTTCGGCGTCGCTGTCATCCGCCAGCGCCCAGGCACGCACCGCCAGCTGGTTGACCGCGGCCATGGCCCGGAAGGCGGCCGCCATCAGCCCGCGCGCCAGCCCGCGGCCGCGAAAGCCGGGCTCGACATGCAGCGCATGGATTTCAGCGTCGATATCGGAATCGAGGCTGGATTCAGACTCTTCATCCTCGCCCTCCTCCCCGGTCATTCGCGGCGGGCCGAAGGCGATGAAGCCAACGACACGCTCCTGCGGCTGTGCCTCGGTATCTTCCGGCGATTCGGGAGGGGTATGAATGGCCACCAGCACAACGTTCTCGGTCGAGACGATGATGTCGGCCCAGAAGGCGGCGGCGCGGATATCGGCGAAACCGTCATCGCCGATATCCAGCACATCGTCTTCCGCATCGCCGTCATCCAGCGCGACGGCGGTCAGGCCGCCATGGACGCTGGCAATCTGCACCCGGCCGATTCCCGCCGCGTCATCAAGCTCCGCGACGCGGATGGAGAGGGTGGGATCGTCGCCGGGCCTGATCACGCGTCTCGTCGGTAGTTCGGCGCCTCTCGGGTGATGGTCACGTCATGGACGTGGCTCTCGCGCAGGCCGGCATTGGTGATCCGCACGAAGCGGGCATTTTCCTGCAGATGACCGATGGTCTGGCTGCCGGTATAGCCCATCGCCGCCTTCAGCCCGCCGACCAGCTGGTGCACCACGGCACCAATCGGACCCTTGTAGGGCACCTGGCCCTCGATGCCTTCCGGCACCAGCTTCAGCGTGTCCTTCACTTCCTGCTGGAAGTAGCGGTCAGCCGAGCCGCGCGCCATCGCGCCGACGGAGCCCATGCCGCGATAGGATTTGTAGGACCGGCCATTATAGAGGAACACCTCGCCCGGGCTTTCATCCGTCCCGGCGAAGAGCGAGCCGATCATCGCCACATTGGCGCCGGCCGCGATGGCCTTGGCCAGATCACCGGAATATTTGATGCCGCCATCGGCGATGGCCGGCACGCCGGCCTCGCGGCAGGCCGCACTGGTATCCAGGATCGCGGTGAGCTGCGGAATGCCGACACCGGCGACGATGCGCGTGGTGCAGATCGACCCCGGGCCGATGCCGACCTTCACCGCATCCGCCCCGGCGCCAATCAGCGCCTTTGCGGCTTCGGCGGTCGCCACATTGCCGGCAATCAGCTGGGTGTAGTTGGAGAATTTGCGCACCCGCGCCACGGTCTCCAGCACCTTCAGCGAATGGCCATGGGCGGTATCGACCACCAGCACATCGACTTCGGCATCGAACAGTGCCTCGGCACGGGCGATGGCTTCCTCGCCGGTGCCAACGGCGGCGGCGACGCGCAGCCGGCCCTTCTCGTCCTTGGTCGCGGTCGGATAAAGCTGCGCCTTCTCCATATCCTTGACCGTGATCAGGCCGATACAGCGATAGGCGTCGTCGACCACCAGCAGCTTTTCGATGCGGTGGCGATGCAGCAATTCCTTGGCCTGCTCACCCTCGATGCCCTCGCGGACGGTGATCAGATTGTCCTTCGTCATCAGCTCGCGGACCGGCTGCGCCTTGTTGCGGGCGAAGCGGACATCGCGGTTGGTCAGGATGCCGGCCAGCTTGCCGGTTCTCTCCTCGACGACGGGAATGCCGGAAATGTGATGGTGGGCCATCAGATCCAGCGCCTCGCCCAGCGTGGCGTCGGGATCTATGGTCACCGGGTTGATGACCATGCCGGATTCGAATTTCTTCACCCGGCGCACTTCTTCGGCCTGACGTTCGATGGTCAGATTGCGATGCACGACACCCAGCCCGCCGACCTGTGCCATGGCAATCGCCAGGCGGCCTTCGGTCACGGTGTCCATCGCGGACGAAACAAGCGGTATGCCGAGTTCGATAGTCCGGGTCAGCTTCGTACGAGTGTCGACCTCGGTGGGCAAGACTTTCGATTCGGCGGGCTCAAGGAGCACGTCATCGAAAGTCAGCGCGTCGCGGATCTGCATTGCGCCTCCTAGCAAACGGGGCCGCACTATACACCACGCTTTACGTCTGTGAAGCCCCAGATATGGGGCAAGCCATGCGTTCGCGTGATAACCGGGCAACGGCGATGCGGCCCGCCGCCAAAATCAGCTTATTCCGGCGCTGGGCCAGCCCCCCGGAAGCCGGAGGCGACGACATAGAGTTCCGCCGAATCGGCCCGGCTGGCCGGCGGCTTGGCGTGCTTCACGCTGGTGAAATGATGCTTCATGCGGTTCAGCAATTCGCCTTCCGTGCCGCCCTGGAACACCTTGCATACGAAGGTCCCGCCGGGGGCCAGCACCTCCTCGGCGAAATGCAGCGCCATCTCGCACATGGCGATGATGCGCAGATGGTCGGTCTTGGTGTGGCCGGTGGTCGGCGGCGCCATGTCGGACAGGACCAGATCGGCCGGCCCGCCCAGGGCGGCCTTCAGCCGCTCCGGCGCCTCATCGGCCAGGAAATCCTGCAGCAGCACCTCGACGCCGGAAATCTCGTCCATGGGCAGGATGTCGAGGGCAACGATCTTCGCCCCCGGCACGCGATCCGCCGCCACCTGGCTCCAGCCGCCCGGTGCGGCGCCCAGATCGACGATGCGCTTGGCATCCCGGAAGAAATCGAATTTCTCGTCCAGCTGGATAATCTTGAAGGCGGCGCGCGAGCGATAGCCCTGGCGCCGCGCCTCGGTCACATAGGGGTCGTTCAGCTGGCGCTGCAGCCACAGCGTCGAGGAATGCGTGCGCTTGCGCGCCGTCTTCACCCGCACGGCGACCTGGCGCGCGCCCTTGGAGGCGCCGCCCGGCGTGCTGCCCGTGGGCGAACTGCCCCCGGCGCGGCTGCCGGCGGCACGGTTGCCCACCGGCCGGCTGCTGACAGGGCGATTGCCGCCCCCGCCCCGCCCTGACGATCCTCGTCCGCGGCTCATACTGTTCTCCCGTAAACCACTATTATTGCAGGGCGATGCGGTGATAGCCATGCGCCGGACGGCGGCGCGTCGCCTCATGCTGGGCCAGAAGCCCGAACAGGATGCCCTCGCGCACCCCACGGTCGCCGACACGCAGCCGGCCCACCGGCCAGCGCCGGCAGATCGCATCCAGAATAGCGCAACCGGCCAGCACCAGATCGGCACGATCCTGGCCGATACAAGGCTGCGCCGCCCGGCCGGCATAATCCAGATCGACCAGACGGCGGGTCATGGCGTTCACCTGGTCGAAGCCCAGGAAGGTGCCATCGACCTTGGAACGGTCATAGCGCGGCAGCCCCAGATGCATCCCGGCCAGCGTTGTCACTGTGCCGGACGTGCCAAGCATCTGCACCTCGCCGGCCTGGATGCGCTTGCCGATCGAGCAGATCGCCTCGAATTTCTCCAGATGCGGCGAGACCTCGGCCACCATCGCCTCATAGATCGCCGGCCCGACATGCTTGCCGCCGAACTGCTCGGCCAGGGTGACGACGCCGAGCGGGATCGAGATGATCTTGCGCAGATCGTAATCGCGCTCGCCTTCCAGCCGGAAGAAGGACACCTCGGTCGAGCCGCCGCCAATATCGAAGACCAGCCCATAGGGCGTGCGCCGGTCGAGCAGCGGCACGCAGCCGGCCACCGCCAGCGAGGCCTCCTCCTCGGTCGAGATGATCTCGATGTCGAGATCAGTCTGTTCCTTCACCCGCTCCAGAAAGGGCGCGCAATTACTCGCCCGGCGGCAGGCCTCCGTCGCCACGATGCGCGCCAGGGTGACATCGCGCCGGCGCATCTTGTCGGCGCAGATGCGCAGCGCCTCGACCGTGCGGCTCATCGCGGCATCGGAAAGCTGGCCGGTATGGCAGATGCCCTCGCCCAGACGGACAATGCGCGAGAAGGCGTCGATTACCCGGAAGCCCTCGCAGCCCTGGCCGCGCCGGGCCGGCTTGGCGATCAGCAGGCGGCAATTATTGGTGCCCAGATCAAGCGCCGCCAGAACCGGTGCCGCACCGCGCAGGACCGGCGCCGACGCAGAGAGGCCCTCGGCCCCCGCCTCCGTCGTCCGTACATCCCCTTGCGGCTTGGTGATGGTCATGACACTCCCGAATCCGTGACTCCCGTATCGGCCACAACAGCGCAGGCCAATATTAGGGATTTTAAACTAAATTAAAAATATCCGCTGTATTTTCCAACAGGCGGGAATTTACACGCCCCATCGTACACAGTGCCCCCCGCCAGCGTCCAGACCCGTGGGCAGGCAAGCGGCAATACGGGACCATAGGCCGCAGACACGGCACCCATCGGCTCTCACATACAGGCGCAAAACCGGAATTGAAGGGCTTAACAAGCCCGAATTCTTGTGATAGACAACCGCCCTCTTGTCGGGCAGGGGTCTGCCGCAGCATCCTTACGGGGTGTTGGCCACCTGCCCCCCGGTTGGGGGATCGTCTAGCGGTAGGACTACGGACTCTGACTCCGTCAACCCTGGTTCGAATCCAGGTCCCCCAGCCATTTTCCTCTAATCATCTGAAAATGTTACGATTTTCAGTCCGATACGGGCCTTGATGCTGCTGTAGCACAAAGGTGTATCACAATGAGGAAAATCCAGCATCTGCACCGGCGTGGCGCAGCCTATTGGTGGCGTCGCCGGATGCCCGCCGATCCGGCGCGGCGTTTTCCTGATTTCATTGTACAATTAAGCCTGCGCACCAAGGATCGTCGGCAAGCCGTCCCCAGGGCGCGCTGGCTGACTTATATTACGGATGCGATGCTGATGGGCGTGGGAACAACATACCTGAAACCGAACGAGCTTCAGGCTCTGCTGCGCGATTATCTGACCGCACGGCTCGTCTGGCTGGAAAACGAACTGACCGCCGATCCCACCGCAGAGGCAGTCCATGTCGAGCAACTGATCAGGGACATGAAGGATGGTGTGCGCGATGCCCATCGCGCCTACCTGGCCGCTAGGGAGAACGAGTGGTCGGCCGAACAGGCAACTGAACTTCTGGGGCTGAGCGGCTACAAGCCGCCATACAGTGCCTATGTCATGAAGCAGGTCCAGAAACTGATTCATCAGGGCGAACGGGAAGCCTTCAGGACCATGGTGGCACGGCTGGAGGGCGCGCCCGGGGCAGAACCGGAACTGTCTGAGACGATCCTGCCGACCCAGGCGTTGCTCGAGCAGGGTCTTGTGGATTTCGGCGCAAGGCCGGCAGGCCCGCGCCGCTCGAATCGAGAGGCTGAGCAGCCCCATATCTCTCCGATTTCACAGTCTGGAGCCGCACGCGCCGCTGGCGTGACGTCGGTGACAAGTCAGCGAAAACGTCCGGCGACCGCAAAGCGGCAGGCCGCTAGTGCCAGCCGGAGCGTGATGGATATCTTCGAGGAATACGAAACCGAGCGCTCACGCTTCGGAAACTGGAGCGAGAAGACACGAATCCAGACTCGGCAGAGCCTGTCGCTGATGGCGGATTTCCTGGGCGACCTCCCCCCGCTGGACTACAGCCGGGCCGTGATGGTCGGGTTCAAGGCGAAGCTTCTGAAATTGCCGGCGGGCTACGGACAGGCGAAGGCCTATAAGGGACTGCGCGGTGATGCCCTTATCCAGAAGGGTCAGCAGCTAGGCGACATTCCGGTCAGCGGAAAGACTCTGAACAGGCACCTTTCCGCTCTCTCGGCATTCTGGGACTGGCTCGTATCACACGATTATGCGGCGGAGAATCCGTTGAAGGGTCTTGGCGGAAAGAAACCGCCGGCACGGCGCGCCCGACTGAAGGCGAGGCGGGCAATCAGTGAAGGTGAAATCCGCACCCTTCTCACCTCGCCCGTCTATGCAGGCTGCCGGTCGGCTGGCCGGCGCACGCAGCCCGGCAGCGTGATCATCAAGGACGAAC
Source organism: Alphaproteobacteria bacterium (assembly GCA_018823745.1). Taxonomy (GTDB): domain Bacteria; phylum Pseudomonadota; class Alphaproteobacteria; order Oceanibaculales; family Oceanibaculaceae; genus Oceanibaculum. The sequence continues at coordinate 341,966 of JAHJHR010000011.1, forward strand.
TTTTCTGGCTGCCACTGTTTGAGTTGTTAAATGGTCTGCGATTGAGCGAGATCGCCCAGGCCAGGACAGAAGACCTCATTTTCCTCGCCGATCACAATCACTGGTTCCTGCGAATCGAGGAAGGCGAAGGCCGGTCCGTCAAGACCGAGACCTCGCGCCGGCCTGTACCAGTTCACCCGGAAATCCTGCGGCGCGGATTCATCGATTTCGTTGAAGAGAAGCGCAAAGCCAGCACGGATGGACGGCTTTTCCCGAGGGGCTGGGGAAACAATGCGGCCTCACCGTCCGCCCCGGTCGGCAAGCTGATCAGCCGATACTTCGATGCCATCGGCATCGGCGCTTCGGGGGCAAAAAATCATGCGCTGCGACATAGTTTTGCAACGAAGCTCAAGGCACATGGCATCGATCCCCGTGTCCGATCACTACTCATGGGGCATGAAGCAGTGGATGACTGGAACTGGGCGAATCGTGGCTCCGCAATGACGAAAACTTATGAGGAAGACACAGAAGAAGCCGTCTCGGGTGATTTGCGGTTGATGATCGAGGCGATCAGGATGGTGGACTTTGAGAAGTTACTCAGCCAACCGGAAAAAAGTTCAGCTGCCTGAGCATGCGTAATTTTTGAGGCATGAAGACCATGACACGCTCAGTTTCCTGGCTGGACCTCCTCTCGGGTAGGGACAAGGTCCGCCTTTTGATGTGCTGGAAATAACTATCGAGCGCAGTAGAGTTTCGTAGAGCGGTCGCAAATGAGAAAAGCTATCTCTCCGGCCCGTCGCGACCCAGACTATGTTCACGCTGCGGCCTTTGGTGAGCGACGAGTTCATCTTGAGTTGCATACTGCAACGTCGCCCCACGATCTGACTGTCTTCGCATTTGATCCGCTAGCTCAGGTAATCCTGAAGCCTGGTCCCGTCCGACAAACACCTCCGTCTGGCCCCGTGCACGGGTCATGGCCACGTAGCTGGCGGCATCCCGCCAATGGTGGGTATGTAAAAGGTATGTCTGATCAAGGGTCTTGCCTTGTCCGCGATAGATCGTGCCCGCGTAGCCAAGGTCGATATTCGTGAATTCTCGGGTGTCAAAGGTGATCATACGCCCCCTATCGGACCGAACCGTAACCCGATCGCCATCGATGACCTCTACAGTTGCCAACGATCCAGCGTAAATGCCCTTCTGTTTCCACGTCCCCCGAAACGCAACCCGGTCGCCAGCGCCTACAGAAAGCGTTCCGCGCTCGGTTTCCAGAGTGATGCAATCCCGCACCCGACCGCGCGCGATTTCGATGGCCTGCATAGCGTCGTTGAGTTGCCGAACTTCGTCGTTCGTGTAGGCGAAGACAAAGCGCGTCCCTCGACCCGCCTCAGTATCGGCCTCCCAGCGCTCTAGGAGCGCCACACGAGCCGCTTCAAGATCATCGCGCCAATGGATCAGGCCGTGGGCGTCATAAGCCTCCAACCCCTCGCTGAATTGCCCTTCGGAAAAACCCCGGGACGCCTGCCGCGCCCACTCCTGATGTTGACGGCGAACAGAGGTTAAGGCGGCGCTGCCAACCCGCTCCCGAACTACGGAGAAGATGCCGCCGCGCTCGATGGAGGCCAGTTGGCGGTCATCACCGACAAGAACGAGTTTGGCGCCAGTATCAACGGCGAGTTGGGTGAGCGCATCGAGTCTCTGCGTGTCGAGCATTGCAGCCTCATCCACAACGATCAGTGATTTGGAAGCGACCTTTGCATTCGCATGCTCCGGTGCATGATCGCGATACCAGAGAAGAGAATGCACGGTTGTTGCTCGCCCGAAACCGCTGTCGCGCAAATCTTGGGCCACGGCGTTTGTTGGCGCCAGTCCAATGACTTCATACCCATCCTTCTCAGCCACCTGTCGAATCGCAGATAGGGTATGGCTCTTGCCGGTCCCAGCACGGCCCTCCAGAATCTTCAAACACCCTGCATCCAATACATGGCGCATAGCATCAGTCTGTTCTTCATCGAGCGTCATGTTACGGGCAACGACACGGATAAACCGGATGCCGATTTCATGTTTACGAGAGGATTCCAAAGCGTCTGCACGCGCCACGATGGCTTTCTCCTGCGCGCGGATGGAACAAAGGGTCCAACCCACTTCCTCCTGCGTCACAGAGTCATAGAGCCGAAGGGTATCGTCATGCGAAGCGATCGCTTCGACCAACGAGGCGGGAGTCGCAACGCCCTTGCTCAGAAAAGCCCGGTGAATTTCGCCTTCGGTCACGAACGACTGGGTGAGCAACAGGTCAGAAAACACCTCAATCGGGTCCAGCTCTGCGACCTTTTCAAGGATCAAATCCTGTGACGGATTGGCCTCTGCTCGAATAAGCTTCGCCTTCATCGGCGGGCAGGGAAGCGGGAAGACCACAGCCCTGAAATTCATGCTGCGCCAGTTGATCGGCCGAAAGAAAACGAAGATCATCCTGTTGGATCAAAAAGGCGACCTCACTGCGACATGGCCGGCGTCAGACGTTATCCTTTTCGCTCCCCATGACCGCCGCTCGCGCGCATGGGACATTGGAGCCGATGTGGCCGGCGAGATTGCAGCACAGGAATTTGCCGCAACGCTTATCCCAGCAGAAGGGGCGGAAACGGTCTGGCCACAAGGGGCTCGCCAGATCATTGAGGCCGTTGTAATCGCACTACAGCGCCAGCACGGCACGAACTGGGGATTTGCAGAGCTGCTGAATGCACTCCAGTCTCGCCCGGACCGTCTGCGGTCAATCGTTGCAAAGGTGCGCCCCGATGTACTTGCCTTTCTGAGTGTCGACGAAAAGGGGCAGTTTACACGCACTGCAATCGGCTACATCACCAACCTGCAAGCCGCCGCGATCCCGCTCCTGCGCCCGCTGGCACTCTCTTGGGGTACCGTCCCGAAATCGGCGCGCGTCTCACTGCGGTCTTGGCTCCATGGCAAGGGTCCAGCCGCCCAAACACTGATTCTGCAGAACAACACCGACTTTCCAACCATCAGCGCGGCCTGGATGCGGCAGGTTATCCAACGCCTCGTTCGGATCAGTGGCAGCTCGTCTTTCCCTGATGACCCGAACCGACGCATCTGGTTCATCCTAGACGAATTTCCGCAACTCGGTCACATGCCAGACCTTCTGCGCGTGCCGGAAACCCATAGATCGAAAGGGGCAACGCTGGTTCTGACCGCACAATCAATCAGCCAAGTCTACTCAATCTACGGGCGCGAGGATGGCGATACACTCATCAATCTAATGCAGACCAAGATCATTCTGAAGCCCGGCCAGGGAAGCGATCTCGTCTCTCGCCTCAATGAATGGCTCGGGACGTTCCGCTGGCGCGATCCCATGGAAAACGGTGTGACAGAAACCGGCCTTCGGGTGCCAATCAAAGAGCACGAGAGTAATCTACTCGAGCCTGTCTACCTGAACACTCTCGGTTCAAAGCCGGATGGTGTAAGCGGCTTGCTTCTAGGATTGGGGCCTGACGTCTTTCGAATTGAGTGGCCATATCAAGATTGGCCGGCTCAGAGGCCCGGCGTTTGCCTCGCTCCTTGGGCGAAAACATAGGAAAAACAAAGGGTCCAGAGCCTTTCCTAACGCCCAGATTTTTGCTTTCGCCTTCGGCTGGGGGAATGCTAAGGCGACCGCGAAAAGCGAGTATTTGAGGTTGGGTTTCTGCGCTAGAGCAGATTCGGCTTATTCGGAGTCATATCCTGCGGCCTGGTTATCGTCGCAGCCCGCCGAAACGCTTAAGCCACCCCGCTCTTGCCTTCCTAGCTGACCAAGCGGAGCGACCGGTGTCAGGAAATCTCCGAAGCGATTGGGACGGCAGACATGGAGCGCGTTGCCCACAGCGTCTGGCCGTCTGCGGTCAGGTAGCTTCTAGCCCCGTGTAGCGAACGCGGACTTTTCCGGGGTTGCGCGCAATTGGCTGGAGAATAGTCCGTCTTTGGGCGGTCCGGTCTTAGAGAGCGTTCGGGGAAAGCAGTCGTCGTGAACTCGACCCCGCTCTTTCATAGAGTAGTGAAGGCATCGCAATGCTTATATTCGACGCCATCCCACCATGTGAGGGTGGACAATCTCATTACAAAATTGCCCGAAGCTCACAACGTTGGCGCGCCCTTCATATTCAGCTTCCTTCGACTTCGTCAGGCTTTCGGGGATGACGAGGTGCACGCCAAAGGAGGCCATGTCGTCGATGGCATTGCCTGCGATGTTCTCATCGACAGTTGTGAGGAACAGTCGGCGCGAGCCTTTCTCGCGCTCGACCTGTTTCCAGCGTTCGCGCAAGGTTGTCTTGGCGCTGAGAATCAGGCCCGTAGCGGCCGTCTCCTTGCCGCTGTCGATGAAGGCGAGTGATGGGAGAATGAAGTCGGGGCGTTTCTTTGCCTCGATGATGACCTGCTTTTCGAACGGGATGCCCCCGCCTGCGAGCATCGCCTCGATATGGTGTTCATAGGAGTAGCCCGCGCGCGATTTTCGCTGCTGGCTGGCTGAGAGCAAAAGCGCATCAATAGTCTGGTACTCATCGATCAGGCGGCGGATGACTTCCGATGCCGTGATGGTGCGCGCGGAGTTGCCGAGCACGATGCGCACGAGTTCGACCGAGCGTTCGCGCCTCTGGAATTCCCGGAAGAGGTCCCATTCGATCGAGCGGCTGATCTCACGCAGCGCGTCGCCGGGGGCTTCAAGGGTGAAGGGGTTGATGGATTCAAGGCCGCGCTTCTTGAGGAAGGCCGACTGCGCCATGCGGGCAAGCTCGGCCGTCACTGGCATGGTGGCATTACAGGACGCGAATTGCCCAATCGTGCCGGCGAGCCAGGCCGCTATGACCTGCTCTGCGAAATCCAGCACCTTGTCGCGCTCGAGAGCCTTTCGCTCGGCGGGTTCAAAGATGCCGATTAGGAAGTCTGCGCCGAGATCGAAAAGCTCGGCGAGCAGTCCGGCATCGTCGCTGACCGAGTCGATGGTCATGCACTCAAAGGTGTGCTCGCCATTTCGGGTGACGCGGCCCATCACGAGGTAAGAGGCTGGCGAGAGATCGATAAACGCTTCGCGCGGGATGCCGGTTACGTGCGTTTCCTGACTCTTGCTTCGGTAGTTCACAAGCCGTGACTTGCGTGTCTCCGAGACCTGAGGCCAGATCGTCTCAAAGAACCTCTCCCATATCTCGTCGGTCTTACCGTCGGTACGATCCTTCAGCTCAAGGGGCAGGAAGAAGCCGCCGTCGCGCGGCTCATGCGGAATGTAGACGCCCGCCTGATTGTTCATGCGCTTTCCCGGTACGGGCCGACCTTCACTGTCCTCCTTTTGCCGTGCCCAAAGGCGATCGTTGTTCGAGAGTTTCTTGATCAGGACCTGATCGGCCTTGACGAAAAGACGCGTAAGGAGATCGGCGTCAGCGCCTGATTGTTCGAAGGCGAATTCTGGCTGGCCGCTCATCGCGCGCCTTCGATTTCCAGGAAGGGTTCGGCGCTGCAAAGCCACTGTGCGATCCGGCCAATGACGTCATCGAGGGCCAAGCGTGTCCTGCCCTTAAGTGCGCACTCCCAGACGACAAGGAAGCGCCAGCTTTGCCTTGTGAGCTGTTCGCGCACGATCGCGTCGCGCTCGACATTGCGCGCTATCTTTTGTGACCAGAACTCCGTGCGCGTCGATGGTATCTTGAAGAGGTGGCAATCGTGATGATGCCAGAAGCACCCGTTCACAAAGATCGCCGCGCGAAAGCGCGGGAGCACAAGATCAGGTTTGCCGGGGACGTTGCCCACGTGCAGGCGAAAGCGAAATCCTCTAGCATGCAGCCCGCGCCGGATTGCCAGCTCAGGCTTCGTGTCCTTGCCCCTGATACCGGCCATCATCCGGCTGCGGGTCTGCTGGTCGACGACATCAGGCAACCGCTTTGGCCTTTCTACGTACGGCAGGGCTTTCCTGCATCTCTTCATTTATGAAAGGGGCCATGTGTTTAGCAACCGCCTCGACGACGGGCACGACCACCGCGTTGCCAAACTGGCGATAGGCCTGCGTATCCGAGACCGGGATTCTAAATTCCTGCTGCCCGGGTTTTTCAAAGCCCATGAGGCGCGCGCATTCGCGCGGAGTGAGGCGGCGCGGGTTCTTTTGCTTCTGGTTGATCAGAATCTCCGAGCCATCCTTGTGGTAACGGGCCGAGAGTGTGCGGGCAACATCCTTTGGTCCGAAGAGGCCGAAGCCGAAGCCGTTGCCTGCGAGGCGGTGCTTTTCGGCGTAGGCCTGAAGGTAGCCCCAGAGATGATCGGAAAGCGTGTAGCGATCCAGTACCTTGCCCGTCGTGCCGCCGATGAAGCGCTCATCAGGCTCTTCACTACCGTCTTCAGGATGCAGGATGCTCGCAAGTGTGGGGGCGCCGAGCGCGTCCGGCAGAGCGAGAGTGCTCAGGTCAAAGTCGTTATCCTCGCGGAAGCCGACGATGAAGATGCGCTCGCGATGCTGGGGAACGAAGGCGCTCGCGTCGATAACGCGCGTCTGGACGTTGTAGCCCAGATCCTCTTTCAGCGTCGTCATGATGATATCGAAGGTCCGGCCCTTGTCATGGCTCCTGAGATTCTTGACGTTCTCCAGAAGGAAGGCTTTGGGCCGGTGATGGCGGATGATGCGCGCCACATCGAAGAACAGTGTTCCCTGCACATCGCACTGGAAGCCGTGAGGCCGTCCCAGTGAATTCTTCTTCGAGACGCCCGCGAGAGAGAAGGGTTGGCAAGGAAAGCCTGCGAGCAGCACGTCGTGCGCCGGTATAGCTTCCTCGGGAATTTTCGTGATGTCACCGGCGAGCTCGTGACCCATCGGGTAGTTCGCCCGGTAGGTTTCCTGGCTGAAGCGGTCCCACTCTGATGTGAAGACGCACTTGCCGCCGACGCTTTCGAAGCCCCGGCGCATGCCGCCGATACCGGCGAAGAGGTCGATAAAGATGAAGGGTGCACTCTGGCTACTGGAGACGCGCTCGGATGCCAGAAACTGCATGAGTTCAATGACGGGTTTGCGCGGGGCGGTCTCGCCGCGCTCCCAGCGGTAGACCGTCCGTTCATTAAAGCCCACGCGCTGCGCGGTTTCTTGCACTGTCAGCCCTGCCTTTTGTCTGAGCTGTGAGAATGTTTGCATGGATGGCTCCAAGATGAATCTCCGGGAATATTTATGACATAATGTCATGGGAACTTTTAAAGAACAACACAAAAGAACACAGAAGAATCACCAATAGAATCAATGCTCTATTCGTGCCGGCGGCGACGTTTCGGGCTCCCGCCAGAAAAGGCGGCTTTGCGAGGGTGCGTTGAGGGCGACAAGCCCCTTGTAAAGCCTCACAGTGGCGTACGTTATCCGATACATTTTTCATACATTTTGAAAATGTGTTGACATAATCGGCATAAAACCCGCATATATTAACAATGGAGAAGAAACATATGCGCAACAAACGCCAGAAATTTGTAGAGCTTGCAGAGGCCCGTGTGAACAAGGCCATCAAGGACATGCAGCTGGTCGGGAACCTTTCGAACCGCAGTGCCTACGAGTTCACCGAAGGCGACGTGAAGAAGGTCTTCAGCGCATTGCAGAAGGCACTGGATTCCGCAAAGGGCAGGTTTAACAAGGATGGCGACAGTGGTGGGGGAGATTTTCGTTTATGAGTAATAGTGATTCGATTGGACTTGAGTTTTTGCTAAATGATGGTGGTGATGCTGAAGGGCTCGGTGACGCCGGCATCGAGACATTCCGTGACAAGCCATTTGCAGCAGTAGCGCGCGAGGCGAGCCAGAATAGTCGTGATGCGCGGCTCGACGACCAAGCGCCGGTTCTGATGACGTTTGATCAGATCAGCGTGCCCTCGGATGAGTTTCCTTCCATCAAGAGCTTCAGAGATGCTGTTGCACGCTGCCTAGTCGAGGCCGAAAAGCTTGGCAATGAGAAGGATATTGGCTTCTTCCGGCAGGCCTCAAAAGTTCTTGACGCGCCAGAAATTCGCATCATGCGGGTTGCGGACTTCAACACCAAAGGTGTTCCGGGCCCCTGCGTTAAGGGCCAACCGTTTCATACGCTCGCGAAGGCCGATGGCGTCAGCATCAAGCCTGACATCAACTCGGGTGGGTCATTTGGCATTGGAAAGAGCGCCGCCTCCGCCCTCTCGGACATCCAGACGGCGTTCTACTCGACGCTTTATTCCGACGATGAAGGAAGCCATGTTCTGTGCATGGGAAAGGCCCTGCTGATCTCACATACGGGGGCTGACGGTCAGGAGCGCCGCCGCAAGGGTTATTGGGGCAAGAAGCAGGGTTTTCAGCCTCTCGACAATCCGAAGGACATTCCTGGGTGGCTGCTTCGAGAGAAGCAGGGAACGTCGATCTTCTCCGTCTGCGTACGGGAAAACCGCATCGACTGGCGCTACGAAATGGCCGCGGCGCTGCTCATCAATTTCTTCGCCGCGATCCAGCGGCAGGAAATGGAGTTCCAAATTGATAGTGGCGCAATCAAGATCAACAGAAATACGATTGAAGCACTATTCAATGACCTTGCCGTGAACGAAGCAGTCGACCAACTCAAGGCGCGGGATGCTTTCGATGTAGCGAGCCGGCTGTATGCGTGTCTCGTGGATCAGCAGGCGATTCTCAAAACCATCGAAGTTACCGGGCTTGGCGCCGTCAATCTGCGCATGGTCCTGCGCGAGAAGCTTGGTTACACGATCGGCATTATCCGCAATGGCATGTACATCACCGGCAACTTCAAGAACTTCGGTGAGCCTTTCAAGCGCTTCCCGCTGCATCGCGATTTTGCTCTCGTCATTGAACCGGCGGGCACAAGTGAAGGCGAGTGGTTCAAGCGGCTTGAAAACCCGAGCCATGATGATCTCTCCGCCGAGCGGATTACTGATCCTGTCCTTCGCGAGCAGGGGCAGAGGCTCTTTGAAAAGCTTGCCGACCGAATTCGCCGGTATATCCGTGAGATGGCAAAGTCCGAGCCGGGTGCATCGATGGAGCTTGAGGAGCTAAATGACTATTTTGCGTCAGAGGAGACGCAGACCGAGGATGACCTTGGCACCGAGACCAATCCCAAGTCCCTTCGCCCGACGCCGTTAAACGTCGCGCCGCGAAAGCCGAAGCGGAGAGTGACAACGCCGCACGGCGAGGACGATGACGTGCCCGTAATTGAGCCCCTTACAGATATCGAGCCTGATCCGAATCCTGATCTGGTCCGGCCGCCCGGGCCGCTGATCCGTAAACGCAGGTCCTCAGAGCCCATCGACCTGCAAAATGAACGCAACCTCCTGCCCGAGCCCGCGAACCTCAAGCTGCGCAGGCTGATTTTTACATCGCCGGTCGAAGGCGACGTCAGCGTGAGCGTAGAAGCCTCAGGCTTGAGCGTACCTGATCGACTGGTTATCAGCAGTTCACAAACCGGTGTGCTCAATGCCGGCGACCTAGTCGTGGCATGCGGGAAGGGTGAGCGCATTTCCGTTGATGTCGAGTTTGACATCCCTTACGGCGGGCCCATTGATCTCAGCGCCGTATACCTGCATGAAGAGGAGGTCGAATCAGCATGAAGCTCGATGATTACATGCGCTATCCGCACCCGGTTCTCAGCGAGCTTTCAGGTGATTACACGACCGGAGAGTTTGTCTGTGGCTTTGAACAAAATCTGACGCCTGAAGGTGAACTGCGCCTCGTTGCTGATCTGCGTATCGACAGCGATGAGCTTGTGGACCTGATCCAGACCCAGGCAGCAGCGCCAGGCTATTTCGTCGTTTGCAGGCGAACCTACTTCAATCATTTGCAGGCAGCCTCACTGGGCCGCAGCGAGAAGTTTTTTGATGCAAGCAAGCTGTTCGGTGCGGTCACCATCCGGCCTGTCGTCTACACTCTGAGTAAGGTTGAAGGATACACAAGCCCTCTGATCAACGTTGAGTTCGGAGCCGCATCCACAATCGGCAAGGGGGCGATCATCGCGCTGGGGCCGGAGTTCCGGTTCTCAATGGATCAGAAGAAGTACAAGCCCTTCGACAGCATCTTTGAGCTCGCGAGAAATGAGGAAGTACCCCTCAACACCTTCCGGGTGGACCATGATCAGGACAGGATTACCATTCTTGCCCGCGAGGAGACGTACAACTCCATCTCCTCTATCCGCGATATGAACCAGGGCAAGGACGTGGTTATGAACACCGTCTATCTGCCCGCTGTGGTCGAGGTAATATCGAGGCTGCAAACCGGGGGCATGAGCGTCGAGGGTCGGAAGTGGTATCGGATATTCAAGGCGAAGTGCGACGATCTGGGCGCGAACCCTGTTGATCCCGATGTGTCGCCCCTTGATCTTGCCCAGCAATTGCTGCGTAGACCGTTCGTAAAGACGATCGCGCTCATGGAGAGCTTCTGATGACACAGCCATTGCTCTATCTGTCGGACCGTGTGCTGGGTGAGCTTCGAAAGAACGTGGGTGTCAACCTCGATCGCTATCGCACCACCGGCTTTGCCGACCTCGCGGAGGAGCCCGGATGGGATATTCCGCTTGGCATAGAGTTCGATGGCACAAGGCTCGCCACGCTCGACCAGTCAACGCCACAGAACATCGTCAGTGTCGATCTTCCCAACTCGATTATCGTCGGTGAGGCGATTTCGGGCCTTTCGCCCGCCATGGCGAACGAGGAGAGAGTCTGGACTAGGCTCTCGCATGTCGAGGCAATAGACTATTGTCGCGCGCGCTGGATTACAGGGCGTGAAGAGGCAAGGCACGAGAACCTGATCATCGATCACTTCTTTGCACCCACGCAGACTGGCATTCGTGACGATCATGCCCTTTCGCGTCTGTGGTGGAATTATCAGATAGCCAGAACCTGCATGCCGGAGGACGTTTCCGGCGCCTTAGCCATCATCATGAAGACGGCCGACATCAGGAGCAACTTCGTCGAGCGCATATGGATGACCAGCCGCAAGAATATTGCGGGTGCGGTTCTGCGTGCCATGAAATCGGATCTGTGGATTACTGCGAACGAAGCCAATTTTAGGATGTTCATGAAATCCTTGAACCGGCTGGGTGGTGGCGTGGTGTTCGAGGTTCTGGACACTGGCGAGACCGACGAGTTTGTCAGGCATTGCGCTGCTTATGCCAAAGCCGCGTAGGCGGCGTGACGTACGAGAGCTTACGGGAGACGGGAGCTAGGCATTTTCCGGGAGTGGCCACGCTGAGATGCTGCCCTCGCCCGCTCTTTGGCGCGATTATTTTACAAAACCGGGAAAGTTCTGCTGGCCTGCCATCATCGATGGCGTGGTGGGGCTAAAGGCAGCGCAGTTGCAGGCGCGCCTCAAGACAGCAGCTTTCAGGAAACTGACAGGACTCAATAAATGCCCGGAGTGAGGGCTCTAGGCTGACCTTGGTTGGCTCTCACCACAACGTCTGGTTTGAGGCAAGGCAAACTCTGTTTAAATTGTCGATATGAGGCCGCATTGCCGTCAGCACCGGGCCGGAAGCTGTCTGTCCGGTTCTGGCGATCCGCGAGCGGTAAGCCGCCGTTCTGACTCCGTCTTCGTTTCAGTCGTTCCCACCTAAGTTCAAAATCCCAGGAGTTGCCTTCCCTTTGCCGCGCCATCCGCTGCGCGACGCGACCCGATCCGCATGATCCGAGCGCCATCCCCTCATCTGGCGACCAGACAACCACATCACGCGGCCGCCCTCGGAAGGGCTCACCCAGAAGGGCCAAGCCGTCGCGGAAAAGCGCATACTGGTAAGGCTCATCTACGTCGGCCCGAGCAATGCTATCTTCCGCGGAAAGTGAAAAGCCTGTTGGTTCGAAGGTTGGAAGCCTCATCGTTGCCGGCAGCCCCGCCGCTCGGCTGCGGATCGTATTGCTCAGCACGTTCAAGAATTCGCTTCCAGCTTTCTCCTCGATCGCGAACCAGCCGAAGTCAAAGCCAGGGTGGCGCGATGGCGACAAACGTGCGCGCCCTGCAAGTCGCCACCACTCTGGATGATCGAAGGAATCGTCGATCCACCATGGAGGGCCGCCCGGCCGCAAAAGCCACGGAGGCACCGCCAAATAAGTTCTCCCTGCATAGCCGAATCGAAGAAACGGGACGTCATGTCGCTCAGGAGCTCGGGAGTCTGGCAAGCGGATCCAGTCGATCCAATTCGTTACCCCCGGCGCACCCATCAACAGAAAGTTCGAGCGGTGGGTCGCGAGCGCCATCGGCGCAGGCGTGCTTTCTGGAACTGCGCCTCTCTGCATGGTGCCTGGCGGCGGAGCTCGCTTTCGTGGCTTCGAGATCCGCGTCTCCGATACGGCCAAGAAGCTTCCGGCTACCGTTGGCTTCGCGCCGAATGCAATCGAATAGCCGTGGACCTCTCCGAATGGCGATGGTTTCGCGACGAAGGGCTTTACCTGCTTGACGTACTTTCTCTTCGCCGCGTTCGCTATCTTGGCAGCGCTCGCATCTTTAGCGAGCGAACCGTGCGCCTCTGCGAGCACGACACCGTGGCCGGACGCGTTGCCACCTTCGTAGATGAAATCTGCATGGGGATCGAGCGACGACGAGAGGCACGCCGCGTTGGCCCGCCATGCGTAGCCGAGAGCGTCCATGTACAGGTGGGCAATCCCGGCACCGACTTTGGCCGCAAACTGCGATCCAGCAGTATCCGCGAGGAATTTGAAATGAGATTCGAGCGCAAAGGCCGATCCATCCTGGAGCAAAGTTTCCAGTTCGATCAGAGCGCTTTTCTGCAATCCGTCGAGTAGGACGACGGGCGCATCATCCCAAGTTGTCGACGTCCTCGCGATGGCGGCGGCCAAGGCAATCGAATTGAAAGACAGGACCGGCTGCGCCGGCGGCGCCACGAAATGCGGCGAGACCGGGCTTGGCACGTGGCCGTGCTTCGTATGCTTGGTCAAACCAATCAGCTTGGTCGACGTCCCCAGTCCGGCAGTCGTTACGCGCCCGCTCATTCCTTCGGCTCCGCGGCCTGCGCGACCAGGTCCACAAGTTTCCAGCCTTGGTCCGTGGCGGGGCCTATCAGGATCATCGCTTCGGATTTGCGCAACGCGAGCCCCAACAGCTCGCGCGGCCTGGTCACGCCGACGAAGACGTTAGTCGCGGCGGTGAGCCTTACCCCCGTAAAGAGCTCGTCGGTAACGCCGAACGCGCGTGGAAGCACCGCAGCCAGATCGATGCACTGCTCGTCCGCGCTATTGCCTTTCCAAATCTCGCTCTCAAGGACGAGAATGCCATCAACGCTCTTACCCTTGACCGAGTGGATCGACCCCAGCCGCAACGTGAGATCGTCGAATTGAACCTGCTTCGTGGAGCGGCGCTCGGGGTCGGCAAGATCGGCCTTCTGTTCGGCGACAAAGCTGCAAAAGTCCGCGATCTCGCCCTCGGAGCCCTGAGGAGCCGGACTGAACAGTGGTAGCAACGCTTCCATAAATGCCAACCATGCCGCCTCTTCCCACACTGCAGCGCCGGCAAGCACATGGTCCCGCAACAATCGACGTACAGTGCGTGGCAACCCGAGGTCGCGATGCGCCAGCGCCGCCCAGACATTGTGCGCGGTGATCGGACGATCATTCGCCGCTTTCCAACCATGGGCCTGCGCCAGTCCCGACACCCCCGCGGCGAGCATCTCACTGACCTCTGCGGGCGGTCGCGCCGCGGCATAGTGCACGGCAGCCTTCTGAAGCTGCGGGCAAAAGAGATTCGCTTTTGATCGAGACCCGCCCTCACTGCGATATGCGGGATGATAATCGACGAGACTTTTAGGCCGCCATGCCCCTTTCTTGCCGGCCAGATTGTGGCGCGACGCGACCGCCCAAACGTCGCGCGTGCTGCAATCGCCACCCCACAGCGCGCGTGCTTCTTCGGCGAAGGCTCCGAGAACCATACCGATCGAAGCTTCATCGAACAGGAACATCACCCGCGACGCCGGCCGTGGGCCCAGCCCGACAATGGTCTGAGCCTGGCGCGCGGTTAGCCGGCTTGCAAAACTAGCGATCTCCCCGCCGAACCGGCGGCTAGTATCGAGAGGGATGCAGTCGGCGCCCGGCGTCCAATATGTCGGTGCAGCTCCATCGTCCTCGTATAGAGTCTGATTGCTGTCCCCAAGACGCTGGAACGCCGCCCCACCTTGCTTAAACACGTGTTCCAGCAGCCGGAGCTGGTCGCCATGCGTGTCCTGCGCCTCATCAAGAATGACGAGCGGAAACCGATCGCGAAGCCGTTCGGCCAGGCCCGGGTTTTCGCGGAGCGCACGCCACGCGAGCGCAGTCATGTCGGCATAGCGATATATCCCGCTCCTGACCATCGCGGCCTTGAGCTTTGATAGCGCCTTGCCGCAATCTGTATCAGCACCGTGCTGACCCTTTCGCCGCTGCACTATCAGGCTTTCGGGTTCTTGCCATACGTCATCGAAGGCTGGATCGAGCGTGAGATTACCAACCCATTTGGCGACAGTTGCGCTGGCCCTCTCGGCTTGCTTTCTCAGTGCCCAGAACGACGGATAGCGCCGCAACGCCTCGGCCGCAAAAGCATCGTCGTCAATCTGGCGCACGTGCCAGCCCAAGCCTCGAAGATAGGGCAAGGCGAGATACTGGTTGATGAATGCCGTGACCGTGCCGGTGAAATGAGGATAGGCCATCAGCCGCGCCGCAGTCGGATGGCTGGCGATCAAATCTTCGACCTCGGTCCGCGCCGCGTTGGTGTGCGAGATGACGCATACGCCGCGCCTGCGGGTCGTCCAATTGCGCGACAGCAGCGCGAGCTTCGCCGCCAACAGTGTCGTCTTGCCGTTGCCGGGCGCGGCCTGCACGTCACAGGGAGCGGCCTTGGCCAAGAAGTCGATCTGGCTAGGATCGGTGAAATCGCAGCCGCCCAGCTCGTCACCAAGTTCAGCAAGCAGTTCAGGCGTGAGCGGCAGGATCTCGAACATTGCGCTAAGCCCCCGCCGCCGCGGCGCCGTCCATTCCAGCGACGCCAGCCTCTTCGTCTTCCGGATCGGCAGCGATCGCCGGTGCCCCGGGGACATAGCCACCGGTCACGTAGTCGATCGCGCGCACCAGATAGGGCGGGAGTCGATCACGCATCTGCTCCGGCGTATCGCTGCGCTTGCGCAGTATTGCGGCGAGTTGCTCGGCGACTTCGGCTTTGGAGGCCTCCTTGTCATGGACGGGCTGGTAGATCTTGACGGCAATCTCGGTCGCAGAGAGTCTCGCCTCTTTCCAATCCGCGTAGGTCTCGCTGGCCTTCTCCACAATCTTCGCAAGCCGCTCGGGCTTACGACTGCTGGTCTTTGCGAGTTGGACTGCCTGGTGAACGCTCTCGGCAAGCTCGGGCCGGAGCGCGAGATCGAACTCAAGAGTCCAGCTATCAGCGATGAAAGCGTCGACAGGGTCTCCGGCGTCGCGCCGCAGCGTCTTCAGCCGCGCTGCGATGTCGTCCTGGGTCAACTCGTTCTCGGTCTTGCGGTCGCCGACAAGGTCTTTCGCTTCGGGCGGCGGGATGTCCCTGTCGGGGATCAGCGCCACGGGCACCGGGATAGCGTTCCCGGCCTTACGCTGCAGAATCCGGCTGTAACGAAACAGACCACGGTGGCCGACATTGACGATCGACACGCCGTGACGGCTGAGCGGACGGTTGAGCTTCTCGGCGATTGCCGGCAGCAACAGATGCTCACCGTCGCCCTCGACGACAATCAGCGCGCGGGCGAAGAACAGGTTGGCCTTCGTCGCGTCGAGGAACCGACGAAGGAACTCATAATCGTCCACTTCGAGCCGGGTATGGGTCGCGCCCAGCGGAAAGGCGCGGTGGCCGACGATCATTGTCATGGTCTCAAGCTCGGCGCCGGCCGCGAGCTGAGGACTATGGGTGGTGAGTAGCACCTGGACCTGCTGATGGGTCTCGCCCTTGTCGGGGTCCGGCTTGGCAGCACGGGCCGCAAGCACTTCCATGAAGAGCGTCTGGTGTTGCGGATGTAGATGCGCCTCGGGCTCCTCGATCAGCAGAAATGGCACCTGATCGGGATGGGACTGGAGCAACAACAGCTCGGCCGCCATGAATAGCAGGTTGTTGTAGCCCAGGCCGCGCTGGATGCGCTCGGTGCCCGCCTTGGCATTCAGGTAGAGTTCGAACCGCTCAAGAATCTGATCGAACGAACCGCCAGCGCCGAGGTCCAGCGTCGCGACGAGGCGATCGTCCACGAATGAAAGCTTGTCGAGGAAATCCGTATTGACACTGCTGGCGACGCCGCCAACCGCGACGTTGTTTCGGACGGCCACATCAGCCGCCGTGAGCGTGTCATGGAGCGTTGCATCGCCGCCCTGCGCGGCGGGTTTGCTTTGCGGCCCCATCGTGGGCATCGCGCCGAGGATTCGCGAGAGGCGCGACCGGCGTCCTGCCCGCATCTCGCGCTCGGCGTCTCGCAGAGGTTTGAGATAGGTGGCCTTTAGATACTCGCGCAGTTCCCCGTCGAGCGGCAGGCCATCGCCCTCGGCGCCAGCGCGGTGCTGGCTGGAGATGATGCTGCCACCGCCTGGAGAAATGCGCCGAGCGCCCCGCATACAGACGTGGAGGCGGAGCTTTCCCCTTTCGTTGGTGCACCATTCGAGGAACCGAGCCTCTTCATCCGCGCTGAGATCGTCGAAGGTGCAGCGAACGATGAAGTCGCAACCCCGTGCACCATAGGCGTCGACATGGAAATCGTGCTCGTCCGGGCGGATATAGTCGTCGCCACGCGTCCACAGTACGTAGCGAGTAGCGTCGATAATGGCACTCTTTCCGGCATCGTTCGGCCCGACGAGAATGTTGAGGCCGGACGAGAGCTTTAGCTGCAACGGGGCGGTCGGGTCGAAGCACCTGAAGCCACTCGCATAGATTTCGGAAATGTACATCGCCGCCCCCCAGCTCGCTTTTTGTTATACTGCCGCGCTATTGGCTCGCGCGGCGATGTCCCCACAACGCTCCATGAGCGCATCGAACGGTTCGGCTTCCTCGAGGAGGAGTCCGTCATCCACCATCCGCCCATAGTCTTCTGCCAGAGCTTTCGCGCCGTCGCCGGCTGGGACGAGCTGCAAGCCGCCATTTACGGCTGCAGCGTAGTCAATCTGAGAGCGGTCCGCGGCCTTTTCGACGAAGAACATTGTCTTGTGGCGCGCCACAGCATTGGCGAGTTCGCGATCCGCGAAAGCAGCGGTCGCAAAGCCGGCTTCATCGAGCCGCACGACGTCATGCCAGTGCCGCGCGAAGCGATCCCCGCGGAGTCGTTCCTGCAAGCAGAAGACGTGGATCGCAGTAGCCTTTTCCCAGAAGGTCCGCTCCGCATGCATGACTCGCGGCCGCGCGGTTGGAAACGTCACTCCATCCACCAGTCCGGCCGCATCGCAGGTAACATCGCGTGGACTCGCCGGCTCGCCTGTGGAACGCGCGCCGAATTCGAGCATAACGCTTGGGGCGACATAGCCCGAGCCCGCTGTCGTCGCCTCGTAGTCGATGAAGAGCTTCTCACCATCGACCCGGATCGCCGCAGACACGGGGCCGCTCGCCAGGGCTTCGGCGATGACCGGCTGAACGGTTCCGGTAACCCATTTCGGCAGGCGCTCGCGCACCGCGCTGGTCCAGCGCTTTTCCTCGCTTCGCGTCCTGGGTAGCGCCTCGCCATTATCTCCAACGAGGTCGCGGGCGAGCGCCCGGATGTCGTAAGTCAGATCGACATCCTCGGAGAAGCGCCGGATGACCTGATAGGCCTTTGAGAGCGACGTGCCACCCTTGAAGACGAGATGTTCTCCAAGCGGCGAGCCGTAGAGCGTCGCCAGCGCC